>NZ_JBBMQQ010000003.1:0-627601 GCF_038900095.1 Hoeflea sp. AS16 | reverse complement strand
AGCCTGAGCCTGAGCCTGAGCCTGAGCCTGAGCCTGAGCCTGAGCCTGAGCCTGAGCCTGAGCCTGAGCCTGAGCCTGAGCCTAGAAAGCTTGTCGTTCGCGACACCGTGTCAAGCGCCGAACCGGTTGTTGCGGCCGAACCTGTGGAAGAGGAAAAGGGCAACTGGTGGCAGCGCCTGCGCCAGGGCCTGTCGCGCACCTCCGGCCAGCTGACCGGCCAGATCACCGGCATCTTCACCAAGCGCAAGCTCGATGAGGAAACGCTCGAGGAACTCGAAGACATCCTGCTGCAGGCCGATCTCGGGGTCGAGACGGCGATGCGCATCACCGATTCGCTGTCCTCGAGCCGCTACGGCAAGGACATCTCGCCCGCCGAAGTGCAGAAGGTGATGGCCGAGGAAATCGCCAAGGTGCTGGCCCCGGTCGCAAAACCGCTGGAGCTCGATCTCAGCCACAAGCCGCATGTCATTCTGGTTGTCGGCGTCAACGGCACCGGCAAGACCACCACCATCGGCAAGCTCGCCGCCAAATTGAGCGCCGGCGGGCTGAAAGTCACCCTGGCTGCCGGCGACACCTTCCGCGCCGCGGCAATCGAGCAGCTCAAGATCTGGGGCGACCGCACCGGCTCCAAGGTGGTTTCGACCAAGCTCGGCGCCGATGCCGCGGGCCTGGCCTACGAGGCCTTCGAGACCGCCCGCGACGATGGCGCCGATGTGCTGATCATCGACACCGCCGGACGGCTGCAGAACCGCACCGAGCTGATGGACGAACTCGCCAAGGTGGTTCGCGTCATCGGCAAGCTCGATCCCGACGCCCCGCACACGGTGCTGCAGACGCTCGACGCCACCACCGGCCAGAATGCGCTCAACCAGGTCGAGATCTTCAAGAATGTCGCCGGCGTCAACGGGCTGGTGATGACCAAGCTCGACGGCACCGCGCGCGGCGGCATCCTTGTCGCCATCGCCGCAAAACACAAATTGCCGGTCTATTTCGTCGGTGTCGGCGAAGGTGTAGACGACCTTGAACCCTTTGAAGCGGCAGATTTCGCATCCGCCATTGCCGGCGAACCGGCCGGAGAGATGAAATGACCGCCCCAACTGAACACGGAAACCGCAAGCAACCCGAAGCCGGGGCTGCCGATCAGGCTGCAGACCACGAGACCCATATCTTCGAGCGCGAACCGGGCGATCCCGAGCGCAAGCGCATCAATCCGCTGCTCAAGCTGGCCCTGGAACTGGGCCCGCTGCTGGTGTTTTTCTTTGCCAATGCCAAGGCCGAATGGCTGACCGAGCAATATCCGCTGCTCGAGGCGCTCGGCAAGCCGATCTTCGTGGCCAGCGCCTTCTTCATGGCCGCGACCGCCATCGCCCTGACCATCTCGTGGCTCAAGCTGCGCACGCTGCCGATCATGCCGATTCTCTCGGCCGGGATCGTCTTCGTTTTCGGCGCGCTCGGCTTCTGGCTGCAGGACGAAACCTTCTTCAAGATCAAGCCGACCATCATCAACACCATGTTTGGCGTGATCCTGCTCGGCGGGCTGTTCTTCGGCAAGTCGTTCCTGGGCTACGTATTCGATTCCGCCTTCAAGCTCGACGCCGAAGGCTGGCGCATCCTGACCATGCGCTGGGGGCTTTATTTCCTGATCATGGCCGTGGTCAACGAGTTCATCTGGCGCAATTTCTCGACCGATTTCTGGGTCGGCTTCAAGCTCTGGGGCAACATGCCGCTGTCGATCCTGTTCACACTGGCGCAACTGCCGCTGATGCAACGCCACGCGCTGCCCGATGAGGACGCGGAAGAAGCGAAGGGGTAACTGAAGACACCTGATGCTTGTTTGAAGGCGTTCGCGTTCTTCGGATTGTGAACTGTGCCGGAATTTTCGGCCCATTGCTGCCGTCGACGCAAATTACGTTCAACGACCGCTTACAGCCCAATCACGACATTTGCACCGCAGCGAAGTCACCATAGGTTCTTCCCATCGTCAAACACTTCGCCACTGGTTTCGAACTGGCCACAATCTGAAGATCAGGTTTGCCTGAACATCATGGGGAAACGGATCGTTCAGAACCTCAGGTCGAATCCGAATTGCACCCCATAGCTTTCATAGCCGGCGGCGCCAATGCCTTCATTGTAGACGTCCACCGCCAAAACCGCTCCATTGGGCAGCGTGTAATTTGCTCCCGCTTTCACTTTGCCATGGCCATCCGCATACTCCGGCACAACCAGAGACGCATGTCCTGACCCCCTGTTAGATGAGCCGACATAAGCGAGGCCGCCGGTCAGTTCCAATGCGCCGCTGTTTCTTGGCAGACGGAGCTGATGGCGGACATCGAGGCCAAGTTCGGCCTGGATCAATTCAACACCTTGCTCTGGAACAGAGTTGCCAAGCCCGTCGGTATAGGCCCTCTGGGTATCGCTTGTGTAGGAAAGCTGAACTGAAGGCATCCATGTTGTCCGCCCCCGGCGGGCTTCTCCGGTTACCTTGAGCTGTGTCAGCAGCCTTTGTGTCTTAAACCTGTCCGAATAGGTTCCAAAGGGCGAGATAGTGTTCTTCGTCTGACCATAAAGAAACCTGCCTTCAAGGAACAATGGATGCACCGGGCTGCGCGCCACGAAATATGGGCCGGTCAGCCAGCCTTGGCCGTCAATGCGGGCCGCCTCGTCCTTCTGGCTCAGAAAGTCTACTTCAATCATCCCGCCAACCAGCAGATTGGGAGACAATTTGACGTGGCTCCCTATGACACCGAAGGCATAGCGGGTTCTACTCGTACCCTCTTCTGTCCAGGAGCCGCTCAACCTTGCCCAGACGTGATGATTATTGTCATTGTCATTGTCATTGGCGGCGCCAGGCGCACTGGCGAAGTCAAAGCCGCCTCTACCCCTTTTCGCGGTCAAGTCGAGGGCACTGGTGCTGCTCCCGGACAGAAACCCGGTGAGATTCGGCTGGTTTGCGACCAACTGTGTCGCCCGCGAGTGCATGAACCTTGCAATGATTTTTTGCGTTTCCTCAACAGCGGCGTTGGCAATGGACAGGGTGTTCGATGCCGTGTTGGCGTTTCCTGCCGCATCCGTCACGCTGCCAGCTGGAATCGAGACTTCGGTATCGCCTTTGCCAGTTGTCGAGATCGTTGCGAGATAGTCCGCACCGCTTCCTGAAAGCTTCGTAACCGAGCCGTTGGAAACAGAAATGTCGCTTGCGGCAAAACCGATCACAGCCTTGGAAAAGGTGGCTGTAATCTCAACTGTCGCTGCTCCGGCAACGGTTGTGCTGGATGACGAAATACTGACCGTTGGCGCGGTGAGATCAGCTGAAAATGCCACTTCATTTGAGGCGACCCAATTTCCAAGCCCTGCGTTGTCAGTAAAGGCTCCCTTTGCGACTGACGCACTGACCGCTCCGGTCGCCGCCGGGGTCAGGACAATGGTGTAACTGCTGCCGCTGCCGGACACTGTCGCGGTGGCGTTTGTCAACGTCAGGCTACCGGCTGTGAAATCGGGGCTGTTTTCAGACAACGTGGCGATCACGGTATAATTTCCGCTGCCATCGGGCCCGGTGGGGGTGCCGAGCGTTACCGTTGGTGCCGCATTGACCAGGGTTTGGCTGGCCGTAACGGTCGTTCCCGTTGCCCCGCTGATTTCGGCACGGTAGGCGTAGCGATCACCGTCGCTGGTACGTGTCGCTTCAAATGTAACCCCGATATAAGCATCGGCAGCATAGGTTCCTGAGGCGCCTTGTTGAACAAGGTTAGTCACATCTGCAAGACTGCAGTTCGCTTCCAGGTTCGCAGCTGTTATTGCGGAAAAAGTGGAGCTTATACCACCATTAAAAAAGCTTCCTCCCCCTGCCGCTTGGGTTTGCGTGGCACCAACACCCAAAGGTCTGACGCGTACAGATGCCAATCCGCCCCCAGTATTATCGACGAAGGCCGTCAAGCCGCATCCGGCACTAAGGCTCAAATTCCGGTCGATCCGCGCTGGTGCATCAAAGGCCGTTGCGGGGGATGTGAGGGCAAGCAGGGTAGCGCAGACAAGGCCAAGGTACCCAGGATAGGCATTGCGTTGGTTCATTTTCATTTTGGCCAATTTTTTACAACATTTCGAAATGCAGCGCCCAACCAAGGATGCCACAGGTTTCGACCGTGTTGCCCGGACCCAAACACATTAAGGACGTGCTGGGCATTTTAGTGGCGCAGGTCGTGTCGCCACAGCTCTTCAAGCAAGTAGCTGTAAACATTGTTTCTTGTGCGTCTGTCAAGGGTGTGTTTAGGAAGCGAGGAGCACTGCCCGATGTGAAGACGGCTCTTGCATGCTTGCGATTGCAATCGCTCAATTCGCGACAATGGGAGCTGCGCACTCCAAATTGTTCCGTGCCTGTTCGGTAGATGCCGACTTCACATCATGATCGTGCAGGGTCGTTCGACGCACACAATGACCGACTTTGCGTGGTTTGGCCGGGTCGACCGCTTTTAGTGTCAGATTTGCAAAGTCCGCTCCCCGCCCGTTCTTGCCGTTGATCAACACTCCTGTCACCGCCGCTCCGCCTCTTAGCAATGATCCATTCTCCAGCGATAAATCACCCCAACCCTACCCCGCATTCCCGAACGGCCCGGAATAGCCCTCGCGCTGCACCTTGCGCTCGTGGCGGAGCATCCAGTGTACGGTCGGAAAGGCAATCTCGTCCATCGGCAGAGCATCCCAGTCGAACAGCTGCACTTCGCAGCCTTTCTTCTCCGGCGCCGAACACGAAGGATGCCGACACAGTTTTTTGTTGCTATAATGTTCTCATTCAGAAGAGTAGGATTTTCTATGAGCGATGATAAAAATGGACCAGTCCACCTGATTGAGGACGTCGAAACCGGCGACCGGTTTCTGGTTTATGGTTCAGACAAGGGATTGAAACTGGATATCCGCTTCGAGGGTGAAACCCTCTGGATGACGCAGGCGCAGATCGGCCAGTTATTTGGGCGCGATGTTTCAGTGATTTCTCGGCACTTATCCAACATTTTCGAAGAGGGCGAACTCGACGAACCGAGTTCTTTGCAAAAAGTGCAAACAACCACCGGCCGTCCAGCGACGTTGTACAACCTCGACGCTGTCATCTCCGTTGGCTACCGGGTTTCATCCGCGCAAGCCACACTTTTCCGCCGCTGGGCCACGGGAATTCTTGTGCAGTTCGCCAAAAAGGGATTCGTCGTCGATTCCTCCCGGCTCAAGCAACCCGATAATGCAGATCGAATTGCTGAACTTCGCGAAATTATCCGCGATATTCGCTCGGACGAAGCCAATCTCTACCGCGAGCTTCGCCAGATTTGTGCACTGTGCCAAGACTATGATGGCAGCACTGAAATGGCACGTGATTTTTACCAAAAAACCCAGGCCAAGCTGGTCTATGCCGTCACCTCCCACACACCCGCGGAAATCATTGCATCCAGAGCCGACCATACCGCTGAGAACATGGGACTGCGAACTTGGCCGTATGACAATATCCGCAAGGCAGATGTAGGTATTTCGAAAAACTATCTGGCCGAGGGTGAAATCAAGGAGCTCAATCGGCTCACCAGCATCCTGCTCGACATTTTTGAAGATCAGCTCGATATGGGTAGGCTTGTGGTGATGCAGGATGCTCAAGATCTTCTCGAACAACAATTGCAGCAGCTGGGGCGAGCTGTTCTGCGGACCGGCGGACGAGTCAGCGCTTCAAATGCGAAGGTGCGCGCAGAGGAGCAGTATGAAAAGTTCGATGCGCAACGGAAGCTAGAACGACAGCAAAAAGCCGATGAACAGATTGCCGCTTTGGCCCAGGAAGCGAAAAGACTGCCGAAGCGACCACGTTGATCAACTCCGCTTGCCGCATTTATCCGCGCTACAGCGCCGCGCATCCAATTGGATGCGCAAAGGACGCTGTATCCCTTTGAAAGGATGCATGTCGAAAGACGAACAGCTAACGCGTGAAATCACCCCGCATTCCCGAACGGCCCGGAATAGCCCTTCGCCATCACCTCGCGCTCATGCCCCAGCATCCAGTGCACCGTCGGAAAGGCGATCTCGTCGACCGGCAGCTTGTCCCAGTCGAACAGCGCCACCTCGAGGCTTTCCTCGCCGATGCCGAACAGCGCGGCACCTGCGCCCGGATCGATGAGTTCGGCGCGCCAGATCAGTTGCACCTGGCTTAAGTGCGGGACGGAATAGATCGCCAGCAATTCGCCGAGTTGCAGATCGGCCAGCGCTTCTTCCCGCGCCTCGCGGCGGGCGCCGTCTTCGGGCGTTTCGTTAAGTTCGAGATAACCCGCCGGCACGGTCCAGAAGCCGCGGCGCGGCTCGATGGCGCGGCGGCAGAGCAGCACCTTGCCCTCGTGCCGGACCACCGATCCGACGACGATGCGCGGGTTCTGGTAATTGACGAAGCCGCAGGTGCTGCAGACATCGCGTTCATGGGTATCGCCGTCAGGAACCAGGCGGCGGAAGGATTTGGGTGTGTTCATGCCGGCAAGGATAGCGCCGGGACCGGCTCACGGCGAGACCTGTGCGCGGGCAACGCGGCAAAAACCCGTCAGCTTGAAGGCGTCATCGCCTTCTCGATCGCCGGCAACAGCTTGTCGCGCAGGCTTTCAACCGTGAACGGACCGATCTGCTTGAACAGGATGGTGCCGTCGGACGCCACCAGGTAGGTTTCCGGAATACCGTAAACGCCCCAGTCGATCGCCGACTTGCCGGCCGGATCGATGCCGACGGCGGCAAACGGATTGCCCAGTTCGGCCAGGAACCTCAGCGCGTTGTCGTTCTTGTCCTTGTAGTTGATGCCGACAAGCGTGATCCGCGGATCGCGCGACAGCTCCAGCAGCACCGGATGCTCCTGCCGGCAGGGCACGCACCAGGAGGCCCAGACATTGACCAGCGCCAGCTTGCCCCTGATTGCCGCATCGGTCAGCGCCGGCACCGGTGCGCCATTGGCGCTCAGCCCTTCCAGCGGCGGCAGATCGAGCGACGGCGCCTTGGTGCCGATCAGCACCGAGGGAATTTCGCTGGCATCCTTGCCCGAGCCGAGCTGGTAGAGAAACACGCCCGACAGTGCGATGAACAGCACCAGCGGCAAGAACGCAATCAGCCGTCGCCGCCGGCCCGAAGCTGCGGAACCGGTCTCGTCATTGGTCTTTTCGCTCATCGCGTGACCCCGCCGGCTGCCTTCGAGCGCCGCCGCACGCCCTGCGCCTCGAGCTCGGCCAGTTCGCGCCGCCGCGCCCGCCCGTCAAGCAGGATGCCGATCAGCAATCCGGCGAGCGTCAGCGCGGTTGCCGCATAGGAGAGGAAAACAAAGGCTTCATGGCTCATCATGTCACGCACCGCCGCCTATTGCTTGCGCCGCACTGCGCCGCATTGCCTGCACCCGGCGCCGCAGGATCTCGTTGCGCATCGCCATCAGGTGAAGGGTGAAAAAGATCAGGGTATAGGCAAGCGCCATCACCAAAAGGGGATAAAGCATCGACGGGTGAATGGTCGGCCCGTCCAGCCGCATCACGCTGGCCGGCTGGTGCAGCGTGTTCCACCATTCGACCGAGAATTTGATGATCGGGATATTGATGAACCCCACAAGCGTCAGCACCGCCGCAGGCCGCGCCGCGCGGGCCGGATCATCCATCGCCTTGTGCAGCGCCATCAGCCCCAGATACATCAGGAAAAGCACGAACACCGAGGTCAGCCGCGCGTCCCACACCCACCAGGTGCCCCACATCGGCCGGCCCCAGAGCGAGCCGGTGAGCAGCGACAGGAAGGTGAACGCGGCACCGATCGGCAGCGCCGTCTTGGCCGCGACGTCGGCCAGCGGATGCCGCCAGACCAGCGTTCCGATCGAGGCAATCGCCATCACCGAATAGCACATCATGGCCAGCCACGCCGCCGGCACGTGGATGAACATGATCCTGACCGTCATGCCCTGCTGGTAATCTTCCGGCGAGGCAAACGACATGTACAGCCCGATTGCCAGCGACAGCACGGCCGCCGTCGCAAGATACGGCAGGATTCGCCCGGAAAGGGCGAGAAACCGGGTCGGATTGGCAAGGCTCGTAAACCAGCCCTGGGAAATGGTGGTGTCACTCATGGCTTTTTTCTAATCCTTGCCGCGTCCGGTTTCAATGCGACAAATCAATCGGATGCTCCCTTGAGCGCCGCCGCCGCCGCCACCGGGCCAAGCGCCGCGAAAAACAGCGCGATCGCCGACAGGATCATGAACGGCGGCAGGAACGGATCGGGATCGGTCACCGCCGCGTAGGATGCGCTCACTCCAAAGATCAGGATCGGGATCGCCAGCGGCAGGATCAGGATCGACACCAGCAGCCCGCCGCGCGGCAGCACCACGGCCACCGCGGCCCCCACCGCGCCGATGAAGGAGATCGCCGGCGTGCCGACCAGCAGCGTCAGCATCACCGCCCCGGTGGAGGTGGCGCTCATGTTCATCAGCAGCCCCAGCAACGGTGCGGCCAGCACCAGCGGCAGGCCGGTGGCGAGCCAGTGGGCCAGGCTTTTGACGAAAACCGTCAGCACCAGCACAAACCAGTCCTGCATCACCAGCATGTCGAGCGATCCGTCTTCCCGGTCGGCCTGGAACAGCCGGTCGAGACCCAGGAGCGAGGCCAGCAGCGCCCCGATCCACAGGATCGCCGGGCCGATCCGCGCCAGCAGGTTGAGATCCGGGCCGATGCCGAAGGGAATCACCGCCACCACGGCGAGAAAGAACAGCACGCCCAGCATCGCAGCCCCACCCGAACGGGTGGCAATCGCCAGATCGCGTTTGAGCAATGCCATCATGCCCAGATCTCTCCCGAAACCGTGGTGTGAATGCCCGACAGTTCGAGCGAGCTGACAGTGTCGAGCCCGAGCGGCTGGTGCGTGGCGGCAATCGCCAGCCCGCCCGCGGCCAGATGGTCGCGCACCAGATCGGCAAACAGCTTGTCCGAGCGCTTGTCGAGCGCCGCCGTCGGCTCATCCAGCAGCCACAGCGGCCGGTGGCTGACCAGCAGCCGCGCCAGCGCGATGCGCCGCTGCTGACCCGCAGAGAGGTAGCCGAACGGCAGATGCGCCACGCCGGTAAGCCCGACCTGGTCGATCGCCTCGTCGATTGGCAGCCCTTCGCCGCTGTCGCCGCGCTGGAAGCTTTTCCAGAACGCGAGATTTTCGGACACCTTGAGTTCCCGCTTCATCGCGTTGCGGTGGCCGAGATAGTGACTGTACTCGGAAACCGGCAGCGCGCTCCCGTCGTCGCCATGCAGGGAAAACGTACCCGAATCAGCAGCCAGCAATCCCGCCAGAATTCGAAGCAGGGTCGATTTTCCGGACCCGTTGGGACCGGTGATGACCAGCGCTTCGCCCCGGCCAAGCGTGAAGCCCACATCGTCAAACAGCACGCTGTCGCCGCGCCGTCCCTTCAGTTTCGTGGCTACTGCCCGCATCGGCCCCCGCATCCCGGGCCGCCAGGCGGTGCCCGGCGCTCCCATTCAGTAAAAACTAACCACCCAAAAAAACATTCAAATGGGACATTGGTTGATCTGGCACGTTCTTACGAAATTATCTATAACGCCCGCAACCACGCCAGCGGTCGGCGTGAATTCAATCTAGCGCCGAACATGATGCCCCAAGCGTCACGGGCGGACAGCGGAAATGACCGTACCCGCATCCTTGGTCACGCAATCAGCGTGTAAGGAGTTCGCCCTCAAAATCGGCTGAACTAATGAAAGCGGGTTGCCTGTGGCCAAATCACTCGACAGCTTCAATTGCCGTTCCACCCTCAAGGTCGATGACACCGAATATGTCTATTACAGCCTCGTCGAGGCCGAAAAGAATGGACTGACCGGCGTTTCGACGCTTCCCTTCTCGATGAAGGTGATCCTCGAGAACCTGCTGCGCAACGAAGATGGCCGTACCGTCAAGAAGGACGACATCCTCTCTGTCGTTGCCTGGCTGACCAACAAGGGCAAGGCCGAAGCTGAAATCGCCTATCGCCCGGCCCGCGTGCTGATGCAGGATTTCACCGGCGTTCCCGCAGTGGTCGACCTCGCAGCCATGCGCGACGCGATGGTGGCGCTCGGTGGCGATCCGCAGAAGATCAACCCGCTGGTTCCCGTAGACCTCGTCATCGACCACTCGGTCATCGTCGATGAATTCGGCACCCCGCAGGCGCTGGCACACAACGTCGAGCACGAATACGAGCGCAACGGCGAGCGTTACCGCTTTTTGAAGTGGGGCCAGCAGGCGTTCAAGAACTTCCGCGTCGTGCCCCCCGGCACCGGCATCTGCCACCAGGTCAATCTCGAATATCTCGGCCAGACCGTCTGGACCAAGGACGAGGACGGCGAAATCACCGCCTATCCCGACACCTGCGTCGGCACCGACAGCCACACCACCATGATCAATGGTCTTGGCGTGCTCGGCTGGGGCGTTGGCGGCATCGAGGCCGAAGCGGCCATGCTCGGCCAGCCGATCTCCATGCTGCTGCCCGAAGTCATCGGCTTCCGCCTCACCGGCGCCCTCAAGGAAGGCGTCACCGCCACCGACCTGGTGCTGACCGTGGTGCAGATGCTGCGCAAGAAGGGCGTTGTCGCCAAGTTCGTCGAATTCTTCGGCCCCGGCCTTGATTCGATGTCGCTCGCCGACCGCGCAACCATCGGCAACATGGGTCCGGAATACGGCGCGACCTGCGGCTTCTTCCCGGTTGATGGCGAAACCATCAACTACCTGACCATGTCGGGCCGCGAAGAATCCCGCATCAAACTGGTCGAAGCCTATTCCAAGGCGCAAGGAATGTGGCGCGAAACCGGTGCCGCCGATCCGGTGTTCACCGACACGCTCGACCTCGACCTCGGCACCGTGGTGCCGTCGATGGCCGGCCCGAAGCGTCCGGAAGGCCGCATTCCGCTGGAAAGCATCGCGTCGGGCTTCGCCAAGTCGCTGGTCGACGAATACAAGAAGCCCGATCAGCTGGACAACCGCTACCAGGTTGAAGGCGAGGATTACGATCTCGGCCACGGCGACGTCGCCATTGCCGCAATCACCTCGTGCACCAACACCTCCAACCCGAGCGTGCTCATCGGTGCCGGCCTTCTCGCCCGCAACGCTGTCGCCAAGGGCCTGAAGACCAAGCCCTGGGTCAAGACCTCGCTGGCTCCCGGCAGCCAGGTGGTGGCCGAGTATCTCGCCAAGTCCGGTCTCCAGACCGATCTCGATGCGCTCGGCTTTAACCTTGTCGGCTTCGGCTGCACCACCTGCATCGGCAACTCCGGCCCGCTGCCTGCCCCGGTCTCCAAGACCATCAACGACAAGGGCCTGATCGCCGCAGGCGTGCTGTCGGGCAACCGCAACTTCGAAGGCCGCATCTCGCCGGACGTGCAGGCCAACTACCTGGCTTCGCCGCCGCTGGTGGTTGCCTACGCACTGGCAGGTTCGGTGCAGAAGGACCTGACCACCGAGCCGATCGGCGACGACAAGGACGGCAACCCGGTCTACCTCAAGGACATCTGGCCTTCTTCCAAGGAGATCCAGGAATTCATCATGAAATACGTCACCCGCGAACTCTACGCGGCCAAATATGCCGACGTGTTCAAGGGTGATGAAAACTGGCAGGCCGTCGAGGCTCCGGAAAGCCAGACCTATGCCTGGGACGACAACTCGACCTATGTGCAGAACCCGCCCTACTTTGCCGGAATGGGCAAGACCGGCGCAGGTATCTCCGACATCAAGGGTGCCCGCATCCTTGGCCTGTTCGGCGACAAGATCACCACCGACCACATCTCGCCGGCCGGTTCGATCAAGGCCCAGTCCCCGGCTGGCGCCTACCTGATGGATCATGGCGTTGGCGTTGCCGACTTCAACCAGTACGGCACGCGCCGTGGCAACCACGAAGTCATGATGCGCGGCACCTTCGCCAACATCCGGCTGCGCAACCACATGCTCGGGCCGAACGGACGCGAAGGCGGCTACACCTTCCACTACCCGTCCCGCGAGGAGGTTTCGATCTTCGATGCCGCCATGCAGTACAAAGCCGAAGGCGTGCCGCTGGTGATCTTCGCCGGCGTCGAATACGGCAATGGCTCGTCGCGTGACTGGGCTGCAAAAGGCACCAATCTGCTCGGCGTCCGCGCCGTCATCGCCCAGTCCTACGAGCGCATCCACCGCTCCAACCTGGTCGGCATGGGCGTCATCCCGTTTGTCTTCGAGGAAGGCACCAGCTGGGAAAGCCTCGGCCTGAAGGGTGACGAGACCGTCACCATCGATGGACTGGCCAACATCCAGCCGCGCGAGAAGAAGATCGCCCACATCACCTTCGCCGACGGTTCGGTCAAGGATGTGCCGATCCTCTGCCGCGTCGATACGCTCGACGAGCTGGAATATCTCAAGAACGGCGGCATCCTGCAGACCGTTCTGCGCGACCTGGCTGCCTAGTAGCTGCATCGCCATAGTCAAGACAGAAGGCCGGGCATTGCGCCCGGCCTTTTTTGTTGGGCAACAGGCCATGTCCCGGCGGTGACGGCCTCGAGACGGATCTTTGCCTCACGGGGAAGTATCCCGCGTGACGGGGTCAATCGAATGTGATTTGGACGTGTACGGCACTCCGCGCTACACAATTGCATGACCTCGCGGAGTATCACCCTGATCTGAACGGATTGCCCCTTATGATGACGCCCACATTTTTCCTGGCGATTGCCCTTCCCGCCCTTGCAGCAGCAACATCGCTGCTTGCGGCGCCGGCTGCCGCACAGGCGGGCGATCTGAAAGGTGTGGTGGAACTGTTCACCAGCCAGGGCTGCTCCTCCTGCCCGCCAGCCGACGCCGAACTGGCGCGCCTGGCCGAAGAGGACGATGTGCTGGCCCTGGGTTATCACGTTGACTACTGGAACTACCGCGGCTGGTCCGACACGCTGTCGAGCGCCGCAAGCACCGAGCGGCAATATGGCTACGCCCGCACGCTGCGCCGCAAGAATGTCTACACGCCGCAGGCCGTCATCAATGGAGAAGATCACGTCAATGGCGCCGATGGCGCTGCAATCGGCAAGGTCATGGACAAGCTGTCCTCGATTGGAGAGGGTCTCACGGTCGAGGTAACGGCGATCATGCATGCCGACGAGCTGCGGATTTCCGTCGGCCCCGGCGAGGGCAAGGCGGATATCGTCGCGGTCTATTTTGATGATGCCAATACGGTGAAGATCAAGCGCGGCGAAAATGCCGGACGCACCATCACCTACCGCCACAGCGTCCGCGACATGGAAACCGTCGGCATGTGGAACGGCAACCGGGTTGAGCTGAAACTGCCCTCATCGGTGATCTCCGCGCATCCCGGACGCCGCTGCGCCATTCTTCTGCAAGTGGTAAGCCCGGACGGCTCACCCGGCCGCATTCTCGGCGCTGCCAGGATCTGATCCGCTTTTCCGGACAAAAAAAGACCGGCTCGAAGCCGGTTTAATACAAGGTGTATCAAGCTGTTGCCTCTCGTCCAGGACGGGGGGAGTGACCTGTGACGCTCTTGTCTGCCAGACCTGAAAACCGTTTCCGGTTACAAGGCCCGTTTGCTTTCGAGATGATCCGTCCCGGGGACTCCGAGGGGCTGGGGGGCTGAAAAAACGAAGTCCCCGGTTCGAACCGTCTGAGGCAACGATCAGATAATCGTGGGCAATTCCGGCAAGGATTTGGCTGAAATACGGCCCAAATGGGTCCAAAACCATTTTCCGGCCCCGGTGGAGTAAACAAACGCGACCGCCTGAAGCCTTTCGTGATGCTGCAATGCGGAACGCAACTGGCCGGCTGTATCTGCGAATTTCGTCATCGAAGCTTGAATTTGTGATTGTGTCAGGCACACTGGTGCCATGATTATTGATTTGCAGGCCCGATAATGGCTGACGGAGCGGATTACGCGTCACCCCGCAATCAGAGCGGCCAGCCACAGAAATCAGCAACAACCGTTGACCTGGCTGAACTTCGCCGCCGCAATACGCCGGAGCCGGTGACATTCAAACGCCGTGAGCTGGACCGGATCCTTCAGGTCTATTCGAGGATGGTTGCCGAGGGCCACTGGCGCGACTACGCCATCGACCACCTGCGCGACAAGGCCGTCTTTTCCGCCTTCCGCCGCGCCAGTGAAGTGCCGCTCTACCGCATCGAGAAGGATCCCTCCCGGGCCCGCAAGCAAGGCGCTTTCGCCATCATTTCCGCCGCGGGCCTGGTGCTCAAGCGCGGCCACGAACTCGAGATCGTGCTGAAATACTTCGACAAGGCCCCGCGCCTGGTGCGCTGACAGCGCCTAACCGCCAAACAATGTGCCGGGATAGACGTCCGGGTCGGGATCCGTGGACTTGCCCTGCCCGAGCGGTCTTTGCATGAAAACCGTATCGAGCCAGCGCCCGTGCTTGTAGCCGGAGCCTGAAATCATCCCGGAACTGACGAAGCCAGCTTTCTGGTGCACGGCGATCGAGGCCGGATGCGCCCCGCCGATGACCGCAATCATCTGCCGGAAGCCGAGGGCTTCGCACTTGCCGATCAGGATTTCCAGCAGCGCCCGCCCGACGCCTTTGCCGCGCGCTTCCGGCGCCAGATAGATCGAGTCCTCCACCAGCCAGCGGTAGGCCGGCCGGGTCCGGAAGGCCGAGGCATAGGCGTATCCCAGAATTGCGCCCGCCTCGTCTTCGGCAACCAGATAGGGATAGCCATTGTCTGAAATCGCGGACATACGCCGCCCCATCTCGGCCTCGTCCGGAGCCACCAGCTCGTAGCTGGCCACGCCGTTGACAACGCTGTCGGCGTAAATTCGGGTGATCTCTGTGAGATCGGCAGATGTCGCGTCGCGGATGATCATGGGGCCGGTCCGGTGGGTGAGGATACCGGTTTATCGCTGCCGCGGCTTCCGGCCAACAAAAAAGGCGGCCCGAAGACCGCCTTTTCCAAATTCAGTCCGGTGCTGCTACTCGCGGTTGCCGAGGAACTGCAGCAGGAACATGAACAGGTTGATGAAGTCGAGATACAGACGCAGCGCACCCATGATCGCCTTGCGGCCGGCGGTGGCGTCGGTGTCGCCTTCATAATACATCGACTTGATCTGCTGCGTGTCATAGGCGGTCAGACCGGCAAAGATCAGCACGCCAATGCCCGAGATCGCGAACTGAAGCGCGCTCGACTGCAGGAAGATGTTGACCACCATCGCGATGATCAGGCCGAACAGGCCCATCATCAGGAACGAACCCATCGCCGACAGGTCCTTCTTGGTGGTGTAGCCGTAGAGCGACAGCGCACCAAACGAAGCTGCGGTGATGAAGAAGGTCTGCGTGATCGATGCGCCGGTGTAGACCAGGAAGATCGACGACAGCGAGATGCCCATCAGTGCAGCAAACACCCAGAAGGTGGTCTGCGCAGCCGAAACGCTCATCTTCTCGATGCGGGCGCTGAGGAAGAACACCATCCCCAGCGGCGCCAGCATCACCACCCATTTGAGCGGCGAACCGTAAAGCGCGGCACCAAGGCCGGTCAGCATCTTGCCATTGCCCAGCGTTGCCACGGCAGCGGCCGGATCATTGGTGGTCGCAAACATTGCGATCGCGTAGGCCGCGACACCGGTGATACCCAGGCCCATTGCCATGAGATTGTAAACGCGCAGCATGTAGGCGCGGAGGCCTGCATCTATGTCGGTGCCTGCATAGGCGCCATTGGCTGCGCGGACATTCGAATTGCGAAAGTCAGCCATGTTTTCCTCTTTATAAGCCCCGGTAAGGTTTACGGTGTCGGGCTCAAAGACCCAGGCGCCGCTGCGGGGCTCCAGCATGCCTGTCCACAATATGAGGATGAACTATGTCCACGGCAAGACCCTCCGTCGTAGAAGATGGACGGAAACCTCTGCGTTTGCTTAATAAATGCGTCAATCTGCCCCTAAAGCTCGCGCAAAACCGGCGCCGCCTTCTGGCCAAGCACCCGCCATGTACCGAGCAATCCGATACCGACAGTCAGAACCAGCGCCCCTGCGAGCGTCATAAGCGCGATATCGGGCATGAATTCCGACGGCAGCGTCATGATGCGGCTGACCACGAACCACGATGCCACGCCGCCGAAGGCCAGCGCGAACACCGCTGTTGCCAGTCCCAGCAGGCCGTATTCGTAGACATAGGCCCGGATCAGCGTCGCCCGTGTGGCTCCAAGTGTCTTGAGCACCACCGCATCGTGAATCCGCGAGCGGTTGCCCGCCGCCAGCGCACCGGCGAGCACCAGCACCGAGGCCACAAGCGCCACCAGCGCCGCGGCGCGGATGGCGATACCGATCTGGCCGACCAGCCGGTTGGCCAGTTCCAGCGCATCCTTGACCCGCACGCTGGTGATTGTCGGATAGGCCTGGGTGACGGCGCGCAACACCTCTCCCTCGACCGCGGCATCCGCATCGGGATCCGACAATGTCGCCATCCATGAATGCGGTGCGCCGGCGAAGGTGTTGGGCGAGAACACCATCACGAAGTTGATCGACAGCGATTCCCATTCGACCTCGCGCAGATTGGCAATCCGTGCCGTGATCGAGCGGCCAAGCACGGAAACCGTAATCGTATCGCCGACGCCAAGGCCGATTTCGCGCGCTTCCTCGGCCGAAAATGACACCAGCGGCTCACCCTCGTAGTCCGGCGCCCACCACTTTCCTTCGGCAAGCCGCGAATTTTCAGGCAGGTTCTTGGCGTAGGTCACCCCGCGGTCGCCCCTGAGCACCCATTGCGCTTCCGCCGGCACATTGTCCGCGTTGACGTCCTCGCCCTTGAGCTGGGTGATCCGCCCGCGAAGCATCGGCACCTTGATGATCTTGCCGTTCGGCGCCAGCTCCGACACCACCTTCTCGAACCCGTCAATCTCGTTTGCCTGGATGTCGACGAAGAAGAAATTCGGCGCGCGCTCAGGCAGATTGCCGGACAATTCGCGCCTGAGATTGGTATCGATCAGCGCCAGCGTCACCAGCAGCGCCAGCCCAAGGCCGAGCGACAGCACCACCGACGGCGTCAATGCGCCGGGCCGGTGGATGTTGCCGATCGCCAGCCGCAGCGGGGTCGAGCGCACGGTCGGCCATTTTCGTGCGATCAGCTGCACCCCGTAGCCGACAAGCCGCAACACCACGAAAGCCGCGATTACCGCTGCGACAAACACGCTGGCAATCCGCCGGTCATCGGCAAACCAGATCGCAGCCACGCCCAGTGACGCAAGCGTCAGCGCGGCAATCAGCAGATAGGGCCAGCGCGGCAACGCGCTTGCCTCAAATCCCTGTTGCCGGAAAAGGGCGGTTGCCGGAACCTCGCCGGCCCGGCCAAGCGGCAGCACCGCGAAGGCAAACGCCGTCATCAGCCCGAAGCCGGCCGCGATCGCCAGCGACGCGGGATAGAACGAGGCCGAGACCGCGATGGGAATGATACCGGTCAGGGCGCCTGCGGCCAGGAACGGCGTCGCCGCCCCGAGAGCCAGCCCCAGCGCCACGCCGAACCCGGCAATCAGCATCACCTGGATCAGATAGATGGCGACCACCAATTTGGCAGGCGCGCCGACGCATTTGAGCGTGGCGATGACGCCGCGCTTGCCTTCCAGCCAGGCCCGCACCGAATTGGCGATGCCGACGCCGCCGACGATCAGCGCCGTCAGCCCGACCAGGGTCAGGAACTGCGAGAACCGCTCGATATTGCGGGTCAGCGACGGTGCCGCGTTCTGGCTGGTGCGGATCGACCAGCCGGCATCGGGAAAGCGGCTGGTGGCATCCTCCCGCAGGGCGGCAAGATCCTTGGCGCTTGCTCCGTCAGCAAGGCGCACCCGGTAGCTGTATTCCACCAGGCTGCCCGGCCGGATCAGCCCGGCCGCATCCAGTGCGGCACGCGACATCATCAGCCGCGGCGCAAATCCAAAACCTTCCGATAGCGAATCGGGTTCTGCGGCGATGACACCGCGAATCTCGAGGTTTGCCTCGCCGACCAGAACGGTGTCGCCAACGCTCAATCCCAGCCGGTCGAGAAAGATCTGCGCCACCGCGGCGCCATAGACACCATTGGTTTCGGCAAACATTTCCTCGATCGGCATCGCCGGAATGGTCTCGAAACCGCCATAGAGCGGGTAGGCATCATCCACCGCGCGCAATTCGACCAGCGACTGGTCCGAGCCGTCCGGCTTGCGTGCCATCGTCCGCATGTTGGCGCCGGCCGAAACATCTCCAAGCCCTTCGACATAGGCCCGTTCGCCATCGCCGATGTCCTGGTTGTCACTTTCAAACCGGATGTCGCCGCCAAGAATCGTCTGCCCTTCCGACGCAATCGAGCCGGTCATCATCTGCGAGACCGAGTTGACCCCGGCGATTGCGCCGGTGCCAAGCGCCACGCAGGCAAGAAAGATGTAGAACCCGGACAGCCCGCCGCGCAGTTCGCGCAGCGCCAGCCGTGCCGCCAGCCCGAGCCGCAGCCCGTTTGCCCCGGTATTATCCGCCGCCGACGCCATCAGGCGATCACCTTGGCGGCAGCTTGCTCTTCGTCACCGGCAACAATCCGGCCAGATCGCACCGAGATCTGCCGTTCGCAGCGTTCCGCCAGAACCGGATCATGGGTGACCAGCAGCAGCGTGGTGCCGCGCTCGGCCTGCTTGGCAAACAACAGATCGGCGATCTGCCGACCGGTTTCACCGTCGAGATTGCCCGTCGGCTCATCCGCCACGATCAGCACCGGATCCGGCGCCAGCGCCCGCGCGATTGCCACGCGCTGCTGCTCGCCACCCGACAATTGCCCCGGATAATGGGTCAGGCGCTCGCCCAGGCCGACCGCAATCAGTTCTTCGCGCGCACGCTCGAAGGCGTTCGCCTTGCCGGCAAGCTCCAGCGGCACGGCGACATTTTCCAGCGCCGTCATGTTGGGAATGAGGTGAAAGGACTGGAACACGATGCCGATCGAGCGCCCGCGCACGGCAGCGACCGCGTCCTCGCTCAAAGTATGCAGCGCCTGACCGGCAACATGCACTTCGCCCGAATCAAGCCGTTCAAGCCCGGCAATCACCATCAGAAGCGTTGATTTGCCCGATCCCGATGGCCCGACGATGCCGACCGATTCACCCTGGTTGATATCGATATCGATGCCCTTGAGCACGTGCACGGAAGAGGCCCCGTTGCCGAGCGTCAGATTGGCCTGGCGCAAAGTGACAATGGGTTTGGCTATGGATTGAGACACGGGCTGAACATCCTATATGGAAAGGAAGCGGTCGGGCTTGAACCGGCTGATGTCGAGCACTTAGGAGCCATGCCATGTGTTTTAAAGGTTTACCCCATGCGTTTTAAGGCCTTGATCACTGCATTGTGCCTCGCGTTCGGTGTCGCCGTCGCCCCTGTCGATGCCTCTGATGCTGGCGAAATCAAGATTGTCGGCTTCGGCGACAGCCTGATGGCGGCCTACAACCTCAAGGGTGACGAGGGGTTTCCGGCCCGTCTTGAGGCCGCGTTGCGTGAACGCGGCCACGACGTCACGATCATCGATGCCGGGGTGTCCGGAGACACCACATCCGGCGGCCTGGCGCGACTCGACTGGTCAATTCCAGATGGTGTCGACGGCGTCATTCTCGAACTCGGCGCCAATGACGCCCTGCGCGGACTGCCGCCGGAGAAAACCCGCGAGAATCTGGAGGCCATGATCGTTCGGCTTCAGCAGCGCGGCATTCCGATCCTGCTTGCCGGCATGCTCGCCCCGCCCAACATGGGGGGGGACTATGAAGCCAGCTTCAACGCGATCTATCCCGACCTCGCCATCAAATACGGCCTGACGCTGTATCCGTTCTTTCTCGACGGGGTAACCGGCAACCCGGACTTGCAGCTGACCGACGGCATGCATCCAAACGCCAGTGGAATCAACGTGATGGTGGAGAATTTCATTCCGGCGGCGGAGCGATTCATCGCCGACATCCAGGCCGAATAACACCGCCTGCCGTCCGAAATGTGAAATCTAGCCGCTTGCCCTGTCGTCTGTGCCGTGATTCGTTTGGATGAAACGGTGATTCGGGGGACGACCAATGCCCAGACTTTTTACCGCACTCGAAGTTCCCCGGGAGGCGGCCTTGTCCCTCTCCCTCCTGCGCGGCGGATTGCCCGGCGCCCGCTGGATGCGGGGCGAGAATTACCACATCACCCTGCGCTTTATCGGCGACATTGATTGCCATACCGCCGACGAACTGATCGCGGCCTTCGACCGGATCGACCGGCCCTCCTTTTCCCTGACGCTTTCCGGCATGGGATCGTTCGGATCGAAGAAGCCCCATTCCATCTGGGCCGGCGTCTCGCCCTCGCCGGAACTCATGGCATTGCAGGCAGAAATCGAGCGGATCTGCCAGCGTCACGGCCTCGCCCCTGATCCGCGCCGCTTCTCGCCGCATGTAACGCTTGCCCGGCTGCGCAATGCACGGGTCGCCGATGTGGTCAAATATCTCGGCGGACGCGGTGATTTCTGCACCCTGCCTTTTGATGTTAGCCGTTTCGTGGTGATGTCGTCGCGCGATTCGGTCGGCGGCGGGCCATATCTTGTCGAGGAGGCCTATCCGCTGGGCTGGCGCAATTCCCTGCCGAGCCTGGAGACCAGCTCGCTGCAGCCTTCGCGCAACAACTGATAGACATCCTCGAACCCGTCGCCACCACCATAATAGGGGTCGGGTATATCGGCGCGGCTGCCCAGCGTGTGCTCGAGAAACAGGAAGATCCTGTCATGCCGCGAGGAAGGCGCCCGCGCCCGCATTGTCGCCTCGTTGGAGCGGTCCATGGCGAAGATCAAGTCGAAACGGTCGAAATCTTCCGGCGTCAGCTGCCGTGCGCGCTGACCGGAAATATCGATACCGTACCTGGCCGCCGTTTCCACCGAGCGCGGATCGGGGGCATCGCCCTGGTGCCAGTTACCGGTTCCGGCCGAATCGACCGCCACAAGCTCGCTCAATCGCGCTTGGGCCAGGCCCTCGCGGAAAATGCCCTCGGCCAGAGGCGAGCGGCAGATATTGCCCATGCAGACAAACAAGACTGATGTTACCGTCTTTTCTCCATCGCCCGATACGCTAGATGTCATCGTCAAACCGCCATTTTGCCAAAACTCGAACGCGCCAGATGCCAACCCGGGAGCACGCCATGCCACGCCAGAAACTCGATAGCACAGCCATTTCCGAAAAGCTTGCCACGGTTCCGTCCTGGGACATTGACGCCGGTGAAACCGCACTCAGCCGGACATTCAAATTCGCCGATTTCAGCGAAGCCTTTGGTTTCATGAGCCGCGCGGCGCTTGTTGCCGAAAAGCTCGATCATCATCCGGAATGGAAAAATGTCTACCGCACGGTCGAGGTTCGATTGACCACCCATGACGCCGGCGGGCTGACCATTCTCGACTTCGATCTGGCAATCGCCATGGACCATATTGCCGCCGGAACCGGCCGCCAACATTGAAGAAAGCCGCCGCAACCACCATATTCGGGCTATGGAATTGATGAAAAAGGCGAACGGAGGCAGGACATGACCGGCCTTGACGGCGAAATCCTCGAACCGGACCACATGGCCGGGCAGAAGACCAAGGGTGCAGACGAAAAATCCGTTCGCGCCGGCTTCTGGCGCACCTTTGCCAAGGCTGCCGGACAGATCCCCTTTGCCGAAGACCTGGTCGCCTCTTACTATTGTGCGCTCGATCCCGAAACGCCCGGCAAGGCCAAGGCCGTGCTGCTGGGCGCACTCGCCTATTTCATCATGCCGATGGACGCGGTTCCGGATTTTCTGGCGCTGGTCGGGTTTTCCGATGATATCGCGGTTCTGACGCTGGCGATCGCCACGGTCCGCTCCAATCTCACCGAAGCCCATCGTATTGCCGCGCGCAAGTCGCTGGCGGAACTCACCAAGGACAAAATCCGGGATTGACCGGGAAGGGCAGGCGACAGCCTGTCCGCTTCTGGCGATCAGAAGGGACAGGCCGCAATCAGGGGACTCTATTTCAGTGGCAGGAACACGTCGGCGACCGCCTCGTGCTCCGGCACCTCCGGTAGGAAGCTCAATCGCTGGCAATAGATCGGATAATCCCGCGCCTCTTCGCCGCTGGCCGGAAGCCAGTCGCGATAGAGATAAAGGGCGGCGGGCTCCAGATTGTGAGTGTCGCCTACGACGCGTAGCACCGCGCAGCGGCCGCCAGGGATCTCGCCGGCTTTGACTCCGGCACCTTCCGTCTCGAGCGGCTCTCCGGTCCCGACACACAGATCCACGCTATAATCTTCAGGTGACGCGGGACGCCGTTCAGACCGCCAGACGGTGAAAGTCGGGCTCGTTTTCGGGTGCAGGCCGGCGGCTCTGCGCCAGTCGATGAAGCGCTGGATAGAAGCGCCGAGCGTATCCGGGTCACCCCGATGCTCGATGATCGCCACAGACGTGGCGGGCACATCGCGGATTGTTACGTCGTCAGCTGTAAATTTCTTCTGCATGAGCTTGCTCCTAGCGTTGTCGAGAGGCCCCAAGGCCGCAAGCCACGGCTCCCAGTCGGGAGATTTCCGAAACGACGAAGGCGATTGCCCGAATCTTTGCCTGAAGGCACGGGCGAAGGCATCTGGCGCATCGTACCCGGCATCCATGGCGATCTCGGTCACGCTTTGGGCATCCCTGTAGGCCAGCCCGAAAGATGCCCGCTTCATGCGGGCAAGCTGGACATAGCGATGCACGGACAGCCCGAAGGTCGCCATGAATTGCCGGTGGAAATGAAACTTCGAGAACGCCGCGACACGGCTTAGCGAGTCCAGATCCAGATCGTCGTCCAGATGCCGGTCAATATGGCGCAGCACTCGCTGCATCCGGGCATGGTAGTTTTCAAGCGCCGTCGTCATCGTCTCTTCGTTTCTTGCTCCGTGGCGACGTCAGCTAGACCCATCCGGATACGCCGCGCTCGACCGATCTTGCGATTTGGCATGAATCTACAAGCAGCGCGATCCGATCGAACGCTCCTTCAACAAATTCAAATACTACCGATACAGATCAACCCGAATGGACATAATCGGCTCCACATTCCGCGGTGCGGCCTTCTCCAATCCCTTCATCTCGGACCAAACCAGTTCCGGCATAATGGTCTATTCCGACCATGAAGCGCCCTAATGCAGCGTCATCTCGCCGCCATCGCCTTCCAGGGTGCGGCGCAGCCGTGCAAAAGCCAGCCGGATACGGGATTTGACCGTCCCCAGCGGCAGGCCGGTGTCTTCGGAAATCTGGCTGTGCGAGCGGCCGAGAAAAAACGCCTGCCGCACCAGCATCGCCTGTTCCTCGGGAAGATCGAGCATTGCCTTTCTCACACGCTCGTCGCGTTCCTCGGCTTCGACGATATCGTCCGCCGCGTCCGGTTGCGACGGCTGCAGTGCCGGATCATCCGCATCAAGCAGCGCCGACTTGTCGCGCCGGAAGGCGTCGATGCGGCGATTGCGCGCAATCCGGAACAGCCAGGTGGAAAGCGATGACTTGGCCGGATCGAACTGCGAGGCCTTGTGCCAGAGCGTGATCATGACTTCCTGGGTCAGTTCCTCCGCCTGTCCGGGCTCCATGTTGAGCCGCAGCAGATAGGATTTGATCCGTGGCGCGAAATAGTCGAACAATTCCGCAAATGCTGTCTCATCCCGCCTCTCGGCAACCGCCGCGGCGAGCCGGACCAGCCGCTCTTTCATCTCGTTCGACATTAACCGCGCGCAACTCCGTATGCTTAAGGCGACCAGCCGCCGTCTTGCAGCCAACATAGCAACACCTACAACGGATTGCACCAAGGTCAAACTGTTGCCGGATTCAGGCTGTTACAAAAGGTGAGCAAGGGACACGCCGCCCCGGAGCCGAACAGGATAACTGCCCGGCTTCGGGATTCATTGACGGTTTGGTAACCAGGATTAAGTCAAAATGAACCAATCAGCTCGCAACAAGCGGGAAATGTCACGGCCCACAGTGCGTGACACAGGACCACGAACCGGTAGGAAAGCCATGTTTGGGAAGACAATCGCAACCGCAGTGACGGCGCTTTTTGCATTGACCGCCGCCGCGGCGGCGCAATCGCCCACCAGGATCCAGCAGTTTGATGCCTGGGGGGCTTACTCGTACAATTCAGCAGGGGGCAAGGTCTGCTACGTTCTCTCGGTGCCGACCAGTTCCGCACCGGCCAACGTCGATCATGGCGATATCTTTTTCCTCATTTCGCAGCGGCCTGGCCAGAACGTCAGCTACGAACCGCAGGCAATGATGGGATATCCGCTGCAGGAATCCTCCAAGATCACCGTCAATATCGACGGCCGCAACTTCACGCTGTTCACCCGTGGCAATTCTGCCTGGGTCGAAAATGCCGCGCAGGAGCCGCAGCTGGTTGCTGCGATGAAGGCCGGATCCTCGATGACGGTCAAGGCAATCTCGCGCCGCGGAACCAACACCTCCTACAGCTATTCGCTCAAGGGCGTAACCGCCGCACTCAACCAGATTTCCAACTGCAACTGATTTCTCTCTGCCAGAGAACACGCAAGAAGGCCGGCCACCCGGCCTTCTTTTTTGTGCACGGCGCAGCTGCCGGCGAAGGCCTGAGCCATGCAAGGCCGGCCCGCGCCTGTCCGGCACGATTAACCATTTGTTATCCATAGCCTGTGTATGAAATCGCATCTTTTGATTGAATGACGCAATACGTTGGATACGAGCGGCATGAGCACGAAACAGACACTCACGCCCGAAGACTGGATCAAGGCCGCATTCAAGCTGCTGACCAGCTCCGGCCCGAAGGCGATCCGGGTCGACTTCCTCTGCAAGGAACTGGGTGTCACCAAGGGCTCGTTCTACTGGCATTTTGCCGATCTGGCCGCACTCCGCGCGGCCATGGTCGAGCATTGGCGCCGCATCACCACCAGCGATGTGATCGCCTCCATGGTCTCGCCGGAGCTCACGCCGCGCGATCTGTTCATACGCTTCATTGAAGACATCCTGCATGTGCCGACGCGCGATTATGGCGGCCCCATGACCGAGGTCGCTGTGCGCCACTGGGCAGCCGGCGACGAAGCCGTGCAGAACGTTGTCCGCGATGCCGATACCGAACGGCTGGCCTTTCTCACCCTGCAGATGCGCGGATCCGGCCTGACCGGTCCCGAAGCCCGCTCGCGGGCAACGCTGATCTACGCGACCCTGGTCGGCCTCAAGCAGCTGACCGGAGAACCGGCGCTGCCGCGCATGGACATTCCCGGCTTCGTCGATGCCATGCTCAGGCCGTCGCCCGCGGCTGCCACTCCGGTGATCCCCGAGCGCATCCCGGAGCCGGAGCTGGAAATCCAGTAAGTCACGTCGCTTCCACGATGCCCGGCTGCGCCGCATCCCAGCGGTGCTGATCCGGCCAGATCGCCCTGAGAGTATCGCCCTGCCCGGCAAAGAACTGGTCCAGCGCACGGCATTCATAAATCCGGTCGGTGCGAAAATGCCGGAACCCGGCCCTGAGTTCGCACCAGCTCGCCAGCATCACGCATTCAAGATGATAGACCAGCGCCAGCGGTCGCACCGTTCGCGTCGTCCGGCATCCCTGCTCGTCCTGGTAGACCAGCTCCAGCTTGCGTTCACTGCGGATCGCGTCGCGCAGCATCGACATCGACACGCATCCCTTGTCCGGATCATCGATTGCCGCCCCCCAGGGCGCCACCTGCAGCCAGTCTGCGGGGCCGTGCAGCGCATCGATCTTCTTGTGAATCCGGCTCGCGGCCCGCTGCAGCGCGCTGTCGCCGGTGCGTGACAGCAAGGCCAGGCCGACCCGCAGCGCCTCGATTTCCTCGAGATCGAAATTGAGCGGCGGCAGGTCGTAGCCCTTGCGCATCACGTAGCCGATGCCCGGTTCCCCCTCGATCGGTGTGCTCATCATCTGCAACGCGGCAATATCCCGGTAGATCGTCCGGATCGAAACCTCGAGTTGACGCGCCAGGCTGTCGGCCGTCATCGGCCTTTTGGCAGATCTGAGGATCTGGATGATTTCAAACAGTCGGTCGGAACGGCGCATGGTCTCATCCTTGGCGGAGCGGTGCTGCTGCTGACACTATCACAGCCCCTGCTGACACCGTACTGTCAGCAGGGGTCTGCTCTCCTGATGAAAACAGGAGACCGCCATGAGCTATTACGACCACGCCACCATGATCGCCTGCCGGCTCGGCCCGTGGGCGCAGCAGCCGCACCCGCCACATGATCGCCCAACAACCACCCGCAAGGCATCACCTACCCGCAAGCAGGCACCGGGTTCGTGCACCCCGGTGCGGGGATGGCCGGGCCATTTGTGGCAGCGCATCCGCGCAAGGCTGCTGCCGCACAAGCCGCCGGTCCTGCCGGTGCATCGGAGCTGAGCCGCCACAGCAATGGTGACGTGAGCATCAAAAGCTGGTAGGACGCGGCCAATCTTGCAACATCAGAACCGAGTCCGTGATGCCAGTGACCATTGACCTGACAGACCCTTCCGCGCGTCCCGCCCCGTCTCAGGCTGCCAAGGCAGCAAGCCAGGCGATGGACGGCAAGCCGACACTGATCGGCATGAGCCGCGAGGAAATGGTTGCCGCCATGGCCGACGCCGGCGTGCCCGAAAAGCAGCGCAAGATGCGGGTCAACCAGATCTGGCACTGGCTTTATGTCCGCGGTTCATCCGATTTCGCCGACATGCACACGATTTCGAAGGAATTGCGGGAAAAGCTCGCCGAGCTCTACACCGTGGCCCGTCCCGAGATCGTCGAGGAGCAGATTTCCAATGACGGCACCCGCAAGTGGCTGATGCGCTTTCCGCCGCGCGGCGCGGGCCGTCCGGTCGAGGTGGAAACGGTCTACATTCCCGAGGAAGGCCGCGGCACGCTGTGCATTTCCAGCCAGGTCGGCTGCACGCTGACCTGCACCTTCTGCCACACCGGTACCCAGAAGCTGGTGCGCAACCTCACCGCCGAAGAAGTTCTGTCGCAATTGCTGGTCGCCCGCGACCGGCTCGGTGATTTCCCGCACAGGGACACGCCGCAAGGCGCGATCGTGCCATCAGAAGGCCGCAAGGTCACCAATATCGTCATGATGGGCATGGGCGAACCGCTGTACAATTTCGACAACGTCAAGAAGGCGCTGTTGATTGCTGCCGATGGCGACGGTCTTGCCCTGTCACGCCGCCGCATCACCTTGTCGACCTCCGGCGTGGTGCCTGAAATTTCCCGCACCGGCGAAGAAATCGGCGTCATGCTCGCGATTTCGCTACATGCTGTGCGGGATGAGTTGCGCGACGTACTGGTACCGATCAACAAGAAATACCCTCTGAAACAACTGCTCGACGCCTGCCGCAACTATCCCGGCATCTCCAATGCCCGCCGCATCACCTTTGAATATGTGATGCTCAAGGGCGTCAATGACAGCCTTTCAGACGCCAAGGAACTGGTACGCCTGCTCAAGGGCATTCCGGCCAAGATCAATCTCATTCCGTTCAACCCTTGGCCCGGCTCCGATTATGAGTGCTCGGATTGGGAAACGATTGAAACCTTCGCCGATTTCGTCAATGCCAATGGCTATGCCTCACCGATCCGCACGCCACGCGGCCGTGATATCCTGGCCGCTTGCGGTCAGCTCAAGAGCGAATCCGAGCGCATGCGCAAGAAGGATCGTGACGAGTTGGAAAACATGGCCCTGCAGGCCATGATGATCGCCGGCCACGGCGCAGACTGATCCCGCCGGCATGAGCGATATTCTCCGCCTTCTCGTCCGGATGTTTGCCATCGCGCTTGGTTTTTTCGCCGGATGCCTGGCGGCGGGCCTTGCCTATGCCTTTCTCGCCCGCCTCGTCGTGCCGGAGGATTTCGGCCGCTTCAGCGAACTTGAACTCACCGTGACACTGGTCATCGGCGTGTTCGGGGTGGCAAGCCTGTTCGCACGGGCGGTGCTGCTGCCGGCCTTCGCCATCATTGCCATCTTCGAATTCTGGCGGCGGCGCGACTGGCTCAGCCACGCGCTGGCCGGCGGCGGCATCGCTCTCGCTGCCAGCAGCTTGCAGATGACCACAACCATGAATTCGGCAGCGGCGGCAACGACGGAACCGTCATGGCTGATCGCAGTCCACGTCGCCTGCGGCATCATCGGCGCCAGCATCTACTGGCTTTTCACCGGCCGCAATGCTGGCCGCTGGCTGCCGAGCCAGCGCGCCAAGACAACGGATATCGCGGATATCGAAAGCTGATCAGCGGCTCTGGGTCAGCAGGATCTTGACCGCGAACACCGAAAACACAGTAGCAAAGACATAATCCACGGCGCGCATCACCTGCGGTTTGTGCTTGAGCCAGTCGGCCAGCCTATTGGCACCGAGCACGACCACGATGGCAATCGGCAGCGCAATCAGGATCGACAGCACACCGAGAAAGATCAGCTTGCCGGTCACATGCGGATCCTTGACGCTGACAAATTGCGGCAGGAAGGTCATGAAGAAGATGATCACCTTCGGATTGAGCAGATTGACCCAAAGGCCGTTGAGAAACGCCTTCCCCATCGATGCACTGCCTTTGCCCGTCGCCTTGACGGCCAGCACCGAACGGTTGCGCACCGCCTGGATGGCCAGCCAGAGCAGGTATCCCGCGCCACCGGTCTTGAGCACAAGAAAGGCCACCGGCGAAGCGACGATCAGCGCTGAAACGCCGAAGGCGACAAGCAGCGTGTGAATCACAATCCCGAGATTGGTACCCAGCATCGCCATCATGCCGATGGCCCTGCCATCGCGAATGGCCCGGCTCATCCACAGCGTCATGTCGGGGCCAGGCGTGATCGCCAGCAAGAGTACGGCGAGACTGAACGTGGCAAGGACGGGCAGTCCGGGAATGTAATCCATCAACATGGCAATGATCCTGATCGGTGATCAAACACGTCTAAGCCGGTTTCGCAGGTCTGCCAATCGGCAGTCTTCCCTTCTTTCTTAGAGAAAGTCCGAATCGCTCTACTGCTTGAGAAAATCCTTGAACTTCTCCGCCCATTCCGGATGCCAGCGCGACAGTGGCGGGCGGTTTTCGGTGATGTCACCGGCTGCCCAGGCAATGCGCTTTTCGTCCGTGGCGCGGTCGACATCGTTGTCCGGGCACAGAATGTAGAAATCGGCCTTCTCCAGGCTCTCCATCATGAAGTCGACTGTCTGTTCCGGCGTCCATGCAGCGTCGGGCTTTTCCGTCCGCCCCCGTGACGTCAGTGGCGTGTAGACGAAGCCGGGGATCAGCAGATGCGCGCTGACTTTGCAGCCCTCGGTATTGCGCAGCTCGTGCTCCAGCGCTTCGGTAAACGCCTTCACCCCGGCCTTGGCGACATTATAGGCGGGATCGCCCGGCGGCGTGGTGATGCCCTGTTTCGATCCGGTGTTGATGATCATCGCAGGCTCGCCATGCGCAATCATGCCCGGCCCGAACACGCGGGCACCATTGATGACACCCATAAGATTGACGCCGAGCACCTTGTCCCAGTTGGCCTGTGGCCCAAACAGACTGCTACCGGGCTGAATGCCAGCATTGTTCATCAGCAGGTGAACAGAGCCGAACCGCTTGACCACATCCCGTTCGAGGGCGGCGACCGCATCAAGATCACTGACATCAGCGACGATGGATACAACAACAGCGGCTGACGACTGTGCTGCGAGCGCCTTTTTGGCTTCCCCAAGTTTGTCGCTGTCATTGTCGACCAGAACAACTCGCATCCCGCGAGCTGAGAAGGTTTTTGCAGCAGCCAACCCGATTCCGGAGGCCCCGCCAGTCACCACGGCAAGTTTGCCAATACTCATCACGGATCGAAAATTGGTCATCCTCTTCACCCTCCTCGTTGTTGATCTGTGTGCTGGAGAAACCTGTGCTATCACCCCGACAAACGCAATTCCCTCATATGGGTCCCCCCATATGAGGGGGTCTGACCCTTGCATGGCGCGGCAAACCGGCTAAAAGTGCCGCAAAATTCAGGGGCCCTGAAGTCGAAAACGCTCCGGGGCAAGGCTCAAAACAGAAAGACCAAAATCATGGCATCGCACAAGGACGTCAAGAAAGTCGTTCTCGCCTATTCCGGCGGCCTCGACACCTCGATCATTCTCAAATGGCTGCAGACGGAGTTCGGCGCCGAAGTCGTCACCTTCACCGCCGACCTCGGTCAGGGCGAGGAACTGGCGCCGGCGCGCAAGAAGGCCGAGATGCTCGGCATCCCCGACAAGAACATCTATATCGAAGATGTCCGCGAGGAATTCGTCCGCGATTTCGTCTTCCCGATGTTCCGCGCCAATGCGGTCTATGAGGGCGTCTACCTGCTCGGCACCTCGATTGCCCGCCCGCTGATCTCCAAGCGGCTGGTCGAGATCGCCCGCGAGACCGGCGCTGACGCCATCGCCCATGGTGCCACCGGCAAGGGCAATGACCAGATCCGTTTCGAGCTGTCGGCCTACGCTCTCAACCCCGACATCAAGATCATCGCGCCGTGGCGCGACTGGTCGTTCAAGAGCCGCACCGACCTGATCAAGTTCGCCGAAGAGCACCAGATCCAGGTTGCCAAGGACAAGATGGGCGAAGCCCCGTTCTCGGTCGACGCCAACCTGCTGCACTCCTCCTCCGAGGGCAAGGTGCTGGAAGACCCGGCTGTCGAAGCCCCCGAATACGTGCACATGCGCACGATTTCGCCGGAAGCGGCACCTGACAAGCCGACCATCATCAAGATCGGCTTCGAACAGGGCGACGCGGTCTCGATCAACGGCGTCCGCATGAGCCCGGCGACCATCCTTGCCGAACTCAACAACTACGGCCGCGACAACGGCATCGGCCGGCTCGACCTGGTCGAAAACCGCTTTGTCGGCATGAAGTCGCGCGGCGTCTACGAGACCCCGGGCGGCACCATCCTGCTCACCGCCCACCGGGCGATGGAATCGATCACGCTCGACCGCGGCGCCGCCCATCTCAAGGATGAGCTGATGCCGCGTTACGCCGAGCTGATCTATTTCGGCTTCTGGTTTTCGCCGGAACGCGAAATGCTGCAGGCGGCAATCGACCTGAGCCAGAAACATGTCGAGGGCGAAGTCACGCTCAAGCTCTACAAGGGCAACGTCATTGTCACCGGCCGTGAAAGCGACAAGTCGCTCTATTCCGACGCGCTGGTGACATTCGAGGACGACCGAGGCGCCTACGACCAGAAGGATGCCGAAGGCTTCATCCGCCTGAACGCCCTACGCCTGCGGACTCTCGCTGCCCGCGACCGCAAGAACTAGGTTCAACAATTCCACCAATCCGAAGGGCGGGACTTGAAAAGGTCCCGCCCTTTTCGTTTCCCGCCGCTGAATCCGTTGCGCCGGGCGTCTTGTTCATCGCGCCCGCCGGGCCTACATGAGGCGGCATGACAAGGAGTCCTTCATGACCGCACATGCTTCCCCCGTTTTCAATTGGACCGCACCGCTCGGTCTGCCGGAATTCGACAAGATCAAGGATGCCGATTTCGCCCCGGCTTTTGAAATCGCGCTCGCCGAGCATGATGCGGAGATCAAGGCCATCGCCGAGAACCCCGAGGCGCCCGATTTCGACAACACGCTGGTGGCGCTGGAACTCGCCGGTGACAAGCTCTCCAGGGTTTCGAGCCTGTTCTGGAACCGTGCCGGTACCGACACCAACGAGGTGATCCAGGCGCTGGAACGCGACATCGCCCCGCGCATGTCGCGCCACTACTCGAAGATCGCCATGAACCGGGCACTGTTCGAGCGCGTCGACAGCCTCTACCAGAGCCGCAAGGACATCGGCCTGACACCCGAGCAGGACCGCCTGCTCGAGCGGGTCTGGAAATCCTTCATCAAGTCCGGCGCAGGTCTCGACGAAGCCGGGCAGAAGCGCCTGGCGGAAGTTGGCGAAACCCTTGCCGGTCTCGGCGCACGCTTCGGCCAGAATGTTCTCGCCGATGAAAAAGACTGGCTGATGCTGCTCGACGATGGCGCCGACCTCGAAGGGCTGTCCGATGATCTTCGCGCCGCCATGGCAGCCGTCGCCGAAGACCTCGGCCACAAGGGCAAATATGCCGTCACCCTGTCGCGCTCGATCATCGAGCCGTTCCTGACCGCCAGCGAACGCCGGGATTTGCGCGAGACGGCCTTCAAGGCCTGGATTGCCCGCGGCATCAATGGCGGCAAAACCGACAACACCGCGCTGATCTCCCAGATCGTCGCCTTGCGCACCGAGAAGGCCACGCTTCTGGGCTATGACAGCTATGCCGCCTACAAGCTCGACGACACCATGGCCAAGACCCCTGAAGCCGTCGAAGAGCTGCTCGGCAATGTCTGGACCCGTGCCGTCGAGCACGCCGACGCCGACCGTGCCGAACTGGCCAAGCTGATTGCCGAAGAAGGCGGCAACCACGAGGTGGCGGCCTGGGACTGGCGGCATTATGCGGAAAAGCTCAAGGCCCGCCGGTTTGATTTCTCCGAGGCCGAACTCAAGCCCTATTTCCCGCTCGGCAAGATGATCGAAGCCTGCTTCGACGTGGCCAACCGGCTGTTCGGCATCACCATGACCGAACGCCCCGACATTCGCGGTCCGCATCCCGATGCCCGGGTGTTCGAGGTGACCGGACGTGACGGCAAGATGCTCGCCACCTTCATCGCCGATTATTTCGCCCGGCCTTCAAAACGCTCCGGCGCCTGGATGAGCGGCATGCGCAGCCAGCACAAGCTCACCATGCCCGACGGCTCAAAGGGCGAGGTTCCGATCATCACCAACGTGATGAACTTCGCCAAGCCTGCTCCCGGCAAAGAAGCACTGCTGTCGCTCAACGATGCGCGCACGCTGTTTCATGAATTCGGCCATGCGCTGCACGGCATGTTGTCGGACGTGACCTACCCGTCGCTTTCCGGCACCTCGGTCAGCCGCGATTTCGTCGAACTGCCGTCGCAGCTTTATGAGCACTGGCTGACTGTTCCGGAAATTCTCGAAAAACACGCGCGCCATTACAAGACCAATGAGCCGATCCCGCGGGCGCTGCTCGACAAGGTGCTGGCAGCCCAGACCTTCAATGCCGGTTTTGCCGCCGTTGAATTCACCGCCTCCGCGCTGGTCGACATGGCCTGGCACACCGCCGGTGAAAAGGCCGACCCGGCAACATTCGAGGCCGAAACACTGAAAAAGCTCGGCATGCCCGAGGCCATCGTCATGCGCCACGCCAGTCCGCATTTCCTGCACGTGTTCTCCGGCGAAGGCTATTCGGCTGGCTACTATTCCTACATGTGGTCGGAAGTGCTGGACGCCGACGCATTCTCGGCCTTTGAGGAAACCGGCAATCCGTTTGACCCGGCAATGGCGGAAAAGCTGCTCACCCACATCTATTCGGCCGGCGGATCGCGTGATCCGGGTGAACTCTACCAGGCTTTCCGCGGCCGTATGCCGGACGCCACTGCTATGCTGGAAAAACGCGGCCTCGCTTAAGCCGCATCCGCCATCGACCGTCCGGCACCGCGAAAGGCCTCAATAGGCCTTTTTCGGCGTCCGGTCGTCCGACAGCGATTGCTGCGATCTCAGGATGATCGCTTCGATCGCGTCGGCGAGATGGGTTTCCGCGATGTTGTAGTCGCCCCTGGCGACCCTCAGCCGGTGCGCTTCAAGCAGCACCTCGGCATGGGAGGATCCGGCAGGCGGTTCGAACCGGTAGGCGGCAAGCTCGATCAGGAAACCCAGCGGGTCCTTGAAATAGATCGAGTCCATGAAGCCCCGGTCCTTGACCCCGCTGTGCTTGATCCCGCGTTCGTCAAGCCGCTCGATGGCCTGCGAGAAAGTGGCCTTTGACACGTTGATGGCCAGATGATGAACCGCGCCGGGCTCGGTCGAGGTCCGTGCCGGATCAGGCTTGCGGTCCTCGCTGGTGAAAACGGTGATCAGCCGGCCATCGCCGGGATCGAAATAAAGGTGGCTTTCCGAAGCGCTGTCCAGATTGGGCTGCTCGAAAACGAAGGGCATGCCGAGCACGCCTTCCCAGAAATCGATGGAGGTCTGCCGATCCGCCCCCACCAGGGTGATGTGGTGGATGCCCTGTGCCTGCAATTTGCGCATGTTTGCCTCCCGCGGCCTCTTCTCTCCCTGCTTGATACCGCATCCGGCCGGCGCGGCAAAACCCGCCTGTCATCAAAGCTTGATCAAGCTTTCACCAAACCGAGAAGTAGCTGTCACATATTCTTGCAATCTGTCCTGGTCAGCCCCTTGCGGGTCACGATCAATCAGGAGAAGCCAGATGTCTCTTTCCCGCCGCAGTTTTCTCGTCTCCGCCAGCGCCACCTCGCTGGTGACCGCAACCGGCCTTGCCGCACCGTCCTACTCCCGCGCCGCCCAGCGCCCGGTTTTCACCCACGGTGTCCAGTCCGGTGACGTCAACACCTCTTCCGGCATGATCTGGACCCGCGTCGACCGGCCGTCGCGCATCAACATGGAGATCTCCACCGTCGAGAGCTTCAAGAATTCGATCAAGCTGCCGCCGATGAATGCGCTGCCGGATACCGACTTCGCCGCCAAGCGGCTGATCGAGAACCTGCCATCCGACCAGGACATTTTCTACCGCTTCAGCGCCGCCGACCTGTCCGACATCAACACCGTGTCCGAACCGATTGTCGGCCGTTTCCGCACGGCACCTGCCTCCCGCCGCAACATCCGCTTTGCCTGGTCGGGCGACACCGCCGGTCAGGGCTGGGGCATCGATGAAGTCGGCATGAAGACCTACGCCACCATGGCCAGGCATGAACCGGACTTCTTCCTGCATTCCGGCGACACCATCTATGCCGATGGCGCCATGCAAGATGAAGTTGACCTCAAGGACGGCAGCAAGTGGATCAACAAGGTGCTGATCGACGAAAAGCGCAAGGTCGCCGAAACGCTCGACGAATTCCGCGGCCAGTGGAAATACAACCTGATGGACGAGCATGTGCGGGCGCTCAACGCTGTCTGCCCGACCTTCTTCCAGTGGGATGACCATGAAGTTCTCAACAACTGGTCGGACTCCAAGGATCTGACAGACGATGACCGCTACACCGAAAAGTCGGTGCATGTGCTCGCGGCCAATGCCGCCCGCGCATTCCATGAACTCACCCCGATCAGCTACACCCCTGCCGAGCCGGGCCGCGTCTACCGCAAGATCGCCTACGGCCCGCTGGTCGACGTGTTCTTCCTCGACATGCGCTCCTACCGGGCTGCCAACAGCGAAAACATGCAGGATGCGCCCAGCGATGCGACCGCGTTCATGGGTCAGCAACAGATAGCATGGCTCAAGCGCGAGCTCGCCAACTCGAAGGCGACCTGGAAGATCATCGCCGCCGACATGCCCATCGGCCTGGTGGTGCGTGACGGCGACACCAGGTTCGAAGCCATAGCCAATGCCGATGACGGCGCCGCCAGGGGCCGCGAATTCGAGATCGCCGATCTGCTGCGCTACATCAAGAATGCCGGCATCACCAACACGGTCTGGCTCACCGCCGACGTGCATTACACCGCAGCCCACTACTATGATCCGGCCAGGGCGCAGTTCCAGGATTTCGAACCGTTCTGGGAATTCGTCTCCGGTCCGCTGCACGCAGGCACCTTCGGCCCCAACGCGCTGGACGGGACATTCGGCCCCGAGGTCAAGTTCGTCGCGGCCCCCACCGAAGAGCAGGGCGCCAACCTGCCGCCGTCCATGGGACTGCAGTTTTTCGGCCTCGTCGACATCGACGGCGCCACCGAACAACTCACCGTCCGGCTGATGAATCGCGATGACGAAGAACTCTGGAACATCACGCTGGACCCGGTTCGCAGCGCCTGACTAATTGTTACGTTTCCGGTACGACATGATGAAGAAGGGCGCTCTGCGCCCTTCTTTCGGTCCGTTAAGGCTCTGAGGCAAAGATATCTTTCGCAACCGCAAAAAACCCTGTATAAGCCGCCCAAAGCCCGGCGTTTGCCGGCCCGCGCCGGATCAGCATCCGGCGTTTTTGTATTCTCCAGAATGAGACCTGATCTATGTCCCTGCGCAATATTGCGATTATCGCCCACGTTGACCATGGTAAAACCACGCTAGTTGACGAAATGCTCAAGCAATCCGGTGTCTACCGCGAAAACGAACGCGTTCAGGAACGCGCCATGGATTCGGGCGACATCGAAAAGGAGCGTGGCATTACCATTCTCGCCAAGGCCACTTCGGTGGATTGGAAGGGCAACCGCATCAACATCGTCGACACCCCGGGCCACGCCGATTTCGGCGGCGAAGTCGAGCGTATCCTGTCGATGGTGGACAGCGCGATCGTTCTGGTTGACGCAGCTGAAGGCCCGATGCCGCAGACCAAGTTCGTTGTCGGCAAGGCGCTGAAGGTCGGTCTTCGTCCGATCGTCGCCATCAACAAGATCGACCGTCCCGACGCCCGCGTCGACGAAGTCATCAACGAAGTCTTCGACCTTTTTGCAGCGCTTGACGCCACCGACGAGCAGCTCGACTTCCCGATCATGTACGGTTCGGGCCGCAATGGCTGGATGTCGACCGGACCGGATCGTCCGGAAGATGGCGGCACGCTTGCTCCGCTGTTCGACCTGGTTCTCGAGCACGTTCCCGAGCCCACGGTTGCCGAAGGCCCGTTCCGCATGATCGGCACGATCCTTGAAGCCAACCCGTTCCTCGGCCGCATCATCACCGGCCGCATCCATTCCGGCACCGTCAAGGCCAACCAGCCGGTCAAGGTTCTGCATGGCGATGGAAGCCTGGTGGAAACCGGACGCGTTTCCAAGATTCTTTCCTTCCGCGGTCTCGAGCGCGTGGCGCTCGACGAAGCCCATGCGGGCGACATCGTCGCCATTGCCGGCCTGTCCAAGGGCACCGTCGCCGATACGTTCTGTGACCCTTCGGTCACCGAGCCACTGACTGCACAGCCAATCGATCCGCCGACCGTGACCATGAGCTTCATGGTCAACGACTCGCCGCTCGCCGGCACCGAGGGCGACAAGGTGACCAGCCGCGTCATCCGTGACCGCCTGTTCAAGGAAGCCGAAGGCAACGTCGCCCTGAAGATCGAGGAATCGAGCGCCAAGGATTCGTTCTTCGTGTCCGGTCGCGGCGAATTGCAGCTGGCCGTTCTGATCGAAACCATGCGCCGCGAAGGCTTTGAGCTGGCCGTGTCGCGTCCGCGCGTCGTCATGCACAAGGATGAAGACGGCAAGCTGCTGGAGCCGATCGAGGAAGTCGTCATCGACGTCGATGAAGAGCATTCCGGCGTCGTCGTGCAGAAGATGTCCGAGCGCAAGGCTGAAATGACCGAACTGCGCCCGTCGGGCGGCAACCGCGTGCGCCTGGTGTTCCATGCGCCGACACGCGGCCTGATCGGCTACCAGTCGGAACTTTTGACCGACACCCGCGGCACCGCCGTGATGAACCGCCTGTTCCACGATTACCAGCCTTACAAGGGCGACATCCCGGGCCGGACCAACGGCGTTCTGCTGTCCAACATGTCCGGCGAGGCTGTTGCCTACGCCATGTTCAACCTCGAAAGCCGCGGACCGATGATCATCGAGCCGGGCGACAAGGTCTACATGGGCATGATCATCGGCATCCACACCCGTGACAACGATCTCGAGGTCAACGTTCTCAAGGCCAAGCAGCTCAACAACATCCGTGCTGCCGGCAAGGACGAAGCCATCAAGCTGACGACCCCGATCCGCATGACGCTGGACCGTTCGCTGTCGTGGATCCAGGACGACGAGCTGATGGAAGTGACGCCGAAGTCGATCCGTCTGCGCAAGCGCTTCCTCGACGCCAACGATCGCAAGCGTCAGGGCAAATCCGGCGCAAACGCCGCCTGATGACGTCGGGTATCTCGAACGCGCGCGAAATCGATCTTGCGACCTGGTCAAGGGCCGGACAGTTCAACCTGTTCCGGACCTATGACCGGCCGCAGTTCGCCACCACCGCGCGCGTCGATATCACGGCCCTGATGACCCGGGGCAAGCCGCAAGGCGTCTCGCCCTACCGGGCCTTCATCCATGCCATCGGAGCAGGCGTTCATGCCGTGCCGGCGCTGAAGATGCGGTTCGAGGGCGACCGGGTTCTCGAGTACGACGCGATTTCGCTGTCGGCCACGGTGCCGCGCCCCGGAGATACCTTCGGCTACGCCTATATCCCCTATTTCGAGGACTGGAACCGGTTCGATGAAAGCTGCAAGGCGATCATCGAGGAAACCGCGAAGGGCACCGACCTCGGCGCCAACACCGGCCAGCGCTTCGACCTCGCCTATCTCTCCTGCCTGCCGTGGATCGATTTTACCGCGCTCGACAATGCACTGCCCGGTCCGGATGACTGCATTCCGCGCTTTTCCTGGGGCAAGTTTGTCGAAAGCCCGGAAGGCCGCTGGAGCTGTCCGGTCGCCGTGCAGGTTCACCATGCACTGGTCGACGGCCTCCAGGTTGGCCAGTTCTTCGAAGCTGCACAGAAAAGCCTCGACCGCTTCGCCGCCGCCTGAACCGCGCGCACAGGCGCGCAGTCGCGAGCGACCGCCGCCCTTGCATATTTCCTTAACAAACGGTTAACTCAGTTCACGCCGTCCACAAAACAATGCTGTGGGCAGACACTGGAGCAGGACGTCTGTGCCTTCTTCGGACACACCATGAACGGTAGTGTGAGCGCATGAGCACGTTAACGATCGACATACGGCATGCCGAGCCGCAGGATGCGGAAGCCATTGCCGGGACCCATCGCGCGGCCTGGAGCCATGCCTATGCCGGCATCCTGCCCTACAAGGCGCTGCGGCACATGCTGGAACGCCGCGACATCAGCTGGTGGCAGCGCGCCGTGCGTGGCTCGACATCCATCCTGGTGCTCGATGTCGGCGGCACGGTGGCCGGTTACGCCACGCTGGGACTGAACCGCGCCCGCTCCCTGCCGCAGGAAGGCGAAATCTACGAGCTTTACCTGAAGCCGGAATTCCAGGGCGTTGGACTGGGCAAGCGCCTGTTCACCGAAGCCCGCCACCTGCTCGAATCGCTCGGCTGCAAGGGCGTCGTCGTCTGGTGTCTCGAGGACAATCACACCGCCGTCGAATTCTACCGGTTCCAAGGCGGGCGCGATGTGGCTGAAGGTCACGAGACCTTTGACGGCAAGACACTGAAGAAACTCGCCTTCGTCTGGTCCTGACAACACTCGCCGGACCGAACACACCAAAAGTCCTGTTGCACCGAACCCGCTTTGGCTTTAATTCCGGAGCCGTCTGATGCCGCGCGCCATCGACTGATGGCGCAGGGCTGCGACGGACCCCGAATTGACGCATGCACGTTCAGCTCATCACCTCCCACCCGAGCACGGCATGCACCAGAAATCCGAATTGGAGCGATCATGCGCATAGACGCCATCAGCATCGGCGAAAAGCCGCCACACGACGTCAACGTGATCATCGAGGTGCCGGTCGGCGGTCAGCCGATCAAGTACGAGATGGACAAGGACGCGGGAACACTGGTCGTCGACCGTTTCCTGTACACGCCAATGACCTATCCGGGGAACTACGGCTTTGTTCCGCATACCCTCTCGGACGACGGCGACCCGATTGACGTTCTGGTCTGCAACACCCGGCCGTTGATCCCGGGCTGCCTGATCAATGTCCGCCCGATCGGCGTTCTGGTCATGGAAGACAATGCCGGACAGGACGAGAAGATCATCGCAGTGCCGTCGCCGCACCTGACCCAGCGCTATGCCGGTGTCCATGATTACACCGACCTGCCGGAAATCACGCTGCAGCAGATCGAGCACTTTTTCGAGCACTACAAGGATCTCGAACCCGGCAAATGGGTCAAGATCGGCGGCTGGCGCGACGCCGCGGTTTCCCGCCAGTTGATTACCGAAGCGATCGAGCGGGCCAAGACCAAGGGCTGATATCGCCCTAGCATCTAAGCCGGCCATCTGACCATTCCATCGCGCCACCCGTCCTCCGGACCGGTGGCGCGATCCGTTTCAGCCTGCCAGTGCCTCGAGAGCCGCTGGCAGTTCTGCCGGATCGTCTTCAATGCGGATGATCTTGGACCGGCTTGTCTCGCCGGAAACAACCCGGACCGCGGTCTTGCGGATCCTGAGCTGCTTGGCGATCAGTTTTTCAAGCGCACGGTTGGCCTTGTTGTTCTCGGCCACAGCCCTGACCCGGGCTTTCAGGCGGACAACGCCGGCGGCATCCTCGACCAGACCTTCGATCCTGTCGGTGGAGGCAGCAGGCGTCAACCGAACCGCAAGTTCGGCGCCCTCATCAATGATTTTGTACCAGCTACTCAGAAGAACATCGGCGCGAGCGAGGTCGCGATGAAGGTGCGCAGGAAGAAGATCGCGATCAGCAACACGATCGGCGAAATGTCGAGCCCGCCGAGATCCGGGATGATCCGGCGGATCGGTCGGAGCGCCGGTTCGGTCGCCTTGTAGAGGAATTCACCGATCATGCCGACAAAACGGTTGTTCGGATTGACCACGTTGAAGGCGTAGAGCCAGGAGAATATGGCGCTGCCGATGATGATCCAGGTATAAAGGCCCAGAACCATGTCGATGGTCGAAAACACTGCAATCATAAGATTCTCCGGCTGTTCATCGCGTGACAGACATGTAGACACTCGAAGCCCGAGCGGCAAGAGCACAGCCTCGCCTATGATCTGGCAGGGTTAAGGCCCGATCCGCCCGCCTGCAAGGTGGTGGCACCGGCCCGTGGCTCGTGTATAGCTCCCCATGCATCAACCGGACAAAACCCATGCAAGCCCCTGCCCTCGCGGACGACCGTTATGCCGCTTTCCGCCACCGCGCCTTCACGCTCTATTTCACGGCCCGGTTTCTGTCGACATTTGCCATGCAGATCATCAGCGTGGCGGTCGGCTGGCAGATCTACGACCTGACCCGCGATCCTTTCGATCTCGGGCTTGTCGGTCTTTTCCAGTTTCTGCCGGCGCTGGTGCTGATCCTGTTTACCGGCGCTGCCGCCGACCGCTATGGCCGCCGCACCATCATGCTGATCTGCGAGATCGCCATCGGCCTGTCGGCGCTGGCATTGGTCATTTTCGCCTGGCGCGGTCTCACGTCACCACTGCCGATTTTCAGCGTACTTCTGGTCATCGGCATTTCGCGGGCGTTTTTCTCCCCCGCCTCACAGTCGCTGGCACCCAATCTGGTTCCGGCCAGGGACCTGCCCAATGCGATTGCATGGAACTCGACATCCTGGCAGACCGCAACCATCGTCGGTCCCGTCGCCGGGGGCCTGCTCTACGGTCTGGGCGCAACGGCGCCCTACCTGACTGCCTGTCTCTTCTTCCTTGCCGCGATCATTGCCATCGCCCTTGTGCCGCCGCCGCTGCAGCGCTCGCGCGGTGAGGCCCAGAGCTGGAAGACACTGGTGGCCGGCTTCAGCTATGTCCGCAACCAGAAGATCGTGCTGGGCGCCATCTCGCTCGACATGTTCGCCGTTCTGCTCGGCGGCGCGACGGCATTGATGCCGGTCTTTGCCCGCGATGTGCTTGAACTCGGCCCCTGGGGGCTGGGCTTCCTCCGTGCCAGTCCCGGTATCGGCGCCATCGGCATGGCGATCTATCTGGCCTCACGGCCGATCCGCGGACATGCCGGGCGCGCCATGTTCATCGCTGTCGGTGTGTTCGGCGCGGCAACGGTTGTCTTTGGCCTGTCGAAATCCCTGCCGCTGACCATGGCCGCGCTGATCGTCATGGGCGCTTCCGACATGATCTCGGTCTATGTCCGCCAGAGCTTGGTGCAATTGTGGACGCCGGACGAGTTGCGCGGCCGCGTCAGCGCCGTCAACATGGTCTTCATCGGTGCATCCAACGAGCTCGGCGAATTCCGCGCGGGCATCATGGCCTCGCTGATCGGCCCGGTTGCCGCGGTGGTGATCGGCGGCGCCGGAACCCTTGCCGTGGCACTGGCCTGGAGTTTCGGTTTCCCGCAACTGCGTCAGATCCAGTCGCTGGACCGCGACGCCGAGGAAAGCCGGGCCGCAATCAAGGCCGGACTGGATCAGCCGGAAAAATCCGGTCCAGGAACTGCCTGAGCCACCCCAGCAGCGGCCGGCGAATGTCGGCTTGAATTGAAGCCCGGCCCCGAATCAGTCGCCGTCACCCGCGGCCTCCGCCTCATCGAGCCCCGCCGCGGCAAGCGCCCGCTGGCGGGCAAGAACCCGGTCCCGGCTCGATACGCCCATCAGGTCGGCGATCCGCCAGACCACGTGATCTTCCAGTTCATGCCGGTAGCCGTCGGCATAAGCCAGGTTCCACAACAGCTCGATGAAATGCACCTTCGCATCCGGCTCCAGCGAGCGGTTGAGAATGCTGGTGAACTGGTAGAGATCGACGGCCTCGCGGTCGGCCTCTTCACCGGCTTCAATCAGCTGGCGCATCTCGGCGCCGGTCAGATTGTACTCTTGCGCAATAACCGCCTTGAGCTTGTCGGATTCGACCGCATCGACCACCCCGTCCGCGCCAATGACGTGGAAGAACAGGGCCACGGCAGCCACATCGGGATTGCTGGCATCGGGCCTTGTCTGTTTTCCGTCGCGCAGACCGCCCAGAAAAGCGCGTATTTGATCAAGCATTCACTATCCTCTCAACACCAGCTCAGAACAGCCGGAAACGTCCGGGCTTTTCCGGCTCGGCATTGACATCGACACCCGGATCATCGGGGCGATGGGTCAGAAAACTGGCTTCCTTGGCACGGGCCTCAGCTTCCGGATCGATTGCCGCAGGCTTTTTCTCTGCTTTTGCGGCCTCTGCCGTTTCCTCCGGCGTCACCGCGCCAGCCGCGGCCTCTTTCAGCGCATCGGGCTTGTCAGGTGCTGCGGCAGCCCCCTCCTTGCCCCCGGCCTCCGGTTCTCCACCGCTCGTGACCGCGGCTCCGTTTGCATTTGCGGCGTCCGGGGCGGGATCGGAGACAACGTCCGCATCAATGACCGTCGCAGGCTTTGCCTTGGGGTCGACATCGGGTGCGGCCTTGGTTGCGGGATGCGCAGCCTCATCGGCGCTTGCCGGTGAGACCACGGCTTCAACCAGCGGGTCGGCAATCGGGGTTGCCGTTTCAAACACCGTGGCAGAGGCAGATGCCGCACTGGCACCGGCCGTCTCGCGGATCGGCGGCAGGCTGGCCATCGCCTTGTCAAAGGCCTGTGCCGGTGGCTGAATGTCGAGGCTCGGACCCGCCAGCTGCTCGACAGGAACCTTCCATTCGAACGCATCCAGCTTGCCGGTCACCGGCGACACCGGCTCCCAGGTCTCCGACACATAGCCATCCGCCGTCCATGCCGGATCGCGTGGTGCACGAACCGCCTGGCTCAGCCAGTGGCGCACGCGGCCCTGATCGCCGGTCTCCGCTTCCTCGATATCGGCGAGCAGCAGATATATGCCTTCGCAGGGCTGCAGCCGTGCCGAGGCTTCGGCCTTTTCCCGTGCAAGATCGAACCGGTGCGCCTCCAGCGCAGCACGCGCCACGACATCAAACGACAGCGGATTGAGCGGCCGCAGCTTTTCAAGCCGTTCCGCCCGCTTGAGCCGGTCGGCGGAGGTATCGCCGATTCGCGCCCGCACATAGGCTTCGGCGATCTCGGGATGCGGATTGGCCTTCCAGGCGGTTTCCAGGATCTTGGCGGCCTTGCGCAGATTGTCCTGGCGCAAAAGCGCTTTCGCCGCTGTCACCGCAGCGGGCGGGAACGCCGGCGCCAGTTTCAGCGCATGCAGCGCATCGTCACGCGCCGAAGAAGGATCGCTGTCGACAGTGTCACGCGCCCGCGCGGTCAGCAGCACGGCCTTGGTCCGGTCGGCAACTTTTGCCTCGATCGTGCCGGCCTGGCGCTGACGCTCGAGCAGTTGCAGCGCCTCGTCCCATTTGCCTTCCCGCGTCCTGTAGGACAGTGCCGCAGCCCCGGCCCACGGCAACTGGGGCGCCTGTTCCGCGGCAGTTTCGGCATAATGCTGCGCGGCTTCGTCCGCGCCCTGGCGCTGTGCCTCGAGATAGAGCCCGCGCAGGCCCAGGAGCCTTGTTTCCGGGTCCTCGGCCATCGCCTCGAACAGCTTGCGGGCTTCCTCGTGATGGCCCTCGATCAGCGCAGCCTGAACATCGAGAAGATGAATCAGCGGCTCCTGGTCGGCATTCAGCAGGCCCTTGGTCCGCTTGTTCATCTTGCGCGCCATCGCCGCATCGCCGGCACCCGCGGCCAGCAAACCGGTCGACAGTGCCTGGTAACCGCGGTCGCGCTTGTTGGCCCGGAAATAGCGGGCAAAGGTGCGCGGCGAATACAGGATCGTCCGGACCAGCCACCAGCTGATCATGATCGCCGCAATCAGCGACACGATCACCGTCACCGCCGTCATCAGCGACATTTCGATACGGCGGTCCTGCCAGACTATGGAAAGATCACCGGGCCGGTCCGCAAGCCAGGCAAAACCGAAGCCCAGAGCAAGAACCAGCACAACAAAGAATAACAACCGGATCATCATGGGTCTCCTAGTTGGCCGGGGCGGCAGAAGCCGCTGACGGCGCCATCGCGGCGGCGATCAGCTTTTCTGCACGGGCACGCGCGGCCAGCGCATTGCCATAATCGGAAGCGGCGGCGCGGGACGCTTCGGGAAGCGTGTTCCATTCGCTGACCGCAGCATCGAGATCGCCGTTGAGCAATCGCGTTTCGGCGCGGGCGACAATTGCCTCGACGCTGTCGCCGGCGACGTCGCCGACCTTGCGCACCTTGACCACCGACATCGCGCTCGACATCAGCCTGTCCACCAGCCCGGCCTCGGGATCACCGGGATTGGCCGCTGCAATCGCCTTGCTCGCAGCATCGGAAAAACCCGCGACCAGTTCGGCGCGGCTCGGGACACCACGCGTGGCAAGGTCCCGGAGTTCGGCTACCGCAGGATCATCCGGGGCCACCGAGGCAAAGGCCTCGAGTTCGCTGGTGAACGAGCCGCCCCGGTCAATTGCCGACTTGAGACCCGTTGCAGCGATGGCGCGCGCCAGATCGATCTGCCGTGAGGGCGCATCAACCTGTTCGGAAAGCTTCTGCTGCGCCTGTTCCAGCTCGCTGATCTTGCTTGCCAGCGCATCGGAACGCGATTGAAGCTCCACCAGCGATGCCTGAAGCCCGCTCTGGGCCGCCTTCATTTCGCTCATTTCGGCAGCCAGTGCCGGATCGGCAGCGGTTTCGACACCTGCATCGGCAAGCTCGGCAATTTTGCTCTCGAGACCTGCAAGCCGGTTTTCCAGTGCACTCAGGGCTGCCGGATCACTGCCATCGCCGGCGGAATTCTCCGCCGCCTTGGCAAGATCAGCTTCCAGACTGTCGAGACGGGCTGAAAGCTCCGCCGGAATGGCCGAAGCGTCAGCACCGCCGGAAGCGGACACTTGTGCCGACAGCGATTCAACCTGTGATGAAAGTGCATCAACCCTGGATGCCACCGGCGCAACCTGGTCACTGCCCGCACCGGGAGCAGGCAGGATCCCGCCTGCCTGCAGGGCATAACCGCCACCAAGCGCGATCACGGCGCCAATCAGGCCGGACATTACCATGCCAACACCGCCGCCGCTTTTGGAAGGTGCCGCCGCAGGCTTGGCGCTCGCTGCACCCGCCGAACCGGCCGTTGCCGGCTTGGGCTTCGTGTCCGCGGATTTGCTGTCTTTCGGATCTGCAGTCTTGGCCGAATCCGGTGCTTTGGCCGGTTGCGCCGATGCATCCGGCTTCGAGCCGGCTTTCGGATCAATTTTGGGATCACTCTTCAGATCGGGCGCAGGCTTGGAGGTACTGTCGCTCTTCCCAGCCGCATCGGTTCCACCGGATTTCACAGCCTTGCTGTCAGTCTTGTTCGGCTCCACCGGATCGGGCGTCCTGGCAACTGCCGGTCCGGTTGCGGACGGCTTTGCTTTCGACGTCTCACCCTTCGGCGTCACGTCGGTGGCATCGAGGTCAATGGTCACGGGTTTCGGCGATTTGGAGTGTCGCGGGGTGGGGCCCTTGCTCATGGCATCTCCTGAATGGTCTGGTTTGAAGCGGCTGATCTTGCGCATTCTTTGGTTGCAATACGCTCAAACCGTGGCGGTTGTTCCGGCAAATCATCCCAACGCGGCAAGCGATGCAAGCAGGCTGTCCTCGTCTGGACGCTCGGCAACGGTCGCACGTTCGCGCCAGGTCTCGCGCAATTGATCGGCAATTGCCGGCGACAGGCAGAGGAAACGAGTGAAATCAAGGGTTTTTGCAAGGTTGGCGGCGTCAACCAGCTCCGAAAACCATCGCGCGGCGTTGGCCGAATAGAACAGGACGACGTCTGGTGACGGCGACAATAAGTCCGATTTTAAGATGTCAGTCGAATAACTTATTTCCTCCATTTTGTAGCATTCGACCACCGTAAAACCGTGTTTGCCTCCCTCGAGCGCCGTCTCGATCACCCGCGTGCGCGGCACACCCGCCAGATAGACCAGCGCGCCCGGACGAACCGCCGAACCGGCCGGTTGCCCGTCGTCCGCATCTCGGTCCAGCAGGTGGGTCAGGGTCGCCGTCAGGGCCTCTGCCGTTCCCCCGCCTTCGGCAACGTGGACAAACCCCGCTTCCCGCGCCGCCTGTGCCGTCGCAGGCCCGACAGCGTGAACGGGCACATCGACGAGCCCCGTTCCGCTCACACCGCCATTGCCGAACATCGCAAATGCCCGGGCGCTTGTGACGATCAGCCCGCTGATCGCCTCGACCGGCGGCAGATCATCAAGCCCCGCGGTAACCACGGTCTCGAACAGCGGCATCCGCACCGGGACATGGCCTAGCCTGGCAAGCTGATCGGCAGTGCGCTGCCCGCCCGGTTCCGGCCGTGTCACCAGAACACGCATGGCCCCGCCTCAGGCCCAGCTGTCGAAAAAGCTGCTGCCGGCACGTTCGCGCACCTCGGTCCCGGCTTCGGTCCCCAGTGCTGCGGCATCACCGGTGGCTCCGCTGGCGCGGCTTTCATGCCAGACGGTGCCGTCAGGGGTGAGAATCATCCCGAAAAACGAGATCCGGTCGCCCGAAATCGTTGCATGCCCGGCAATCGGGGTGCGGCAGGACCCGTCAAGCGCAGCCAGATAGGCGCGTTCGCACAACAGCGCCGCTTGCGTGTCGGCATGATTGATCGGCGCCAGCAATTCGGCGGTGCGCGCATCATCAAGACGGGCCTCGATACAGATCGCACCCTGCCCGGGTGCCGGCGGAAAACTTTCCGAATCAAGCAGGTCAGTGATGACCTCGGTGTAGCCGAGCCGCTTCAGTCCGGCATGGGCAAGCAGCGTCGCATCGACCACACCCTCGTCGAGCTTGCGCAACCGTGTTTCCACCTGTCCCCTGAAGGTGATCACCGAGACATCCGGACGCAACCGCCGGATCAGCGCCTGGCGCCTCAGCGAAGCCGATCCGACCACCGCATTGCGCGGCAGGTCTTCAAGCCGCGGTGCCGTACGGCCGATAAATGCATCCCGCACATCCTCGCGCTCGAGAAAGGCCACGAGGCCGAGCCCGTCAGGCAGCACCGTCGGCATGTCCTTGGATGAATGCACGGCCAGGTCCAGCCGCCCGTCGCTCAGCTGTTCTTCGATTTCCTCGGTGAAAAGCCCCTTGCCGCCGATTTCCGACAGCGGCCGGTCCGTCACCCGGTCGCCCTTGGTCGACAGCACGACAATCTCGAAAGCCTCTTCCGGCAAGCCATGCACAGCCATCAGCCGGGCGCGTGTTTCAGAGGCCTGCGCCAGTGCGAGCGGACTGCCGCGGGTCCCGATGCGGTAAGGTTTCATTTGCAAGACATCCGATCCGTTGTTACCGACAGACAGGTACCGGGATCATCTCCCGAGCGCAACATTCGGGCTCATGCATGTCACGTTCAACTGGCTTCATTTGAACGTGACATGCATGCATCACTTCAAGGCATTTGCAGCGCACGTCCCACCGGATGCATCCGCTGCAGCACCAACAGCAAAGACCAGGCATGAAAACCGGCAGCATGGACATTCTGGGAATCGAGACGAGTTGCGACGAGACAGCCGCCTCCGTCGTCCGCCGCCACCCCGACGGCAGCGGCGAAATTCTCTCCGACGTGGTGTTGAGCCAGCTCGACCTGCATTCCGACTTTGGCGGCGTGGTGCCCGAACTGGCCGCCCGCTCGCATGTCTCGACACTCGACCGGCTGGTTATCCAGGCACTTGAGGAAAGCAGCGTGCCGCTTGCTGATGTCGATGCGGTCGCGGTCACGTCCGGCCCCGGCCTGATCGGCGGACTGATGGTCGGGCTGATGACGGCCAAGGCCATTGCCATGGCGGCTGGAAAACCCTTCATCGGCATCAACCATCTCGAAGGCCATGCGCTGACCGCGCGGCTGACCGACAATGTGGCCTTCCCCTACCTGCTGCTGCTGGTATCGGGCGGCCACACCCAGATCGTGCTGGTCAAGGGGGTGGGCGAGTATGAGCGCTGGGGCACCACCATCGACGATGCGCTCGGCGAGGCCTTCGACAAGACCGCGAAACTATTGGGTCTCGGCTATCCCGGCGGCCCGGCCGTGGAACAGGCAGCCCTTGCAGGCGAGCCCAAGCACTTCCGCCTGCCGGTGCCGATGCGGCGCGACCCGCGGCTGGATTTCTCCTTCTCCGGCCTCAAGACCGCCGTGCGGCAGATGGCGGAAGAGCAGGCGCCCCTGTCGCAGCAGACCATCGCCGATCTGTGCCTCGCCTTCCAGACATCGGTCACGTCCAGCATCGACGACCGGATTGCGATGGCGCTTGATCGCTTCAATGAGCGTTTCGGAACCGAATCAAAGCCTGCGCTGGTGGTCGCGGGCGGTGTCGCCGCCAACAAGGCAATCCGGGCCACGCTTGAAAACCGCGCCTCCAAAGCCGGTTTCCGCTTCATCGCGCCACCGCTCAACCTGTGCACCGACAATGCGGTGATGATCGCCTGGGCCGGCGCCGAACGCCTGGCCGCAGGTTTGCCGGCCGATGAGCTCAGCCTCGCCCCCCGCTCGCGGTGGCCGCTCGATCAGACCGCCACGGCCGTGATCGGTCATGGCAAACGTGGCGCAAAGGCCTGAGCCGGTATTGAAACCACCGGCCCGGCAGGGCATAGAATTCACCGGCAGATGGATCGGCCGTTCTGATCGCTGCCACAAACACCACCTGATGGAGAATTCATGCTTTACGCCCTGATGTGCAAAGACAAGCCCAACTCACTCGACAAGCGGATGGCCGAGCGGCCCGCTCATGTCGAACACCTCAAGGCACTGGATGCACAGGGTATCCTGAAGATGGCCGGACCGCTGCTTGACGATGACGAGAAGCCGATGGGCAGCCTGGTGATGATTGCCGCCGACAGCAAGGCCGAGGCCGAAGCCATCGCCGCACGCGATCCCTATGCCATCGCCGGCCTCTTCGAATCGGTCGAAGTGCGGGCCTACAATTGGGTCTTCAGGAATCCGGAGGCATAAGATGGCCTACTGGCTGTTCAAGTCCGAGCCATTCAAATGGTCCTGGGAAATGCAGAAGGCCAAGGGCGACGTTGGCGAGCAGTGGGACGGCATCCGCAATTATCAGGCGCGCAACAACATGCGCGCCATGAAACTCGGCGACAAGGCCTTCTTCTACCACTCCAATGAAGGTCTTGAAGTGGTCGGCATTGCCGAGGTCTGCAATCTCATCCATCCCGACACCACGACCGACGACCCGCGCTGGGAATGTGTCGATATCCGCGCCGTGTGCGACATGCCCAAACCGGTGACACTCAAGGATGTGAAGGCCAACCCGAAACTGGCCCAGATGAGCCTGGTGACATCAATGCGGCTGTCGGTTCAGCCGGTGACCGAGGAAGAGTATCTCGAGGTCTGCCGCATGGGCAATCTCGACAATCCGCCACGATCGCCGGAGTGACACGCGATAGCGGAGCGGCTTGATGAAAACCGAGCCGGAGATCTTCATCCGCGCCAACACCGCGCTTGGCTCGCCGCCACATGTCCCGGAAATCCGGCTGCATCTGGCCGATGAAGCCCACGAGTTGTGGCTCAAGACCGAGGAAGAACTCGATGCACTTGGCCTGCCGCCGCCGTTCTGGGCCTTTGCCTGGGCCGGCGGCCAGGGTCTTGCGCGGCATGTCATCGACCATAAGGATCTGGTCGAAGGCAAATCGGTTCTCGATTTCGCCACCGGCTCTGGCCTTGTCGCCATCGCCGCAAAGCGCGCAGGCGCTGCCAGTGTCACGGCTGCCGACATCGATCCCTGGGCCGCAACCGCAACCCGGCTCAATGCAGCTGAAAACGGCGTCAGCTTCGACTTCCGCCAGACCGATCTGATCGGGAATGACGAGGGCTGGGACGTCGTCCTCGCCGGCGACGTCTTCTACGACCAGGCCATGGCAAGTCTGATCTGGCCCTGGTTTAGCGCCCTGGCGCAGCGCGGCGCCCTAGTGCTGGTGGGCGATCCCGGCCGGGCCTACTGCCCCCGCGACAAAATGGATCTTCTAGCCACCTACAACGTGCCGGTCACCCGCGCGCTGGAAGACAGCGAAATCAAGAGGACGTCGGTGTGGCGGATCGCCGGGTGAGGCAAAAGTGTTTTCTCTTGAGATGTATATACGTTTTGTATATACAATATTAATCGACATCGTCGATACGATTAATAATGACACCCCCTCAATTGTGAGAACCGAAATAGGAACAAGTATGTAGAAAAATACATTCCAAGTACTAGAAAATGGAATTCGAATGGGACGAAGCCAAACGTTCCGAAATTTATCAAAAACACGGCGTCGACCTGTTAGAGGCGGCCCTTATTTTTGAAAACAATGTTTTGGAAAAAGAAGACACACGCAGGGATTATGGCGAAAAACGCATGATCGCTCTGGGTATTGCCGACGGCGAGATTTACACGGTCGTTTATACCAGGAGAGGTGAAGTTTATCGCCTCATAACAGCGTGGAAAGGAGGTCAAAGTGACCGGGCAAGGTATGAAGAAAGCAAGTCTTAGCGACCTGCGCAAGATGAAGGAACGGGGCGAAACACAGGCTCCCGCCAATGCACAAGCCGCACCAGAGCTGCCAAAGGATTTTTGGGATGATGCGATCTTGGTCAATCACACCAAGACCAAGGAGCCAATCAGCTTGCGCGTCGATGCAGATGTCCTTGAATTCTTCAAAGCGCAGGGAAAAGGCCATCTGACGCGAATGAATGCGGTCCTGCGGTCGTATGTTGACGCGCACCGGTCAAAAGGCAGCTGACAAGGCGCGCCACCCTTCCGGTAATAATCCATTACCTTGGCAAGGCTTGATACTCAGACATCCGGAACCCGCCCGGTGTGCAGACAGCACGACCTGCTGGTCTTTTCGGGCCGTTTTTCGAATTCAGATCGACACCCGGCTGACCACTAAAAGAGTGCGCGATTCGTGGTATATTCCGCCTTTTGAACGGGAGAGGCACATGAATTTCGCGGGCATGAACTATCTGGCGATCCTGGTCGCTGCCATCGTCGCCTTCGTCATCGGCGCGATCTACTATTCAACGCTGACCAAGCCCTGGATGAAGGCGGCAAGGCTTGATCCTGCCGGGTCGAAACCGGCAATGGCACCGCTGATGATCACCACCTTCATTCTCGAACTTGGACTGGCCTTCGTCACCGCCGGCATCATCGGCCATCTCGGGGCCGGTCAGGTCACGCTGTCCAACGGCATCATTTCCGGGCTTTTCATCTGGGCCGGCATCATTTTCACCACCATGACCATTAATCAGCGGTATCAGAATTTCGGCTGGGACCTGACCCTGATCGACGGCCTGCACTGGCTGCTGGTAATGATCGGGATCGGCGCGACGATCGGCCTGTTCGGGGTCTGAGCCTTTTGGACCGCCGGTCTATTCGACGCGGATCATGGTTCCGCGCCTGAGCAACGGCATGAGTCTCAGCATGTCGCGGCGTTTGAGCGCGATGCAGCCTTGTGTCGGCGGAAATCCGGGTTTGGCCACATGCAGGAATATCGCGCTGCCCGCCCCGCGCCGCCGTGAACGGATGTTCCAGTCGAGCACGAAGCCGAAATCATAGAGAATGTCGTCGCGAACCAGGGTTTCATGGCTCGCGGCAAACGGCAGCCGCACATGCCTGTTGTAAGCCGCATGGTCCGGTGCGTCACACCATCCGTCCCTGCGGCCCACCCGCCGCAATTTCAGCCCGGCATGGTCCGGCGTCAGCATGCCGCCACGGCGGAACCCGGCCAGAACGGCCATCGCCGCGCGCGGCGTGCCGCCATCGCCTTCCCGCTTGAACGCGGTAACGCCTCCGCGTCCCAGCGCCGCCTGAAGCGTCATTGGCCCGATACGAACCAGCGCCTTCAACCGGTCGGTCGGCGACACACGCACCGCGAATGTGTGGGCCTGGGGCCGTTTCAGCGGCGGTTTGTGTAACATCGGCCTCACGTTCAAGTGCTCCTGCTGTGACCAGACACGACTATTTAGCACTTTGCCCTCGCGCCGAAAGTGCCTAAACAGGAACACAATGCCATATGACACATCCGTGACGCCGGACCGCTCCGGAATTGACGCCCGATGAAGAAGGAAGCCGCAATGACCGCTCGCTCGATCCTGCTGGTAGATGATGACGATGACCTCAGGGAAACCCTTGTCGAACAGCTTTCGCTCTATGAGGAATTTGCCATTTCCCAGGAATCCTCGGCAACCAAGGGGGTGCAGGCAGCGCGGAACGAACATGTCGACCTTCTGATCATGGATGTCGGCCTGCCCGACATGGACGGGCGCGAAGCCGTCAAACTGCTGCGCAAGGGCGGCTTCAAGTCGCCGATCATCATGCTCACCGGCCACGACACCGATTCCGACACCATTCTCGGGCTTGAGGCCGGCGCCAACGATTATGTCACCAAGCCTTTCCGCTTTGCCGTGCTGCTGGCCCGCATCCGTGCGCAGCTGCGCCAGCATGAGCAGAGCGAAGACGCCACCTTCACCGTCGGCCCCTATATCTTCAAGCCGAGCCAGAAGCTGCTGATCGACGAGAAGGGCGGCAAGATCCGGCTGACCGAGAAAGAAGCGGCCATCATCCGCTATCTCTATCGCGCCGACCAGAAAGTCGTCACCCGCGATGTGCTGCTGGAAGAGGTCTGGGGCTACAATTCGGGTGTTACCACCCATACGCTCGAAACCCACGTCTACCGCCTTCGCCAGAAAATCGAGGCCGATCCCTCGAATGCCGAAATCCTGGTGACCGAAAGCGGTGGCTACAAGCTCATACCCTGATGTCGGCCTGCTGCCATTGGCCGGCTTTCACTGACACCGGTTTTCAAGGAGTGCATCCGTGGCTCTGAATGACGATATCGCCCTATTGTCGATTGTCCCGCTGTTCAGCGATATCAGCGAGGACAAGCTGCGGCTGATCGCGTTTGGCGCGGAACGGCGAAAGATGCAGGCCGGCCAGATGCTGTTCCGGCAAGGCACCCCCGCCGATTGCGCGTTCGTGGTCGCCAGCGGCCGTTTCGAGTTGTCGCGGACCGGCAAGGATGGCCGCGCCATCTCTCTCGGCTTCGCTGAACGCGGCACCCTGCTTGGCGAACTGGCGATGGTGACTTCGGTCAACCGGTCGATGAGCGCAATTGCGCCGGACAATGCCGAGGTTATCCGCATCAACCGGCCGCTGTTCCGCCGCATGCTGGAAGAATATCCGGACATCGCCGGTATCGTCCGTCAACGGATCGAGGAAAACATGGCGGCGCTCAATGCAGATCTGGGCAAGATATCCGGGCGCTTCGCCACCTGACCCGTCCGGTTGCCCGATCCGTCAGCCTTCAAAAATCGAAATGGGCCGTCACGGGGACATGGTCGGATGGCCGTTCCCAGCCGCGCGCTTCACGCAGCACATCGATGCGCTTGAGCGCCGGCGCCAGATCCGCCGATGACCAGACATGGTCCAGCCGCCGCCCGCGATCGGCCGCATCCCAGTCCTTGGCCCGGTAACTCCACCAGGTGAAGATCTTCTCTTCCGGCGGAATATGGGTGCGAATCAGGTCGACCCAGGCACCCGCCTTCTGCATCGCCAGGAAATTCTCGGTCTCGACCGGAGTGTGGCTGACCACCTTGAGAAGTTGCTTGTGCGACCAGACATCGGTTTCAAGCGGCGCGATGTTGAGGTCACCGACAAGAATCGAAGACACGCCGTCGGCCAGTTCCGCTTCGGCATGAAGCAGCTTCATCTCCTCGACGAAATCCAGCTTGTGCGCGAATTTCGGATTGATCTCGCGGTCCGGCTCATCGCCACCCGCAGGCACATAGAAATTGTGAATCCGGATCCGTTTCGATCCCGGCGCCTCGACAATTGCCGAGACATTGCGGGTATCCTCGATCGCACAATAGGTCTGCCGGCGGTCATCCGTCAGCGGCAACCGCGAGATGATCGCAACGCCGTGGTAGCCCTTCTGGCCATGTATCGCGAGATGCTCGTAACCGAGCTTGCGGAATGCAGCGCTCGGAAAGGCGTCGTTGGGACACTTGGTCTCCTGCAGGCACAACACGTCAGGCTGCTCGGTTTCCAGAAAATGCTGCACCAGCGGAAGCCGGAGCCGGACGGAGTTGATATTCCAGGTCGTAACGGAGAACGCCAAATCGAAATCGCCTTCTTGGATGGGAACCAGCCTTATGTGGCCGATTACCCAGGCAAGGGCAAGCCGATCCGGCGGCGCCGGAGCTTTTCAGCGCTCATCCACAAACAATTCAGGCTTCGATCGGGAAAACCGCCGGATCAGCGATCGCTCGGGCGCTTCTGCGGCTGGACCTGCGCATAGGGCACCTCGAAGACGTCGTCGGCAAACCTGACCCCGTTCCGGACATTGAAGATCATCACGGACGTATCCTTGCCCTGTGCATCGCGGATGGTCCACTGCCTCAACTCGAAGGTTTTCGGGTCGAACATCATGCTGATGGTCGAATCCCCGAAAATCGACTTGTTGCCCAGCACGATCGTGGTCAGGTCCGGATCTTCCTTGACCGAACGCACCGTTTCGCCCGACAGGTCGATCCGTTCCGAAAGCAGCAGTTTCAACGGTGTCTTGCCCAGCGGATAGAGATCCCATGTCCTGAGCTTGCGATTGCCGATCACGACATTCTTGCCGTCGGCGATCACCCGCACCGCCGAAGGCGCTTCATAGTTGAACCGCAGCTTGCCCGGGCGCTCGATGAAGAACTTGCCACCGGTCTGCTCGCCATTGGGTCCGAACTGGATGAATTCGCCGGTCATGGTTTTGACCGAGGCGAAGTGATCGGCCACCTTCTGCGCCGTCTGCGCCGCACCTGCGCTGCCCGGAAATGCCACAAGTCCGGCGGCGGCCGCCATCAGGGTCAGGCCAAGGCCCAAGCCTCCGCCCAGCAGGGCGCGGCGGACGGAATCGGGGCGGTCGGTCATCGTGGTGGATATGCTCTGCTTCGACATCTCTGTCTCCGTTTTCTCTCAGCCTCTGTCTCGCCCAAGACTGCGGCGCCAGTGTGACGTGCGGTTCGCGCTCGCACTCACCTAGCGCGGATCGATATCGTCTTCGGTCGGCACCAGGATTTCGCGTTTTCCGGCATGATTGGCGGGGCTGATAATGCCTTCGTTTTCCATCCGCTCGATCAGCGAGGCGGCACGGTTGTAGCCAATCCCGAGCCGGCGCTGGATATAGGATGTCGATGCCTTGCCGTCACGCAGCACGATGGCCACGGCCTGATCATAGGGGTCGTCGGAATCGGCGAGGTTCGAGGTTCCCGCCGGTCCGCCACCGCCATCCGCTTCGTCGTCATCCTCGGTGATCGCATCGAGATATTCCGGTACGCCCTGTGTCTTGAGGAACGAGACGATGTCCTCGACTTCCTTGTCCGAGACGAAGGGTCCGTGAACACGCTGAATACGCCCGCCGCCGGCCATGTAGAGCATGTCGCCCATGCCCAAGAGCTGTTCGGCGCCCTGCTCGCCCAGAATGGTGCGCGAATCGATCTTCGAGGTGACCTGGAAGGAGATACGGGTCGGGAAGTTGGCCTTGATCGTGCCGGTGATGACATCCACCGACGGACGCTGCGTCGCCATGATCACATGGATGCCGGCAGCACGCGCCATCTGCGCCAGGCGCTGCACCGCGCCTTCGATATCCTTGCCTGCGACCATCATCAGGTCGGCCATCTCGTCGATCAGCACGACGATATAGGGCAGCGGCGTCAGTTCGAACTCTTCGGTCTCATAGACAGCCTCGCCGGTCTGGCGGTCAAAGCCGGTCTGAACGGTGCGGGTAATCGGTTCGCCCGTGGCCTTTGCCTGCTCGACCCGCGAGTTGAAACCATCGATGTTGCGCACGCCGATCTTCGACATCTTCTTGTAGCGCTCTTCCATCTCCCGGACGGTCCATTTGAGCGCCACGACGGCCTTTTTCGGATCAGTCACCACCGGCGTGAGCAAATGCGGAATACCGTCATAGACCGACAGTTCGAGCATTTTCGGATCGATCATGATCAGCCGGCACTTCGATGGGTCCATCCGGTAAAGGATCGACAGGATCATCGTGTTGATGGCAACCGATTTACCCGAGCCGGTGGTACCCGCCACCAGCACGTGCGGCATCTTGGCGAGATCGGCGATCACCGGTTCGCCGCCGATGGTCTTGCCGAGCGCCAGCCCGAGCTTGGCCTTCGAGGTCTCGAAATCGCGGCTGGCGATCAGTTCGCGCAGATAGACGGTTTCCCGCTTCTGGTTCGGCAATTCGATGCCGATGGCATTGCGTCCGGGCACCACGGCCACACGAACGGCAATGGCGCTCATCGAACGGGCGATGTCATCGGCAAGCCCGATGACCCGAGAGGATTTTATACCGGGCGCGGGCTCGAGTTCGTACAGGGTCACGACAGGACCGGGCCGGACGTGAATGATCTCGCCCTTGACCCCGAAGTCCTGCAGAACACCTTCGAGCATGCGCGCGTTCTGCTCGAGCGCCTCCGGCGACAGCGAGGTGTCCTTGGCCACATTCCGTGCCTCGGTCAGCAGGTGGACCGACGGCAGTGAAAAGCCGTGATCGTCAAGCATGGAGCCCTGCGCATCGCGGTGCAGACGGGCACCCGGCTTGGGCCGCTCGGCGGGGGCTGAAATACGTGGAGACGGCGTGGCTCGAGCCTGGGGCGGCGCAGCCTGGGGCCGCCAGTCTGCTGCAGGGTCTTCGTCATCCCCCATGTCGTCGGACAGAACGCCGTCCGGAAGCGGCTCGTCATCAATGTCGAATGGCGGCGCGTCGTCAACCGGCACGGGCCGCGCACGGGCTGCCGGTGCCGCTGCGAAGCCGGGCTCTATTCTCTCCCCGGCCGGATATGGGCCGCCTTCAAGGGTCTCGCCACCGCCCTGCGCATAGGCACCGTTCAGATCGAGTGGCGAATCCGGCATGATCCGGAGTTTCCGCAAACCTGCCAGACCGGTCAGCCGCCGGACACGGCCACGGATGGTAAACCAGCCATGGGTGATCGCACCGAGGACCAGCGAACCGCTCGTAGCCTCGTCGATCTCCTCGTCATCCTCGGCAACAGGCGCATCCCTGACATCGGCTGATACCGGGCGGCCGATCAGGCCGGCGCCGAACACCAGCAACCAGCACGCCACCGGGGCAATCAGCAAGCCGAGGATCACGGCAACCAGGCCGGAGGGGAAGCCACCGGTAAACACCGACGGGATCTTCAGCGCCATGTCACCGAGCACGCCGCCAAGCCCGTTGGGCAGCGGCCAGCTCTCCGAGCGCGGCAGCAGGCCGAACAGGGCCGCCGTCAGCCAGGCGCCACCGAACCACGCGGCGCCGCGGCGGGACATCCGGTCGACAGGCCGGTTGCGCAGCAGACCGATGGCCCAGAACAGCGCCGGAAGCAGGCCGATAACCCCAGCAAGCCCGAAGAACTGCATGACAAGATCCGCAAACGCCGCACCGGAAAAACCCAGCGCATTGTGCGGAATCGCACCATTGGCATTGGAGAAACTCGGATCGGTGACATTCCAGGTAGCCAGGGCCGCAACCGCAAGCATCAGCCCGGCAAGAATTGCCAGGCCGGCAATGAACCGGACCTGCCGCCGCACCAGTTCACCCACAAGGGTGCTGTGGGAGGGAACGCCTGACGGAAGTGAGGAAGAGCCTGACTGCATGGGTACACAATGTCCGAATCGGGTTTTTGGGCCCTTACACGAACCCATCTCCGGCAAATCTAACCGGTGGCGGGTTAATGTGGCATTAACCATGCAGCACGCGGGGGCGGCAATATTGGCCGCCCCAACGCAAAGACGCGGCCCGGAGTGCCGGACCGCGTCTTGAATGTCGTCAGATCAGGCCTGGTCAGCCGTGATAGGCAGCTTCGCCATGCGAGGCCAGGTCGAGGCCCTGACGTTCGTCTTCGATGCTGACACGCAGACCAAGGGTCATGTCGACAATCTTGTAGAGGACAAACGAGGCAATACCGCACCACGCGATGGTGATGCCGACCGCCGAGGCCTGGATCACGAACTGCGAACCGGCGGCATAGCCCTCGCCGCCAGCGCCGCCAAGGCCCGGCATGTTGACGACCGCGGTGCCAAGCGCACCGACAATGCCGCCAACGCCATGGATGCCGAACACGTCTGCGGTGTCGTCATAGCCGAACTTGTTCTTCACCACGGCAACGAAGTAGTAGCACACGCCCGAGGCGACTGCGCCCAGCGCAATGGCGCCAACCGGGCCGGAGAAGCCGGCAGCAGGCGTCACGGCCACCAGGCCAGCAATCATGCCGGAAACGGCACCCAGCAGCGAAGCCTTGCCGCGATGCAGCGTTTCAATCGCTGTCCAGGCAAGAATTGCACCGGCAGTTGCGGTGAACGTATTGATCATCGCCAGCGCCGCGCCACCATTGGCTTCAAGGTTGGAGCCGGCATTGAAGCCGAACCAGCCGAACCACAACAGCGCTGCCCCGACCATTGTCAGCGTCATCGAGTGCGGTGCCATCATGTCACGCCCGAAGCCGGTGCGCTTGCCCACCATGATCGCGCCGATCAGGCCGGCAATACCGGCATTGATGTGCACGACGGTGCCGCCGGCAAAGTCGAGCGCGCCCATCTTGAACAGCAGGCCGTTGGCATCCCAGACCATATGGGCGATCGGGAAGTAGACGAAGGTGACCCACAGCGCCACAAACAGCATCACCGCCGAGAACCGGATGCGCTCTGCAAATGCGCCGACGATCAGCGCCGGGGTAATGCAGGCAAACGTCATCTGGAAGGCGATGAAGATATATTCCGGAATATTGACGCCATCGGTGAAGGTGGCCGCTTCGCTGGCAGGCGTGACACCGGCCAGGAACATCTTGGCGGTTCCGCCCCAGAAGGCGCTTTCCGAACCACCGAAGGCAAAGGAATAGCCGTACAGGACCCAGATCACCATCACCATCGCGGTGATCAGCGTGCATTGGACCAGCACCGAAAGCATGTTCTTGGTTCGCACCAGGCCACCGTAAAACAGCGCCAGGCCGGGCAGGATCATCAACAGGACCAGGATGGTCGAGATCAGCATGAACGTGGTGTCGCCCTTGTTGATCGTTGCGGCGGCTGCTTCGGTTGCTTCCTGTGCAAAGGCCGGAACAGCCAGCGCTGCCATAGCGCCTGCCGTCGTCAGGCCGAGCCTGAGCGGGGATTTATGTGACATCTGAAGTGTCATGGGAGTGTCTCCTGTTGCCTTACAACGCATCGGTGTCGGTTTCGCCGGTGCGGATGCGCATGGCCTGGTCAATCGAGTAAACGAAAATCTTGCCGTCGCCGATCTGGCCGGTCTTGGCTGACACGGCGATGGCTTCCACCGCCTTGTCGACGAGATCCGAGGCGACGCCGATCTCGATCTTCAGCTTGGGCAGGAAGCTCACCGCGTATTCGGTGCCGCGATAGATCTCGGTGTGCCCCTTCTGCCGGCCGTAGCCTTTGACCTCGCTGACGGTCAGGCCCTGAATGCCGATTGCCGTCAGGGCTTCACGCACCTCGTCCAGCTTGAACGGCTTGATGATGGCCATCACAATTTTCATCTGGTTTCCCATCCTGGTTGTCAGAGGCCAGTGCGCCTCTCATGACAGCCAGTCCGGCACATGCAGGACCGACCACTTGCCCCTCTCCCAATCAAGTGCCGTGCCAAACGCCATTGGCGGCGAAAATCAGCCGAATCCGCATGCATCCGGCTATGCCCGACGGCAAGTTGTCGGTTTTTTGAGCACAATGGTCCGGATAAATGGCGTAATTTTCATCACTGCCACTTTGTGCGCCAACCCGGAAACCCAGCCCGCTTTGGTGGTGAACCCGGAATCTCGAGCAAGAATGACGAGCAGGAGCCGCAAACAAAAGGAGGCCCGGCGAACCGGGCCCCAAAGAAGGGGTGGACATCCACCCCGACGGGATTCGTTTACAAGGTGATCAGACCTTGGTGAATTCCGGATAGGCTTCGACACCGACTTCGGCCATGTCCATGCCCATCATTTCCTGCTCTTCCGTGGCACGGATGCCGACGGTCGATTTCAGCACGAACCAGATCACGCCCGAGAGCACGAAGGTGAAGGCGCCGATCGAGACGATACCCAGGATCTGGGTGCCGTAGGACATGTCGGGGTTGGAGAACGGCACGATGAATGTGCCCCAGATGCCGGCCAGAAGGTGAACCGGGATCGCGCCAACCACATCGTCGATCTTGAGCTTGTCGAGCATCGGCACGGCAAACACCACGATCACGCCACCGATGGCACCGATGACGATCGCCGTCAGCGGCGAAGGCATCAGCGGTTCGGCCGTGATCGAGACCAGGCCGGCAAGCGCGCCGTTGAGCGCCATGGTAACGTCGACCTTCTTGTAGAGGATCTGGGTCAGGATCATCGCTGCAACCACGCCGCCACAGGCTGCGAGATTGGTGTTGGCGAAGATGCGGCTGATGTCGGATGCGTCACCGTTCGAGCCCAGTGCAAGCTGCGAAGCGCCGTTGAAGCCGAACCAGCCGAGCCACAGGATGAAGGTGCCGAGCGTGGCGAGCGCCATCGACGAACCCGGCATCGGGGTGACCTTGCCGTCCGCGCCATACTTGCCGCGGCGTGCGCCGAGGATGATGGCGCCTGCGAGAGCCGCCCAGCCACCGACCGAGTGAACCAGTGTCGAACCGGCAAAGTCGGAGAAGCCAGCTTCGGAAAGCCAGCCGGCGCCCCACTGCCAGGAACCCGTGATCGGGTAGAGAACGCCGGTCAGGATGGCGGTGAAGATCAGGAAAGGCCACAGCTTGATGCGCTCGGCCAGCGTGCCCGAAACGATCGAGGCCGTGGTGGCGCAGAACACCATCTGGAAGAACCAGTCGGATGCAACCGAGTAGTCGCCCTCATTGGCGGCGCCCGCATCAGGCCAGCTGTAAGGCATTGGCGTGCCGAAATAGCCGCCGTCGACATTGGTGTACATCAGCGAATAGCCGATGACCCAGAACATCAGGCCGGCGATCGAATACAGCGCGATGTTTTTCAGGCACTGCATGGAGACGTTCTTGGAACGGACCAGCCCGGCTTCCAGCATGGCAAAGCCTGCCGCCATCCACATGACGAGAAATCCGCCGATAAGGAACAGCAGCGTGTTGAAGATGAAGGCGGTTTCCGCAGCCGTTGCGAATTCCGGTGCGGCTTCTGTCGCTTCCTGGGCGAAGGCCGGAGCGGCAAAGGCCGCCAGTGCGCCCGCGGCCATCAGGCCAAGCCGAAGCGGGGATTTATGTGACATCTGAAGTGTCATGGGATTATCTCCTGTTGCCTTACAACGCGTCGGCGTCGGTTTCGCCGGTGCGGATGCGCATGGCCTGGTCAATCGAGTAAACGAAGATCTTGCCGTCGCCGATCTGGCCGGTCTTGGCTGACACGGCGATGGCTTCCACCGCCTTGTCGACTGCATCTGTTGCAACCGCGATTTCGATCTTCAGTTTTGGCAGAAAGCTCACCGCATATTCGGTCCCGCGATAAATCTCGGTATGCCCCTTCTGCCTGCCGTAGCCTTTGACTTCGCTGACGGTCAGGCCCTGAATGCCGATCGCTGTCAGTGCTTCACGCACTTCGTCCAGCTTGAACGGCTTGATGATGGCCATCACAATTTTCATCTGGTTTCCCATCCTTGTTGTCCGCGGCCATGCCGCCCCTCATGACAGGATCCCCAACACGCGTTGGATCACCCGCCTGACCACAAGCAAATCAAATGCCGTGCCAGTTTCGCAAAAACCGGACAACACATTGTTATTTCAGGGGAAAAATTTGAATGGGAGATCTGCCGCGCAATCTGTTGTGCAGCGTATGGCTAATTATTAGGCATAAAATATTGCGTGTCTATTTTTTAGGCGTTTGTCCGGTCCCGGATCAATCCCTCTTGCGCCACCGAGGCAATCAGCTTCCCGTCGCGCTGGTAAAGGCTGCCCCGGGTGAAGCCGCGCCCGCCATTGGTGTTGGGCGAATCCATGCTGTAGAGCAGCCAGTCATCAAGCTTCGAAGGCCGGTGAAACCACATCGCGTGGTCGAGGCTGGCAACCTGGAGGTTGCGGTCGAACACCGACCGCCCATGTGCAAACAGCGCCGTGTCGAGAAGCGTCATGTCGGACAGGTATGCCAGGATCGCCGCCTGGATGATGTGATCATCTGGCACCGGGCCGGTGGTCCGGACCCACACCTTCTGCTGCGGCTCGAGTTTCCTGTCGGAAATATAGTGCTCCAGCGACAGCGGCCGCACCTCGATCGGGCGCTCGCGCTCCCAGTAGCTGCGGATGTGATCGGGTGCGCCCGTCAGGAATGCCTCCCGCATTTCCTCCTTGCCCGGCAGGTCCTGCGGCTGGGCCACGTCGGGGATCGGGTCCTGGTACTCAAGCCCCTCCTCGACCTTCTGGAAGGAAGCCGACAGCGAGAAGATCGCCTTGCCATGCTGGATCGCCACCACCGAGCGGGTAGCAAAACTCAGGCCGTCGCGGATCCGGTCAACCTCGTAGATGATCGGCGCTGCCGGATCGCCCGGCCGCATGAAATAGGCATGCAGCGAATGCACCGGCCGGTCCGCCGCGATCGTGCGCTGCGCCGCCACCAGCGCCTGGCCGATCACCTGCCCGCCGAAAACACGCTGCCAGCCGACCTGCGGGCTGGTTCCGCGAAACAGGTCCTGCTCGAGCCGTTCGATATCGAGGCTGGAGAGCAATTGTTCCATGGCGGTGGGAGCTGGTCGCGACATTTTGGTATTCTCGCAGAGGTGGGCTGAAGGATGACAATGCGGTATACGGTGTCAAGACGCCACTGCAAAGAGCGTAGCCGCCATATGCGGCAGGACAACCGCTGTGATGCTGCCCGCACAATAAAGGCCGGACAGATCTTGAGAAGGAAGATGCGATGACGACCCCAAGCCTCGATATCCTGGTATGTGGTGGCGGATATGTCGGCCTCTCGGCTGCCGTGGCGCTCAAGCTCGCGGGCCCTTCCCTCGATATTGCCGTGATCGACGCGGCGCCGCCCGAAGTCTGGCGCAAGGACCAGCGCGCCTCGGCAATCGCGGCCGGCGCCAAGCGCCTGCTGACCACGCTGGGTGTTTGGGGGGCGATAGAACCCGAGGCCCAGCCCATCAACGACATGGTCATTACCGATTCGCGCACCTCCGATCCGGTACGCCCGGTGTTTCTGACATTTGACGGTGCGATCGAGGACGGCGAGCCTTTCGCCCACATGGCGCCGAATGTCGCCATGGTGAGAGCACTGCGCGACAAGGCCGCCGAAATCGGCATTCCCATCCACCAGTCTGCGGCGGCATCCGCACTCGCCATCACCGAAACCAGTGCCCGCGTTGAAACAGCCGATGGCCGGGAATTCACGGCCAGGCTCGTGGTCGCCGCCGATGGCGTCAAATCCAGCCTGCGCGAGATGGCAGGCATCAAGACCCAGCGCTGGGAATACGGCCAGTCCGGCATTGTCACCACGGTCAAGCACGAGCGGCCGCACAATGGGCGCGCCGAAGAACATTTCCTGCCCTCCGGCCCCTTCGCCATCCTGCCCCTGACCGGAAACCGTTCGTCACTGGTCTGGACCGAACGCACCGAGGACGCCAACCGGCTTGTCGCCGAAGACGATTTCGTCTTCGAGGCCGAACTGGAACGCCGCTTTGGCCATCATCTCGGCACATTGACCGTCGAAGGCGGCCGCCGGGCCTTCCCGCTCGGATTGACGCTGGCGCGTGAATTTGTCCGGCCGCGGCTGGCGCTGGCCGGTGACGCCGCCCACGGAATCCATCCGGTAGCAGGTCAGGGCCTCAATCTCGGCTTTCGCGATGTTGCCGCCCTGGCCGAAACGGTTGTCGAGGCAAACCGGCTTGGCCTCGATATCGGCGCGCTCACGGTTCTCGAGCGCTACCAGACATGGCGGCGGTTCGACACGGTCCGCATGGGCGTTACCAGCGACATCCTCACCCGCATGTTCTCAAACGACATCACGCCGTTGCGGCTGATCCGGGATTTCGGCCTCGGCCTTGTCGACAGGATGCCGGGGATGAAACGCTATTTCATCAACCAGGCAGCCGGCATCCCCGATGCTTCCGGCCCGCGCTTGCTGCGCGGCGAGACCATCTGATCCCGCGCCGCTTTCCGCGGTTTGCGGCAACCTGATTACGCCGCGATCTGCAGGCTTTGTTCGGCGCGCCGCAGGCTTTCTGTCAGCACGGTCATGTCATTGAAAGCATGGGCCAGCGCGATGCCGCCCTGCCATTCGATGACGACTGCACGGGCGCGGGCCATGGCGATGGACGGCCGCGGGCCGGTTTTCTGCAGCTCCCGGGCAATGAAACTCACCAGCAGCTCGAAACTCTGGCTGGCGCGGGCCGAAGCCTCCGGCGCCGAGCGGCGGAAATCCCTGACAGCCGCGCTGATCGGGCAGCCATTGTCGACCCGGCTGCGGTTGGATTGGGCCAGACGCTGCAACAGGAAGCGGATGCGTTGACGCGGGTCCGGCGATGCGGCCTCGGCTTCAAGGATCAGCGATTGGGTTTCGCTGACAAAAACATCCGCCACCGCCAGGGCCAGTTCCGCCTTGGTGCGGAAATAATAAAACATGTTGCCCTGCGGCACTCCGGCATCGCGGGCGATGTCGGCAATGCTGGTCGCGGAAAATCCGTGAACCCAGAACAGCCGCGCCGCGGCTGCCACGATCGCTTCGCGGCGTTGATCGCCCTTTTTGGACACAAGTCCACCTTTCTGATTTGGTCGGCTGACTTACATTTGGGCGAAACACCGTTTCCGGTCAAGCCTGGTTCAGTCGCCGCTCGCGCCCGTTGGGGCTCAGTCTTCTTCGGGAAGCTGCCGGGCTTCCGAGACCAGCATGATCGGAATGCCGTCGCGCACGGGATAGGCCAGTTTGGCGCGAGCCGAAATCAGCTCGTCCTTCTCGGCATCGAATTTCAGCGGACCATAGGTCAGCGGACACACCAGAAGCTCCAGCATCTTGGGGTCGACAATCCCCCGTGAGCGGGCACTCTTGGCTGGCTGGGTCTGGTTTTTCATGTCAACGGAACCGGCCTATTGCAGAACCCGGTCATAGTCGTCCGAATTTCGTGCCAAGGCAATCTCGGTGATGGCAATCAGCGTTTCCGCCCGCACCCTGAGATTGTCCGCCTCGAGCAGCGCCTGCTTTTCCGCAGGCCCGTAAGGCGACATCATCGACAGCGAATTGACCAGGGTTTCCGTGCTCGCCCGTTCGACCGAACTCCAGTCGGCCTCCAGGTCATTGGCTTCCAGATAGGCCTTGAAGCTTTCCAGCAAAGCCTTCCTGTCGACCTCCGCGTCCTCACCGGCTGCTTCGAGATCGCCAAGGAACGGCGAAATCCGGCACAACCGGTAGGGCTTGCGGCCTTGTTCCGGTTCACCAATCACCCTGAACCGGCAAACACCGCCCAAGGTGATGACATAGCGGCCATCACCTGTCTCGGCGAAGGAGGTGATGCGCCCGAGGCAGCCGACCCGGCACAGGTCTTCCACCGGCCCCTTGCACGACTCGGTGTCGCCAAGCGCCGGCTGGATGACGCCGATCAGCCTGTCCGAGCTCATCGCGTCGTCAAACATCGAAAGATAACGCGGCTCGAAGATGTTGAGCGGCAACTGCGAACCCGGCAGCAACAACGCGCCGGACAGCGGAAACACCGGAACCTGTTCCGGAATATCCGCTTCGACTCGATAGGATTTGTTCCCGACCTGCATGCCATTAAGCCTCAATGTTCATCACACACCGGAATGTGGGGCAAACCAGCAAAATCTCAAGGGTCTGGCGATAAATCAGGCTCTCAGGAAAACAGCAGCGAAGACAGCTTCCGCCGCGCAGAAAGCGTTGCCGGATCCACGGGGCCCCAGGCCTCGAAGAACTCCAGCAGCGTCTTGCGGGCCGCTTCGTCTTCCCAGTTCCGGTCCATGCGCATGACCGTGAACAGCTCATCGGCCGCCGCTTCCCGGTGGCCCTGCGCATTGAGGATCTTGGCAAACTTGATCCGCGCCTCGTGATCGGCCGGATTGGAAGCCAGCCGCGCTTCCAGTTCGACCGGATCGCCAAGATCGGCCACTTCCCGTGCCATCTCGAGCCGTTTGAACACGGCGGCGATTTCCAGATCCTTGCGTTCTTCCATCGGAACGGCGTTCAGCAGCTTTTCCGCACGGTCAAGTTCGCCCGCCTCCAGCATGCAGCCGGCCATGCCGGCAATCGCCCCGACATGCGCCTGGTCCATCTGCAGGATTGCACCGAAGCCGCGCGCTGCGGTTTCCACATCCCCCGCGGCAAACGCTTCCCGCGACTGAGCCAGAACCTGTTCGATCTGCTCTTCGTTCGAGGATTTGGCCGGAGGGCCGGCGACCTTCTCGATGAACTCGCGGATCTGGCTTTCCGGCAACGCGCCCATGAAACCGTCCACCGGCTTGCCGCCGGAAAAGGCGACCACGGCGGGAATCGACTGGATTCCCATCTGACCCGGAATCGCCGGATGGTCGTCAATGTTCAGCTTGACCAGTTTGACCCGGCCGTTTGATTCGCGCACCACCTTCTCGATGACCGGGGTGAGCTGTTTGCAGGGTCCGCACCAGGGCGCCCAGAAATCGACAAGCACGGTCACATCCCGCGACGCGTTGATCACGTCGGCAGTAAAGCCCGCGGTCGTGGTGTCGGTAATCAGATCTCCCGCGGCGACTCCTGCGCCACCGGCCGGTTTCGGCGTATCGCCGAACGTCACCGTACCGCTCATCTGGCCGCCGGTAGACGGCGCATAGGGATTGTCAAAGTCACTCATGGGTCTGATTCCGTGCCTGCTGGAAGATATCTCTGTTCAAAATCGTGTTTTAGACCGAAACTTTCAAGATCAACGGCTGATGACCGGTATGGGCGAGAAAGCGTTTGAGATCCTCGCGCCCGATCGACGTGGTCGCATCATTGCTCAAGGGATGAGCGTTGATAACCTCGTGCTCGAGGAGCGGCTCGTCAATGACGATTGTCACTTCGTGGTCCGGATCATTGATCGCGCAGAAGATGGTGACCGAACCCGGCGTCACCCCGAGCTTCTCCATCAGCGCTTCCGGCTTGCCGAAAGAAACCCGGCCACTGGCCCCGATCAGGGTGTGGATCCTCTTCAGGTTCACTTCGGCATTTTCCTCGACCGTGACCAGGAAATAGGCGCCCTTCTTGTCCTTGAGGAACAGGTTCTTGGTGTGCCCCCCCGGGATCTCGTCTCTCAGCGATTGCGATTCGGCGACGGTGAACACCGGGACATGGTCAACAGTCGGATGCGCGATCCCCAGCGCATCCAGGCAATCGAAGAGATCTTGGCGGGTCTTGGGCATGAAACAAACTCTTGCTGGAACGAAAAGTCAGGTCGGCTGGAGCTGAAACGCCGGCGGCATCGCCCGCATGACGTCAGCCTCATGTCCGCTCTTGATAGAGCAACCCGGCTGGGCTGTGCAATGGCCGCCATTTTCAAAGGAAATCCGCGCTGTCGCTACCGGGCAAAAGCCGCAGCAAAGCCGGCTCCGATCAGGACAGATTGTGATATGTTGCATTTGACTGAAAATTCCCTGTTGCAATTGAAAGCAGGTTGCGCCATATAGCGCCGGTCCGGGGCGGAACCGCCTCGACAGCCGGTCCGAGTTACCCACGGACATGGTTATGAGCGGGCGTAGCTCAGGGGTAGAGCACAACCTTGCCAAGGTTGGGGTCGGGCGTTCGAATCGCCTCGCCCGCTCCAGTTTCTCCACATTTCGACAATGATGAAACTGGCCTTTTCGCGGTGGGAAGCCGGATGGGCTTCGGTCCGCCTACCGGTGATGCGCGCCGCCGCCAAAACCGCTTTTCTGATTCGGCGTCACCTCCGATCTGCTGGAAGAACCTGATTCGATGCAGCCCGGGTTTTGGCCCGAGCCTGAGCATCGGAAAGAGCCGAATCAATCAAATCGTCACACTTGCCCGCCAGTCTGGATCGCTCGTCCGATTTGACCGGCATCACCGCAGCAGGCACAAACACTTCATGATCTGCGAACTTATCATCGGCACCCTGACCATTCTGGCATCCACCGCCGTGATGATTGCCTTCATGCTCATTACCATTCGGCTGGTTCGCAGGGCTGAAGCCAATTACTCCGGCCATCGCCCGGGTATCTGGCAATTCTTCCAGACACTCTCGAGCGCGGTCGTGCTGATACTGCTCGCCAATACGCTTTGCGTCTGGCTCTGGGCGGTTCTCTTCTACTTCCTTGGCGTTTTTCCCTCCCTGGAGGAGGCCGTCTACTTCTCGATGGTGTCCTTCAGCACGGTCGGTTATGGCGACGTCGTTGTCGAAAAGGGCTGGCGTGTGCTCTCTGGTTTTGTCGCGGTCAACGGCCTGCTGGCCTTCGGTGTTTTCACCGCGGTGCTGATCGAGATCATCAGGGGCCTGTCGGACCGTTACATTCCGCGGCACTGATGCCTGCCCCGTAAAATCCTGCCCTCGAAATGCCGGGCGGTTTCTCTTATATGCACATTCGTGGCTTGACCGGACGATTCAGGCGAAGGGACTTTTCATGGCGCGAATTGATCAGACAGGGGATTGGCGAGACCGGCATGCGCCCTCTCTTGCCGAGTTCGAATCGCTGGCAATCGATGCCTATGCCAATTTGCCGGAAAGCTTCCGCTCCCATACCGGCGATGTGGCGATCATCGTTGCCGATTTTCCCGAAGACGACATCTTCGAGGACATGGGGCTTGAAACCCCTTTCGATCTCCTGGGACTTTTCGAAGGGCGCGGCCTGACCGAGCGTTTCACCATGGAAACCGGAGAACTTGCCAACCGGGTCATCCTGTATCGCCGGCCGATCCTTGATTACTGGGCCGAAAATGACGAAACGCTCGGCGACATCATCACGCATGTCCTGATCCACGAGATCGGCCATCATTTCGGCCTCTCCGATGACGACATGGAGCGCATCGAGGCCGGGGTCACCTGAGATCCGGCTCGCGACCGGGACGCGGCTCCGACGGCCTCAGCCGCAGAGATCCCGCGCGATCAACGCGAACAGGCTGACGCCCGCCGGAATCAGTTCATCGGGAAAATCAAAATCGGGATTGTGCAGCCCGGGATGGTCCTCGCCCGAGCCGAGCACGAACAGGCCGGTTTTGGCCACGCTGCCGAAACGGCCGAAATCTTCCGACCAGCGGAACGGATCGCCGACCACGACGCGCTTCACTCCCAGTGCGTCTGCTGCCTTTTCGATCCGCGCCACGGCCTCCTCGTCATTGTGCCCCGCGGCGAAATTCTCGTGCCGGTCGAAATCCACGCCGAGGCCGCCGGCCTTGGCCAGATCCCGCGCCAGGGTCTCGGCCCGGTCCATCAATGCCGCCTGCAATTCATCGTCGATGGCGCGCACGGTCACGAAGATGTCGGCCTCGCCCGGAGAAATCCCGAAAGCAGCCTCGCCCAGCCGCGCGTGCGAAAGCGTGACCAGCGAGTGACCCGGCGTATGGCCCAGCGTTTCAGGCAGCGCCGGAAGCGCCTCCATGAGCCTGCACATCACCGCCGCAGGACTTAGACCCGCCTCGGGCTGAGCCGCGTGAGAGGTGCGGCCCGAAAGCCTGATCGCCAGTCCCTCGGACGCGAAGGTGAACGGGCCCGGCCGGACACCGACCGCACCCAGCGGCAGGCCCGGCAGATTGTGAAGGGCAAAGGCGAAATCCGGCCGGATCTGCCCGAACCGGGCATCGGCGATAACATCTGCAGCCCCGGCCCCGGTTTCCTCGGCGGGCTGGAACATCAGCACCACCCGGCCGCGAGCCGGCCTGTTTGCATCCAGATACCTTGCCAGGCCGCACAGGATCGCCATGTGGCCGTCATGGCCGCACAAATGCCCCTTGCCTTCGATCTCCGAACGCCATGCGAAGGTGGAGATTTCGGTGATCGGCAATCCGTCAAGTTCGCACCGGAACAGCACCGTCGGCCCCTCGACACCGCTGTCATAGACAGCCGCCACTCCATGGGTTCCAAGATCCGTCAGGATTTCGTCGGCACGGCAGCGTTCAAGCTCGGCTGCAATCCGGGCGGCGGTTTCCCGCTCCTGGCTTGAAAGCTCCGGCCTGCGATGAAGCGCGTGCCGCAAGGCAACCAGTTCGGCCGTATCCGCCGCTGTCAGGAAGTCGGTCAAGATCACTGCTCGCCAAGTTTCATGTCGGGATGGTAATCCTTGCCGTCCACATCCTTGGTCACCGCCTGGCCGCACAGAACCTTGCCGGTTGTCGCGTCGAAAGCCAATGAAGGCGATCCATGCAATTGCCAGCCCTTGGACAAGGCCAGACTGACCTTGTGGCAAAAATCGGCGCCTTCGTCGGGCCCGGTGAGAAAACGATAGAGCTTCATCTGGTCTGGTCTCCGCCATGCCGCGCCGAAATCAGCGCCGCCTTTTCAATCAGCCGTTCGGCCATCTCCAGATGCAGCCGCTCGACCATCTTTCCGTCAAGACTGATGACGCCGCGGCCCTGGTTGTCCGGGATCGCGAAAGCGTCCGCAATCGCCCTGGCATCCGCGAGCCGTTCGGGCGAAATGCCAAACGCCGTGTTTGCCGGGCCAATTTGCGCCGGGTGGATCAGCGTCTTGCCATCGAAGCCCATCGCCTGGCCTTCGCTACATTCGCGGATCAGTCCCGCCTCGTCCTTGAAGTCATTGTAAACGCCATCGAGCACATCGAGCCCGTAGGCGCGTGCCGCCAGCACGATCTGCATCAGCCAGGATGACAACCACGGCCGCCCAGGCAGGGCGGCAACACCGGTTTCCTTGATCAGGTCGTTCGTTCCGGTGATGAAACAATCGAGCCTCGCACCATCCGAACGCGCCGACCGTGCAATCTGGCCAGCGTTCATCACCCCGTGCGGGGTTTCGATCATGGCCCAGAGCCGCAAGCTCGGGAGCGCATCGGTCTGCTCGAGCGCATCCTCCACCGCCGCGATATCTTCAGGCGCCTCGACCTTGGGAATCAGAATCGCGTCCGGCTTGCAGCCGCGCGCGGCAAGCAGATCCTCGCCGCCCCATGGCGACGACAGCGAGTTGATTCGGATCACGGTCTCCATCCCGGACGGCAGCGCGTCAGCCCGGCCATCGGTGAAGAAGCGGCGGAGATTCTCGCGCGCCTCGGCCTTGGCCCCCGGCGCGATCGAATCCTCGAGATCGAATACAGCGCTGTCACAGGAAAGACCCGGCAGCTTGTCGAGAGCGCGGGAATTGCTTGCCGGCAGGTAAAGCACGGAACGGCGCGGCCGGACCGGCCTGAATGAGGATGACTGGTTCATGCCGCATTTATTGCCTTCGACGGTACAGCCTTGCAAGGGGCCCCATCCCGGGCACAACAGATATGTGCGGTTGCCAGCGCGGTCACGCGGACCGAACAGGGGCCCTATTGAACGCCGAGGCTGCGATCCCCACATCCAGATACATGAAACAAGGGAAAGTGGTTATGAGAAACATTCTCGCAGTCTTGACCGGTCTGGGCCTGGTGTTCGCGGCCTTCGCAGGCGTCGCCCTGGCGCTGGTTATTGGCACGGTTGCGGCCGGCGCTATTGCCTTGGCCCGGTTGACCGGACGGTTTCAGCCTGCGATGGCCAAGGCCTCCACGGCTGCAAACGCTGACAGGTCCAGGACCGAATACAGGGTCTGGAACGACGGGCGCGGCACCATTATCGACATGTAATTCCTGACTTTTGCCGCAGGAAGCTGCCTTCTTGCGGCGAAGTGGCGGTCAGCCTCTTCTTTTTCCGCTCCATGTTTGTTAAATGCTCCGGCACAGACAGACAGGACCAGCAAGTCATGGAAAAATTCTCTCGCCTCACCGGCGTTGCCGCACCCCTTCCGGTTGTCAACATCGACACCGACATGATCATCCCGAAGGATTATCTCAAGACGATCAAGCGCACCGGTCTTGGAAAAGGCCTGTTTGCCGAAGCGCGCTACAATGAAGACGGTTCGGAAAATCCCGAGTTCGTGCTCAATCAGCCTGCTTGGCGCAATGCATCGATCCTGATCGCCGGTGACAATTTCGGCTGCGGTTCCTCGCGCGAACATGCGCCCTGGGCATTGCTGGATTTTGGCATTCGCTGCGTGATTTCCACCAGCTTCGCCGACATTTTCTACAACAACTGCTTCAAGAACGGCATCCTGCCGATCGTCGTCAGCCAGGAAGACCTCGACAAGCTGATGGACGACGCACGCCGCGGCGCCAATGCAACCGTGTCGATTGACCTCGAAGAGCAGGAAATCCGCGGGCCGGACGGCGGCGTGATCACATTCGATATCGATGCCTTCAAGAAGCACTGCCTTCTCAATGGACTGGACGACATAGGATTGACTCTCGAGAAAGCCAGCGCCATCGATACGTATGAATCCAGGGCATCTGACAATCACCCTTGGCTTTAGGTCTGGTCTGCTGGCAATCGGCAGCCGGACTTCATGATGAATTTCGCGTTATCAACGCGCGCAGAGGGGAGTATCTATGTCCAAGGATATCGAAGCATCAATCATCGCATTGATTGCATCCTCCGGGGAAATCGAAGCTGGCGCGATCACTCGCGACACCGAACTGGCTGAACTCGAAATCGATTCCCTCGTCCTGACCGAGATCGTTATGGATATCGAGGATCAGCACGACATCGAGATCGATCTGAACACAGCAGAAGCCTGGGAATCGCTCAAGACCGTCGGCGACATCGTCGACATGGTCAAGAAGCTCGTCGCGGACAAGAACTGATCATGAACCAGCGGCGTGTCGTCATCACCGGAATGGGCGGCATCTGTGCCCTCGGCGGAAATTCGGACGACATCTGGACCAGCATGAAGGAAGGCCGTGACGGCTGCCGTCCGCTGGAGATGGAAACCCGCGACCTCAAGGTCACCACCGGCTGCGGCATCGTCGGCTACCCCGAAGACGACGGAATCGACAAGCGCCAGAGCCTGACCATGAGCGGGATCAGCCGGATTTCGGTGATCGCCGCGCGCCAGGCCATGAAACAGGCCGGCCTGGAGGCGGGTGAATTCAACCCGCAGCGCTCCGGCGCGGTTGTCGGTGTCGGCATCTTCGGCACCGATGCGGTCGACCAGAGCTATGTCGACATTTTCCTGGAAAAGAAAAAGCGCGCGCACATTTTCACGGTTCCGCGGGTGATGCCGAGCGGTCCATCGGGACATGTCTCCATCGCCATGGGGCTGCAGGGCCCGGTCTTTGGCGTCACCTCGGCCTGTGCGTCAGGCAATCACGCCTTCATTTCGGCCATTGACCAGATCAGGCTTGGCCGCGCCGACGTGATGCTCGCCGGCGGCGCCGAACTGGCCCTGGTCTACGGTCCGCTCAAGGCCTGGGAATCGCTCCGCGTTCTCGCCCGTTCGGTCTGCCGGCCATTCTCGGCTGACCGTGACGGATTGGTGCTCGGCGATGGCGCAGCAATCGCGGTTCTCGAATCCTATGAGCATGCCAAGGCGCGCGGCGCCAACATTCTGGCCGAAATCATCGGCGTCGGCATGTCCGGAGATGCCTCCGATATCGTCAACCCGACGGTCGAGGGGCCTGCGGCGGCGGTTCGGAATTGCCTCGCTGACGCCGGCATTTCCGCTGACCAGGTCGATTACATCAACGCTCACGGCACCGCCACACAGACCAACGACCAGACCGAAACCCGCGTCATCCGCGAAGTTTTCGGCTCTGCCGCCGATACGGTTTCGGTTTCATCAACCAAATCCATGCACGGCCATTGCCTTGGCGCATCAAGCGCCATCGAACTGATTGCCTGCGTCAATGCGGTGCGCGAGGGCGTGATCCCGCCAACCATCAATTACACAACGCCTGACCCGCTCTGCGATCTCGACGTCACGCCCAACGTGGCGCGCGAAAAGAAGGTCGATATCGCCATCTCCAACGCATTTGCCTTCGGCGGCACCAATGCGGTGATCGCGGTGCAGAAGATCTAGCCTAACGATTCATTTGAGCGTCAGTTCACTGCTCTCCAGCGCAATCTTCCTGCCCTGCCGGACGATTGCGGCTTCCAGCCGGTAGTGCCCGGCTGCCGGTGCGCCCTTTTTGCCGGAATAGGCGACATAGACCGCCTTTGAACGATCCAGCGGCTCGGTGGTCTGCTCGCTGAACACCTGCCCGTTCTTTTCGATCCGCAGCATGAAACGGTCTCCCTTTGCCAGGTTGATCGCCCAGATATAGCCGACCAGCGCCTGTGAGAGCCTGCCCGGAGGCGTCGGAACGCCCGACTGCACGAGTTCCCTGTCGTTGACCGGGCGATCCGCAAATCCGGCGGACAACACCGTCGGCAGCTCAGGCGCGGCGAAATCTGCCAGCGCTTTGGCATCCATCCGTCCGCTGAATTCTGCCGCTGTCTCGTAGACGGCGCAGGCCTGGCCGGCTTCCAGCCCGGTAAACGGATCCGTCACCTTGCCATCGCGGCGCAATGTCACATGCACATGCGGAAACTGGGCCATCCCTGATGCCCCGACAAGGCCGAGCACATCGCCCTTGCGCACCTTCGCCCCCGGCGCCAGCCGCAGCGAACCCTGCCGCATATGGCAATACTGGGTTTCATATCCTTCGCCATGATCAAGGATCAGGCCATTGCCGCATTCGCGTGAACTGACCGCCTTGCGGTCCGCGTCGGTCGCCACCAGCCGGTCGGCCATTCCGTCGCGGGACGCTTTGACGACACCGTCGGCCATGGCGACAACCTCGACCCCGCGCGCCACATCCTGCATTGACAGAACCCGGAAATCCGTTCCCTTGTGACCATCATAGGTCTTGGTTCCGCACCAGGGATCCCGTGCGCCGGGACCCGGGTCGAGATCGGCAAATTGCTGGATCGGGCAGATCGAGCCCTGCGGGCAGACAAGCGGCAGCCCGAACAGCGGTTCCGCTGCAACCGGAAAGGCCGGCACGGCAACCAGAACAACAAGTTGAACCGTCCGGCACAACCGGGTCAAAAGGCGAGTTCGCAAGCCAGACAGTTGAAAACCCTCCGCAGGGTGTTTAAGGACGCTTCATCTTTTCGATTTTGGTCCGGGGACTTCAAAATGGCAACACGCACTCTCTTCCTCCTCCCAGGTGATGGCATTGGCCCTGAGGCCATGGCTGAAGTCCGCAAGGTCATCGGCTTCATGAACGACAAGGAGTCCACCGGCTTCGAAACCGATGAAGGCCTCGTTGGCGGCTGCGCCTATGATGCCTGCGGCCAGGCGATTTCGGATGCCGACATGGAAAAGGCGATGGCAGCCGACGCGGTGCTGTTCGGCGCTGTCGGTGGACCGAAGTGGGATGCCGTTCCCTACGAAGTCCGCCCCGAAGCCGGCCTGCTGCGCTTGCGCAAGGACATGGAACTGTTCGCCAACCTGCGGCCCGCCATCTGCTATCCGGCGCTGGCGAATTCGTCGTCGCTGAAGCAGAACGTGGTTGAAGGTCTCGACATCCTGATCGTGCGCGAACTCACCGGCGGCGTCTATTTCGGCGAACCCAAGGAAATCATCGATCTCGGCAACGGCCAGAAGCGCGGCATCGACACGCAGGTCTACGACACCTACGAAATCGAGCGCATTTCCGCTGTTGCCTTCGAGCTGGCGCGCACCCGCAAGAACGAAGTCTGTTCGATGGAAAAGCGCAATGTCATGAAATCCGGCGTGTTGTGGAACGAGGTGGTCACCGCCACCCACAAGGCACGCTTCTCCGACGTCAAACTGAGCCACATGCTGGCCGACGCCGGCGGCATGCAGCTTGTGCGCTGGCCCAAGCAGTTCGACGTCATCGTCACCGACAACCTGTTCGGCGACCTGCTGTCGGATATCGCCGCCATGCTGACCGGTTCGCTCGGCATGCTGCCGTCGGCCTCGCTCGGCGCACCCAATGCCACGACCGGCAAGCGCAAGGCGCTCTATGAACCGGTGCACGGTTCGGCTCCGGACATCGCCGGCCAGGGCATCGCCAACCCGATCGCCATGATCGCGTCGTTTGCCATGTGCCTGCGGTATTCCTTCAACATGGTGGCCGAGGCCGATCGTCTCGAAGCCGCGATTGCAACCGTGCTCGACAAGGGCCTGCGCACCGGCGACATCATGTCCGATGGCTGCCAGAAGGTCTCGACCGTTGAAATGGGTGATGCAATCCTGGCCGCTTACGCCGGCTGACAAACCGGACACAAGGTCCACTCGCTTCAACCCGGGCCGGCATCATGCCGGTCCGGGTTTTTTGATGCAGCTTTCAAACCGGAACCCGGGCGCGCAATGGCGATGACTTGATGATCGCGGTGTTGGTTTCAGCCTTTTCGTGAAACGGCAGCAGGACCGGATCAAGATCGGCGATCGAACGCAGCGCCAGCCTGGTGACGAAGCAATCATCGCCCGTCACCTTGTCGCAATCGAGAAAACCCGGCTCGTTGAAGATCATCTCCTCGACAATGTGCATGTTGCCAGGCCGGGGCTTGATCCGGACAATGGCCTGCAGCGGATACCCCAGCGCCGCAAGGTCGAGTTCCACGGTAAACCGGGAGATGATGCCGTTATTCTCCAGCCGCCGTATCCGCTCGCTGGTCGCTGGACCCGACAGGCCAACCTGCCTCGCCATCTCGCTGACCGGCATCCGGGCATTGGCGCCCAGCAACTTGATAATCAGGCGATCCTTCTCATCAATATTCATTCTGAAGCCTCCAAGCTGTTCCAAGCTTTCAATTCTATGCAAATAGTCCCAAACACCTAAGATAACTCAAGGCCAAACTGACTGAAAACCCCTATCCTGAGGCCACATCGAATGGAAAGGAAATCAACATGACTGTTCAGCGCATCGCCGCCTTTTCCGATGTGGGCAAGGGTGGAAACCCTGCCGGCATCGTCATCACCGAGCGTTTTCCCGACGAGGCCGAGATGCGCCGGGTTGCAGCCGAGGTCGGCTATTCCGAAACCGCTTTCGCCATGCCCGATGGCGGATCGGACCGTTGGCGGGTTCGCTATTTCTCGCCTGAATCGGAAGTCCCGTTCTGCGGCCACGCGACCATCGCGCTGGGAGCAGCCCTTGCCCGGCACGCGGGCGATGGACGCTTTGCGCTGCAGCTCAACAACGCCGATATCACCGTCGAGGCTGCTGCTTCCGCGCAAGGCTATATGGCTGCACTTCAGTCCCCGCCGACGCGCAGCACTGCCGCCAATGAAAAGCTGGTCGGTCAGGCGCTGGCGCTGTTCGGCTATCGCAGGGAGCAACTCGACCCGGCGCTGCCGCCAGCCGAAATCCATGCCGGCGCCGATCATCTTGTGCTGGCGCTTAGGGACCGTGGCGATCTTGCCGCCATGAACTACGACCTCGACGCAGGCCGCGCCCTGATGCGCGAGCATGGTCTTGTCACCATCATGCTGGTCTATGTCCGCAGCGACAGCGAATTCGACGTGCGCAATGCCTTCGCCTCCGGTGGTGTTCTGGAAGATCCCGCAACCGGGGCAGCCGCAGCAGCCTTTGCCGGTTACCTGCGCGATCTGAATTGGCCGCACCAGAACAGCATCCGGCTCACCCAGGGCGAAGACATGGGCGAGAAATCCGTCATTGAAGCGCAGTTCACCGGCGAGCCCGGCAGCTCGATCAGGGTGTCCGGCGCCACCCGCACGATCGGGTAATCCGCGGTCACGGGTGACGGGGGCAAATCCCTGTCCCCGCGACAGCCCAGTCTGCTCAGTCCGCCTCGCGGATGGCCCTCATCTCCTGCGACAGTTCCCCCTGCCGCAGCACCATGGCTTCCTTGACCTTGTTGATGTAGGCGTCGTTTTCCGCCAGCGGAATATCCGGGTTGTAGGCGCTCGCCACTTCGAGCAGCGCCTTCCGGTCCATCCGGTCAAAGGCGTCAGCCATGGCGTGCGCGTGCTCGGTCTTGATCCCCAGCGCCTCGAACGAGGACCGCCCCATGCGGATCGTGCTGTCATAGGTTTCACGCACGACATCGCGGCAACCGGCAAGCCAGAGATCATAGACATGGTCGCGATCCAGTGCCCGGGCCTGTACATGCAGTTTGGGATAGGTCTTGATCAGGTATCTGGTCAGCTCGGTTATCTGTTCCCGGTCATCGATGGCGATGATGAACAGTTTCGCGTTGGCAACACCTGCCGCATGCAGCAGGTCAGGCCTTGTGGCATCGCCATAATAGGTTTTCAGTCCGAACCGCCCCATCATGTCAATGCGTTTGGAATTGAAGTCTATCACCGTGGAGGTGTAGCCGGCAGCCGACAACATCCGCCGGATCAACCCACCGACGCGGCCGTGGCCGGCGATGATGATGTGGTTTTCTTCCTCGAACGTGTCCGCCGCACGGCCCTCAGCCTTGATATATCGTGGAGCAATCACCCGGTCATAGAAGATGAACAGGGCAGGCGTCAGCAACATCGACAGCGCCACCACCAGCAGCAACTGATCGGCAATCGCGGCAGGTATCACCGCATTGGCCACAGTGAACGACAGCAGCACGAAGCCGAATTCACCCGCCTGCGCCAGCCCCAGGGCAAACAGCCAGCGATCGGACCCGCGCAGCTTGAACACCATCGCCAGCACGTAAAGCACCGAGGCCTTGATGGTCATCAGGCCCACGGTGAGAGCAACGATCAGCACCAGATTGTCTGCCAGAAGCGCGAAATTCACCCCCGCGCCGACACTCATGAAAAACAGCCCGAGCAGCAGCCCCTTGAACGGGTCGATGTCGGATTCGAGTTCGTGGCGATACTCGCTGTTGGCCAGCACCACCCCGGCCAGAAAGGTGCCGAGCGCCGGTGACAGCCCGACCAGCGACATCAAGAGCGCAATGCCGATCACCATCAGCAGCGCTGTCGCCGTGAACAGTTCGCGCAATTGCGATCCGGCGATGAACCGGAACAGGGGCCGCGTCAGGTAACTTCCGGCAGCGATGACAACGGCCACGGCAGCCAGGGTCACAAGTGTGGTCTGCCAAGCATTGAGCCCGTCAACCAGGCTGAGCGTCATCCCATGACCGGCCTCTTCAGCGCCGTGACCGGCTGTCACCGCATGCTGGACCTCGACAAGCTCCGGCAGCGCCAGCAGGGGGATCAGCGCCAGCATCGGGATGACGGCAATGTCCTGGAACAGAAGCACAGAAAAACTTGACTGGCCGCCATCGCTTTTCATCAGCGCCTTCTCGTTTAGCGTCTGCAGCACGATTGCGGTCGACGAGAGCGACAGCACCAGACCGATCGCCAGGCTCACCGTCCAGGGCTGCCCGAGCATCATTGCCACCAGCATGACGATCAGCGTGCTGCCGATCACCTGCGCACCACCAAGGCCAAGCAAACGGGCCCGCATCTGCCACAGCAGTTTCGGCTCCAGCTCCAGCCCGACCAGGAACAGCATCATGACAACGCCAAACTCGGCAAAATGCTGGATCGACAACACGTCGACTTGGAGAAGCGCCAGCACCGGCGAGATCAGGATACCGGCGATGAGATAGCCAAGCACCGAGCCCAGGCCCAGCCGCGTGGCAATCGGCACCGAGAAAACGCCGGCGACGAGAAACACGAATGCAAGCAGCAGAAAATCAGTCATCTGGTGTCCCCGGCGGTTCTATCGAGCAGGCGCTGTAACATGGATTGGCGATGCTGAGAACGAATGGCCTCCACGTGCCTGCCGAAGGGCGCCAGCACCAGCTGGACGCCCAGCACCATAACCACCGGTCAACGCCGCTGCGGGTCGGCGGCAAATGCCTCAGGCAGGCCATGAAATCCCGGCGGGCGTAATCCGCTGCGCAGGGCCACGCCTGCCGGACAATTGTCCCGATCGGAGTCGAATTGACATTTCAGCACACTTGCAGCAAAACACCGCCACCATGCGCACCACGATCAAAACCAAAACCACGATCTGACCCGTTCCGCCCCTCACTCTCCCCGGGGCGGGAAGAGTGGCGCTTGACCGCTAACAAGGGGAGAGAGGAGCACGGGAACCATGGGTTTCAAAATCGCAATCGCCGGGGCGACGGGCAATGTCGGCCGCGAAATGCTCAATATCCTTGCAGAGCGCGCCTTCCCTGTCAGCGAAGTCGTAGCCCTCGCCTCGAGCCGCTCGGTCGGCACCGAAGTTTCCTTTGGTGAAAAGACCCTGAAGGTGAAAAATCTCGAGACCTATGATTTCTCCGACACCGATCTCTGCCTGATGTCGGCCGGCGGCACGGTCAGCAAGAAATGGTCGCCGAAGATCGGTGCGCAGGGTTGCATCGTCATCGACAATTCCTCCGCCTGGCGTTACGATTCCGATGTGCCGCTGATCGTGCCGGAAGTGAACCCGGACGCGATTACCGGCTATACCAAGCGCAACATCATTGCCAATCCGAACTGCTCGACCGCCCAGCTGGTTGTCGCGCTCAAGCCGTTGCATGACCATGCCAGGATCAAGCGTCTCGTGGTGTCGACCTACCAGTCGGTTTCCGGCGCCGGCAAGGACGGCATGGACGAGCTGTTCAACCAGACCCGCGCGGTCTTCGTCGCCGATCCGATTTCCACCCACAAGTTCACCAAGCGGATCGCCTTCAACGTCATCCCGCATATCGATGACTTCATGGAAGACGGCTACACCAAGGAAGAATGGAAGGTGCTGGCCGAAACCAAGAAAATGCTCGATCCGAAGATCAAGGTTACCTGCACCGCCGTGCGTGTGCCGGTCTTCATCGGTCATTCGGAATCGGTCAACATCGAGTTCGAAAACGAGATCAGCGCCGAAGAGGCCCGTGACATCCTGCGCGACGCGCCCGGCTGCCAGGTCATCGACAAGCATGAGGACGGTGGCTACATCACGCCTTATGAATGCGCCGGCGAGGACGCCACCTTCATTTCGCGCATTCGCGAGGACGCGACAGTGGAGAATGGCCTCAACATCTGGGTTGTGTCCGACAATCTGCGCAAGGGTGCTGCACTCAACACCATCCAGATTGCCGAGCTGCTGGTCAACCGGCGCCTGATCAAGCCGCGCGCCGAAGCCTGAGGTCAAACAGGCCTGAAACAAGAAACCCTGCCATTGCCCGTCAATGGCAGGGTTTTTCATCTTCTGCCGCAACGTGACTTTTGCCCGAATCGCTGGCAAAGTCCGCTCCGGACCGTTTTTCACCTGGCGCAGGGGTTATTTTGCATGGACGACAAGGCTCGAAAACTGAAAGCATGGGGTATCGCAGCACTCATCGCAGCCGGGCTGAGCGGGCCGGCGCAAGCAGCCCAATGCGGCAACAATTCCAGCGGCTTTCCGGCCTGGATTGATCAATTCAAGACCGAAGCGGCAAGAGCCGGCATTTCCAAGCGCACGCTCGACCGGGCCTTCAAGAATGTCCGCTACGCCACCAAGACCATTTCCCTTGACCGCAACCAGAAGAGCTTCAAGCTGTCGTTTGACCAGTTCATGCGCAAACGCGGCGCCGCGACCATCATCGCCAAGGGCAAGCGGATCAAGAAGCAGAAGGCCCGCCTGTTCGCGGCCATCGAGAAGAAATACGGCGTTCCGGCCGGTCCGCTGATCGCGATCTGGGGCATGGAGTCGGGCTTTGGCGCCTTCACCGGCAACCAGCACACCATGTCCGCGGTCGCAACGCTGGCCTACGACTGCCGCCGCTCCGCCTTCTTCACCGAACAGCTCTATGCCCAGCTGCAGCTGATCCAGAAGGGCTGGATGTCGCCCGACTTCAAGGGGGCCGCCCATGGTGAAATCGGCCAGACCCAGTTCCTGCCGGCCAACGTGGTCCGCTTTGGTGTCAATGGCGACAACAGTGCCGGTATCAATCTCGGATCGTCAGCCGATGCACTGGCTTCGACCGCCAATTTTCTGCGCGGCCATGGCTGGCGCCGGGGTGCTGGCTACCAGCCTGGTGAACCCAATTTCCGCGCCATTCAGGGCTGGAACGCGGCAGGCGTGTATCAGAAAGCCATCGCCAAGATCGGCGCTGAAATCGACGGTGGCTAGAAATTCTCGCAGCTGTCACCGACAGTTGTCTGGACGCTGCTGACGATCTTGGCGTCGCGAAATCCGAAAACCTCCCGGATCATCTTCTCGTTTTCCGGGAACTGGTAACACACCAGGACCGAGGCGGTTGTTGCATCAGCCTCGGTGCCTGCTTCGAGTTGCCAGGCAAGATTGGCGTTCTCCACTGCATCTTCCCATTCATCCAGCGCCTCGATGAATTCGGCCTTGGTCTGGATCACGCCCAGATCCTCGATCGTGATGACGGCGTCGTCGGCCAGCAGATCGGCAATTGCCAGGCGATTGACGTCGAACAGCGCTGTATACCAGCGATCAAGCAATGAATTTTGAGAGACAGCCGACGAAACCGGCAGCAATAACCCGAAAGCCAACACCAAAAACAAAGTCCGGATTGCAATCATCGCAGGCTCCCAAAGTCATCGCGCGCCTTTTGACGCTTAAAGACTCATGGAACCGGAGGGCAGCACCCGATGTCAAGCGCCGGGTGCTTCAGGCCTGAAAAAATCTCCGGTCTTGGGATCCATGACCCACAATTCGCCGGTTGAGATGTCGAACCAGGAACCACTGATCACCATCTTGCCGCGGTCTTCCAGGATCTTGACGCAAGGGAACGTTCGCAGGTTCGCCATCGAGTTGCGGATCGAAATCCGTTCCAGCGCCACTTGGCGTTCGCCGCTGGTCATCAACTGGCTGTCCTGAATCTGCTGTGCGGCAGGTTTCAGCAACCCCATCCATTGCCCGATGAAATCGCCGGGCGACAGCGGTGCGGCATTGGGATCGAGAGCCGCCTTGATACCGCCGCAGCGGCCATGCCCCATTACCACGATCTGGCGGATCTTGAGCGACTGCACGGCAAATTCCAGCGCAGCCGAGGTCGCGTGGTAATTGCTGTCCGGCGCATAAGGCGGCACCAGGTTGGCGACGTTGCGCACAACGAACAATTCGCCGGGACCGCAATCGAATATGGTCTCGGGCGCGGCACGTGAATCGCAACAGGCGATCACCAGCGTATGCGGTTCCTGGCCGGATTCAGCCAGGTCCCTGTAACGTTGCCGCTCGGCCGTATAACGGCCGCTCATGAAATTCTGGTAGCCTTCAAGCAGGCGGGCCGGGAAATTCGACATGACTCCGCACATAAACGGACGCGCGGTGAAGATCAATCAACCATTTGCATCACCGCGATATCAGCGTGAACAAATCCATCGCCGGCGGGAACGGGCTGAGCCACCTCTCCAGGGCTGGTTTGTCTCGCCCTCGCGGTTCGCGAGACCGCCGGATCAGCCGTGGATCGCGATCAGGATCCCGTTCCTGTCCCGCATCGGGCTGGCTGGAAAGGTTTCTGTCAAACCCTCAGCATGACGCCCGGCCACCAGCAGATTGATGCTCGCATCAAGCAGATCATCCATGGCCGCCCCACGCGGCGGACCCTTGGTAAAGAGACCACGATCAATCCCGTGAGACGCAAGCACTTCCACCCGCTCGGCAATGCCTTCCGGATTGACCGCCCCGCGGATCTTTTTCGGTGTCGCCATCGGAACCATGTTGTTGAGCCGGCAAAAGGCAAATTCCGGATGACACTCGATCACGCGGTCGCGCAAGCTGACGTCAGCCTGCAGCAGCTGATCGATCTCCCTGATCTTGCCGAACAGATGGAACGCCTGTTTGGAAACCTTTTTCGCCGGATCCGAGCATTTCTGTGCCATATCGCAGGCCTCGCGATAGGTTTCGGCCTCCACCGCCGCCCGCGCAGGGATGGAAAACACGCTCGACCGGCGTGCCCCGAGATAGGGCCGGATGGCCTGTTCCGGTCCGCGTCCCGATCCGCCAATCCTGTCAGGCAGCCCGATCGGCATATCCACCGCTATGATTGCACCCGCGCCAAACTCCGCCACCAGATCGGCGAAGCGCACGAAAATCGTTACCTCGGGCGTCGTGTCGCAAGGGCGCAGCACCAGCGCGATCCAGCCGGACCGGCATCCGTCCACGCCGACAAGAACCTCGTCGGACGGAGAAACGTCCCTCACGGTTTCTTGCGGCCCGCCATCGACATCACCCGGCGCATGTTGACCATGGCCATCGGCGTCCGCAGACTTTGCGCGTCGGTCTCGAGCGTCAGCTCGTCGGCGCCGCGCCGCGCCGTCCGCGCAAGGATTTCAAACACGGCACCGGTTGCCATCTGCAGGGCTTTTTCCTCCGGCACGCCTTCCAGCAGCCGGGCAAAGAAAGTAGCCGACATCAGATCCCCCAGCCCATTGGGCGCATTGGGGATAAGGCGGTGCTCGGCCATCACCGATTGCCGGCCGCTGACCAGCAGGTTTCCGGTGCTGCCTGCCATCATCGCGATCGCCGAGGTAACCAGAACCCGCGCCGGACCCAGGGTTTCCGCCGCCGCCATCATCGATGCGGAATCGCTCAGCGTCGCACCCGACAGCCAGGCAAGTTCGTGCACGTTCGGCGTGGCGATATCGGCAATCGGGATCAGTTGGGATGCAATCGCGGTGGCGGTGGCTTCGGGAACGTAAAGACCGCTCGTATCGCCAATCACCGGGTCGCACATGTAGAGCGCATCCGGATTTGCCTTTCGCACGGCCCTCACCAGGCGCGCCACGTCGGCGGCTTGCCCCGCGTCACCCAGATAGCCGCTGAGCACGCCGCCAACCTCGCCAAGCCAGGAAGAGCCGCAAAGATCATCGATCAGGGCCGAGAAGTCTGCAGCTGACGGCACGATTCGGGTCGCCCGCGAGTGTCCCGGATGCCAGGGCAGAACCACCGTCGGCACTGCCCAGACCGGAAAACCCAGCGTTTCCAGCGCGAAAACCGCCGCGCGGTTGCCGACAGAACCCCGGACCACGTGGCTGGAAATCACGATGACCGACAGCCTGATATCGGGATTGCGCTCGCCTTGCGAACTCATCGCCACACCTGGCCGATCATCCACATCAACAGCCCGGCAAACGCCACAAGCGCCAGTCCGCGGGCGATCCGGGTTCCCCAGATCTCGATCTTGTCGTCTCCGTCGGCGTCCCTGGCGGCAAAATGATCGCGCACGCTGCTGGCCGCCGATTTCATCACCGGAGTGGCAGACAGCCCGCCTTCCTCGCCAAGCCGGTCGAGGGCGCGTTTTGCCTGGCGAACTGTTTCATCGTCTTTCATCACGAGGGCTCCCGGCCCGGTTCGGTCACATGCAGCCTGACACCAGGCTGCACACTGGACGGCAGGTCCGGTTCCAGATCCGGGCACCGGAGTCCTCCGTCATTTTTCATCCGGCCGGATCAGCGGGCAAGCCCGTGATACTCGGGATTTGGCCGCATGTCCGTTGCCGACGCCATCCGGTTTGTCATGTTGAAGAATGCCGCAACTGCCGAGATATCCCAAATATCACGGTCAGTAAAACCGGCATCGCGCAGCTTCTGCCTGTCGGCCTCGACAATCCTGGCCGGATCCTCGGTGACCAGGATGGCAAAATCAAGCATTGCAAGCTGCCGCGGCTCGAGATCGGCCACCCGGTAGTTCATCACCATCTGTTCGCCCAGCTCCGGCTTTCCGGACAATTGCCGCACCGCCGCACCATGCGCTGTCAGGCAATAGAAACACTTGTTGACCGAGGAGACCGCCACGGCGATCAGTTCGCGCTCGAGCTTGCTCAGATTGGAGCCGGCCAGCATCAGGTCATTGTAGAAGGCGGCAAATGCCTCGAGTTTTTCATTGTTGAAGGCATAGGCCTTGAGCACATTCGGCACCATGCCGAGCTTGTCCTGGCATTTGGCGAAATACGCGGTCATCTCCGCGCTCAACGGCGTTTCCTGCTCCAGATCCAGTGCGGTTACGGCTTCTTGCGGGCTTTTCATCAAAATTCCTCCAATAACTGGTTTTGTTCACGAAATCGGGTCGCTTTGATACACACTTCTGCTAGGATTCGACCAAAGATCAAGTCTTGGAGGGATTGGGATGGGGGTCAAAAACACCCGCAAGTCGGAAACACTCATCGCGGAAACAGCGGCGGTTGCATCCAAAGGCAAGAAGCCGCACATCAATCCCGAGGTGCTCTTTTCCAGCGTCAGCACCGACGATCTTGACCTTTTTCCGGCAGAAAGCCTTGCTGCGGCAGCAGTTCTGGCCGAATCCGAGGTCCGCGCATGGGATGGAAAATCGTCCCGGCTGAGCCTCGTGGACACGGATCAGGCGACGAAAGACGGTCGCGACACCTCGATTCTGGCGATCACCACACTCAACAAACCCTTCCTGTATGATTCGGTAATGGGCGAGGTCACCTCGGACATTCGCGACATCCTGATGGCGCTGCACCCCATCCTGGTCATCTCCGGCAAGAAGCCGGCCGTGCTTTTCTCCCATGGCGACGGCAGCGAGCCCTCCCAGAGGGTCAGCCATATCCAGATCCACATGCCCCGGCTCAGCGAAGCCGCGGCAAAAGACCTCACCACCCGTGTTCGCCATGTGCTCGACCAGGTTCAGGCCGCCGTCAGCGACTGGAAATCCATGCTGGCGATGATCGACCACAGCGCCGCCGATCTCGTGGCGCTCGATGTCGACAAGGAAACCGAGCCGGCGCGCCAGGAAGCCCTGGCCTTCATTGCCTGGCTGCGCGACAACAATTTCACCTTCCTGGGCATGCGCGAATATGTCTACACCGGCGACGGCAAGTCGGCTGAACTGAGCCGCGCCTCGACCGAGGGTCTCGGCATCCTGTCGGATCCGGACGTGCTCGTCCTGCGGCTCGGCAAGGATCAGGTCACCACCACACCGGAAATCCTCGATTTCCTCCAGGGGCCGGATTTCCTGATCATCACCAAGGCCAATGTCCGCTCGGTCATTCACCGCCGCACCTATATGGATTACATCGGCATCAAGCGCTTCAACTCGAAGGGCAAGGTGGTCGGCGAATTGCGCATCGTCGGGCTTTTCACCTCCACCGCCTACACCAGATCGGTCACCAAGATTCCGTTGCTGCGCTCGAAGGTGCAGGCCGTCGTCTCCGAGTTCGGCTTCGATCCGGAAAGCCATTCCGGCAAGCTGCTGCTCAACACGCTGGAATCCTACCCGCGCGACGACCTGTTCCAGATAGACAGCCATCTGCTGGCGCGGTTCTGCATGCAGATCAACGAACTGGCAGACCGGCCGCGCGTCCGCGTGCTGCCCCGGATCGACCGGTTCGACCGGTTTGTGTCGCTCATTGTCTATGTGCCGCGCGATCAGTACGATTCCATCGCCCGCGAGCGCATCGGCGATTATTTCAAGACGGTCTACAATGGTCGTGTGTCGGCTTACTACCCGGCTTTCCCCGAGGGCGGCGTCGCCCGGGTTCACTTCATCATCGGCCGTTCCGAGGGCAAGACACCGCAAATCCCGCAGGAACAGCTTGAACGCGACATCCGCTCCATCGTCACCCGCTGGGAGGACCAGTTCCGCGCCATCGGCGGTACCCGTTCCGAGCGGATGAGCGTCAGCCAGTCCTACAAGGAACGGTTCCAGCCCGAAGAAGCGCTGGCCGACCTCGACAACATCATCGCCTGCAAGGACACCGGCGCCATCCAGATCGCGTTCTATCGCGGCCAGGGCATGTCGGATGATCATCTGGCGTTGAAGATCTTTCACGCCGGCGAACCGGTGGCCCTGTCGCGCCGGGTTCCGCTGCTGGAAAACCTCGGCTTCAAGGTAATCAGCGAACAGACGCACGAGATCTTCCTCGACGAGAAGCAAGGCGTCTCGAGCACCGTTGTGCTGCACGACATGGAAATCATCCATGAGGACAAGCGCGGCATTGATCTGGCCCTCGACGGCGAGCGGCTTGAAGAAACCTTCCTCTCGGTCTGGCACGGCAATACCGACAATGACAGCTACAACCGCCTTGTCACCAATGCCGGCCTGACAGTCCGCGAAGCCACTGTGCTGCGGGCCTACGCCCGCTACCTGCGCCAGGCAGGCATCGCCTATTCACAGGAATACATTGCCAGAAGTCTCAACCATCATCCGGCCATTGCCGCCCAACTGTTCAATTTGTTCCGGATCCGGTTCGATATTGCGCTTAACAATACCGAGCGCGCGGAACAGGACACCAACCTGACCGAAGAGATCGAAGCCGCGCTGGCCGAGGTCCCGAGTCTGGATGATGACCGCATTCTCCGTCGCTACGTCAATGCAATCGAAGCCACGCTGAGAACCAACTACTTCCAGACCGGCCCCGACGGTGCGCCCCGTCCGGCTCTGGCCATCAAGCTTGACCCCAAGAGACTCGAAGGCATTCCGGAGCCAAAGCCTTTCCGCGAGATTTTTGTCTACGGTTCGCAAGTCGAGGGCGTTCACCTGCGCTTCGGCCCCGTCGCCCGCGGCGGGCTTCGCTGGTCCGACCGGGCGCAGGATTACCGCACCGAAGTGCTCGGCCTGGTCAAGGCACAGCAGGTCAAGAACGCGGTCATCGTGCCGGTCGGCGCCAAGGGTGGCTTCTACCCCAAGAAGCTGCCCGTTGAAGGCGGCCGCGATGCGGTATTCGAAGCCGGGCGCGACGCCTACAAGCTGTTTATCCGCACCTTGCTCTCTGTCACCGACAACATCGTCGGCGACGCCATCATCCCGCCGGCCAACACTGTCCGCCATGATGCGGACGATCCTTACTTCGTGGTGGCCGCGGACAAGGGCACAGCCACATTCTCCGACACGGCCAACGCACTCAGCCAGGAGCAGGATTTCTGGCTCGATGACGCCTTCGCCTCCGGCGGCTCTGCCGGCTATGACCACAAGAAGATGGGAATCACCGCGCGCGGTGCCTGGGAAGCTGTGAAACGGCATTTCCGCGAGATGAACATCGATATCCAGACAACGCCCTTCACCGCCGCGGGCGTCGGCGACATGTCCGGCGACGTGTTCGGCAACGGTATGCTCCTGTCGACACAGATCAGGCTGCTGGCCGCCTTTGATCACCGCGACATCTTCATCGATCCGGATCCCGATTGCGCCGTCGGCTTTGCCGAGCGAAGCCGGTTGTTCGAGCTGGGCCGCTCAAGCTGGCAGGATTACGACACCTCGAAGCTCTCGAAGGGCGGCATGATCATTCCGCGCTCGCTGAAATCGGTCGAGCTGACGCCCGAGGCCGCCGCCGTGATCGGACTTCGGCCCGGCAAGGCCACGCCGCAGGACATCATGACGGCAATCCTGTCGATGGAAACCGATCTGCTGTGGTTCGGCGGCATCGGAACCTACATCAAGGACGCCGGTGAGAATGACGCCGATGTCGGGGACCGCGCAAACGACGCAATCCGCATCCATGCCCGCCAGGTCCGCGCCAAGGTAATCGGCGAGGGCGCCAATCTGGGCGTCACCCAGAAGGGCCGCATCGCCTATGCCCTGAACGGCGGGCGCTGCAACTCCGATGCGATCGACAACTCCGCCGGCGTCAACTCCTCCGACGTCGAGGTCAACATCAAGATCGCGCTGGCAAACGCCATGCGCGAAGGCAGGCTCACCCGGGCCAAGCGCAACACCCTGCTTGCGACGATGACCGATGAAGTCGCCGAACTGGTGCTGCGCAACAACTACCTGCAGACACTGTCCATATCGATTGCCCAGGCCGAGGGGATTTCCGGCGTCGGCGAACTCAACAGGGTGATGGGCAATCTCGAATCTCGCGGCCTGCTCAACCGCAAGGTCGAGGATCTCCCGGACGATGTGGCGGTCGCAGAACGGGTAGCGGCCGGTCACGCCCTGACCCGGCCCGAAATCGGGGTGCTGCTCTCCTACGCCAAGCTGGTGCTGTTCGATGAAATCGTCGCCAGCACCCTGCCGGACGATCCCTATTTCGACGAGACCCTGAAATCCTATTTCCCTAAGAAAATGCAGAAGCCGCACGCGGAAGACATTGCCAGCCACAGGCTGCGGCGCGAGATCATCTCGACCCTGCTCGGCAACGATGCGATCAACCGCGGCGGGCCTGCATTTGTCATTGGCATGGGCGACAAGTCCGGCGCCACTGCCGCTGAAATCGTCAAGGCCTTCGTTCTTGCCCGCGACGGGCTCTCGCTCAACCAGCTCTATGCCCAGGTTGATGATCTCGACACCAAGGTGCCAGGCGCGGTGCAGAACGAGCTCTACGCCCGGATCGGCGACACGCTGAAGAATGTAACCGGCTGGGCGCTCAAGACCGGCGCGGCGCAGGGCGACCTCGGCACGGCTGTCAAGACAATGCAGGAAAGCATTGCCAAGCTTGACGGCAAGCTGTCCGCGGCGATGCCTGATTTCATGCTCCACGAAGCCGAACAGGCCCGCGATGACCTCGTTGCCCAGTCGGTTCCGCTCGAACTGGCAACCCGCATCGCCGGACTGGGAGCACTGACGCTGGCGCCCGACATCTGCCATCTCGCCGCGCATTCAAATGCGGACCTCGGCCGGGCAACACAGGCATTCTTTGCCGTCACCGAAGCATTCCAGCTTGGCCGGATTGCCGCGGCAGTGGACCGCATCCCGGTCTCGGATCACTTCGAGGGCCTGGCGCTGGCGCGCAGCCTCGACGAGATCTCCCAGGCCCGCAGGATCATTTCCGGCGCAGCACTCGACAGCAATCCGAAAGCTGCAAACCCTGCCGAGGAATGGCTCAAGGCCAACAAGGAGCGCATCGCCCACGTCCGGGGTCAGATCCTGACGCTGACCGACAGCGGTGAATTGTCCGTGGCAAAACTCACGGTCGCCGCCGGCATGCTGAGCGATCTTGCTCGATCCCTGCGAGCGTGAACCGATACCGGGCTGAAAAAGGGCAGCAAGATGACTGATGTAACCGGATTGCCGCCCGCACCCGTTGTCGAGCGCCGTGGAGTATGGGGATGGATGTTGTTTGACTGGGCGGCGCAGCCGTTCTTCACGGTCGTCACAACCTTCATCTTCGGTCCCTACTTCATCAGCCGCATGGCCAGCGACCCGGCAACCGGCCAGGCTGCCTGGGGCTACGGCATTGCCGCAGGCGGCTTGTTGATTGCCCTGTTCTCCCCGCTGCTCGGCTCGATTGCCGACCAGACCGGGCCGCGCAAACCCTGGATTGCATTCTTTGCCGTCATCAAGATCGTGGCGCTGTGCGGATTGTGGTTCGCGGCTCCCGGCTCCAATATCGTCGCTGTCGTCATGCTCTTCACCCTGGCCTCGGTGGCAGCGGAATTCTCCATCGTCTTCAATGATTCCATGCTGCTGCGGCTGGTGCCGAAGGCCGATATCGGCCGTGTTTCCAATCTTGCCTGGGGGCTGGGCTATCTCGGCGGCATGATTGTGCTGATCTTCATCATCGCCTTTCTCGCCGCATCGCCGGAAACCGGCAAAACACTGATCGGCATCGATCCGTTGTTTGGCCTCGATCCGCTGCAGGGCGAAGACGCTCGTGCTTCAGCACCGATCTCGGCGCTCTGGTACGCCGTCTTTATCCTGCCGATGTTCCTGTTCACCCCGGACGCGGGTGGACGCAGGGCGCTGAAGGGGGCCGTGCGCGATGGTCTGGCCGAACTGAGGTCAACGCTGGGGGAAGTGCGCCAGCGCTCGGGCATATTCCGGTTTCTGATTGCACGAATGATCTACCAGGATGGCGTCAACGCGTTGCTGGCCCTGGGCGGTGGTTTTGCTGCCGCGATGTTCGGATGGTCGATCACCGAGATCGGCGTTTACGGCATCATGCTCAATGTGGTCGCGATCTTTTCATGCCTCTATGCAAGCCGGCTCGACAGCCAGCTCGGATCCAAGCTGGTCGTGCTGATCGCTATCCTGCTGTTGCTGATCGCCACGCTGGGCATCGTTTCGACCGGACCGGGCTTTACCCTGTTCGGGGCGCTGCCTTTCGGCGACGGAGACACCGGCGGACTGTTCGGAACATCGGCCGAGAAAGCCTACATCACCTTCGGTCTGCTGATCGGAATTGCCTTTGGCCCGGTGCAGGCCTCGTCGCGCGCCTATATGGCCCGAAGTGTAACCGAGGACGAAGCCGGCCGCTATTTCGGCATTTACGCGCTGGCAGGCCGCGCCACCAGTTTCACGGCACCCTTCCTGGTCGCCACAGTCACCGCTCTCAGCGGATCGGCGCGTCTCGGCATGGCAACCATCACCATCTTCTTCGCGGTCGGCCTGATCGTTCTCTGGACCACGCCTTACCCGGCCGACCAGCCGCGCCGCAAAGCTTAGACCAGACCACCCGAACAGCTGCGCCGGGTGTCCGTCAGGCCATCAATGGCGGAAATGCCGCATTCCGGTAAACACCATCGCGATACCGGCTGCATCGGCTGCATCGATCACATCCTGGTCCCGCATCGAGCCGCCCGGCTGCACCACCGCCGTGGCGCCGGCCTCGATCGCCGACAGCAAACCGTCCGCGAACGGGAAGAACGCGTCCGATGCCACGACGCTGCCCTTGGTCAGCGGCGCTGCCAAGCCCAGCGCATCCGCTGCATCGACCGCCTTGCGCGCCGCGATCCGGGCCGAATCGACGCGGCTCATCTGGCCCGCACCGATTCCGACAGTGGCACCGTTGAGCGCATAGACAATGGCGTTGGATTTGACGTGCTTGGCGACGCGGAAGGCAAAGCCCAGATCGGCGAGTTCGCGCGCATCGGGCGCCCGCTTGGTCACCACTTTGAAATCTTCAGGCAGAACGATGCCGTTGTCGCGGCCCTGCACCAGCAACCCGCCGGCAACCGTCTTGACCGTGAGGCCCGGCTGGCGCGGATCCGCCAGTTCGCCGGTCACCATCAGCCGCAGGTTTTTCTTGGCCGACAGGATTTCTTTTGCCTCTTCGCTGGCATCCGGAGCGATGATCACTTCGGTGAACAGCTTGACGATTTCGCTTGCGGTCTCCGCATCGAGGGTGCGGTTGAGCGCAATGATGCCGCCGAACGCCGAAGTCTGGTCGCATTCAAGCGCCCGGCGATAAGCCTCAACCAGGTTTTCGCCGACTGCGACGCCACAGGGATTTGCATGCTTGATGATGGCGCAGGCCGCACGGTCGCGATCGAATTCGCTGACCAGCTCGAACGCCGCATCTGTATCGTTGATGTTGTTGTAGGACAGCTGCTTGCCCTGCAGGAGCTTCGCGGTGGCCACACCGGGACGCTGCTCGCCATTGGAATAGAACGCTGCCGCCTGGTGCGGATTCTCGCCATAGCGCATCACGTCCAGCAAGCGGCCGCCAAAGGCACGGTGCCGCGGCGCCTCAAGCGAGAGATCCGTTGCGAACCATCCCGAAACCGCCGCGTCATAGGCCGCGGTCCGAGCGAACGCCAGCGCTGCAAGTTCACGGCGCAGCGCCAAAGGAACCGAGCCGTCATGGCTGCGCAGCGTTTCGAGCACGCGGTTGTAGTCCTCAGGGTCGGTGATTGCGGTTACATAGGCGTGGTTTTTCGCCGATGCCCGGATCATCGCCGGTCCGCCGATATCGATATTCTCGACAATCGTCGCGGCATCGGCGCCGCCTGCCACGGTCTGCTCGAACGGGTAGAGATTGACCACCGCCAGGTCGATCTCGGCAATATCATGCGCCTGCATCGCCGAACGGTGTTCCTCGTCGGCCCGGATCGCCAGCAAACCGCCGTGAACGCCCGGATGCAGCGTCTTGACCCGGCCATCCATGATTTCCGGAAATCCGGTCAGATCCGAAACATCGCGGACCGCAAGCCCTGCCGCTTCAAGTGCCGCCCGGGTGCCGCCGGTGGACACCAGTTCCACGCCAAGCTCGGCGAGGCCACGCGCGAATTCCACCAGCCCGGTTTTGTCGGAGACCGACAGCAAGGCACGGCGAATGTGCACCAGATCCGGCACAGGATGGTTCTTGGAGACGACAGCCATATGGAAAATCCTTCGAAAACAGCCGCATCAGCCCGGCGGCGAGGATGCGTTAACACAGGCCGAAGGCTGATAAAACACGCAATTGGGCTTATCTGTGGAGCAAATCCGGGTTCGGCACGCAGCGGATGAGCGGTTCTATGCCCTCGGCAGGGTGGTGCGGATCAGCTTCCAGTCAATCTGCGATTGATCGCCGACTGTGAATTCCAGCGTGATCTGCTTGCTGGTCCGGGCGCCGGCAAGGTCGGCAAAATACACGTCTTCCTCGACCTGCGGGATAAGATCTCGCCCGACAAAAGCCCAGGATTCCCCGTCCCCGGCGGTCAGATGAACCACGCCATCCTCGTCCTGGGCAACCGAGATCGTCGGATGGACATGAAACCGCGCCACCGCCACGGTCCGGTCTTCCGGATTGGGCTCGCTTTCATCGGGCCTGAGGATCTGGTCCCGGCCCTGCACCTCGTGGCCTGATGCGAGCAATCTGACCTTGCGGCGATGCACAAGCTTCAGGCTGCCAACATATCCGTCATGGGTCGCGTCAAAGCCCTGATGCTTGCCCTCTTCGTCAAGCGGTCGCACCGTCACCCTGCGTACGCCGCCGGTGACAATCGGGCCGAGGAACGGCGAATGCGAGAAACTCAGGGATGACCGGTCATCCAGTGTGACGGTGCTGTGGGCAGCGGTCATTCGCGCGAAATCGGCATAGGGCGTATGCGAAATCACCGGCGCGCCGGCATTGACGATAAAACAGTTCGCACCCGAGGAAAGCTCGAACGAAAGACATCCCGCATGTGCCTCGCTCGACAGGATCCCCTTGGGCGGAGGACCGGTATCGGCAACCAGCACGACATTGCCTCCCGACAGTCTCTGATAGCGCGAATGCGGCATTTCCCGGAACGCGGTGCCGGAAGTCTCGTCATAACGCAACACACCCAGAAGCCGGTCCGCGGAAACGGCCGACGCCCCGTTGAACAGAACCAGTTCGCCGTTGGAATGGCGGAAAAACCGCAAGGCCGAAAACATCCGGTCCATCCCCGCAACCATGTTGCGCGGCGGTTTCTGACCCAGATTGATGTAGGTTTGCTTCAGCGGCAGCAGGTTTGTCAGCAACTCGATCAGAACCATCGGATTGCGTGAAACATGCCCGCCATCGGGCAGGATCTGGCCTTCGATTTCCCTGTCGAGATTGCGCGCCGCAGTCCGCACCGCCCCGGCACTGGAAGGCAGGCACAAGCTTGCCATCGCCAGCGCAATCCGGGCCTTGAAGCGGGTGGCATCACCCGGCATGGTCCCCGCCACATGCTTCAGATACCGCGTTTGCAGCGCGATGCTCTTGAGAAACCGGCGGTAAAAGCCGTGATCGGCACCGCGCAGCACGATCGGCGAATGCGAAAACCAGGCGATCAGCCGGTTGGCCAGCACATCGGGCTCATAGGCAAGCCCTGCAAGCTCACGCCCTTCCACCGCGATCCAGTCATCCACCAGCGCCCGGGCATTGGCGAAAGCCAGGTCGTGATCGGCTGCACGCATATGCCGGAGCCAGCCAAACCCGTGAAGGCTGCGGTTGAACGATTCGTTCGCAACCTCGATCTGGAACGGGCTTCCCCCGGCCGTGTCGATCATGCTGCCGCCCATGGCGAAACGGCCGGAATAGATTTCCTCGGCAATGTGCGGATCGGCAATGCGCAGATCTATCGGCGCCACGACCAGCCGGTCCGGGGTCCCGCCGGTAAACCGCAAGGCATTGATTCGGCCCAAAGCGATCCGGCGCGCAAACCGCCGCCAGATCTCTGTTCCATACAACTGCCCTGCACGTTGCGAATCGAGAATTGAAAATGCCAATCGGGAATTCCTGAAACCGGGTCCCGGCCCTCCACCGGACGAGAATCGTAACACAGACACTTGATTGTTCAACTGTCGCTAAAGTGAACCTGTCGGAGAGCAGTCGAAATTGCCATCCCGCGAGCCGGCTTTAACATGTGGTCTGCTTACGGATGGACCAACACCACGGCATAGAAGCCGTCAAGCCCGGCAAGTCGCGGATCCTCGTTGCCCAGCATCGCCGGATGGGTCCTGATTTCGCCCTTCGCGGTGATTGCGGCTTCAAGCCCCGGCCAGCGCGCCGGGTCAACCGGCCTGATCTGCCAGGCCGGATGGTCGGCAAGAAAGCCCGCCACCATCTCTTCGCCTTCTTCGGGATCAAGCGAGCAGTTGGAAAACACCAGTTCACCGCCGGGACGGACAAGACCGGCCGCATGATCGAGCAGATCGCGCTGCACCCGGGCCAGCCGCATGATGTCGTCCGGTCCCTTTGTGTAGGGAATATCGGGATGGCGCCGCACTGTTCCGGTCGATGAGCAGGGCGCATCGAGCAGCACACCGTCAAAACCACCGGGTGCAACCAGGTCCTGGGCGCGGCTCAATTGCGTGGCGACGTCAAACCCGAGCCGCGCCAGGTTGCCCCGCAAGCGCTCGAGCCGTGTCGCCGACTGATCACACGCCGTCACCCTGGCCCCTGCCAGCGCCAGCTGTGCGGTCTTGCCGCCCGGAGCCGCACAGAGATCGACGATTTCCAGCCCTTCGAGCCTTGAAAACAACTGCGCGGGAAGACTGGCCGCGGCATCCTGAACCCACCAGCCGCCGTCATCGTAGCCTTCCAGCCCCGATACCGGGCCTTCCGGCCGGCCGATGCGAACAGAGCCCGTCGGCAGCACAACGCCGCCAAGCCGCCCGGCCCAGCCCGCCGCGTCTTCCTTGACCGTCAGGTCGATTGCGGGAGGCTCGGACAGGATATCGAGGATTGCCTCGGCATCCGCCGCATAAGACTTGCGAAGCCGGCTTTCAAACCATTCGGGGAAGTCCGGCGTCGACGCCGCAACTTTCGGCAGCAACTCGTCTTTCTCCCGCGCCATCCGGCGCAGCAGGGCATTGACGAGGCCGGCAAAACGGCGATTGCGCGGATCGGAATCCGCCTGGGTCACGGCCAGATCAACCGCTGCACGATCGGGCACGTCGAGATACAGGATCTGCGCCGCGCCGACCCGCAGCACTTGCCGCAGGGCCTTTGCGCCCTCGGGCAACGGATTGTCGACCAGCCGGTCGATGAAGGCGTCGATGACCTGAAGATGGCGCAGCGCCGACAGCAAAATGGCCCGAACCAGAAGCCGGTCCTGATCACCAAGCCCGGTAAATGCCGGGTTGCCGCCAGCCGGATCGAGAAGTCCGTCCAGCGAGGCGCGGCTTTCGGTGACTGCCGACAACAACCGTGCAGCCGCCTGGCGGGCCGCAAGCCCCGGCTTCAGATCGGCCGGATCGCGGCGATTGTGTGGCTTGTGATCTCTCTTGCGCTGCCCGGCCGGCCGTGGACCGGTCAAGACCAGGGCCCCTTGCGGGTTGAACCGTCACGGCCCCACGGCCCGGACCGGGGAACCGAAGTGCTGCCAGGACGCGCCGGGCGGCGGGGCGAGGGCGCTGCCATCTCCGCAGCCATCGCTTCCAGTGCCGCGATGCGGTTTTCCGTTGCCGGGTGGGTAGAAAACAAACTGTCCATGCGTTGACCATTCAGCGGATTGATAATGAACATGTGCGCCGTCGCCGGATTGCGTTCGGCATCTTCGTTGACGACACGGCTGGCGCCCATTGCAATCTTCCGCAGTGCCGAGGCCAGCCAGAGCGGATTACCACATATTTCCGCGCCGCGCCTGTCGGCAGCATATTCGCGGGTCCGGCTGATCGTCATCTGCACCAGCATCGCCGCAAAAGGCGCCACAATCATCGCCACGAGAACCCCAATGAAGCCGAACGGATTGTTGTTATCGCGATTGCCGCCGAAAAACAGCGCAAAATTGCCCAGCATGGAAATGGCACCCGCCAGCGTCGCCGTGATCGTCATGATCAGCGTATCGCGGTTCTGCACATGCGCCAGCTCATGCGCCATGACAGCCGCGACTTCCTCGTTGCTCAGACTTTCGAGCAGGCCGACCGAAGCGGCCACCGCTGCGTTCTGGGGATTGCGGCCGGTCGCAAACGCGTTCGGCTGCCGGTTGTGAATGACATAGACTTTCGGCATCGGCAGACCGGCGTTTTGCGCCAGATCGGCGACGATCTGGTAGAATTCCGGCGCTGTCCGCGCATCCACTTCGACAGCATGGTGCATGCGCAGCACCATCTTGTCCGAGTTCCAGTAGGAAAACAGGTTCATCGCAGCGGCGATAACGAAGGCAATCATCATCCCGCCAGTGCCACCGATCATGTAACCAACACCCATGAACAGGGCGGTCATCAGGGCAATCAGCATAGCAGTGCGAACAAGGTTCATGCGTATCATCCTTTCCGGCGACCTCGCGCCTTTTGCCTTAACCGGCGCAAGGGTTTGGAATTTGTCGCTTGTGGCGCTAGATATGGGTTGTTTCAAGTTAATCTTCAATGTGATGCCGGACTGGTAGACCTCTCCCATGAGCAAACACGACAATCCCGATGACACGATGAACCAGCCGCCCGAAAACCAAGCCGGGCATCAGGCTGACGGTGCGGAAACTGCACCGAAGCGTCCCCTGACCCCCGCGGCCCGGCGTGCGCTGGCGGAAGCAGAAGCCCGGCGCAAGGCTCAGGATCTGCAAACCCGTGCGGCTGAAAGGGAAATCGGCGGACGCGGCGGTGCCGACCCGGCCCGGTTCGGCGACTGGGAGATCAACGGCCGCGCCATCGATTTCTGAGCCGCCTGCAGTTGATCAACCCGGGATATAGGAATATATTCCGCATCCATGTTCAATGATTCGCGCCCGGTCTTTGCCTTCCTTTTGTCACTTGGCCTCGCCTGGGGCCTGATCGACACCGTTGGCGCGACCGAAAGGCAATGGAGCAGCGTCCCCGGGCCGGTCTCCGCGCAAATCGTACGGATCATCGACGGCGATACCATCGAGGTCGATGCCCATCCCTGGCCCGGACATGCGGTACGCGTATCGGTCCGCCTGCGCGGCATCGACACACCGGAGCGCCGCTCCCGCTGCGCAGACCAGCGCGCCGCAGCACTTTTGGCGCGCAATGAGCTTGAACGGCTGGTGACAGGCTTCCCGACAGTCGAGCTGATCAATGTCGCAGGCGGAAAGTACTATGGCAGGGTGCTGGCCGACATCAGGGCCGGAACCCGCGACGTCGCCTCCGCCATGCTGGAGAGCGGACTGGCCCGGCCCTACCAGGGCGGCAGGCGCCACAAGCCGCAATGCGCCGGATAGGTCCGGTTGAACGGGACGAAGGCAGACATCAAAAAGGCCACCCCCAAGGGGTGGCCTTCGTGAATTCCAGCGCCGGTTGGACGCCTGCCCGATCACATCAGCAATGGATCGGGACTTGCCAGTATCCCCGGCTCTTCAGAGGCTGCTCCGAAGTCCGGCAATCCGAATCGTACGAACCGGCTTTTGGGAATCACTCGACATCGGATCACCTCCTTTCAATTGTTGAAGACGCAATCAGTGTGAGACAAAGTCCGGCACTTGCCAACCCTTTTCACGACATTATCCGGGCGGTATTTCCGCCGATCCTCCAGAGTGCGCGACATCACCGGAACAATCAAATAAACGCAGTAAATCCAAAGAATTGGGAGTTTCAGGAAAACCGCGGGTGATTTTGTGAGACACACCTATTGCGTTTACAAATTCAATTTTAATAGCATAAATTGCATTTCGAGCGTATTATCAGTTCTCGCTAAACCTTTACGGGAGGAGAACCGCCATGCCGTTGCTAGTAACTGTCGATATGTTTTCGGGTCTGGAAAACCCGAGTTTCGTGATCGGAGACGACGAGAGCCGCAACATCCTGTCCGGCCTCGAGGCAAACCAGAGCCGGCTGGCGGAATTGCCCCGTCCATCGGTGCTTGGATACCGCGGTTTCAGGGTGAGCCACATCGGCGGGCAGGACAAGCAGACGCCTGAGCTGTTTGCGTCCAGGGGAGCGGAGGAAACCTTCCAGGTTTACGACCTTCCCGAGATCGAGAAACAGCTCATCGAACTCTCGGGTCAGGCACTGCGCGACGATGATCTGAAATCGCTCCTGTTTGCGGAATTCGAGCGCACGTCCGGCATCGGCTGGGCTGAAACCTTGGCCAAGACCCAGGTCAAATGCCCGCCCTGCAATGCGGCTGACGCGCCCGCCTACAACCCGGGTTTCTGGAACCAGCCGAACCGCCAGCCGTACAACAATTGCTACAACTACGCCAACAATCAGGCCACCAACACCTTCGCCCAGCCGGGCCGGGCGACAGGGAAACCGATCACCGCACTGTCCTGCAAGGGCGTTCAGCCTTCGGCCCAGAGCGACGGGCTCATTCCCGCTGCAGGGTTCGCCGGGCAGCTCAAACCTGGCCAGGGCTGGTATGTCGCCCTGGTGATATGGCCCGGACGCGATTATCACTGGTACCGGCAGGACAATGTCGGATGCTGGTCGCACAAACCCGGCCAGACGGCTGCGCGCAACACCGACAGCAGTGGCAATGCGATCGCCGATCCGAAGACCTGCGACCGCGGCCCCTACACCGCTTTTTGCACCTATATGATCACCGGCAGTTGGGTTACGATCAGATAGACTTGGCAACAACCACCATCCGGGCTCCGGCGCTGCCGGGGTCCGGCCCAGGACAATCCGATGAATCTGCGTGTAATTCTGGACATATTCTCGGGACTGCCCAACCCGCAATGGCAACTCGGGGTGGAACAGTCGCTTGCGATGGTCTCGCTTGTCTCAGGTCTCTCCGCGGCCGAACCGGGGGCGATGCCCCCGCTTCCGGACCTCGGATATCGCGGCTTCGAGATCAGCGGTTTTGAAGGCAGCTGCACCACATACAGGATCTTTCGTGGCTATGTGGACGCTTGCGGAACCATCCTGCAGGACCCGACGCGGCAGGCCGAACCCTGGTTGCTGCACACCGGAGAAAAAATCCTCGATCCCGGGCTTTATGCAGAGTTGCTGACTGAATTCACCGACAAGTAGCCGGTTACCGAACGAGAAAGGCCCGCCCGGATCTGCCAGGCGGGCCTCTCGATCAGGATGCTGAAAAATCAGCCCTTCTTGTTCTGCCGGTTTGCGATCAGGTCATCGACAACGCTCGGATCGGCAAGCGTCGAGGTATCACCCAGCGCGCCGAATTCATCCTCCGCGATCTTGCGCAGAATCCGGCGCATGATCTTGCCCGAGCGGGTTTTCGGCAGACCCGGCGAGAACTGGATCTTGTCCGGCGAGGCGATCGGGCCGATTTCCTGGCGCACATGGGCAACCAGCGCCTTGCGCAGCGCATCATCGCCTTCCTGGCCCGCCATCAGCGTGATGTAGCAGTAGATCCCCTGGCCCTTGACGTCATGCGGATAACCGACGACGGCGGCCTCCGAGACGGCATCGTGGGACACCAGTGCACTTTCCACTTCCGCGGTTCCCATCCGGTGACCCGAGACGTTGATGACGTCGTCAACGCGGCCGGTGATCCAGTAGTAACCGTCCTCGTCGCGGCGGCAGCCGTCACCGGTGAAGTATTTCCCCTTGTAGGTGGAGAAATAGGTCTGGATGAACCGCTCATGGTCGCCATAGACCGTGCGCATCTGCCCCGGCCAGGAATCGGTGATGCACAGGTTGCCCTCTGCGGTGCCTTCAAGCACATCGCCGTCACTGTCGACCAGCTCCGGCAGCACACCGAAGAACGGCCGTGTCGCCGATCCGGGCTTGAGATCGGTAGCGCCCGGCAACGGCGAGATCATGATGCCGCCGGTCTCGGTCTGCCACCAGGTGTCGACAATCGGGCATCTCGCCTCGCCGACAACGTTGTAATACCAGACCCAGGCTTCCGGATTGATCGGTTCACCCACCGATCCCAGTGTCCGCAGCGATTTGCGCGAGGATTTCTTGACGTGCTCGTCGCCCGCGCCCATCAGCGCGCGGATTGCGGTCGGCGCGGTGTAGAAGATGTTGACCTGGTGCTTGTCGACCACATCCCAGAAGCGGCTCGGTGACGGGAAGTTCGGCACACCTTCGAACATCAGCGTGGTGGCGCCGTTGGCGAGCGGCCCGTAGACAATGTAGGAGTGCCCCGTGACCCAGCCGACATCGGCGGTGCACCAGTAGATATCGCCCTCGTGATAGTCGAAGACATATTCATGGGTCATCGCGGCGTAGACCAGATAACCGCCGGTGGTGTGCAGAACGCCCTTGGGCTTTCCGGTCGAACCGGACGTGTAGAGGATGAAAAGCGGATCCTCGGCCTTCATCTTGGCCGGCGGGCAATCCGGCTTCGCCGCTGCCACTGCCTCGTGGTACCAGATGTCGCGGTCTTCAAACCACTCGATCTTCCCGGCGGTCCGCTGCACCACCAGCACGTTCTTGACGACGACGCCATCGCGCTGGGCAATTTCAATGGCCAGATCGGTGTTGTGCTTGAGCGGTACTTTCTTGCCGCCGCGCAGGCCTTCATCGGCCGTGATCACAAAGGTTGATTCGCAGTCGCTGATTCGCCCGGCGAGCGCATCCGGCGAAAACCCGCCGAAAACGATCGAATGAATTGCACCGATGCGGGTACAGGCGAGCATCGCATAGGCTGCTTCCGGAATCATCGGCATGTAGATGGTGACCCGGTCACCCTTCTTCACACCATTCGATTTCATCACATTGGCGAGCCGGCAAACCTGGTCGTAAAGTTCGCGATAGGTGATCTTCTTGTCATCATAGGGATTGTCTCCCTCCCAGATGATCGCGACCTGATCGCCACGCTTTTCCAGGTGGCGGTCAATGCAGTTGTAGGACACATTGGTCAGGCCGTCTTCGAACCACTTGATGTCCACCTTGCCGGTAAAACTGGTGTTCTTGACCTTGGTATAAGGCTTGAACCAGTCGATTCGCTTGCCGTGCTTGCCCCAGAACTTGTCCGGATCCTTGATGCTTTCCTGATACCATTTCTGGTAGGTTTCATCATCAATCAACGCGCGGGATTTGGCGTCTTTCAGGACTTTGTAGGTTTTCTGCGACATTGGGACCTCCTCACTAACGGGCATACGCCTGACAACAATTTAAACGCAACCCGACTTCCATGACGACCATTAATACCAGCGCAAATCATTGCTGCAATTAGACAATGGGCCGGTTTGCGAAACCATGCAGCAACAATTGCAATTAAACGGGCTTGCGGTTATAAGAACGCCGATTTCCCGGAAATGGTGGTTTCATCCACGGCCCGCGCCCCCGGAGCGGACGGACAGGAGGATTGTATTCATGGCACAGCAGCTTCTCATGCCTAAGGCGACCGCCGTCTGGCTCGTTGACAACACTGCATTGAGCTTCGATCAGATCGCGCAGTTTTGCAAACTTCACCCGCTCGAGGTGAAGGCGATCGCCGACGGCGAAGCCTCTCAAGGCATCAAGGGCCTCGACCCGATTGGCACCGGACAGCTCTCGCGCGAAGACATCGCCGCCGCGGAAGCCAACCCCGAACTCAGGCTGAAATTGCTGGAACCAAAGGTTCGCGTTCCCGAAGCCAAGCGCAAGGGACCGCGCTATACCCCGGTTTCCAAGCGCCAGGATCGGCCCAATGCCATCCTCTGGCTGGTGCGCAACCATCCCGAACTCAAGGACGCGCAGGTTTCGCGCCTGGTCGGCACCACCAAGTCGACCATCGAACAGATCCGCGGCCGCACCCACTGGAACGCCGCCAACCTGACACCGATGGATCCTGTGACCCTGGGGCTCTGCACCCAGATCGATCTCGATCTCGAAGTCGAACGCGCTTCCAAGAACCGTGGCGCACTCGCCGGGTCGGAACATGACAGCGTTCTGGTATCTGCCCGCGAAACCGAATCGGCAATGCCGCTCGAGGAAGACGGCGAGAAGGAGATCGACGCAGATGCGGTCTTTGCCAAGCTGACTTCGATGAAGCGCACCGAGCCGGAAGAAGAAGAAGACAACTAGAATTTTTCCTCATCAGGAATGCGAAAGGCCCGGCAATGCCGGGCCTTTTTGTATCTTCGGCAGGTTAAACCTGCCTCTGGGGCGGTTTCGCCGCAGCACTATTCCTTGACCGGAACCGTGTAGTTCAGCGGCATACGGCCACCATCGGCATAGATCGTCTGGCCGGTCACATAGCTGGCATCGCCGGAAAGCAGGAATGCGGTCACAGCCGCGATTTCCGACGGTTCGCCGATACGCCCAAGCGGGGTGCGCGACAAGATCCGGTTCCGGGCTTCGGGATCATCGGCCACGGACGCCAGCAGGTCGGTCATGATCGAGCCTGGCCCGACCGCGTTGACGCGGATGCCGTGCGGCGCCAGCGACAGCGCCATCACCTTGGTCAACTGGCTCACGCCGCCCTTGGAAACCGAGTAGGGAACCTGGTTGGCGATGGCGAAAGTATCGTTGATCGAGGACATGTTGACGATCGAACCCGGTTCTTCGCCGTTTGCGACCTGCTCCACCATGTGCCGCGCCACGGCCTGCCCGCACAGGAACACGCTCTTGAGATTGACGCCCAGAACCCGATCGAAATCGGCTTCTTCTATATCAAGGAAATCGGCGCCGTGAACGATACCGGCATTGTTGACCAGCGCATTGATCGAACCGAAGGCATCGATCGTCTTGGCCACCAAGTTGTGCACATCAAGCCGTTCGGAGACATCGGTTTGCGTGAACCGCACCTCGCCATCGCCGGAAACCGCGTCCACCGCAGCCGCACCGGCGGCCTCGTCAATATCGGCGATCATCACCTTGGCGCCCTCGGCCGCCAGGCGGCGCACGATGGCCAGCCCGATACCCTTGGCGCCACCGGTTACAATGGCTGTTCGTCCATCCAGTCTCATGAGTCTATCCCTTTCATAGAGCCCCGCGCCTTGTAAGTGAGGCGCATGGATCGCTCTAACCTGTCAGTTCCACGCACCAGTCCGCAAATCGCAATTGAGATCCGGACTGATGCTGTAGCGAAGCGGCGGGACATTGACGCGGACGCAACGCGAGGTCAATCGCTCTTCTTGACGATCCCGCGCTTTGCCAGAACCTCGGCAATCTCGTCGAGAACCCCGGGATCATCGATGGTTGCCGGCATCTTCCACTCCTGGCCATCGGCGATCTTCTGCATGGTTGCCCGCAGGATCTTGCCGGACCGGGTTTTCGGAAGCCGCTTGACCACCATCACTGTCTTGAACGCCGCCACCGGCCCGATTTCCTCGCGAACCAGCTTCACGACTTCCTTCTCGACGTCGTCATCGCTCCGGCCATGGGTGTTGTTGACGACGATGAAACCGGCCGGAATCTGGCCCTTCATGCTGTCGGCAATGCCGATCACCGCGCATTCCATCACATCCGGATGGCCCGAGACCGCTTCTTCCATCCCGCCGGTCGACAACCGGTGGCCGGCCACGTTGATGATGTCATCGGTGCGCGCCATGATGAACAGATAGCCATCCTCGTCGACGAACCCTGCATCGGCGGTTTTGTAGTAGCCGGGGAATTCGGCCAGATAGGCGTCGCGGAACCGGTCTTCGGCATTCCACAGCGTCGGCAGGCATCCCGGCGGCAGCGGCAATTTGACCACGATGTTGCCGAGCGTCCCGGCGGGAACCGGATGACCATCATCATCAAGCACCTGCACGTCATAGCCGGGCATCGGCACGGCCGGAGAGCCGTATTTCACCGGCAGCAGGCCAAGCCCCATCGGGTTGCCGGCAATGGTCCAGCCGGTCTCTGTCTGCCACCAGTGATCGATGACGGGCACGTTGAGCATCCTCTCGGCCCACTTGATCGTATCCGGATCCGCCCGTTCCCCGGCCAGGAACAGCGCCCTGAAACCGGACATATCGTATTTGCCAATAAAGCTGCCTTCCGGGTCTTCCTTGCGGATGGCGCGAAAAGCGGTCGGAGCGGTGAACAGTACCGCAACATCATGCTCTGAAATCACCCGCCAGAAGGTTCCCGCGTCGGGTGTCCCGACCGGCTTGCCTTCGAACACGATCGTCGTGTTGCCGTGCAGCAGCGGCGCATAGACGATGTAGGAGTGACCGACGACCCAACCGATGTCGGATGCCGCCCAGAACACTTCGCCCGGCTTGACCCCGTACATCGCATGCATGGACCAGTAGAGCGCAGCCATGTGGCCGCCATTGTCCCGCACCACGCCCTTTGGCTGGCCTGTCGTGCCCGATGTATAGAGAACATAGAGCGGATCGGTGGCCGCAACCGGCGTGCAGGCTATTTTCCGGCCGGCATTTGCCGCCACCAGGCTTGCGTAGTCGAAATCGCGTCCCTCGATCAGCTCGCAGCGATGCTGCTCGCGCTGCAGCACGATCGTCGCTTCCGGCTTGTGCTGCGAGTGCTCGATCGCGGCATCAAGCAGCGGCTTGTAGGCAACGATCCGCCCCGGTTCGATACCGCAGGACGCGCTGATGATCAGCTTGGCCTGGCTGTCCTCGATCCGGGTGGCCAGTTCATGTGCCGCGAACCCGCCAAACACCACCGAATGGATGGCGCCAAGCCGGGCGCAGGCCAGCATCGCCACGATCGCCTCGGGCACCATCGGCATGTAGATGACGATCCGGTCACCCTTGCCAACGCCCTTGTCGGACAAGGCGCCGGCGAAAGCCTCCACTTCCGCCAGCATCTCCGCATAGCTGATGGACCGTTTGGAGCCGGTGATCGGGCTGTCGTAGATCAGCGCCGCCTGTTCGCCACGGCCACCGGCAACATGCCGGTCAAGGCAGTTGTAACAGGTGTTGGTGACACCATCCGGATACCAGCCGCCATAGACTCCGATATCCGGATCGAACGCTGTTTCCGGCTTGGTGAACCAGTCAATCGCAGCAGCCTGATCCATCCAGAATCCTTCCGGATTCCCGCGCCAGCTCTCATAAACCTCAGCATAACGGCTCGACATGATCATCTCCTCCATAAAAATTTGGCTGCAGCGCATGGATGCTGCACACAAACCGTCGATTCCCATATTTCGCGGCACCCTATGCCTGTCGGCACAGCGCGAAAACTAGACGTTGGGCTAGGTCGCCGCATCAAATCGATTAGCGTGCGCCAAATATTGCCGAGCCTACCCTGACCTCGGTCGCGCCAAAGGCGATTGCTGTCTGAAAATCGTCCGACATGCCCATCGACAGCGTATCAATATCATTCTCCCGGGCAATCTTTGCCAGCAGCGCGAAATGCGGGCCCGGATTCTCGTCCACCGGCGGAATGCACATCAGGCCGGTAATCTTCAGCCCGAGTTCGTCGCGGCACATGGCAATGAATGCCGCCGCCTCGTCCGGCTCGATGCCCGCCTTTTGCGGTTCCGAACCGGTATTGACCTGAACATAGAGCCCGGGACGCTTGTCCTGCTTTTTGATTTCCCGGGCGATTTCCCTGGCGATCTTTTCCCGGTCCACGGTCTGGATCACATCAAACAGCGCCACCGCATCGGCGGTCTTGTTGGATTGAAGCGGGCCAATCAGGTGAAGCTCGATTCCGGCGGTTTCGGCTTTCAGGCCGGGCCATTTCGATTGCGCCTCCTGAACCCGGTTTTCGCCGAACACACGCTGGCCCGCATCGATCACCGGCCTGATCTCCTCCGCGGTTTTGGTCTTGGAGACCGCAACCAGCCGCACCGAGCCGTTTTCCCTTGCCGCTTCCTTTTCTGCTGCAGCGATTGCCGCGCGCACTTTTTCAAGGTTTTCCCGTGCGTTCACGCCCTGCTCCATTTGCTTGCTTTCAACTCCGCCTACAGGTGTTAGCGCAGCCCGTGCGGCTTGCCAATTGCTCCGCCAACCCGATCGCCAGCCAAGATGCATCCGCCAGGATCTTCCAAACAGCCCCGAACTTCGGCTCAAGGACCGCTCAATGGTTGACGCTTGACGGGTTTCATGGTGAAGGTCGCGACAAAATCTGACAGGTTTTCTGGTGATCTTTTATGGCAATTGAACGATACAATCCCAAACAGGCGGAAACCCGCTGGCAGCGCATGTGGGAAGAAGCGCGGATTTTCGAGACGGACAACGACAGTCCGGACCCGAAATACTACGTGCTCGAGATGTTTCCCTACCCCTCCGGTCGGATCCACATGGGACATGTGCGCAATTACGCCATGGGAGATGTGGTCGCCCGCTACAAGCGCGCAAAAGGCTTCAACGTGCTGCACCCGATGGGCTGGGACGCGTTCGGCATGCCGGCCGAGAATGCCGCGATCCAGAACAAGGTTCACCCGCGCGACTGGACCTATGCCAACATCGACGCCATGCGCAAACAGCTCAAGTCCATGGGCCTGTCGCTCGACTGGAGCCGGGAATTCGCCACCTGTGACGTCGAATACTACAAGCAGCAGCAGGCCCTGTTCCTGGATTTCCTCAAGGCCGGCCTGATTTACCGCCGCAATTCCAAGGTCAACTGGGATCCGGTCGACAACACGGTTCTCGCCAACGAGCAGGTTATCGACGGCCGCGGCTGGCGCTCGGGCGCACTTGTCGAGCAGCGCGAGCTGACACAGTGGTTCTTCCGCATTTCCGATTTCGCTGACGATCTGCTGCAGTCGCTCGACGAGCTCGATCAATGGCCTGAAAAGGTCCGGCTGATGCAGAAGAACTGGATCGGCAAGTCCGAGGGCCTGTCTTTGCGCTGGGAAATCGCCGATCCGGCCGAGGCCGGCGGCGCGACCGACATCGAAGTCTACACCACCCGTCCGGACACGCTTTTCGGTGCCTCGTTCCTGGCAATCGCCGCCGATCATCCGCTGGCAAAGGAACTGTCCGCCAAGGATCCTGCGGTCGCCGCGTTCTGTGATGAATGCCGCCGTGCGGGTACATCGCTGGCAGCCCTGGAAACCGCCGAGAAGACCGGTCTCAAGACAGCCATCAATGTCATTCATCCGCTTGATCCCGAGTGGACCATCCCGGTCTACATCGCCAATTTCGTGCTGATGGATTATGGCACCGGCGCCATTTTCGGCTGCCCTTCCGGTGACCAGCGCGACCTTGATTTTGCCCGCAAGTACAATCTGCCGGTCACCCCGGTGGTCATGCCCGCGGATGCCGATGCCTCGAGTTTCGTCATCACCGATACAGCTTATGTCGGCGACGGCGTAATGATCAATTCGCGCAATCTTGATGGCCTGACCCCGGACAAGGCTTTCGATGTTGTCGCCGACCTGCTCGAGGCGAAAACGCTCGGAGATGCACCGCAAGCGGCCCGCAAGACCAATTTCCGCCTGCGCGACTGGGGTCTGTCACGCCAGCGCTACTGGGGTGCACCGATCCCGGTGATCCACTGCGATGACTGCGGCGTGGTTCCCGTGCCGGCCAAGGACCTCCCGGTGCAGCTGCCCGATGACGTCACGCTCGACAAGCCGGGCAATCCGCTCGACCATCACCCGACCTGGAAACACGTCGATTGCCCGGCCTGCGGCAAAGCCGCGCGCCGCGAGACCGACACGATGGACACGTTTGTCGATTCGTCCTGGTATTTTGCCCGTTTCACCGCACCGCGCCACGACACGCCGACCGATCCGGCCGTTGCCAGCGCCTGGTTGCCGGTCGACCAGTATATCGGCGGCATCGAGCACGCGATCCTGCATCTTCTCTATTCGCGCTTCTTCACCCGCGCCATGCGCCAGACCGGCCATGTCGACCTGAAGGAGCCGTTCCGCGGCTTGTTCACACAAGGCATGGTTGTACATGAAACCTATCGCACAGGCGATAGTGGCAAGGGCGACTGGGTTCCACCCGCCGAGGTGGTGATCGAGGAAGTCGACGGTGGCCGCAAGGCCCGCCACGCCAAGACCGGCGAGGCGCTGACCATCGGCTCGATCGAGAAAATGTCCAAATCGAAGAAGAATGTCGTTGATCCAGACGACATCATAGACAGCTATGGTGCTGATACTGCACGCTTTTTCATGCTTTCTGACTCACCGCCCGATCGCGATGTGATCTGGACCGAAGCCGGCGTCGAAGGCGCCCACCGTTTCGTTCAGCGCGTCTGGCGCCTGCTGGGTGAAGCCGCCCCGGAATTGAGCAAAACCGAAGCTGCCACGGGAACTCAGGGGCAGGCGCTCACCGTCTCCCGCGCGGCCCACAAGACAGTCAAGGCAATCGGCGACGACATCGAGAAACTCGCCTTCAACAAGGCGGTGGCCCGGCTCTATGAGCTGGTCAATACCCTGGCAGCCCCGCTGTCGGAGGTTGCTGCCGGCAAGGCCGACGCGGATCTCACGGCAGCTTGCAAGCAGGCCGCCAACATGGTGGTGCTGATGATTGCGCCGATGATGCCGCATCTGGCAGAAGAATGCTGGAAACTGCTCGGCAATGACGGCATGGTGGCAACAACGCGCTGGCCGGATTACGAACCCGGGCTGGTAACGGATGACCAGGTCACCCTGCCGGTGCAGATCAACGGCAAGAAGCGCGGAGAATTGACAATTGACCGCAATGCCGATCAAGCTGCGGTAGAACAAGCCGTGCTGGCGCTGGATTTCGTCCAGAACGCGACCGGAGGCAATCCGCCGCGCAAACTCATCATCGTACCCCAGAGGATCGTCAATGTTGTCGTTTGAAGTTCCCGGATCGGGATGGAAGCCTCGGGTTCTGGCTGCCGTACTCGGCCTCGGACTGCTGGCAGGCTGCCAGGCAAGACCGCTCTACGGGTCGATGGCCGGCACCACCCAGTCAATTGCCGTCTCGGAGGCCGATTCGCGCGTCGAACAGATGGTTCGCAACGAGCTGGTGCTTGGTTTCGGTGGCGAGCAGAAGAACGCCGCCTACCGGCTTGATCTGGACGTGACATCGAGCGTGACCGGACTGTTGCCCGGCGGCGTGGACAACGAGTTTTCCGCCGCCCGCACCACGGTGACCGCAAATTACGCCCTCAAATCGGAAAGTACCGGCGAAACCGTCAAATCCGGCTCGCGCTTTATCGATGCACAGCTCGACCTTCCCTCGCAGAACTTCGCTCAGGAACGGGCCAAGCTCGAAGCGGAAGATCGTGCAGCGCGGCAGGTTGCGGCCCTCGTCCGCGCTGATATCGCGGCAATTCTTGCACGATAGACCTCAAACCGGCTTGAACGGGCATCATGGCACAACTCAAATCCCATGAATTTGCCGCTTTTGTCCGGCGCGAAGGCACGCCCTACAGGATCATCCTGGTCTACGGCCCCGACCGGGGGCTGGTGTCCGAGCGGACAGCCGAAATCGCCGCGAAGACCGGCGTTGACCTCAAGGATGATTTCGCCGTCCTCAAGCTTGAAGCCTCAGACCTGTCTGGCGATCCTGGACGATTGGCCGACGAATTCGGTGCCATAAGCCTGTTTGGCGGCGACCGCCTGGTCTGGGTCAAGAATGCAGGCAATGAGCGGGGGCTGGTTCAGGCCCTGACAGCCCTGACAGAAACGGAGCCGGGGTCTTCGCACCTTCTCATTGAGGCTGGCGACCTCAAGAAGGGCAGCGCGCTGCGCAAGCTGTTCGAGAATGCCCGCACGGCGCTTGCCATTCCCTGCTATTCCGATGATGCACGTGGCATCCAGACGCTTATCGATGAGGAACTCGGCGGAGCAGGGCTTACCATCCAGAGTGAAGCCCGTCAGCGTCTTGCGCAACTGCTTGGCGGTGACCGTTTGGCCAGCCGTAACGAATTGAAAAAACTAGCACTTTATTGCCACGGCTCAGGACAGGTCACCGACGAGGATGTGATCGAGGCAATTGGCGACGTTGCGGCGCTGTCGGTCGATGACGCGGTCGACGCGGTGTTTTCCGGCGACCCGGTACGCCTGGAATCGGCACTGGAACGGATCCTCGCCTCAAAGACCTCGGTGTTTCTGGTCTTGCGCAGCTGCATCATGCAGTTCGAACAACTCGACGCCATGCGCGCACTCGTTGAGAACCACGGGCGCCAGCCGGCCCAGGCCATGACCGAGAAGGGGCGTGGCATCCATTTCAAGCGCAAACCCGTTGTCGAGCGGGCATTGCGTCACTGGCGGCTTGAAGCAATCAACCGTGAAATGCGCCGGCTGTCCGACGCGGTGCTGGAGACCCGGCGCAGGCCTCAGCTTGAAGCCTCGATCGCGCGCCAAGCCCTGCTGAGAGCCTGCCTGCTCAGCCGCTGATCGATTATCTCTTTGTAAAAACTGCTATTTTTCGCCCAGAAGGCGGCACAACTCGTCAAGCTGCTCGAGCGATTTGTACTCGATTCGCAACTGACCGCCCTGGCCCTTGTGCGCCAGCTGCACCTTGAGACCCAGCACATCGGACAGGCTTCTCTCAAGGGCTACCGTATCGGCATCCTTTTCATCGCTGCGGCCTGTGGACTTTGTCTCCAGAGCCCCCGGATTGGCGGCCTGGTCAGCATCTTTCTGCGCCAGCTTTTCCGCATCCCGGACAGACAGCCCTTCGTCAGCGATCTTCCGCGCCAGCCGAACCGGATCGGATGTCGACACGATGGCACGGGCATGACCGGCCGACAGTGCGCCCTCGGCCAGCATCTGCCGCACTTCGTCGGGCAGTTTCAGCAAGCGCAGCGAATTGGCGACATGGCTGCGGCTCTTGCCGATGACTTCACCGAGATCGTTCTGGGTATAACCATATTGCGCGATCAGCTGCTCGTAACCCTGCGCTTCTTCCAGTGCATTGAGATCCGCACGCTGCACGTTCTCGACAATGGCGATTTCGAGTGCCGTCCGGTCATCAACATCCCGGACAATGACCGGAATATCCACCAGGCCAGCCATTTGAGCGGCCCGCCAGCGACGTTCACCGGCAATGATCTCGTAGCGGTCATCGCCGGACTGGCGTACCATCACCGGCTGTACGATGCCGTGCTGACGGATGGATCTCGACAGATCTTCAAGATCAGCCGGATCGAAGCTCCGCCGCGGATTGCGTGGGTTGCGGCTGACATGCTCGATCGGCACCGTCCGGTCCGCAGATACGGTCGGCTTCGACTGTGATTGAACAGGCTGGTCGATCTCTCCGATCAGAGCCGCCAGTCCCCGCCCGAGGCGCTTTTTTGAAACATCGTCTGACATCGTCATATCCACTCTTGCTGCCTGCTTTCAGGATCAGGCAGCCTTGCGATTGCGTTCCCGCTGAATAACTTCCGAGGCCAATTGCAGATAGGCCTGGCTGCCGGCACATTTCAGATCATACAGGATCGCCGGCTTCCCGTAGGAGGGCGCTTCGGAGACCCGCACATTGCGCGGGATCAGGGTTCTGTAGACCTTGTCGCCCAAATGTGACCGGACATCTTCCACGACCTGCAGCGCCAGATTGTTGCGGGCGTCATACATGGTCATGACAATTCCCTGGATATCCAGGGTGGGGTTGAGCGAATCACGCACTTGGCCAACTGTTTCCAGAAGCTGGCTCAAACCCTCCAGCGCAAAGAACTCGCACTGCAGCGGAACCAGGATGGAGTGAGCTGCCGCCATTGCGTTCATGGTCAGCAGGTTGAGCGAGGGTGGGCAATCGATCAGCACATAGTCGTAATGTTTGGCATCGTCGGCCTGCAGCGCCTTCTTGAGCTTGTACACCCGGTCCGGCATGCCGGCGATTTCCATCTCCACACCAAGCAGGTCCATCGTCGAGGGGATGATGCTAAGATGCGGCACGGCCGTCTGCATGACGGTCTCGGCCACTGTCGCATTCTGCGTCAGCAGATCATACGCCGAAACGCCGCGATCCTTCCGGTCAATGCCGAGTCCGGTACTGGCATTGCCCTGCGGGTCGATATCGACGATCAGCACCTCTTCGCCGATCGCAGCCAGTGCTGTGGCGAGGTTGATTGCTGTGGTTGTCTTGCCAACGCCGCCCTTCTGGTTGGCGATGGTGATGATCCGGTTCTTCGAAAGTTGCATCGAAAAGGGTCCGCGGCCTAGTTGCGCTTGGAAAGGTTACTGATCTCCAGGATTGCCGATCCATCCTGTGCCAGACTTTGATGTTCTACCAGATCAAAGCACCAAAGGTCACGTGCTGATCGAACTTCTCCAATGTAATCCAAGCCTTTATGAAACCAAATCTGTACATCGGGATTATCTTCCGCGTATGGAGCGGCATATCCGAACAATTCCGTCAGTGATGCCAAGGCCCTGGCGGAAATTGCATCGATTTTGCCCAGCTTGGCCCGCGCATCTTCAACGCGAATCGGCAAAACACTGGCTCTGGCGCCGGTTTGCAGAATCACCTGGCGCAGGAAAGCCGCCTTCTTGTTGTTGCTTTCAACCAGATTGACCCAGCCTTGGTCCTGTTCCGCCAGGCATATGGCTGTCACCAACCCGGGAAATCCGGCGCCACTGCCCATATCGAGCCATGTCAGAGGCTCCGGCTTGAGACGAAACAGTTGCAGACTGTCAAGTATATGTCGCTCCCACAGTTCCGGCAGGGTTTTTGGCGAGATCAGATTGATCGACGCCTGCCATTTTCGCACCAGATCCGCATAGACGTTCAGTTTCCCCCATGTTTCACGTGAAACAAAATCGGAATCCGGAAAGAAGCCTTTTGAAATATCCATTATTGAACCTAACCAGCCAATTCGGCTTGATCGCCCTTCGGACTTTTTCGCAAATGCACCAATAGCAACGCAATTGCGGCCGGAGTCATTCCCTCGATCCGTTCCGCATGGCCAACCGAAGGTGGACGGATCCGCTCCAGCTTGGATTTCAGCTCCTGGGACAGGCCCGGCAGGTTGTCGTAACGGAAACTGTCCGGGATCCGGCGGCTTTCCTCTCGCCGGCGCTCGGCAATGTCCTGATTCTGACGCTCGAGGTAGACGGCATAGGTCGCATCAACTGCAGCAGCATTCAACACCTTCGAATCGTGCTCAGCAAGTTCCGGCCAGATGGCAAGAATACGTTCCAGTGTAATGTCCGGATAGGACAGCAACTGAAACGCGGTTCTGCGGATGCCATCCTTGTTCAGGGACAAACCATGTTTCTGGGCTTCTGTTGGTGACAGGCTGAGCGCCTTGAGAGCATCCAAACATTTCGCAAGCGAATCAAAATATGTTTCGAACCTCGAATGACGCTCCGCAGACACGCATCCCAGATCAATACCCTTCTGCGTCAGGCGCAATTCTGCATTGTCAGCCCGGAGAGACAACCGGTACTCAGCCCTCGACGTAAACATACGATAAGGCTCGCTGATACCCTTGGTTGTCAGATCGTCGATCATCACGCCGATGTAGGAATCGGTCCGGCTGAACAGGCAAGGCGATTTGCCCATGACCTTCAACGCCGCATTCAACCCGGCAGCAAGTCCCTGCGCTCCAGCTTCTTCATAGCCGGTGGTTCCATTGATTTGACCAGCCAGGTAAAGCCCGCTGATCCGGCGGGTTTCCAGCGTCTGATTCAATTCACGCGGATCAACATGGTCATATTCGATTGCATAGCCGGGCTGTATGATCTTGACGTTCTCCAGGCCGGGAATGGTGCGAAGAAATGCATCCTGAACGTCTTCCGGCAGCGAGGTGGAAATACCATTGGGGTAAACCGTTGAATCATCGAGACCTTCTGGCTCGAGGAAAATCTGGTGTCCGTCCCGCTCGCCGAACCGGACGATCTTGTCTTCGATCGACGGACAATACCGTGGTCCGACGCCTTCTATCTGGCCGGAATACATCGCCGAGCGGTGAATGTTGTCCTGGATGATCTTGTGCGTGGCATCGGTCGTTCTGGTAATGCCGCAGCGAATTTGTGGCACTTCAATCCTGTCCGTCATGAAGGAGAACGGGATAGGGTCCGCATCGGCCTCCTGCCAGTCAACGCGGTCCCAATCGATTGTGCTTCCATCCAGCCGCGCCGGTGTGCCGGTCTTGAGACGGCCAAGTTCAAACCCGGCCCGCTCAAGCGTACCGGACAGTCCCAGGGAAGGGGCTTCGTTCATCCTGCCGGCCGGTATCTTCCGATCGCCGATATGGATCAGCCCACGAAGAAACGTTCCGGTCGTCAGAACCACGGCTGCACTGTTGATATTTTGGCCATCCTTCAGCACCACACCCGCCAGAGTTCCGTCATCCATCAGCAGGTCGTCCACTTCTCCCTCGATGATATCGAGATTCGGAGTGGCCGTGAGCAGGTCCTGAATGGACTTCTTGTAGAGCTTGCGATCAGCCTGGGTCCTTGGGCCCCATACAGCCGGGCCCTTGCGGCGGTTGAGCATACGAAACTGGATGCCGGAGCGATCAGCCGCCAACCCCATAAGCCCGTCCATGGCATCTATCTCACGGACCAGATGCCCTTTGCCGAGCCCACCAATCGCCGGGTTGCACGACATGGTTCCGATCGTGTCCAGACGGTGTGTAACCAGCGCCGTCCTGGCACCCAAGCGCGCCGATGCGGCAGCGGCTTCACTGCCCGCATGTCCGCCACCGATAACAATCACATCATATTTCATCATTCGTCTCCGGTAGGCAGACTTCTTGATTATGGGTGGTTTGGAGTCAAGACAATATGTTTCACGTGAAACGATATGCCGGTTCCAGCTAGTCACTGTAGCCAAAGTGTTTCACGTGAATCACGACAGGACATATTCCAGCCGCAAGTGTTTCACGTGAATCATTTTCCGACGCAGAATTCGGAGAATATCACACCCAGCAAATCCTCAACGTCGACGCGTCCCGTAATGCGGCTCAAAGCGGTAGCGGCGTTGCGCAAATATTCGGATCGAACTTCAATCGGAAGATCTTCGTCACCGATCGCGTTTCGCAGTTCCCGCTCACAAATCACCAAATGCTGGATATGCCGTTCCCTCGTGGGGAGGATTTCACCGGCCTGTATCGTGAAACTCGTTATTCTTTGTTTGATCACCGATAACAGCATATCGATGCCTACACCAGATTTGCTGGATATCAGCAATTCGCTTGTATCGGGCGGCAGGTCGGCACTGTCCAGCAAGTCGGATTTCGACCAGACCACCAGTGATTCACCAATCCGTGGTCGTTCCTTGGTGGAATTCTCCATCAATTCCCGGGCATCACGCAATTCCAGAACCAGGTCGGCACTTTCCGCGGTAGAAAGGCTGCGGCGAATACCTTCAAGTTCGATCTCGTCATCAGATTCCCTGAGGCCGGCGGTATCCTGGAGCAATACCAGGTTTCCGCCTATATCGAGTCTCACTTCCACAACGTCCCTGGTGGTCCCGGGTATATCGGAGACAATTGCGACATCCCGTTGCGCCAACACATTCAGCAGGGATGACTTTCCGGCATTCGGAGCGCCGATCAGGGCGATCCGAAACCCATCACGAATGATCTCGCCGGCCTTCGCCTGCGATAGGTGTGCCGAAATGTCAGAAGCAAGCTGGTTCAGTTCAGGCCAGATCCGGTCGGTCACCGAACCAGGTATGTCCTCTTCGTCGGAGAAGTCCAGTTCGGCCTCTATCATGGCCCGCGCATGGGTAATTTGGTTCGCCCAGCCCTCGTAGAGATGCTTGAGGGCACCATCAGCCTGGCCCAGAGCCTGCTGACGTTGGGCCTCGGTTTCTGCCCGTATCAGGTCCGACAGGCCTTCAACCGCGGTCAGATCCATCCGGCCGTTCTCGAAAGCCCGTTTGGTGTATTCACCAGGTTCCGCGAGCCGGAAGCCGGGCAGCTTCGAGAGAACTGTAAGAACCGAGGATACAGAGGCGCGACCGCCATGAATCTGGAATTCGGCAACATCCTCGCCGGTGAACGATTTGGGACCGGGGAAAAACAGAACCAATCCGTGGTCAAGGACCTGACCCGCTTCGTCGCGCAAATGAGCAAGATGCGCCATTCGGGGCGAGGGCACTGTCCCGACTATTGTTTCGAGTCCGAATCGAACCCCTGGCCCGGATATGCGGATAACCGCCACACCGGCCGGCGGTGCGCCCGAAGACAGGGCGAATATTGTATCCCGCATAATTGTACCGGTTTCGAATCGAATCGGAGGTTTGTGCGAAACGTCAGGTGTTCATTGAATCGAAGAAGTCGCTGTTGGTCTTGGTCTGCTTCAACTTGTCGATCAGGAACTCAATCGCATCGGTGGTACCCATTGGCGCCAGAATACGGCGGAGGACGAAGATCTTCTGCAGATCCTGCTTTGGAACCAGCAGGTCTTCCTTGCGGGTACCCGACTTGAGTATATCCATTGACGGGAATATTCTCTTGTCTGCAACCTTGCGGTCAAGAACGATTTCCGAGTTGCCGGTGCCCTTGAACTCTTCGAAGATCACTTCATCCATCCGAGAACCGGTATCGATCAGCGCTGTCGCGATGATCGTCAGCGATCCACCTTCCTCGATGTTACGCGCAGCACCAAAGAAACGCTTCGGCCGCTGCAGCGCGTTGGCATCTACACCACCGGTCAGCACCTTGCCCGATGACGGCACAACGGTGTTGTAGGCGCGGCCAAGGCGGGTAATCGAATCGAGCAGGATGATGACGTCGCGGCCATGTTCGACCAGGCGCTTGGCCTTTTCGATGACCATTTCAGCCACCTGGACGTGGCGCACGGCGGGTTCGTCAAAGGTCGAGGCAACGACCTCGCCCTTCACCGACCGCTGCATGTCGGTCACTTCCTCTGGCCGTTCGTCGATCAACAGCACGATCAGGTAACAGTCGGGATGGTTGGCGGTGATCGAATGGGCGATGTTCTGCAGCAGAACGGTCTTACCGGTCCGCGGCGGTGCCACGATCAACCCGCGCTGGCCCTTGCCGAGCGGAGCGACAAGATCGATCACACGTGCGGAAATATCCTTGGTGGTCGGGTTGTCGATTTCCATCTTGAACCGCTCATCGGGATAAAGCGGCGTCAGGTTGTCGAAATGCACCTTGTGGCGGATCTTTTCCGGATCCTCGAAATTGATCGTGTTGACCTTCAGCAGTGCGAAATAGCGTTCGCCTTCCTTGGGTCCACGAATCGGGCCCTCGACCGTATCGCCCGTCTTCAACGAGAACCGGCGGATCTGCGATGGCGAAATATAGATATCGTCAGGACCAGGCAGGTAATTGGCATTGGCCGACCGCATGAACCCGAATCCGTCCTGCAAGACCTCGACAACACCTTCGCCGATAATCTCGACTTCCTGCGCGGCGAGTTGCTTGAGGATCGCAAACATCAGTTCCTGCTTGCGCATCACACCGGCGTTTTCGACCTCGACTGATTCGGCGAACGCCAGAAGATCGGTCGGGGTTTTGTTCTTGAGCTCTTGAAGCTTCATTTCCTGCATGGGAAATCCAAATTCTGTATTTGTAGATATGGGGAGCGGCGGGCATATGGGATCCGGTTTTGGGAAACCGGCCAGACTGATACTGGCGCCCGCCATAGAAGGCGTTGCTTGCTAGATAGCGATTCACGTGAAACGTCGCAAGCCCCGTTACCACAGATTCTGGACCCATCGCAGATACTGCAGCCGGCAATCGCCGATATCAGGCGAATGGCTTGATGATTACCATGATCACCACAATGATCATCAGCAGGGTGGGAATCTCGTTTGCCATCCGCCATTGCCGCGCCGTCATGGTGTTCTCGCCAGCCGCGAACCTGCGCGCAGAACGGCTGAGGAAGACGTGGAACACGGTGAGCCCGACCACGGCTGCGATCTTGATCCACAACCAGGCACCGGAAAACCCGAACCCGCTCCAGGCCAGCCACAGCCCCACCACCCAGGACACCATCATCGCCGGGTTCATGATGACTTTGACCAGGCGTTGTTCCATCACCACGAACGTCGCCGACGGCTCGCCCGCCGTCGCCGCATCCGCATGATAGACGAACAGCCGCGGCAGATAGAACAGCCCGACCATCCACGAGATGACGGCAACGACATGCAGCACCTTGAGCCAGCCATAGAGCCAGTCGGGTTCAAACCACCAGGCGGCCACCGCCATCAGCACCACCACGGCAATGCTGGCATAGGCCTTGGTGCGGGCCTTGCGGCCTTCGCTGTGACTTGTCGCGCTGTCGCCTGTCACCGTTTTTCAGCTCCTCGGATACGGTTCACCAAACGGGTGACGTTTTCCGGATCGGCCTGCGGTGTGATTCCATGCCCGAGATTGAAGATCAGCGGACCGTTGCCCAGCGTTTCAAGCACTTCGTCGACACCTTCATCGATCGCCGCACCGCCGGCCACCATCCGCAACGGATCCAGATTGCCCTGTACCGCACCACCGGACTGGATTTTCCGTGCAAGCTTGGATGGAACCGTCCAGTCGAGACCAACGCAGTCCACACCCGTCGCTTCCCTGTAGGTTTCAAGCATTGCGCCGGCACCCTTGGCAAAGCCGATAACCGGCACGCCCGGTCTTTCCCGGTGAATCCGGTCGACCATGTGTTTCACCGGTGCAATCGAGAACCGGCCGAAATCCCGTTCCGACAATACGCCTGCCCAGGAATCGAAAATCTGCACCGCGTCCGCGCCCGCATCGATCTGGGCGATCAGATAGTCCGCCGATATCTCCGCAAGCAGCGTCAGAAGCGTCATGAAGGCTTCAGGATGCTGCAGGGCAAACAGCCGCGCCGGTGCCTGGTCCGGTGTCCCGCGGCCGGCAATCATGTAGGTGGCAACAGTCCAGGGTGCGCCACAAAAACCGAGCAGCGTTGTTTCAGCAGGCAATTCGGCCCGCAGCCGCCGGACAGTCTCGTAAACCGGAGCAAGGTGCGTGTGCATGTTCGACGCATCAAGCGAAGCAATCGCTTCCGGAGCAATTGGATCCATCAGGGGACCCGTGCCTTCGACAAACCGCACATTCCGGTCAAGCACATCCGGGATCACCAGGATGTCAGAAAACAGGATTGCCGCATCAAGGCCAAATCGCCTTATCGGCTGCAGTGTCACTTCAACGGCCAGATCCGGCGTATAGCACAGATCGAGAAACCCCTTGGCCTTTGATCGTGTCGCTCGATACTCCGGCAGATACCTCCCTGCCTGACGCATCAGCCACACGGGTGGAGGGAACACGGTTTCTCCGGCCAATACCTTCATGACTTTGCGATCGCCGGGTTTTGTCATCCACCACTTCCCTTAAATAAATCCTTCTTGAAAAGGATTCTGATTCTTAGACTCTGTGTTTTACGGGGATCCGTGTTTATCCACATTTCATCCACAGCTTGCTCATATAGACGGGGACAACGCGGAAGACCAATCTGATTTGCCGGTTTGACCGGTCCGGCTTCAAATTGACGCATAATTCCAAGACTCTAACAAAATCAGAAAATGTCCGTCTTCAGCCACAGTCCGGATTTATCCCGATTGTTCAACAAACCGCCGCTGAGACTTTCCTCAAAACAGCCATTGTGGAAAAACCGGTGGGTTATCCCTTGCAATCTCGGGTGCGGGCCGCCTAGTTCGTTCTTGTCCCGGTTTATCAACACCCCCCGGAGAATATTGTGGAGCAGACAAAAAACTATTTCCATCTGCATTTGATCTCCGATTCGACCGGTGAAACCCTGATGGCCGCCGGCCGTGCGGCGGCAGCGCAGTTCCAGGGCGCCCAGGCGCTCGAACATGTCTATCCGCTGATCCGTACCCGCAAGCAGCTGATCGCGGTCCTCGACGCCATCGATGGTGCGCCGGGAATCGTGCTTTATACCATCGTCGATTCCGAACTTGCATCGATCATCGAGCTCAAATGCCGGGATATGGGCCTTCCAAGCGTCTCTGTCCTGGAACCGGTGATCAATGTGTTCCAGTCCTATCTCGGTGCCCCGTCGCGCCGCCGGGTCGGCGCCCAGCATTATATGGGCGAGGAATATTTCAAACGCATCGACGCACTTAATTTCACCCTCGATCATGACGACGGCCAGCTGCCGCTCGATTTCAACGAGGCCGATCTCGTTATCCTCGGTATCAGCCGGACTTCGAAAACACCGACCAGCATCTATCTCGCCAATCGCGGCATCAAGACCGCCAATATCCCGATCGTGCATGGCGTGCCGTTGCCGGAAGGCCTGATCAAGGCGACGAAGCCGGTTGTCGTCGGCCTGATCGCGTCGGTCGACCGCATTGCCCAGGTCAGGCAAAACCGGGTTCTCGGCGCAACCGCCGGATACCAGGGCGAGCACTACACCGACCGCTCCCTGATCAGCGAGGAACTCAAATATGCGAGATCCCTGTGTGAACGTCACGGATGGCCGGTGATCGATGTCACCCGCCGCTCCATCGAGGAGACCGCCGCGGCGATTCTTGCCTTGCGCCCGAAGTGGCGTTAACCCCCAAGCCTTGACCGGCCTCGAACCAGGAGACGTCCATGCCGCCGCGCCTCGTACTTGCTTCGGCCAGCCCTTTCAGGAAAGCCCTGCTTGAAAATGCCGGCCTGACATTTGATGTCGAGCCTGCTCAGATCGATGAACGGGCAGTCGAGGAGACCCTCGACGGGCTGGAACCCGAGGATGTCGCGTCGGTTCTTGCCGAAGCAAAGGCCCAGGATGTGTCCGCCCGCAATCCCGGTGCGATTGTCATTGGCTCCGATCAGACCTTGTCGTTCGAAGGCGAGATCTATCACAAGGCGGCCAACATGGATGAAGCCCGCCGCCGGCTTCTTGCGCTATCCGGCAAGACCCATGAACTCAACAGCGCCGTGGTTCTGGCAAGGGACGGCGAAACCATCTGGCGGCATATGTCTGTCGCGCGGATGAAAATGCGCGATCTCGATCCGGGATTTGTCGGCCGCCATTTGTCCAATGTCGGTGCCGCCGCGCTTTCATCTGTTGGCGCCTACCAGTTCGAAGGCGAGGGGATCCAGCTGTTCGAGCGTATCGAGGGTGACTATTTCACCATCATCGGGCTCCCGCTGCTGCCCTTGCTCTCCGAACTCAGGCAATTGGAAGCCATAGATGGCTGATCTTGATGACAACCGGCGCCAGGCATTCGTTATCGGTTATCCGATCGGCCATTCGCGTTCGCCCCTGATCCATCGATACTGGCTCAGCCAGGCAGGCCTTGAGGGCAGTTATGACCCGGTTCAGGTCTCGCCCGAAGAGCTGCCATCCTTTGTCGCGGCGCTGAAGGACGGGTCGTCCGGCCTTGTCGGCGGCAATGTCACGATCCCGCACAAGGAGGCCATCCTGGCCTTGGTCGATCAGGTTGACGATATCGCGCGGCAGATCGGTGCGGCCAATACGCTCTGGCTCGAGGATGGGCGCTTGATGGCAACCAACACCGATTCGCACGGTTTTGCCGCCAATCTCGATGATCACGCGCCCGGATGGGACACCGGCAAGACCGCCGTCATCCTCGGCGCCGGCGGTGCCAGCCGGGCGGTCATCCATGCTGTGCTCTCACGCGGTTTCCAAGCGGTCCACATCGTCAATCGCACGGTGGAAAGGGCAGAGGCCCTGGCCGGTCAATTCGGCCCGCGCGTTGCAGCCCATGGCATGGACCGGCTTTCCGGTCTTTTGCGCGGGGCTGACCTGTTTGTGAACACCACCTCTCTCGGCATGGAGGGCGGCAAAGCCCCCGCAATCGATTTTACCGTCATGGCAGACAACGCCCTGGTCACGGATATTGTCTACATTCCGCTCGAAACCCCGATCCTCGCCATGGCAAGGAGCCAGGGTTTGAGAACGGTTGACGGGCTGGGAATGCTGCTTCACCAGGCGGTACCCGGTTTTGCAAAATGGTTCGGGCTGACCCCGGAAGTTACCCCGGAACTGCGACGGCTGATCGTTGCAGACATGGAGGCGCATGCATGATCATCATCGGCCTGACCGGCTCGATCGGAATGGGAAAATCGACCACGTCCGACATGTTCAAATCTCTCGGCGTGCCGGTTATCAGTGCCGACGAGATTGTCCATGACCTCTACAGCGCCGAAGCCGCCCCGCTGATCGAGGCAGCCTTTCCTGGAACCGCGCCCGATGGCGTGGTCGACCGGCAGGTTCTCTCAGCCAAGCTCATGTCCGCGCCGGAGGAATTCAAACGCCTCGAAGCGATCATCCATCCGCTGGTGCGGGCCCGCGAGAAGCAGTTTGTCGATGAAGCGGCGGCGCGTGGTGCGCCCATGGTGCTTCTGGACATTCCGCTGCTGTTTGAAACCGGGTCCACCGACCGGGTCGATGTGGTCGTCGTCGTCACCTGCGCACCCGCAATCCAGCGCCAGCGGGTTCTGGCGCGCCCGGAAATGACAGCCGAGAAATTCGAGGCAATTCTGGCGCGGCAGACACCGGACGCGGAAAAGCGTGCCCGCGCCGACTATGTGATAGATACCGGGCAAGGGCTTGAAGCGGCCCGGCGTCAGGTCGCCGATATTGTCGCGGCGCTTCAAAAATCCAGCAGGCAGGGTGAATAATATGCGCGAGATTGTTTTCGATACGGAAACCACCGGCCTTGATAACCAGGCCGACCGGATCATCGAGATCGGGTGTGTTGAACTCGAAAACCAGTTTCCGACCGGACGGTCGCTGCATCTCTACATCAATCCGGACGGCCGCAAGGTGCATCCTGACGCGCTGGCGGTGCACGGAATCACCGACGCATTTCTGGCGGACAAGCCGGTCTTTGCCGAAGTCGCGGAAGAAATCGCCGCGTTTTTCGAGGGTGCCCACTACGTCGCTCACAATGCGAGCTTCGATATGGGCTTTCTCAATACCGAATATCAGCGGGTTGGTATTCCCGCGGTCGCGCCGGAACTGGTGATCGATACCTTGTCACTGGCGCGCCGCCGCCATCCAATGGGCCCCAACAGCCTCGATGCGCTCTGCCGCCGCTATGGCATCGACAACGCGCACCGGACCAAGCATGGCGCGCTTCTTGATGCCGAACTGCTGACCGACGTCTATATCGAGATGCTCGGTGGCCGTCAGGCAGCGCTTGGCCTGTCGAACAAGGACACAGCCACCGTCGAGCGCACGGAAAATGAAGAAGTTGCCACCATTGGACAACGGCCGCGGCCGCTTCCTCCGCGCATCACCGAAATCGAGATCGAGGCCCACGCGGCCCTGATCGAACGCATCGGCAAGGATGCGTTGTGGCACAAGGTGTCCGGCGAAAACTGATCCTGTCTTCGGTGCCATGAAAAAAGCCGCCCGAAGGCGGCTTTCAATTGGCTGAATTCTGTTGCGAAAACAGGTCTCAGTTGACCTTGGGCTCAACCTGGGCCTTGGCGTTTTCTTCCGCCATGCGCTGCTGGAACATCTGCGCGAAATCGATCGGATCAACCAGAAGCGGCGGGAAGCCGCCATTGCGGGTTGCGTCGGCAACGATCTGACGGGCGAACGGGAACAGCATCCGCGGGCATTCGATGAAAAGCAGCGGCAGCATGTGTTCCTGCGGGAAATTCGCCACCCGGAACACGCCGCCATAGGTCAGCTCGACATTGAACAGCACTGCATCGCCGCTCTTGGCTTCGGCGTTCATGGTCAACACAACGTCGAATTCGGTCTCGCTCAACGGATTGGCATTGACGTTGACATTGATGTTGATGTCGGGAGCCTTCTCGCGCGGGCCAAGCGACTTCGGCGCGCCCGGGTTCTCAAAAGACAGATCCTTGATGTACTGGGCCAGAATGTTCAGTGTCGGTGCCTGACCATTTCCCTGTGCTTCAGTTGCTGCTGCTGCGCCGCCTTTGCCGGTAGTATCTTTTGCCATCTGGCTCTTCCCTGTTGTTCATCCGCGAATGCGGTTATCCGGTAAATTGTTCGGCCTTGGGCTAGCATTTCGTCACAAGCCTTACAACCCGTTTGAGCTGTTGCTGTCCGGCTTGCCGGGCCTGGACAGACGATCTGTCTGCTCCGACCAGGGAGACGACGGGTCCGGGTTGCGGCTGAATTCATCCTCGTCGAGATCCACGACCCCTTCGCTGGCGCCGGGCCTCCGCGTCGTGCTGGAAAAGCCGCTCGACATGGTCTGCACGACAATCCGGTCCTTCACAGATCGCCACACGAGATCGCGAAGGGCGGGAATGAAAAGCAGGAATCCCAGGCTATCGGTGACGAACCCGGGTGTCAGCAGCAACACGCCGGCCACCAGGATCATCACCCCATGGACAAGTTCGCGGCCGGGAACGCGATTGGCCCGCAGTTCCGTGTTGATCCGGTTGAACAGGCCCACGCCCTGCCACCTGAGCAGAAAGCTGCCGATAATCGCGGTCAGCAGAACCATGCCGAGCGTTGCCCAGACGCCGATCTGGCCGCCAATGACAACAAAAGCAGCAATCTCGGCCAATGGCACAACGAGCAGCAAAAACGGGATCAGGGAAAAGCGCATGAGGGATTATCCGAAGTCGGGACCGGCCTGTTTGTTGAGCCGATGACAAATAGAATCGCGTGACCCTTTGATTGATGGGCCCGAGGGGATTATATGCATCCTGATTGATGATGTAACCGAAAGAAGGCGGGAATGGGTTCCTTTGATTTTGTGACGTTCTTCTTTTTTGTGGCGGCGGTGATCATATTCATCCAGCTCAGGTCGGTGCTTGGCAAACGCACCGGCCATGAACGCCCGCCGCAGGACCAGATCGCCCGCCGTGAACAGGCAGAGGCGCCTGAAGGGCTGGACGATCCCAAGGTGGTGACATTGCCGCGCCGTGGCCGGGAAAACCAGGAGCCCGACATGTTTGCCGCTGTCGACGCCTATGCCGAGCCGGGCACGGAACTCAACAAGGGTCTGCGTGAGGTGGTAACCGCCGATCCGTCCTTTGATCCCAAGGAGTTTGTCGGTGGCGCCAGCATGGCCTACGAGATGATCGTGTCGGCCTATGCCGAAGGCGATCGCAAAACCTTGAAAAGCCTGCTGTCGCGTGAAGTCTTCGATGGCTTCGTCGCTGCCATCGAAGAACGCGAATCGAAGGGCGAAACCGTCCGGTCCAATTTCGTCGGCATCGAGAAAGCCTCGATCATTCAGGCCGAGATGAAGGGCACGGAAGCCAACATCACGCTTCGGATCATCAGCCAGCTGATTTCAGCGACGCTCGACAAGGATGGCGAAGTCATCGAGGGTGATCTCGTTGAGGTCACCGATGTCAACGATGTCTGGACCTTCGCCCGGGACACGCGCTCACGCGATCCCAACTGGCGTCTGATTGCGACGGAAGCCGATCAGTAATGAGGTTGTCGCTTGGCCGGGAAGACTTCTCGACCCTTCCCGGTTGGGCGGAAGACAGACCGGCGGCGGCCTTCGCCGCATTTCGCCGTTCTGCCGCCCACGCGACAACAATTAGATCCTACCGTACCGGTTCACTTGGCCTGAGCCACGCTGAATTCCAGCCTGCTTATGCCGCGGCCCTGGCGCAATCAACCTCTGAATCCGGCTATCTACCGGATGCCGAAGCCCGCTCGTTCTTTGAAACCTGGTTCAGGCCGGTGGCAGTCACGCCGCTGGACGACGATGGATTGGTCACCGGCTATTACGAACCGGAAGTGGCTGTCAGTAGCACACCTGAATCCGGCTATCGATTTCCTTTCCTGCGCAAGCCGGAGAACCTGATCAAGGTTCCGGACCCGGAAAATCCGCCCGCCGGTATCCCCGCCGGCCATGCTTTCATGCTTGCCGGTGCGGATAGCACAGACTGCTGCCCGGACAGGCAAGCCATCGAATCCGGCGCTTTCGACGGCAAGGGCCTCGAGATCGCCTGGGCAAGTTCCCGGGTCGATGTGTTCTTTGCCCATATACAGGGCTGTGCCCGGCTTTGTTTCGCTGACGGGCGGATCGAGCGGATAACCTATGCTGCCAAAAGCGGGCATCCGTTTACCGGGATTGGCGGATTGCTGGTCAAACGCGGCGAGATTTCCGCTGACACGGTGTCCATGTCCAGCATCAGGAAATGGCTTGCAGATCATCCCGAGCAGTCCGAAAAGCTGATGTGGGAGAACCGCTCTTTCATCTTTTTCGAGAAAGCGGCGGTTGAAAACGACTTTCTCGGCCCGGTGGCGGCTGCCAAGGTTCCGCTGGAGCCGGGGCGGTCTCTTGCGGTCGACCGGCATATTCACACATTCGGCACACCGATATTTGTTTCAGCACCTGAGTTGGAAGACTTCGACGAGCCACGGCCATTCGCCCGGCTGATGATCGCCCAGGATACCGGTACCGCGATTGTCGGCCCGGCCCGCGGTGACCTGTTTGCCGGATGCGGATCAGAAGCCGGCGAAAAGGCCGGTTCGATCAAGGCATCCGCCCGGTTTGTCATTCTTGCTCCGGTCGGATCGGAAATTGCACGGCGGGCCGGTCATGAGCAATGACAAGTCCAGACTGAGCCACGAAGACCGGATCATATGGGCCAGGATTACGCGCACCATCGAGGCGTTCCCGGGAAAGCAAATTCCGGAAGACGACTGGTTCGCGGTCGAACCCCAGCCACCCGTACCGCCCGCGGCTCCGGAAAGGCCGGCCAAACCGGCGCAACCGGCACCTGCTGCACGTACGCCAGCCCGGAAACCGCCGCATCCGATCGAAAAACCGGTCATCCGCAAGCTGGCGCGCGGCCGTCTGCCAATCGATGGCCGCATCGACCTGCACGGATTGACCCAGAGTGAGGCGCACAATCTGCTGTTCGGGTTTCTGGCGCGTGCGCATGAGCGCGGCTTGAGGCATGTGCTCGTCATCACCGGCAAGGGCGCCTCGCGCGGCAGTGAGGGCGCGCTCAAGCGCGCGGTTCCTGTCTGGCTGACCAAGCCCGAGTTCCGCTTCCTGATATCGGGATACGAAGACGCCGCCCGCAGTCATGGCGGCGAGGGCGCGCTTTACATCCGCCTGCGCCGGGAAAAGGGAAATCCGCGATGACCCCGTTTGGCGAGGCGATGAGGCGATTGCGCGCCGAGCGCGGTGTTACCCAGCGGCAGATGGCCATGGCGATTGGCGTTTCCCCGGCCTATCTGTCGGCGCTGGAGCATGGAAACCGCTCGGAGCCGAGCTGGGAATTCGTCCAGCGCGTCATCGGCTATTTCAATATTATCTGGGATGAAGCCGAGGAATTGCAGATGCTCGCCGGCCTGTCGCGGCCGAAAGTTGTCATCAACACCTCTGGCCTGACCCCTCAAGCCACGAAAGTTGCCAACAAGCTGGCCGCGGCGATTGGGCAACTCGATGTCCCGACCCTGGAAAAGATCGAAGCACTGATCGACAGCGACGCGTTGGCCTCCGGGCCCGCTGCGGACATTGGCCAGTCGGAACCGCCGGCAGACAAGCCGTAGCGCCAGTCCGGCCAATCCGATTGGTCAGGTCTGGCCGCGCGGGCCGGGACTCAGCGTTCTATGATTTCGCGAAGCTCGTCTTCGTGTTCGTTGACCAGCCAGCCGTAGTAATTTTCGCTCGGGGGCTTCGGTTTCAAACCACGTTTCTTCCGCTTCGCGTTTTCAGAGGCCAGCGCCTGGGCCCTGCGCAAACTGTTGCCGACATTGTAGAGTGTAGCGGTCAGCCCCGGATTGCCGGAAATATCGAATCCGGCTAAGTCGCGGTAGTTCTCGATCGATTCGGCGATTGACGCGGCCATGTAGGCCAAGGTCGAATCTGGCTCCATGATTGCCTTGTAGACTTCAGAAGCATTGCCGGCATCGAGTTTTCTCAGTCTCGAAACCTTGTTGACGCGATCCGTGTGCATCAGCGCGGTCAGCGGGTTCAGCTGGCCCAGTCCGAAAGTCTGCCCGGCATAGAAAGGCTGGAAGAACACCGCGCCAAAGCGGTCATCCGGAAAGGATTTGCCGGATACCTTCTTGCCGCGGAAGGTTTTCTCCCAGACTTCCTCGCGGCAGGTCCACAGCTCGGCCGAGCCTGAATCTTCCTTGCAGTCCTCGAATTCCGGACGCTTGACGAAATCGACAACGCTCTCGCCGTCATATTCGAAGCGAAACCGTTCGCCGGCATAGGAGATGGCCTTGACGTAGTAGGTCTGAAGCCGGTCATAGGCATCCACATTGTAGGTGTGTTCGCCAACCAGCGCCCCGACAATGTGGATCGGATCGATTTTGTAGGCCTTCGATACCGATCGTATTTTCCGGCGCAACTTGGCATCTTCGGCGATCAGGTCGCGAATCTTCTCGTATTTTGCATCGAACGTCGATTTGGTCGCCGCAGTGCGGCGCTTGGATGCACCGGGAATGTCAGGCTGCTTGGCATTGCGGTTGCCCTTGGGCACCGGCTCGACTGAATAGGCCTGTGGTATGGCGGCGAAGCTCATGGTGAACGCGATTGCGATCGCTATCACGGCGTTGAGCTTGCTGCTGGGCACAATCATATTCCTCTCCACCACGTAAACAGATATCGGACCTGACACAGGCCAGTGTTCACATCATGCTTGCGAAGCGCTTCGAGGGATCGCGGTTCAGAGAATAAAACGCGACAGGTCTGTATTCTGCGCAAGATCGCCAACGTGTTCCCGGACATAGTCTGAATCAATCGTGATTGTCGAGCCCGGCTGATCCGGAGCGGTGAAAGAAATCTCGTCGAGAACCCGCTCCATGACAGTCTGCAAACGCCGCGCACCGATGTTTTCGATGCTCGAATTCAGATGCACGGCGACCTCCGCCAGGGCATCGATTGCATCCTCGGTGAACACCAGCGTCAAATCCTCCGTCGCCATCAAGGCCACATACTGCTTGATCAAACTGGCCTCGGTCTCCGTCAGGATCCGCCGGAAGTCATCCTTGTTGAGCGCCCTGAGCTCCACCCGGATCGGCAGACGGCCCTGAAGCTCCGGCAACAGGTCGGATGGCTTTGACACGTGGAACGCGCCCGACGCGATAAACAAAATGTGATCGGTCTTCACCGGCCCGTATTTTGTCGCCACCGTCGTGCCTTCCACCAGCGGCAGCAAATCGCGCTGCACGCCTTCGCGGGAAACGCCTGCGCCCATACCGCCTTCACGGGATGCGATCTTGTCGATCTCGTCGATGAAGACGATGCCGTCGTCCTGTGCCGATTTCAACGCTTCCTGGTGGATCTGCTCCATGTCGAGCAGCTTGTCGGATTCGTCATTGAGCAGCGAATCATGGGATTCGCGGACCGTTGTCTTGATCTTGCGGGTGCGTCCGCCCATCGCCTTGCCGAACAGGTCGCCGAGATTGAGAACACCGACATTGGCGCCCTGCATCCCCGGAAGCTCGAATTGCGGCATGCCGCCGGAGGTGTCGGCCACCTCGATCTCGATTTCCTTGTCGTCAAGTTGCCCGTCGCGCAGCTTCTTGCGGAACGATTCCCGGGTTGCCGGGGACGCGGTGGTGCCAACCAGTGCGTCGAGCACGCGCTCCTCGGCATTCAACACCGCCTTTGCCTGGACTTCCGCGCGCTTGCGTTCGCGCACCAGCGAAATACCGACTTCCACCAGATCACGGATGATCTGCTCGACATCGCGGCCGACATAGCCGACCTCGGTGAACTTTGTTGCTTCCACCTTGACGAACGGCGCACCGGCGAGCTTGGCCAGCCGCCGCGAGATCTCCGTCTTGCCGACGCCGGTCGGTCCGATCATCAGAATGTTCTTGGGCATCACCTCTTCACGCAGCATCCCGTCGAGCTGCTGCCGCCGCCAGCGGTTTCTCAGTGCAATCGCGACAGCACGTTTGGCGTCCTGCTGACCGATGATGAAGCGGTCGAGTTCGGTGACGGTTTCACGGGGGGAGAAATTGCTCATGTCGGGTTCATGCCTTTATCGGGGGAAGTCTCTCGAGGAGCGATGTGGGAAGAAGCGGGTGGATTATCAAGCGTCTGATCCGTTGCCAGCCGGCACCGAACAGGATGACGATGGCGCCGATACTCAGCAGGATCAGCGCAAATGGCGGAATGCCGGTGGTGTTGGCCGCGCCGTTGACGAGATAGTAGATCCCGACGGAGCCGAAATAGGCCAGCGTCGGGGCGAGCAGGGACCGCCGGTCAATCGCCAGCGCCACCAGCACGAACAGGGCAATCATCAGGCCAAGCATGATACCTGCGCCCATGCCCGGCTCGATGCGGCCGGCAAGCACGTCCTGGCCGGTGGCCAGGATGAACAGCGGGTGCACCAGCAGCGGCGCCGAAACCACATGCAGCCAGAACGCGCAATCGGACCAGACGGTTTGCCGTTCCCGGTCGCGCAGATCGAGAGCGACCGCCGCCGCAAACACCACCAGCCCGCAAACCAGCGGAATTGCCAGCGCGCTTGAAACCACCTGCGCCAACTGGTCCGGCGCAGGCGCGGCGATGCTGCCGCTGACCATCCGTTCGTAATAGATCAGCATGGCGGCGAGGAAGGCGAGGCCGGTCGCGGCAATCGCCACGACTGCCGCAAGCACCGGAACCTTGAAGCGGACGAAATAAAGCGCCGCCGCCGCAATCAGGCCGCCGCCCAGTATCAGCCCCATCGGCAGCGCATCATCCTTGAGCGCCAGCAGCGAAAAGGTGTTGATCACGTCCGGCACATTGAATTGGGCGCCGACGAAATCGGTGAGGATTGTCAGGACCGATGCGCTGAACACCAGGGCCAGCAAGGTGCTCGACAGCCGCATTCGCTTCTGCCGTGTGACAATTTCCGCGACAATCCAGCTTCCCGCAGCCAGCAGGGCGGCGAGCATCATGCTGTCACGCGGCAACACCGCCTGCAGCGCAAACAGCGCGCCGGAAAACAGCAACACGATACCGACGGTAACGAAGATATCGTTTCCACCGCCGACCAGTCGCATCTGGTCATCGACCGACAGTGTCGTGTTTTCAGCGGGCACCTGCCGATCGCCGGCCTGGGCGCGGACCAGGGACAAGAGCGCATCACGCTGCGCAGCGCTGACAATGCCGGTGCTGACCGCGCGATCGAGCGTCGTTTCATCAATCATCAGATTTCCTCGCCGTCGACGCATTACCCAGGGCCAGGGAAGCGTCCGTCAGCCCGGTTGTGCGACCCTCGCCGTGTGATTCACGTGAAACACTCGGGCGCAGCATACCGGCGTTGACGGGATCAATCGAGGTCAAGTGTTTCGATCACGATGTTCGAATTGGTGTAGACGCAAATGTCGCCGGCAATTTCCATCGCCCGCCGGGCAATCTCCTCGGCGTTCTTGTCGCTGTCCATCAGCGCCCGCGCGGCGGCGTAGGCATAATTGCCGCCCGAGCCGATTGCCATGGTACCGTGTTCCGGCTCCAGTACGTCGCCGTTGCCGGTGATCGCCAGCGTCACGGTCTTGTCGGCCACCAGCATCATCGCCTCGAGCCGCCGCAGATAGCGGTCGGTGCGCCAGTCCTTGGCAAGTTCCACGGCGGCGCGGGTCAGCTGGTCGGGATATTGCTCGAGCTTGGCTTCCAGCCGTTCCAGAAGCGTGAACGCATCGGCCGTGGCGCCGGCAAATCCGGCAATCACGTTGTTGTCCTTGCCGATGCGGCGGACTTTGCGCGCATTGCCTTTCATCACCGTCTGGCCAAGGCTGACCTGGCCGTCTCCGGCCATCACCACCTGTGAACCCTTGCGCACGGTGATGATCGTTGTTGCGTGCATATCGCCGAAGGGGTTGTGCTCGCCCATGTGGCATCCTTTCCTGCAAGCGGCGCGACCGGCCGCAATATGATGAGGTCAGCCCTATGTAAGTGTCTCGGGAGCGAATGCAAATCCGTCTCCGGCCGCGAACTATCCGCATCCGGGCTGCGTCAACGACCAAAGCCGTTCTGGATATTTGGATTGCAGACTGATAATGAGCGCAGCAATGCACCGTTCGGAGACGACTGATGGCCACCACCGAGACCGCGCGCCGCGCTGCCGTTGCCCGCAAGACCAACGAAACCGATATTTCCGTATCCCTGTCTGTTGACGGCAACGGAACCGGATCCATCGCCACCGGCGTTGGCTTTTTCGATCACATGCTGGAGCAGCTGTCGCGCCATTCGCTGATCGACATGGAGATCAAGGCCAAGGGCGATCTGCACATCGACGATCACCACACGGTCGAGGACACCGGCATCGCCATCGGCCAGGCACTGGCCAAGGCGCTGGGTGACCGCAAGGGCATCAATCGTTACGCTTCGCTGGACCTGGCGATGGACGAGACGCTGACACGCGCAGCCATCGACATTTCCGGCCGGCCGTTTCTGGTCTGGGATGTGACCTTCACATCACCGAAGATCGGCACCTTCGACACCGAACTGGTTCGCGAGTTCTTCCAGGCGCTGGCCCAGCACGGCGGCATCACGCTGCATGTCACCAATCTCTATGGCGCCAACAACCATCATATTGCCGAGACCTGCTTCAAGGCGGTCGCGCGCGTCTTGCGCGTCGCATGCGAGGTTGATCCACGGCAAAAGGACCGGATTCCCTCAACCAAGGGGTCGCTGGCCTGATCCCTTTCGGGCTCAGGCTGATCGGAGAAAACCGCAATGACCGCCCATCTTGTTCTGGCCAGTCCCGGTGCACAGGTACCTGACGAGCGTTCGATCGTGATCGCTGACCGCTTTGCGCCATGGGCAATCATCGCGCCGGTCATCTGGCTTTTGTTCAACCGCTTGTGGCTGGAAGCCTTTGCCGCGCTGCTCGTCATGGCCGCTGCGAGTGTTCTTGCCGGTGTTGCCGGCCAGCCCGCCCTCGGGATCGCGCTCGATCTGGCGCTTTCGCTGATAACGGCACTTGAGGGCCGTGGCTGGCGGGCAGCAGCGCTGCAGCGCCGCGGCTGGCGTCTTGTCGATGTGGTCGAAGCCGATGATCCGGATATTGCTTTCGAAATCCATGCGGCGCGGGCCACGGCGGACAGGAAAAATGCGATGCCCGCAAGCGCCAGACCCAGCCTCCCGTCATTGAAGCTGGGCCGTCAGGCCAGCCGGGAAACCGGCTCCATCGGTCTTGTGCCGGTTGAAAGGAACTGAACCTGATGCAGGTTGTCATAGTTGATTACGGGTCGGGCAATTTGCGCTCGGCGCTCAAGGCTTTCGAACGCGCTGCCCGCGAAGCCGGCGTGTCGGCCACGATCAGGCTCAGCGCCGATGCGGATCATGTCGCCAGGGCCGACCGGGTGGTGCTTCCCGGTGTCGGCGCCTATGCCGATTGCCGCGCCGGGCTCGACGCCATCGATGGCATGAATGCAGCACTTCGCCACGCGGTCGAGGACAAGGGCCGGCCGTTCCTCGGCATCTGCGTCGGCATGCAGCTGATGTCGACCCGGGGGCTTGAGAAAACCGTGACCGAAGGCTTCGACTGGATCCCCGGCGACGTGGTCGAGATCAAGCCATCGAATCCGGCTTTGAAAGTCCCCCAGATCGGCTGGAACACGCTGGATCTGAAAGCCCCGCACCCGCTCTTCGATGGCATTCCCACCGGCCCGGACGGGCTGCATGCCTATTTCGTCCACTCCTATCAATTGTCGGCTAAAGATCCGGCCGACGTGATCGCCATGACCGATTATGGCGGGCCGGTGACCGCCGCGGTGGCGCGCGGCAACAAGGCAGGCACCCAGTTTCACCCGGAAAAGAGCCAGACGCTGGGTCTGGCGCTGATCGCCAATTTCCTCAAATGGAAGCCCTGACATGATCCTGTTTCCCGCAATCGATCTGAAAGACGGCCAGTGCGTTCGGCTCAAGCTGGGCGAAATGGACTCGGCCACGGTCTACAACGAAGATCCCGCAGCCCAGGCGCGTGCCTTCGAGGAGCAGGGCTTTGAATGGCTGCATGTAGTCGATCTCAACGGTGCCTTCGAAGGCCAGTCGGTCAACGGCGCGGCCGTGGAGGCCATCCTCAAGGCGACGAAGAACCCGGTTCAGCTGGGCGGCGGCATCCGCACCCTGGCCCATATCGAGGCCTGGCTCGACAAGGGCCTGGCCCGTGTGATCCTCGGCACCATCGCGGTCCGCGATCCCGATCTGGTGCGCGAGGCCTGCAAATTGTTCCCGGGCCGCGTCGCTGTCGGCATTGATGCCAAGGGCGGCAAGGTGGCCGTTGAAGGCTGGGCCGAGGCCTCCGAACTCGGTGTCATCGAACTGGCCCGGCGTTTCGAAGGCGCCGGCGTCGCAGCCATCATCTACACTGACATCGACCGCGATGGCGTCCTGACAGGCATCAACTGGGAATCGACCATCGAACTGGCCGACGCCGTCTCGATCCCGGTCATCGCTTCCGGCGGCTTGGCCTCGATCGCCGACATCGTGCGGATGAAAATGCCCGATGCGGCGCGTCTCGAAGGCGCGATCTCGGGCCGGGCGCTCTATGACGGTCGCATCGACCCGGCCGAGGCACTGGGTGTCCTGAATGGCACGCTTGCGGTTGAGGCCGCGAAATTTGAAGAGGCGGATCGCTCGTGACCCTGAAATCCCGCGTTATTCCCTGTCTCGACGTCAAGGACGGCCGCGTCGTCAAGGGCGTCAATTTCGTTGACCTGATCGATGCCGGCGATCCGGTCGAAGCCGCCAAGGCCTATGATGCGGCGGGTGCGGACGAGCTCTGCTTTCTCGACATCACAGCGTCCTCCGACAACCGCGAGACCATCTTCGATGTCGTCGCCCAGACGGCGGAACATTGCTTCATGCCGCTCACTGTTGGCGGTGGTGTCCGCACCGTGGCCGATATCCGCAGATTGCTGCTTTCGGGCGCCGACAAGGTGTCGATCAACTCCGCCGCGGTCAAAAACCCGGATTTCGTCGCCGAAGCCGCCGACAAGTTCGGCAACCAGTGCATCGTCGTCTCGATCGATTCAAAAAAGGTCTCCGCTCCCGGAGAGGCTGACCGCTGGGAGATCTTCACCCACGGTGGCCGCGAACCGACCGGGATCGATGCGGTGGAATTTGCCGTGCAGATGGTTGAACGCGGCGCCGGCGAGTTGCTGCTCACCTCGATGGACCGTGACGGCACCAAGGCCGGCTACGATATCGCGCTGACCCGAACCATTGCCGATGCCGTTCGGGTGCCGGTGATCGCGTCGGGCGGTGTCGGAAACCTCGATCACCTGGTCGAGGGAATTCGCGACGGGCATGCCACCGCTGTGCTGGCAGCCTCGATTTTCCATTTTGGAACCTATACGATCAGCGAAGCCAAGCACCACATGGCCAATGCCGGGCTCGACATGCGCCTCAATTGAACGGGTTCTGTCGAGACAATGCCCCAGGAGAGATATCCGCGATGACCAGCTTCACTCTTGCCGATCTTGAACGGATAGTTTCCGAGCGGTCCCTGGCCGATCCGGCGCAATCCTGGACGGCGAAGCTTGTGAGCGCCGGCATGCCGAAAGCTGCCAAGAAGCTCGGCGAGGAAGCGGTCGAAACAGTGATTGCCGCAACCGCGCAGGGCCGCGGCGAACTGGTCAGTGAAACCGCTGATCTTCTGTATCACCTCATGGTCGTGCTAAAGATAGCAGATATCCCTCTTGGCGAGGTGATGGCAGAGTTGGAAGGCCGGACCGTGCAATCGGGCCTCACCGAGAAGGCGAGCCGCACGGCGGAGTGAGCATGGACCAGACCAATATCCAACCCCCGGCCCTTGATCATTTCAAGGGTGACGATTTATCACCCTACCGCTTTTTCACGGCGGACAACTGGGCTGAATTTCGCGCCGATACGCCACTGACCCTGACCGAGGATGAAGTCCGCAGGCTTCGCTCTCTCAACGATCCGGTCAATCTCGACGAAGTGCGGCGGATCTATCTGTCGCTGTCGCGGCTGTTGTCGGCGCATGTGGAATCCTCTCAGCTTCTGTTCGAGCAGCGCAAGCGCTTCCTCAATCTCTCCAATGTCGCCAAGACCCCGTTCATCATCGGTATCGCCGGATCGGTGGCGGTGGGCAAGTCCACCACCGCCCGCGTTCTGGCCGAACTGTTGAAGCGCTGGCCCTCCAGCCCGAAAGTGGACCTGGTCACCACCGACGGTTTTCTCTATCCCAACGAAGTGTTGCGGCGCGAAAACCTGATGGACCGGAAAGGGTTTCCGGAAAGCTACGATGTCGGCGCGGTGCTGCGCTTTCTCTCCGAGATCAAGGCCGGCCAGCACAGCGTCAAGGCGCCGTGCTATTCGCACCTGACCTATGATGTGCTGCCGGGCGAATACACCACCATCGACCGGCCCGACATCCTGATCTTCGAAGGCATCAATGTCCTGCAGGTGCGCGATCTGCCCGAAGACGGCAAGATCGTCCCGTTCGTCTCGGATTTCTTCGACTTCTCGATCTATATCGATGCGGAGGAGGTCGACATTCACAAATGGTATGTCGACCGCTTCATGAATCTGCGGCAGACCGCTTTCCGCAACCCGGAATCCTTCTTCCACCGCTATGCCGCGATCAAGGAGGATGCCGCCCGCGCCATCGCCGAGAGCCTGTGGGAAAACATCAACCTGAAAAACCTGCGCCAGAACATCCTGCCGACCCGTCCGCGGGCTGACCTGATCCTGCGCAAGGGGCCCAACCATCTCATCGAACAGGTGGCGCTCAGGAAACTCTAGCTTGAGCGTTGCAAACCGGCGAAATCCTCAGCTCCGGTTTACCCGCCTCAGCGTCAGGTTGATGCGGCCACCGTCCTTGAGCAGGGTCGAGGTGGTCGGGTAGATCCGGTCCACGCCATGGAAAGCCAGCCGGCTTTCACCCCCCAGGATGACAACATCACCGCTTTCCAGCCGGAAGGACCTGGTTGGTTGCCCGCGTTCGGTGCCGCCGATCCGGAACAGGCAGGCATCTCCGAGCGACACGGACAGCACCGGCGCGGAGAAATCGTCTTCATCGCGGTCCTGGTGCAGCCCCATGCGGGCGCCGGAATCGTAGAAATTGACGAGGCAGGCCTGCGGCAAGTCCGCATGTCCGGTCAGATCTTCCCAAAGTGTGATCAGGCTGGCGGGGATTGCCGGCCACGGCAGGCCGGTGACCGGATGCCGGTCCTGGTAGCGGTAGCCGGTCTTGTCGGCGACCCACCCCAGGTCGCCGCAATTGGTCATCCGGACGCTGAAGGGCTTGCCGCTTCGCGGCATTTCCGGGCGGTAAAGCGGTGCCTGGCGCACCACTTCCCGGATATCGTCGAGCAAGGCCTGCTGTGCCGGACGATCGAGATGGCCGGGGATGTGGCGTACCCCTTTGGGCAGAACAAACATCTCCGGCCTTCTGTTTTCTAGCGCCGGTTCAGGCGGTTTCGATCTCGGGAATGCGCAACACCTGGCCGGGATAGATCTTGTCGGGATCCGACAGCATCGGCTTGTTGGCTTCGAAGATCACCGTGTATTTGGAACCCTTGCCCTTGCCATAGGCAGCTTCGGCAACTTTCCAGAGATTGTCGCCCTTCTGCACGGTATGGAACTTCGGTTCGTTTGCCGGGGTGGAGGCCTTGACCAGTTCGGTCATGTCGGCGCTTGCGAGCGACAGGCCGGAGTCCGGAATGACCACTTTCAGCTCGGATGCCTCGACCTTGGAAATGCCCAGCGTATTGCCCACCGCGACGATGGCCTTCTCGAAGATCGACTGGTCTTCGACCACGCCCGAGAGAACGATCTTGTCGCCGTCGACCTTCACATCGACCTTGTCGGTGCCCAGACCGTGCGAATCCAGCTCCTTCTTGACTGCATCGGCATCAGGTGCGTCATCATCGCCGCCAATACCGAGCTTCTTGCCAGCTGATTTGATGAAATCAAAAATGCCCATGTGTCTTCGTCTCCAAGATTGAATGTAGCGCAACATAACCATTCCGGCGTGCATCTGCCAACCGAAAGCTTTTGCTAATCTATTCGTCGCGCACCTTGCCGCGCGCTTTCTTGATCACGCCGCGGCCGGTTTTGGCTGCCAGGCGGCGCTCTACCGAGCCTCTGGTAGGTCTTGTCTTGCGCCGCGGCGGCGGCGGTGGCTCGGAAGCCTGGTTGATCAACTCGACCAGCCGGTCACGTGCATCAGCGCGATTGCGCTCCTGGGTCCGGAACCGGTTGGCTTCGATGATAATGACGCCGTCCTTCGACACCCGGCTGCCGCCAAGCCGCAGCGCGTTTTTCTTGACCCGCTCGGGGAGCGACGGCGAGTTGCGGATGTCAAAACGCAATTGGACCGCGGTTGCCACCTTGTTGACGTTCTGCCCGCCCGGTCCGGAGGCGCGGATGAAACTCTCGCTGAGCTCCCAGCCGGCGATGACGATGTCGCGGGCTGCATGGAGAGGGTCCGTGCTCATGGCGACGTTTTCCAGAACAGCACTTCATCTTCATCCTTGCGGCTGATCGCCGGAACCCGTGCGCCTTCAGCCGGATGCCCGACCACCAGCAGCACCAGCGGTTTCTCGTTGTCCGGCCGGCCGCAGATCTGGTTCAGAAATCCCATCGGCGAAGGCGTGTGGGTCAGCGTGGCAAGGCCTGCCGAATGCAGGCTGGCGATCAGCAGGCCGATGGCGATCGAGACCGATTCGGGCACGTAGTAGTGCTTCACCTTGCGGCCATCGGCGTCGACACCCCAGCGCTGCGCAAAGATGGCAATCAGCCAGGGCGCGGTTTCCAGGAACGGCTTGTCCGAATCCGTGCCGAGATGAGCCAGCGCGCCCAGCCATTCCTCGCCCGCCCGGCCCTGGTAAAAGGCCCGCTCTTCCTCTTCCGCGGCGATCCGGATCGCACGTTTGGTCTCCGGATCGCCGATGGCGACGAAGGCCCATGGCTGTTGATTGGCGCCCGACGGGGCCGTCGCGGCAGCCCGGACCGCAAGCCGGATGATTTCAGGATCGACCGGATCAGCGGAAAAATCCCGAACCGTCCGGCGCGATTGCATCAACTCGAAGAACCGCTGCGCTTCAGCCCGCATCTCGGCATCCGTCTTCCGGGCAATCGAATGTGCAACGGTTTCGACGGTTCTGGTCATGGCGGGATGCTCCTTGCGGGGTTGGACCAGCGGAAAATGCGCGACAGGCCCCGTTGGGTCAACGGGGCCTGCCAAAGATCGCATGGTGTATTGGGGTGTTTATTCCGCGGCAGCCTTGAAGCCCGGCGCCGCATCAAGCACCGAACCATCGACATGAGCTTCGAACTTGGCGAAATTCTCGATGAACATGCTGACCAGACGGCTGGCGGATGCGTCGTAGGCGTCCTTGTCGGCCCAGGTCGAGCGCGGATCGAGGATGGCACTGTCCACGCCATCAACGGCCACCGGCACGGCAAAACCGAAATTGGGATCGATGCGGAACTCTGCACTGTCCAGGGAACCGTCCAGTGCACCGCTCAGCAGCGCCCGGGTTGCCTTGATAGGCATGCGCTGGCCTTCGCCATAGGCGCCACCGGTCCAGCCGGTGTTGACCAGCCAGCAATTGACCTTGTGGTCATTGATCAGCCGGCGCAGCAAATCGCCATATTCCGAAGGATGACGCGGCATGAACGGTGCGCCGAAGCAGGTCGAGAACGTCGCTTCGGGTTCCGTGACGCCCTTTTCGGTACCGGCCACCTTTGCGGTGTAGCCCGACAGGAAGTGATACATCGCCTGTTCCGGCGTCAGCTTGGCGATTGGGGGCATCACGCCAAAGGCGTCGGCGGTCAGCATGATGATGTTGTGCGGATGCTCTGAACGCCCGGTGTCGCTGGCATTCGGGATGTAATGCAGCGGGTAGGCGCAGCGGGTGTTTTCGGTCAGCGATCCGTCATCAAAATCGGGAACGCGGTGCTCATCCAGCACCACGTTTTCGAGAACCGTGCCGAACCGTTCGGTGGTGCCGAAGATTTCCGGCTCCGCTTCGCGCGACAGACGGATGGTCTTGGCGTAGCAGCCGCCCTCGAAATTGAACACGCCGTGTTCGCCCCAGCCATGCTCGTCATCGCCGATCAGTGTGCGCTTCGGATCGGCCGAAAGCGTGGTCTTGCCGGTGCCCGAAAGACCGAAGAACACCGCGGTGTCGCCATCGGGGCCGACATTGGCGGAGCAATGCATCGGCATCACGCCCTTGGCCGGAAGCAGGTAGTTGAGCGCCGTGAAGACCGATTTCTTCATCTCGCCGGCATAGGAGGTGCCGCCGATCAGGACCAGCCCGCGCACCAGGTCAACCGCGATCACGGTTTCCGAACGGCAGCCATGGCGCGCCGGGTCGGCGCGGAAGGACGGCAGATTGATGATCGTCAGCTCAGGCATGAAACTTGTCAGCTCCGAGCGGTCGGGGCGGATCAGCAGGTTGCGGATGAACAGCGCATGCCATGCATATTCGGTAATGACGCGGGAATTGAGTGCGTTGTCCTCGTCCGCGCCACCGACCAGATCCTGGACGAACAGGTCCCGGTCCCTGGCGTGCGCTGCCATGTCGGCATGCAGCGTGTCGAACGCCTCCGGTGTCATCGGCTTGTTGTTGTCCCACCAGATCTGGCTGTCGGTGGTGGCGTCGCGGACCACGAACTTGTCCTTGGCCGACCGGCCGGTGTGCTGGCCTGTCAGCGCCCGAAGCGCGCCGTGCGCTGTCAGGGTTGCTTCGCCCCGCAGCACGGCGAGCTCAACCAGCTCGGCCTCTTTCGTGTTGTATCGCACCAGGCCAGTGGTGTTCAGACCGCACAGGTCGATTCCAGCTGACGGATTACGCACTCCCAAATCCTTACTCATGTCGGATTCCTTTTCGTTCTGGCGCAGGACAGGTTCAAATTTGGCCGGACCATAGGGAGAGGAGTTTTAAAAAACAACAAGCAATCCTAGGATTGATTAATGAAATCAGGGTATTAATCGATTTAAAAAAATTTGCACTTGTTTAAATCGGTTCAAATGGAGCCGATGGTTTACCTGCTGCGCAATCAGGGAATGACTCCCGTTTGGAACTGTGCCACATTTTGTTCTCACTTTATCCTCATGGACGTGACGGCGGGATCCGGAAATGACGCTTTTCAGCGGCTTATCCGGATAAGCGGGGGCACTTCCCGGAGGTGTGCAAGACCATGATGGAGACGACAGACATGCAGACAATCGCGCTCGTCGACGACGACCGCAACATCCTTACCTCGGTTTCGATCGCACTCGAAGCAGAAGGGTATCGTGTTGAGACCTACACCGATGGCGCATCCGCTCTGGACGGATTGCTGGCCCGTCCTCCGCAGCTTGCCATTTTCGATATCAAGATGCCCCGCATGGACGGGATGGAGCTTCTGCGCCGCCTGCGCCAGAAATCCGATATTCCGGTGATCTTTCTCACCTCCAAGGACGAAGAGATCGACGAACTCTTCGGTCTCAAGATGGGGGCAGACGATTTCATCACCAAGCCGTTCTCCCAGCGGCTCCTGGTCGAGCGGGTCAAGGCCGTTCTGCGCCGGGCGGCAAACCGGGAAGCAGCCGCGGCCGCACCTGGCCGGACCGATGCCGCGCCGACCAAGTCGCTGGAGCGCGGAAACCTGGTCATGGATCAGGAACGCCATACCTGCACCTGGAAAAACGAGCCCGTCACGCTGACGGTCACCGAATTCCTGATCCTGCAGTCGCTGGCCCAGCGGCCCGGCGTGGTCAAGAGCCGCGACGCGCTGATGGATGCAGCCTATGACGAGCAGGTCTATGTCGACGACCGCACCATTGACAGCCACATCAAACGTCTGCGCAAGAAGTTCAAAATGGTCGATGATGATTTCGACATGATCGAAACCCTCTACGGGGTCGGGTACCGGTTCAGGGAAGCGGCGTGAGATCGCCCTGTTCCCGCACTGGCCGTGGGATGTAGCAGATAACGCAAATGGCAATTGAAACCGAGGACAATGCGGACGGCAGGGAGGCAGCGCCTTCCGACGTGCGGACGCTGGCAAGCTGGGCTCACCCGGTCAAGCTGGTCCGCCGGATGTTCGGAAATCTCATCTTCTCGAGCCTGACGCGCCGCATTCTGTTCCTCAACCTGGCGGCACTGGTCGTTCTGGTGTCGGGGATCCTCTATCTCAACCAGTTCCGCGAAGGCCTGATCGATGCCCGGGTGGAAAGCCTGCTCACCCAGGGCGAGATCATTGCCGGCGCGGTCGCCGCCTCGGCTTCGGTCGACACCAACTCGATCACCATCGATCCGGAAAAGCTGCTCGAGCTGCAGGCCGGGCAGAGCATATCGCCGAGCAATTCCAACGAGAACCTCGATTTCCCGATCAATCCGGAGCGCGTCGCACCTGTGTTGCGCCGGCTGATCTCGCCAACCCGCACCCGCGCCCGCATCTATGATGATGATGCGAGCCTGATCCTCGATTCGCGCTATCTCTACACCAGCGGCCAGGTGCTGCGGTATGACCTGCCGCCGGCCGAATCCCCGCCCTTCAGCCTGAAGGAAACCGTGACAAGCTGGTTCAACCGCTTCTTCCAGCGCCGCGACCTGCCGCTTTACCGCGAGCCGCCGGGCGCTGACGGATCGATCTATCCGGAAGTGATGAACGCGCTGACCGGTGGGCGCGGCGCCGTGGTCAGGGTTACCGAAAAGGGCGAGCTGATTGTCTCGGTGGCGGTGCCGGTCCAGCGCTTCCGCGCGGTCCTCGGGGTTTTGCTGCTCTCCACCCAGGCCGGTGACATCGACAAGATCGTCCATGCCGAGCGCATGGCTATCTTCCGCGTGTTCGGCGTCGCCGCTATGGTCAACATCGTCTTGTCGCTGCTGCTTGCAAGCACCATTGCCACACCGCTGAGAAGGCTGTCGGCGGCTGCCGTCCGCGTCCGGCGCGGCGCCAGGGCGCGCGAGGAAATTCCGGATTTTTCAGACCGCCAGGACGAGATCGGCAATTTGTCGGTGGCGCTGCGCGGCATGACCAACGCGCTTTATGACCGGATTGCCGCCATCGAGAGTTTTGCCGCCGATGTCAGCCACGAGCTCAAGAACCCGCTCACCTCGCTGCGCAGCGCGGTGGAAACCCTGCCGCTGGCGCGCGACGAGCATTCCCGCAAGCGGCTGATGGATGTGATCCAGCACGATGTCCGCCGCATGGACCGCCTGATCAGCGACATTTCCGACGCCTCACGGCTCGATGCCGAACTCGCGCGCCAGGACGGCGTTGCGGTCGACATGCAGAAACTGCTGACCGAGCTCGTCGATATAGCCCGGCAAACCCGGGCCAGCGGCAAGGACGTTGTCATCGAGCTGAAAGTCGACAAACGCAGCGCCGGCAAGTCCCCGTTCATTGTGCTCGGCCATGATCTCAGGCTGGGCCAGGTTGTCACCAACCTGATCGAGAACGCCCGCTCGTTTGTGCCCGAAACCGGTGGCCGCATCACCATCCACCTTGGCCGCCGCCGCGGCATGGTTCAGGTCGTCATCGAGGACAATGGCCCGGGAATTCGTGCCGAAGTGATCGAGCGGGTGTTCGAGCGGTTCTACACAGACCGGCCGGATGGCGAGGATTTCGGCCAGAATTCAGGCCTCGGCCTCTCGATCAGCCGCCAGATTATCGAGGCGCATGGCGGTACGATCATGGCCGAGAACATTCCCGGTAAAGAGGCCGGCAAATGGGCCGGCGCCCGGTTCATCATCGAATTGCCGGCCGAAACCAAATGACCGGCAGTTCCGTGAGCGCGGGTGATAGCCTGCATGCAACGTCGATTGTCATCGGCCAGACCGGGATCCTGTTTCTCGGGCCTTCGGGTTCGGGAAAGAGCAGCACGGCCTTTGCCTGTCTTTGCGAAGCGATGGCGCTGGGCTGGAACGCGGCGCTGGTCGCCGATGACCGGACCATCCTGACGGTTCATGCCGGCCGCTGCATCGCATCCTGTCCGGATCCGATCCGCGGGCTGATCGAATTGCGCGGCACCGGCATCATCCCGTTTCGGCAGATTGACCGGGCGGTGATGCATTGCGCGGTGGCCCTCACCGAGCCTTCCGCGGCATCCCGGATTCCTGCCGATTCTGAAACCTTTTCGTGTGATGGCGCATCAATGCCTCTTATGCGTCTGTGGCACGATGGCGCAGCACACCCGCTCTCGCGTCTGCGGGCCGTGTGCCCGGAGCTGTTTTTCCGCGGTTGAAGACAATCGCAGGGAATTTTGCCGCGTCGGTGACGTTTTTTGGCTTGAACTTCGCCTGCTTCTGTCCAAGATGAAATTTCGAACTGTTCGCGGCTGCGAAGCAATTGGCATGGCTTGGTGAAATATCACGCTGGCCGCATGCTGCTGGAGGCAAAATGATCGGATTGGTGCTTGTCACCCATGGCAAGCTCGCGGAGGAGTTCAGGCATGCGCTGGAGCATGTTGTCGGACCGCAAACCGCTCTTGAAACCGTCTGTATCGGGCCGGAAGACGATATGGACCAGCGCCGGCTGGATATCGTCGGAGCGGTTTCGCGTGTGGAAAGCGGTCACGGCGTCATCATTCTGACAGACATGTTTGGCGGAACCCCCTCGAACCTGTCGATATCGGTGATGGATTCCGGGCGCATCGAGGTCATTGCCGGCGTCAACCTGCCGATGCTGATCAAGCTCGCGGGTGTCCGCGGTTCCAACGACATGCAGAAGGCCCTCGCCGACGCGCAGGATGCCGGACGCAAATACATCAATGTTGCAAGTCGCCTGCTGACCGGCAAATGACGTCTGCTTCCCCCGTTCTGTCGAGATCCTTCAAGATCATCAACAAACGCGGCCTGCATGCCCGCGCATCGGCCCGCTTTGTCCAGACCGCCGAGGGGTTTGATGCCGTCGTGCGGGTCACCCGCGAAGGCTCGACCGTCGGCGGCACCTCGATCATGGGGCTGATGATGCTGGCTGCGAGCACCGGTTGCTCGATTGATGTCGAAGCGGAGGGCCGCCAGGCCACAGAGGTGCTGGACGCGCTTGAGGCGCTGATTGCCGACCGCTTCGGCGAAGAAGCCTGAACATTCCGACATAAAGACATCTTTATATCGTATTGCCAGCTTGGGTGTTTCCTGCTATGGCACCGCCCATGCAATCCAGCCTGTCCCGGCTGGATCCCAGAACTTTGGAAAATCATATGACCGCGAACCAGGATTATGTCGTCGCCAACATCGAGCTGGCTGATTTCGGCCGCAAGGAGCTTGATATCGCCGAAACCGAAATGCCGGGCCTGATGGCGCTCCGTGAGGAATACGGATCGCAGCAGCCCCTGAAGGGCGCCCGGATTGTCGGTTCACTGCACATGACCATTCAGACGGCGGTTCTCATCGAGACCCTGACAGCACTGGGCGCCGATGTGCGCTGGGCGTCGTGCAACATCTTCTCGACCCAGGACCATGCCGCAGCGGCCATCGCCAAGAGCGGCGTGCCGGTGTTTGCAGTCAAGGGCCAGAGCCTTGTCGAACACTGGGACTACCTCGATCGCTCGTTCATGTTCCCCGAAGGCCCCAACCTGATCCTCGATGATGGTGGTGACGCCACGCTCTACGTGCTCCTCGGTGCCCGCGTTGAAGCCGGCGAGACCAATCTGATCGAAGTGGCAACCTCGGAAGAGGAAGAAGCCATCTTTGCCCAGATCAAGAAGCGCATGAAGGAAAGCCCGGGCTGGTTCACCAAGACCCGCGAAGCCATCAAGGGTGTTTCGGAAGAAACCACCACCGGCGTGCATCGTCTTTATGACCTGCAGAAGAAGGGCCTGCTGCCGTTCCCGGCCTTCAACGTCAACGACTCGGTCACCAAGTCGAAATTCGACAACAAGTACGGCTGCAAGGAAAGCCTGGTCGACGGCATCCGCCGCGCCACCGACACGATGATGGCCGGCAAGGTCGCTGTCGTCTGCGGTTATGGCGATGTCGGCAAGGGCTCGGCGGCTTCGCTGCGCGGCGCCGGCGCCCGCGTCAAGGTCACCGAAGTTGATCCGATCTGCGCGCTGCAGGCGGCAATGGACGGTTTCGAAGTGGTCCTGCTTGAGGATGTGGTCAAGTCGGCCGACATCTTCATCACCACGACCGGCAACAAGGACGTGATCCGGCTCGAGCATATGCGCGAGATGAAGGACATGGCCATCGTCGGCAATATTGGCCATTTCGACAATGAAATTCAGGTCGCCGCGCTGAAGAACCACAAGTGGACCAACATCAAGGACCAGGTGGACATGATTGAAATGCCTTCGGGCAACCGCATGATCCTTCTGAGCCAGGGCCGCCTGCTCAACCTCGGCAACGCAACCGGCCACCCGAGCTTCGTCATGTCGGCCTCCTTCACCAACCAGGTGCTGGCGCAGATGGAAATCTGGACCAAGGGCGACCAGTACAAGAACGAGGTCTATGTCCTGCCCAAGCATCTCGATGAGAAGGTCGCGCGTCTGCATTTGGACAAGATTGGCGCCAAGCTGACCCAGCTGAAGAAGGAACAGGCCGATTATATTGGCGTGACCGTCGAAGGCCCGTTCAAGCCGGAACACTACAGGTACTGATTTTCTAATCGATACCCACAAGATATTGAAACCGCGTCCTTGACAAAAAGGGCGCGGTTTCTTTTTGCGCGTCGTCCCCTTCACCGTGATTCGCGAAACAGGTATGTTTTTAGCCGATGATTCGTTTTCACGTTGTGGCGGCGCTGGAAACGAATCGGCCAACGGATTGGCGATGTCTTGTCAGACAGACCACGAGGGGACTGGGACATGCCGGTGAAGACAGATTCACTTGGGCGCAAGGGGCGACTTGGACTCAAGCAAACTGTGATCAGGGACCTGAGCCGTTTCCGGCGCAAGATCTTGACCGGAACAGCGCTGCTCAGCGGCGGCATGTTCGCATCCGCACTCCCCGTTCTGGCGCAGGCCACCAGCAACACGGCCTCTGGCGGTGCTGCTGCCGTATCCTCGCTGGAAGTTGTCAATTTCGCCATGGTCATCGGCGCCATTTCGGCGGCCATGATCTCGGCCATCTGGCTTATTCGCGAACGCGGCAAGATCGACCTCGAAAATGTCGGCCTGCGCGCCGCCCTTGCCGACGCCAATGCCAAAATCTCGCGCCACGAGGCGCTCATAGTCGATCGTGACCGGCAGATTGTTGTCTGGGATGGCGTCGGACTGCCCGCCGAAGTGCTTGGCCAGCTGGCCCCGGAAACCGGTGCGCCGCAGAAACCGGCCGAATTCCTCGCTTTTGGCCGCTGGCTTGAGCCGAGATCGGCCGCGGGGCTCGATGAATCGATCGACCGGCTGCGCTCCCATGCCGAACGCTTTGACATGATCATTGAAACCGTTCGCGGCCACGTCATCGAAGCGCAGGGCAGGGTCTCCGGCGGCCGGGCCTTTGTCCGCTTCGTCACCCTGTCGAATGTTCGCGCCGAACTTGCCGAACTCAAGACCGAACGCGACCGTCTGCTCACATCGCTCGACACCTTCCAGGCCCTGCTCGACATCATCGACATGCCGGTGTGGCTGCGCGGACCGGACGCGAAGCTCGTCTGGGTCAACAATGCCTATGTGGAAGCGGTCGAGGGCGAGGACCGGCATGACACGCTGCAGCGCGGGCTGGAATTGCTCGGAACCGCGACGCGCGAACGGGTTCGCGCCACCGCGACGCCCGAGAGGCCGTTCCTTGACAAGGTTTCGACTGTCATTCGCGGTCATCGCCGCTTCTTCGAGGTTGCCGACGCCAAGACGTCTGCGGGCAATGCCGGACTGGCACTGGATGTGTCGGTCGAGGAGGATCTGCGCCAGGAACTCAAGCGCACCATCCAGAGCCACGCCGAAACGCTTGATCACCTGGCCACGCCGGTGGCGATTTTCGACCGCGATCAGCGGCTGCAGTTCCACAACCAGGCATTTCAGCGTTTGTGGGAACTCGACACGCCGTTTCTCTCCCGCCGTCCCGACAATGGCGAATTTCTCGAACGGCTCCGTGCGGACGGAAAACTGCCCGAACCGCATGCCTGGCGCGACTGGAAGGAGCAGATGCTCTCGGTCTACCGCTCGGTCGAGACAACGCCGCATCTGTGGCATCTTCCCGATGGCCAGACCCTCAATGTCTTCGCTAATGCCCATCCGCAGGGCGGAGTCACCTGGGTGTTCGAGAACCTCACCGAGAAGTTCGATCTGGAAACCCGCTACAACACGCTTCTCCAGGCGCAGGGCGAAACCATCGACCATCTGGCCGAAGGCGTCGGCGTTTTCGGACCCGACGGCAAGATCCGCCTGTCCAATCCATCCTTCCGTGCGCTCTGGGGCCTGACCGAACAGCAGGTCAAGCCGGGCACCCATATCCGCCAGATCGCCGAAGCCTGCGAGCCGTCCTATCGCGATCCGGACGGCTGGAAACTGTTTGCCGGCGCGATCACCGGTTTCGAGGAAGAGCGGCGCACCCATGAAGGCCGCATCGAACTGATCACCGGGCTCATTCTCGACTATGCCATCGTGCCGCTGCCCAATGGCCAGACCATGATTGCGTTCGTCAATGTCACCGACAGTGTCGGCGCCGAACGCATGCTGACCGAAAAGAACGAGGCGCTGCGCAAGGCCGACGCGCTGAAGAATGATTTCGTCCAGCACGTCTCCTATGAGCTGCGCTCGCCGCTGACCAACATCATCGGCTTCACCGAACTGCTGCAGACCCCCGGAATTGGCGAGCTCAACGAGCGCCAGTCCGAATATCTCGATCACATCGCCACATCGTCTTCCGTCTTGCTGACCATCGTCAACGACATCCTTGATCTTGCCACCGTCGATGCCGGTATCATGCGCCTCGACACCGGCGTGGTGAATATTCCGGCCCTTTTTGCCGAGGCAGGCGAGCAGATCGCCGACCGTCTCAAGGAAAACGATCTGTCGCTCGACATCGACACCGCCGGAGCTCCGGCCGAGATGATCGGCGATCACCAGCGGCTCAAGCAGATCCTGTTCAAGCTTTTGATGAATGCGGCGAATTTCGCGCCCGATGGTTCCGTGGTGCGTTTGAGCTGCCGCCAGGACGACGAGGCAATCTGTTTCTCGGTGACCGATTCCGGTCCCGGTATCCCCGAAGACGCGCGCAAGGATGTCTTTGCCCGTTTCGAGACCAACGGTCAGTCCGGACGCCGCCGTGGTGCCGGTCTCGGCCTGTCCATCGTCCAGAGCTTTGTCGGCCTGCACAACGGCACGGTCTCCATCGAGGGCGGCGAAGAAGGCGGCGCGACCATTGTCTGCCGCTTCCCCTCCAGCCGTCCGCTTGCCCGCGACGCGGCCGAGTAAGCCTTGATGGCACCTGCGCCCCTCCGCGTGGAACTGGAAAACCCTGAAGCAACAGCCTTGTTTGCCGAAGACGTCTCGCTTGCTCTCAAGCAGGGCGATTGCCTGTGCCTGTCGGGCGACCTTGGCGCCGGAAAATCGACATTCGCCCGGGCGCTGATCCGCGCGATTGCCGACGATCCGGACCTCGAAGCCCCAAGCCCTACCTTCACCTTGGTGCAGAGCTACCAGTTGCGGCTGCCGGTCGCGCATCTGGATCTCTACCGCATCGGATCGCCCGAAGAGCTTGATGAACTCGGCCTCGATGATGCACTGGCCGAAGGCGCGGCCTTGGTCGAATGGCCGGAAAAGGCGCTCGAACTGCTGCCTGATGACAAGGTCATGATGCGGTTTGACGGCATCGGTGACAGTCGCACCGTGACAATTTCGGCACCGGAACCCTTTGTTGCCAGGCTGGAACGCTCCCGCGCCGCCCGCGCCTTTCTCGCGGCAAATCTCGACTGCCCGGTGGTCCGCCGTCATCTGCAGGGCGATGCGTCGTCACGCACCTACGAGACCATCAGGCCGCAGGGGCAGGATCCGGTCATTTTGATGAACGCGCCGCGGCAACCCGATGGCCCGCCGGTGCGCGACGGTCTGCCCTATTCGCAGATCGCCCATCTGGCCGAAGACGTGGTTCCCTTCGTCGCGATCGCCCGCTGGCTGCGCGCGCAGGGTTTCGCAGCACCGGAAATTCTTGCCGAGGATCTCGATCAGGGATTTCTGCTGATCGAAAACCTCGGCACGGAAGGCGTCCTCGACACCGACGGAAACCCCGATCCGGAACGCTATGGCCTGGCGATCGATTGTCTCGCCGGGTTGCACGGCAAGGAGCTTCCAGGCCCGCTTCCCGTCGGCAATACGGTCCATCATGTGCCGGCTTACGATCCCCGCGCCATGCAGATCGAAGTCGAGCTGCTCACTGACTGGTATCTTCCATGGCGGCGCGGTGCGGCGGTTCCCGAGCAGGAACGCCTGCAATATCTCGTGCTCTGGCGTGAGCTGTTCGGGCGACTCGAAAATGCCGAGAAAGCGCTGGTCCTGCGCGACTATCACTCGCCCAACCTGATCTGGCGGGCCGGGAAGACCGGGTTTGACCGGCTCGGCATCATCGATTTTCAGGACGCGATGATCGGCCCGGCTGCCTATGACGTGGCCTCGTTGTGCCAGGATGCGCGGGTGACCGTCGATCCGGTCCTCGCCGGTCGGCTGCTGGAGCGTTACATCGCCGCCCGGCATGCGGCGGGTCCGGGTTTTGACGAGGCCGGGTTCCGCGAAGCCTATGCGATCATGGCTGCCCAGCGCGCCGCAAAAATCCTCGGCATCTTCGTCCGTCTCAAGCAGCGGGATGGAAAACCCGGATATTTGCGGCATTTGCCGCGAATGGAGGCCTATATTGCGGCTTCCCTGGCTCATCCGGCGCTCCAACCCTTGCGTAACTGGTTCGCAAAGGCTGGTATCGGGCAGAGCGAATCATAAACCGGAATTGCCCGAGCGATGACCATCAAGACCGCCATGATCCTGGCCGCGGGGCTTGGCACCCGCATGCGTCCGATCACCGAGACACTGCCCAAACCTCTGGTCGAAGTGGCGGGGAAGCCGCTGATCGCCTACGGGCTGGAGGCGCTCGGCCGGGCCGGTGTCAGCAATATTGTCGTCAACGTGCATTATCTCGCGCCGCTTCTGGTCGACTGGCTTTCGGCATGGCCCGGTGCCGACATCCGCATATCCGATGAAACCACGGAACTCCTCGATTCGGGCGGCGGCATCGTCAATGCCCTGCCGATGCTCGGGAACGAGCCGTTCCTGGTTCTCAACGCCGATACGTTCTGGCTTGAAGAACCCGGAGCCACACCGGATAATCTTGCCCGGATGATGGATCGTTTCGACCCCGAATCAATGGATATCCTGCTGATGACCGCCCGGCTCGACCAGGCAACGGGCCATACCGGCGCCGGTGATTTCACCATCGCCGAAGACGGCCGCCTGCATCGCTACAAGGGAGCCGGTGATCCGGTTATCTATGCCGGCGCGATTGTGCTTCATCCGCGCATTTTCAAGGGTATCTCCGAGAAGCGCTTTTCCCTCAACCGCTGTTTCGACGCGGCAATAAGCCAGGGCCGCCTGTTCGGCACGGCGATGCGGGGGCATTGGCTGACCGTCGGCACGCCCGAGGCAATCGGCGAGGCCGAAGCGGCCCGGTCCGCCTATCTCGGCGAAGCGCTCCAGTGACCCGGCCGTCCGCCCGTATTGCAACCATTCCGCCCGGTGTGGATTTCCTTGCCACGCTTGCCGGCCAGATCATAGGTGGCGGACTGGTCCCCGGCCTCGCCTATGACCCCGAGAATCCGCTGTCCCTGGCCGGCGCCACGGTGTTTGTGCCAACACGGCGTGCCGCAAGGGTGCTTCGGTCCGAACTCACCGATCTCATCGGCAAGGGCTCGGCCATCCTGCCGTCGATTCGCCCCCTCGGTGAAACCGATGACGATGCCGGTTTCCTGGATTCCGCCGACCCCGAAACACTGGCGCTGGATCCGCCGATCCCGCCGATTGCCGCCACCCTGCGGCTGGCGGACCTGGTGCTGGCCTGGAAACAGGCGCTGCCGCAGACGGTCAGGGATCATCTCGGCGGCGTGCCGCTGGTTGCACCCGCCAATCCGGCGGATGCCATCTGGCTTGGCCGCGCCCTGTCGGACCTGATCCAGGCGGTGGAGACCGAGGAGTGCGATTTTGCCGGTCTCGATAACGTCGCGTCCGCGGATCTGCAGCAATGGTGGCAGCTGACAGCCGAGTTTCTCAAGATCGCCCGCGAGTTCTGGCCCGCGCTTCTCAATGAAATCCACCGTTCCAGCCCGGCCCGCCATCACAATGCGATGCTGGATGTCTTCACCCGCAGCCTCGCCGAATCCCCGGCCGATCGGCCGGTCATCGTTGCCGGGTCGACCGGTACCCGGCCATCGACGGCACGGCTGATCGCCACCGTCGCGCATTTGCCCCATGGAGCCGTGGTGCTGCCCGGCCTCGATCATGCCATGCGGCCGTCGCACTGGCAGGCGTTGACCGAGGCGGCCCTGACCCGGCAATCCGATGATGGCCGTATCCTGGTTGATGTCGCCATTCGCAGCCATCCGCAATACGGTCTTCTCACCCTGCTCAACAGCTGCGGCGTCGAGACCGGCGGGATCGAGAGCATCCCGGAGCTGGGCCGGCTTACGCCCGAACTGGAAGTTCGCCGCACGATGGTGTCGCATGCCTTGCTGCCGGCCGTCGCCACGGAAGCCTGGGGCGAGGCAGGCTTTCTGCCCGATCCCGGCTCGATTGGTCCGGGGTTTGAGCATGTCAGCCTGGTCGAGGCCGCCAACGAGCGCGAGGAAGCATCCGCCCTGGCATCCGCCATGCGCCGTGCGCTTGAACCGCGCCCCGGTGTCCCCGAGCCGACAGCGGCGCTTGTCACTCCCGACCGCAACCTGGCCCGCCGCGTGGTGACGGAACTGGCCCGTTACGGGATCGAAGCCAATGATTCGGGCGGGTCTCCCCTGACGTCGAGCCTGCAGGGCGGACTGGCACGGCTGGCGGTGCATGTGGCCTTCACTCCGGGCGATCCGGTGGCGATTGCAGCCCTCATCAAGCACCCGCTGGCCCGCTTTGGCCTCTCCCGCCGTGAGGCGAAAACCCGCGCCGGTTTTGTCGAGCGGATCGCATTGCGCGGCGGCAGCGGCTCGGCCGACATTGACGAGCTCGAAGCCCTCGTCAGTGCGCGCGACGCGGGCCGGCAAGATCGCCATGCGGCGCAATGGTTGAAACGCATCGGCGATGATGAAGCGGATCAGGCCCGCGACTTCGCCGCTCGCGCTTCCGATGCGCTGTCGCCGCTCACCTCGCTTCTGGTCGAACGCGCCGGCGCCGGCGTCACCAACGAGATCCCGATCGGCAAATTCGCAGCCCTGACTGCTGAGGCGCTGGAGCGGATCTGCATCGATGACACCGGTGCGCTGGATGCGCTCTGGGGTGATGAAGCCGGCGCCGATCTCGCCGCCGTTCTGCTTGAAACCCGTGACAGCGGCTCGATGCTGACCATGACCGGCCATGAGTGGATCGGTGCGCTCGATGCGCTGATCTCCGGGCGAATGGTCAAGCCGCGCGCCGGTGGCCATCCCCGCGCCTTTATCTGGGGCGCGCTCGAGGCGCGTCTTCAGCATGTCGACACCTTGCTGATGGGTGGATTGAACGAAGGTGTCTGGCCGCAGGCCGGTCAGGAAGATCCGTTCCTGTCGCGCTCGATGAAGGCCGCAATCGGTCTGGAGCCGCCCGAACGCCGGATCGGCCAGGCGGCACACGATTTTCAGATGGCGATGGGCGCACCGGAGGTGGTGCTGTCGCGCTCCTTCCGCTCGGGAAAGGCGCCGACCGTTGCATCGCGCTGGCTGCAGCGGCTTCTCGCCGTTATCGGTCCGGAACCGGCCGCCCAGCTCAGGTCTCGTGGCGAGGCGCTGCTGGCGCATGCCCGTACGCTGGACCAGGGGCCGTCCAGCCCGGCCTCTTCCCGCCCGGAGCCGCGCCCGCCGGAAGATCTGCAGCCAAAATCCTACTCCTTTTCCGAAGTCGGCAAGCTGCGCCGCGATCCCTACACGATCTATGCCCGGCGCATTCTTGGACTTGATCCTCTGGAGCCGTTTCTCGCCGATCCCGGTCCGCGGGAGCGCGGCACGCTTTACCATGAGATTCTCGAGGAGTTTGTCTCCACGGCCAGTCCCGGCGACCGGTCGCTCGAAACACTCCGGCGGATTGCAGCGGAGCATTTCGCCGGCGCAGGATTGCCCGACGCGACCGCGCTGGTCTGGCGGATGCGTTTTGACAAGGCCGCCGGGGCCATCGCCGACTGGGAGGCCGAGACGGCCAATGACCTGGTCCGCTCGCTGGTCGAAACCCGCGCCAGCCTTGATCTGCCGCTCCCCGGGCTCAGGCTGACCGGAATGGCCGACCGGCTCGATCTGCGCCGTGACGGAACCGCCTGGATCATCGACTACAAGACCGGCGGCACACCGTCGCGCAAGGAGGCGCGGATCCTGCTCGATCCGCAGCTGGCGCTCGAGGCCCACGCGCTGATCAATGGCGGCTTTGCCGATATCGGAAAAATGCCGGTATCGGGGCTGTTCTATCTGCGGCTGACCGGACGGGATCCCTTTGCCGAGCGCGTCGACACCGACCCGGAAAAACCCGGCCGCGACGAGTTTCTGAGCCCGGCGGATCTGGCGGCAAAGGCGGTTGATGAATTCTGCCGGCTTGTCGGTCTGCTCCGCTCCGGCAAGCGCGGTTTCCTGTCCCGCGCCATCCCGCGCAGTGCTCGGGATTTCGGCGGCGAATATGACCACCTGGCCCGGGTTGCCGAATGGCAGACCGCGGTGGATGGCGATGGAGGTGATGGCGATGACTGACGACAGCGGCATGTCCATCATTTCCGACACCACCATGCGCCAGAACCTTGCGGCGACACCGACGCTGTCGGCCTGGGTGTCGGCCAATGCCGGATCCGGCAAGACCCATGTTCTGGCCCGCCGGGTCATCCGGCTTCTGCTGCGCGGTGCGCGGCCTTCGGCGATTCTCTGCCTGACCTACACCAAGGCCGCCTCGGCGGAGATGTCCAACCGGATTTTCAAGACCCTCGGTGAGTGGGTCCGGCTTGACGATGCCGGGCTGGCCGAAAGGATAGCCGAGCTCGAGGGGCGCGAGGCGGAGCCGCATCAGCTGGTGCGTGCGCGCAGGCTGTTTGCCACGGCGCTGGAAACCCCCGGCGGCCTCAAGATCCAGACCATTCATGCCTTCTGTGAAGCCGTGCTGCACCGGTTTCCGCTCGAGGCCAACATTCCCGGCCATTTCAGCGTGCTTGACGACCAGAAAGCTGCCGAATTGCTCGGCGAAGCGCGCCGCCATCTGATGTCGGCCCGGACTTTCGAGAGTGACCCTGAACTGGCCTCCGCCGTCACCTCGGCGCTCGACATCGGCGGCGAGGCCGGTTTCGACAAGCTGCTCGATGGCCTCTATGCCCGCCGCCGTGAATACCTTGCCTTTGACGCAAAGGCCCGGACGCAGGGCGGCGCCGAGGCGATGATCAGGGCGGCCCTGGGCGTGTTGCCGGAAGAAACCGAGGCCTCGCTGATCCAGACCGCATGGCCGCTCGATGCCTTGCCGGTCGATTATATCCGCGGCCTTTTCGAATTTGCCGGTTCGGCCAAGTCGTCGGCCAAGGCCTACAATCTGGCCTATGGACTGCTCGCTGTCGGATCGGAGCCCGGAGCAGAACAACGGCTGGATCTTCTCAGGCAGGTGTTCTTCACCAAGTCCGGATCGCCCGCCAAGCTTGGCAGTGCGGCCTCGAAAACGATCCAGGAACGGTTTCCCGATCTTGCGGAACGCGTTGCCGAGGCTCAGGCCCAGGTGGTCGCGATCTTCGATCGCCTGGCGCGGCTGAAAATGCTGGCGGCCTCGCTGACCGCCTTCCGCCTGGCGCGGCGCTATCTTGGCGAGTTCGAGCGGCTGAAAACCCGGCAGGCCCTGCTTGATTATGATGATCTGATCGGTGCGACCGAGGCCCTGCTGTCGAAAAGCGGCGCCAGCGCCTGGGTTCACTACAAGCTCGACCAGGGTATCGACCATGTGCTTGTCGACGAGGCCCAGGACACGGCACCGCTGCAATGGAACGTCATCGGCGCCTTGTCCGACGAGTTCTTTGCCGGCGAAGGAGCCCGGCCTGCCACCCGGACGCTTTTTGCCGTCGGCGACGAGAAACAGTCGATCTACTCGTTCCAGGGCGCCCGGCCCGAACGCTTCGCCGAAGAACGCGCCCGGATTGCCAGGATTGCGCGTGCGGCGGATGCGGAATTCGAGCAGGTCTCGCTGAGGGTGTCCTTCCGCTCTTCCACCGAGGTGCTCAAACTCGTCGACCATGTTTTTGCCGACGCCGATGCGTTGCGCGGAATGGGCTCTGCCGATGAGCCGGTGATCCACGAAACGGCCCGGATGCAGGCACCGGGGCTGGTCGAGGTCTGGCCGATGATCGCCCGCGAGCAGACCGGAGATGACGAAGACTGGACGGCCGCTTTCGACGAGGTGCTCGAAACCGCCCCCGCGGCCCAGTTGGCCCACCGCATCGCTGATGTGCTCAGCCAATGGGTTGGCCGCGAGGTGATCGAGGATCAGAAGTCGAAACAGATGCGGCCGGTGGCGCCGGGCGACATTCTGGTGCTGGTCAGGAAGCGCGACGGCTTCGTGCCGACGCTGCTGCGCACGCTCAAGGCCACGACGGACATTCCGGTGGCAGGCGCCGACCGCTTGCGCCTGACGGATCATATCGCGGTTCAGGACCTGATGGCGCTTGGCCGCTTTGTGCTTCTTGGCGACGATGATCTCTCGCTGGCCGCACTGTTCAAGAGCCCGTTGCTGGATTTGAGCGAGGAAGACCTGTTTGCCGTCACCGCCGGCCGGGCGGCCGGAGTGTCTGTCTGGCGTCGTTTGCAGGAGCTGGCGGGAGCAGAGCCGCGCTTTGCCGACGTGGTTGAAAGGCTCAAGCGCTGGAGTGCGCGGTCCGCGCATCAGTCTCCGCATGATTTCTATGCGGCTTTGCTCGGTCCCGATGGTGGCCGCAAGGCCTATCTCGCTCGCCTTGGCCATGAAGTCGGCGATGTGCTCGACGAGTTCCTCGGCCTGACGCTCGATCATGAGCAGGCGGGCCTGCCCGGAATGCAGTCGTTCCTTGCCATGCTTGAAACCGATACGCCGGAGATCAAGCGTGAAATGGAAGGCCAGTCGGGCGCGGTGCGGATCATGACCGTGCATGCCGCCAAGGGACTGGAAGCCCCGATCGTGTTTCTGGTCGATTCAGGCGGCGAAGCCTTCCAGCACAGCCATCAGCCCCGGCTCTGGCTGCTGCCGCCCGCGTCCGGCGCCGCCGATGCACCGTCGATCCCGGTCTGGCTGCCCGACAAGACCTACGAGAACGAGGCCACCACGCCGGTGCGTGAGAAAATGCGCGAGCAGGCCGAAGAAGAATATCGCCGGCTTCTCTATGTCGGGCTGACACGCGCGGCGGACCGGCTGGTCATCTGTGGATACCGCGGCCTCAGGGAAGCAAAGACTCCGACCTGGCATTCAATGGCGTCCGCCGGCCTGGAGCGCGCTGTCAGCGAGACCGGCTACACCGTCTCCGATGGCGTGCATGATGCCGGTGGCGAGCCTTTCGAGGTTCGCCGCTTCCGCCGCATCCGCTCCGAACCGACTACGGCCGATGTCATCCCCGAAACCGAGGCCGCGGCAGCACCGTCCGCAAGCGCTCTCGTCATCCCGACCGAGCCCTTGCCACCGCCCGCGCGTCTGCCCCGGCCATTGGCGCCATCCGGCGTCAGCGCCGTGCTCGAGGACAGTGCAGATGTGACGTCGCGCTCACCCTTTGCCGACAGTCAGAGCGGATCGGCGGCGGCGCTTGAACGCGGCAGCATGATCCATCGCCTGCTTCAGGTGCTGCCGGCTGTCCCGCAGGCCGAGCGCCAGACCGTGCTTTCGCGCTACCTGGCGCGGGCGCTGCCCGAAGCACAGGCCGCCACTGCGCAAACCATCGAGCGCCAGGTGCTCGCGGTGCTGCAGGATCCGCGTTTTGCGCCGGTGTTCGATGCACCCGGCGAGGCGGAGGTTTCCGTCATGGGCACCTTGCGGATCAAGGGCGAGGATCGTGCCGTTTCTGGCCGGATCGACCGCATCGCGCTGGATAACGACCGGGTTCTGATCATCGATTACAAGACAGGGCTTGCCCCGGCTCCCGGAGAAGAACCGCCGTCAGGTCATGTTTCCCAGCTCGCCATCTATCGCGCGCTGCTGACACCACTCTACCCGGGGCGGCGAATCGACGCTGCGCTGGTCTATGTTTCCGGCCCGTTTCTCGTCGAGATTCCCGGTCCGGTGCTGGATCAGGCCATGGCCGGTCTCGACCGGTAATCGGCCCAAGAACATCACAGCTCGGTGAAGCTCGCCGAAATGCCTTGAATACTCATGGGCGAATCATCACATTGGGGCCATCTGAGTCATCCACCAAAGGAGTGCCCAATCATGGCAACCGTTAAAGTAGACAGCGCCAATTTTCAGAGCGAAGTGCTCGATTCAACCGTGCCTGTCGTCGTCGATTTCTGGGCCGAATGGTGCGGACCGTGCAAGATGATCGCACCGAGCCTCGAGGAAATTTCCAACGAGATGGAAGGCAGCGTCAAGGTCGTCAAGCTCAACATCGACGAGAACCCGGAACTCGCTTCGCAGTTCGGTGTCCGCTCGATCCCGACGCTGGCGATGTTCAAGGGCGGTGCCGTGGCCGACATCAAGGTTGGCGCTTCGCCCAAGACTGCGCTTTCGAGCTGGATTTCCGGCGCCATCGCCTGAACCCGGTTTCGCAGCAATATCCAACCCGTCCGGGAAACCGGGCGGGTTTTTTGATGCGCTAACCGGATCGAAGGAAGTCTAGACCGGCGGCGTGCCGTTGTCCCTGAGAACGTCACCGAGAAGGTAGAGCGAACCGCCGATCAGGATCCGCGGTGGCCGTTCGAGCCCGTCCCAGCTGCTGCAGATGGCGGCAATCGCGCTTTCGACATCTTTGGCAGGCTCGGCGGTCAGTCCCGCCTCGCCGGCGGTATCGGCGAGGAATTCCGCGTCCAGGCCGGCGTCGGACCCGGGCACCGGCACGGTAAACACATGCCGGGCCATGCCGGCAAAGGCTTCGAAATAGCCGATCGGATCCTTGGTGTTGATCATCCCGGTGATCAGGAACAACGGCCGCGATTCACGGTCATTGAGATTGGCCATGGCCTCGGCGATCACAAGTCCCGCGCCGGGATTGTGCCCGCCATCGATCCAGAACTCCACACCGTCCATGGCGCCCTCGACAAGCCGGCCATGGCTCAGCCGTTCCAGCCGTCCGGGCCAGGAGACATTGACCAGGCCATCGGCAATGGCGTTTTCGCTCAAACGGAACCCGGCAGCTTTCAGCGCCCGAATGGCCGCAGCCGCATTGGCCTGCTGATGCCGGCCCGTGAGCCTTGGCAACGGCAGGTCGAGCAGTTCCTCGTCATCCTGGTAAGCCAGCCGCCCGTTTTCCTGCACGGCGAAGAAATCCTGGCCGTAAACGCTGAAGGGGCATCTGAGCCGTTCGGCGGTTTCGGTCAGCACCTCGCGCGCCGCGTCTTCGGTCTGTGCGCCGATCACAACCGGCGACCCGGGCTTGATGATGCCGGCCTTCTCCGCCGCGATCAGTTCCACCCTGTCGCCGAGATAGGCCTGGTGATCGAGCGAGATCGACATGATCACCGAGACTGCCGGATGGGCAATCACGTTCGTCGCGTCAAACCGGCCGCCAAGTCCGACCTCGATCAGCGCGGCATCGGCCGGATGCTCTGAAAACAGCACGAACATGACAGCGGTCAGGATCTCGAAGACGGTGATCATCTCGCCCTGGTTGGCCTCGGCCACCCGCCGCACCGCGTCGGCCAGCATCTCGTCGCCGACCAGCTGCCCGCCGCCCTCCGCACCAAGGCGGAAGCGCTCGTGCCAGTTGACCAGGTGCGGCGATGTGTGGACGTGGACCGTAAGCCCCTGCGCCTCGAGGATCGCTCGGCAGAACGCGCTGGTCGATCCCTTGCCGTTGGTTCCGGCGATATGGATCACCGGCGGCAGCTTTTCATGCGGGTTACCCAACCGCTCGAGCAGCCGTGTAATCCGCCCGAGCGACAGGTCGAAGCCCTTCGGGTGCAGCGCCATGAGCGCGTTGATTTCCTGCTCGGCAGCCGACACGACCGCTCCTCTCGCCGACGTCATCGGCCTGTGTGCTGTTGGCGCGAAAGCCCTATTCGGCGGCCTCGGCCGGAGCAGGTTCGTCTGCCGGCGCTGGCAGTGCGGCCGGTGCCGGGGCATCCATCTTGAGGAAAATCCGCAGCAACCGGGCAACGGTGGCCGGGATGTCGTGACGATGCACCACCATGTCGATCATGCCGTGGTCGAGCAGATATTCCGATGTCTGGAAGCCTTCGGGCAGCTTCTCGCGGATGGTCTGTTCGATCACCCGTTTGCCGGCAAAGCAGATTTCCGCACCGGGCTCGGCCAGATGCACATCACCAAGCATCGCATAGGATGCTGACACGCCACCGGTGGTCGGATTGGTCAGCACCACGATGTAGGGCAGACCCGCTTCCTTGAGCATTTCGACGGCCACCGTGGTGCGCGGCAATTGCATCAGCGACAGGATGCCTTCCTGCATGCGGGCTCCGCCGGATGCGGGAAACATCACCAGCGGACAGTGCCGCGCGATTGCTGCTTCGAAGGCCTGGATGATGGCTTCACCGGCAGCAATGCCGAGCGAGCCGCCCATGAAGGCGAAATCATGCACGCAGGCAACGATCTCGACACCCTCGACCGTGCCGTGTGCGGCGACGACAGAGTCTTCGAGACCAGTCTTGGTCCGGCTGTCGCGCAGCCGGTCGATGTACTTTTTCGAATCGCGGAACTTGAGCGGATCCTGCGGCACTTTCGGCGACGGCAGCAGCTCGTACTTGCCCTCGTCGAACATGTGCTTGAGCCGGGCTTCGGCCGACATCTTCATGTGATAGCCCGAGGCGGGAATCACGAAATGGTTTTCTTCCAGGTCATTGTGGAACACCATTTCGCCGGTCTCGGGACACTTGATCCAGAGATTCTCGGGCACCTCGCGGCGACCCAGAATCGAATTGATCTTGGGCCTGACGTAGTTGGTAATCCAGTTCAACGCGTTATCTCCGGTTCGTCACCCAATGTGGGGTTGTTATTGCGTTGGTGCAAGGCGTGCGGCGCGCACGCCGGTGGCAAGCCCGCGCACCATGGTGGCAACGCTCTCGACCGTGTCGGAGGTCGCTGCACCCTTGGCGTCAAGCGTGTTGGCGATCTGGTTGACGATCGCGGTGCCGACCACGACGCCATCTGCCGACTGGCCGATGGCGCGCGCCTGTTCGGCGGTTTTCACCCCGAAGCCGACACACACGGGCAGGCTGGTATGGCTCTTGATCCGGTCGACGGCCTGGTTGACCTTCGAAGTGTCGGCAATCGCCGAGCCGGTGATGCCGGTCATCGATACGTAATAGACAAAACCTGACGTGTTGCTCAGCACCCGCGGCAGCCGCTTGTCGTCTGTGGTGGGCGTCGCCAGCCGGATGAAGTTGATGCCCGCCTTCAGCGCCGGCAGGCACAGTTCCTCATCCATTTCCGGCGGCAGGTCAACGACGATAAGTCCGTCGATCCCGGCTTCCTTGGCGTCGACCAGAAAGCGCTCGACACCGTAGATGTAGATCGGGTTGTAGTAGCCCATCAGCACGATCGGCGTTTCGTTGTCGCCCTTGCGGAAATCAGACGCCAGCGCCAGCGTCTTCTTGAGGCTTTGACCGCCTTTCAGCGCCCGCTGCCCTGCCATCTGGATCGCCGGGCCATCGGCCATCGGATCGGAAAACGGCATGCCGAGTTCGATCACGTCGGAACCGGCGCCTGGCAGCGCCTGCATGATTTTCAGCGAGGTGTCGTAATCCGGGTCGCCGCCCATGAAATAGGTCACCAGCGCCGGTCGTCCCTCGGCCTTGAGTCTCTCAAAACGTGTGTCGATGCGAGTGGTCATTCAGGATTTTCCGATCTCGGGGTGGTCAAAACGTGCGCCATCGTTCCAGGCTCCGACATCGTTGCCATGATTGGGAATGCCGCCCGCGTCCTTGAGCATCCGTGCCAGATGCATCAGGTTCCAGCTCATGAAAGTGGTGTTGCGCTTGGTGAAATCATTGTCGTATCCGGCACCGTCATCGCCATAGGATTTACCCGGTCCGACTTCGCCGATCCAGCCGCAATCGGCCTGCGGCGGAATCGTGTAGCCGACATGCTGCATGGCATAAAGGCAGGTCATCGAGGCGTGTTTGACGCCGTCCTCGTTGCCTGTGACGATGCATCCGCCGACCTTGCCGTAGAATATGTACTGGCCGCGGTCGTTGCGCTGGCCGGAATGGGCATAGAGCCGCTCGATGATCACCCGGCACAGCGAGGATTCCTCGCCCAGCCACAACGGCGTGCCGATCACCAGGATGTCGGCATCACGAACCTTGGGCCAGAAGATCTCCGGCCAGTCATCCCTGTCGGCGCCATGTTCGCGCATGTCGGGCTGTACGCCGAAGGCGATGTGATGATCCGCGGCGCGCAAATAGTCGACCTGCACGCCATTGGTCTCCATGATCGCCATGGCGTTGCGCATCAGCCGTTCGGTGTGGCTTTCGCCTTGTGCCGTGCTTTTGAGCGTGGTGTTGATGAACACCGCCTTGAGATCGGAAAATCCGGCCATGATCAGAGCTCCACGCCGAGAATCTTGCCGACGGTGAAGATGTCCTTGTCGCCGCGGCCACACAGGTTCATCACGATGATCTGGTCCTTGCCCATTTTCGGTGCCCGCTTGATCACTTCCGCCAGCGCATGGCTGGGCTCCAGCGCCGGAATGATGCCTTCAAGCCTGGTCAGCAGCTGGAAGGCTTCCAGTGCTTCCGTATCCATGATCGGCACATATTCGACCCGGTTGGATTCCTTCAGCCAGGAATGCTCCGGCCCGATGCCGGGATAATCGAGGCCGGCCGAAATGGAATGGCCTTCCTTGATCTGCCCGTCGCTGTCCTGCAGCAGGTAGGTGCGGTTGCCGTGCAGCACGCCGGGCGAACCGGCGGTCAGCGAGGCGCAGTGCTCTTCGCCTTCCAGGCCCTTGCCGCCGGCCTCGACACCGACAATCTGCACGTCCTTGTCGTCAAGGAACGGATGGAACAGGCCGATGGCGTTGGAACCGCCGCCGACAGCTGCAATCAGCATGTCCGGCAACCGGCCTTCTGCCGCCATCATCTGTTCGCGGGTTTCCTGACCGATCACAGACTGGAAGGTGCGAACCATTTCCGGATAGGGATGCGGACCTGCGGCGGTGCCGATCAGGTAATAGGTATCGTCGACATTGGTCACCCAGTCCCGAAGCGCCTCGTTCATAGCGTCCTTCAGCGTGCCGTGACCCGATGTGACCGGGTGCACCTGCGCGCCCAGCAGCTTCATCCGGAACACGTTCGGCGCCTGCCGTTGCACATCGGTGGAGCCCATGTAGACTTCGCACGGATAGCCAAAGCGCGCGGCAACGGTGGCCGAAGCCACACCATGCTGGCCGGCACCGGTTTCGGCGATGATCCGGGTCTTGCCCATGCGCTTGGCCAGAAGAATCTGGCCGATGCAGTTGTTGATCTTGTGCGAACCGGTGTGGTTGAGCTCGTCGCGCTTGAAATAGACCTTGGCGCCGCCGAGATGCTCGGTCAGCCGCTCGGCGAAATAGAGCGGCGACGGCCGTCCGACATAATGCGCGTTGAGATGGTCGAGCTCGGCGCGGAAGGCCGGATCGGCTTTCGCCTTGGTCCATTCCTCTTCCAGCTCAAGGATCAGCGGCATCAGCGTTTCGGCAACGAAACGGCCACCAAAGATGCCGAACATGCCTTGCTCATCAGGGCCGGTACGGAATGAATTCGGGGTACTTGTCTGGTTCAAATCATCTACTCCTGAGACCGTCCCTTGCCTGTTCTCACATTGTCCGCATCGCGGACGGCCTGGACAAAGTCATTCATCATGCCGAGGTCCTTGATCCCGGGCGCGCATTCAACACCGGAGGAGACATCGACACCCGGCGCCCGGCTGATATCAAGCGCCTCGCCGACATTGTCTTTGGTCAACCCACCGGAAAGCATGTAACTGGCAGCCCCGTCAAGCATGGCAAGGTGCCGCCAGTCAAAGCTGACGCCATTGCCGCCGGGAAGATCGGATCCTTTTGGCGGTTTGGCGTCAAACAGGAACCGGTCGGCGATGCCCTGATAGGGCGCGATCCGCTCGAGATCGGAGGCTTCGCGAATGGCAAAGGCCTTCATCACCGGCAAACCGTACCGGGCCTTCACATAAGCGGTGCGCTGCGGGCTTTCGCTGCCATGCAACTGCAACCAGTCGGGTTTGACCGCAGCAACGATCCCGTCGAGGCCGGCATCGTCCATGTCGACGGTCACCGCGACGGTTTCCAGGCCACGTGACCGCGCCCGTCCGGCCAGCTCGGCCGCTGTCTCGTTGGCCACGTGCCGGGGGCTCTTCTCGAAAAAGATGAACCCGGCCATGTCGGCGCCCAGACTGGCTGCGCGATCCACCGCCTCGGGTGTGCTCAGACCGCAAATCTTGATCTGTAGTGTCATGGCGCTGAAGTCGCACAAAACGGCCTGAGAGTCGAGATATGGATGCGTCGGCAGTGACGATCTGTCCGCCCGGATGGCCGGCCTAGAAGCTGACGGCGAACAGCCGCGATCCGTTCTGCTTGAGCCAGCGTTTGGCTTCGTTGGTGCGTGGGCAAAGCGCTTTGCAGGTGGCCCAGAAATCCGGCCCGTGGTTCATTTCCTTCAGATGCGCGACTTCGTGGGCGGCGAGATAGTCGATGACGAAATCCGGCGCCATCGCGATCCGCCAGGAAAACGCCAGGTTCCCCTCCGACGTGCACGAACCCCATCGGCTTTTCGTATCCTTGTAGGATATCCCCCGCACCGGCTTGCCCAGCGTCGCCGCGTGGGTCCGTACGAGGACTTCCAGTTCCTGCCTGGCAACCCGCTTGAGGTGATCGGAGACACGGCGGCCGACATGTTCGGGCAGGCAGGAAACGAGCAAGGTCGGTACCCCGTCGATCTCGGTCTGTTCGGCAATGCCGCGAAGCTTGCCGGTCATCGCAATCCGGTGATCGACCCCGCGAATGGCGATTGTTGCCTGGTCAGCCAGTGGACCGGCATCTTCCACCCGTGCCAGCCGGGTCATCAGCCAGCCATGGTGGCGGGTGAGGAATTCATCGATTTCTCGCGCCGGTAGTCCCTTTGGAATGGTCAGCTTGAGCGCCTGGCCGCCCGGTTCGATGCGAAGCGTCATCCGGGTTGCCCGTGCATGTTCGCGCACCGTCAACGGCAGGTCGCGGCCATTGACCGTGACCGCGCTGGGGCGCGGCTGCGCTGGTTTGCGGGAAGGGCGGTCTAGTCCAAACATGGTGGAGTATTTATCCGATTCGGCCGCAACAGGGGTGGAAAATGCCGCGCTGTCGCCGCAGCGCTGCGGCCAACAAAAAGGGCGGCGCTGGAAACGCCGCCCTCCGGGGAGGTCATGGGTGTTGCGGTTATCCGTCGATTTCGGGCACCGAGCCGGATGTCCGGGGCTTGTTCTGGCTCGCCTGGCGGTTGGCCATGAAGCGGTCGAATTCCTCGCGGTCGCGCGCCATGCGCAGATCACGCATATGCTGGTCGAATTCGCGGCGCATCTCGTCGAGCTTCTTGCGCTCTTCATCAAGCCGCGCCAGTTCGGCATCGCGCCAGTCGTCGAAGGCAGCATTGCCGCTGCTGGCGCGTGCCCCCTGCATGCCGCTGGTGCTCTTGCGGAACGAGCATGCGAAGTTGTCGGTGGCGCGATTCACGTCTGCCTTGAAGCCTTCAAGCCGGTCGCCCCAGATAATGTAGGCGAGCATGGCAAGGCCAAGCGGCCAGAACACCATGAAGCCAAGAACCATCAGGGCGATGGTGGCGGGTGTCCAGGCGGGACGGATCAATGCGGTCTGTGTCATCGGTCAAAACCTCATCTGGTGAAGGGAAGCGGGGATCGTTCCCTTGTGAATTTGATGTGGTATGGACCGCGGCCCTATTCAAGAAAATGGCTGCAGGAATCCGATATTCCCCTGTTTTAAAAGAGAAATATCGGATCTCTAAAATGCGCTTCAAATAGGGTTCAGTTGCTCTGGCCGCCCTTGACCAGCTTCGGCCCGGACTTCTTTGCGGCCTCGCCACGCGCATGGGTGCGCATGAAATCCAGGATCCGCGGCGCGATTTCGGAGCGGAATCGCGACCCGTTGAACACACCGTAGTGGCCGACTTTCGGCTGGACGTAATGGTGCCGCATCTCGTCGGGAATGTTCGGGCAGATGGTCTGCGCCGCCTTGGTCTGGCCCAGACCCGAGATATCGTCATTCTCGCCTTCGACCGTCAAAAGCGCGACATTGCGGATGGCCTTGGTGTCGACCTTGCGGTCGCGATGCATCATTTCGCCCTTCGGCAGCGAGTGCTTGATGAACACCGTGTCGACGGTCTGCAGGTAGAATTCAGCCGTCATGTCCATGACCGCGAGGTATTCGTCGTAGAATTCCCGGTGCCGCTCGGCGGAATCGCCATCGTCCTTGACCAGGTGCAGGAAGAAATCCTTCTGTGCGATCATGTGGCGGTCAAGGTTCATGGTCATGAAGCCGGACAATTGCAGAAAGCCGGGATAAACCGAACGCGAGAAGCCCGGCTGCGGCCACGGCACCTGCATGATGACATTGTCTTCGAACCATTCGATCGGCTTGGCCTGTGCAAGTTCGTTGACGCCGGTCGGATTGATGCGGGTATCGATCGGCCCGCCCATCAGCGTCATGCTCGATGGTGCGAATGTATCGCCGTTCTCTTCCATCACAGCGACAGCAGCGAGAACCGGGACCGATGGCTGGCAGACCGCCAGCACATGGGTGTCAGGACCAAGCGCGTGCAGCATGGAGATGACGTAGTCGATGTAGTCATCAAGGTCGAAACGGCCTTCGGTAACCGGCACCATGCGCGCATCGGTCCAGTCGGTGATGTAGACCTCGGCATTGGGCAGCAGCGTTTCGACGGTGCCGCGCAGCAAGGTGGCGTAGTGGCCGGACATCGGTGCGACAACCAGGATTTTCGGATCCGGCTTGTGATTGGCCGGCAGGGTGCGTTCGAAATGGATCAGGTTGCAGAACGGACGCGACCAGACGGTTTTCTCGTGGACCGACACCGGTCCCGAATTCAGCGATGTTTCGTTCAGTCCGAATTCAGGCTTGCCGTAACGGCGGGTGGTCCGCTCGAACAGTTCGAATCCGGCGGCGACCGAGCGGCCGAACGATGTGTGCGACATCGGATTGACCGGGTTGCGGAACGTCAGACGCATCGCATCGGCATAGGCGCGCATGGGCGCCATTGCTGCGTGGTTAAGTTCATACATCTGGTAAAACATGATGATGCTATGCCTCTTGTTGCGACAGCCAGGCTGCCCCGGTTTGCGCCATCATGCACGTCATATCCTTACCGGAGTCTGACTTGTTGCAGCGCGCAAACGGTGGCGGAGCCTAGCACGGATTTATTGCATTGCAACAACACACCCCTGCAATTCGGGGGTGCAATCGCCCAACTGGCAAGCCTGACGCCAGTCCCGGAAGCGGTTCAGGCACGCTTCCGTAGCGCCTGAAGTCAGACTTCATGTCGGCGTTGGTGCTTGGTTGTTGCATTGCAGAAACGCTGTTGTCCTTATCAATGTTCCGCAACTGGTCGTAAGAGTTGTGCCCGGTTCGTCCTATTCCGGTCAACGCCAGATTTCTGGCCCAGGAGGCAGGCCTTTGAAACCGTTCAGCGGCAATTTCACCCAGCAGGAAGCATTGGATGATGCGGTCATTGCCGCCGCCACCAGGATTCTCGGGTCAGGCCGGCTGCATCGCTACAACAGCGAACCGGGAGAAATGTCCGCGGCCTCCGAACTGGAGCAGGCCTATGCCACCTACCAGGGCGCGCGCTATTGCCTGGCCTGTGCCTCGGGGGGATATGCCCTGTCCATTGCCCTGCGTGCGGCAGGTCTTGAACCAGGTGAAACGGTTCTTACCAACGGCTTCACGCTCGCCCCGGTGCCCGGAGCCGTTGCCGCCGCCGGCGGAAAACCGCTGCTCGTCGAGATCACCGGGAACCTCGTGATCGATCTTGAAGACCTTGCCCGCAAGGCGGGCACATCCGGGGCGCGTTTCCTGCTGTTGTCGAACATGCGCGGCCATCTGGCCGACATGGAGCGTCTTGCCGATATCGTCCGGCAGCACGACCTGATCCTGATCGAGGATTGCGCCCACACCATGGGGGCTGCGTGGAACGGCCGGAAAAGCGGCAATTTCGGTCTCGCCGGCTGCTTTTCCACCCAGACCTACAAGCACCTCAATTCGGGCGAAGGCGGGTTGCTGACCTCCGACGATCCGGACTTCATGGCCCGCGCCATCATTCTGTCGGGGTCCTACATGCTCTATGAGCGTCACGGCGCAGCACCACCGGCTGATGTTTTCGAGCGCATCCGGCTGGAAACGCCCAACATGTCGGGACGCATGGACAATCTGCGCGCCGCGATCTTGCTGCCGCAGCTCTCCCGCCTCGAAGACAACATCGAACGCTGGAATGAGCGCTACCGGGCCGTTGAGCAGGCGCTTGCCGGTGTCGACGGTGTGGCATTGCCCTGCCGCCCTGCCGAAGAGCGCTATGTCGGCAGCTCCATCCAGTTCCGCCTGCCCGGCATTTCGCCGGCCCTGGCCGGGGCTTTCGTCGCCGCGAACAAGGCCCTGGGTGTCGAGTTGAAATGGTTTGGTGCGTCCGACCCGGTGGGGTTCACCTCAAATCATCACAGCTGGCGCTATGTCGATCCCCAGGCTCTGCCTGAAACCGACCGGGTTCTTTCAGGCCTGTTCGACATGCGCCTGCCGCTGACATTTTCTGTTGCGGACTGCCGCCATATCGGCGCGATCATCGCCCATTGTGCTGCCGAGCTGGGCGCCGACGCCTAGGCGGCGCGTCTCTGTTTTGGAACGGCCTTGCCAGGCCATATTGTCAGGCCATCACGGCGCGCAGCTTGCTCACGGCTGCGTTGAAATCGCCCAGAAAACCGCGAAGCGTGTCGAGCGACAGCCGCACATCCGGGCCGTGACAGGCAATCGCGGCGACAAACCGTCCTGCCTCGTCCGTCACCGGAACCGCGATCGCCACCATGCCTTCCATGAATTCCTCGTTGTCGATGGCAAAGCCGTCCTTGGCGACCGCCGCCAGCTCCTTGAGCAGCGCATTGGGGTCGGTGATTGTCTTCGGCGTCTTGCGCTCCAGCGTCAGGCCGTGGGCGAACGCCTTGCGCTTTCGGGCGTTGAGGCTGGCGAGAAAGGTCTTGCCGCTCGCCGTGCAATGGAACGGCACGTTGGAGCCGATCGGCAGCTGCACCCGGAAGGCCCAGCCGGTCTCCACCCGGTCGAGGTAGCTCATGCCGTCATCCTCGGGCACGACGTAATTGATTGTTTCGCCCGTCTTCATCGCCAGATCCACCAGCACTTGCCGGCGCAGGATGTGGTCGCGGGACGAGTGCAGCAAGCCTGCGCCGAGCATGCGTGCCCGCCGCGCCGCCCGCAGCCGCTTGCCATTCGGCTCGTAGACGAGAAATCCCTCCTCCACCAGGGTGGCGCAAAGCCGGTGAATGGTCTGCTTGGGCAGCCCGATCGACTGGTTGATTTCCGTCGGCGTCATCGGTTCGCCCGCCGTGCCGACAACTTCAAGGATCAGCAGCGTTCGCAGGTTTGTGGCGATGCGGTCTTCCGAATTTGGCATGCTTAATCCAGTTTTGAACAATCAGTAATGCCAGTTGTAGCCACCCTTGCACCGTGGTCGTAGAAGTGAATACGATGAATAACGAGAAGTAAAGTCTCAATTATTGCATCTTGAGGTATTTTTAGTTGGAGTTTGACTTTGTCATCGTCGGAGCAGGATCAGCCGGTTGCGTCTTGGCCAACCGGCTTTCGGCTGATCCTTCCGTCACGGTGGCATTGATCGAAGCCGGCGGCCGCGACGCCTCGCCGTGGATTCATGTGCCTGTCGGCTATTTCAAGACCATCAAGGATCCGGCGCTCAACTGGATGTACCGGACCGAGGCGGACGAGGGGCTCAACGGCCGCGCGCTCAACTGGCCGCGCGGCAAGACGCTGGGCGGCTCAAGCTCGATCAACGGCCTGCTCTATGTCCGCGGCCAGCCGCAGGATTACGAGCGCTGGCGGCAGATGGGCAATGTCGGTTGGGGATGGGATGACCTGCTGCCGCTGTTCAGGCGCAGTGAATCCTGGGAAGGCGAAGCCGATGCACTCAGAGGCGACCGGGGCGAACTCTCGGTCTCCCGTTCCAGGCAGTCCTGGCAGGTTGTCGATGCCTGGGTCGAGGCGGCCAGAACGGCGGGATTTGCCTTCAATCCCGATTACAATGGTCAAAGCCAGGAAGGCGTCGGCTATTTCCAGCTGACCGCGCGAAACGGTTTGCGCTGCAGTTCCGCCAAGGCCTTCCTCAAACCGGCAAGATCCCGGCCCAATCTCGAGGTTCTCACCCATGTCCAGGTTGAAAACGTCGAGCTGGACGGCCCCCGCGCAGTGGCGGTACGCGGCCATCGCCATGGATCACCGGTGCGGATCGCCGCAAGGCGTGAAATCATCCTCTCGGCAGGGGCAATCGGTTCGCCGCAGATTCTGATGCTGTCGGGCATCGGCGAGCCCGGTCATCTGGGCGATCACGGGATTTCGCTTAGGCACGCCCTGCCGGGCGTTGGCCAGAACCTGCAGGACCATCTTCAGGCCCGCCCGGTCTTCCGTTGTAATGCGCCAACCATCAACACCAAGACCCGTGGTCTCTTGAATCAAGCCAAAATCGGGCTTGAGTACATGCTCAATCGGTCAGGACCGCTGACGCTCGCAGCCAGCCTGGGCACCGGTTTTCTCAAAACCCGACCGGATCTCGCTACACCCGACATCCAATTCCACATCCAGCCCTTCAGCGCCAACAATCCGACCACCGATACCGATGATTTCGATGCTTTTACCGCCTCGGTGCTGCAATTGCGGCCCGAAAGCACCGGCGAAATCAGGTTGCGCTCGGCGCGGGCCGAAGACCATCCGCTGATCCATCCCAATTATCTGGCGACGCCGCTGGACCAGCTCACCATTGTCGAAGGCATCCGCATGGCCCGCCATATTTGCCGCCAGACCCCGGTGGCAGACCTGATCACCGAAGAGCATGCGCCCGGCAAGGCAGTTCCTGATGAGGATTATGAAGGACTGCTGAAATGGGCGCGCGACACCGCGACGACGATCTATCACCCGACCGGGACCTGCAAGATGGGATCGGACCCGATGGCCGTGGTCGATGAACGGTTGCGGGTCCGCGGGGTCGAAGGTCTCCGGGTCGCCGATGCTTCGATCATGCCGGTGATTGTATCGGGCAACACCAATGCACCGGCCATTATGATTGGTGAGAAAGCCTCGGACATGATCCGCGAGGATATGCGCAGATGACCAGGGCTTTCAGAATTGGCATGGGAGGGGCCGCTTGATGCTGCAGCAGTTTTTTGATTTCGGAGCCATTGTTTTGGCTGATCTGGTGCTGTCGGGCGACAATGCATTGATCATTGGTATGGCCGCCGCGTCCTTGTCGCCTGACATGCGCAAACGCGCCATTTTGTTCGGCATCATTGTCGCCGCCGCGCTGAGGATCATCTTTGCGCTGCTCGCCACCAAGCTTCTTGGCGTGCCGGGGCTCCTGTTCCTTGGATCGCTGCTGCTGTTCTGGGTCTGCTGGCGCCTGTATGGCGAAATCCGCGACAATATCGACCGGGAGGCGGCCGAGGCGCTTGAAACCGCCGATCACGGCGACGAGGGCTACACCGGGCCGCCCCGCAAGACACTCTTCCAGGCACTCGTCTCGATCACCGTCGCCGATCTCTCGATGTCGATCGACAATGTTCTTGCCGTTGCCGCCATTGCCGATGGCAACACGGAGATGCTGGTGTTCGGCCTCGGCCTTGCAATCCTGCTGATGGCCTTTGCCGCGACGTTGATCATGAAGATTCTCACCCGGTTCCCGGCCATTTCCTGGCTTGGGCTGGCGGTGCTGATCTACGTCGCCTCAGACATGTTCTATCGCGGCATCATCGATCCCGAGACCGGTATCCTGACAATGGTCGCAAGGGGCATGTCATGAGCAGGATCGGCCGCTCGCACTTTTCTCGAATGCTGTCCGTGAAGCCTTCGCCGGACACGTCCGTCTGTCGCATACTCGAAGGCAAGACATGAAACGGGAGGAGAACCCCATGTCGAGACTAACCAAGCTTACCAAGGGTGTCGCAGCTGTCGCACTGTTGGCGGCAACGTCGATGTTCGGCGTGTCTGCCGATGCAGCGACAAAGATCCGGGTCCAGTCTGTCATCCCTAATACGGCTGACGAAGTGGTCATGCTTCAGGATTTTGCCGATGACGTCAAAGCCCTGACCGATGGCGAGGTCGAATTCGAAATTCTGCCCGCAGGTGCGGTCGTAGGCGTCCAGGAAATTCTTGATGCGGTGGATGCCGGCCTGATTGATGGCGGCTTCGCCTGGACCCACTACTGGTCCGGCAAGCATCCCGCCGCCATGCTGTTCGGTTCGCCCGTCGCAGGCGCGGGAATCGGCATCGACAATATCGCTTTCATGTCCTGGTATCTCAATGCCGGCGGCAAGGAGCTCTATGACCAGCTCTGGAAAGAGATGGGCGTCAATGTGAAGGGCTTCATGCTGCAGCCGGTCGGTCCGGAAGCGCTCGGCTGGTTCAAGGAACCGATCGAGACCATGGCCGATTTCCGCCAGTACCGGTTCCGCACACCTCCGGGCATTCCGGGCCAGACCTACAAGGACATCGGCGTCGCCTCGGTTGCCATGGGCGGTGGCGATATCCTGCCCGCACTTGAAAAAGGCACCATCGATGCAGCCGAATGGTGCTGCCCGAAACCGGATTCGGTGTTCGGCTTCCAGAAGGTGCTCAAGCACTACTATCTGCAGGGCCTGCACCAGGTAGTGGTCAATGCCGACCTCTATCTCAATGGCGATGTCTACAAGTCGCTGACCCCGCTGCAGCAGAAGGCCATCGAAGTGGCCGCCAACGCATCGCTGATGAAGGCCATGGCCTATCGCATCAACGAAAACGGAAAGGCGCTCGACAAGCTGGTCAACGAGGACGGCGTCATCCTGCATGACACGCCGGCGGAGTACTTCACCGAATACATGGCCGCCGCCAATGCCGCGCTTGAGAAGAACGCGTCGGAAAACGCCTTCTTCAAGCAGGTCTGGGACAGCCAGAAGGCGTTTGCCAAGACCGCGGTGCCCTATTGGGCCCAGGCCCAGCGCACCAATGCCAATCTCGGCGCGGCCTACGCCGACACGCTCAGAAAGCAATAATGTCATGAGCTTGTGATCTGCCCCGCGCCTTGCGGGGCGGATCGATCGATCCCTTCGGGGATGGGGGAATTCCGGTGAGGAGGGCATTATGGCCGGCAAAGAAACAGACGATATGCTGCCGATCGGCGACGAATTGCTCGCAGAACGGCGCGGCGGACCATCAACCCGCATGCCCGATGACATGCATCCGGCGGCGCGCACCATCATCCACGGCATAGACACGATGTCCGAATGGGTCGGCCGCGTCGTAGCCCTTCTGGTGGTACCGATCATCATTGCCATGGTCTACGAGGTGATCGCCCGCAAGTTTTTCATCGCGCCAACGCTTTGGGCCTTCGATGTTTCGCGCATGCTCTACGGCATGTCGTTCATGCTCGGTGCGGCCTATGCGCTGATGCACGGATTGCATATCCGGGCTGACTTCCTCTACCGCAATTTCACCGTCAAAACGCAAGGGCGCGTCGATCTCGTTCTCTATATCGTGCTGTTCATGCCGGCGATGATCTTCCTGCTGATCGCCGGTTATGAATTTGCCCTCAAATCGGTCCTGCAGGGTGAACGCGCCGGCGACAGCACCTGGGCGCCGGTCGTCTGGCCGGTCAAGGTGTCGCTCGCCGTCGGCGTGGCGTTGCTGCTGGTCCAGGGTGTCTCCGAAATCCTCAAGTCCTGGTACGCGGCGACCCGCGGAAGGTGGCCGTCATGAGCTTCTTCGAGGTTGCGCCCGAAATCATCGGTTTCTTCATGATCGGGGCGATGCTGTTCGCCATTTTCATCGGTTTCCCGATCTCCTTCACGCTGATCTTTCTCGGCATCGTCTTCGGCGCTTGGGGCTTTGGCCTGAAGCTCACCATCTTCCTCATGACCCTGCAGTTCTACGGCTCGATGATGGAGCAGACGCTGGCCGCCGTGCCGCTGTTTGTCTTCATGGGCTTCATGATGGAACAGGCAGGCCTGATGGAGCGATTGTTCAAGGCGGTGCAGCTGATGCTCGCCCGCATGACGGGATCGCTGTTCGTTGCCGTCCTGTTTGTTTCCGTGGTTTTTGGTGCGGCCACCGGCATCGTCGGTGCTTCGGTGACGATCCTCGGCATCATGGCGGCCAAGACCATGAGCGAATCCGGCTACGACGTCCGCCTCGCGGCCGGCACCATCACCGCCGGCGGCACGCTGGGCATTCTCATCCCGCCCTCGATCATGCTCGTCGTCATGGGCCCGGTTCTCGAAGTTCCGGTCACCGACCTGTTCGCCGCGGCAATCCTGCCCGGCGTGATGATGGCGGTTCTCTATCTGGTCTATGCGCTGGGGCGTTGCTGGCTCAATCCCAACCTCGGTCCGCCATTGCGCGAGGACCAGATCCCGGGTGACCGCAGCCATGTCTGGCGCGAGTTCATTCTCGGCCTCGTCCCGCCCACGATCCTGATTGCTTTCGCCATGGGCTCGATCCTGTTTGGCTGGGCGACGCCGACCGAAGGTGCGGGCATGGGGGCGCTTGGCTCCGTGCTGCTGACCATCGGCTACCGCAAGTTCACCTGGAAACGCACCTATGAGGCGCTGCTCAAGACGCTGGAGATCTCGGTTCTGATCCTGTTCCTGGTCGCGGCCTCCAACTTCTTCGGTGCGGTCTTCTCGCGGCTTGGCACGCCCGGCCTGATCACCGACTGGCTGTTGATGCTGGATCTGTCGCCGAGCCTGATCATCATCATGATCCTTGCCATGGTCTTCATCCTTGGCTGGCCGCTCGAATGGGTGCCGATCGTGTTGATCATCCTGCCGATCCTGCAGCCGGTGCTGGTCGAGATGAACGTCAACATGACCTGGTTTGCCATTCTTGTAGCCGTCTGCCTCCAGACAGCGTGGCTCAGCCCGCCGGTGGCCCTGTCGGCCTATTTCCTCAAGGGGGTGGCGCCGGACTGGGACCTCAAGGACATCTATTTCGGCATGATGCAGTTCATGACCGTGCAGATTTTCGGGCTGGTCCTGGTCTTCGTCTTCCCCTGGCTGGCCCTTTGGCTGCCGGGTTATCTCTACGGAAACTGACATGCTGCCGGACAGGCACCGGCGGCAAATTGATCTGGCGTTGTGAAGCCGTCAAACTGGCACTAGAGCTGATCTAGCCAGTTGTGGTTTCTAACCCTCAACAAGGAGGATTGTCCCATGCCCAAAATGACCACCGAGGAAGCTTTCGTCAAAGTGCTTCAGATGCACGGAATCGAGCACGCCTTCGGCATCATCGGTTCGGCCATGATGCCGGTGTCGGATTTGTTCCCGAAGGCCGGGATTACCTTCTGGGATTGCGCCCATGAAACCAATGCCGGCCTGATGTGTGACGGCTACATCCGCACCACCGGCAAGATGGCGATGGCCATCGCCCAGAACGGCCCCGGCGTCACCGGCTTCGTCACCCCGGTCAAGACCGCCTACTGGAACCACACCCCGATGCTGCTGATCACGCCGCAGGCGGCCAACAAGACCATCGGCCAGGGTGGTTTCCAGGAAATGGAACAGATGCGGCTGTTTGCCGATTGCGTCTGCTACCAGGAAGAGGTTCGCGATCCCTCGCGCATTCCCGAAGTGCTCAACCGGGTGATCATGAAGGCCTGGCGCGGATCGGCGCCGGCACAGATGAACGTGCCGCGCGACATGTGGACCCAGGTCATCGATGTCGAGCTGCCGCAGATGGTCCGCTTCGAGCGTCCCGCCGGTGGCGAGCAAGCCATCGCAAAGGCTGCTCAGCTTTTGTCGAAAGCCCGGTTCCCGGTCATCCTGTCCGGTGCGGGCGTGGTGCTGTCCGGCGCGATTCCGGATCTGGCCAAGCTGGCCGAGCGGCTCGATGCGCCGGTCTGCTCCAATTACCAGCACAATGACAGCTTCCCGGGATCGCATCCGCTCGCCGTCGGACCGCTCGGCTACAACGGTTCCAAGGCGGCGATGGAACTGATCGCCAAGGCCGACGTCGTGCTGGCGCTCGGCACCCGCCTCAATCCGTTCTCGACGCTGCCGGGATATGGCATCGACTACTGGCCCAAGAATGCCGACGTCATCCAGGTCGACATCAACGCCGACCGCATTGGCCTGACCAAGAAGGTCACGGTCGGTATCGAGGGCGACGCGACCAAGGTGGCCCGCGCCATTCTGTCCCAGCTGTCCGATGATGCCGGCGATGCCGGTCGCGAGGACCGCCGCAACCTGGTCTCGCTGACCAAGTCCCGCTGGGCCCAGGAGCTGTCTTCGCTCGACCACGAGGACGACGATCCGGGCACCGTCTGGAACGAGGAATCACGCAGGCGCGACGCCGATCTGATGTCGCCGCGACAGGCCTGGCGCGCCATTCAGTCGGCCCTGCCCAAGGACGCGATCATTTCGTCCGATATCGGCAACAATTGCGCCATCGGCAACGCCTATCCAACGTTTGAGGAAGGCCGCAAATACCTGGCACCTGGCCTGTTCGGCCCCTGCGGATACGGATTTCCGTCGATCCTCGGCGCCAAGGTCGGACAGCCCGATGTTCCGGTGGTCGGTTTCGCCGGCGATGGCGCGTTTGGCATTTCCATGAACGAGATGACCGCCTGCGGCCGTGACAACTGGCCGGCAATCACCATGGTGATCTTCCGCAACTACCAGTGGGGCGCAGAAAAGCGCAACACCACGCTCTGGTACGACAACAATTTCGTCGGCACCGAGCTCGATCGCGATACGTCCTACGCCAGGATCGCCGAAGCCTGCGGCGCCAGGGGAGTTGTGGTCAAGGACCAGCGCGGCCTGACCGAGGAACTGGCCAAGGCCGTCGAACGTCAGATGAACAATGGCGAGACCACCTTCATCGAGGTGCTGCTCAATCAGGAACTGGGCGAGCCGTTCCGCCGCGATGCCATGAAAAAGCCGGTCGTGGTTGCCGGCATCAACCGGGAGGACATGCGCCCGCAGCAGGGTGCAATCTGAGACTGGCCGCAAAGGCTGTGAAAGGGCCACGCGCGATGCGTGGCCTTTATTCATCTCTCGCCGAACGCTTCTATCGTGTCGGCGATGATATCGATCCCGGCGGGAATCCGGGCGCTGTCGATCGAGGAATAGGCAATGCGGAAATTGTGCCTGCCATCCTCGGGATTCTCGAAGAAGAAATGACCCGGCTCGAGCAGCACTCCCCTTTCCCTGACTGCAAGGGCAAGGTCGCGCGCATCGATTCCGTCCGGGGTCTTCATCCAGAAGCTTGAACCGCCCGAAACATCCGAGCCGGCAACATGCAGCCCGCGCCGGTCGATGGCTTCCTGCATCACATCGCGCCGTCGCCGGTAGGTCTGGCCCATGCGCGCCACCAGCGCATCGAAATGGCCCAGCGACAGGAAATTCGCCACCGTGCGCTGCAGATGTCCCGGAGGATGCCGGACGACGACCATGCGTAGGGCGCGGGCTTCGCGGATGAAGGTCTCCGAGCCAACCATGTATCCAAGCCGCAGGCCCGGGAACAGGGATTTTGAGAACGAGCCGACATAGATCACCCTGCCCTCCTCATCCAGCGACTTGAGCGCCGGGGCCGGCGGGTTGAGGAACGACATTTCGAACTCGTAGTCATCCTCGACAATCAGGAAATCGTTTCGCGACGCCATCTCCAGCAGTTCCTGGCGCCGTTCGAGCGGCATCGTCACGCTGGTCGGGCAATGGTGGCTCGGTGTGGTGAACACCACGTCGGTTTCTTCGGGCAAGGCATCGAGCCGCATCCCGGCATGATCGACCGGCACGTTCACCACATTGCAACGCGCCAGGTTGAGCGCCACCCGCAGGCCGGGATAGCCGGGATTTTCCATCACCGCCGTGCGCCGCTGGTTGAGCAGCACCTGGGCTGCCAGCCACAACGCGTTCTGTCCGCCCATGGTGATCAGGATCTGTTCCGGCTTGGCCTGAATGCCGCGCCGGGGCAGGGTGTTGAGCGCGATGTACTTGACCAGTTCGGGGTCGTCGCGCTCATAGCTGTCGGCGGTGACAGTGGAAAATTCCCGCTTGCCCAGCGCCTGAAGCGCACATTGCCGCCAGTTGCTGTGGTCGAAGATCCTTTCGTCCGCCTGTCCGTAGATGAACGGATAGGGGTAGCTGCGCCAGTCCACCGGCTTTTCGACCAGAACCTGGCCGCTGTAACGCTGACCGATGGCGCGATTCCAGTCCACCGCATCGGTGATGACGCCCTTCGGCGCGTCGAAGCGGGTGCGCTGCGGCGCGGTCGGCGAGACATAGTAGCCCGAACGGCCCTTGGCGATCAGGTAATCGTCCGAAACCAGTTCGCTGTAGGCCAGTGTCACGGTGATCCGGCTGATCCCCAGATGGGTTGCCAGTTTGCGGCTCGAGGGAAGTTTGGCACCAGGAATGAAGCGCCCGGACAGGACGCCCTCGCTGATCATTCGCTGAATTTTCTGTTGCAGTGTTCCCTCGAATTTGGGGTCGAGAAAAAACGTGTCTATCGGAATCGACATTCGATCGCCCAGCCGGTTTTTTCCAGCATATCGACAGACTTAGCCAAGCGGAAGGGGCAGCTGCACGATTGTCCCGCCGCGTCCCCGATGCAAGGATTCCGACCCCCTTGCAGACCTATGCAAACACCCGCGTCAGCGCCTGGTCGACGCTGTCGGTAATCCGGTCGATATCATCCGCGGTCGCGATCAGCGCCGGGGAGAAGCACAGCGTGTTGTTGAAGCCGGGCAATGACCGGTTGGTCGCCCCGATGATCACGCCCTGCGCCATGCAGTCGGCCACCACCGCCTGCACCCGTTTCTCGTCCATCGGTTCACGCGAGGACCGGTCGCTGACCAGTTCCGCGCCGACGAACAGGCCCTTGCCGCGAACATCCCCGATCACGGCGTGTTTTTCCTGCAGCGCCAGGAGATTGCTGGTCATCCGTTCCCCCATGATCCGGGTGTTCTCGATCAGGTCTTCGTCCTCAATGATCCGCATGTTCTCGAGCGCTGCCGCCGGGCCTGCCGCGCAGCCGCCGAACGTCGAGATATCGCGGAAATAGGACATCGGATCGGACGGGTCATCCTTGAACATCTCGAACACGGCTTCCGTGGTCACCGTGCACGAAATCGCGGCGTAACCGGACGCGACACCCTTGGCCATGGTGACGAAATCGGGCTTGATGCCGTAGTGCTGGTAGCCGAACCAGGTGCCGGTACGTCCGACACCGCAAACCACCTCGTCGAGATGCAGCAGGATATTGTACTTGGAGCAGATCTCCTGAACCCGTTCCCAGTAGCCCGGAGGCGGGGTGATCACGCCACCGCCCGCGGTGATCGGCTCGAGGCACAACCCGCCGACGGTGTCGGGGCCTTCGCGCAGGATCACCTCCTCGATCGCATTGGCCGCGGCAAGGCCGTAGCTTTCCGCATCGGGATACTGGCTGCGGTATTCGAGGCAGTGCGGCACCATGACGAAACCCGGCGCCATCGGGCCATACTGTTCGGCCCGTTGTGGCTGCCCGCCCGCCGACAGCGTGGCCAGTGTTGTGCCGTGATAGTCGCGGTCCCGGTAGAGAATCTTGTATTTGCGGCCGCCATGATGCCGGTGCGAAATCTGCCGGATCATCTTGAAGGCCTTTTCATTGGCCTCAGATCCTGAGTTCGAATAGTAGACCCGGCTCAAACCGGGCATTTTCTCGATCAGCTTCTTGGCGAAAAGCGCGCCCGGAATTGATCCGGCGCTGTTGGCGAAATAGTTCATTTTCACCAGCTGGTCGCGCACCGCATTGGCGATGCTCTCACGGCCATAGCCGACATTGACCGTCCAGACACCGCCTGAGACAGCGTCGAGATGCTCTTTTCCGGTCGCGTCCCACACCCGCATGCCGCGGCCCTCGACCATGATGCGCGGATCGATGGTTTCAAACGGCTTATGCTGGATCAGGTGATGCCAGACATGAGCCCTGTCGGCCTCGACAACAGCCTGGATATCGTTGGTCTGGATGGGCAGGTTCATGAGCGGTCCCTCCCGGGAAAAATGGTTATGGCCGGTTCTCCGGCGTCAAAACCATCGCCGAAGTGCTTGGCAAGAGAATAGGGCCAGTGGATGCTCGGCCATATGGCCAGAAAAACATCAACAAATCCAATGACCTGCATGATTGAAAGAAAACTGGTACAATGTTGCAGCGCAAATTGGCGCTATGGCTTTGAGCACTGACTTGATCGACTTCGCAATGTTGGCGCAAGATGACTGCAAAGAACGCCAAGAAAACGGGAACAGCGCCGGAGGCCTCAGGTTCGACCGGCTATGAATTGCAATCGAAAGGCCGGCGTTATGCTGGCCCGGACAGGGAGCATCACATGAAAGCTGCAACAAGAATTTCCGCATTGTTGGCCGGCATTGCCATGGTCGCCACTGCATCGGTCGCCAAGGCCGAAGAGATCACGGTTGCCTACTTTCTGGAATGGCCGATGCCGTTCCAGTACGCCAAGGTCAAGGGCCTGTATGATGAAGCGCTTGGCATGAAGGTCAACTGGAAGTCCTTCGACGCCGGAACCGCGATGTCGGCGGCGATGGCCTCGGGCGATGTCCATATTTCGGTGAGCCAGGGCGTTCCGCCCTTCGTGGTCGCGACCTCCGCCGGTCAGGACCTGCAGGTTGCCGACATTGCCGTGGTCTACAACGACAATGACAACTGCGTGGTCAAGGCAGAGCTCGAAATCGACAAGGACAGCGCCAAGGAACTGGAAGGCAAGAAGGTCGGCGTCCCGATCGGCACCGCCGCGCATTACGGCTTCCTCAAGCAGATGGAGCATTTCGGCGTTGACGTCTCCACCATGGAAGTCGTCGACATGGCTCCGCCGGACGGTGCGGCTGCATTTGCCCAGGGCAGCCTCGACATGGTCTGCGGCTGGGGTGGTTCGCTGCGCCGCATGAAGGAGCATGGCAACGTGCTGCTGACAGGCGACGAGAAGGACGCCATCGGCATCTCCGTCTACGACGTCACCTCCGTGCCGGCTTCCTTTGCGGCTGAACACTCCGACGTTCTTGCCAAGTTCCTCAAGGTCACCGCCGACATGAACGCCAAATGGCTGACCGATTCGGCGGAAATGCTGCCGGTTATCGCCAAGGATGCCGGCATGAGCGAAGCCGATGCCACCGATACGCTGGCCGGTTTCAAGTTCCCGACCGTCGAAGAGCAACTTTCCGACAAGTGGCTCGGCAAGGCCACGCCTGAATTTCTCAAGGGTGTGGGCGACTTCTTCAAGGCACAGGGCAACATCCCGGCTTCGCGCGACACCTATGATGGTGCGGTCAACACCGGTCCGCTCGCGGCCGCGGCCAAGATGTAGGCAGGCAAGACGAACATGAACGGCCGGATCGCGTCAGGGTCCGGCCGTTTGTCCTCGGCACACTGTTCCCTATGATTGGAGTAGCCATGGGTAACCTGGTTATCGACGACCTCTCCATGCGGTTTGATCTGCCCAATGGCAGCTCGGTGCAGGCCCTGAAGAATGTCTCGCTGGAATTGGCGAAAGGCGAGCTTCTGGCGGTTCTGGGACCTTCGGGCTGCGGCAAGACAACGCTTCTCAATATTGTTGCCGGATTTCTGGCCCCGACCGATGGCCAGGTGATGCTCAACGGCAAGACCGTGACCGGACCCGGACCGGAACGCGGCATGGTGTTTCAACAGGGCGCGCTGTTCGAATGGATGAACGTTCGCCGCAACATTTCCTTCGGTCCCGACATGGCGGGCAGGCCGGAGTCCGAAACCCGGCCGATCGTCGACAATCTGCTTCGCACCGTCGGTCTGCAGGATTTCGGTGAAAAGATGATCTATGAATTGTCCGGCGGCATGCAGCAGCGCGTGGCGCTGGCGCGATGCCTCGCCAACGACCCCGACGTCATCCTCATGGATGAGCCGCTGGGTGCGCTTGACGCGCTGACCCGCGAGAAGATGCAGGGTCTCGTGCTCAAGCTGTGGAAGGAAACCGGCAAGACCATCATTCTCATCACCCACTCCGTCGAGGAGGCGCTGCTCCTGGGCGAGCGGTTGCTGGTGATGGCGCCGCGGCCAGGCCGGATCCACAAGGAGTACCAGCTGCCCTTCGCCGAAATGGGCGTTGGCCGCGATCTGCGCCTGGTCAAGAAGGAACCGGAATTTGGCGAGCGCCGCGAAGAGATTCTCAGCATGATCTGGGACATGGAAGAGGAAATCATGGGCCGCCAGGAGGAAACAGCATGATTGTATTCCTGCTTTACCTCGTCATCTTCGCCTTCGCCTATGTTGCCTACCGGTTCTGGCAAGGGTCGCGCCACCACATTCATGATTTCGCCAGCCTGAAAACCGTCACCTTCGGCGATGAAAGCGCCGTTTCGCCAAACCGTTTCGCCTCGGTGGTGTCCATCATTGCGCTGTTTGCGATCTGGGGGGCTTTCACCGGTTCGGTGATCACGCCGCTGCATGTGCCCGGGCCCTTTGTCGGCGACACAAGCTTCACCTACACCGCCCGCAATGCCGCCGGCGAGACGGATGAAGCGGTCGCGCACCTGCGCGTCTACCGGGTGGGCGATGAGGTGGCGCTTCCCGAAGTCTCGGACAAGCCGCACACCTTCGCCGTCGATGACGCCGTCAAGATCGGCGCCTGGCGCTCGGTTCTCAGCCGGCTCAACGAGAACGATATCGGTGGCAAGGAGGAGGGCTACCGCCTGATTGCCATTGACGGAAAACCCATCGCGCCGGGTGAAACCGTGAGGTTCTCCGATGGTGAGATCACCATGACCAACAAGGGCAGCCTGTCGATCAAGCCCGACAAGGGCTGGCAGATGGAACCGATCTGGCTGCCGGCGCCGGAGGCCGTTCTCAGCCGGCTCGGGGAGATCGCCAGCCAAGGCTACAAGAACTTCTCGCTCTGGGAGCATCTGGGCTATTCGCTCGGCCGGGTTCTGGTCGGCTTCGTCATTGGCTCGATCATCGGCATTCCGCTGGGTTATGCCATGGGCCTGTCCAACTGGTTCCGCGGCTGGTTCGACCCGATTGTCGAGTTCATGCGCCCGGTCCCGCCCTTGGCGCTGATTCCGCTGATCATCATCTGGTTCGGCATCGGCGAGGAGGGCAAGATCATCCTGCTGTTCCTGGCAGCTCTCTGGATCATGACCATTGCCGCGCGCGCCGGGGTTTCCGGCGTCAGCATTTCCAAGGTGCACGCGGCCTATTCGCTCGGCGCCTCGAAATGGCAGATCCTGCGGCACGTCATCATTCCCAATTCGCTGCCGGAGATATTCACCGGCGCACGCGTCGCCATGGGTGTGTGTTGGGGCACCGTGGTTGCAGCCGAACTGGTTGCCGCCGACCGCGGCGCCGGCATGATGATCGTCAACGCCTCCAAATTCCAGCTTACCGACATCGTTATCCTCGGCATCATCCTGATCGGCATCATCGGTTACGGCATCGACATCATGATGCGCATGGCCGAGAAATGGCTGGTTCCCTGGAAGGGGCGCGGCTGATCCGGCCATCAAGACCTGATGGAACAAACAGCAACGCCGCCACTCCGGATCGGGGTGGCGGCGTTGTTCTTGTCTCTATAAATGCGTCCGGTCAGATATCGAGGTTGGCAACCGACAGCGCATTGTCCTGGATGAATTCGCGCCGTGGCTCGACTTCGTCGCCCATGAGCCGTGAGAACAGGCTGTCGGCGTCGACCGCGTCGTTGACGCGGACCTGCAGCAGCGAGCGCGCATGCGGATCGAGCGTCGTTTCCCACAATTGCTCGGCGTTCATTTCGCCCAGACCCTTGTAGCGCTGCAGGGTCAGGCCCTTGCGGCCAACGGCGAACACTGCCTGAAGCAGCTCCCGCGGTCCCGAAACCTGGGTGCTGCCTTCCTTGCGCCGCAGCACCGGCGGTTCGGTGTAGACTTCGCGCAGCTTGGCGTTCATCTGGTCGATCATCCGCGCGTCCTGGCTGCCGATCAGCCCGGAATCGAGAACCACCGATTCCTTGACGCCGCGAACCACGCGTTCGAACCGGAACCCGTCATCCTCGGTGATCACGCCCGTCCATCCGCGCTCCGTTTCCTCGGAAATCATGTCGAGCCGCCTGGCCACTTCCGCGACCATGGCCTCGGACTCGGCAGGATCGGTAATCCGTTCCGGATTGAAGGCGCCGGCAATCGCGGCCTGTTCGACGACGGAATGGTCATAGCGCGAATGCAGGCCTTCCAGCAGTGCCCGCATTCTCAGCGCGTCGGTGATGGTGCCGCGCAGGTCGGCCCCGGTCCGCACTTCACCGGTCGAAAGTTCAAGCGCGGCCTCATCAAGGCCGGTGGTGATCAGGTAATCTTCCATCGCCTTCTCGTCCTTGAGGTACTGGCCGGACTTGCCGCGCGATACCTTGTAGAGGGGCGGCTGGGCGATGTAGAGGTGGCCGCGCTCGATCAGCTCCGGCATCTGCCGGAAGAAGAAGGTCAGCAGCAGGGTGCGAATATGCGCGCCGTCGACGTCAGCATCGGTCATGATGATGATCTTGTGGTAGCGCAGCTTGTCGGCGTTGAATTCGTCCTTGCCGATGCCGGTCCCGAGCGCCGTGATCAGCGTGCCGATTTCCTGGCTCGACAGCATCTTGTCGAAACGTGCCCGTTCGACATTGAGGATCTTGCCTCGAAGCGGCAGGATCGCCTGGTTTTCGCGGGAACGGCCCTGCTTGGCCGATCCGCCAGCGGAATCGCCCTCCACGAGGAACAGTTCGGACTTCGCCGGATCTTTCTCGGAGCAGTCGGCCAGCTTGCCGGGCAGCGACGAGATATCCAAGGCACCCTTGCGCCGGGTCAGTTCGCGCGCCTTGCGGGCGGCTTCACGTGCGGCGGCGGCTTCGATCACCTTGCCGACCAGGACCTTGGATTCAGCCGGGTGCTCTTCAAGCCAGGCGCTCAGTGTCGAGTTGACCAGGTTCTCGACCACCGGACGGACTTCCGAGGAAACCAGCTTGTCCTTGGTCTGCGAGGAGAATTTCGGATCCGGCACTTTCACTGAAAGCACCGCGGTCAGGCCTTCACGGCAATCGTCACCGGTGAGCGACACTTTTTCTTTCTTGGTCATGCCCGAGCTGTCGGCATAAGCGACCATCTGACGGGTCAGCGCGGCGCGGAAACCGGCCATATGCGTTCCGCCGTCGCGCTGCGGGATGTTGTTGGTAAAGCACAGCACATTCTCGTGGTAGCTGTCGTTCCACCACATCGCCAGTTCGACGGTAATGCCGTCCTTCTCGCCGAGCAGCGTCACCGGATCGTTGACCAGCGGCTTTTTCGACCGGTCGAGATAGCGCACGAAGGCTTCCAGCCCGCCCTCGTAGAACAGTTCCAGCTCCTTCGCGTCGGAATGACGCCGGTCGGCCAGGAGAATGCGGACGCCGGAATTCAGGAATGCCAGTTCGCGCAGGCGATGTTCGAGCGTTCCGAAATCGAAATCGATCATCGTGAACGTTTCGCTGCTTGGCATGAAGGTCACTTCGGTGCCGGTCTCGCTGCCGCAATCGCCGATGACCTTCAACGGTGCATCTGCAACGCCGTGGCTGAACCGGATCTCGTGGATCTTGCCGTTGCGCCGGACAACCAGTTTCAGCCACACCGAAAGCGCGTTGACCACCGACACGCCAACGCCGTGCAGACCGCCCGATACCTTGTAGGAGTTCTGGTCGAATTTGCCGCCGGCATGCAGCTGCGTCATGATCACTTCGGCGGCCGAAATGCCTTCGCCGCTGTGGATATCTGTCGGAATGCCGCGGCCATTGTCGGTAACGGTCACCGATCCGTCAGGATTGAGCGTCACGGTTACGCGGTCAGCGTGGCCGGCCAGCGCCTCGTCAATGGCGTTGTCCACCACCTCATAGACCATGTGATGCAGGCCGGAACCGTCATCAGTGTCGCCGATATACATGCCCGGCCGCTTGCGCACGGCATCCAGGCCCTTGAGAACCTTGATCGATTCGGCGCCGTATTCGGCCGGCACGGTCGGGTTTGTCTCAGGCGTATCGTTCATCATGCAGGTCTTTCAGTCCAGATCGGCAGGGCCGGGCGGGAAAACTAGGGAAAGCGGCAACGAATCACCGCGTATACGAGCTTTCAGTATAGGCGGGCGGCTGATGAAAACCAAATCCGCGACGCCATGGAATTGTGGGTTTCGCAATGCATATATGGGGATGAAAGCGCCGGACCCCAAAGACGGCGAGCGCACGGGCCGCGGCTACCGGATCGGCGCTGGTGTTTGGGGCCTGTGCCGGTGCACAAAGGAGGCGTCATGACAGAGACTTGCAAGCCATTCGTACCGCCGGCGCCGGTCCCCAGAACTACGCCGCCCACACGGTTCGAGATCATCCGCACCGTCATGCGCAACCCGCTTGAATTGTGGGGCGAGCCGTCATTCCGGCTGGAATGGCTCAAGACCAGGTTCTTCAATGAACGCACGCTGATCGTCAATCATCCGGGCCTGGTGCGCCACGTGCTGGTCGACAATGCGCAGAACTACAAGATGGCAATTATCCGCCAGCTGGTCCTGCGTCCGATCCTGCGCGACGGCCTGCTGACGGCGGAAGGCGATACCTGGAAGCGCTCGAGAAAGGCCATGGCACCGGTGTTCACGCCGCGCCATGCGCGTGGCTTTGCCGAGCAGATGCTTGAGCAGTCCCGCGCCTTTACCGGTCGCTATGACGTGGCGGCCGCCAATGGCGAGGTGCGCGACATTGCCGTCGACATGACCGAGCTGACCTTCGACATTCTCTCGGCCACGCTGTTTTCGGGCCAGGTGGCCGGAACAGAAACTGAATTTGCCGGCGACATTGAACGGCTGCTGTCGACCATGGGACGGGTTGATCCGATGGATCTCTTGAAGGCGCCGTCCTGGATACCGCGCATCCGGCGGATGTTTGGCCGCCGTGTGTTGGCCAAATTCCGCGGTATCGTCGAGCAGACCATGGCCAACCGGCAGCAATTGATGCGCTCTGATCCCGGCTCCGTGCCTGAGGATTTTCTTACGCTGCTGATCGGGCTCAATGGTCCCGACGGCCTGACGATTGACGAGATCGAGGACAATATCATCACCTTCATCGGCGCCGGTCATGAAACCACGGCACGGGCGCTTGGCTGGACGCTGTATTGCCTGGCCAACTCGCCTTCAGACCGCGAAAAGGTCGAAGCCGAGATTGACCATGTGCTGGCGGACGAGCCGGATCCGGTCAAGTGGCTTGATGCCATGCCCTGGACCCGTGCGGCGTTCGAGGAGGCAATGCGGCTCTATCCGCCCGCCCCCTCGATCAACCGTGCCGCGATCGCCGATGACGAATGGGACAATGGCAAGGGCGAGACCGTGACCATCGAAGCGGGAACCACGATTCTTGTCATGCCCTGGACCCTGCACCGGCATACCAAGCTGTGGGATCAGCCCGCAGCCTATATCCCCTCCCGCTTCCTGCCGGAGAACCGCGGCAAGATTGACCGCTATCAGTATCTGCCTTTCGGTGTCGGACCGCGCATCTGTATCGGCGCGACCTTCGCGCTGCAGGAGGCGGTGATCGCGCTTGGCGTGCTGTTGTCACGCTACCGGTTTGACTGCACCGACAAGACCAGGCCCTGGCCGGTGCAAAAGCTCACCACCCAGCCTGCAGGCGGATTGCCGATGCGGGTCAGCCGGCGTTAACCTCGCCGTCTGTGCCCCCTAGTACCGGCCCATGTGCCGGCTTAGCTACTGGTCCAATTGCAGCCCGTGTCGCCGTGGGAAGTGGTGGCGTCCGTGTCGAAACCGTTTTATGTCAGTTGTATGTTCCCATCCGGCCCGGGATGCGTGAATGGAGCGTTTGAATGGACTGCAAGACATGACATCTCCTCTTTTTCTCGGCATCGATACCGGTGGCACCTACACCGACGCGGTTCTCTACAGCGAGACCGAAGGCGTTCTGGCATCGGCGAAATCACTGACCACCCGCCATGATCTGGCGATCGGCGTCTCCGGCGCGGTGGAAACCGTCCTGTCCGAGATTACCGGCGCCGTGAAACGGATCCGCCTGGTGTCGCTTTCGACCACGCTTGCCACCAACGCGCTTGTTGAAGGTCAGGGTGGCCGTGCAGCGCTGGTGATGATCGGCTTCGGGCCGCAGGACCTGGCGCGTGACGGTCTGGCCGAGGCGCTGGGCAGCGATCCGGTCATCTATCTGACCGGCGGGCACAATGTGCACGGCAACGAGACACCGCTCGATCTCGCCCCGCTGGAAGCGCAGATTGAAGCCTTGGGCCAGGAAGTCTCGGCGGTGGCGATCGCCGGCTATTTTGCGGTCCGCAATCCCGCTCACGAAATCGCGGTGCGTGATCTGGTTCGAAGTCGAACTTCTTTGCCGGTCACCTGCAGCCATGACCTGTCCTCCCGTCTGGGCGGGCCACGCCGGGCGCTGACCACGCTGCTCAATGCGCGCCTGATCTCGATGGTGGCACGGCTGATCGATGCGACCGGCGGCTATCTTTCTAGCCGTGGCATTGATGCGCCGCTGATGGTGGTTCGTGGCGACGGTGCGCTGATTTCAGCCGCCGAGGCGCTGATGCGGCCGATCGAAACCATTCTGTCAGGTCCGGCGGCAAGTCTCGTCGGGGCCCGGCATCTGACCGGGCTCGAAAATGCCGTGGTCTCCGACATTGGAGGCACCACCACCGATGTCGCGGTGCTCGATGGCGGCCACCCGCGGCTTGACGGCGAAGGCGCCACGGTCGGCCGCTACCGGACCATGGTCGAGGCGGTGGCCATGCACACCTTCGGGCTGGGCGGGGATTCCGAAGTGCGGCTTGAGGAGGGCGGCTTTGACGCGGGGCTGACACTCGGGCCGCGCCGGCTGATGCCATTGAGCCTTGCCGCGCATCTCTGGCCGCAACCGGTTGTCAGAGGGCTCGAACGGCAGGCACAGGCCTCCCATCCCGGCCGTTATGATGGCCGGTTTGCCCTGCGCACCGGATTGCCCGAAACGCTGGCTGCAGGTCTTACCGCTCATGAAGCCTCGCTTTACCAGCGGATTACGCTTGAGCCGAAGCCGCTCGATGCCGTGCTGACCTCAACCTCCCAGCGCGCCACCCTCGACCGGTTGGTGGCGCGTGGACTGGTGCTGATCGCGGGCTTCACCCCTTCGGACGCCATGCATGTGCTGGGCCGTCAGGACCAATGGAACGCTGCCGCCGCCCGCCTTGGCGCCGAAATATTCACCCGCCGCAAGGCAGGTTCGGGCCGCGCTGTTGCACAATCACCCACTGAACTCGCCGAACTGGTCTCCGCGCGGCTGACCCGGCAGAGTGCGGAAGCCATAGTGTCCGCGCTTGTCGCTGAAGACGACATCGGCGGAATTGACGTCGCCAGGTCGGCCTGCATCGAGCGCGCGCTCAGCCGCACGCCCGGTCTTGTCCGCTTCAGCCTGAAGCCCGACCGGCCACTGGTGGCGCTTGGGGCATCGGCGCCGGTGCATTACCCGGCCATTGCCGACATGCTCGATATCGAGAGTTTCGTGCCGGTTCATGCCGGCGTCGCCAATGCGGTGGGAGCGGTGGTTGGCCAGGTGCGCGAGACGGTGACCGTGTTCGTCTCCGAGCCCGAAGAGGGGCGCTATGCAGTCAATGGCGCCGGCGAGCACCAGATATTCAGGGATCGGGCGGAAGCCTTTGCCCGCGCCCGCGATCTCGCCGCCACCGAGGCCCGCCAGGCGGCAACCCGCAGCGGTGCGGATCATCCGGTGATCGAGCTCAGCGAACATATCGACATGCCGGTGATCGAGGGGCTGGAGAAATTCATTGAAGCCCGTTTCATCGCAATCGCTTCGGGCCGTCCGCGCATCGCGACCAGGTGATTTGTTCCGTTTTGGAATAAATCATTTGCACCTTAGATCAATTGACAGGCAATACGCCGCCCGGCAGGGTCCGCTCAGAGTCTGGATGCGTAGCATTGCGTCCGCAAAACGGAGAGTCAAAGTGACACGAATCGAAAAAAATGGCCTGAAAATCAGCGCTGACCTGCACGACTTCATCGTTAACGAAGCGATGCCGGGAACCGGTGTCGAGGCGGATGGTTTTTTTGAGGCGTTTGGCCAGGCCGTTGCTGATCTGGCCCCCAGGAACCGCGAGCTGCTGGCCAAGCGTGATGCGCTGCAGGAGAAAATCGATGCCTGGTACCGCGAAAATGGCGCACCGGTCGATATGGCTGTCTACAAGGATTTCCTGACATCGATCGGATATCTGCTGCCCGAAGGCGGCCCGGTGCAGGTTTCGACCGAGAATGTCGACCCCGAGATCGCCCTGATCGCCGGCCCGCAGCTTGTCGTTCCGGTGATGAATGCCCGTTTCGCGCTCAACGCCGCCAATGCCCGCTGGGGCTCACTCTATGACGCGCTCTATGGCACCGATGCGCTCGGCGACCTGCCGCAGGCCGGTGGCTATGACGAGGAGCGCGGCGGCCGCGTCATCGCCTGGGCCAAGTCGTTCCTGGATGAAAGCGCACCGCTGGTTGGCGCCAAGTGGGCGGATGTAACCGGCTTCGAATTTGACAATGGCGAACTGAAGGTCGAGACCGCCAACGGTGAAACGAAGCTGGCTGACGAGGGCCAGTACACCGGCTTCAGGCGCGATGGCGAAAACGCCTATCGCCTCTATTTCAAGAAGAACGGCCTGCACTCGGTGGTCTGCGTCGATCCCGCCAGCGTCATCGGCAAGACCGACAAGGCCGGCATTTCTGATGTGGTCCTCGAATCCGCTGTCACCGCGATCATGGATTGCGAGGATTCGATTGCCGCTGTCGATGCCGAAGACAAGACACTGGTCTATCGCAACTGGCTCGGCCTGATGAAGGGCGACCTGACCGAGGAAGTGCAGAAGGGTGGCAAGAGCTTTATCCGCAAGCTCAACCCCGACATCGATTTTACCACGCCGGACGGCAAGGCTGTGACGCTGAAGGGCCGTTCGCTGATGCTGATCCGCAATGTCGGCCACCTGATGACCAACCCGGCCATCCTGATGAGCGATGGCAGCGAGATCCCGGAAGGCATCATGGATGCGTTCCTGACCGGTCTCATCGCCCTGCATGATATCGGCCCCAATGGCCGCCGCGCCAATTCGGCCGAAGGCTCCATGTATGTGGTCAAGCCGAAGATGCACGGTCCGGAAGAAGTGGCCTTCGCCGTCGAGATTTTCGAGCGTGTCGAGAAAGCTCTCGGCATGGCGCCCAACACCATCAAGATGGGCATCATGGACGAGGAGCGCCGCACCACCATCAACCTCAAGGAATGCATCCGCGCTGCCAGCAAGCGCGTGGTGTTCATCAACACCGGCTTCCTTGATCGCACCGGCGACGAGATCCACACCTCGATGGAAGCCGGACCGATGATCCGCAAGGGTGACATGAAGCAGGCCGCCTGGATTGCGGCCTACGAGAACTGGAATGTCGATATCGGCCTCGAATGCGGGCTTGCCGGCCATGCCCAGATCGGCAAGGGCATGTGGGCCATGCCCGACATGATGCAGGCAATGCTGGAGCAGAAGATCGGCCATCCGAAGGCTGGCGCCAACACCGCCTGGGTGCCGTCGCCGACCGCTGCGACGCTGCACGCCACCCATTACCACAAGGTCAATGTCGCCGATGTCCAGGCCAGCCTGCGCTCCCGCGAGCGGGCAAAACTGGATGATATCCTGTCGATCCCGGTTGCTCGCAACCCGAACTGGACGCCTGAGGAAATCCAGCGCGAAATCGACAACAACGCACAGGGCATTCTTGGCTATGTCGTCCGCTGGGTTGATCAGGGCGTTGGCTGTTCCAAGGTCCCCGACATCAACAATGTCGGCCTGATGGAAGACCGGGCGACGCTGAGGATTTCCGCCCAGCACATGGCCAACTGGCTGCACCACGGTATCATCACCCGCGATCAGGTCATCGAGACCATGAAGCGCATGGCGGTTGTTGTCGACGGCCAGAACGCCGGAGACCCGGCCTACCACCCGATGGCGCCGGACTATGACAAGTCGGTGGCATTCCAGGCGGCAGTCGAGCTCGTGCTCGAAGGCCGGTCGCAGCCCAATGGCTACACCGAGCCCGTCCTGCACCGCCGCCGTTTCGAGCTCAAGGCAGCCGCCGGCTGAGGCCGTCACCTGCCGGCCGGCAGCGAGCCGCTGGCAACCCAACGAAAAAAGCCCGCCCGGTCGTCCCGGGCGGGCTTTTTGATGCGGTGGAAAGCGTCAGGCTATTGCTTGACGATCACGCGGGCGCTCTTGCCCGGGCGGACCCGCTCGTAAAGATCGATGATGTCCTGGTTCATCAGGCGGATGCAGCCCGACGAGGCGGCCGTGCCGATCGATTTCCATTCCGGCGTGCCGTGCAGGCGGAACAGCGTGTCCTCGCCCTTCTGGTTGAACAGGTAGAGCGCGCGGGCGCCGAGCGGGTTCTTCAGGCCCGGCTTCATGCCGTCGCTGCCGTATCTTGCGAGTTCCGGCTTGCGGTCGATCATTTCCTTGGGAGGAGTCCATGTCGGCCATTCCTGTTTCCAGGCAATGTAGGCCTCGCCTTCCCAGGCAAATCCCGCCTTGCCGACGCCGATCCCGTAGCGCACTGCTTTTCTGCCCGGCAGAACCAGGTAGAGATAGCGGTTGGGCGTGTCGACGATGATCGTGCCCGGTTTCTCGCGGGTGCTGTAGGAGACGATCTGGCGATGGAATTTCTTGTCGATCTTGCTGATCGGAACAGCCGGGATCGAATAGCCGGAATCGGTGACCGAGCCGTACTCGGAAGTGAATATCTGTGAGGTCGATCCGGAAACGCCGCCCCCGGTATTTGAAGTGCAGCCGGTGAGTGCGAGTGCCGCAACGAGTCCGGCAATGGTAAGCGAAATGCGAAGTGTCATTTTGAAAACTTCCGAGAGCAAGGCGTGAACGTCGGTGTTGAACCGCGATCTACGTGATGCCTCTTATTTTAATTAAGTCTTAACTATGCAACTGTTTCGGCTGAAAAATTGTCGTATTTTTCATCCTTTGTTGCGGCTCATTGTTTTTCTGCAACATGAGCTCCGGCTGACATTGCGATAGACCAAATCACGTGGCAGGTATAGCGCATGCCGATCATTTCCCCACATTCCGACAATCCGCTTGTCGACGGTCGCCAGTCTGACCGGGCAATGATGGTGCGCCGTGGCGTGCAGCGGCTGTTCTCCGATCTGCGCCTGTCGATGGTGCCTGAATTGCCGCTTGCGTCGGGCCGCCGCGCCGATCTGGTGGCGCTCGGTGGAGCCGGGGAAATCTGGATTGTCGAGATCAAGTCATCGGTCGAGGACTTCCGCGCGGATCACAAATGGCCCGATTACCGCCAGCACTGCGACCGGCTGTTTTTCGCCACCCATGCCGGTGTGCCCGCGGATCTGTTCCCCCAGGATTGCGGGCTGATCATTGCCGATGAATGGTCGGGCCACCTGCTGCGGGAAGCGCCCGAACACCGGTTGGCGGCGGCAACCCGCAAGGCCATGCTGCTGCGCTTTGCCCGCGCGGCCGCCGACCGCCTGCTGCTCGCCGAGCTGGCGGCAGGATAAAGCACTATCGTGCTTGCCTGAATGCGGGATGGGTCAGCGCGGCGCGCGTTTTGCCAGGATCCGCTGCAGGGTGCGGCGATGCATGTTGAGCCGCCGCGCGGTCTCCGAGACATTGCGTTCGCACATTTCGTAGACACGCTGGATGTGTTCCCAGCGCACCCTGTCGGCTGACATCGGGTTTTCCGGAACCTCGGCCCGTTCGCCGGGCTTGCGGGTCAGCGCCGCAAACACTTCGTCGGCGTCAGCCGGTTTGGCCAGGTAATCGATTGCGCCGAGTTTCACCGCCGTCACAGCCGTGGCGATGTTGCCGTAACCGGTCAGGACAATGATCCGCGTATCGTCGCGGCGCTCGCGGATGGCCTCGATGACATCCAGTCCGTTGCCGTCCTGAAGCCGCATGTCCACGACCGCGTATTTCGGTGTCTTGGCGCGTGCCTTGGCCAGGCCTTCCGCCACGCTCTCGGCGATCTCCACCTCAAAGCCACGCGCTTCCATGGCGCGGGCAAGCCTGCGCAGGAAGGGTCCGTCATCGTCGACAAGCAGAAGCGTGGCGTCCGGTCCAATGGATTGGGCTTCTGTCGACTGGTCGGTGTTGTCGGTCATGGGTCACCTTATCGGTCCTGGAAATCCAGGTTTTCATCATCGATTTAATGCGTTTTTCCAGATTATCCAGCTCCAAACGCATTTCAAAGCATCTTGTCGGCACCAAAAAGGTCCATTTTCTCTCTCGGCCAGCTCACACTTACATGGGCTCCGGACGCCGGTGGCGGCCTGTTGGAGAATTCCAGCGACGCGCCGGATCGTTCAAGCAATGTCTTGGCGATGAACAGGCCCAGTCCCAGGCCGCCGCCTTTTTCCCGGTCCAGCCGGTTGCGCCGGTTCATGAACGGAACCCCGATCTGCGCCAGCACATCGGGGGCGAAACCGGGGCCATCATCATCGATCGAGATCTCCACCCGGTCGCGTTCGTTGGAGACCGTCACCGTTACCTTGCTGCCGGCAAAGTCCACCGCGTTCTCGATCAGGTTGCCGAGCCCGAACAGGATCGCCGGATTGCGCCGGCCAATGGCTTCCCGCATGTCGGTCTTGCTGTGAATCACCTCGATGGCAATGCCGAATTCACGGTGGGGTGCAATCACCTCCTCGATCAGCGAGCCCAGCGGCAGCCGCACCATGTGGGCTTCGTCTTCCGCCGAAAGGGTCGTCAGCCGTCGCAGGATATCGCGGCATCGCTCGGTCTGGCTGCGCAACAGCATCAGGTCATCGGTAAATCGCGGGTCGTCTGCCAGCGCCTTTTCCATTTCCCGGGCCACCACCTGGATGGTCGCAAGCGGGGTGCCGAGTTCGTGTGCCGCCGCCGCCGCAAGGCCGTCGAGTGCCGAGATATGCTGCTCACGCTGCAACACCAGCTCGGTTGCGGCGAGCGCATCGGCCAGCTGGTTGGCTTCGGCCGAGACCTGGAAGGAATAGAAGGCGGCAAAAGCCGTGGTCGACACGATGGCGATCCAGGCACCGGCAATGAGAAGGTAGGGCACCTCGAAATCGCTGCCCGGATACCAGGGAAGCGGCAGCGAAAAGAAGGCCAGAACCGTAACGGCAGCCACCGACAGCGCACCGAGGCTCAACGTGTGAGGCACCGGCTGCGACGCCGAGGAGATGATCACCGGAACGCACAGCAGCACCGAAAACGGATTGGCGAGCCCGCCGGTCATGAACAGCAGCCCCGAAAGCTGCAGCACGTCAAAGGACAACACCGCCGTCGCCCCGAGCGGCGGCAACCGGTGGGCTGCGGGAAACCGAACCGACAGGAACACATTGAGCCAGGCCGAACAGGCAATCAGGGCAAAACAGAAAAGCTCGGGAACCGGAAATCCATAGCCATGCGCGATGATCAGCACCGTGACGCTCTGGCCAACCACGGCCAGCCATCTCAGCCGCGTCAGGGTTTGCAGCCGCAACCGGTGCCGGATCGAGTGATCGTCGAGAATGGATGGCAGAACGTTCATGCAACCGATCTAGCGCATCGCTCGCACGATTCACAAACGGTTTTGCCCGGAACCGTTCAGGTGCCACGCGGTTTGGCGCGATGCGTGGGTGCTGCCTCGGCCGGATTTTCCGGCCAGGGATGGCGCGGATAGCGTCCGCGCATCTCGGCCCGCACATCGGCCCACGAGCCCTGCCAGAAGCCCGGCAGGTCCCGCGTTGTCTGGATTGGCCGGTGCGCCGGCGACAGCAGCTCCAGCGTCAGCGGCAGTCGTCCGCCGGCAATCGCCGGATGGCGGGTTTCGCCAAACAGTTCCTGCACCCGGATTGCCACGATCGGACTGTCCTCGTCGTAGCGGATCGGCAGCCGCGATCCCGTCGGCGCCTCGTAATGGGTTGGCGCCAGCCGCGTGATTTCACCCCGCGCGCCCGGTCCGCACAACGACAGCAGGCCTTCGTTCAAGCCGTCCCGGTCGATGGACTTGAGCGACATCACGCCCGGCTGATAGGGCGCGAACCAGGTCTCGAGATCCTCAAGCAACGCCTCGTCCGAGACATCCGGCCAGGGCGCGCCGAGACTTTTGTGAAGAAAGCCGATCCGGTCTCTCAGCTGCTGGCCGGTCGCGGAAAACGGCAGTGCCTTGAGACCGAGTTTCCGGATCGCCGCGCACAGCACCGCCATTGCAGCCGCATCATCGGGTTTTGGCAATGGCGTTTCGGCAAGCGTGATGGCGCCAAGCCGACTGACCCGGCGTGCCCGCACGGCACCCGATTGCGGGTCAAACACACAGTCTTCGCTCTGCACGGCCCGGGTTTCGAGAACCTCGTCCAGCGCTTCGCCCGACAGTTCCGCTGCCGCGAGAATGCGCGCCGCCTGCGCCTTGCCGCTCATGTCGGCGATCACCAGGAAGTCCAGCCCGGCCAGCCGGTCGGTCTCGTCGATCATCGCACCGCGGCCATTGGCCAGAACGAACTTGCCCCGCCCGCCGCGCTGCCGCGCGATCCGGTCCGGAAAGGCGTGCACCAGCATCGCTGCCGCGGGACACGGGCTGGAAGCCGCCGGCTTGCCGCCGGCCAGCCGGGCCGCGAGCGCCCGGGCTGCATTGGCCCTGGCAGAGCGGTCGGAGCGGAACCGCGACAATCGTGATTCCAGATCCGCGTCCTGTCCGCCCAGCCCCTGTTCGGTCAGCAGCACCGCCAGTTCCGCCGCCGCATGGCCGTGCCCCTCTTCCTGCCCGGAAACCACCATCGCGGCCAGCCGGGGCGGCAGCGCCAGCGCCCGCATGCGTTTGCCGCGATCTGTCAGGCTGCCTTCGGCATCGGTCGCGCCGAGGCTTTCGAGCAGCGCGCCGGCTTCGGTGATCGCCGCCTCGGGTGGCGGATCGATGAACCGCAGGCTGCGCGGGTCCCTGACCCCCCAGACCAGGCAATCGAGCACCATGGCCGAGAGATCGCTCGCCAGCACCTGCGGCGTCGAAAAAGCGGGCAGCGCCTTGGTCTGCTCGGCCCGCCAGAGCCTGACGGCAATGCCCGGAGCTGTTCGTCCCGCCCGCCCGGCGCGCTGGTCTGCGGAGGCCTGTGAAGCGCGGATTGTCTCCAGCCTTGTGATGCCGGTCGAAGGTTCATACACCGGCTGGCGCACCAGCCCGCTGTCGATGACGATGCGCACGCCATCGATGGTGATCGAACTTTCCGCTACCGGGGTGGCCAGCACCACCTTGCGCCGGCCTTCCGGCGCCGACTTGATCGCCGCATCCTGCTCCTGCGAACTCAGTCCGCCGTAAAGCGGCTGGATATCGGTCAACGGACCCAGCCGGCCCTCAAGTCTCGAAGCCACCTGCCGGATCTCGCCCTGGCCCGGCAGGAAGGCCAGTATCGAACCGTCCTCGCTGCGATGGATCATCTCGATGGCACTGGTCACGGACGCCTCGATGCGCTCGCCCGATTGCCTGTCGATGTGCCGGATATCGACTGGATAGCTGCGGCCCTGGCTTTCGATCACCGGGCAATCGTCAAGCAGTGCAGCCACCCGGGCTGTGTCGAGCGTCGCCGACATCACAAGGATGCGCAGATCCTCCCTGAGGCCTGACTGGATATCGAGCGCCAGCGCCAGACCGAAATCCGCTTCCAGCGCGCGCTCGTGAAATTCGTCGAAGATTACGCAATCGATGCCCTCGAGATCGGGCGATGACAACGCCATTCGGGTGAACACGCCCTCGGTCACCACCTCGATGCGGGTTTTTGAAGACACTCTCGTATCAAGCCGCATCCGGTAGCCGACGGTTCCGCCAACCTCTTCGCCCAGCATCGCCGCCATCCGCCGCGCCGCCGCGCGCGCCGCCAGCCGGCGCGGCTCGATCAGGATGATCTTGCCCGAAAGCCAGGGTTCATCCTTGAGCACCAGCGGGACAAGCGTGGTCTTGCCGGCGCCGGGAGGGGCCGCGAGCACGCAATTGGGGCTGCCGGCAAGGGCTGTGCGCAGTGGAGCAAGCACATCCGAGACCGGCAGATCCGCATAACGCCCGGCGATGGCGCTCACGGTTGCCCGACCTTGTGGACCTGACCGCCCGCGGCACGGGCATCTTCCTCGTCATGGGTGACAAGCACCACCGGCAATCCCGCCCGCCGCGCCCGGTCGAACACCAGTTGCCGGGTCTGGTCGCGCAAATTGGCGTCGAGTTTGGAAAATGGCTCGTCCAGCAGCAGCAGCCGCGGCCGCGACACCAGCACCCGCTGCAACGCGACGCGGGCTTTTTGCCCGCCTGACAGCGTATCGGGATCGCGGTCACCGAATTCGGCCAGCCCTGCATCAGCCAGCGCGGCTTCGGCCACCAGCCGGCGCTGCTTGCGCCCCTTCACGTCCTCGGGGATGGCAATGGCGATATTGTCGGCAACACTCAGGTGGGGAAACAGCAGCGGATCCTGAAACAGGATCCCGGCATGGCGCTTTTCGGCCTCCAGCCGGTTGAGTTCGACCCCGTCCACCGATATCCGGCCGCTGGCCGTGAAAGCCGGATCGAGAAAGCCGCCGAGATAGGCCAGAAGTGTTGATTTTCCGGAGCCCGAAGGCCCCATCACGGTCAGCGTTTCTCCGCGCCTGACCTGCGCATCGAGCGTCACCAGAACGCGATCGCCGAGGCAGATATGCACCCGGTCCAGACGAAGTCCCTGATTGTCGGTCATGCTGTCCACTGTCACACCTGCAAGCCTCGCCGTTTGCGGAATAGCAAGCCGGGCAAACCCGTTGCAATGCTAAAAGCAAGAAACGGCAACAGCGTCTGCATGAAGGCATAGACGCCGATTACCCTTCGATTGCCGCCGGCGGCCAGCGCCACCGCCTCCGTGGTCACCGTGGTCAGCCGTCCCGCGCCAATCAGCACGGTTGGCAGATATTGCCCGACAGAGACCGAAAACCCGACAGCCGCTGCCGTCAGGATGGCCCGTGTCAGCATCGGCAGCCGGATCCGCATCAGGGTCCGGGCCCGGCTCATTCCGAGCCCGGCCGCGATCAGGTCATGGCGGCGGTCATGGGCGCGCCAGGGATCGCTCAGCGACAGGAAGACATAGGGCAGCACGAACACAAGATGCGCCAGCACCAGCGCGGAGAAACTGGCATCGACCCCGAGCCAGATCGACAGCACCTGCAGGCCGAACATGAACGAGATCTGTGGCACGATCAGCGGCAGATAGATCAGCAGCAGCGCCCCGCCGCCGCGGCCCCGGCCGGTCTCGTATTCGCGTTCAAGACACAAGATGGTCAGCACCAGCGCAATCAGCGTCGACAATCCGGCGACGGCCAGGGTGGTGAACAGCGGCCCGCTCATCCGCGGCAGCGCCTGCATCCAGCTTCGCAGGCTGAAATTGGCCGGAAGCGCGTCGGGGAACTGCCACAGGCCCGAAACCGACCACAGCGCCAATAGCGCGATTCCGCCAAAAACGATGGCTGCCGAGGCGATCATCACCAGCCGTGCGGCGGCGCGCACAACCCTGTCGCGCTGCATCCGGTGACCGCAATTGCGGGCCCTGCCGACCATGTAGGCGCCAATCCGCTCAAGCCCGATCCAGGCAATCAGTGCGGTCAGGGTCACGCCCAGCTGCAGAACCGCGCCGGCGGATGCCAGGAACCGTGTCTCGAGATCCGGATCGTTCATCCAGTCGATCAGACGCACCGGCAGCGTCGCCGGCAGATGCGGCCCGAGGATCAGCGCCACATCGACCACCGAGGTGGCATAGGCGACCACGGCAAACACCGCCAGCCGGATCTGCCGGTAGAGCGGCGGCCACAACAGGATGGTGAAACTGGCGATGCGGCCATAGCCGAGTGATCGTCCCAGCCGCATGGTTTCGACATGCCGGGTCTGGGGCAGGGCGGCAAGCGTCACCAGGAACAGAAACGGGATCTCCTTGACGATCAGCCCGGCCATCATCGACAGCGCCCATGGATCATTGACGATCAGCAGGTCCGGCGGGCGGTCAAGTCCGGTCAACCAGGGCGAAACCAGCCGCATCAGCATGCCCGACGGAGCGATGAGGAAGGCAAGCCCGAACGCCGCCGCTGCATGCGGCACCGACAACAGCGGCGATATCATCCGCCGCATCCGGACGAATCCGGAGCTGCCCAGGTCACTGGCGACAAACGCCGCAACCGCGCCAAGGGCCACCAGGGTGGTCATCAGTCCGATCAGGATCGAAAGTACTGCCGAGCGGGTGATACCCGGCACCTCGCCAAGCGCTGCAAAATGGGCTGTGGTGAAGCTCTCGCCACCCAGTTCGGGAAGGTAACCCAGCGCCGGAAGCGCGGTGCCGGTCAGCCCGAAAGCCAGCGGACCGAGCAGGATCGCCAGTGTCAGGGGTGGCGCCAGTCGCGCCAGACGCACGCCACCCGTCATGTCACGTGTTTCCGCTCTGTCTGGCCATGCCGATCAGTTGGCCGCGCCGTAGCGCCTGAGCCATTCACCTTCGATGTGCTCCATCCAGTCCGGATGCGGCTCATCCAGCGCCGGGCCGAGTTCGTCGGGCTTCAGCGTGGCGACACCGAGATCCAGCGCCTCGAACGCGGCACGGTCTTCAGCCGACAGCTTGTCCATCGACAGCACCGTTGGATCACCCCAGATCGACGGGTCCTGCTTCCGGGCCTGGGCTTCCGGCGAAATCAGGAAATTGGCCAGCACCAGTGCGCCGGCCTTTGCGGCGGCATTGTAGGGGATGGCGACGAAATGGGTGTTGCCCAGCGTGCCATCGGAATAGGTGAAGGAACGCACGGTATCGGGCAGTTCGCCCGCAGCGATCCCGGCCGAGGCCTCCGACGGATTGAAGGCAAAAATGATGTCGAGTTCGCCGTCCGCCAGCTTCTGCTTCATGTCCGGATAGTTTTGCGGATAGGCCTTGCCACCACGCCACAGATTGGGGTGCAGCTTGTCGAGATAGGCAAACAGCGGCGCTGCATCCTCGGCAAAGCTGGCCTCGGTCACCGGCTGGCTGAGCTTGGATTTGTCGGCGATGGTCTCGATCAGCACCTGCTTGAGAAACGACGAGCCGATGAAATCCGGTGGCTGCGGGTAGGAGAAGCGGCCGGGATTTTCCTGTGTCCATTGCAGCAGTTCGGCCGACGAATGCGGCACGCTGTCGGCCGGCGTACGGGCGCTGTCATGGAAGAACACCATCTTGGCCCCGCCCCAGGGGCTTTCGAGCCCGTCGGTGGGGATGGTGAAATCGGTCAGGATCGTCGGCTTGTTTTCATGGTCGACATAGGCCCAGTTCGGCAGGCCCGTGGTCCAGTCCGGCGCCATCAGCAATTGCTGCCGCTTCATCGAGGCAAAGTTCTCGCCGTTGATCCAGATGAGATCGACCGAGCCGCCCTCGTCCTTGCCGGCGGCCTTCTCGGCCAGAACCTTTGCCACCGCGTTGGCGGTGTCGTCGAGTTTGACGTGAACCACCTCGACGCCATAGCGCTGTTTCAGCGTTTCGCCGGCCCAGTCGATATAGCTGTTGATGTTTTCAGATCCGCCCCAGGCGTTGAAATATACCGTCTGACCCTTGGCTTCGGTCAGCACGGCATCCCAGTTTCGCGGGTCGGGATCGGCGGCCTTCGCTCCATGCGGCAGGGCAAGCGCCGCGGTCAGCACACCGGCAAACACGGTCAGGGATTTCAACATGGCAGTCCTCCTCGGCGGCTAAAGTCACTCCACACACCACAGGGCCATGATGGCGTCAAATAAACGCCATGTGTCGCAACGTCACAATTTGGTGATTCGCCCGTGTGGAGGCCGTCTGGATCGGGCCGTAACGGAAGGACCGGCACCCCTGTTTCCTGCAGGAGCGCCGGTAGTTCGGGCCACGATATCGTGGCAATCGGCGGGATTTCGAAGGCCTATTGCCCGGCAAGCCTGGACATCAGCGCGGCCTGGGGTTTGCTCCACTCAACGGCTGCTTCCAGCTGTGCGGCCAGGCGGATCAGGATATCCTCCCTGCCGGGGCTGGCCGAAAACTGCATTCCCACGGGCAGTCCTTCGGGCGACCACGCAACAGGCAGGCTGATCGCCGGTTGGCCGCTGATATTGTAGAACGAGGTGAACGGCGCAAAAGCGAAGACCTTGGCCAGAAACGTCTTTATGTCGGCCTCGCCGGCATCAAGCTGCCCAAGCGGCAGCGGCGGTTTCGCAACGGTCGGGGACAGAACCACATCATGACAGGCAAGCTGTCTCAATATCTCGCTGCCGGTCAGATGGATGCAGGCAATTGCGGCGTTGAGCTCGCCGCCCGACATCTGCCGCCCGATCTGCAGCGCACTCCAGACCGAGGCTTCGAAATCCTCGGCTCTTGCGGCGATTCCCGTCTGTTTCTCGCAATGGTCCACGGTGGAGGCAACCGAAGAGCAAATGACCTTGAGAAACGCTTCGGCGGCTGGCCTCGTCTCGTATGCGAGCTTTGTCGTCCCGGTGACATGGCCGAGATCTTCCAGCAGCTTGCGGGTATCGTCGAGCGCGTTGCGGACCTCCGGATCAACCGCGACGCCGTTCGGCGGCGTCTCCAGGATGCCGATCCGCAACGGCCTCGCCGGGGCATCGGGGATCTGGGAGAAGGACATGTCGTGATAGGGCGCGTAATAGGGCGCCGCGTCGCCGCTGTTTTTCAGGCAGTCCAGCAATCTGGCCGTGTCGCGCACGCTACGGGTGATGGCAAAGGCGTTGAACGTGTCATGCCAGCCCTCGCCGGTATCCAGCCCCGCCAGCACCCGGCCGCGGGTCGGCTTCAGTCCGATCAGGCCACAACAGGATGCGGGGATCCGGATCGAGCCGCCGCTGTCGGTCGCATGCGACAAGGCGACCATTCCCGAGGCCACCGCAGCCGCACTGCCGCCACTTGAGCCGCCGGTCGTGTGATCCGGGTTCCACGGATTGCGCGCGGCACCCAGAAACCGCCCTTCGGTGGTCGAGTTGAGGCCGAATTCGGGTGTGTTGGTACGCCCTGCAATGACGAGGCCGGCTTTCCGCGCCTTCGCCACGACCGAGCTGTCGTGCGAACTGACATGGTTGGCAAAGAACCGGCACCCGTGGCTGAGACGGCTGCCTTCCACCAGCGTGTGCAGATCCTTCACCAGGAAAGGCACGCCGGCAAAGGGTCCGTCCGGCAGGCCGTTGGCGATATCGCGCCGGGCGCTGTCGTAAAGCGTCTCCACCACCGCGTTGAAACGCGGGTTGAGGCGCTCGATCCGGGCGATCGCCGTATCGAGCAGTTCCCGTGGCGAAACCTCGCGTCCGCGAACGAGTTCGGCCAGGGCGGTAGCGTCGCGGCTGGTGTAATCCGCCTCCGAAATCATTGCTCAGTTCCTGCCTGCAACCACGAGCGCATCTGCGAGGGCCTCGGGGTTGGAGTACATCACCTCGTGACTGCCCGGGATCTGAACCAGCCGGCAGGGCGCAACCTTCTGGTACATGCGCGGGAAGAACCCCCATTCGCCGATCGGAAACACCACGTCCTCGGTCGGATTGATGTAGCTCGTCGGAATCTGCAAGGCTTCGAAAGCGGTGAGATCGATCGGCTCGATGATCGGCCCGAAGGGCTCGGGGCACAATTCGTCAAATGCCGCCTTCGCCGTCGCTTCGTCGGCATCACCGATGAAGCCGTCGCGCCACACCGGCCATGGCGGGAACACGGTATTGTCCGCTGACTGGGCCGCCATCTCCTTGAACAGCGCACCGTAATCCGGCGGAACCGCGGCAAGCACCGGCTCGCCATTTCCGGCCAGCAGCGGCGAGATGTAAACCAGGCGCTTGATCCGCTCTGCCAGGCTCTCGGCTGCCTTGCGCACCACCGAGCCGCCCGCACTGTGTCCGACCAGGACGATGTCGCTCAGACCGGCCGCCTTCACGGCATCGACGACACTGTCGACGCAGTCCTGAAAGGTGATGGATGCGGATGCGTTGGCGCCCCGCCCGGGAAGGCTCGGAGCGAAGGTCGCGTGTCCCGCGGCATGCAGGTGCTTCTCCACAAATCGCCAGGAATTGCCGTCATGCCATGATCCGTGCACCAGCACGAATGTGATCTTGCCGTTGTCGCTCGCCATTGTTCTTCCCCTTGGCTGTTTGCCGTTGGAAAGAACCTGCCAGCGATGCGGCCACCTGTCTTAGGCCGGGATCACCGCTATTTATGCGGCTGTCATTTTTCGCCGGAAGCGGTGCGGCGCAGCATGCTTGGTGAAAACCCGTAGCGTCTCTTGAACGCGGAGGAGAAGCTCTGCAGATGGCTGAAACCGACGTCTTCGGCAATATGGGCAACCGGCCGGTCGGTTTCGTCGAGCAGCCGCCAAGCCGTTTCAAGCCGGCGATCGGCAATGTACTCGCTCATCGACCGGTCGTGCACTTCGCGAAATCCGTAGGAAAGCTTGTTGCGGTTGATGCCGAAACGCCGGGCCAGTTCGGACACCGGTGGCGGTTTTGCGAAGCTCTCGTCAAGCGTTTCGCGCACCTGCAGGATGCGGGCCCGGTCCCGGTGCCCCAAGCGGATGCGCGGGCTTGCGGTCTCCGGCCGGCTGGCAAACGACAGCGCATTGACAAGCAGCTCCTCCGATTTGGCCTTGGCGTAGAGCAGCCGCAGGGTTCCGCGATGTTTCATCGTCAGCATGTCGGCCACCGCGCGCAGCGATGCCGGATCCATTTCGTAGCGGTGAAAGAAGAAACCGTCGCTGCCGGTATCTTCCGCGCTTTCGAGGAACCGGTTGTCCCTGGTCCCGAGAAGCTTGCCGAGATAGGCGCGCCTGACCGAAATCGTCACGCACACCGACCGGCCATTGCCATGAATGTGATGCCCGCAATCCGTCCCTTCAGGCTGGTGGAATACTCTCAGTTCCTGGCCGCGCAGCTCGAAGCGGCCACGGTCTTCAAAATCGAATGCAGCGTTGGCGTCGAGGCAGAAATTGAACCGGATCCAGCCTTCGCCGGCATATTTCACGAAACCGTCCTGGCGCCAGAAACAGTCGCTGACGATGATGTTGAAATCCGGATCGAACTCGTAAAAACCGATCTCGCCCCGCCCCGTCGGCTGGTCGAACGACAGTTGGACCGCAGCGTCGGTGTCGCCCTCTTCGCGTGAGCCCCGAAGCAGTCCGCTTCTCAGGCCGAGGCCATTGGCTGAAAGGCTGATCGCATCAGCCGGACCGCGACTGTCCTGAACGCTCTCCATGCACCTCATTTGCCCCCACCCGCCTTGTTTCGTTGCCCCGGTGGCAGCAGGCTAAGCCGAATGGCGGCACATTTCCACTGCTACCGGGGCTAACGGCAAAACCAAACGGCCCGAAGCCTGCTCAGTGGGCTTCGTCCCAGTTCAGTGCGGCGCGGGCGTCAACCTTCAGCGGTACCGCCATGTTGACCGCGGGCATCGCCGCGTTTTCCATCACGTCGACGATCACCGGAATGATCGACTGGGCATCGGCTTCCGCGGCCTCGAAGATCAGTTCGTCATGCACCTGCAACAGCATGCGGGCCTTCTTGCCGGCCTTTTCCAGCGCCGGCTCCATCCGCACCATGGCGCGGCGGATGATATCGGCGGCAGAGCCCTGGATCGGGGCGTTGATCGCGGCCCGCTCGTTGAACGCCCTGACCTGCGGATTGGACGACCGGATGTCCGGATAGTGCGCCCGCCGGCCGAAGATCGTGGTCACGTAGCCATGTTCCTTGGCTTCCGCCTTGGTGGCCTCCATGTAGTCCTTGATGCCGGGAAAGCGCTCGAAATACTTGCGGATGTAGTCTCCTGCCTCGGAGCGCTCGATCCCGAGCTGATTGGCGAGGCCGAAGGCGGAGATGCCGTAGATGATGCCGAAATTGATCGCCTTGGCGCGGCGGCGCACTTCCGGCGGCATGCCCTCGATCGGAACGCCGAACATTTCCGACGCGGTCATGGCGTGAATGTCGATACCGTCGGCAAACGCCTGCGTCAGCTGTGGGATATCGGCGACATGCGCCAGCACCCGAAGTTCGATCTGGCTGTAATCCGCCGAAATCAGCACATTGCCCGGTTCGGCGATAAAGGCGGTGCGGATCTTGCGGCCTTCTGCCGTGCGCACCGGAATGTTCTGGATGTTCGGATCCGATGACGACAGCCGCCCGGTGGTGGTGGCCGCCATCGCGAACGACGTGTGCACCCGCTTGGTCTCGGGATTGATGAACCCCGGCAGCGCGTCGGTATAGGTGGATTTGAGCTTGGTCAGCTGCCGCCAGTCAACGATCTTGCGCGGCAGTTCGTGTCCCGCTGCAGCCAGGTCCTCAAGCGCCTGGGCGCTGGTCGACCATTGCCCGGTCTTGGTCTTGGTGCCGCCGGGCAGGCTCATCTTGTCAAACAGGATTTCGCCGAGCTGCTTGGGCGAGCCGACATTGAAATTTTCGCCGGCCAGCTCCTGGATTTCCGCCTCCAGCGCTGCTGCTCCCTGCGCCAGTTCGCCCGACAGCCGCGACAGGATCTGCCGGTCAACACGGATTCCGTGCTTTTCCATTCGCATCAGAACCGGCGCCAGCGGCCGTTCAAGACGCTCGTAAACCGAAACCATGCCGTCTGAGACCAGCCGTGGCTTGAGCACATGCCACAATCTGAGCGTCACGTCGGCATCTTCCGCGGCATAGGCGGTCGCCTTGTCGATCTGCACCTCGGCAAACGGGATGGCACTTTTGCCGGTGCCGGTCACGTCCTTGTAGGAAATCGTCTTGTGCCCGAGCCAGCGCTCTGACAGCGAATCCATGCCATGCCCGCCGGCGCCTGCCTCGAGCACGTAGGACAACAGCATGGTGTCGTCGAAACTCTCGATCGAGATACCGTGCTGCGCCATCACCAGCATGTCGTATTTGAGGTTCTGCCCGATCTTGAGAACTGCCGGATCCTCAAGCAGTGCCTTGAGTTCGTCGAGCGCCTCGCGCATCGGCATCTGGTCGGCTTGCGCGCCGCCACCGCCCAGAAGATCGCCGGCGCCATTGGAATGCGCCAGCGGCGCGTAACAGGCCTTGACCTTGAGTTCGCCGGTGTCCGGCGCGGTTTCGGGAAGCGCCAGCGAGAAACCCACCAGTTCTGCCTGCATCGCATCAAGCGATGTGGTTTCTGTGTCGAAGGCGACAAGGCCGCGTTCCCGCGCCATCGCGCACCAGGCCTTGAGCTGGTCGATATCGCGCAGCGTTTCATAGGCCGTGGTGTCGATCCTGGCCGACGCGGCAGTTTCCGCGCGCCGCTTGGCCAGTCCCTGCGGGGTGTCATCGCCCTTTGTCGATCCGCCGGAGGATGAGGAGGCGCCGGACGCCTGGCCCGGATCGAGATCGGGTCCGCGCATCTCGGCTGCCGCATCGACGGCGATTTCGGCGGCATCAACCGCGCTGGCGTCGGTTTCGGTGGCATCGGCCACCCGCCGTGTCAGCGAGGTGAATTCCATGCCTTTCAGGAACGACACCAGTTTTGGCCCGTCGAGCGGGTTGAGCGTCAGTTCATCAAGTTTTTCGGTGACGCCGACATCATCCCTGAGCCGCACGAGTTCGCGGGAAAGCCGCGCCTTGTCGGCAAATTCGATGATGTTCTCGCGCCGCTTGTTCTGCTTGATCTCGCCGGCGCGCTCGAGCAGCGTGTCCAGGTCGCCGAATTGCTCGATCAGCTGCGCCGCGGTTTTCGGCCCGATCCCGGGAATGCCCGGCACGTTGTCGACCGAATCGCCGGTCAGCGCCTGCAGGTCGATCATCTTCTCGGGCGGCACGCCCCACTTGTCGATGACTTCCTGCACCCCGATCTGGCGATCCTTCATGCTGTCGTACATCGACACCTGTGGCCCGACCAGCTGCATCAGGTCCTTGTCGGACGAAATCACCGTCACGTCGGCGCCGGCTTCGCGCGCCAGCCGCGCATAGGTAGCGATCAGGTCGTCGGCCTCGAAACCTTCCATCTCGATGCAGGGCAGGTCAAACGCCCGCGTCGCCTCGCGGATGACGGCGAACTGCGGCACGAGATCTTCCGGCGGGGCCGAGCGGTTGGCCTTGTACTCCGGATAAAGATCCTTGCGGAAGGTCTTCGACGAATGGTCGAAAATCACCGCGAAATGCGTCGGCGTCACGCCGACGGATGTATCGCGTGCCTCCGAAACCAGCTTCCACAGCATGTTGCAGAAGCCGGCGACAGCGCCGACCGGCAGCCCGTCTGATTTGCGCGTCAGCGGCGGAAGCGCGTGATAGGCCCGGAAAATGTAGCCGGAGCCGTCGACGAGGAAGAGATGATCACCTTTTTTCATGCTGCAAGGATTAGCGCGGGGGGCCTTCAAGGTCCATGCGCTTTGCACGCAATATGCCGGGAAAAGCAGTCAGCTGCGCGCCAGAATCCTGCGCACCAGTTCCGGCAGCAGCCGGTTGAGGACCAGCACCCGGCGTGACAGGCCGGGGGCAACTGTCTGGCGCTGGTTGGCGACACCCTCCAGAATCGCGTCTGCCATGGCCTCGGGCGAAATCTTTCCCTTGCCGCGGCCCGATGTCATGCCGGTGTCCACCAGTGGCGGCACCGCTTCGACAACGCGCACGCCTTGCGAACGCAGTTGCACCCGGAGCGCCTGCGTGAACGAGGCGAGCCCGGCCTTGGATGCCGAATAGACCGGTGCGGAAGGCTTGGGCTGTCTCGAAACCAGCGATGTCACGTTGACGATGGTGCCGTCCGGCCGCAGCATGAACGGAAGCAGCGCCAGCGCCAGCAGGATCGGCGCGGTCAGGTTGAGCGCGATTTCATCCCGGATGAGGTCCGGGCATTCCGGGTTTGCAATCTGCGGCCCGGTGAGATCGATCGCGTTCTGGACGCCCGCATTGTTGATCAGCACCGCCACCGGCAATCCCAGTGCCGCCACACGGTCGCTCACCCGGGCAATCCCCGCCCGCCCGGCAAGATCGGCATCGAGCGTGGTCAGGTTGTCGTGCGCCTTCGTCGATGCGGTATCGCGGGCTATCGCCAGCACCGGAAAACCGGCATCGAGAAACCGGTTGACCAGTGCAAGGCCGATGCCGCGGCTGGCGCCGGTGATGACGATAAGCTCGCCGTGTTTGGTCATGTCTTGCCTCCTGAGTGTGGATCTGGGGCAAGCATGGGCCGGGGCATCACCGGAATATTGAACATCTGCGCCAGATTCCGGATTGGCGCGATTGTTCAATTTTGATCGGGGCAGCTATGATCGGATACGGCTGCGGAACTCGAATGATCCGGGGTTTGCCGGGGAAGGGTCGTCATATGGAAAGCTTTGCCAGCACAGGCCTGGTAAACCTGCTTCTGCGCGTGGTCCGGACTGTCGATCCGGCGCTGGTTGCCGGGCAGCCATTGCCGGATCCTTTTGCCGGCGGCATTCAATCCGCGGGCTCGAAGCGCAACCTGGTGGACCGGGTCATGCAAAAGCATGGCCCCGGCCTGTTGCTCTCTGTCGGTCAGCACCTGCATCTGATCGGGGAAACACCGGTTGCCACAGTGTTCAAACGCTCGGCGGACCCGCACGTGCTGGCGGACAAATGGCAGCGGCTTGAACGCTATCACCATGCCTCGCACCGGACCCGGATTGAGCCCTTGGGGCACGAAGGCTGGGAGTGTCGCCGCCACAGCATCGATTCAATGCCGACGGCCGGCGAGAATTGCCTTATCGCAGGCCTGCTGATGGGGCTGGCCGGTCTCGTCGGCGCAAGAAATTGCCGCCTTGTGGTCGCCGGGTCCGAACTTGCCCCTTCCGATCTGGCCAACACCGACCTGCCGCCAGGCGTGTCGTTCGAAACCTTCCGGATTGTCTGGTCGCCCTTCCAGCTGCAGGACATGCCGGAACAGGAAGAACGGCCGGAGACGTCGACCGGGATGGCCGACCGGCTTGCCGGCCTTCTCGCCGGCGATGTCGGACGCAGCTGGAAAATCGGTGATGCGGCCCGGCAGATGGCCGTCTCCACCCGCTCGCTGCAGCGCCATCTTGCAGCCGATGGCCGCAGTTTTTCCTCTGCGTTGCGCCGGGCGCGGATGTTACAGGCCACCCGGTTGCTCACGGACACGGCAACCCCACTGGCCGAGATCGGCTATTGTTGCGGCTATGCCGACCAGGCGCATTTCCAGCGCGATTTTCGAAGGGTCACCAACATCACCCCGAAACGGTTTCGCCAGGCATCCGGACAGGCGATACCGGCACGCTAGTTCAGGCAGGCCTGCCAACCGCCAAAACGTGACGGCGTGGCATACTGGCATGAGATACTGGCGCCACCATATGTCTGCTGCCGGCACCAGCCAAATCAGCCGCCGCGTCAGGATCACGGTTTCGTTACAAAACTGTAATGTTCGTGTCCTTGAAAAGCCACATTCCCCGGACCAAATGTCAATCACCGGCGAACGAATAAGCCGATGTCTGGAATTCACGGCTCGTCCCCCGCCGCCTCCAGACCATGGACAAGGGCCGCCCCGCCCCCCTTATAGGCCCTTGTCCTGACAATATGCCGCCATGGCCTTCCCCTCCGGCCATGGCGGCTTTTCTTTTGCCTTCCCCCGGCGTTAATCTGCCTGCTTCTGATTCCCCTCCGGAGCATGCCATGACAGATCTGAACGCCGCCCTTTCCGCTGCCGATGCCAATCTTGATGACAGTCTCGAACGCCTGTTCGGGCTTCTGCGCATCCAGTCGATCTCCACCGATCCGGCCTATGCGCCCGAATGCCGCCGTGCCGGCCAATGGCTGGTCGACGAGCTGACATCACTCGGTTTCGAGGCCAGCCTGCGTGACACCACCGGTCACCCCATGGTCGTTGCCCATCATGCCGGCGCCACACCCGATGCGCCGCATTATCTCTTCTATGGTCATTACGATGTGCAGCCGGTCGACCCGCTTGATCTGTGGACCGATCCGCCGTTCGAGCCGGCAATCAAGGAAATCGCGCCGGGCCGCAAGGCCATCACCGGCCGCGGTTCCTCCGATGACAAGGGCCAGCTGATGACCTTTGTCGAGGCCTGCCGGGCCTGGAAGGCGGCATCGGGCACCCTGCCGTGCCGCATCACCATCCTGTTCGAAGGCGAGGAGGAATCCGGCTCTCCCTCGCTCAAGCCGTTCCTCAAGGCCAATGCCGAAGAACTCAAGGCCGAGTGCGCGCTGGTCTGCGATACCGGCATGTGGGACCCCGAGACCCCGGCAATCGCCGTCGCACTTCGCGGCCTGGTCGGCGAGGAGGTCACGATCCATGCCGCAGACCGGGACCTGCATTCCGGCCTGTTCGGCGGAGCTGCCGCCAACCCGCTGCACATCCTGTCCAAGATTCTTGCCGATCTGCACGATGAAACCGGCCGGGTGACGCTCGAAGGCTTTTATGACGGCGTCGAGGAAACCCCGGCTCAAGTGCTTGCCAGCTGGGAAAGCCTCGGCAGGACGGCTGAAGATTTCCTTGGCGAAGTTGGTCTTTCGGTTCCGTCTGGCGAAAAGGGCCGTTCCGTGCTGGAGCTGACCTGGGCCCGTCCGACTGCTGAAGTCAACGGCATGTGGGGCGGATACACCGGCGAGGGCTTCAAGACCGTGATCGCGGCCGAGGCCTCCGCCAAGGTCTCCTTCCGGCTTGTCGGCAAGCAGGATCCCGACCAGGTCCGCGCCGCTTTCCGCGCCCATGTCGAGGCCCGGTTGCCTGCAGATTGTAAGGTGAGCTATGCGCCGCATGGCGGTTCACCCGCCATCCAGTTGCCGTTTGATTCGCCGGTGGTCACCAAGGCGCGCAACGCGCTGACCGATGAATGGCCGAAGCCCGCCGTGATGATCGGCATGGGCGGGTCCATCCCCATCGTCGGCGATTTCCAGAACATCCTCGGCCTGCAATCGGTCCTGTGCGGCTACGGTCTGACCGATGACCGCATCCATTCGCCCAACGAGAAGTACGACCTGACCTCGTTCGCCAAGGGAATCCGGTCCTGGGTGCGTATTCTGGATGCCCTGTCGGTACGCTGAGACACGGCATTCGTGCCCTGTCATCAGGAGTGTGAAAGGGGTGGTTTCCTTAACCACCCCTTAAATCGTCGCAATTAGGGTGTTTTCACATCGCCGGGCAGTTTCGGAATGGGACACCCCAGGTCCTCTTTGCGGAATTGCTGTGAAACCAAACCCCGGATTGTTGCCGCGCGTTCTGCGTTTGCGCGGCTTGCCGGGACAAAACAGCATCCGGACCCTTCATGGCGCGCAAGAAGACCACTCGAAGCCGCATCGAACCCTCGTTTGAGGGCTCGCGATCGAAAGGGAATTCGCGCACCATCGCCGATGAGCGCGTAGCCGGCAAAACCGCGGCCAAGTCAGCCAAGTCGACCACCGCCCGGCGCCGCAAGAAACCGCAGTCAAAAGCCCGCAAACCCAAGGCGAGAACGTCACGCGGCCGCATCGGCCGCGCCGTGCGCTCGATGGCCTACTGGTGCTGCGTGCTGGGGATCTGGGGCGGCATCGCCATTGCCGGAATCGTGATCTTCTACGGCGCGCGGATGCCGAGTGCTGCAACATGGTCGATCCCCGACCGCCCCCCCAATGTCAAGATTGTCTCGGTCAATGGCGAGACCATGGCCAATCGCGGCGCCACCGGCGGCGAAGCCCTGCTGCTCGGTGACATGTCGCCCTATATTCCCGAAGCCGTGATCGCCATCGAGGACCGCCGCTTCTACTCGCATTTCGGCGTCGATCCGATCGGGCTGGCGCGCGCCATGGTTTCCAACGTCATGGCCGGCCGCATGGTCCAGGGCGGATCGACGCTGACCCAGCAATTGGCCAAGAACCTTTTCCTGTCTCCGGATCGCACGATTGAACGCAAGGTGCAAGAGGTGCTGCTGTCGCTGTGGCTCGAGCATCGCTTCACCAAGGACCAGATCCTGGAAATGTATCTCAACCGGGTGTTCTTCGGATCCGGCGCCTATGGAGTCGAGGCGGCGTCCCGCCGCTATTTCCGCAAGCCCGCCCGCGATGTGTCGCTTGCTGAGGCCGCGCTTCTGGCCGGCTTGCTCAAGGCGCCGTCGCGGCTGTCGCCGGCGCGCAATCCCAAGGCCGCCGAAGCCCGTGCGCAAGTGGTTCTGGCCGCCATGCGCGAGCAGGGGGTGGTGTCCGACAGCGAGATCGCCACGGCGCTGACCAGCCCGCAGGTGCGTGCCAAGAGCTACTGGACCGGTTCGGAGAACTATGTCGCCGATCTGGTGATGGAGCGCCTGCCGGCTCTGGTCGGCAAGATTTCCGAGGATCTTGTGGTCGACACGACCATCGATTTCCAGCTTCAGCGCGAGGCTGAGAAGGCCCTGCGTGCGACGCTCGAGAAAAACGGCGCCAAGCTCAATGTTAGCCAGGGTGCACTTGTCTCCATCGACGGCACCGGCGCAGTCAGGGCGCTCATCGGCGGCCGCGAATATGCCACCAGCCAGTTTGACCGGGCGACCGATGCGTTGCGGCAACCCGGATCCGCCTTCAAGCCGATTGTCTATGCCACGGCGCTCGAACAGGGCCGCACGCCATTGTCGGTGCGCAATGATGCACCGGTGAAAATCGGCAAATGGACCCCCGAGAACTACGACGGCAAATATCGCGGCAAGGTCACCCTGTCTGATGCCCTGGCCTATTCGCTCAACACGGTTGCCGCCCAGCTGGTGATGGAAGTCGGGCCGAAGGCTGTGGTCCAGACCGCCCGGCGGCTTGGCATCGAAGCGCCGATGAAGGCCAATGCCTCGATCGCGCTTGGAACCTCCGAGGTCACCCTGCTGGAGCTGACCGGAGCCTATGCCCCCTTCATGAACGGCGGCTACAAGGCCACCCCGCACGTCATTCGCCGGGTCTCCACCCATGATGGCAAGGTTCTTTACGAGAATACCTATGACAACCCGCCGCGCGTCATTGATCCGGGCGTTGCCGCAATGATGAACCGCATGCTGGTGCGTGTGGTCGAGGAAGGCACCGGCCGCAGGGCGCGTCTTGATGGCTGGCCGGCCGCCGGCAAGACCGGAACCACCCAGTCCTACCGTGATGCACTGTTTGTCGGTTATACCGCGAATCTCGCGACCGGCGTCTGGTTCGGCAATGACGACGGCAAGCCGATGAAGAATGTCACCGGCGGCGGTCTTCCGGCCGAGACCTGGAAGCAATTCATGCAGGCGGCCCATCACGGGGTTCCTCCCGCCGGCTTGCCGGTTGGCGGTAGCATGCCGCCCGTTGCAATCGGCGGCCCCGGGTCGGACGACGCAGACCCGGTGGCAGGCCTGGTGCGCGAACTGGCGCCGGTGCCGGTTTCGCGTGATGCCACCGGCGCCACAAACGGCAATTCCCTGGCGCCGCCGGCCGACATCGGCGCCGCGCCGCCGCAGCCGGCAGGTAGCAAACGAACCACCCTCCTTGACATCCTGATGGGCAATTGACAGTCAATCAGGCCACCTAAACCCGCAAAAAACAGACAATATCGTGCAATCTGCGTTTCCCATGACGCTTGCAGTCTGTAAGTGACATTCTTATATACGGCTCAACGCTTCCGGCGAGCGCCGCTTTCGCGGTCTTGGCTTTGGCGGCGGAAACGGATGAGCAGACCATCCTGTTTTCAAATAGTGTCCCGTTAGGGGCTGTCGAATGGAACGCCTGACCGGGTCCCGGCAGCTCGCTTCAAGGAGAATTTAATATGGCTAAAGTAATCGGTATCGACCTCGGAACCACCAATTCCTGCGTCGCAGTAATGGATGGCAAGGACGCCCGCGTGATTGAAAACGCGGAAGGCGCCCGCACCACACCGTCGATGGTGGCATTCAGTGAAGACGGCGAACGTCTGGTTGGCCAGCCGGCCAAGCGGCAGGCTGTCACCAACCCGGAAAACACGCTTTTTGCGGTCAAGCGCCTGATCGGCCGCCGCTTTGAAGACAAGGCTGTCGCCAAGGACCAGGAACTGGTTCCCTTCAAGATCGTCCGCGGCGACAACGGCGATGCATGGGTGGAAGCAAACGGCGACAGCTATTCGCCGGCCCAGATCTCCGCCATGATCCTTCAGAAGATGAAGGAAACCGCCGAGTCCTACCTTGGCGAAAAGGTCGAGAAGGCCGTCATCACGGTTCCCGCCTACTTCAACGACGCCCAGCGTCAGGCAACCAAGGATGCCGGCAAGATCGCAGGCCTGGAAGTTCTCCGCATCATCAACGAGCCGACAGCTGCGGCGCTGGCCTATGGCCTGGACAAGACCGAAGGCAAGACCATCGCGGTCTATGACCTTGGTGGCGGCACGTTCGACGTCTCGATCCTCGAAATCGGTGATGGCGTCTTCGAAGTGAAGTCGACCAACGGCGATACCTTCCTCGGTGGTGAAGACTTCGACATGCGCCTTGTTGGCTACCTCGCCGACGAGTTCAAGAAAGAGCAGGGCATTGACCTGAAGAAGGACAAGCTTGCTCTGCAGCGCCTCAAGGAAGCCGCGGAAAAGGCCAAGATCGAACTTTCGTCTGCGCCGCAGACCGAAATCAACCTGCCGTTCATCACCGCCGATGCGTCGGGTCCGAAGCATCTGACCATGAAGCTCAGCCGCTCCAAGTTCGAGAGCCTGGTTGACGACTTCGTCCAGCGCACGATTGCTCCTTGCAAGGCTGCGCTCAAGGATGCCGGCCTTCAGGCCGGGGACATCGACGAGGTGGTTCTGGTCGGCGGCATGACCCGCATGCCCAAGATCCAGGAAGTCGTGAAGAAGTTCTTCGGCAAGGATCCGCACAAGGGCGTCAACCCGGACGAAGTGGTCGCCATGGGTGCTGCCATTCAGGCCGGCGTGTTGCAGGGCGACGTCAAGGACGTTCTGCTGCTCGACGTGACCCCGCTGTCACTCGGCATCGAGACACTGGGTGGCGTGTTCACCCGCCTGATCGATCGCAACACCACGATCCCGACCAAGAAGAGCCAGGTCTTCTCCACCGCTGAAGACAATCAGAACGCGGTGACGATCCGGGTCTTCCAGGGCGAGCGTGAAATGGCTGCCGACAACAAAATCCTCGGCCAGTTCGATCTCGTCGGCATTCCGCCGGCACCGCGCGGCGTGCCGCAGATCGAAGTCACCTTCGACATCGACGCCAACGGCATCGTCAACGTCTCGGCCAAGGACAAGGGCACCGGCAAGGAACACCAGATCCGTATCCAGGCATCTGGCGGTCTGTCGGACTCCGACATCGACGCGATGATCAAGGAAGCCGAGGCAAATGCCGAAGCCGACAAGAAGCGCCGCGCCACCGTCGAGGCGAAGAACCAGGGCGAAAGCCTGATCCATTCTTCGGAACAGTCGCTCAAGGATTACGGCGACAAGGTCACTGAAGAGGATCGCACTGCCATCGCCGATGCGATCGCAGCCCTGAAGACCGCGGTGGAAGCCGAGGAGCCCGACGCCGAAGACATCCAGGCCAAGAGCCAGACACTCATGGAAGTGTCGATGAAGCTCGGTCAGGCAATGTACGAGCAGAGCCAGGCTGAAGAAGGTGCTGGCGAAGCCGAAGGCGACGAGAAAATCGTCGATGCTGACTTCGAGGAAGTCAATGACGACGACAGCGACGAGAAGAAGTCCGCTTAAGTCTCTTCATCAATATCCGCCCGGCTGCAAACAGTCGGGCGGACCGCATATGATGGAGGTAGTAAGTGGCAAACGTTCCAGATCCAGACGATTTTGACCACCCGGACATGTTCCGCGACCTGATAGCCAACGCGCACGGAGCGGGTGGGCTGAAGGACGGTGAATCCGCGATAACACTTGCCGGCGCAGGACCGTTTGGTCACGGCGTCGACGAGATGACAATTGAAGGCTGGTTGAATGGCCAAGGCTGACTTTTACGAAATACTTGGTGTGGCGCGTGGCGCGGACGAGAAAGAGCTGAAAAGCGCTTTCCGCAAGCTTGCCATGAAGTACCACCCGGACAAGAATCCCGACAGCGCAGAAGCCGAGCACAAGTTCAAGGAAATCAACGAGGCTTACGAGTTTCTGAAGGATCCGCAGAAGCGCGCGGCCTATGACCGGTTCGGGCATGCTGCCTTCGAGCAGGGCGGCCCCGGCGGAATGGGCGGCGGCTTTGGTGGTGGCGGCGGCGGGTTCTCCGACATCTTCGAGGATATCTTCGGCGAGATGATGGGTGGCCGCGGCGGACGCAGGTCGTCCGGTGGCCGCGAACGCGGCGCCGACCTTCGCTACAACATGGAAATCACGCTCGAGGAAGCCTACACCGGCAAGACCGCGCAGATCCGGGTTCCCACCTCGATCACCTGCGATGTCTGCTCCGGTTCGGGCGCCAAGCCCGGCACCCAGCCCACCACTTGCGCCACCTGTGGCGGCGCCGGCCGGGTTCGTGCGGCACAGGGTTTCTTCTCGGTCGAGCGCACCTGCCCGACCTGTCACGGCCGTGGCCAGACCATCACCGACCCCTGCACCAAATGTGCCGGTCAGGGCCGGGTCACCGAAGAGCGGTCGCTGTCAGTCAATATTCCCGCAGGCATCGAGGATGGCACCCGCATCAGGCTGTCGGGCGAAGGCGAAGCCGGAATGCGCGGCGGCCCTGCCGGCGATCTCTACATTTTCCTCTCGGTACGCCCGCATGCGGTGTTCCAGCGTGAAGGCGCCGATCTTTACTGCTCCGTGCCGATTTCCATGACCACGGCTGCGCTTGGCGGCAAGTTCGACATCACCACGATGGATGGCGCGCGTTCGCGGGTGACGGTGCCCGAAGGCACCCAGCCGGGCAAGGAACTGCGGTTGCGCGGCAAGGGCATGCCGGTTCTGCGCTCGGCGCAGTTCGGCGATCTCTATGTCCGCATCACCATTGAAACGCCTCAGAAGCTGTCCAAGCGGCAACGTGAATTGTTGATGGAGTTCCAGGAATTGTCTTCCAAGGAGACAAGCCCCGAATCCACCGGCTTCTTTTCAAGAATGAAGGGCTTCTTTGACACGATGTCGGATTGATCCCTCGGGCAATCCGGCCTCGCCCAATAGAAACCATGTTTGCTGTTCAACCGGTGGTGTGTAAACTGTCCGCTGGACAGGGGCGCCGCTGGAGGGTGCAGGCCGTGAGCATGAGTTTTCCCGAACGTTTTGTCCGCCGTTTCGATGACGAGATCCGCTTTTTCAAGGGATGGCTCGACGGTCCGAAGGCGGTCGGCGCCATCATGCCGACCTCCTCGGTCACAGCCCGCTCGATGGCGTCGCTCATCAACCCCGCATCAGGGCTGCCGGTGCTTGAACTCGGGCCCGGAACCGGTGTCATCACACGTGCCATACTGGCACGCGGCATCGCCCCCTCCGACCTGGTGTCGATCGAGTACTCGGTGGATTTTCACACCCGTCTGCAGATTGATTTTCCAGGCGTCCGGTTCATTCGCGGCGATGCCTTTGGTCTTGATCAAACGCTTGGAGACCTGAACACCAGTCTCTTCGACTGCGTGGTTTCGGGTATCCCGCTTCTGAACTTTCCCATGTCCAGCCGTGTGGCGCTGATCGAGGATCTGCTCGACCGCCTTCCGCCCGGAAGGCCGGTGGTCCAGTTTTCCTACGGCGCCCTGTCGCCGGTGTTGTCGCGCGGGACCAGTTTCCAGGTGGTCCATCATGATTTCGTGTTGCGCAATGTGCCGCCCGCGAGATTGTGGATCTATCGCCGTGGCGCACCGGCTTCCTGAAGCGGAACTGGCATACCTTGCAAGGCGTGCAGCTGCACATGAGCCGTTTTTGCTGTCCTTGATCACCGGAAATCAGCCGTCATCGGCTTCACTCGCTGCCCGCTTGCGGTATATGGACATCCAGAAATCAAGGTCCCGGTTCGGGGCCAGCATGAAGCGGAGTATGCCATGACCCCCAGAATTCTCGTCCTTCCCGGTTCGAACCGCACGGGTTCGTTCAATGCCTCGCTGGCGGCTGCCGCCTCGGTTGAACTGGCGCAGCAGGGTGCCGATGTCACCCGCATCTCGCTGGTCGATTATCCGCTGCCGATCGTCGACGAGAACCTGAAGAACGAATCCGGCATTCCCGAAAACGCCATGAAGCTGGGGCGCCTCATCGCCGCGCATCATGGCGTGTTTCTGTGCTGCCCGGAATACAATTCGTCGATCCCGCCGCTGCTCAAGAACATGATTGACTGGGTCAGCCTGATCACCAGGGATAGCGAGAGGCCATTCAAGCCCTGGGCCGGACGGTACGTGGCGCTCGGATCGGCGTCAAACGGCAAGCTGGGCGGCATTCGCGGTCTCTATCATGTCCGCTCGGTGATGGTGAATGTCGGAGCCCAGGTGATCAGCGAGCAATGCGCGGTCAGCGGTGCGGCCGATGCTTTCGAGGCCGACGGGCGGCTCAAGGATGAACGGACCGGTGCCATGCTGGCCAACACCTGCAAATCCCTGATCAGGCATTGTTCAATGATGTCGGCCGGCTGACGGACTTGGTTCCGGCCCCATAGCTCTTGCGATCCCGGTGCCTTCATGCGAGGACCGGGTGAAACTTAAGGGAGTGCAAGATGTCAGTTGCAGCGCTTGAACAGGGTTCACCATCCAGCAGCCAGCATGATCCGCGCCTCATCGTCGGGCTCGATGTTCCCACCGTCGCCGAGGCCGAGGCGCTGGTCAACCGGATCGGCGATGCGGCGATGTTCTATAAGATCGGCTATCAGCTCGTCTTCGCCGGTGGATTGCCGTTTGCCAGGGAGCTCAAGGCTTCCGGCCGCAACGTGTTTCTCGACATGAAGCTCCTCGACATCGACAACACGGTCGCCAAGGGCGTCGAGAACATCGTCGAGATGGGCGTCGACATGCTGACCATCCACGCCTACCCCAAGGCCATGCGCGCTGCGGTGGAAGCCGCCAAGGGGAGCAATCTGTGCCTGCTCGCCGTCACCGTGCTGACCTCCATGGATGCGGCCGATGTCGCCGAAGCAGGCTATGCGCTGGCGCCCGAGGAACTGGTGTTGCGCCGGGCCGCCCAGGCCCGCGACGCCGGCATGGGCGGCATCGTCTGCGCCGCGGCAGAAGCGAAGGCTGTACGCGAAATCGTTGGCCCCGACATGGCCATCGTCACACCGGGCATAAGGCCCGCCGGCGCCGATCATGGCGACCAGAAACGGGTGATGACGCCCGCCCAGGCGCTTGCCGCGGGGTCCTCGCACCTGGTAGTCGGGCGGCCGGTTTGCAAAGCCTCCGACCCTGCGTCGGCTGCAAGGGCAATCACCGCCGAGATGGCGCAAGGCTGACAAGGGAGAGAGTGAGAATGGCAAAGGGATACTGGATCGGCCGCATCGATGTGCGTGATCCTGAAGCTTACAAGGCCTATATCGAGACCGCGACACCGGCTTACAGGGAATTTGGCGCGAAATTCCTGGTGCGCGGCGGCGATTTCAACCCGGTCGAAGGCCCGGCGCGCACACGCAATGTGGTGATCGAATTCCCGAGTTATGAGGCGGCACTGGCCTGCTACAACTCCGAAACCTATCAGAAGGCCAAGGCGATCCGCCAGGAATTCGCTGATGGCGAGCTGATCATCATCAAGGGCAATGACGCCTGAAACCGCTGAAGCTGCGATTAATCCCCGCACACGGTGGAGGAGCCCTTCACCTTGCCGGGGTTTTTGATTATGAGCTTGGGTGGACTGCGGCCGAATCTTTTTGCGCGTGCGAAACAGCCGGCCCAACGATCCTGTCAGGGAGTGCATAGATGACATCGCTCAATCAACCCAAGCTCGTCACGGTCTTCGGCGGGTCCGGTTTTGTCGGCCGCCACGTTGTGCGTGCGCTCGCCCGGCGTGGATACCGCATTCGCGTTGCCGTTCGCCGGCCCGACCTTGCCGGTCACCTGCAGCCTCTGGGCGGTGTTGGCCAGATCGTCGCTGTCCAGGCCAACCTGCGCAACCGGGAATCGGTCAACAGGGCGGTCGCCGGTGCGGATTACGTCGTCAACTGCGTTGGCATCCTGTTTGAATCGGGCCGCAACACCTTCGGGTCGGTTCAGGAATTCGGTGCACGTGCGGTGGCGGAAGCTGCCCGGGCGGCAGGCGCCGGCCTCACCCATATTTCGGCCATCGGCGCCGATATCGATTCGGAATCCGACTACGCCAGGTCCAAGGGTCTGGCTGAAGCATCAGTCCTCAAGGTTCTGCCCGATGCGGTGATCCTGCGGCCTTCGATCGTGTTCGGTCCGGAAGACGGCTTCTTCAACAAGTTTGCCGAAATGGCGCGGTTCTCTCCGGCCCTGCCGCTTATCGGCGGCGGCGAGACCCGGTTCCAGCCGGTTTATGTCGGCGATGTCGCCGAAGCCGTTGCCCGCAGCGTCGACGGCACGGTGCCCGGTGGCAAGATTTATGAACTCGGCGGCCCGCGGGTGATGAGCTTCAAGCAGGTCCTGGAAGAAATTCTCGAGATCACCCATCGCAAGCGCGCCCTGCTGCCGCTGCCGTGGGGGCTGGCCTCGCTGATCGGCAAGATCGCCACATTCATCCCCTTTATCGATCCGCCGTTGACCGATGATCAGGTGATCCTGCTCAAGAGCGACAATGTCGTCTCGGCGCAAGCGGAAAATGAAAACCGCACGCTGGCCGGCCTTGGCATCCCGCAGACCACCGTGGAAGCCGTCTTGCCGAGCTATCTCACCCGCTACCGGCCGCATGGCCAGTACAGCGGCACCGGAAGCGAAGCCTGATCGCGCCACTGATCGCTGCCTTTCTGCCGCCGGGGCTTGATGTCTGGGCGGCGGCCATTCTCATCACCGCAAGTTTTTTCACCTCGGCGCTGACCGTTGCGGTCGGCATCGGCGGCGGCGTGGCGCTGCTCGCGCTGATGGGGTATCTGGTTCCCGTTGCCGCCATTATCCCCGTTCACGGCGTGGTCCAGCTGGGCTCCAATGTTGGCCGCACCGCATTGCTCTCCAGCCATGTCGCATGGGCCTGTCTGGCAGCCTTTCTCATCGGCGCCATTCCCGGCGCGTGGGCCGGCAGTTCCGTGGTCGGCGAGTTGCCCGAACCCGTTCTCAAGGCGGCACTCGGCGGGTTCATCCTGTTGATCACCTGGATGCGGTTGCCCCGGCTGGCTGCCATCACGCTGCCGGGCTTCGCGGTGACAGGCGCCATCACCACGTTCCTGACGATGATCTTCGGCGCCACCGGCCCGTTCAACGCCGTGGTCCTGTCCAAGGCCTTTCCCGACCGGCTGCGGTTCCAGGCGACCACGGCGGCGGTGATGAGCCTGCAGCACCTAGTCAAGACCGCGGCCTTCGCGCTGGCCGGCTTTGCCTTCGGGCCGTGGCTGCCGCTGCTGGTGGCGATGATACTCACCGGACTGGCTGGAACCTGGGTCGGAACCCACATTTTGCGCAAGACCCCGGAGAGCCGCTTCCAGCTGATCTTCAAGATCTGTCTGACGCTGCTGGCGCTCGATCTGATCCGGCGCAGTGTTGCCGGAATGGCGCATGGTTAGCAATGATTTAAGATTCAGCCGTTTTATTGTTGAAGACGTCATCCGCCGGGCTTGAACCAACCGGCAGAGCCGCGTAAATCGCCCCGTCCCCGGGTGGCTGCGTTCAAACGCAAAATGCCATTGCCCGGGTTCAGCAACACGCCTGCCCCGCGCACGGGACGGGAATCGGAAAGAATTCAAGTGCGCACGATGCATTTTGCCAGCTGGCCGAATGCAGCATTCTGTATCAGACAAAATCGGGACATGAGTAAATGGGTAAAACAGTCGTATCCGCGTTCGCATTCGCAATTGTGGTGATCTTGGCCGCATCCGCCTTTGCACCGCGCAGCGTCGCCCATTCCTCCAAGGGCTGCACGCCGGCCTATGGTGTTGATCCCTGCGCCGTTCAGGCCATGTCCGAATAAATCTTCCGGCTCAGCCCAGAAACCACAAGCCGACAAGTCCCAGTCCGCCCACCAGGATGCGCCACCACGCAAACAGGGCGAAGCCGTGACGGGAAACGAAGTCGAGCAGGCTGCGCACCACGATCACGCCGGCAATAAACGCCATGACAAAGCCCACCGCGATGGTGACGACATCGTCGTAGGCCAGCTTGTCGTAGTTCTTGTACAGATCGAGCGCGAACGCGCCGACCATCGTCGGCATGGCCAGGAAGAACGAGAATTCCGCCGCCGACCGCTTGTCGGTTCCCATCAACAGGGCACCGGCGATGGTGGCGCCCGATCGCGAGGTGCCCGGAATCATCGCCAGGCACTGGCAAAGTCCGATCTTGAAGGCCAGCGACAGCGGATAATCCATCACATTGGTGTATTTCGGCGTCAGCTTCATCCGGTCGATGACCAGCAGAATGACGCCGCCGCCGATCAGCACCCAGCAGATCAGCGCGGTCGATTCAAACAGCACCGACTTGATGAAACCGTGGGCCAGTGCGCCGATCACCGCGGCGGGCAGGAATGCCAGCAGGATCGCGCCGACAAAGTGCCGTGCCTTGGCGCTCGACGGAAGTGCGGTCGCCAGCGCCCAGAGCCGGGCGAAATAGACCGACAGGATCGCGAGGATCGCGCCCAGCTGCACAAGCACCTCGAAACTGTTGCCGGGTGACTTGAATCCCAGGAAATGACCCGCCAGCAACAGGTGCGCTGTCGAGGAGACCGGCACAAACTCGGTAAGGCCTTCGATGAGGCCAAGCAGCGCCCCCACAATTGTCGATTCATTCATGCCGGAGAGTCCCTGTTTTGCGCGAATATTGGCATGGGCCATTGGATCGCCCATTTTGGCGACGAGGATTCACGGACACCTGATCAGTGATTCGCTTGTCTTGCAGTGGGCCAGTCCCTATAGCTCTATTTTCCGGAATCTGACCAGTCCCGCGCACCGGCGCCAACGCAAACACGCTCAGCTTCACGATGCCAGTTCTATATCATCACACCATATCCGCAGCGTCCCGTTTCGTCAGGGTCTGTTTCAACGAGGTCGATTTTGCCGCAGAGTTGGTGGAAGAACTGCCTTGGGAGAAGCGTCCGGATTTTCTGAAGATCAATCCGGCGGGAACCCTGCCTGTCTGCTTGACCGACAATGGTCATGCGCTGTGCGGTCCGCATATCATTTCCGAATGGCTTGATGAATCCTTCGGCGTGTTCAAGCGCGACCGTCGACTTCTTGCCGAAGACCCGTTCCGCCGCGCCGAAACCCGGCGGCTGGTCGAATGGTTCCTGATCAAGTTCGAGCAGGATGTGGTGCGTCCGCTGGTGCGCGAGCGGATCATCAAGCTGCAATTGCCGACGAGCAAGGGCGGCGGTTCGCCCGATCCCAAGATGCTCAGGGCCGGACGCGCCAATATCCGCCAGCACATGAAATACCTGTCCTGGCTGGCCGGAACGCGCGCGTGGCTGGCCGGCGACAAGCTCAGCTATGCCGATCTTGCCGCTGCGGCCGCGTTGTCGGTGATGGATTATCTCGGCGAGATCGACTGGAACGAATATCCGCAGGCCAAGGAATGGTACCAGCGCGTCAAGTCCCGCCCGTCGTTCCGGCCTTTGCTGGCCGACCGGGTCCGCAACCTGCCGCCGGTCGCCCACTACGCCGACCTCGATTTCTAGGCTGATGGCGGGCGCCAGCCATACCGGGCCCGGAAAACCGGCCGACGAGACTGGCTCCGGCGATGCCGCGCTGTCCGCGGCCAGGGCCGAGCGGCTCAAGACCTTTCTCACGACCGAAGCGGAGCGTCTCGGGTTTTGCGCGCTGGCGGTTGCTCCGGCGCAGGCGGCAGCGGTTTTGCGTGACCGTCTGAGCGAATTTGTCGCCCTTGGCAGGCATGGCTCCATGCAATGGATTGCCGAAACCCTGGACCGCCGTGCCGACCCGCAGGTGCTGTGGCCGGAAGCGCGTTCGGTAATCGTGCTGGCGATGAACTACGGCCCTGATTGTGATCCGCTGGAAAACCACGCTCGCAGGGACAGTGCCACGATCTCGGTCTATGCCCGCAATCGCGACTATCACGACCTCATCAAGGGTAAGCTGAAGGAGTTGGCCGGCAAGTTCGCCTCCCGCGCCGGTGGTGACGTCAAGGTCTTCGTCGACACCGCGCCGGTGATGGAAAAGCCGCTGGCACAGTCAGCCGGGATTGGCTGGGTCGGCAAGCACACCAACCTGGTCAGCCGCAGCCATGGCTCGTGGATCTTCTTGAGCTCGATCTTCACCACCGTCGATCTGGTGACGGACACACCTGAGATCGACCACTGCGGCTCCTGCCGCGCCTGTCTCGATGCCTGCCCGACCAACGCGTTTCCGGCGCCCTACCAGATCGACGCGCGCCGCTGCATTTCCTACCTGACGATCGAGAACAAGGGCCCGATTCCTGTCGAGTTCCGCACCGCCATCGGCAACCGTGTCTATGGTTGCGACGATTGTCTCGCTGCCTGTCCGTGGAACAAGTACGCCCAAACCGCCCATGAAGCCAAACTGGTCGCGCGCGATGATCTGCGCTCGCCGCCGCTGTCGGAATTTCTGGCAATGGACGACGCCGCGTTTCGCAGCTTTTTCTCCGGCTCTCCGGTCAAGCGTGTCGGTCGCGACCGGTTCTTGCGAAATGTGCTGATTGCGGCGGGAAACAGTGGCGAAACCGGTCTTGTGCCGGCTTGCGAAGCCCTGTTGCAGGATCCGTCACCGCTGGTGCGCGGGGCTGCCATATGGGCCCTGTCGCAACTGGCCGCACCTGAAGACGTGCGCGGCCTGGCGGTCGCGGCCGTTGAAGAGCCCGATGCCCAGGTTCGCCAAGAGTGGCAGCTGGCGCTCGGTGCCGGCAATGAAATGGAGCGAGGCTGAATTGATGAGGATGATGATTTTCGGTGCCGGCTTCTCCGGTCTCGCCATATCCCGGGCGCTTGCCGGCGGCTGTGAGTTTGCCGGCGGCACCACCCGCAGCCCCGAACGCTTTCCGGCGTTGCAAGGCGCAGGCCTGACCCCGTTCATCTATGATGGTGGCACGCCATCGGACGAGTTGAGCGCCGCAATCGGCGAAGTCACCCATCTGGTCATGTCGATTGCACCCGATACCGCTGGTGACCCGCTACTGGCGGCATTTTCCGGTGGTTTGCGTCCCTCGATGCCGAAGCTCGGGTGGATCGGCTATCTCTCCACCGTCGGCGTCTATGGCGACCATGGTGGTGAATGGGTCGACGAGGAAACGCAGTGCAAGCCGGTCTCCAAACGCTCGGTGGCGCGCCTTGCTGCCGAAGACGGCTGGACCCGGCTGGCCGCCGAAGCCGGGATCCCGCTCGCCATTCTCCGGCTGTCAGGCATTTACGGCCCCGGACGCAACGCGCTCAAGACAATCCATGATGGCAAGGCGCGGCGGCTGGTCAAGCCAGGCCAGGTGTTCAACCGTATCCATGTCGCAGACATTGGCGGCGCGGCGGCACTGCTCGCCAGCAAGCGGCTGGGTGGCATCTACAATGTCACCGACGACATGCCCGCACCGCCGCAGGATGTTGTCAGCGAGGCCGCGCGGATCATGGGGGTTGAGCCACCCGCCGAAGTCGATTTCGAGACCGCCGACCTGTCGCCGATGGCGCGGTCGTTTTACGGCGAGAACAAGCGTGTCTCCAATGCAAGGATCAAGACTGCCGGCTACGAGTTCATGTATCCCGACTACATGGCCGGACTGAAGGCCCTGTACAGCGGCGGCGCATGGAAGGGATAACGGCGGTGCACTGCAACAAAACGCAACAATAAGTGAATTTGGCGATCTTCTTTTGGCCTGCTTGAGTGTCCATCACCCGGGGCATCACCAAAAGGGATCTGAAATTGACTTCAACACGCATCAACGCACGCGCCACCGGATTGTTCCTCGCAGGTCTCATGACTGTCGCGGCCACCCTTTCCAGCATCAGCCAGGCTTCCGCCGCCGATCCGTCCTGCGGACGCGCCTCTTGGTACGCGCTGACCTCGCAAACCGCGTCGGGCGAGCGCATGGATCCCTCCAAGCTGACTGCCGCGCACCCGCGTCTGCGCTTTGGAACGAAGGTCGAGGTCGTCAATCGGCGCAACGGCAAATCGGTCATCGTGCGCATCAATGACCGGGGCCCATTCGTCAAAGGCCGGATCATCGATGTCTCCAAGGCGGCCGCCAGTCACCTCGGCATGATCAAGTCCGGTGTGGCTAAAGTTTGCTTTCGCGTGGTTTCCTGATCCTGCCGTCTTGCCAGACCCGATTGTCTCGCTATTGTGGCGAGGCATGTATTCTTTCAAGGGGTTACAGCGCTAATATGCGTTTGCATGAACGCATTGCGCTGGCAGAGGCGGGCAATGATGGAAAGCGCGGAAATTCAGGGGCGGCAGCACGAACTGACCAGGGAGATTGCTTCGCGGCGTGATGATCTGGTGGCCCTGACCCAGGATCTGATTCGCATCCCGACGCTCAACCCGCCCGGCGATTTCTATCGCGACATCTGCGAATATCTCGCCCGCCGTCTCGAAAAATCCGGCTTCGAGGTCAAACTGCTGCGCGCTGAAGGCACGCCAGGCGACAGCGAACGCCATCCGCGCTGGAACGTGATCTGCCGCCGCGAAGGTGGCCGCTCCGGCCCGTGTGTTCACTTCAACTCGCATATCGACGTTGTGTCGACCGGCGCCGGCTGGACCTTTGATCCCTTCGGCGGAACCGTATCCGACGGCAAGATCTATGGCCGCGGCGCCTGCGACATGAAAGGCGGGCTCGCCGCCTCCATCGTCGCGGCCGAAGCCTTCGTGGCCCTGTGGCCGGAATATCCCGGCGCAATCGAGATTTCCGGCACCGCGGACGAGGAAACCGGTGGCTATGGCGGTGTGGCCTGGCTCGCCGAGCAAGGTTATTTTTCGCCCGAGCGCGTGCAGCACGTGATCATTCCCGAGCCGCTGAACAAGGACCGTATCTGTCTCGGCCACCGTGGCGTCATGTGGGCCCAGATCAAGACCCATGGCCGCATTGCCCATGGTTCGATGCCGTTCCTGGGCGATTGTGCCGTCCGCCACATGGGCGCGGTCATTTCCGAGATGGAAACATCGCTGTTTCCGGCTCTGGCGAAGAAGCACACCGCCATGCCGGTGGTGCCCGATGGTGCCCGGCAATCCACCATGAACATCAATTCGCTGCATGGCGGACAGGCCGAACCGGATCCGGATTTCACCGGCTTCCCGTCGGCATGTGTGCCCGACGAGGCCCGCATGGTCATCGACCGGCGTTACCTGATCGAGGAGAAGGCCGAGGAGGTGCGCGAGGAGATCGTCTCGCTGCTCGAACGGGTCAAGGCCGAGCGGGACGGCTTCCGCTATGATTTCGAAGAGCTCTGGCAGGTCAGCCCGACCATGACATCGATCGATTCGCCGGTGGTCAAGGCGGTCGAGCGCGGCATTCGCTCGGCGCTTTCCTGCGAGCCGGTTCACGTCGTCTCGCCCGGCACTTACGACCAGAAACATATTGACCGCATTGGCCGCTTGAAAGACTGTATCGCCTATGGACCCGGCATTCTCGATCTGGCGCACCAGCCGGACGAATATGTGGGGATCGACGACATGGTTGATTCGGCAAAGGTTATGGCTTTTGCATTGGATGATCTTCTGCACGGACGCGCGTAAGACGTAAGCCGTGCCAACGGGAGCGAAGGGAACAGACATGACAAAGAACTCGATCGCGGCGACAGCCGTTTCATTGCTGGCATTGGGCCTGGCATTTGGCGTCACGCCGGCCATGGCCGCCAAGATGGATGTCAGCATCGGCATGCAGCTCGAGCCGCCGAACCTTGATCCGACCGGCGCCGCCGCTGCGGCGATTGACGAAGTGGTCTACGCCAACGTGTTCGAAGGCCTCACCCGCTTTGGCTCGGATGGTTCGATCCTGCCGGCGCTGGCGGAAAGCTGGGACATCTCCGATGACGGGCTGACCTACACTTTCAAGCTGCGCACCGGTGTGAAATTCCATGACGGCTCGGATTTCGACGCTGAAGACGTCAAGTTCTCCCTCGACCGCGCCCGCGCGGACGATTCAACCAACGCCCAGAAGGCGCTGTTCGCAGACATCGCTTCGGTCGACGTGATCGATCCGGCCACCGTCAAGGTGACGCTGTCCAAGCCGAACGGCTCGTTCCTGTTCAACATGGCCTGGGGCGATGCGGTCATCGTCGCGCCTGAAACGGCAGCCGGCAACGCCGCCAAGCCGGTCGGTACCGGTCCGTTCAGCTTCACCGAATGGGTCAAGGGCGACCGCGTCGAGCTTGGCCGCTATGACGGCTACTGGGGCAACCCGGTCAAGCTGGACAAGGTGACATTCAAGTTCATCTCCGATCCGACCGCGGCTTTCGCTGCGATGATGGCCGGCGACCTTGATGCCTATCCGGCCTTCCCGGCGCCCGAGAACCTGGTTCAGTTCGAGGCCGATCCGCGTTTCGAGGTGATCATCGGTTCGTCCGAGGGCGAAACCATTCTCGCCATGAACAACAAGAAGGCGCCGCTCGACAACATCAAGGTACGTCAGGCGATCACCCACGCGATTGACCGTCAGGCAATCATTGATGGCGCCCTGTTCGGCTACGGCACGCCGATCGGCACCCACTTCGCGCCGCACAACCCGGCCTATGTCGATCTGACCGCCCAGTCGGCCTATGATCCCGAGCAGTCCAAAGCACTGCTGGCCGAAGCCGGTGTCAGCGATCTAACCCTGTCGCTCAAGCTGCCGCCGCCAAGCTATGCCCGCCGTGGCGGTGAAATCATCGCGGCGCAATTGCGCGAGGTCGGCATCAATGTCGACATCACCAATGTCGAATGGGCGCAATGGCTCGATGATGTGTTCAAGGCCAAGAATTTTGACCTGACCATCGTCTCGCACACCGAACCGATGGATATCGGTATCTACGCCCGCGACGACTACTACTTCCAGTACGGCGATCCGGAATTCAAGGCGATCATGGCTGACCTCGACAAGGCAACCGACCCGGCCAAGCGCACCGAACTGATGCAGGCTGCGCAGAAGAAGATCGCGGACGACTACGTCAACGCCTATCTGTTCCAGCTCCCCCGTACCGGTGTGACCAATGCCAAGCTCAAGGGCATCTGGCCCAACTCGCCGACCCAGGCCAACGACATGACCGGTGTTTACTGGGAAGACTGAAACCTGAGTTGAAGATGATGGCCGGGCCAGGTTTGCCCGGCCATCACGCTACCAAGCCCCTTGGATAATGCCCGATGACCGCCTATTTCCTGCGGCGCCTCCTGTCCCTGTCGCTCAGCCTGATTGCTGCCAGTCTGGTCATCTTCCTGGTCATGGAAGTGGTTCCGGGCGATCCGGCGTCGTTCATGATGGGGCTCAATGCCGATCCCCAGGCTGTCGCGGCATTGCGCACCCAGCTTGGCCTCGATGAGCCGCTGCCGCTGCGCTATCTCGGATGGGTCGCGGGCCTGCTGCAGGGCGATTTCGGCATTTCCTATACCTACCGCGTCCCGGTTTCCGAACTGATCGCCGAGCGGGTGGTGATCTCGCTGCCGTTGACGCTCTACGCGCTGGCGATTTCGACATTGATTGCTTTCCCGGCAGGAATCCTGGCCGCCGCCCGGCGCAATTCCGCCGCCGACCTGTCGGTCATGGGCGCCACCCAGCTTGGTGTGGCGATCCCGAATTTCTGGTTTGCGATGATCCTGGTGCTGGTCTTCGCCGTCAATCTGCGCTGGTTTTCCGCCGGCGGTTTCCCCGGATGGGACGCCGGCTTCTGGGTTGCGATGAAGGCGCTGACACTGCCGGCGATTGCCCTGGCATTGCCGCAGGCGTCGATCCTCGCACGGGTCATGCGTTCCTCGCTGATCGACACGCTCGACGAGGATTTCATGCGCACCGCCCGGGCCAAGGGTCTCAGCCGTGGCCAGGCGCTCAGACGCCATGCACTGCGCAATGCGCTGATCCCGGTGCTGACCATTATCGGCCTGCAGTTTTCCTTCCTGCTGGCTGGCGGCATCATCATTGAAAACGTCTTCTATCTTCCCGGGCTCGGCCGGCTGGCGTTCCAGGCGATCACCCAGCGTGACCTGATTGTCGTCCGCTCGGTGGTGATTCTCCTGGTCTTCGCCGTCATCGTCGTCACTTTTCTGGTCGATCTCGCCTATGCGCTAGCAGACCCGAGATTGCGCAGGCGCCGGTCATGAGCACAAGTCCTTCAGATCGTTCCTTGCTGCGCATGGCGCTGGGTCATCCGGCCTTTGTCCTGGGCTTCGTGCTCTCTGCGCTGTTCATCGCGCTCGCACTGCTCTCGTTCATCTGGACGCCATTCGATCCGACCAAGCTCGACATCGCCGGAAAGCTCAAGGGCCCGTCCTTCGAACACTGGTTCGGCACCGATCATTTCGGCCGCGACATGTTCTCGATGATCATGGTCGGCGCAAGGGTGTCGATTGCCGTGGCCTTTGTCGCGGTTGGCATCGGCATGGTTCTCGGTGTGCCGCTGGGCCTCTACACAGCGGCGCGCAGGGGCAGCCTGGTCGATGAAATCATCATGCGCGGCAATGACCTGGTGTTTGCCTTTCCGTCGCTGCTGCTGGCCATCATGATCACCGCCGTCTTTGGTCCGGGCGCTATCAATGCCATCATCGCCATCGGCATTTTCAACGTGCCGGTGTTTGCGCGGCTGGCCCGCGGCGGTGCGCTGTCGCTGTGGACCCGTGACTTCGTCCTTGCCGCCCGGGTCGCAGGCAAGAACAAGGCGCGCATCTCGGCCGAGCACATCCTGCCCAACATCGCCAATCTGCTGATCGTCCAGGGCACCATCCAGTTCTCGCTCGCCATCCTCGCCGAAGCAGCCCTTGCCTATGTCGGCCTTGGCGCGCAGCCGCCACTGCCGAGCTGGGGCCGCATGCTGGCCGATGCCCAGACGCTGATCTCGCTGGCGCCGCACATGGCCTTGTTTCCCGGCTTTGCAATCATCATCACCGTGCTTGGTCTCAACCTGATGGGCGACGGCCTGCGCGATCTGTTTGACCCCAAGCTGAGACGGGGGCGCTGATGCCGGTGCTTTCCATTTCCGATCTCAAGGTCGATATCCACGGCAAGACCGTGCTGCACGACATCGACCTGACACTCGAGCCCGGCCGCATCCTCGGGGTCGTTGGCGAATCCGGCTCCGGCAAGTCCATGACCGCGCTGTCGGTGATGCAGCTGTTGCCGCATGGCAGCAGCTGGAGCGGATCGATCAGGGTAGCGGGAGCCGATCTCTCCACCATGGACGAGCCGGCGCTTTGCCAGATGCGCGGCCGCGATGTCGGCATGATCTTCCAGGAGCCGATGACCGCGCTCAACCCGGTCCGCACCATCGGTGACCAGGTGGCGGAAACCGTGCGCATCCACACCGGCGCCAGCCGCCGCGAAGCCTTCGCGATCGCCCGTGAAATGCTCAACAGGGTCGGGCTTTCCGAAGACCGCTTCCCGCTCGACCGTTTCCCGCATGATCTCTCCGGCGGCCAGCGCCAGCGGGTGGTGATCGCCCAGGCTATCGCGCTCAGGCCCAAAGTGCTGATCGCCGACGAGCCGACCACGGCGCTGGATGTGACAACCCAGGCCCAGATCCTTGACCTGCTCAAGCAGCTGGTGCGGGAAGAGGACATGGGGCTGATGCTGATCACCCATGACCTGGCGGTGGTTGCCGGGCTAGCCGACAAGATCGCCATCATGAAGGATGGCGAAGTTGTTGAGGCTGGGCCGACCCGCGAGATCTTTCAGGCCATGCGCCACCCCTATACAAGGGCGCTGTTTACCGCTTCCGCCCATGTGCCCGAGCGCGGCCGCAAGCCCGAACCCGGCAAGACGCCGGTGCTGGCGGTCGAGAATGTCGTGCGTGACTATCAGCAGCCGCGCCGCAACCTGTTCGTCAAACCTCCGCCGTTCCGGGCGGTCGATCACGTCAGCTTCGAGATTTCCCATGGCGAGAATGTCGGGCTTGTCGGTGAATCCGGTTGCGGAAAATCCACCCTCGCCCGCTCGATCCTGGCGCTCGACGGATTGCAGGGCGGCGACATCCGGCTCAACGGCCATGTCTTTACCAGCGCCGGCGAGGGGCCCCATCCGGAACTCAGGGCCCGGATGCAGGTGGTGTTCCAGGATCCCTATGGTTCCTTCAATCCACGCCACCGGGTTCGAAGGCTCGTTACGGAACCGTTCCATCTCGTCAAGAATCCGCCGCGCGGCGCCGAACTGGACCGCCGGATTGACCGCGCGCTGACGGAAGTCGGCCTCACATCCAGCGATGCCGACAAATATATCCACGAATTTTCCGGTGGCCAGCGCCAGCGCATCGCCATCGCCCGGGCGCTGATCATCGAGCCGGCGCTGATCGTGCTCGACGAGGCGGTCTCTGCACTCGATGTCTCGATCCGCGCCCAGATACTTGACCTGCTTGCAGGCCTGTCGGACCGGCTGGATCTGTCCTATCTGTTCATCTCGCATGACCTGTCGGTGGTTCGCGCCATTACCGACCGGGTGCTGGTGATGAAGGACGGCCAGATCGTCGAGCAGGGCGAGACAGATAGCGTGTTTCGCAATCCGCAACATCCCTATACCCAAAAACTGGTGGCGGCGACGCCATCGCTGGAAGCGGCCCTTGCCGCGCCGGCAAACTGACAGTGAAGAAAGGACAACCCGTGAGCGAGCTTCTCGACGCCGGATTTGATACCAGCCAGTGCCTGATTGGCGGCCGATGGATTGGCGCCAGCGGTGGCAAGACGTTGCCGGTGGAAGACCCCTCGACCGGCAACGAAATCGGCCGTATCGCGCGGGGTGGAAAAGCCGAGATCGAAGCCGCGGTCGATGCGGCGCAATCAGCACTCTCGGGCGAGTGGGGCCGGATGCCCGCAGCCGAACGCGGCCGCCTGCTCGCCAAGATCGGCCGGGCGGTGGAGGAAAACGTCGAGTGGCTGGCCAAACTCGAAGCCCATGATGTCGGCAAGCCATTGACCCAGGCCCGTGCCGATGCCCGTGCGCTGGCGCGCTATCTGGAATTCTACGGCGGCGCCGCCGACAAGATCCATGGCGAGACCATTCCCTATCTCAATGATTACACGGTCTACACCCTGCGCGAGCCGCATGGCGTGACCGGTCACATCATCCCGTGGAACTATCCGATGCAGATCCTCGGCCGCTCGGTTGGTGCCGCACTGACCATGGGCAATGCCGCGGTTCTCAAACCCGCCGAGGAGGCCTCGCTGACAGCGCTGGCTTTTGCCCGCATCGCCATGGAATGCGGCCTGCCGGACGGCGCGCTCAATGTGGTGCCGGGCCTCGGCGAGGAAGCCGGCGCCGCACTCTGTTCGCATCCGGGTGTCAATCATCTCTCCTTTACCGGTTCGCTCGAAACCGGCCGCAAGATCCAGCAGGCGGCGGCACAGAATGTGGTCCCGGTGACGCTGGAACTCGGTGGCAAGTCGCCGCAGATCGTCTTTGCCGATGCTGATCTCGACCGCGCCCTGCCGTTTCTGGTCAATGCCGGCATCCAGAACGCCGGCCAGACCTGTTCCGCCTCCTCGCGCATTCTCGTCGAGGCATCGCTGCACAAGGAAGTCGTCCGGCTGATGAGCGAACGCTACAAGGCGCTGACTGTCGGTGCCGCCATCGAAGATCAGTCGGTCGGCCCGCTGATTTCCGCGCGGCAGAAGAACATCGTCCAGGGTTTCCTGGCCGAGGCCGACGAGGACGGGCTCGCCCCGGTGGCCGAGGGGCAGATGCCGAAATCAGCCCCTATGGGTGGCCATTATGTGCGCCCGACGCTTTACGGCGATGTCGATCCCGGCCACGCGCTGGCCCGCGACGAGATTTTCGGCCCGGTGCAGGTGATCATCCCGTTCCGTGACGAGGAAGAGGCCATCGCCATTGCCAACGGCACCGATTACGGCCTTGTGGCCGGGGTCTGGACCGCCGACGGTGGCCGGCAGATGCGGATGGCGCGCGAAATCCGCTCCGGGCAGGTCTTTGTCAACAATTACGGCGCCGGTGGCGGCGTCGAACTGCCCTTTGGCGGCGTTGGCAAATCCGGCCATGGCCGCGAAAAGGGCTTTGAGGCGCTTTACGGCTTCTCGGCGCTGAAAACCGTCGCCGTCTGGCACGGCCGTTGAATTTCTGAATCAGGAGAGAATGATGAGACTTGAAGGCAAGACCGCGCTGGTAACCGGCGGCGCATCCGGATTTGGCGCCGGCATTGTCCGCAAATTCCTGGCCGAGGGCGCCCGCGTCGCCATCGCCGACATCAATGCCGCTGCGGCGGGCGACTTCGCCTCGGAGCTTGGCGACAAGGCCTTTGCCGTGACGGTGGACGTGTCCCGCAATGACAGCGTTGCCGCGATGGCAAAGACCGTGCTCGAGCGTTTCGGCGGTCTCGACATTCTCGTCAACAATGCCGGCATCACCCATCTGCCGGCAGCGATGGAAGAGGTCAGCGAAGAGGACTTCGACAGGGTTCTCGCGGTCAACACCAAGTCCGTCTACCTCACGGCACGTCACTTTGTTCCGGTCATGAAACAAAAGGGTGCCGGTGCCATTCTCAATGTGGCCTCCACCGCCGGCGTCAGCCCGCGGCCGCGGCTGAGCTGGTACAATTCCTCCAAGGGCTGGATGATCACGGCGACCAAATCGATGGCCGTGGAACTGGCGCCGTCGGGCGTGCGCGTCAACGCCATCAACCCGGTGGCGGGCGAAACCCCGCTGCTCAAGTCCTTCATGGGCGAGGACACGCCGGAAATTCGCGCCAAGTTCCTCTCGACCATTCCGCTGGGCCGGTTTTCCACCCCCGAGGACATGGGCAACGCCGCCTGTTTCCTCTGCTCCGACGAGGCGGCAATGGTCACCGGAGTCACCATGGAAGTCGATGGCGGTCGCTGCATCTGAGGCGGCCCCGAGGCGTCCCGGAGGGTGAATCGCTTGCTATGCGGTATCTGAACGGCTAGCAGGGGACCAACAGACAGCATCGCACGCCTGTGAGGTGTGCTTGTGGACGCTGTGGACCTTTGCAATCATGCATGTGTGTTGACGTTACAATGTCCCATCTGGACGCGGCAATGCATTGGGAGATCAGATCATGCGCCTAGGCGGACGCCTGCAAGCAGCAATAGAAGTCCTGACCGAGATCGACGCACGGCACCGGCCTGTGCCCGATGCACTCAAGGACTGGGGATTGTCACACCGGTTCGCCGGCTCCGGCGATCGCGCGGCGATCTCCAACCTGGTTCACGACGCGCTCAGGATGAAGCTGTCGCACGGCTTCATCATGGATGGCGATACCCCCGCCGATCTCGCCGTGGCCACGCTGCTGCGGCAATGGAAAATCAGCCCGGAAGACCTCACGGCCAGTCTGGACGGAGACAAGTTCGCCCCCGAAATTCCCTCGACGGAGAGCATGGCCGCCAGTCTGGCGCGGGATCTGTCGCAGGCCGCACCCCACGTCCGCGCGGACATTCCCGAATGGCTGGCAGCCTCTTTCGAGCGTGCCTTTGGCAATGAGTGGGAAGCCGAAGCCCAGGCGATGACGGCCCGCCCGCCGCTCGATCTCAGGGCCAACACGCTTGTAACCGATCGCGACCAGGTGCTGGAAGCCTTTGCCGAGCAGGGCGCCCGTCCCACCCGGCTGGCGCCAAACGGCGTCCGGATCGAAGCCGGCGAAGGACCTCAGCGCCAGATCGCCGCCACCAGCGAAGTCAGCTTCGCCCGGGGCTGGTTCGAGATCCAGGACGAGGGCTCGCAACTGGCCGCAGGCCTGGCCGGTGCGACTGCCGGTGAGAAGGTGCTGGATTATTGCGCCGGAGGCGGCGGCAAGTCGCTGGCATTCGCCGCGATGATGAAAAATCAGGGCAGCATCAATGCCTTTGATGCCGACCGCCGCAGGCTCGCGCCGATGGTCGAGCGGATCCGCCGCGCAGGTGCCGAGATCATCTACATCAAGGAGCGCGCCGCCAAGCTGGCCGGTCTCGAAGGCCGCATGGACCGGGTATTGATCGATGCGCCTTGCACCGGAACCGGCACCTGGCGCCGCCGCCCCGATGCCAAATGGCGCATATCGGAAAAGAACATCGCCGACCGCACCGCCGACCAGGATCAGGTGCTTGATAGCGCATCGCTTTACGTGCGGCCCGGCGGCGAGCTGGCCTATGTCACCTGTTCGCTTCTGCCGGAAGAAAACACCGACCGGGTGAAGGCGTTTTTGCAGCGCCATCCGGAATTTGAAACCATTAGCCTCAAGCAGCGTTGGGGCAGCGTGGTGGCGGATCCGGATGCACCGGTTCCCTATGCGGATCAGAACCTGGGCTTGCTGCTGTCGCCACGGCGCACCGGCACCGACGGGTTCTATTTCGCCGGGTTCCGCCGCAAGCTGGTGTAGGGCGCCTGCACCGGAACGGGTAACGCGATCACAAGGCTTAGATCATGACCAAGAAGCACGCACTGACGCTTATCCTGTTTGTCGTCCTGACCGTCGCCGGTGGCAGCCTGGTCGGATATTCGTCGCTTCCGGGGCCTTGGTACCAGGACCTGCAGAAGCCGGCTTTCAATCCGCCGAACTGGATCTTCGGGCCGGTCTGGACGGTGCTCTACGTGCTGATCGGCATCGCCGGTGCGCGGGTCTTTATCCGCGAACGCGGCAACTGGCTGCCGAAAATCTGGTTCCTGCAGATGGCGCTGAACTTCATCTGGTCCCCGGTTTTCTTCACGCTGCACCGGCCGGATCTGGCTTTGGCGGTTCTGCTCGCCATGCTGCTTGCGATCCTGGCTTTCATCGCACTGGCCTGGAACCGCGATCGTCCCTCTGCCCTGCTGTTTCTGCCCTATGCGGCCTGGGTCAGCTTTGCCGGCCTGCTCAATGGCGCAATCTGGTGGTTAAACCCGCTCTGAACCGTCGTTTTCCGAAAATTCGCTTGCTGTTTGACCCCCTGCTTGGCACCTTCGCATCTGCGAAAGGAATTGCCGCATGAATGAGAGGCCAGACGAGAATTTCCGCGAACGCGTCACTGCCAGCTTTGCCCGGCAGAACGTCATGCGCACCATTGGCGCTGACCTGACCAGCGTGGAATATGGCGTCGTCGAAATCGAGATGCCGTTTCGCCAGGACCTGACCCAGCAGCATGGCTTCCTGCATGCCGGTATCCTGTCGACCGCGCTTGATTCCGCCTGCGGCTATGCCGCGCTTTCGGTGATGCCGGAAGATGCGGCGGTGCTGACCATCGAATTCAAGATCAACCTGCTGTCGCCCGGCCGCGGCGACCGCTTCCTGTTTCGCGGCGAGGTGACCAAGCCGGGAAGCACCATTATCGTCAGTGACGGCCGGGCTTATGCCATTTCCGATGGACCCGCCAAGCTGATTGCATCCATGACCGGCACCATGATGGTGGTGCGCGGACGCGAGGGGATTGCCGGATGAGCGGGACAATCAAGCAAGTCGGCGATCGCCGGATCCTATATGTGATGGCGGCGGAAGCTGAATACGGACCGCACCTCAAGGCGCGGTTCGAGCCGCTGTTCACCGGTGTTGGCCCGGTTGAGGCCGCAGCCGCGATTGCTGCCGGCCTGGCCATTTCCGGTTCCAGCCAGCCCGATTGTATCGTCTGTCTCGGCTCTGCCGGGTCGCGCACCCTGGAACAGACCGGCGTCTATCAGGTTTCCTCGGTCAGTTACCGTGACATGGACGCAAGCCCGCTCGGTTTCGAGAAGGGCCGGACCCCGTTTCTCGACCTGCCTGCCGTGCTACCTCTGCCGGTGATCGCCGATGGTGTTCCCACGGCAAGGCTATCCACCGGCGCCAACATCGTCTCGGGAGCCGCCTATGATCTCATCGATGCCGACATGGTTGACATGGAAACCTTTGCCGTTCTGCGCGCAGCCCACCGCTTTGACGTGCCCGTGATTGGCCTTCGCGGCATTTCCGATGGCAAGGCCGAGCTCAACCACATCGACGACTGGACCGAATATCTGCATGTGATCGATGAAAAACTGGCCCAGGCGGTGGATCGCGTGGAGCAGGCGATTGCATCCGGCGCGGCTTTGGCTTAATCGCTCGCCATGAACGATATCCTTCACACCACTCATCCCGATTCCATCCTGATCATCGATTTCGGCAGTCAGGTCACCCAGCTCATTGCCCGCCGTGTCCGCGAAGCCGGCGTGTATTGCGAGATCGTCCCGTTCCAGCTGGCCGATGAAGGCTTTGCCCGGATGCAGCCGAAAGGCGTGATTTTCTCCGGCGGTCCGGATTCGGTCACCCGCGAAGGCTCGCCCCGCGCGCCGCAGGCTGTGTTTGACTCGGGCGTGCCGATCCTCGCCATCTGCTATGGCCAGCAGACATTGTGCACCCAGATCGGCGGCAGCGTCGAAGGCGGTCACCACCGCGAATTCGGCCGTGCCGATGTCGAGATCCTCAAATCCTCGCCGCTGTTCGAGGGTTTTTGGGAAGTCGGCAAGAAATACCCGGTCTGGATGAGCCACGGCGACCGTGTCACCAGGTTGCCGGAAGGCTTCGAGGTTATCGGCACATCGCCGAATGCACCGTTTGCCATCTCGGTGGACGAGAAGCGGCGCTACTACACCACGATGTTCCACCCGGAAGTGGTGCACACGCCCGATGGCGCGAAACTCCTGTCCAATTTCGTGCACAAGATCGTCGGCCTGAAAGCCGATTGGTCGATGGCAGCCTACCGCGCCGAAATGGTGCAGAAGATCCGCGACCAGGTCGGCTCCGGCAAGGTCATCTGCGCGCTCTCCGGCGGCGTCGATTCCTCCGTTGCAGCCCTGCTGATTCATGAGGCGATTGGCGACCAGTTGAGTTGTATCCTCGTCGATCACGGCCTGATGCGCATGAACGAGGCCGCCGACGTGGTGGAGATGTTCCGCGAACACTACAATCTCAACCTCAAGCTGGTCGATGCCTCCGACCGTTTCATTTCGCAGCTCGAGGGCGAAGCGGATCCGGAAACCAAGCGCAAGACCATCGGCCGGCTGTTCATCGAGGTGTTCGAGGAAGAAGCAAAGAAGATTGGCGGTGCCGATTTCCTCGCCCAGGGCACGCTCTATCCCGACGTGATCGAAAGCGTCTCCTTCTCCGGTGGCCCTTCGGTGACGATCAAGTCGCACCACAATGTCGGCGGCCTGCCCGAGCGCATGAACATGCAACTGGTCGAGCCGTTGCGCGAACTGTTCAAGGACGAAGTCCGCGCGCTTGGCCGCGAACTGGGCCTGCCCGACAGCTTCATCGGCCGGCATCCGTTCCCCGGACCGGGGCTGGCGATCCGCTGCCCCGGCGGCATCACCCGCGAAAAGCTCGACATCCTGCGCCAGGCCGATGCGATCTATCTCGACGAGATCCGCAAGGCAGGCCTCTACGACACCATCTGGCAGGCATTCGCCGTGCTGTTGCCGGTTCAGACCGTCGGTGTCATGGGCGATGGCCGTACCTATGAATTCGTCTGCGCGCTCCGTGCCGTTACCTCGGTCGATGGCATGACCGCGGATTTCTATCCCTACGACATGGATTTCCTCGGCAAGACTGCGACCCGGATCATCAACGAGGTCAAGGGCATCAACCGCGTCGTCTACGACGTCACCTCAAAACCCCCCGGAACCATCGAGTGGGAATAGTTTTTCAGGTGTGAGCCAGTGAAGTATCGTGCCGAAATCGACGGTTTGCGTGCGCTTGCTGTTGTACCGGTAATCCTTTTCCACGCTGGATTCGAACTGTTTGGCGGGGGATTTGTCGGCGTAGATATATTCTTTGTTATCAGTGGCTACCTGATAACAACAATCCTTGTTGAAGACATAGAAAACAAGCGATTCAGCATCGTCAAATTCTATGAAAGACGTGCGCGAAGAATCCTGCCGGCCTTGTTCTTCGTAATGCTTGTCTGCATTCCGTTCGCCTGGATGTGGATGATTCCCAGCGAGATGAAGGACTTCTCAAAAAGTCTTGTCGCTGTCAGTCTGTTTGCTTCCAACATTCTTTTTTGGAAGCAAACCGGATATTTTGCTGCCGACTCTGATGAAAAACCGCTGCTGCATACGTGGAGCCTGGCGGTGGAGGAGCAGTACTACCTGCTGTTTCCTGTTTTCCTGATATTTGCCTGGCGATTTGGCAAGAACAGAGTGTTCTGGACGATTGTTGCCATGGCAGCAGTCAGCTTGATGCTGAGTGAATGGGGATGGCGTAGCAAATCCAGTGCCAATTTTTATCTCGCCCATACACGTGCCTGGGAGTTGTTTGCGGGTTCAATTTCTGCATTTGTCGTTCAGCGCAGAGGCGTGCAGCATAACAACGTTTTTGCGATAACGGGATTGGCTGCGATCGTTTTTTCCATCTTTGCCTACGACGAACGCACACCGTTTCCCAGTGTCTATGCCTTGGTTCCGGTTCTGGGTGTTGTGCTGCTGATCCTGTACGCACAAAAGGATACGCTGCCTGCAAAGCTGCTGAGCACGAGGGCGTTCGTAGGAGTAGGCTTGATAAGCTATTCTGCCTACCTGTGGCATCAGCCATTGTTCGCGTTTGCACGAATCAGACTGCTGGGTGAAACAACCGATCTGATTATGTTGACCCTGAGTGCACTGTCGATTTTGCTTGCTTTTCTTAGCTGGAGATATGTTGAGAAGCCATTTCGTGCCGACGCAATTACAACACGAAGACACATCCGGATCGGGACATTGACCGGGTTCATCGCATTCGTCTCCATTGGCCTTGTTGGTATTCAGCAAGATGGATTTGGTCAAAGACTGGATAAGTTTGCTGGTTGGAGCGAGTTCCAGGACATTGCGTCTGTAGGGTCTACCCATTGCCACAATGCAGGGAGACGGACTGCTGCGCAGTTGAGGCAGGCAGATTTTTGCGTGATTGGTGAAGGTGAAGCGGAGGTTGCAATCATTGGAGACTCCCATGCAGGAGCTTTGTTTGAAGCTGCAAACGGGTATCTCATCGATAGCAAGAAGTCAGCGATAGCCGCTAGTGGAGGGTACTGCGCTCCATTGCTGAATGGATTTGAAGCCGGAGACGGCTGCAATGAAGTAATGGAGCTGGCGATCAATCATGCAATCTCTTCTCAAACGATAAAAACCATCATCATTGCTGCGGAATGGGCCAATTATACCTCAGGATACCGGCTTGACGATGAGCCAGGTTTGTGGCGTGACGATCAGGGGGCTGCAGTACGTGCTTCCGATAATGTTGAGATTTTCCGTCGATCCTTCGCGCTCACCTTTGATGCGCTTTCAAGGTCGAACAAACACGTTTTGATTCTGCTTCCGGTTCCCGAATTCAGTCAGGATTCCTACGACTGGGTTGGCCATCAATTGCTTTTTGACAGGTTCGCTGATGCAAAGGCTGCAACATCGAATTTGCCACCGATATCGGTTTCGGAATACGAACAGCGAAATGATGATGTTCTGACGGTTTTCAGTCGCCACACCGCGCAAAACGTGAGTTTCGTCCCCATGACAGATTTGTTTTGCGACATCAACAAATGCCGCCAATTCAGTGCGGACAACAAAATTCTGTATTCTGACTTCAACCACGTCAATTATTATGGCGCACAACTCATTGTCCAAAAGATTGCCGATAACCTGAATTATGAGTGAGGGGCTGAACATGACCGTAACGATCTACGGCATCAAGAATTGCGACACGATGAAGAAGGCGCGGGCTTGGCTCACGGAGCATTCGATCGAGGCGGATTTTAACGATTACAAGACCAGGGGTATTGACCGCGCGCGCCTGGAGCGCTGGTGCGAGAAGGCCGGTTGGGAAACCGTTCTCAACCGAGCCGGCATGACTTTCCGCAAGCTTGATGAGGCCGACAAGCAGGATCTCGACCAGGAAAAGGCCATCGCCCTGATGCTGGCGCAACCGTCGATGATCAAGCGTCCGGTGCTGGAAGCGGATGATCGGCTCATCGTCGGCTTCAAGCCGGAGCTTTACGAGCAGTTCTTCGCCTAAGGGGAATCGAGATGGCGAAGACCACCCGCGCCACGATAGCTCTCGCCAAACTCGGCATCGCCTTCACCGTTCACAGCTATGATTACGACCCGGACGCGGAAAGCATCGGTCTGCAGGCAGCCGAGGCCCTGGGGGAGCAGCCGTCGCGGGTGCTCAAGACCCTGATGGCGGAGCTTGATGGCAAGCCGGTCTGCGTCGTGCTGCCATCCGACCGCGAGGTCAGCATGAAAAAGCTGGCGGCGGCACTGGGCGGCAAGTCGGCAATGATGATGAAGCCTGCCGATGCCGAGCGTCTCACCGGCTACCATGTCGGCGGCATCAGCCCTTTCGCCCAGAAAAAGCAGGTGCCGGCCGCCATCGAGCAGGCTGCCTTGTCCGAGCCGCATGTTTTCATCAATGCCGGTCAGCGCGGATACCAGGTTCGGCTCGACCCGGCCGATGCCCAGCGCGCGATGCAAGCGGTGGCGGCTTCGGTCGTGGCCTGAACCGGCACATTGGCATTGAAATATATTTTGCCAGCCAGGCGGTTTCCCGGCTGTTGCTAGAACAGGCTGCCCTGACCCGGTTCCTTCGGCTTGTCCGCCTTGGCGCGCGCCGGCTTCTTCGGCCGGGAAATCGGTTGATCGGCACTGCTGGCAAGTGCCGAAACCTCGCCATCGGCAAACTCGACCGCGATCATCGTGCCTGCGTCCACTTGTGCCGCACGCGCCAGGACCTTGCGGTTGGAATCGCGGATCACCGCGAAGCCGCGCCCCAGTACGCTTTGATAGGACAAGGACTGCAGCATCCGCGCTTGGGCCCCGAGCCCGCGTTTGCGCTGGTCGAGCATCACAGTTAGCGCGCTGTCGCTCCTGCGGGCAAGATCCGACAGCCGTTCCCGTCCCCGTCCCTGGGTATCGGCAAGCCTGCGCGGAACCGACGCAAGAACCTGGGCATGGCGTTCCAGCCGCGATTTGAGCGCGTCGAGCCGGCGCTCCTGCACCCGGTCCATGCGTGCGATCTTGTCGCGAACCTGCTGGTGTTTCTCGCGGATCGCAGAGACCAGCGCCACCGGCGTCACCCGTGCGGCCTGCTGCTCGAACCGTCGCCGCCGGTTGGCGGTGTTGAGTTCAAGCGCCCGGCCGAGCGACTGAGCCGAGCGGTCGAGCCGCTGCCGTGGCAGCGCCAGCACGCTGTCGAGCGTTGGCAAAGCCCGCGCCAGGGCCCGGACCGCCTCGCGCCGCCGGTCGAGCGTGCGTGACTGTGCCGATTTGAGCCGCGCGGCCAGTGTCGCCAGGTGCGCATCGAGATCGGCCTTCACCGGCACTGCCATTTCCGCGGCCCCTGTCGGCGTCGGCGCGCGCCGGTCGCTGGCGTGATCGATCAGCGTCCAGTCGGTCTCGTGCCCGACCGCAGAGATCAGCGGAATGTTGGACCCTGCCGCCGCGCGCACCACCGCCTCGTCATTGAAGCCCCAGAGGTCTTCCAGGCTGCCGCCGCCGCGCGCCACGATGATCAGGTCGGGCCGCTTGATCGGGCTGTTCTCATCGAACGTGTTGAAACCGGCAATCGCCCGGGCCACTTCGTCGCCCGACGTATCGCCCTGGACCCGGACCGGCCAGACGATGACATGGACGGGAAACCGGTCTTCGATCCGGTGCAGGATATCGCGAATCACCGCACCCGTCGGCGACGTCACCACGCCGATCACCATCGGCATGTAGGGCAGCAACTGCTTGCGCCCTTCGTCAAACAGGCCTTCGGCCGCCAGCTTGCGCCGCCGTTCCTCAATCAGCGCCATCAGCGCGCCTGCGCCCGCCGGTTCGATTGCCTCGATGACGATCTGGTATTTCGACGAGCCGGCATAGGTGGTGATCTTGCCGGTGGCGATCACTTCAAGCCCTTCTTCGGGCCGGTGCTTGAGCCGCGAGAACACGCCCTTCCAGATCACCGCCTCGATCCGGGCCTTGTCATCCTTGAGCGAAAAATAGGCGTGGCCGGAGGAATGCGGCCCGCGGTAGCCCGATATTTCGCCGCGCACGCGCACATTGCCGAAGGCGTCCTCGACCGTGCGTCGAATGGAGCCGGACAGTTCACTGACTGTGAACTCGGCGGCGTTTGTGGGCGAATCATCCATAAGTGAAGGCATGCCCGAATGCGCACCATGACGCGGCTTGCGTCAAGTCTCCCGTCGCGCACGGAAGCCGGCGAAAGCGAAATCACCATGATTCACATGAAAAGCAGATTGGCCATTCCGGGCAATGAAGTTCCCGAAATCGCCCTGCAGCGGGGATTTATTTAACGTATACCGGAACTTAACCCAAAAAATGTAAACATGTGAAGATTAGTACAGGGAGGGAGATTGTTTTGAGAGCACCGAAAAATTATTTGTCACGTCTCCCGGACGAGGACAGGCGCGAAAAACCACGCCGGCAAACCAACAAGGTGGCCACCGTTTATTACATGCTTCACGGGGTACGCGGTTACTCCAAGCAGTCCTGTCGGATGGACAATATCTCCGAGAACGGCTGTCACGTTTGCCGCCTTCTGTCAGAGCCGATACCTGATTTCGTCTATTTCGTGCTTGAGGGATTGGAAGCGAAATTCCCCTGTGCCGTGATTGATCGAACCGACGATGGCCTGCATCTGAAATTCATGACTGATCTGCCCACCGAACTGGTCGACAGGATCGCGGACAAGAGATTCCCCGCGAAATAGTCAGGAAGCGGCAAATCGCCACCTGCGTCTGCTAGCGCGAACCATTGCGCCGGGCTTTGCTCCCGGTGCAGGATGCCGCCATTCGAAGCAGGACATAAGACATGAAGCATGCGGTAATCATCGGCGGTGGCCACAACGGGCTGGTTTGTGCCTGGTATCTGGCGGCAGCCGGGCACAAGGTCACGATTCTTGAAAAGAACGAGGCGGTCGGCGGCGCCGCCATCACCGAGGAGTTCCATCCCGGTTTTCGCAATTCGGTGGCCTCCTACACCGTGTCGCTGCTCAATCCGAAGGTGATTGCGGATCTCGATCTGCACCGGCACGGCCTGAAGATCGTCGAGCGCAAGATGGGCAATTTTCTGCCCTTACCCGACGGCAAGGCGCTCGAGGCAGGACCGGGCCGCACCAGGGCCTCGGTGGCGCAATTCTCGGCCCGCGACGCCGAAGCGCTCGACGGCTTTGACCGGATGCTCGAAAACGCCGCCAATGTGCTGCGCGACCTTCTGTTGCGCACCCCGCCCAACGTCACCGAAGGCAACTGGATTTCCGCCGTGCCGGAACTCCTCAAGGCAGCCTCGCTGGGGCGGCAATTTGCCGAATTGCCGCTTGATGCCCGCCGCGACGTGCTCGATCTCTTCACCTGTTCTGCCGCCGAGATTCTCGACCGCTGGTTCGAAAGCGATCCGGTCAAGGCGCTGTTCGGTTTCGACGGCATCGTCGGCAACTGGACCACCCCGCTGGCGCCCGGCACCGGCTACGTGCTGCTGCATCACTATTTCGGCGAAGTGAACGGCAAACAGGGCGTCTGGGGCCATGCCATCGGCGGCATGGGCGCCATCACCGGCGCCATGCGCAAGGCCTGCGAGGAAAAGGGCGTGGTGGTGAAAACCGGCACACCGGTCGCCCGGATCGAAACCGGCATGGGCAAGGCCCGCGCAGTCATCACCGAAGACGGACAACGCATCGAGGCAGATCTGATCGTCTCCAACATTCATCCGCAACTGCTTGTCGCAGACCTGCTTGAAGAAGCCCCTTTGCCCGAGGATTTCCGCCGCCGCATCGGCTACTGGCAGAGCGGCTCGGGCACTTTCCGGATGAATGTGGCGCTTGATGCGCTGCCCACCTTCACCGCCCGGCCCGAACCCGGGGATCATCTGAGTTCCGGCATCATCATCGCGCCGTCGCTCGATTACATGGATCGCGCCTATCTCGAATCCCGTGCCCACGGCTGGTCGAGCAAGCCGATTGTCGAGATGCTGATCCCCTCGACGCTTGATCCCACCCTTGCCCCCGAGGGCAAGCATGTCGCCAGCCTGTTCTGCCAGCACGTCGCGCCGCAACTGCCTGACGGGTTTCCCGGGGGATCGTCCTGGGATGACCACAAGGAAGCCGTCGCCGACCTGATGATCGGCACGGTGGATCGCCACGCGCCGGGATTTGCCAAAAGCGTGATTGGCCGCCAGGTGCTCTCGCCGCTGGATCTCGAACGCAAGCTGTCGCTTGTCGGCGGTGACATCTTCCATGGCAAGCTCAGCCTCAACCAGCTGTTCTCGGCCCGTCCGGTGCTGGGCTACGGTGCCTATCGCGCCCCGATGAAGGGCCTCTACATGTGCGGCTCATCAACCCATCCTGGTGGCGGAGTTACCGGTGTTCCGGGACACAATGCAGCCCGCGAAATTCTCGGCGACATCCGCGCCCGCCGGGTGTAGTCGGGGGTATCGCCGGTACGCCGCAACAGACACACTCAGGGTGAAAATCAATGAAAACCGAGATCGAAACCATTTCAGGCGAAACCCCGGGCATTGCCTATGAGCTGATTGTCCACCGGCTTGAAGGATCGGATCAGTCCGCGCCCCGCGTCTACATCCAGGCTGGCCTGCATGCTGACGAACGGCCCGGCGTTGCGGCGCTGCACTTCCTGATCCCGATGCTTGAGAAGGCCGAGGCCGAGGGCCGCCTGCTCGGCTCGGTGTCGCTGGTTCCGCACGCCAATCCGATCGGCGCCGCCCAGCACCTCTATGGTGATCACATGGGCCGGTTTTCAACCGGAAGCCGGGTGAATTTCAACCGCGATTTCCCCGTTCCCGACGAGTCCGGTGTCAGGGCGCTCGACACGGCGGCATCGGCAACCTTCGCCGAGCGCCGTCTCAAGAGCCGGCTGCTGGACCTCGCCGATGGCTGTCCGATCGTGCTTGATCTGCACTGCGACGATGAGAGCGTACAATATATTTATGCCCCCGAGCAGCTCTGGCCGGAGATGGCCGACCTCGCGGCCTGTCTCGACGCCGAAGCAGCGTTGCTGTGGGATGTGGGCGCCGACCGGGCCTTCGAAGAGGCGGTGTTTGAACAGATGAAGGCCAGCGCTGCCGGCGGCGATCTCTCCGGCCATTGCGTCACCACGGTGGAACTGCGCGGACAGAATGATGTCGATGCGGCGCTCGGCCGGAAGGATGCCGAAGGGATCTACCGCTTCCTGCAGGCGCGAGGCGTTGTCGCGGCAGATGCGGCAGCCGCGCCCCGGCTTGCAGACGGGTTTGTCGGCAAGCCGATCCGGCATGTCGACATGGTGCTTGCGCCGGTTGGTGGCACCATCCTGTTCCACGTCGCTCCCGGTGAGCGCGTTGAAGCAGGACAGATGCTTGCCGAGATCATCGTCAATCCGGGCCGCAGCGATGGAACCGTGGCGGTGCTGGCGCCGCAGGCCGGTTTCGTGCTGACCCGCCGCATCCGCCGCTTCATCCGCATGGGCGACAATCTCCTCAAGATCATCGGTGACAAGGCGGCAGTGGCATCCCGCGAAGGGGCACTGGAAGACTGAAGCTGTGCCGGACCGGCCGGATCTCCTGATCCGCAGCGACAGGGTCCTTTGACTTTGCCGCCCGAAACCGCGAACGTGTGCGTCGATTGAACAAGACCGGCACCAGACCGGTTGCGAACAGCAGGCAAGGTTGGGGGAACAGATGGGAATTCGGCTATCGGCGCTGGCAGGCGCCGTCAGGGCAGCGGCAATGGCAGTCGTGCTGGTCACCGGCGTGGGGCAGGCACAGGCCGAAGACATCCGCTATTTCACCATCGGCACGGCCGGCGTCGGCGGGACCTATTTTCCGCTCGCCGGCACGATCGCCAATTCGATCTCCAACCCGCCGGGCTCCAGAGCCTGCGATGAAGGCGGATCATGTGGCGTGCCAGGGCTCGTCGCCGTGGCCCAGTCATCGCACGGTTCGGTCGCCAATGTCAGCGCCATCGCGTCCGGAGGCCTGAATTCAGGATTTTCCCAGGCCGACGTCGCCTACTGGGCCTATTCCGGCACCGGTACGTTCGAAGGCCGGGAGCCGATGCGCGATCTGCGTGTCATTGCAGCCCTTTATCCAGAGCACATGCATCTGGTCGCTTCCCGGTCGTCGGGCATTGCCTCGGTCCGGGACCTGAAGGGCAAGCGGGTCTCGCTCGACAAGACCGATTCCGGCACCTATCCCGACGCCATTCTCATCCTTGAGGCTTTTGGTCTGGCGGAAGCCGATATCACGGCCGAAAATCTCGAGCCGGATTCCGCTGCCGAAGCCCTCCGCAAGGGAAATCTGGACGCCTTGTTCTTTTCCGGCGGCTATCCCGCCCGGGTGCTCGCCGAGCTTGCCGCCAGTACAGATGTGGTCCTTGTTCCCATTTCAGGGCCGGAAGTGGACCGGATGCTTGTCGAGCATTCGTTTTTCATCCGCGATGAAATTCCCGATGATGCTTATCCGGACATGGCAGGTGCCCAAACCGTTGCCGTTGGTGCGCAATGGCTGACAAGCCTCGCCGAGAGCGATGATTTGATCTACGGCATCACCCGGGCGCTGTGGAACGGCAGCACCCGCCATCTGCTCGATGTCGGACACGCCAAGGGTGCATCCGTGACCCTCCAGACCGCGCTTGACGGGATCAGTATTCCGCTGCACCCCGGTGCCGAGCGCTATTACCGCGAAGCAGGCATGATCAGGTAAGTCTCGAGCGGTTGCACGATGACCGGCTGAGGCCGCGGGTCAGCGATGCCCGTAATAGAGCGAAACCGCGTGTTCGGCTTCGGCGAAGAACAGCCAGCGCTCCGCCAGCAGCCCGATGATCATCGAGACGGCGGCGAGAATATTGAACAGGCCCGGTGCATCGCTCAGCCCGACGATCGCAAGAATCAGGACCGGCAGGACCAAGCCGAACAGCAGCGCCAGCATGCGCAGGCGCCGGGCGTGCTTGCGCCCGATCCGGTGAACCATTTCCTTTGTCAGGTAGTTCTCGCCGGTATGCGGGCGCTCAAGCAGCCGCACCTTGCCGATGAAGCCAAGCCCGGTGGCGGTTTCCGGGGTCGAGCCGCTATCGGCAAGCCGCGCCCGGCTGGCGCGTGACCACCAGAGCCATTTGGCCGCCCAGGCAAGGCCGATCAGCAAGATCCCCCAGGTTTCGGGTGCCTCATGCGTGCCCAGGGCCGATGCCAGCAGCCAGCCCGACCCGAGCGCAAACCCGCAATAGACCAGCGGCGTGAGCCGGCTGTGCCATTGCGGCACCGTCTTGAGCTGGGCGTAGATCATCGACGTGGTGAACACCGTCAGCGCGGCCCCGAGTGCTGCCGCCAGCCCCAGGATCTGGTGCCGCCAACCGGTTGCCATCCAGACCAGCACATAGATGCCGAACAGGACCAGCGTCACGATTGCCGCGATTCCCTCGCGCGACAGCCAGCTTGAGCGCCATTGGCTCAGTGCCCGCCAGGCCCGTTCGGGATGGCCGAGATGGAAGGTGGATGCCAGCAGGCCTGCCACGGACAGCCCGCCGCCGACAACGCCGACGAAAAACACCCAGATGGCAGAGGCGTCGACCGGAAAGCCGAGGCCAAGCAGAAAGATCATGCCAAGCCCGGCACCCGACATCACGGTAAAGAAAATCACGGAAACGGCAGGATGCATGGGATTATCCGAGTTTGTCGAGCGCGGCGTCGAGCCAGCCCAGCAAGCCGTCGGCCTTCGGAACGGATGCCGGAACAGCGGCTGACGGAGCTTGGCTCTGCGAGTGGGTTTTCGGACGAGGTGGCAGATACTTGTTGACCGGGCTGGTGCCCATCTCAGGCATCAGGTCTATCCCGCCGCGCTCTGCGACCAGCCGCGACACGTCGGAGTCCGGATCATTGAAATCACCGAAATGGCGGGCATTCGAAGGGCAGGTGCGCACACAGGCCGGAATCCGGTCTTCCTCGGCAAGCGTCTCGCCGTAGATCCGGTCGACGCAGAGCGTGCATTTCTTCATCACGTTCTCGACCGGGTCCATTTCCCGCGCACCATAGGGGCAGGACCAGGCGCACAGCCCGCAGCCGATGCACATGTCCTCGTCGACCAGCACGATGCCGTCCTCGGACCGCTTGTAGCTGGCGCCGGTGGGGCACACGGTCACGCAGGGCGCGTCGTCGCAGTGCAGGCAGGATTTGGGAAAATGCACGATCTGCGCCGGTGCATTCTCGGGCGATACCTCGAAGGTGTGAATACGGTTAAGCCAGGCACCCGAAACATCGGCGCCATAGGCGTCGGTATCGGCAAGCGGCGAGGCGCCTGCACTGGTGTTCCATTCCTTGCAGTTGACCGCACAGGCATGACAGCCGACGCAGGTGTCGAGATCGATCACCAGGCCGAGCCGTTTTTCAGTCGCGGCGGGAAGACTGGTCATCGCTTTCTCCCCCGTCCGAAGGCCACGGTCGCCGGCGCCGGTTCGACGGGACTGTCCTGCGCACCGGTATCGGGCAGGCTTTGCCCGCTGGTCTGGTCGGCATCCTTGCGGATCGACACCCGGAGATCGAACCAGGCCGCCTGTCCGGTGATCGGATCGGAATTGGCCCAGCGGCGGCCGTCGCCTTTGGGCGGCAGTAGTTCGTCGATCAGGTGATTGAGCAGGAACCCGCGTGTTGCCTCCGGCGCATCCTTGTCCAGCGCCCAGGCCCCGGCCCGCTTGCCGATGGCGTTCCAGGTCCACAGCGTCGAGCTGTTGACGGCATCCATGCGGCGGATCTTGACCCGGATTTCACCGGATTGCGAGGAAACCAGCGCCCAGTCGCCGTCGGCAAGACCTTGCTTGTCACAGACACCGCCCGGCACATAAAGCGCGTTCTCGCCATGGATCTGCCGCAGCCAGGCGTTCTGCGAGCCCCAGGAATGGTACATCGCTGCCGGCCGCTGGGTGATCGCGTGCAGCGGATAGGCTGCCTCTTCCAGCCCGTCGTCGGCAAACGGCGGATACCATGTCGGCAACGGGTCGAAACAGGTCTTGATCCGCTCCCGGTGATGCTCCGGCGGCATCGGTTTGATCTTGCCTTCGGCTGCGAGCTGAAACTTGCGCAGGGGTTCGAGATAGAGCTGGAAGATGTTCTCCACCGGCCCGTCCTGCAGCCCGTGTTCGATCGCCCAGTCGCTCCACGCCCGATTGGCGTGTTTGAAGTAATGTGCCTCTTCCGGCACATGCACCTGCGAGAAACCGCCATTCTCGATGTAGCGTTTGAGCTGGTCCGGATTGGGCTTGCCGCGTCCGGTCTTGTCGCCATCCTCGCCACGCCAGCCCGACAGCGGGCCGATGCCCGGCTTGCGCTGGTGATTGACGATATAGTCGGCGTAATCCTTGTAGACCGGCGAACCATCCTCGGTGACCATGCCCGGCAGTTTCAGCCGTGCGCCGAGATCGAGCAGCACGCTCTGGAACCCGCGCACGTCGCGGTCGGGTTCGACCACCGGCCAGCGGATCGAATCGCACAGCGCTTCGGGTTCGCTGATTGGCCGGTCCAGCAGCGATATGCAGTCATGCCGTTCGAGATAGGTGGTGTCGGGCAGGATCAGGTCGGCAAACGCCACCATCTCCGAGGAATAGGCGTCGGAATAGATGATCTTCGGGATGACGTAGTCGCCGTTCTCGTCCTTGTCGGTTAGCATGTCCATCACCGACGATGAGTTCATCGATGAATTCCACGCCATGTTGGCCATGTACATGAACAGCACGTCGATGCCGTAGGGATCACGCGCATGCGCGTTGGAGATCACCATGTGCATCATGCCGTGCGCCGACAGCGGCGCGTCCCAGGAAAAGGCCTTGTCGATGCGCTGCGCCGTCTCGCCGTCGGCTTCGAGCAGCAGGTCTTCCGGCCCGCGCGGATAACCCAGATGTGGCCCGGCCAGAGCGGTGTCGGCACAGGCGCCGCCATGCGGCCGCGGCTGACCGGCAACGGGGCGCGGATAGGGCGGCTTGAAGCGGAACCCGCCGGGGCAATCGATCGAGCCTACCAGGATCTGCAGCAGATGCAGCGCGCGACAGGTCTGGAATCCGTTGGAATGCGCCGAGATGCCGCGCATGGCGTGAAACGCCACCGGGCGGCCGATCATCCGTTCGTGCCGCTCGCCCTTCATGTCGGTCCAGGGTTGCTCGATGATCACCTCGCGCTCGAACGCCGCCTCGGCAATCTCGCCGGCAATGCGGCTGATGGTTTCGGCCGCGATCCCGGTTCGTTCGGCCACGGCGGCGGGAGCGTATTTCTCATCAAGGTATTTTTGTGCCAGCAGCTCGAACACCGGGGTGGCGCGGCGCCCGTCCGGCAGGTCGAAACTGCCTTTCAAGGCCGGCTTGATGCCGGGCATGGCCGAGGATGCCGTTTTCCCTGTCTGCCGGTCCGCCACCAGCGGAACGCCCTCGTCATCGCGCGCGAACAACCCGTGTCCGGCGCCGTCGGGATCGTCAATCACCAGCCAGGGCGCATTGGTGTAGCGGATGAGATAGTCGAGATCGATCTTGCCGGTGCGGATCAGCTCGTGCGCAAGCGCCAGGATCAGCAACCCGTCGGTGCCCGGCGTGATCCCGAGCCATTCGTCTGCAATGGCGTTGTAGCCGGTGCGCACCGGGTTGACGCCGATCACCTTGACGCCGCGCGCCTTGAGCCTGCCAAGCCCCATCTTGATCGGGTTGGAATCATGATCCTCGGCGACGCCGAAAATCATGAACAGTTCGGTCTTCTCCCAGTCCGGCGCGCCGAACTCCCAGAATGCCCCGCCCATCGTGTAGATGCCGGCGGCAGCCATGTTGACCGAGCAGAATCCGCCGTGGGCGGCATAATTCGGAGTGCCATATTGCTGCGCCCACCAGCCGGTCATCGACTGGCTCTGGTCGCGGCCGGTGAAAAACGCCAGCTTGCGCGGATCGGTGCGTCGAACCTCGGCCAGCCAGTCAGTTGCCAGCGCCAGGGCCTCGTCCCACTCGATTTCCTTGAATTGTCCCGAGCCGCGTTCGCCGGTCCTGAGCAGCGGCTTCTTCAGACGTGCCGGCGAATAATGCTGCATGATCCCCGCCGATCCCTTGGCGCACAATACGCCCTTGTTGATCGGGTGATCCCGGTTGCCTTCGATGTAGTGGACCTTGCCTTCCGCCATGTGGACATTGATGCCGCAGCGGCAGGCGCACATGTAACAGGTTGTCTTGCGAATCTCTGTCTTGCCGTCAGCCGCGCCCGGAGCCCTGCTGGTCTGGTTCATTCACCCTCCCCAAGACGTGCTGCCCGATCATCCGGTCGCACCACGTTTTCGTCTTCGCCCCGCAAGGCAAACCGACAGCGTCCGCCTCCGCGATCGCAGGCTAAACGGACCGCGCAGCCGACTAAATGTCAAGCCGGGCAGATAAAGCCAGATCGACTACTTCTAAGTCCAGATGAAGCGGAACAATGCGTAAGGGTGTGGCTGCCCGCGTGGTGGACGGATCGTCCGGACGCCAAGCCAGGGACAGCTTGGCCGGCGGGAGACGGAATGTCATGCCTCGAGGTCCGCCAGGAGAGAGCGAATGCTCAGCAGGCGGGTTTCCCCGAAGGGGTGCAATAGAGGTTGTGCAGAACTTCCAGCACCGCGCCCACTTCCTTGCCCTTGAGCGAATAGTAGATGGTCTGGGCATCGCGTCTGGTGTTGACCAGGTCGGCATCACGCAGCTTGCGCAGATGGTGCGACATCGCCGGTTGCGACAGGCCGGCCATGTCGGCCAGTTTCAGCACGCTCTGTTCGCCGTCCAGCAGGATGCAGAGAATCCGCAACCGCACCGGCTGCGACAGCATCTCCATCAGCTTTGCCGCTTCGCCCATGCGCGGTTCCATTTCGAGCATGTCTTGTGATTCAAGCATCTCCGGCATCCCGTTCCGTAAACATCAATAATCTCTTATATAAGGAATATTCCCCGGTGTTTCAACCGGCAAATGCCTTGGTGCTGTCCCGCACGATGAGCTCAACTTCCAGGATTGTCGTCTCGATCGCCGGACTGGTGTTTGTCCGGACATGGTCAATCAGCATCCTGGCCGCACACAGGCCCAGTTTCTTGCGCGGCTGGCGAACGGTGGTCAGCGCCGGAATGAAGCGGCGGGCGATGTCGATGTCGTCAAATCCGACCACCGAGACATCGTCGGGAACCGAGACATCGTTTCGGGCCAGTTCCGAGATGAAGCCGAAGGCCATCTGGTCGGATTGGCAAAACAGCGCGCTGGGGCGCTGGTCGAGTTCAAGCCATTCCTGGGCCGCGCGCGCACCCGATTCCAGCGTGAAATCGCCGGAAAACAGATGCGACGGATCCAGCGCAAACCCGCATCTTGCCATCTCCAGCCGGACACCCGCACTTCGCGTGTGGGTCAGCACATTGTCTTGCGGGCCGGTCAGCATTCCGATCCTGCGGTGACCCAGCCCGGCAAGATGTGCAATCGCCAGTTCTGCGCCATGTGTGTTGTTGGCGCGGACCGACGAAAACTCGCCCTTCGGAGTCCATTCGCAGGCAAAGATGATCGGCGGCGCCCCGGTGCCGGAACTTGCCACCGAGAGAATTTCATCCGGCAGCGAACCGTCCAGCGCGATGATTCCGTCGGCCCGTGTTGCGTGCAGATATTCCAGAACCAGCTGCGGCTTGGTGTGGGCCTGTCTTGTGTCGACCACCAGCATGTTGATGTCGACTTCCGACAGCGCTGTTTCGATCCCCGCGAGGATCTCCGAGAAAAACGGATTGCCCAGATTTGGCACCAGAACGACAATCGCGCCGGTGCGCTGACGCCGCAGGTTGCGGGCCGAGAGATTGACCCGGTAGCCGGCCTTCTCGGCCGCTGCAAGAACGGTGTTACGTGTTGATTCCGCTACGGTTTCCGGCTTGCTCAAAGCCCTGCTCACGGTCGCTGTGGAGACCCCTGCGAGCCTTGCCACATCGGTGATTTTAGGGGCTTTTGGTTCCATGATGAGCTGTATTCCCGGTTCTGCGAAACGCGCTTGAGGCACGTTCCGCAAATATCACTTGACTCCAATTCTCATCGCGGTCAACCTTTATGTAATCGATTGCAGTGCAGCATTTTCATCGCCAATGTAATCGATTTAAAAACGGTGTGAGGACACCGGTGGGCCCGGAACGCTGCGTGAGCAACGAGGCCGGGAGGAGGAACATTCCTGGGAGGGAACTCGATGAACACATTCAAGCTTTTTCTGGCCGGCGCCTCTGCGCTCGCACTCTCGACATCCGTCAACGCGACTGATCTGGAAGTCACCCATTGGTGGACGTCCGGCGGTGAAGCCGCAGCGGTTGCCGAATTCGCAAAGATGTTTGATGCCACTGGCAACAAGTGGGTCGACGGCGCCATCGCCGGTGGTGGCGGCACTGCCCGCCCGGTGATGATTTCCCGCATCACCGGTGGTGATCCGATGGCTGCGACCCAGTTCAACCATGGCCGCCAGGCCGAGGAACTGATTGAAGCCGGGCTGATGCTCGACCTGACAGAACTGGCCGAGAAGGAAGGCTGGAAGGACATCGTCAATCCGCCAAGCCTGCTCGACAGCTGCACCCTGGACGGCCGCATCTACTGCGTGCCCGTCAACATCCATTCGCCGCAGTGGCTGTGGCTGTCCCACGCCGCCTTCGAAAAGGCCGGCGTTGCTGTTCCCAAGAACTGGGAAGAATATGTTGCCGCCGCGCCAAAACTGCGCGAAGCCGGCATTCAGCCGCTCGCTCTCGGTCAGCAGCCCTGGCAGTCGAACCTGCTCTTCGGCGCCGTTCAGATCGGTGTCGGCGGTCTTGACCTGTGGAAGCAGATCAACCTGAACAAGGACGTGGAAGCAGCCAACGGTCCGGAGATGGCCAAGGTTTTCCAGGCCATGGCGGATGCCCGCGAAATGGCTGATGGCTCCAATGTCCAGGACTGGAATCAGGCCACCAACATGGTCATCACCGGTACCGCAGGCGGCCAGATCATGGGTGACTGGGCGCAGGGTGAATTCCAGGTCGCCAACCAGGTGGCCGGCAAGGATTACACCTGCCTTCCGGGCCTTGGTGTCCACGAGTATCTCTCGACCGGTGGCGATGCCTTCTATTTCCCGAAACTGAAGGATCCGGAAAAGGCCGCGGCACAGCTTGAACTGGCTTCGATGATGATCTCGAAGCAGGCCCAGGTTGCCTTCAACCTGAAAAAGGGATCGTTGCCGATCCGGGGCGATATCGACCTCTCCGCAGCCAATGACTGCATGAAGAAGGGTCTTGAAATCCTCAAGACCGGCAACCTTCTGCCTTCCGGCGACATGGTGTTCTCTGCCGATACGCAGACCCAGTTCAACGATCTCATGGTCGAGTTCCTGAACGACAAGAGCATCACTCCGGAAGATGCCCAGAAGCGCTACGCCGCTATCGTCGAAGACGCTGACTGATCAAGTTCTTGATCGCGCCGCCGGTCCGCTCGCGCGGGCCGGCGGACATCAGTCACCTGGAGAGCGTCGATGACCACGACCAGCACGCCTGCGGCCGCGCAGCGTCCGATACGCCTGTTTCGCAACAAGGCGGCCAAGATTGCCGCCATCCCGATGATCCTGACCGCCCTCGTGGTGTTCATGGGCGGGACCATCTGGACTGTTGTCTTTTCGTTTACAAAATCCAAGCTGCTGCCCAAGGCCAACTTCATCGGCCTTGATCAGTATGAACGTCTCTGGTCGAGTTCCAAATGGATGATCGCGATCGAGAACCTGTTCATCTACGGGCTGTGTTCGCTGGTCTTCTCGCTGGTTATCGGCTTTGTGCTCGCCGCCCTTCTCGATCAGAAAATCCGCTTCGAGAACACCTTCAGGACGATCCTGCTCTATCCCTTCGCCCTGTCCTTCATCGTTACCGGGCTGGTCTGGCAGTGGATTCTCAACCCCGATTTCGGCATCCAGAAGGTGGTTCGTTCCGCCGGATGGGAAAGCTTCTCGTTCGATCCGCTCAACAACCAGAACATCGTCATTTTCGGCATTCTCATTGCCGGGCTGTGGCAGGGCACCGGCCTTATCATGTGCCTGATGCTCGCAGGTCTGCGCGGCATCGACGAGGACATCTGGAAGGCCGCCCGCGTCGACGGCATCCCGGCCTGGAAAACCTATATCTTCATCGTCATCCCGATGATGCGGCCGGTCTTTGTCACCACGCTGGTGATCATCGCTTCCGGCATCGTCAAGCTCTACGACCTCGTCGTCGCCCAGACGTCGGGCGGACCCGGCATCGCATCGGAAGTCCCGGCGAAATACGTCTATGACGCGATGTTCCTGTCGCAGAATCTCGGCCAGGGCTTTGCCGGCTCGACGATGATGCTGCTTGCGGTTCTCATCGTCCTCATCCCCTGGGCCTACATGGAATTCGGAGGACGCCAGCGTGACTGACGTGACCAATCCCGCCACACGTCCCGCCGTTCCGGCCGGGATGGTTGATGGCCCGCGCGGCGGCAAGCCGAAACGTGCCGTTTCTCCACGCAACATAATGATCTACGGCACCTTGCTGGTGGTCTCGGTCTACTACCTGTTGCCGCTCTACGTGATGATCGTCACCTCGCTCAAGGGCATGCCCGAAATCCGGCTCGGCAACATCTTTGCCCCGCCGGTGGAGGTCACCTTCGAGCCCTGGGTGAAAGCCTGGGCCACGGCCTGTACCGGCCTCAATTGCGATGGCCTGTCGCGCGGCTTCTGGAACTCGGTGCGCATCACCATACCCTCGGTCGTCCTGTCGATCGCCATCGCATCGGTGAACGGCTACGCGCTTGCCAACTGGCGCTTCAAGGGCGCGGATGTGTTCTTCACCATCCTGATCTTCGGCGCCTTCATTCCCTACCAGGTGATGCTCTATCCGATCGTCATCCTGCTGCGCGAACTCGGCATCTACGGCACCTTGTCGGGCCTCATCCTGGTGCACACCATCTTCGGCATGCCGATCCTGACGCTGTTGTTCCGTAACTACTTCACATCGGTGCCCGAAGAGCTGTTCAAGGCGGCGCGGGTCGATGGCGCCGGATTCTGGGGCATCTATTTCAAGATCATGCTGCCGATGAGCCTGCCGATCTTCGTCGTTGCCATGATCATCCAGATCACCGGCATCTGGAACGATTTCCTCTTCGGCGTGGTCTACACCAAGCCCGATGTCTACCCGATGACGGTTCAGCTCAACAACATCGTCAACTCGGTTCAGGGCGTGAAGGAGTACAATGTGAATATGGCTGCGACCATCATCACCGGGCTCGTTCCCCTGATCATCTATTTCGTCTCCGGCAAGCTTTTCGTGCGCGGCATCGCAGCCGGCGCGGTGAAAGGGTAATTAACGTGACCAGTGTATCGATCCGCGATCTGACCTTGAAATTCGGATCTCTCGAAGTCCTCAAATCGCTCAACATCGACATCGATGAAGGCGAATTCCTGGTGCTTCTCGGACCATCGGGCTGTGGCAAGTCCACATTGCTCAACTGCATTGCCGGTTTGCTGGATATCTCCGATGGCCAGATCTTCATCGGCGGCAACAACGTGACCTGGGCCGAGCCGAGCGAGCGTGGCATCGGCATGGTGTTCCAGTCCTATGCGCTCTATCCGCAGATGTCGGTCGAGGGGAACCTGGCGTTCGGCCTGAAGAACGCCCGGATGCCGAAGGACGAGATTGCCAAGCGCATCGCCCGGGCGGCCGAAGTCCTGCAGATCGAGCCTTTGCTCCAGCGCAAGCCGGCACAGCTCTCCGGCGGTCAGCGCCAGCGCGTCGCCATCGGTCGTGCCCTTGTGCGCGATGTCGACGTGTTCCTGTTCGACGAGCCGCTGTCCAATCTCGATGCCAAGCTGCGCGCCGAACTGCGCGTGGAGATCAAGCGGCTGCATCACCGGCTCAAGAACACCATGGTCTATGTGACCCATGACCAGATCGAGGCGCTGACCCTGGCCGACCGGATCGCCATCATGCGCAACGGCATCATCCAGCAGCTCGATACCCCCAACGAGATCTACAATCGCCCGGTCAATCTCTATGTCGCGGGCTTCATGGGGTCGCCCGGGATGAATTTCATCGAAGGCGAGATTTCAGGGGACGCTGATCCGGTCTTCGGTTTCGACTCCAGCCGGATTGCGCTGTCGCGGTATCCCTTTGTCAGCAATGACCGGCCGGGCAAGGCCATCTTCGGGATCAGGCCGGAACACGTGACCTGCGGACCCGCCGCTTCGGACGAGCCCTTCAGCGCCGATGTCGAAATCGAGGTAGTCGAACCGATGGGAGCAGACACCCTTGTCTGGGCCGTGCTCGATCGCAGGGAATTCCGCTTCCGTGTTGACGGCCAGAGCGAACTGCACCCCGGCCAGACCGTCCGGATCGGCTTCGATCCGGCCAAGGCCTCGATTTTCGACGCGGCGACCGAACTCCGGCTCTGAGGCGACGAGCCTCTCGCTCCGGCCGGGGCATTCGACCTTGCAGCAATTTCGACCGGTCTTCCCCGGTCGATGATCAAACAGCAAACCAGACGCTATTCAGACAAGGCATAATCAGGAAAGTCCAATCCGATGAATTTCTCGTTTCAGCTCTACAGTGCCCGCAATTTCCAGCCCTGGCCGGACGTCCTGGCGATGCTCGCCCGCACGGGCTACAAAAATGTCGAGGGCTTTGGCGGGGTCTATGAGGACCCGTCCGCTTTTCGCAAGCTCTTGGACCAAAACGGCCTGGCAATGCCATCCGGGCATTTCTCCATCGACGCGCTGGAAGGCGATATCGACGACGTCTTCAAGACCGCCTCGATCCTTGGCGTGGAGCGGATCTACTGCCCTCATATCGCCGCAGACAAACGTCCCGCCGACAAGGCAGGTTGGCAGGCGTTCGCCGCCCGCCTCGGCGCGGTCGGCGAAAAGGTGCGCGCCGCGGGCTTCGGTTTCGGCTGGCACAACCATGACTTTGAATTTGTGCCGCTGGCCGACGGGTCGGTGCCGATGCAGATCCTGCTGGAAACGGCGCCGGACATGGATTGGGAGGCCGATATTGCATGGGTCATTCGCGGCGGCGCGGATGCGATGGACTGGATTGCCCGGCACGGCAAACGGATCACCGCGGTGCACGTCAAGGACATTGCCGCCGCCGGTGAAGCAGCCGACGAAGACGGCTGGGCCGATGTCGGCCATGGCACGGTCGACTGGCCGGGACTGTTCAGGGAGCTGAAGGCTCACACACCGGCCACGCTCTATATCATGGAGCACGACAATCCTTCTGACGCCAGCCGGTTCGCTTCGCGATCGCTCGACTGGTGCCGCGGCGCGACGGAGTAACCGGCATGACGAAAGTTCTTGGTGTAGGCATCATCGGCTGCGGCAATATCTCGACTTCCTACCTGGGCCTTGCGCCCCTGTTCAAGGGCATCGAGGTCCGCGCCTGCGCCGATATCAACCCGGAGGCAGCCAGGGCCCGCGCGGCGGAATATGGCATCCGGGCAGAAAGTGTCGAGGATCTGCTCGCCGCCGATGATATCGACATGGTCGTCAATCTGACGGTGCCTGCAGTGCACTACGCGGTATCGGCCCAGGTGCTGGACGCGGGTAAGCATGTCTATTCGGAAAAGCCCTTCGTGCTCTCCGTTGAAGAAGGCCGCGATCTCGCCGACCGGGCCGCCAGGAAGGGCCTGCGTGTCGGTTCCGCCCCCGACACCTTCCTCGGGGGTGCCCACCAGCTGGCGCGCCACCTGGTTGAAACGGGCGCTGCCGGCCGCATCACCGGCGGTACCTGTCATGTGCTCAGCCCCGGCATGGAGCACTGGCATCCCAATCCGGATTTCTTCTTCAAGCCCGGCGGCGGCCCGGTGCTCGATTTGGGGCCTTACTATATTTCCAACCTGGTACAGCTGATCGGGCCGGTTGCCCGCGTCGCGGCCATGTCCTCGATCCCGAGCCCTGAGCGCAAGATCACCTCCGAGCCGCGCAACGGCGAGATGATCACGGTCGAGACCCCGACGACGGTGCACGCCATTCTCGAATTCGCCAATGGTGCGGTTGTCACCCTTGGCGCCAGCTGGGATGTGAAGGCTCACGGCCACCGGCCGATGGAGCTCTATGGCACAGAAGCCAGCCTGATCGTTCCCGATCCGAACTTCTTTGGCGGCAAGGTCGAACTTGTCGGGCAGGGCGGCGAGACCCGCGCCTTGCCTGAATGGGATCATCCGCTCGGCGTGCCCAACCAGGAGCACAATCAGGGCATGATGGCCAATTACCGCACGGCGGGTCTCGCCGACATGGCGATGGCCATCCTCGAAAACCGGCCGCACCGCTGTTCGCTGGAGTTTGCGCTTCACGTGGTGGACGTCATGACCGCGATCCTTCATTCTGGGGAAACCGGCGAATTCATTCGTCCCTCCACCAGCTGCGAGCAACCGGCACCTCTCGGTATCGAAGAGGCGGCGGCGCTCCTTAACAAGAAAGACGTCTGACCATGTGGACACCTGCTCCCGACCGTTACGACTCCATGAGCTATCGCCGGACCGGCCGGTCCGGCCTCAAGCTGCCGGCGATTTCGCTCGGTCTCTGGCACAATTTCGGCGGGGATACCCCGCATGAGCTCAAGCGCGAACTGTGCCGCACCGCGTTCGATCTGGGCATCACCCATTTCGATCTCGCCAACAATTACGGCCCGCCTCCCGGCTCGGCCGAAACGGCTTTCGGCGAAATCCTCAAGACCGATTTCCACGGCCTGCGCGACGAAATGATCATCTCGTCCAAGGCGGGCTACGGCATGTGGCCCGGGCCTTACGGCGAATGGGGCAGCCGCAAGTACCTGATCTCCAGCTGCGACCAGAGCCTAAAGCGCATGGGCCTCGACTATGTCGATATCTTCTATTCGCACCGTTTCGACCCCGACACACCGCTGGAAGAAACCATGATGGCGCTCGATCACATCGTCCGCTCGGGCCGGGCCCTCTATGCCGGTATCTCCAGCTACAATTCGAAGCGGACCAAGCAAGCCGCCGCGATCCTCAAGCAGCTTGGCACGCCGTGCCTCATTCATCAGCCGAGCTATTCGATGATCAACCGCTGGGTCGAGGACGACGGCCTGCTCGACACGCTCGACGAAGAGGGCATCGGATCGATCGTCTTCTCGCCGCTGGCCCAGGGCATGCTGACTGGCAAATATCTCAACGGCATTCCCGAGGACAGCCGCGCCGCGCAGGAAAAGTCGCTCAACGCAGGTTTCCTCAACGAGCGCAATCTTGGCAACATCCGCGCGCTCAACGAAATTGCCAAGCGCCGCGGCCAGACACTGGCGCAGATGGCGCTTGCCTGGGTGCTTCGCGGTGGCCGCGTTACATCAGCGTTGATTGGCGCCAGCAAGCCGCAACAGATCATCGATTGCGTCGGTGCGCTCGAAAAGCAGGAATTCACCGAGGCCGAACTGGCTGAAATCGATACCTATGCCCGCGATGCCGACATCAACCTGTGGGCGGCATCCTCCGAGCGTGAAGGACCCAAGAGAAAATGATCAGAAATCCGATTCTGCCCGGCTTCAATCCGGACCCTTCGATCTGCCGGGCAGGACCGGACTATTACATCGCCACCTCGACCTTTGAGTGGTATCCCGGCGTCCAGATCCATCACTCGACGGATTTGGTCAATTGGCGCCTTGTCAGCCGGCCGCTCGATCGCGCCAGCCAGCTCGACATGCGCGGCAACCCGGATTCCTGCGGCATCTGGGCACCGTGCCTGTCCTGGGCCGACGGGTTGTTCTGGCTGGTCTACACCGACGTCAAACGCCTCGACGGCAACTTCAAGGACGCGCACAACTACATCGTCGCCGCGCCCGATATTGCAGGCCCCTGGTCCGATCCGGTCTACGTCAACTCGTCCGGCTTCGACCCGTCGCTGTTTCACGATGATGACGGCCGCAAATGGTTCCTCAACATGGTCTGGAACCACCGCACAGATTCGGTTGGCGGCAACCCGAAGCACCCGGCTTTCGCAGGCATCCTGGCGCAGGAATATGATGCCGGCGCAGGCAAGCTGATCGGCGAACCGGTCAACATCTTTGCCGGCAGTTCTCATGGCCTGGTTGAAGGCGCACACCTGTTCAGGCGCGACGGCTGGTACTACATCACCGTGGCCGAAGGCGGCACCGGCTATGATCATGCCGTCACCATGGCGCGGTCGCGCAATCTGACCGGCCCTTACGAGCTGCATCCCGACACGTTCCTGATGACCTCCAAGGACGCGCCCGACGCGGTGCTGCAGCGCGCCGGTCATGGCCAGATGGTCGAGACGCCCGGCGGCGCGGTTTACCACACCCATCTGTGCTCGCGGCCATTGCCGGGTATCCACCGGTCTCCGCTCGGACGGGAGACTGCCATCCAGAAATGTGTCTGGGGAGATGATGGCTGGCTGCGTCTGGCCCAGGGTGGCCTGGTTCCCGATGTCGAGGTGCCCGCTCCCAATCCCGCGAGCCGCAAATTGCCGGACGAGGCCATCCACCGGGAGTTCACCGGCGACAAGCTGCCCGAAGAATTCCAGTGGCTCCGCACGCCGCATCCGGAGCGGATTTTCACCATGACCGGTTCCGCCCTGCGGCTTCACGCGCGTGAATCCATCGGCAGCTGGTTTGAGCAGTCTCTGGTGGCCAGACGCCAGGAGCATCTGGGCTTCCGCGCCGAAACGGCGGTGTCGTTCACGCCGCGCAATTTCCAGCAGGCTGCCGGACTGGTGCATTACTACAATCGGCACAAGTTTCACTACCTGGCGGTCACCTGGCACGAGGAACTGGGACGGGTGCTGACCATCTTGAGCTGTCCCGGCGACTGGCCGCATGGAAAACTGCAGTTCCCGCTCGACAATCCGGTCGCCCTGCCAGGCGCGGAGCCGGTCGAGCTTGCCATGAACGTAGATGGCGCGGACCTGCAGTTCTACTGGCGCACTTCCGGCAAGGAATGGCAACCGGTGGGGCCGGTGCTGGACGCCAGCGTGATCTCGGATGAAGGCGGGCGTGGCGAACATGCGTCCTTTACCGGCGCCTTTGTCGGAATGGCAGCCTTCGACACGTCCGGCAGTGCCATCACCGCGGACTTTGACAGGTTCTCCTATATCGCCGTGGATGCCTGATGCGCAGCACACTCTGCATCCAGGATCTCGCCACCGGTGCGGTCGAGGAAGTCCTGTTGACTGAGCGCCTGATCGAGGCCCCGAACTGGACGCCGGACGGCACTTCGCTGATGGTCAACGGTGATGGCGGCATGTTCCGGGTACCACTCGATGCGCCGGCGCTTGTTCCGGTCGACACCGGCCACGCGGTCGTGTGCAACAATGACCACGGCATTTCGCCCGATGGCAACTGGCTGGCGATCAGCGATTCCACCGGGACCGGCGGTTCCTGCATCTGGGTGTTGCCGGTCACCGGCGGTACGCCGCGCCGCGTTACCGCCAAGGTGCCGTCCTGGTGGCACGGCTGGTCGCCCGACGGCAAAACGCTTGCCTATGTCGGCCGCCGTGAAGGGGAGTTCGGGATCTACACGATTGGCGTTGACGGAGGTGCCGAGCGCCACCTTGTCAGCGGTAACGGCCACTATGATGGCCCGGACTATTCGCCCGATGGCAGATGGATCTGGTTCAATTCCGACCGCGGCGGCTCCATGGAGCTGTGGCGCATCCCCGTTGCCGGCGGCGCACCCGAACAGATGACCGGCGACGACCGGGTCAACTGGTTTCCCCACCCTGCGCCCGATGGCCGCTCGGTGCTCTATCTCAGCTATGAACCGGGAACCGAAGGCCATCCGCGCGACCGCGATGTTGAATTGCGGCTGCTTGACCTGGCAGACGGATCAGTCCGGATCCTGCTGGCGCTGTTTGGCGGTCAGGGCACAATCAATGTGCCTTGCTGGGCACCGGATGCCAGCCGCTTCGCATTCGTCCGCTATGCATGCGAAGCTGATTGACAGCACGGCAACCGGGCAAGACTTCCGAGGGCCAGCCTCCTACCAGTGTGGCGGTGGCTGATTGGCGGGCGGCCCGCCGGCCTGGTCCTCGATGTCCTGAAACCGGTCGCTGAGACGCGCCAGTTCGCGCCTGAGCTTTTCGTTCTCTTTCCAGCCTTCCGTCAGCTGCCGCGACAGGTCCTCGATCGCCGCCTGCTGGTAGGCGACCTGTTCCTCGAGCCGGACCAGCCGGGATTCGACATCCATGTCGGAATAATCAGTCTGGCTCATTGAGCGATCTCCCCCAGTTTGGCGCGCCAGGGCTCGGGCAGTTGCACCGGGCGCCGCGTGGCGCGATCAACATAGACATGAACAAACTTGCCATCGGCAAAAGCCGTGTCCTCGTCATTGCGAAACAGTGCGATGCCGTAGGTCACAGACGACCCGCCAAGCCGGTCGACGCGGATTCCGGCGGTGATCCTGTCCGGAAACATCGCCTCGGCGTGATAGCGGCAACCGGTTTCCACCACCAGTCCGGCAATGGCGCCATTGAGCGGATCCAGCAGCTTGGCTTCGATCAGCCAGTGATTGATGGCCGTGTCGAACAGCTGGTAGTGGACCACATTGTTCATGTGGCCATACATATCATTGTCGGCCCAGCGGGTCTGAAGGCTCCGGAAGACCTTGAAGCCGGTGCGCGATGGTGGCGGTGATCTCGTCATTTGCGTGCTTTCATCATGCCGGGTGGCAGAGTGCAAGGGGCGAAGGGCCGCTGCGGCTCTTCCACAAGGTGGTCCCGTGACGGTGTTGATAACAAACGGCCAAAAAGGCACATCTCCAAATGATTCTGGACTTTGCTTTCAGAACTGTCGAGACTAAAGCAAGGACCCGAAAATTTGAATGGTTTTCGGAAGGCCCGGACCCACCAACCCAGGGAGCAGGAGCCGCATCTGCGCATTGCTCGAGACCGGAGTTGAACCGGGAATGGCGAAAATAAGAAAAGTCGAGGGGACATGAACGACATTGCCATTGAACTGAAGGGGATCGACAAGAAATTCGGTCTCGTTCACGCCAACAAGAACATCAACATGAGTGTGCGCAAGGGCACGATTCACGGGATCATCGGCGAGAACGGTGCGGGCAAGTCGACATTGATGTCGATCCTCTACGGTTTCTATCAGGCTGACACCGGCGACATTTTCGTCGATGGCCAGAAGACCGTGATCAAGGACCCGAATGCCGCGATTTCAGTCGGCATCGGCATGGTGCACCAGCATTTCATGCTGGTTGAGAATTTCACCGTGCTCGAAAACATCATGCTGGGCGCCGAGGAAAGCCAGGTTCTCAACGCCGGCATCACCAAGGCCCGCCAGGAACTCAAGCGGCTCGAGGAAGAGTACGAGCTTGAAGTTGATCCCGATGCGATCATCGAGGAGCTTCCGGTTGGTCTGCAGCAACGCGTCGAGATCCTCAAGGCCCTCTATCGCGGCGCCGAGATCCTGATCCTCGACGAGCCCACCGGTGTGCTCACGCCGGCCGAAGCCGATCACCTGTTCCGCATCCTCGAGCAGCTCAAGGACCAGGGCAAGACCATCCTGCTGATCACCCACAAATTGCGCGAAATCATGGCTGTCACCGACGAGGTGTCGGTGATGCGGCGCGGTGAAATGGTTGCCACCCGCACAACCGCGGAAACGTCGGTGGAGGAGCTCGCCGAACTGATGGTCGGCCGCCACGTTCTGCTGCAGGTCGAAAAGGGACCCGCATCGCCCGGCGAGGTTCTGCTCTCGGTCGAGAACCTGACGGTGCGTGACAGCCGCGGCGTCGACATGGTCAAGAATGTCTCGTTCGATGTCCGCGCCGGAGAGATCGTCGGCATCGCCGGGGTTGCCGGCAATGGCCAGTCCGAATTGCTGCAGGCGATTTCCGGGATTCGACGCGCGGATAAGGGAACGGTGCTGCTGCAGGGCGAACCGATCCACGTGACCGGCCGGGCCGATCCGTCCGAACTGCGTCATCGCGGCCTCGCCCATGTTCCCGAAGACCGCCAGCATATGGGACTGGTGCTGAAGTTCGACGAGAGCGAGAACTCCATTCTCGGCTACCACGACGACCCGAAATATCTCAGCGGCATGTTTCTCAACATCGACGCGATCCGTAAGGATGCAGCCGAAAAAATCGAGAAATACGACATCCGCCCGCCCAATCCGCGGCTGAAAACCGCGAATTTTTCCGGCGGCAATCAGCAGAAGATCGTGCTGGCGCGCGAGATCGAACGCGACCCCGCTGTTCTCGTCATCGGTCAGCCGACCCGCGGCGTTGATGTCGGCGCCATCGAATTCATTCACAAGCGCATCATCGAAATGCGCGATGCCGGCAAGGCGGTTCTGCTGGTCTCCGTCGAGCTTGACGAAATCCGTTCCCTGTCGGACCGGGTGCTGGTGATGTTTGACGGCCGCATCGTCGGCGAGCGGGCACCGGACGCCAGCGAAGGAGAACTCGGCCTGTTGATGGCCGGCGTGGAAAACACCAAGGAGGCTGCACAATGAGCGTGCCCTATGCAAAGCTGCCCGCCTGGGTGGACTACGGACTTATCCCGCTGATCAATCTGGCTGTTGCCTTTCTCGTTGCGGGCCTGGTTGTGCTTGCGGTTGGCGAAAGCCCGCTGCGCGCTGCGGGCCTGCTGATCGAAGGCGCTTTCGGCTACGGCGAGGGCATCGGCTTCACGCTCTATTATGCCACCAACTTCATTTTTACCGGACTGGCCGTTGCCGTCGCCTTCCATTGCGGCCTGTTCAATATCGGCGGCGAGGGCCAGGCGTATGTCGCAGGCCTCGGCGTGGCGCTGCCCTGCCTCTGGCTCGACCAGTTTGCGCCCTGGTATGTCATTTTCCCCGCAGCAATCATCGGCTCTGCACTGGTTGGCGGCTTCTGGGCGATGATTCCGGGCTGGCTGCAGGCCAAGCGCGGCAGCCATGTTGTGATCACCACCATCATGTTCAACTTCATCGCCTCGAGCCTGATGGTCTATGTCCTGGTTGACGTGCTCAAGCCGGCGGGATCGATGGCACCGCAGACCCGGACATTCACCGAAAGCGGACAGCTGCCGCGGCTCGACTGGCTGCTGGCTTCCGTCGGTCTCGACATTGGTGGTGCGCCGTTCAACCTGTCGTTTTTGCTGGCGCTGGTCGCAGCCTTTGTCGTCTGGGTGATCGTCTGGCGCACCAGGCTTGGCTATGAAATCCGCACCATGGGGCACAGCCCCAGCGCAGCCAGCTATGCCGGCATTCGCCAGAGCCGCATCATCATCATCACCATGATGATATCCGGCGCGCTGGCCGGCATGATGGCGCTGAACCCGATCATGGGCGATCAGCACCGCATGCAGCTTGATTTTGTCGGCGGCGCCGGGTTCGTCGGGATCGCCGTGGCCCTGATGGGCCGGTCGCATCCGGTCGGCATTGTTCCTGCCGCCATCCTTTTCGGCATGCTGTATCAGGGCGGCGCGGAAATCTCGTTCGAGATGCCGCAGATCTCGCGTGACATGATTACCATCATCCAGGGACTGGTGATCCTGTTCGCCGGTGCCCTCGAGAACATGTTCCGCCCGGCCATCACCGCGTTCTTTGCCACACTTGGCGGAGCCAGCTCCGACAAACCCCTGCCAGCGGCGGAGTAATGATCATGGAATATTTTGACACCCTCATCGTTATTCTGCAGTCCACCGTTCGTGTTTCGGTGCCGTTGATCCTGGCCGCTCTCGCCGGCCTCTACTCGGAGCGTGCTGGCATCTTCGATATCGGGCTTGAGGGCAAAATGCTCGCCGCCGCCTTTGCCGGCGGTGCCGCGGCTTCGGTCACCGGCTCGGCCTTCATCGGGATCTGTGCGGCTGTTTTCGTTTCCGTCTGCCTGGCGCTGGTTCATGGCTTTGCCTCCATCACCCAGCGCGGCAATCAGATCGTCTCCGGCGTGGCCATCAACTTCATCGCACTGGGTGCCACGGTCATTCTCGGCCAGGCCTGGTTTCGCCAAGGTGGACGGACGCCGCAATTGAGCGGCGATGCCCGCTTCACCACGGTCGAGCTGCCCTTTGCCGCTGAAATTGCCGATATCCCGGTCATCGGGTCGATCTATTCGAACCTGCTTTCGGGGCATTTCCTGCTCACCTATCTGGCCTTTGCGCTGGTTCCGTTCACCTGGTGGGTGCTTTACCGCACCCGCTTCGGATTGCGGCTGCGCGCGGTGGGCGAAAACCCCGGCGCGGTCGATACCGCCGGGATCTCGGTCACATGGTTGCGCTACCGGGCGGTGATCTGTTGCGGAATCCTCTGCGGCATTGCCGGCGCCTATCTGTCGATGGCCATGACCGCCGGCTTCGTCAAGGGCATGACCGCCGGCAAGGGCTTTATCGCGCTGGCCGCGCTGATCTTCGCCAAGTGGAAGCCGGTCAATGTCATGTTTGCCTGCCTGCTGTTCGGTTTCCTCGATGCCATGTCGATCCGCATGCAGGGCAACGAGTTGCCGATCATCGGCGAGGTCCCGGTACAGTTCATGCAGGCCTTGCCCTATCTGTTGACCGTGATCCTGCTTGCAGGGTTCATCGGCAAGGCCATCCCGCCGCGTGCCGGCGGTGTGCCTTACGTCAAGGAGCGATAAAAATGGCCCGTGATCTGTTTGAAGCAGCGCGTGACGCCATGGCCAGATGCCATGCGCCCTACTCGAAATTTCCGGTCGGCGCGGCAATCCGCGACAGTGACGGCAAGATCCATGCTGGTGCCAATATCGAGGTGATCTCGTTCCCGGAAGGCTGGTGTGCCGAAACCACGGCCATCAGTCACATGGTCATGGCAGGCGGCAGCCGCATCCGCGAAGTCGCCGTCATCGCCGAAAAGCTCGAACTGTGTCCGCCCTGCGGCGGATGCCGGCAGCGACTGGCGGAATTCGCCGATGCCGACACCCTGATCCATCTGTGTGATGCCGACGGCATCAGGAAGACCCTGCGCATGGACGAGCTTTTGCCCTACGCCTTTGAAACCGGGGCCATCGGATGAGCGCCGCGGTCGATATCCTCACCGACCGCCTGCGTGGCCTGATGCCGCGCCACGCGCTCGTGCTCGGCTCCGGGCTGGGGTCGCTGGTCGAAACGGTGACCGATCCGGTCCGCATTTCCTACGCCGACCTGCCCGGTTTTCCCGAAAGCGGGGTGTCGGGCCATGCCGGCGAGGTAGTTGCGGGCCTCATTGGCAAGACACCCGTGGTCATTCTCTCGGGCCGCGTGCACTATTACGAGCACGGCAAGGCCGATGCCATGCGCGCGCCGCTTGAGGCTCTGCACGGCATCGGCGTGACCAACCTGATCCTGACCAATTCGGCCGGATCCTTGCGCCAGGACATGCCGCCCGGATCGGTGATGCGGATTTCCGATCATATCAATTTCTCCGGCACCAATCCGTTGTTTGGCGAACCCAGTGACCGCCGTTTCGTCGGCATGACCAATGCCTATGATGCAGATCTTGGTGCGCGCATGAAGGCCGCGGCTCAAAGCACAGGAACCGAGCTGCATGAAGGGGTCTACATGTGGTTTTCCGGCCCGAGCTTCGAAACGCCCGCGGAAATCCGCATGGCGCGAACTCTGGGTGCGGATGCCGTCGGCATGTCGACGGTCCCGGAAGTCATCCTGGCCCGTTTTCTCGGCATCAACGTCATTGCAGCCTCGGTGATCACCAATTTCGCGGCCGGAATGACCGGCTGCGAACTCAGTCACCAGGAAACCAAGGACATGGCGCCCATTGGCGGCAAACGCCTGTCTGCGATCCTGACCGCAATGTTTGAAACCACGGACCAATCCCATGGCTGAACCGATCGACCTGACTTCCCCCAAAGCCGTCGCAGCGGCAGCGTTCGCTTGCCTCGATCTGACAGAACTGGGCGACAATGCCACCGAGGAGGCAACGCTTGCTCTGGTGGACAAGGCAATCAACCGGCATGGATCGTCGGCAGCGGTGTGCATCTGGCCCCGCTTCGTCGCAGCCGCGCGCAAGCGGCTGGGTGACACATCGCCGGTCCGCATCGCCACGGTGGTCAACTTCCCCTCCGGTGACCTGCCGGTTGAAGAGGTTGTTGCACAAACCTCCCGCGCCGTGGCCGACGGCGCTGACGAGATCGATCTGGTCATCCCCTGGAAGGCCTTTGCCGCAGGCGACGAACAGGCTGTCCGCACGATGATCCGCGCTGTCCGCGCCGCGGCACCCGCGCCGGTCACGCTCAAGACCATTCTCGAGACCGGAGAACTCAAGGACCCGGCGCTGATCGCCCGCGCCTCCGATATCGCGCTTGAGGAACAGGCGGACTTCATCAAGACCTCGACCGGCAAGGTTGCGGTCAATGCCACGCTGGAAGCGGCGCGGATCATGCTCGAGGCGATCAAGCGCTCGGGCCGCAAGGCCGGCTTCAAGCCTGCCGGCGGCATCCGCACGGTGGACGACGCCCGCGCCTATTTCGCCCTGTGTGACGAAATCATGGGGCCGGGCTGGGTTGCGCCGGCGACGTTCCGGTTCGGTGCGTCCGGCCTTCTGGGAGACATTCTCGCCACGCTCGAAGACCGCTCGGCGGCGACCTCGAAGGGAGAAGCCTATTGAGTTTCCTGCCCCAGGAGATCATCCGCACCAAGCGTGACGGTGGCGAGCTCGACCCGGCCGGTATCGCGGCCTTCATCCAGGGGCTCACCGACGGCAGCGTCAGCGAGGGGCAGGTTGCGGCCTTCGCCATGGCGGTGTTCTTTCGGGGCATGAGCCGCAAGGAAGCGGTGGCGCTGACGCTGTCCATGCGTGATTCCGGCGAGGTGCTGTCCTGGCCGGAGCTCGACCGCCCGGTGGTCGACAAGCATTCGACCGGTGGTGTCGGCGACAATGTCTCGCTGATGCTGGCGCCGATCGCAGCCGCGTGCGGTCTGGCTGTTCCGATGATCTCCGGCCGCGGCCTCGGCCACACCGGCGGAACCCTGGACAAGATGGAATCCATCCCGGGCTATACGGCGATGCCCGACAATGCGCTGTTTCGCAAGGTCGTCGGTTCCTCCGGCTGCGCCATCATCGGCCAGACCGGAAATCTCGCACCGGCCGACAAGCGCTTTTATGGAATCCGCGATGTAACCGCCACGGTCGAATCGGTGCCATTGATCACCGCATCGATCCTGTCGAAGAAGCTTGCAGCAGGCCTTGGTGCCCTCGTGCTTGATGTCAAATGCGGCAATGGCGCCTTCATGGACAATCCGGACCGGGCCAACGAACTGGCGCGCTCTCTGGTCGAGGTTGCTGTCGGTGCCGGCATGCCGACCACGGCGCTGGTCACCGACATGAACCAGCCGCTGGCAAGTGCTGCCGGAAACGCGGTGGAAGTCATGAATGCGGCCGATTTTCTCACCGGGAAAGCCCGCGACAGCCGCTTGCTGGAAGTAACCCTCGCCCTCGCCGCCGAGATGCTTGTATCAGGCGGCCTCGCCGCCACCGTGGAAGAGGCAAAGAAGCATGCGCTCGCGGCGCTGGAAAATGGCAGCGCTGCAGAGCGCTTCAACCGGATGGTTGCCGAACTCGGAGGCCCGAAGGATTTCCTCGCGGATCCGGACCGCCATCTTGAAAAGGCGCCTGTTGTCTCGGCCTGTCTTGCCGGAGAGCAGGGATATGTTGCCGACTACGATACGCGCGCTATCGGATTGAGCGTCGTGGCGCTTGGCGGTGGGCGGATCAGGCCGGGCGATCCGGTCGACCATGCCGTTGGGCTGACGCAATTGCTCCCGGTCGGTACCCGGGTGGAGAAAGACACGCCGATTGCCATGATCCACGCAAGAAACGCCGATCAGGTTGCCGTGGCGGAAAAGGAATTGCGCAAGGCCATCCGGTTTGCCGATACCGCTGGCGAGGTTGCGCCTGTTATCCTGGGTCGGCACGGCTGATGCCGGGCCGCCGGTTCTAGTTGACCAGTTCCAGCCGGTTGTTGTTGACCCGGTAAGACTGCAGCTTCGACATGAAGCTCATGCCGATAAGCGTGGACGAGAGCGCCTTGTCATCGAGCACGAAGGCCTGGATATCGCTGACGGATATGGCCCCGATCTCCATGCGGTCAAGCATTACCAGCGCGGCACGGGTCGTGCCGTTGGCGGTGCGCACCTGGTGTGTGAAGTCCGAGTTGGCAAGTCCGAGGCCGAGATTGCGGGCGGTTGATGTGTTGATCGCCACATAGGTCGCCCCGGTATCGATAAGCCCCCGCACATTTCGGCCGTTGATGCGGAAATCGGCGCTGAAGTGTCCATCAGGGTTCATGGGAACAGTCGCAGCACGAACGCCCGTCGCATAATGCGCCAAGGGTTTGGCGGCAACGGCCTGCGTCCGGGCGGCGGCAGGATTTGGAGCTGCGGCAACCGCTTTCGTATCTTTCGAAACGAACGCCGAGATGTCCTGTGCGTAATAGGGCAGGCCCGAAATAACGAGCACAGCACAGGAAATAAGGAAAATGTTCTTCAGCATACCGGCACTCCAACACTACCGGCCTATTGAACAGGCTTGGGCCTAATGGTCGGTGAAGTGCAGGCCTGTTTCGCCCGGAATCAGCTTGTGTGGTTAAGAGGCTCCAAACAAGCGCCATCCGAGCCTATTTTGTGCCGTACATGCGGTCGCCCGCGTCTCCGAGGCCAGGAACGATATAGCCCTGCTCGTTGAGATGGCTGTCGATGGAGGCGGTGTAGACCGGCACATCCGGATGGGCGGCTTGAAAATTGCGAATGCCCTCCGGCGCTGCCAGCAGGCAGAGAAAGCGGATATTGCGCGCGCCACGCTCCTTGAGCTTGTCGATCGATGCAATGGCCGAATTGCCGGTGGCCAGCATCGGGTCGACAACGATCACCAGCCGGCTGTCGATGTCTTCGGGAGCCTTGAAGAAATACTCGATCGCTTCGAGTGTTTCGTGGTCGCGGTAGACACCGATATGGGCGACACGGGCGGAAGGAACCAGGTCCAGCATGCCTTCCAGCAAGCCGTTGCCAGCACGCAGGATCGACGCGAACACCAGCTTCTTGCCTTCAAGCACCGGCGCTTCGATTTCGATCAGCGGAGTTTCGATCCGCTCCATCGTCATTTCGAGATCCCGGGTGACCTCGTAGCACAGCAGGGTCGAAATTTCCCTCAGCAACCGCCGGAAGCCAGCTGTCGAGGTTTCCTTCTTGCGCATGATGGTGAGCTTGTGCTGCACCAGCGGATGATCGATGACTGTAACACCGTCCATGTTGACCTGCCTTGAAGCTGTGACCGGGCGTCGCTTTGATTGCGAAAAATCGATGGACTTTGCCCGGCCTCGTAAAAAACTACCCACCGCCTCCGGCGCTGAAAATGTCCGGGAGCGCGGTGCTGATGACCTTGTTGATTTAGACACTCATTAACCGGCTCGGGCAACCGCCGTAACGGTTTTAGTCAAGCTGTCCCAAGAGAATTGCCCTAGTGGGCTCGTCAACGAACGCCGCTTCGATGGATGTACGGGTAATCGCGGTCAATTGCGCGGCGTCGTACCCCCAGGCATCGGCCGCCATCTGGTATTCCCGGCCGATGGAACTGGCGAAATGCGGCGGATCATCCGAACTCAGCGTCACCTTCACTCCGGCCCGCCTGAGCCGGTCGAACGGATGGCTGGAAATATCCGGATACACCTTCAGCGCCAGATTGGATCCGGGACAGACTTCAAGAACCACGCCGGAGACGGCGATCCGCTGAACCAGGGCGTCGTCCTCGGAGGCTCGCACGCCATGGCCAATGCGGGCAGGGCGAATATGGTCCAGCGCGTCGCGCACGCTTTCCGGCCCGGCAAGTTCTCCCGCATGGATGGTGATGCCAAGCCCGGCGTCGCGGGCGATGTCAAAAGCGCGGGCATAGTCTGCAACCTTGCCGAACCGCTCATCCCCGGCCATGCCGAAGCCGGTGATCAGCGGGTGCGGTCTGCTGCTGGCCAGCCGTGCCGCGGCCTCCACCTTGTCCGCGCCCAGGTGCCGCACGCCGACGATGATCATCCGGCACTCGATACCCGTCGAGGCTTTCGCGGCGGCAATGCCTTCGGCCAGCCCGTCAAAATAGGCCGCCGGGGACAAGCCTGCGGCAGTCGCATGATCCGGGGAAACGAAGATTTCCGCGTATATGGCGTTTTCCGCGGCAATTCCTTCGAGATAGGTTCGCGCCAGCAGCGCGTAGTCCTCCTCGCTGCGAAACAGCGATGCGGCGCCGTCATAGGCTACGAGAAACTCGGTGAAATCGGACCAGACATAGGAGTCACCGGAGATGAAGCCGGAGACATCCTCATTGTATTTCCGGGCCTGTGCCCTGACCAGCGCCGGCGACGCCGCGCCCTCGATGTGGCAATGCAGTTCGGCCTTCCTGATCCTGGCTTTCACAGAAAGCTCCTTCCATTGCCTGTTCCCGGCAGGCCCAGATGCTGTGCCAGCGTCGCGCCGATATCGGCGTAACTTGTGCGCACACCGATGTCGCGTGGGGCAACGCCGGGCCCGAAGCCCAGCACCGGTACGCGTTCGCGGGTGTGATCGGTGCCGCGCCAGGTCGGATCACAGCCATGATCGGCGGTCATGATCACCAGGTCGCCCCGCTTCAGCAGCTTGGCGAAACGCGGCAGCATCGCATCCAGTGCTTCCAGTGCCGCTGCATAACCTGCCACATCCCGGCGATGCCCGTACAGCATGTCGAAATCGACAAAATTGGTGAACACCAGATCGCCGTCGCGGGCTTCTTCCGTGGCCTTCAGCGTGGCCGTGAAAAGCGCCGGATTGCCGCTCGCCTTGCGCACGTCGGTAACGCCCTGATGGGCAAAGATATCGCCGATCTTGCCGACTGCGAACACGCGTTGACCGCTTTCACTGACCTGATCGAGCAGGGTCGGCCCCGGGGGAGGGACAGAAAAATCACGCCGGTTTCCGGTGCGCTCAAAGCCGGTCTTGGCCGATCCGACGAATGGCCGCGCAATCACCCGGCCGATATTCAGCGGGTCGACGAGCTTGCGCACGATCTGGCACAGCTCGATCAGCCTCTCGAGACCGAAGCTTTCCTCGTGCGCGGCGATCTGGAACACCGAATCCGACGATGTGTAGCAGATCGGCTTGCCGGTTTTCATGTGCTCCTCGCCAAGCCGGGCGATGATCTCGGTTCCGGAAGCATGGCAGTTCCCGAGGATACCCGGCAACTTTCCTTCCGAAACGATTGCTGCAACCAGCTCGTCGCTGAACGCCGGACCGTCATCGGGAAAGTAGCCCCAGTCGAACATGACCGGCTGGCCGGCAATCTCCCAGTGACCCGATGGCGTGTCCTTGCCATGCGACACTTCGCTGGCCGCGCCATGAATCCCGCGTGGCCGGGCGGTAAGCGCCCATCCTGCCGGAAGGTCTCCGGTCGCTGCCATCGCCGCTTCGGCCAGACCCAGCGATTGCATATGCGGCAATGACAGCGGACCCTTGCGCAATCCGTCGCGGTCGGCGAGGCCTGCCGCGCATTGCTCGGCAATGTGGCCAAGCGTATTGGCCCCAAGGTCACCATAGGCTTCTGCGTCGGGGGCTCCCCCGATGCCAAAGGAATCAAGAACAAACAGGAATGCACGCGCCATGAAAAATGTCTCCGAATGATCGGCAATTTAGCCGGTTTCAAGTGCCATCGGAAGACTTGAGATTGCCTTCGCCTGGTAACCTTGTTTTCACCATAACCGTGCTTTTCAGTGAGGCCATGGTATAGATCGCACATGGTTATGATCAAGCGCGTTGTCAGGATTGCAGGATGTTTTCGGGCGCTGGGCTGGGCGGCCATATGGCTTGTGATGGCGTCCTCCGGCATGGCCCGGGCGGACTACCGGGATTCGGTGGCTGTGCTGCGCATAGGCCTTGTCGAAACCCATGTTGCGACAACCGATCCCGTCAAGCTGGAGGCCATCCGGAGCGCCTTTGCCAACGCGCTGGCGATACCGGTCGAAATCATCAAGCTGGGCAGTTATGCCGCCTTGATTGATGCCCACGCCAGTGGCCGCGTGGGCTACGCCATCCATTCCGCCCGCTCATATGCCGCAACCGAGGCTGCTTGCAGCTGCGTTCGCGCCTTCCGCAGCCCTGTTGCCGCGGATGGGTCCACCGGCTTCCGCTCGGTGCTGGTGGCGCGCGACGGGGTGAACATTCCTGTTGCGGAGCTGAAGGTGGGCTATTCCAGCGAAGCCTCGGTTTCGGGCTGGCAGATCCCGCACCAGGCCATAAGGGCAGGCAGTCTGGACCAGCCGGACCTGGTCCGTGGCGGCAGCGTTGCCTCTGTCATTGATCTCTACCGGGAGGGAAGCATTGACGGCTTTTTTGCCTGGGTGCCGGATGTGCCCGGAGAGGCCGGATCGGATTTGGAGCGCTTGTTCGGCGGTTGGAACCAGTCGTTGATCCAGTCCACCGATCCGCTCCGGATTGTCTGGTCATCCCAGCGCATTCCCTATGGTCCTCACGCCGTCCACCGGTCCTTGCCGGATGATCTGGTCGATGCTCTCGGGGTGTTTCTTGACGGGATGGCCTCGTCGGCCCCCGGTCTGATGGACATTTTCGAACCGGCTTACGGCGGTGGCTATGTCACCCCGGATCCCGAGGATTACCGCAATGTCCGGGGGCTGGTCGAAGCCCTGAGTGATCCTCAATCCGCACAATACCGCAGGTGACATGAGCGGATGCAAATTGCCCGGCGCAACAACTGCACACCGGGCAAATTCGGGCTCTTCTCGTCCGGAAAAGCGCTGTCAGCTCGAAAGGCCAGTCAGCAGTTGCTGCAAGCCACGCTGTCGCCGATGCGTTGACGAAGATGGTAGGTCTTCTTCATGTTGATCGTGCGCACGTCGATGTCCTGGATGTCCGGCATGATCAGCAGCAGCTTGTGATCGAACATCAGCTCGGTGCGAACCAGGAATGTGTTCGGAATCGCCAGGTCCTTCGGCAGTGTCTGGGTCGAGCCGACGGAGTAGGGCCGCGTATTGTCGTCCTGCCACGACCATGTAGTCTTGCCGATGCCCGAAGCGTCGATTGCGATACCGGTGATCTTCACCTTCATGCCGTCCGCGCGATACGGCATCATCACGCTTTGCGCCACATTCACCATCGAGGCCAGGAAGGCCTTGTCGATGTTGTCGTCCTGGGTCACGAGGTCGGCAACCGTGCTCGCGGCACGCGCCAGCTTCTTGTTGACCGACATGGCGACCGAAATTTCCAGAGATCCCATGTAGAGAACGATCAGGACCGGAGCGATCAGCGCAAATTCAACGGCGCCGACGCCTGACCTGTCGCCGCGAAGTCTCCGGACTGTCCGGTTCAGTGCTGCCAGAGTGCCCTTCATGGCCGTGTTTCCTTGTGATTTTCGACCCTCGAGAGTTTCATGATTTCACTCATGGATAATTCTCGTTTCGAAAAGCGGCCGTTGCCACCATGAGGAAGTCGCGCGGCATTTCGCCTTCCTTGCGGATGTTGGTGATGAAAGGCCTGACAAGATCGGTCATTACCTCCCAGCGATAGTAGGCGCGGACAATATTGATGCTTTTCGGTCCACCGGGACTGTAACCGAAGCCTCTGGGGTCCAGATCGGCGAACTGGTCGTTGCTGACCTTCGGAATGTAATTGGGAATGGCATCGAAGCTCGCAAACTCCCGGACATCGAGATAGAGCTTCTGATCGTTCGGATCTTCCTCTTCCGCGCAGGTAATCATCAGGCTGATTTCAGCGCAGAACCTTGTCCGGAATTCCTCTTCGGTCAGGTTCTTGATCTGGCCGGTGCGGACCTGCCTCGCCATCGTATCGACGGCATTCTCCAGCAATTGCTCGCCGGCAAAGGCAATGAAGGCTTCGATCGTTGCGAAGATCAGAAGGAAAAACGGAAACGCCAGCAATGCGAATTCGATTGCGGCTGTCCCGTCGCTCGATTTCCGGAAACGGGCAAAAAGACCCCGCGCCCGCCGCGTCGGCTGTCGCGTTGTGCTTGTTTGATCGTCGACATTCATCGTCAGACTCCCGGATTTTCGTTTCCTGGGGCCGACGCTAGGTCAAACTGGTTGAATATTAGTAACACAGCCTTCCGGAAGCTGCGTGAATGGTAAACAGATGCCTAAACCGGCTGTTCGCCTGTACAGCTCTCAGGGGCTGGTTGCGACCGTTGGCACGTGTTCTTCACACGCCGGGGTGCAAGAATAAACCGACCGGGTCGTCTGCTTGAAAACACGAAGCGTGTTGGCTTCGTCGACAGAGACAAGAATACGCTCGTCGACAATCGCGTCACCGGTCCGGTCGAGAATGACCAGATTCGTGGTGCCATAGGATTTGCCGGTCAGGACGATTGTCTGCGGATCGGAGATAGCCACGTCCGCGACATCGGCATTTCCAATGATGACCTTGCTGACAGGCCGGTCAAGCTTGAGAATGCGGGCGTGATCCATGAACACGCGAATGTAATCCTCCGAAGCGCTGACCGGGGCTGAGGTCATCACTGCCAGGGCCGCGCTGCACACGATAGTTGCAAGCCGACGATGCGCAGGGGTGGAGTGGGTCATGCCGTTTCCTCGGAATTGCGGATATGTCTCCTAAAATCGCCGGGATTGGTGAACGAAGACTTAAAGCCGGCCGATCAGGGCGAATTCTTTCTTGTCGTACCGCTTGGCCGGCGCCGGAGAGCCCCGGCTGACCGGTCCCGCGCACCGGCTTCTCCTTATAATATATATACAGGCTCGGCCTGCGCCTGGCCCGGGTAAGCCGCGTGGTCCCGGCGGGTTCCTGGCCGCTGGTTCGGCCGCCGCGGCAGCCAGCCGGAAGTTAGGGCGTTGTTTACCATGCGTGCCGCTTTGGCCGTGAAAGATTTTGCTAACCTTGTTCATTAAGCGGTTTGAAAACCCCCTCTCCTATGATCTTGGCATCCGACCAACCGAAGCAGCTGGCGGAGTGCTGAAAACACTAGTGGATGAAGGAAAAACCCATGAAGAATCTTTTTGATCGTTTCGTCAAAGACGAATCCGGCGCCACTGCAATCGAGTACGGCCTTATCGCCGCTCTTATCTCGGTTGCACTGATCACCGGGGCCACCACGCTCGGCAACACGCTGAACACGCAGTTCCAGTCGCTGTCGACCAAGATGAACACCGCCAAGGGCATTCACAACTAAGCGATATGTTCTTCGCCATGTGAAACGTTCAAAGCCGCCTTTCGGGGCGGCTTTTTGGTTTGATGTCGCAGTTTTTTAAGGTCTCCCGGTTAAAGTCCTGCCCAACTCAGGAGTGAATTGATGGTTGAGGCCGCGATATTTGTAATCCTGCCGCTTTGCCTGGCAATGGCGGCATTTACCGACATCCTGACGATGAAGATTCCCAACCGGGTGTCTGTCGTCCTGGCCCTGTCATTCTTTGCAATCGCACCATTCAGCGGCATGGATCTGGCCACTTTCGGCTGGTCTGTCGCAGCCGCAGCGGCTGTGTTTGCCGGATGCTTTGCCTTGTTTGCCTTCAATGTGATGGGCGGCGGCGACGCCAAGATCCTCAGCGCCGCAGCGCTCTGGTACGGTTTCAATATTGATCTCGTGGCCTTCCTGACAATGACCGGCATCTTCGGCGGCGGTCTCGCCGTGATCATTCTGTTCATACGCGCCAACCAGGATATCCTGCTGGTCACGCCAATTCCGATCCCGATGCATTTTTTCAAGCAGCGGGCCGGAATACCTTATGGTGTTGCCATCGGCGCGGCGGCCTTCGTGACTTTCCCGGATTCGCAGATCTTTGTTCAGGCGCTGGAGCGTCTCAACTAACCGGCGACGGCTGCCATAGGCTGGCCTGCCGGATAGTCATTTCGCCGGACAAGCATCATTCGAAATCACAAAACGCCGTGTGTTCATCCGAACACACGGCGTTTTTGATCGTGGTTTGGCGGCCCCGAAGAGCCCTCGAACCCGCCCGCCATTGCGGGATGCGGGGCGTGCCGCGGATCCGGCAATTTTACGTTAACCCTGTTTGGTACCGGGTCATTAACCATAATTACACGATTGCGAATGCATTCTGCGGCAAGCGTACCCAATATCCGTTTGAGGAAACAGTATGAAAACCGCCCGCGTCGTCATCATGTCAGTGGCTGTCCTGGCCGCAGGATTGGCCGGGTATCTGGCCATGAACCTGACGTCACCGACAGTTCAGGTGACCGAAGTCTCTTCTGACCCCGTTGTCCAGAAGATGCCGACCATCGACGTGCTGGTGACAACGGCCAATCTTCCGGTGGGCGCGCGTCTGGGTGAAGATTCCCTTGAATGGAAGGGGTGGCCGGAAGATGGCGTGATCGATGGCTTGATCCGCCGCGACGACCGCCCCGACGCAATTACCGAACTCACCGGTGTGGTCGTCCGGCTGCCGCTGTTTGCCGGCGAACCGCTGCGCAACGAGAAAATCGTCGATTCCTCCTCCCGCATCATGTCCTCGCTGCTTCCGGCCGGAAAACGCGCCATCGCCACGGAAATTTCGGTCGCCACCAGCGCCGGCGGGTTCATCCTCCCCAATGACCGCGTCGACGTGATCATGGTGCGGCGCAAGACCGGGGAGGAGGGCTTCCTCACCGAAGTCATTCTGTCCAACATCCGGATCCTGGCCATCGACCAGCGCATCGAAGAGGACGCGGATGGTATCCGCACCGCGGTGGGTACCACCGCGACCCTCGAGCTTTCGCCGGAACAGGCCAAAATCATCACCGTCGCGCAGCAGATGGCCGACCGGTTGACCCTTGCATTGCGCAGCGTTGCCGACGTTCAGGAATCTGACAGCGACGGTGCGAAATATCTACTGAGCGGCGAAGACGGCAGTGCAGCCATCCAGCTGATCCGCTCCGGCACCATAACCAAAGTTGGCGCCACCAACTGAAGCGGAGAATGAACGTGCGTCATATTGCAAAATCGCTCCTGTCATCGATCGCCGGCATCGCGCTGGTGGGCACGACACTGATTGCCGGTCTCAGCCTGGATCCTTCCAGCGGCCGGTTCGTGTCTGCTGCCGAGGCTGCCGAAAACGTCATCAAGATCAAGAAAACCGGTCCCGGCGTCAGCAAGCGGGTCAAGCTGGGTCTGAACAAGGCCATCGTGATCGATCTGCCCACCGATGCTCACGACATTCTGGTCGCCGACCCGAGCCTGGCAGATGCGGTGACCCGGACCTCCCGGCGGCTGTACCTGTTCGGCAAGACCGTCGGTCAAACCAACATCTTCATCTTCGGCCCGAACGGCGAGGAAATCGTTGCTGTCGAGCTCGAGATCGAACGGGACGTGTCTGGTCTTCAGGCGCACCTTGCCCGCTTCCTTCCCGATTCCGACATCAAGGTTGAAATCATCTCCGACAACATCGTCCTGACCGGTTCCGTACGGACGCCGCAGGACGCGGCACAGGCTGCCAATCTTGCAAATATCTTCCTGACCGGCGGTGAGGCCACCACGCGCAACATCACCGAAAGCGCCGGCAGCGGCGGCGAGGGCGCAGTGGCGATTTACGCTGAAAACCGCCAGAAGTCCCAGATCGTCAATCTGCTCAAGATTGATGGCGAAGACCAGGTCATGCTCAAGGTCACCATTGCCGAAGTCAGCCGTCAGGTGCTTAAGCAGCTTGGGTTCAATTCTTCGGCGCTGGGCACTTCCGGAGCGTTTGTCAATGCAAACCCGTCCAGCCTGGGAGCGCTCAACACCGGTCTGAACTATGCTGCAATCGCCAAGACAATCGGCGGCGCCAGCATAAGCAGCTACGTCAATGCCATGGAGCAGGCCGGTGTCATGCGCACCCTGGCTGAACCGAGCCTGACCGCCATTTCGGGAGAAAGCGCCAAATTCTATGTTGGCGGCGAGTTCCAGGTCCGCGATTCCGTCGAGTACGACGATGATGGAAGCGCAACCTATTCAAACCGCGAGGTGGAGTACGGTATCAGGTTGAACTTCACCCCGGTCGTTCTCTCGCCCGGCCGTATTTCGCTGAAAGTCCAGACCGAAGTCTCCGAACCGACCTTTGAAGGATCCACATCGGTCCAGGGCTCACGCAACAACAGTGGCCTGACCCGGCTTTCGATCAAGCGGCGGGAAGCCGAAACAGCGGTCGAATTGCCATCCGGCGGATCCATCGTTCTTGCCGGTCTTGTCAAGGATGACATTCGCCAGGCCATGTCGGGCTACCCGGGACTGTCCAAGATTCCGGTTTTCGGTACGCTTTTCCGCAGCCGCGATTTTGTCCGCAACGAAACCGAACTGGTCATCATCGCCACGCCCTACATCGTCAAGCCGGTCGCGCGCAACCAGCTCGCCCGCCCGGACGACAACTTCAATGCAGCCAATGATGGCGCGGGATTCTTCCTCGGCCGCGTCAATCGCGTCTACGGCCGGATGGAAACCAAACTGCCGCCGGGTCGCTACCATGGCGTTGTCGGCTTCATTTACAAATGATCAGGAACCTCATCATGTCGAGCAAGATCTCTGTTCCCGTCAATCCTGATCTCCGTCCGCTCAGGACTGTTGCCGCGCCGTTGCTGGTGGCTGTATCGCTTCTCTCCGGCTGCGCCGGATGGCCCGGCCGCAGCGTCACGGTGGGCGCGGTGCCGGATGATTACCGTACCAATCATCCCATCATCGTTGCCGAGCAAGAGCGCACCGTGGATATTCCGGTTGCCTCGGGCGATCGCCAGCTGTCGATTTCCATGCGGGAAACCGTTCGTGGCGCGGCCCAGAACTACGGTTCAAGCGCATCAGGTGCGATTCGCATCATGGTTCCGGTCGGTTCCGCCAACGCCGGCGCAGCCTCGGTGCTGTCGACCCAGGTGGCTGATATCCTGCGCAAGGAAGGTGTTCCAGGCGACCGGATCCTGTCATCGCCCTATCACGTGTCGTCACCCCAGGATGCAGCCCCGATCCGTATCGCCTTCATGGCGGTAACCGCTTCCACCGGAGAATGCGGACGCTGGCCCGAGGATCTGCTCGCCGACACCACGCAAAACAAGCATTGGGCAAATTTCGGCTGTGCCTCACAGAACAACCTGGCTGCCCAGGTCGCCAATCCGGGCGATCTCATTGCTCCGCGCGGCATGACCCCGATTGATGCCGAACGGCGCTCGACCGTGATCGAAGCCTACCGCGAAAACGGCGCGTTGGCGGGCAACTGATGAGCAGGCGAAACCGAAACGTGCTCTTTGAAGCAGGACAACGTTCATGACCAATCTTGACTATGAGTTGCAGCAGGAAACCCCGGTGGACGAGGCCGACGCCTCCCCCGCACGCGGTGATTTCGAGCGGATTCGCCCGCTTCCCCGGGTTTCGGTCCATGCATTCGTTGAAACCGAAGGTCTGGCCAAGACCATGGAGCGCTGCTCCCAGGACCGGCGCATGGCCAAGGTCAATCTGCGCATCAATTCAGGCGGAGTTTCCGCTGCGGCCAACATGTTTGCAGGCTCGCCGACACCCAATCTTCTGATCCTCGAAACCCGCGCCGACGGTCCGACATTGATGGCCGATCTCGGTGAGCTGGCTGCGGTTTGCGATCCGGACACGCGGGTGGTCGTCGTCGGTCATGTCAATGACGTGTCCCTGTACCGCGAACTGGTCCGCAACGGCGTCTCCGAATACATTGTCGCGCCGGTTTCAATGGCCGATGTGATCGGCGTCATCTCGACCATTTTCGTTGATCCCGATGCGGCGCCGCTGGGCCGTTCGATTGCCTTTGTCGGCGCCAAGGGCGGCGTCGGTTCCTCCACCCTTGCCCACAATTGTGCCTGGAGCATTTCGAGCCTGTTCTCCAGCGAAGTCATCCTGGCTGACCTTGATCTGGCTTTTGGCACCGCAAACCTCAATTTCGATACGGATCCGACCCAGGGCATCGCCGAGGCCGTGTACTCCCCCGATCGCCTCGACGAGGTGTTCCTTGACCGCCTGCTGGCAAAATGTTCCGAACATCTTTCCATGCTTGCCGCGCCATCGATGCTGGACCGGACCTATGATTTTTCCGGTGACGCCTTCTTGCCGATCCTCGACATCATTCAGCGCAACGCACCGGTATCGGTGCTCGATGTGCCGCATATCTGGAATGAATGGACGCGGAAGGTGCTGTGCGCTTCCGATGAGATCATCATCACCGCAACACCCGACCTGGCCAATCTGCGCAACACCAAGAACCTCTTCGATACGCTGCGGAAGCTGCGCCCGAACGACCATGCCCCGCTTCTGGTGCTCAATCAGGTCGGCATGGCGAAGCGGCCTGAAATTTCACCTGAAGCATTTTGCGACCCGCTGGAAATCGATCCACTGGCGATCATTCCCTTCGATGCACCGCTCTTCGGTGAAGCTGCCAATACCGGCCTGATGATCGCTGAATCCTCGGCCAAGTCGCCAATCGCTGAATCGCTGTCGCAAATCGCCCATGTCGTGACCGGCAGGGCGGAAGTGAAGAAGCGCAAAAAGGCCGGCCTGTCGTCCCTGATGGGCCTTTTGGGCCGTAAGTAACTTGTAAGTCTGGAGTGGAACGCAACATGTTCGGCAAACGCAGCAATGATGGATCGGGCAAGCTGCCGCCAGCTCCGGCACCCAGGCCGGTGGTCCATGCCGAAGCACCGGCAGCGCCTGCGCCGGAAGCCGCCGTCCCGGCGCAGCATTCGATGCCGGAGGCCCCTGCGGCACCCGTTCCTGCGCCTCAACCCGTGCAACAGGCCGCCCCGCGTCGCGAAGAGCCGCCGGTCAAGCGCAGGTCCACCCGCAACGAAGCCTATTATGACACCAAGAGCCAGGTGTTCTCGGCTCTCATCGACACCATCGACCTGTCGCAACTGGCCAAGCTCGACGCTGAAAGCGCGCGCGAGGAAATTCGCGATATCGTCAATGATATCATCACCATCAAGAATTTCGCGCTGTCCATCGCAGAGCAGGAAGAGCTGCTTGACGACATCTGCAATGATGTTCTGGGCTACGGCCCGCTGGAGCCGCTTCTGGCGCGTGACGATATCGCCGATATCATGGTCAACGGCGCGGGCATGACCTACATCGAGGTCGCCGGCAAGGTGCAGGAAACCGATGTCCGCTTCCGCGACAACAGCCAGCTGTTGTCGATCTGCCAGCGCATCGTCAGCCAGGTCGGCCGTCGCGTCGATGAATCGAGCCCGATCTGCGACGCGCGTCTTCCCGACGGCTCCCGCGTCAACGTCATCGCGCCGCCCCTGGCGATTGACGGCACTGCGCTGACCATTCGTAAATTCAAGAAGGACAAGCTGACCCTTGATCAGCTGGTCAAGTTCGGCGCCATCACGCCCGAGGGCGCGGCCGTCCTGCAGATCATCGGCCGGGTGCGCTGCAACGTGGTGATTTCGGGTGGTACCGGTTCCGGTAAAACCACGCTTCTCAACTGTCTGACGGCCTATATCGACGCCGATGAGCGCATCATCACCTGCGAAGACTCCGCCGAACTTCAGCTGCAGCAGCCGCACGTCGTGCGACTTGAAACCCGCCCGCCCAATATCGAGGGCGAAGGCGAGATCACCATGCGTGATTTGGTCAAGAACTGCCTGCGTATGCGGCCTGAACGCATCATCGTCGGCGAAGTGCGTGGCCCGGAGGTGTTCGACCTCCTGCAGGCCATGAACACCGGCCACGATGGTTCAATGGGTACGATCCACGCCAACAGCCCGCGCGAATGTCTCAGCCGTATGGAATCGATGATCGCCATGGGTGGTTTCACCCTGCCGGCGAAAACCGTGCGCGAAATCATCGCCGGATCGGTCGACGTGGTCGTCCAGGCCGCGCGTCTGCGCGATGGCTCCCGCCGCATTACCCACATCACCGAAGTCGTCGGCATGGAGGGCGATGTGATCATCACCCAGGACCTGATGAAGTACGAGATGCTAGGCGAAGACGCCAACGGCAAGATCATCGGCCAGCATCGGTCCACCGGTATCGGCCGGCCGAATTTCTGGGATCGTGCCCGCTATTACGGCGAAGACAAGCGCCTCGCCGCTTCGCTCGATGCCATGGAAAAAATGACCTCTTAAGGAGACGCTCGCGTGTTTGGTCTGGATACAGTGGTAGTCGCCATCATCGGCCTGGCCGCGCTTTCTGCGGGGGCGTTGGGCTATGGCGTGCTCTATTCCCGTATCGAGGTGGAACGCAAGGCCGAAACCCGGGTCAAGCGGGTCAAGGCCGCCGAGACCGACCGCTCCAAGGCAACCGCCGCGCGTGACCGGCTGAACGAGGCCAACAAGCGGCGCAAGTCGGTTCAGGATTCGCTCAAGACGCTGGAAGAGAAAAACAAGGAAAACGACCGCCGCAAATCGCCGGCGCTGAAGGACCGGATCGCCCAGGCAGGCCTGACCATCTCGATACAGAATTTCTACATCCTGTCGGCCATATTCGGACTGGGAATGGGCTTTCTGGCGTTCATCTTCCAGGGAAGTATGTATGTCGCCTTGTGCGTGATGATCATTTTCGGCGCGGGCGTACCGCGCTGGGTCATCGGTTTCCTGCGCAGCCGCCGCATGAAAGCGTTCCTCAACGAATTCCCCAACGCGCTCGACGTCATGGTGCGCTCGATCAAGTCCGGCCTGCCGCTCAACGATGCGATCCGGATGATTTCCGCCGAAGGCCAGGAGCCTGTGCGGACCGAGTTCAAGCGCATCGTCGAAGCCCAGCAGATGGGAATGAACATACCGGAGGCTTGCGCTCGGCTCTATGCACGGATCCCGTTGTCGGAGGCGAACTTCTTCGCCATCGTCATCGCCATCCAGGCCCAGGCCGGCGGCAATCTGTCCGAAGCCCTGGGCAACCTTTCACGCGTGCTGCGCGACCGCAAGAAAATGAAGGGCAAGATCAACGCGATGTCGATGGAAGCCAAGGCTTCCGCCGCGATCATCGGCGCCCTGCCGTTCATCGTCACCTTGCTGGTCTATCTCACATCGCCCGAATACATCACCATCCTGTTCACTGACAGCCGTGGTCATTTCATTCTCGGCGTTTCCGCCGTCTGGATGTCAATCGGCATTCTGGTGATGCGCAACATGATCAATTTCGACATTTAGGGGCCGAAAACCATGCTATCCGATCTTGTATCGTCCCTGACCGATCCGGCCTACCTGGTTCCGATCCTGATATCGATTGCGGTCTTTGCCACGCTGTTCACTGTGCTGGCGCCGTATTTCGAGCGCGGCGATCTCGATGCACGGATGAAATCTGCCGCCCTCGAGCGCGACGAAATCCGCGCCAGGGAACGCGCCCGCCTCAATGCCGAGCAGTCGCGCGGCGGATCGAAAAGCACCGGTCTGCGCGCCCGCGACAACGCCTCCGTGCGCGGCATTGTTGAACAGCTCAATTTGAAGGATGCGCTCGCCGACGGCGCCACGCTGGCCAAGTTGCGCGCAGCCGGTTACCGCACACAGAACGCGCTCAACATGTTCCTGCTGGCGCGTTTCGTGTTGCCGTTCATCTTTCTTGTCGCTTCGATCGTCTATGTTTTCGTGCTTGAAAACCTGGTCGACAAGCCGTTCACGGTCCGTGTTCTGGCCTGTATCGTCGGCGCCTATATCGGTTTCTACACGCCGAACATGTTCGTCTCCAACCAGGCCAACAAGCGCCAGGCTTCCATCAAGCTGGCCTGGCCTGATGCGCTTGACCTGATGCTGATTTGCGTGGAATCGGGTGTTTCCATCGAAGCCGCGATGAAGCGCGTTGCAGAGGAAATTGCCGTCCAGTCGACGGCGCTGGCAGAAGAGTTCGTGCTCACAACCGCCGAACTGTCCTATCTCCAAGACCGGCGGATGGCATTCGAGAACCTGGGCAGCCGCACCGGGCTGGATGCGGTGAAAGCCGTCACCCAGGCGTTGATCCAGTCCGAGCGCTACGGCACCCCGATCGCCCAGGCCCTGCGCGTGCTTGCCCAGGAAAGCCGCGACCAGCGCATGACCGAGGCCGAAAAGAAGGCCGCGGCACTGCCGCCGAAACTGACAGTGCCGATGATCCTGTTCTTTCTCCCGGTGCTGATCGGCGTGATTCTCGGACCTGCCGCCATCCAGGTGATGGACAACTTCTCCGGCGGTGTGCCGCAGTAAGGGCACAGCCAAGGTAAGTCGCCTTTCGCTGCTTCCCGGACCGATCCCGGGGGCAGCGGCATTCAATTGCCAACAGGCAAGAGGTTTCCTCAAGCAATCAAGGCGCGGCACAGGTCCGCACCCCGCAATCCCGCCGGTATTTTGCTCCCGCGTGGCCAGTCCGCTCGAACGGGCGGCGCACACGCCCTCACGCCGGGGAGCGAGCCGGAACCGGTTCGCTGGAGTGTCTGCATCGCTATGTCAGGTGATGGCTTGGTTCAGGACGCAAGTTCTTGGGAAAGACCCTCGAAAGCCGAGGACCCTGATGCACGCAATTGGGTTCCCGGACGGGATCAATTGGTGTTCTTGCGGTCCGAATCCTTGAGCTTGTTCCAGGCATTTTGCTGGGACAGCATGGCGCGTAGGTAGGTCACGTTGGCGCTGGCCTGTTCGGCCGAGAGTTCGGTACTGGCGATCTTTTCGGCTTCCTTGAAGCGGCCCTGCAGGCCGACGACCAGTGCCAGATTCTGCCGGACGCGGCTGTCGGCGCCCGGTTGCCGCACGGCCGATGCGAGATAGCTCTCTGCGGTTCTCAGGTCACCCTCCAGCACATAGGACATGCCCAGGTTCGACAGGATCGACGGTTCGTTCGGCTGGATGTCGAGCGCCTTGCGGTAACGTGCCCGCGCGGACGCCGGGTCACCCATCTGATCGAGAATGGCGCCTTCCGCCGACAGCAATTGCCAATCCGGCCGGTCGGGCGTCTGGGCGCGCTGGATCGCATCAAGCGCCTTGTCGAACTGGCCGGCTCCGGCAAGCGCCTTGCCGTAGGCGGCAAGCACGTTCCGGTCGGTCGGATTGTGGATGGCCACCTGCTGCATCACCGCAAGCGCCTGCTCCGAGCGGCCGCCCATGGTCAGCACCGAAGCGTATTTCATCCCGATTGCCGCATCCTTGGGGTTCTTGTCGTAGGCCCGGCCGATGCTTTCGGCTGCCGAATGCAGCTCGGTCGCGTTCATGCGCTCGAGCGGCTTGTTCATCGATGGAATGGAGCCGGTGGTCAGCTGCCGGTCGGAGGCGCATCCCGCGAGCGCGATGCTCAGCGCCGCGATGCAGGCGGCACCCAGGAGGCGGCGCGAGAGGATGGAGCGTGAATGGGTCGCTGACATTGGTCTGATCCCGGAAAATTGATCGTCGGACGGTCCTGAAAGGGGCGCCACAGTCTTCGCACCAGCAATAATCTGTTAACCCTAATCAAGAGTTAACGACTGATTCTCCGCGCGTCGGAAGTGGAGAACGAGAGGAGAAACCATGTCGCCCTACAGCCACATTGACCGCTCATCCCCGTTTGCGCCGATGTCCGGAGAGACATTGCCGGTCTGGGCAGTCTCGCGCGCCGATATCGAACGCGGCCATTTCGACAAGACCGCGCTTGCCTGGGCCAAGGCCGCCGGTTTCAACGCAGCCGAAGGCGCGGTACTTCTGGCGCCAAACCGCCACGGCAAGCTTGCCGGTGCGCTGTTCGGCCTCGGCGAAAATGGCGAATGCCACCCCTTCATCGGCGGCAAGCTGGCGCGTGCCCTGCCAAAGGGCGACTGGCACATCGAGACGTCGCCGATCCCGGGCGCGGTCATGGCGATGGCTTTCGGCATGGGCGCCTACCGTTACGAGGCCTACCGGAAACCGGCCACGGACAGCCCGAGACTGGTCATTCCCGCGGATGCGGATTCCGATGCCATCAGGCGCACCGTGGCTGCTGTCGGGCTGGCGCGCGATCTGGTCAATACACCCGCCAACGACATGGGCCCCGATGCACTGGAAGCGGCCTTCCGCGGCCTTGCCGGCCATTACAAGGCCGATGTCAGCGTTGTTGCCGGCGATGACCTCATTGCCAAGGGGTTCCCGATGATCCATGCGGTCGGCCGCGCGGCCGACCAGGCGCCGCGTCTGCTTGAGTTGCGCTGGGGCAAGCCCGGTGCGCTGAAGCTGACGCTGGTGGGCAAGGGCGTCTGCTTCGACACCGGTGGCCTCGACATCAAGCCCGCCAACTCGATGCTGAACATGAAGAAGGACATGGGCGGCGCCGCCAATGTGATGGCGCTGGCGATGATGATCATGGACGCCGGTCTGTCGGTGGATCTGCGTGTGCTGGTTCCGGCGGTCGAGAATTCGATCTCCGCATCCGCCTTCCGGCCCGGCGATGTGCTTTCAAGCCGCAAGGGCCTGACGGTCCAGATCGACAACACCGATGCCGAGGGCCGCCTGGTGCTGGCCGATGCGCTGGCCTATGCCTGCGAGGAAAAGCCTGACCTGCTGATCGACATGGCCACGCTGACCGGCGCTGCGCGCGTGGCGCTCGGTCCCGACCTGCCGCCCTTCTACACCGACGACGAGACCCTGGCCTCCGACATCTCCACCGCGTCGGCAAATGTGGTCGATCCGCTCTGGCGGATGCCGCTCTATAAGCCTTATGAAGCCGACGTCAAAGCCAGGATTGCCGATCTGACAAATGCACCGGCGGGCGGGTTTGCCGGTTCCATCACCGCGGCGCTGTTTCTCAAGCGCTTCGTCACCCCCGAAACCAGATGGGCGCATTTCGATATCTTCGCCTGGTCGCCGAAGGACAGGCCATATGCGCCAATCGGTGGCGAGGCCCAGGGAATCCGGGCCCTGTTTGACGTGATCAGCAAACGGCACCCTGCCTGAGGCGGCAGCGGCTGACTTGCGCGGTCTTCAAGTTTCGGTCAGTGTAAATCGGTACCGAAACGATACAGGCGACCCGCATGCCACTCGATCTCCGGCCATCCGACGCCCTCGGGTTGTGGCACGCCGCCACGCTTGAGCATGTCCGTGTCATCGGGCCCGATCTCACCATCAGGCAGCTTGCAATCCTGCTGCATATCTACCTGGCGCCACCGCCGCACACCGTGCGGGGACTTGCGGCCATGCTTGGCGTGACCAAGCCGGTGATCACCCGGGCGCTCGACACCATGGGACACATGGGGCTGGTGCGCCGGGTGCGCGACGAGCGCGACAGGCGCAATGTCATCATCAAGCGGACGGTGGAGGGCGCGCTTTTTGTCGAGAAGCTTGGCGATATCATCATCGCTGAAGGCCGCAAGCTGTCTTCTGCCGAGGGGGCAAACACATGAGTGACGATCTTGACCACCGGACCCATGCCTACCGGCCGGATCTTGCCGACATCCGCCTCCGCGACAGGGTCGCGGCCGACCGCTACAGCGAGGGCATGCCCGCCGAGGTGATCGTGCCGGTTGCCGATGTGCGCCCGAAGCCGGACGCGCGATGCAGCCTCGATACCCAGGCGCTGCACGGTGAAGCCGTGAGCGTGTTCGACATCTCTGACGGCTGGGCCTGGGTGCAGCTGTCAGCGGACGGTTATGTCGGTTATGTGCGCGAGGAGGCCATCGGCCAGGGTGCAGGCCCCGCAACCCACGTCGTCTCGGTTCCGCGCAGTTTCGTCTATCCGGGGGCCGACCTGCGCTTTCCCCATCTCAAGGTGCTGTCGATGGGCAGCCGGGTCAGGGTCACGGGGGAGGCGGAAACACGGGCGACCCCTTACGCGCTTCTGGAGGATGGTTCCGCCGTCATTGCCGCCCATCTGCGGCCGCTCGGCGAGGTTTCGGCCGAGGATGCGGTGTCCGTGGCCGCGCGCTTTCTCGACACGCCCTATCTCTGGGGCGGGCGGTCGGGTTTCGGTATTGATTGCTCGGGCCTGGTGCAGCTGGCGCTGGCCATGACCGGAAAATCCGCACCGCGCGATTCCGATCAGCAGGCAGCCGGTTTGGGCCGGGCCATCGATCCCGGAAGCGATGGCCTGCAAAGAGGCGACCTGGTGTTCTGGAAAGGCCATGTCGGCTTTCTCGAGGACCCGGATACGCTGCTCCACGCATCGGGCGGAACCATGTATGTCACCCGCGAGCCGCTTCAGGCTGCCATCGACCGGATTGCGAAGCTCTATGGCCTGCCGACCATCTACCGGCGGCCCTGAGCCGGCTTAATATCCCGCCTTGCGATCAACCAGGTTGACCAGCGGTTCGCCGCGTTCAAAGGCATCCATCTGCCGGGCCATCGGCTCTATCAGCGAAGTCGGCATCGAGGCCGCCGCTGCATGCGGCGTCAGCGTCACCTTGGGGTGGGCCCAGAACGGGCTCGCCGGATCAAGCGGCTCCTGCTGGAACACGTCAAGGCTCACTGCCGAAAGCAGCCCCTCGTCCAGTGCGGCGAGAATATCGGCCTCGTTCTGCAATCCTCCGCGCCCGGCATTGATCAGCACCGGCGCGCCCAGTGGTCCGCGCTTTTTCATCCTCAGGAACAGATCCCGGTTGAGGATTTCGCGGGTTTCAGGTGTCAGCGGCAGCAGCACCACGAAGATGTCTGCCGAGGCCAGGAACGGATCGAGCCCGTCCTCTCCCGCATGGCAGGTGACCCCTTCAACCTGCTTGGCCGTCCGCGACCAGCCGGTCACGTTAAAGCCCATGACGCGGAGCTTGGCAGCGGCGTCGCGCCCCAGTTCGCCCAGTCCCATGATCCCGACTGTGATCACGCCGGCGGCTTTCTGGTTCTTGTCTTCTTCCCACACCCGGTTCGCCTGTTGTGCCCGGTAGCGCAGACCCAGGCGGTGGTGGTCAAGCACTTGCCAGACCACGTATTCGCTCATCCTTGTGGTCAGGTCCGGCGACACCACGCGCACGATCGGCACGTCGGGCAGGCTGGTATCGGCAAAGACATGATCTACACCCGCGCCGAGAGAGAAAATGGCCTTCAGGTTCGGCAGTTTCGACAGCAATCCGGCTGGCTGTTTCCAGACGATCGCGTAATCGATGTCGGGATCGGTCTCGCCATTCGGCTCCAGCACCACCGGACGGTCAGGCGCCGCCTTGCTGAGCTCGTCGACCCAGACCTGCGGTTCCCAGCCGGTCAGCGCAAGCAGCACGCGTCCCTTGCCATTACGGTGTGTCATGAACTTGCCTATTCGCTGACCACGGCGCTGTCCGCGGCTTCCAGATTGAATGCCGCCGCCATCAGTGCCTTGGTGTAGTCGGTTTCGGGATGATCGAAAATCTTGTCGGCGGTGCCCTGCTCGACCACCTTGCCCGCCCGCATGACGATCACGTCATTGGCCAGCGCCCGCACCACCTTGAGGTCATGGCTGATGAACAGATAGGCCAGATCATGTCGCTTCTGCAAATCCCGCAGCAGGTCCACCACCTGCGCCTGAACGCTCATGTCGAGCGCCGAGGTCGGTTCGTCCAGCATGACGAAACGCGGTTTGAGCACCATGGCCCGCGCAATCGCGATGCGCTGGCGCTGGCCGCCGGAGAATTCATGCGGGTAGCGCCAGCGGGTGGATGCATCGAGCCCCACTTCTTCCAGAGCCTCGGCAACGCGCTGGTCGCGGTCCCTGGCGGAAAGGTCGCGGGCATGAATCGCCAGGCCTTCGCCGACGATATCGGCAATCGACATGCGCGGGCTCAGCGATCCGAACGGGTCCTGAAAGACCACCTGCATGGAGCTCCTGAGCGACCGCATCTGCTTGAACGACCGTTCATGCAGCGGCAGCTCGTTGAAATAGATCTCGCCTTCGCTGCGGATCAGCCGCATCAGCGCCAGCCCGAGCGTCGTTTTCCCCGATCCCGATTCGCCGACAACGCCGAGTGTCTGGCCGGCCTTGAGGGACAGGGACAGCCCGTCCACGGCCTTGATGTGGTCGACCGTGCGCCGGAGAAAGCCCTGCTTGACCGGAAACCAGACCTTGATGTCGCGCGCGCGCATCACTTCGGGAGCGGCTTCATTGCGCTTGGGCGGCTCACCCTTGGGCTCGGCGGCCAGCAGATGCTTGGTGTAGGCATGCTGCGGATTGGCGAAGATCTCGGCGGTCGGGCCGGTTTCGACGATCTTGCCGTCCGTCATCACGCAGACCCGGTCGGCGAATTTGCGAACGATGCCGAGATCATGGGTGATGAACAGCATCGCCATGCCGTGTTCGGTCTTCAGGTTGCGCAGCAATTCGAGAATCTGCGCCTGGACCGTGACATCGAGCGCCGTTGTAGGTTCGTCGGCGATCAGCAGTTCCGGACGGTTGGCCAGCGCCATGGCGATCATCACCCGCTGCCGCTGCCCGCCGGACAGCTGGTGCGGATAGGATGCCAGACGTTTCTCCGGATCCCGGATGCCGACCTGGTCGAGCAGGCCCAGCACCTGCCGGCGTGCTTCATCCGGCTTGATCGGCTGGTGCAGATGCAGGATCTCCGAGATCTGCTTTTCCACTGTCTGCAGCGGATTGAGCGAGGTCATCGGCTCCTGGAAGATCATGGTGATGTCGTTGCCGCGCACATCGCGGATCTGCGGCTCGGGCGCCGAGAGCAGATCCTGCCCCTTGAACAGGATCTTGCCCGAGGGATGGCTCGCGGCGGGGTAAGGCAGCAGCCGCAGCACCGACAGCGCCGAGACCGATTTGCCGGACCCGGATTCGCCCACCAGCGCCACCGTTTCGCCGCGCTTGATGTCAAACGAGATGTGATCGACGGCGGTCTGGCTTTCGCCGGACTGGTGGAAGGCCACCGAAAGATCCTGCACCGACAGCAGCGCTTCGCCCGGTTTGTCTGTCTTTGCGCCACTCATCGAAATGTCTTTCGCGGATCGAAGGCGTCGCGTGTCGCTTCGCCGATGAAGATCAGCAGCGACAGCATGATCGAGATGGTGAAAAACGCGGTCAGCCCCAGCCACGGCGCCTGCAGGTTGCGTTTGCCCTGCGCGATCAGCTCCCCCAGCGAGGCCGAGCCGGGCGGCAGGCCGAAGCCGAGAAAATCGAGCGAGGTCAGCGTGGTGATCGAGCCCGACAGGATGAACGGCAGGAAGGTCAGCGTCGCCACCATGGCATTGGGCAGCAGGTGCCGGAACATGATGGTGCCATTGCCGACGCCCAGCGCCCGGGCCGCGTTGACATACTCGAAATTGCGGGCGCGCAGGAATTCGGCCCGCACGATGCCGACAAACGACACCCACGAGAACAAAAGCATGATCCCGAGCAGGATCCAGAACCCCGGCGGTAGCACCGCGGCAATGATCAGCAGGATGTAGAGCACCGGCATCGACGACCAGATTTCGATAAAGCGCTGCATCAAAAGATCCGTCCAGCCGCCGAAATAGCCCTGGACCGCGCCTGCGGCGATACCGATCAGCGCCGAGAAGATCGTCAGCGTCAGCCCGAACAGCACCGAGATGCGGAAGCCGTAGATCATCCGCGCGGTGACGTCACGTGCCTGATCGTCGGTCCCGAGCCAGTTCATGTTGCCAAGCGTGCAGCCGGGGTCCTCGTCCTTGAGCGGATAGGCGGAGCACGCGACCCCTTCGTCCAGCAGCCAGAAAGGTGCCGTCGGTGCCGAATGCGGGATGTAGGAATTGGCGGTGGTGTAGGAATAGCGGATCGGCGGCCAGATCATCCAGCCATTGGCCTCGATCTCGTCCTGGATGAACGGATCGCGGTAATCGGTGCGCGCCAGGAACCCGCCGAATTTCTCCTCCGGATAGTCAATCAGCACCGGATAGAGGATCTCGCCCTTGTAGGACGCCAGGATCGGCCGGTCATTGGCGATGAACTCGGCCAGCAGGCTGGCAATGAACAGGAACAGGAACAGCCACAACGACCAGTAGCCGCGCCGGTTGGCCTTGAAATTGGCCCAGCGCCGCTTGTTGGTCGGCGACAGCCAGCCCTTGGGCCGGCCCTCGGCGTCATAGGCCTGGGGATTGGTCGAAGCCGGCGCGCTCATCCGACATCCCTCTTTTCAAAGTCGATGCGCGGATCGACCCAGGTGTAGACCAGGTCGGAAATCAGTCCAACCACCAGCCCCATCAGCGAGAAGATGAACAGGGTTGCAAACACCACCGGGTAATCCCGCTTGATCACCGATTCAAAGCCGAGCCGACCCAGCCCGTCGAGCGAGAAGATCGTCTCGATCAGCAGCGATCCGGAGAAGAAGGCCGAGATGAACGCACCCGGAAAGCCCGCAATGATGATCAGCATGGCGTTGCGGAACACATGCCGGTAGAGAACCTGGCTTTCGCTCAATCCCTTGGCCCGCGCCGTGGTCACGTATTGCTTGCGGATCTCGTCGATGAACGAGTTCTTGGTCAGCAGCGTCGTGGTGGCGAAAGCCGCCAGCGACAGCGCGATCAGCGGCAGCGTCAGATGCCAGAAATAGTCGACGATCTTGCCGAACAGGCTCAGCTCGTCGAAATTGTCCGATGTCAGCCCGCGCAGCGGGAACCAGTCGAAAAACGATCCGCCGGCAAACATCACGATCAGCAGGATGCCGACCAGAAAGCCCGGCACCGCATAGGCGATGATGATCAGGCCGGAGGTCCACACATCGAAGCGCGAACCGTCGGAGACCGCCTTCTTGATCCCCAGCGGAATCGAGATGATGTAGGACAACAGCAGGATCCAGACGCCGAGCGAGATCGAGACCGGCATCTTTTCCTTGATCAGGTCGATCACGTCGATGCTGCGGAAATAGCTTTCGCCGAAATCGAAGCGGATATAGGTCCACATCATCAGCCCGAAGCGCTCGAGCGGCGGCTTGTCGAACCCGAACTGGGCTTCCAGCTTGGCAATGAATTCCGGATCCAGCCCCTGCGCGCCGCGATATTGCGACGAAGCGGAATCGCCGAAATCCTGCGGTGCGCTGCCGATCGTGTCCCCGCCACCGGCAATCCGGTCGATAGCGGAATCACCTTCGCCGGTCAGCTGCGCAATCACCTGCTCGACCGGTCCGCCGGGCGCGAACTGGATCACCGCGAACGAGATCGCCATGATGCCGACAATGGTCGGGATCATCAAAAGCAGACGCCTGAGAATATAGGCGCCCATCAGGCGGCTTTCCCGTTTGTCTCGGCGCGATTTATGCGCCTGGTAAATGATGGTCTGGTCAATTGTCCGTCCCGGAAGCCGATCACCGTGATGTCGGGCTGATTCGTCTCGTCCTCATACAGAATCGAATGTCGGAAAGGGTGCAAGGCCGAAAGCGTCTCAGTTTGCGTCACTCATCCACCACACTTCCGGGAATCCGAGCCCGTAATAGGGAAGCTCCTCCGGATGAGCCAGTGACTTGGAGTAGGCCACCTTGACCGCGTCGCTGTAAAACAGCGGCACCACGTAGTGGTTGGCAAGCAGCACCCGGTCGAGCGCCTTGACTGCCGCGGTCTTTTCCTCGCGGGTTTGCGCGAAAATCACCATCCGGATCAGCTCGTCGACCGCGGGATCGGAGATGCCGGCATAATTTCTTGAACCTTCGCGATCCTTTGAAACCGATCCCCAGTAACCTGCCTGCTCGTTGCCCGGATTGAGCGATTGCCCCCAGACGTTCCAGATCATGTCGTAATCGAAGCTTCTCACCCGGTTGGTGTATTGCGATGCGTCGACCGTGCGGATGCGGGCATCGATGCCGATTTTCTTCAGGCTTGCGACATAAGGCAAGACCGACCGCTCAAGCGAGGGGCTCGACAGCAGGATTTCGATCTCGAATGGTTCGCCTGTCGTGGCGTTGACGAGACGGCCCGACTTCAGCTCGTAGCCGGCGTCCTGGAAAAGCGTCAGCGCCTGGCGCAGGTTCGCGCGCGCCTTCTGCGGATCGCCACCCACCGGGTTGGTGTAGGGCGTGGTGAAGACCTCGTCGGGAATCTTGCCCTTCAGGCCTTCGAGGATTTCCTTCTCGCGGCCTTCCGGCAAGCCGGAGGACGCCAGCTCTGTGCCCCAGAAATAGCTGTCGACCCGCGCCAGCGCATCAAAGGCCAGGTTGTGGTTCAGGTCTTCGAAATCGAAGGCAAAGTTCAGCGCCCTGCGGACCCGCACATCCTGGAATTTTTCCCGGCGCATGTTGGGCACCATTGCCTGCATGATGCCGACGGCGCGCAGCGGGTTCTTGATCTTCTCGCGCTTGATGTCTCCGTTTTGGACCGCGGGGAAATCATAGGCAGTCGCCCACTTGCTGGCCGAATTTTCCTGCCGGAAGTCGACGGTGCCGGCCCGGAAAGCCTCGAACTCGACATTGGCATCGGTGAAGTAGACATACTCGATCGCGCCGAAATTGTGCTGCCCGACATTGACGTTGAGATCCTTGCCCCAATAGTCCTCGCGCAACTCGTAGCGGATCGTCGATCCGGGTTTGAACGACGCGATCCGGTAGGGCCCCGATCCCATCACCGGTTCAAGCGTGGTGCGGCTGATGTCGCGGGCGTTGCCGTCCTTGTCCGTTCCCTCCCACCAGTGCTTGGGAAGCACCAGGATCTGGCCGAGAATCTGCGGCAGTTCGCGGTTGTTGTCCTCGTCGAACAGGAAGGTGACTTCCCGCTCTGCCGTTTTCTCGGCGGAGACGACATGGGCGTAGTAATTCGCCTGCAGCGGGTTGAGTTCCTTGGCCTTGTCGAAGCTGAAAACCACGTCTTCCGCTGTCACCGGTTCGCCATCCGCCCACCTGGCGTCCGCGCGCAGCCGGAACGTGACCTTGGAAATGTCGTCGGGAAAGGAAATGCCCTCCGCGAGCAGCCCATAGGAGGAGGAAACCTCGTCCTCCGAGGATTTCATCAGCGTGTCGAAAACCAGATTGAGGCCCGCCGCCAGTTCGCCTTTGGCCAGCACCGGATTGAAGCTGTCGAACGTGCCTTCTTCCGCAAGCTTGAGCGTGCCGCCCTTGGGTGCATCCGGGTTCACATAGTCAAAACGGGCAAACCCTTCAGGATATTTCGGCTCGCCGATCATCGCCGTGGCGTGCTGCCAGACCGGCTCTTCGGCTCCGGCAATTCCCGGAGACAGAATCAGTCCGGAAAACGCCAGCACGGGGGCCAGAATGCACGGGATCAACAGGGACGGGGCAATGCGGATGGTCATGAGGGTAGGGTCTCCGGTAGCCTTTTTCATTGCAACAAGAATAGGCCAGTTCTGCGGCGCTTGCAGCGGGTGATCCGAAAAAGGGCATCAAATCATAAAAAAAGCCGGGCACATGGCCCGGCTTTGCAGCTTTTGAATGCGTGTCTTACTCGGCTGGCAAAGGCGCAGGCGAATCGGCAATGGTGCGAAGATAGGCGATCAGGTTGGCCCGATCCTCGATCTTCTTCAGTCCGGCAAAACCCATCGCGGTGCCCTTGATGTATTTCTTCGGCGCGGCCAGGAAGTTGCTCAGGTGCTCGTAGTCCCAGACAACGGAACCGCCTTCGGCGAATTCGGTCATCGCGGCCGAATACTTGAAGCCTTCATGAGCGGCGACCGGCCGGTTGACAATGTTCCACAGGCCGGGGCCGACCTTGTTGGCGCTTGCCGCATCATTGCTGTGGCAGGCAGCGCACTTCTTGAACACTGCTTCACCCTTGGCCGGATCGGCGCTGGCAAGCAGCGGCGCAATCAGCTCGGGTGCTGCTTCTTCGGCAGGTGCCGAAGCCTCGCCACCACCCTCTGCGACCTCGATCAGAAAGCCTTCGGTGGCAGGCTCTGGTGCTTCATAGATACCTTCCGAAACAATCGAAAGTGTCATCAGGACGAACAGGATACCTAGAAAGGCGCCCGCCGCCGAGTTGAAATATGAGGAGTTCATGTTCCGTCGCTCCGTTTCGGTTCGGCTTCCCGCCCAGTTTCCTGCAATATCCGAACCAGTCTTGAAATCGCGCGGAACCTATGTCTTTTGCAAGTTCGTTGCAACACCGTTTGTAACCGCGGCAGTGAGACTTTTTGACACTCGCGCTGCAAAATGAGGGAATGAACGCGCCATGGCAACAGGTTCAGAGCATACGCTCCTTATTATTCCGGCCAGAATGGCGTCAGCCCGGCTGCCCAACAAGCCGCTTGCGGACATCGGCGGAGAGCCGATGGTGGTCCGTGTGGCGCGCCAGGCAGCACTGGCCGACATCGGTCGCGTCGCAGTCGCAACTGATTCGCGCGAAATCGCCGAGGCGGTGGAGGCCGCGGGATTTGAGGCGGTGATGACCCGCGATGATCATCAGTCCGGCTCCGACCGTGTGTTCGAGGCAGCCACGATCATGGACCCCGAGGGGAAGGCCGGGATCATTCTCAATGTTCAGGGCGACATTCCTGCCATCGAGCCCGAATCCATTCGCAGGTCCGCCCTGCCGCTGGCCGGATCCCCGGCCGACCTCGCCACGCTGGCCGTCGAGATTTCCGATGAGGCGGAAAAAATCAATCCGAACATCGTCAAGGTGATCGGCACGCCGATCGGCGAGGGGCTTCTGCGCGCGCTCTATTTCACCCGTGCCACGGCCCCCTATGGCGAAGGCCCGCTGTACCATCACATCGGGTTGTACGCCTGGCGCCGTTCGGCATTGCAGCGCTTCGTGTCGCTCAAGCCGTCAACGCTGGAAAAGCGCGAATCGCTCGAGCAGTTGCGGGCGCTTGAGGATGGCATGCGCATCGATGTGGCGATCGTTGACTCCGTGCCCCTGGGTGTCGATACTCCGGCCGATCTTGCCCGCGCCCGCCAAATCCTGGCGCCGGAATAGGCGCGTATTTCTCAAAACGGACAGACCTGATGACCGCTTCCACCAACCGCATCGCCTTTCAGGGCGAGTTTGGCGCAAACTCCGACATGGCCTGCCGTGACATGTTTCCCGGCATGGATCCCTTGCCCTGCGCCACCTTCGAGGACGCATTCAATGCGCTCACCCAGGGCGACGCGGACCTGGCCATGATCCCGATCGAAAACACCATTGCCGGCCGGGTCGCCGATATTCATTACCTGCTGCCCGAATCGCAATTGCACATCGTCGGCGAGTACTTCATGCCGATCCATTTCCAGTTGATGGCGCTGCCCGGCGTTGACCGTTCCGAAATCCGCACCGTGCACAGCCATGTCCATGCGGTTGGCCAGTGCCGCAAGGTCGTGCGCGCCAATGGCTGGAAAGCCGTTGTTGCCGGTGACACGGCGGGTGCCGCCCGGCTCGTCTCCGAGAGCAATGACCGCACCATGGCGGCGCTGGCGCCGCGCCTTGCCGCCGAACTTTATGGTCTCAATATCCTCGAGGAAAACGTCGAGGACACGGAAACCAACGTCACCCGCTTTGTCGTGCTGTCGCGCGAGGCCAAGGTTCCGCCCCGCCCCGTGGCCGATGAAGTGGTCGTCACCACGTTCGTCTTCCGGGTGCGCAACATTCCCGCCGCCCTCTACAAGGCGATGGGCGGTTTTGCCACCAACGGTGTCAACATGACGAAGCTCGAAAGCTACCAGATCGGCGGCAAGTTCTTCGCTACCCAGTTTTACGCCGATATCCAGGGCCATCCGGACGAAGCGCCGGTGGCGCGCGCCATGGATGAACTGAATTTCTTCTCCAAGGAATTGCGGATCCTGGGCGTCTATCCGGCCCATCCCTTCCGTCTGGCGCAGAACGGTTCACACGCCGACGAAGCCGAGGGCTGAAAACCCCTTACCGGCCCCAGTCCAGCCAGTCGCGCATCAGCCGGTGCGCGATAGCGCCGGGCGGCGGTGCCGAGGCGTCCGCCTCGCCAAGCGTCGAGGCCAGCATCGCCTCGGTCTCGGCCCGGTCAAACCATCGGCAATCTTCCAGTTCGTTCGTATCGCGGGTTATTTCCAGGCTCTGCGCTTCCGCATAGACGCCGATCATCAGGGTGTGCGGCATCGGCCAAGGCTGGCTTGCGTGATAGCGCACGCGTCCGACCTTGATACCGGATTCCTCCATCGTCTCGCGCCGGACCGCATCCTCCATGGTTTCACCCGGTTCAATGAAGCCGGCCAGGCAGGAATACATGCCGGGCGGAAAATGCGGGCTGCGTCCGAGCAGGCAGCGGTCGCGGGCCTCGTCAACGGTCAGCATGATGGCAACGGGGTCGGTGCGCGGAAACGCGGTGTGGCCGCAGCCGTTGCACTTGCGCCGGTAGCCGCCCGCTTCGGGCACCATCGGCTTGCCGCAGACGCCGCAGAACCGGTTGGCCAGCGCCCAGGACACGAGACTGGTGCCCTGCGCATAGGCGCCGAGCGTTTCCTCGTCCAGCAACGCCTGACGGTAGACCGAGCGTGTATCAATCGCCTTGAACGGCTCGGGCAGGTCATCGGGTTCGATTCCCACCGGCATGGCGATGCGGGCTGCATTGGCCTCGTCCCAGCCGATCAGCACGGCGTCGGCATTCCTCGGCTGCATCCCGGCAATATCTGCGGCTGTCAACAAGCCATCGGGCGTGTCTGCATCGACCCGCATCGCCAGCCGGCCCTTGGTGATGGCGAAATACCGCGTCGCCGGATCTTTCAGCGCATCGCCCAGTTCGGTCTCGGTGCGGTGTTCGGAACGGCGGTCAAGCCGGTTGCCCGCAAAGGCGACAAGCCGGCTGGCTTCGCCATGCGGTGCATCATGGTCAAACAGGGAAAATGTCATGTATCAGAGGGCCTCGAGAAGTCTTTCAATGAATACCGAGCGGGCGCTTGCGGTCCAGGGCGTGGCTTTGCCATGTCCCCAGACTGGTCCGGGCCACGCCGGGTCGCCCTCGTTGCGGGCTATGATGTGAAGATGGAACTGACGAACCTGGTTGCCAAGGGCGCCAATGTTGATCTTGAGGCATTGTGACGCCTCCTTGACCGCCTTGGCGGCAATCGCCGTCTCGAAGGTCAGCATGGTCTGGTCGAGCGGCGTCATGTCGAAGATCTCGGAAATGCCGCTGCGCTGGGGCACCAGCAGCACCCAGGGCCAGCGGGCATCCTCCATCAGCCTGAGCTGGCACAGTCCCAACTTCATCAGCAAGGTGGTGTCGCGGTCGAGACTCGGATCGAGAACAAAATCAGACATGGAAACACCGTCGGACATGGTTGCAGCACAAGTCTAGCAGTTTTTTTTGGCTCTGGCTTGCTTTTGCCCGCCCGATTGACGATATGTGGCCTCGGGAGGTTGGTGGTGGACGAGCCACTCGCCAACCGGGTCAGGTCCGGAAGGAAGCAGCCCTAACGAGCCCGGCACGGGTCACCGTGCCAGCCTCCCACCCTTTCGCCCGCGCTGTTCTGCGTTGTGCGCTGAGCGAGCGCGCAGAGCTGCTGCAAGCTTTCGCTGTCAGCAGCAGGCCCCATCATTGGCTGGATTGTCATTGACGGGATTCGACCGGGGTGCAAACATTCCATTTGAATGGCCATCGGGCCAGCGTGAGGGCGGCACGAGGATCATGGACGAAACAACCGGCACGACCACAGTTTCCGCAGGCGCGGATGCCGAGAGCCAGGTGCCGTACCGGGTTCTGGCGCGCAAGTACCGTCCGAAGGATTTCACCGACCTGATCGGCCAGGAGCCGATGGTCCGCACGCTGACCAACGCGTTTTCTTCAGGCCGCATCGCCCAGGCCTGGATGCTGACCGGCGTGCGCGGTGTCGGCAAGACCACCACGGCCCGCATTCTGGCGCGCGCGCTCAACTACCAGACCGCCGAGATCGACAAGCCGACGATTGACCTGACCGTGCCGGGCGAACATTGCCAGGCGATCATGGAAGGCCGGCATGTCGATGTCATCGAGATGGATGCGGCATCGCATACCGGTATCGATGATATCCGCGAGATCATCGAGCAGGTGCGCTACCGCCCGGTGTCGGCGCGCTACAAGGTCTACATCATCGACGAAGTTCACATGCTTTCCACCCAGGCCTTCAACGGCCTGCTCAAGACGCTGGAAGAGCCGCCGGCCCATGTGAAGTTCATCTTCGCCACCACCGAAATCCGCAAGGTGCCGATCACCGTGCTGTCGCGCTGTCAGCGCTTTGACCTGCGCCGCATCGATTCGGGCCTGCTTGTGGCGCATTTCAGGAACGTCGCCGGCCAGGAAGGCATTTCGATCGACGACGAATCGCTAGCCATGATCGCCCGGGCCGCAGAAGGCTCGGTGCGCGATGGCTTGTCGCTGCTCGACCAGGCGATTGCCCATGGCGGCGGCGCGGTCGATGCCGAGGCCGTTCGCTCCATGCTCGGGCTTGCCGACCGGTCCCGCATTGTCGGCCTGTTCGGCTCGCTGATGGAAGGTGATGTGGCAGGCGCTCTGGCAAGTTTTCGCGACCAGTATGATTCGGGCGCAGGCCCGTCGGTGATCCTGACCGATCTGGCCGATTTCACCCACCTGGTGACACGGCTCAAATTCGTGCCGGAAGCCGGCGAAGATCCGTCGCTCACCGAAACCGAACGCCAGAGCGGCGCCGATTTTGCGGCCAAGCTTTCGACCGTCATTCTCTCCCGCGTCTGGCAGATGCTGCTCAAGGGCATTTCTGAGACCGATACGTCGAACCGCCCCGCGGCCGCGGCCGAGATGGCGCTGATTCGCATCGCCCACGCCGCCAACCTGCCTTCGCCCGAGGATGCGCTGAAGGCGTTCCAGAACGGCGGCGGCGCTTCCGCAGGTGCCGGAGGGCAGCAATCCGGTAACGGACCATCCGGCGGCGGAGCCACGGCCCGGGCTGTTGGCGAACGGCGGATGCCCCATGGCGGTGGGAATGGCGGCAGTGGCGGGCAACCGTCGATGCGCCTGGCCCATTCCGCCGAGCCTTCGGTCGCGGCCCCCGCGGCTGCCGAACCGGTCGAGGAAGTTGCCGTCACGTCGCTCGAAGACATGGTCGCGCTTGCCGAAAAGCACCGCGATATCGCCATGAAGGTTCAGATCCGCACCGGCGTGCGGCTGGTCAGGATCGAGCCCGGCCGGCTGGAGATCAACCTGGCGCCTGACGCCAGTTCCAGCCTGCCCGGTGAACTGATCAAGAAACTCGGCGACTGGACCGGCACCAAGTGGTCCGTTGCGCTCAGCCGTGAGGAAGGCGCACCGACCATTGCCGAGCGCGAGACCGCCAAGCGGGAAGCGCTTGTCAGCGATGCCCGCCAGGATCCCGACGTCGCGGCCATCCTGGCGCATTTCCCCGGCTCTCGGGTCACCGATGTGCGCATCGCCGCGGTCGAGGAAGATCTCGCCGTCGATGCACTCTCGCCATCCGAGGACGGTGACATCCTGCCTGACGAAATCGATCCGGACGAGGCGTCGGATTAAATCGCGCCAGCACCATTGCGCCGGAATGTAGCCGGCAAACAACACTCGAAAAGGAGACCTGGATGAAAGACATCATGGGTATGATGGGCAAGATCAAGGACATGCAGGCCAAGATGGAACGCATGCAGGAAGAGCTTGCCGAGCTTGAATGCGAAGGCGTGGCCGGCGGCGGCATGGTCACCGTGCGTCTCACCGGCAAGGGCCTGATGAAAGGCCTGTCGATCGATCCTTCCATGTTCAAGGAAGATGACGTCGAAATCCTCGAGGACCTGATTGTCGCGGCCCACAACGACGCCAAGGCCAAGCTTGAGACCACGGTTGCCGAGCGCACCAAGGAACTCACTGCCGGCCTGCCGATCCCTCCCGGCATGAAACTGCCGTTCTAGGGGCATTGGCGCAATTGACGGCTGTCTGTGACTGGAGACTGAAATGCAGAAGCGTGTAACCGGGCCGGAGATCGAGCGGCTGATCCAGCTGCTTGCCCGCGTCCCCGGACTCGGGCCGCGCTCGGCCCGGCGCGCGGCGCTGCACCTGATCAAGAAGAAGGATCAGCTGATGGGGCCGCTGGCGCTGGCGATGAACGAGGCCTTCGACAAGGTCCGCATCTGCTCGACCTGCGGCAATGCCGACACATCCGATCCCTGCACGGTCTGCACCGATCCGACGCGCGACCAGAGCGTCATCATCGTTGTCGAGGATGTCGCCGATCTCTGGGCGCTTGAGCGCGCGGCGGCGATGAATGCCGGCTATCATGTGCTCGGCGGCACCCTGTCTCCGCTCGATGGTGTCGGCCCGGACGATCTGTCGATCGCCAGGCTGGTCGATCGCGTTGCGGCCGGCGGTGTTCGCGAAATTCTCATCGCCGTCAATGCCACGGTCGAAGGCCAGACAACCGCGCACTACATCACCGAGCAATTGTCCGGCTTCGAGATCAAGGTCACCCGTCTGGCCCACGGCGTGCCGGTCGGCGGCGAACTCGACTATCTTGACGAGGGCACGCTGGCGGCCGCTATCCGTGCCCGGACCGCATTCTAGGGGAGCGCCGGATGCCGCGTTTCTTCAATCCCGATACCATGCCAAAGCCGGCTTCCAATTACGTGCAGGCGGTCGAGATGGTTTCGCCCGGCCGCCGCCTGATCATCTCGGGCCAGATCGGCGTGACGCCAGACGGGCAGATGCTCGAAGGCTACCGCGCACAGGCCGAACAGGCTTGGCGCAACGCTCTCGCTGGACTTGCGGCAGCCAACATGCAGCTCAGCGATATCGTCGCGATCCGGGTCTATGACGTGGCGCCGGGAGATGTGGGCGCCTATCGCGAGCTGCGGGACCAGTATCTGCAGGGCCATGCGCCTGCCTCGACCTATGTTATCGTCGCCGGTCTCGCCCATCCCGACCTGTTGACGGAGATTGAAATCGAGGCGTTTTCCGAGAGCTGAGCACCGGTTCCCGATCCGCCATTTTCCGGACACGCCCGTCGGGTTAGGCTGGCGCCATGATTCGCACCCTGCTTCTGACCGTCCTTCTTGCTCTGGCTGTGACCGCATCCGCGGTCCTACCCTCCCATGCCGCCACCAGGGCCGGGGTTGAAGCGCAATTCCGTCAATGGCTCGAGACCGACCTGTGGCCTGAAGCCAAGCGCGCCGGGGTCTCCAAACCGGTCTTTGACCGCGCTTTTTCCGGGATCGATCTCGACTGGGACCTGCCCGATCTGGTGCCGCCCGGTTTCCCGAAACCCAAGGCACGTGCCCAGAGCCAGGCTGAATTCCGCAGCCCGGGCGCCTATTTCAGTGAGAAGCGGCTTCGTGGGCTGGCCGCCTCGGGCCGCTCATTGATGAAGCAGCACGCTGGCCTGTTGCGCAGGATAGAGGCTCGCTACGGCGTTCCGGGTTCCATCATCGTTGCCATCTGGGGCCGTGAATCAGGCTTCGGCCGCGCAAAAATTCCGCATTCCGCAGTAAGGGTGATCGCCACCAAGGCGTTCATGTCGACGCGGCCCGAGCTGTTCCGCAAGGAAATCCTCGCCGCACTGAAGATCCTGCAGCGCGGCGATGTTCCGGCGTCGGCGATGAAAGGCTCCTGGGCCGGCGCCATGGGCCAGCCGCAGTTCCTGCCGTCGAGCTATCTCGACCACGCGGTGGATTTCGACGGTGACGGCAAGATCGACATCTGGAATTCGACGGCCGATTCGCTCGCCTCCATCGCCAACTACCTGGCCCAGTCAGGCTGGGTGCGCGGCCGCGACTGGGGTTTTGAAGCGGTGATCCCCGAAGGTGTCACTTGCGCGCTTGAAGGCCCCGACCGGGCCCGGCCGATCAGCGCCTTGACTGAAATGGGCATCATCCGCATTTCCGGCAGGCCGTTTCCCGAGCATGAACGGCGTGCGCCCGGCATGGTTCTGGTTCCCGCCGGGATTTACGGTCCGGAATTTGTCGTCACGCCGAATTTCTACGTGATCAAGGAATACAACAATTCCGATCTCTACGCCCTGTTCATCGGCAATCTCGCCGACCGCATGGCCCATGGCGGAAGCGCATTTGTCACGCCCTGGGGCAACACCGGCAAAATGCTGCGCTCCGACATCGCCAGGCTGCAATCATCGTTGGAAAAGCAAGGCTATGATGTCGGCGGCGCCGATGGCCTGCCGGGCTACAAGACAAGGCGCTCGATCGGCGAATGGCAGGCGCGCAATGGCCAAAAACCCACCTGTTTCCCGACCCCAGCCCTGCTGAAGACCATCCGCTGACCCCACGCCTTTCGGCAAATTCGTTGGTGACCGCAGAATCCGGGCGCGGCATGATTTCGATTGGCTCTGCCAGGTGAAATCGAGGTTGCATTCACCTGCCTTCCACCCCTACAGATTTGAATTGGGATAAGACGGTGCCTATCTGTGCCGTCTGTACATATTTGGAGAGTGACATGATCGAGAAGCGCGAGTTTTACATCAATGGTGCGTGGGTCTCGCCCAGCAAGGCGCAGGACTGCGAGGTCATTGATCCATCCACCGAGGAAGCCTGCGCGGTCATCTCGCTCGGCTCGAGCGAAGACACCGACAAGGCTGTTGCTGCTGCCAAGGCAGCCTATGCACCCTGGTCGCAGACCGATCCGGAAACCCGGCTGGGCTACGTCAGGAAAATCCGCGAGATCTATGCCGAGCGCGCCGAGGACATGGCCCAGGCGATCAGCCTGGAGATGGGCGCCCCGATCTCGATGTCACGCTCCAGCCAGGTCACGTCCGGCACCTGGCACATCGACAATTTCATCACCGCCTTCAAGGACATAGAGTTCATCCGTCCGCTTGGCCCCCACGCCCCCAATGACCGCATTGCCATGGAGCCGATCGGCGTTGTCGGGCTGATCACGCCGTGGAACTGGCCGATGAACCAGGTGACGCTGAAGGTGATCCCGGCGCTGCTGGCGGGCTGCACCATGGTGCTCAAGCCGTCCGAAGTCGCACCGCTGTCCTCGATTGTCTTTGCCGAGATCGTCCATGCCGCAGGCGTCCCTGCCGGCGTGTTCAACATGGTCAATGGCGACGGCGTCGGCGTCGGCACCGACCTGTCGACCCACGCGGACGTCGACATGATCAGCTTTACCGGTTCGGCCCGCGCCGGCGTTGCCATCACCAAGGCCGCCGCCGATACCTTCAAGCGGGTCTGCCTCGAACTCGGCGGCAAGGGTGCCAATGTGATCTTTGCCGACGCCGATGCCAAGGCAGTCGAGCGTGGCGTCCGCCATTGCTTCAACAACACCGGCCAGAGCTGCAACGCGCCGACCCGCATGCTGGTCGAGCGCCCGGTCTATGACCAGGCGGTCGAAAAGGCCATCGAGGTTGCCGCCTCGACCAAGGTCGGCTCCTCGCACGACGAAGGCAATCACATCGGCCCTGTGGTCTCTGCCGCCCAGTTCGACAAGATCCAGGGCCTGATCCAGAAAGGCATCGATGAGGGTGCGCGCCTGGTTGCCGGCGGCACTGGCCGTCCGGAGGGCTTCAATCGCGGCTATTTTGTCCGTCCGACCGTCTTTGCCGACGTCTCCAACGACATGACCATCGCCCGCGAGGAAATTTTCGGACCGGTCCTGTCGATCATTCCGTTCGACAATGAAGAGCACGCCGTCGAGATCGCCAACGACACGATCTACGGCCTGACCAACTACGTTCAGAGCCAGGACGGCGCCAAGCGCAACCGCATGGCACGGCGCCTGCGCTCCGGCATGGTCGAAATGAACGGCAAGTCGCGGGCCGCCGGTTCGCCCTTCGGCGGCGTCAAGGCCTCCGGCCGGGCCCGTGAAGGCGGCGTCTGGGGCATCGAGGAGTTCCTCGAAGTCAAGGCCATCTCCGGCTGGGACAGCGACGTCAACTGATCCGACTTTTCAGGACTGGTTCCTGCAACGGCTCGCCCTTAACAGGGCGGGCCGTTTTAATTTGCAGATGATCCGCTCAAGGCCGGTATTGCCGGGTCTTGCCAGGAGGCGGAGACTACGGCGCGTCAGTCAGAAGCGGGGTGATGCGCCGCGCTTCAGGTCATGCTGGCCAGCGCCTCGGGCATCCAGTGAACCTCCTTGCGGCTCGCTTTGAAGAAGCATTTTCCGTACTTCTTCAGCTGCTCGTGGTCGATTTCGAAACCCAGCCCCGGCGTTTGCGGCATGTTGAACCAGCCCTTGTCGTGCATGAACGGCTGCTTGATGATCGCATCACGGCCCTCGGGAACCCAACCCGGTTCATTCAGCGGATATTCGAAGACCATCTCGTCCGCAAAGCCGCTGGCTGCGAAAACATGCGCATTGATGATGAAGCCGAATCCGTTGGTCCAGGTGTGGGACGAGAACTTCACGCCCTCTTCGCGGCACAGTTTGGCAACGTCCAAGCTCTGTTTCACCCCGCCGGTGAACATCGCGTCCGGCTGATAGATATTGTAGCAGCGCATTTTGATCATGCGCGCCAGCTCGGCATAGCCCATCACATGAAGCTCGCCACCAGCGATGGGAACCCGTGAATAGGCCGTGAGCTTGGCCATTTCCTCGTGCCATTCGCCGAACAGAGGCTCTTCCACCCAGGCCAGTTCCACATCGGCGGCGGCATCGGCAAAACGCTTGGCGCGGTCGAGTGACCAAAGCGGCGCGTCGGCCTTGGCGGTCAGGCGGAAGGCCTGGTTGCAGTCCACCGAGATCTTCATGCGGCCCTGCATGTGGGTGGCGACATCGGTGATGTGTTCAATGTCGACTTTCTCATCCCAGTCATGAACGCGGATCTTCATTGTATCAAAGCCGTCGGCCAGCCGTGCTTCGGCCTCTTCCCGCCGGGCGCCGGTGTCGCGCAGTTCGCCCGAAGACGCATAGAGCCTGAGGCGGTCGCTGCTCCCGCCGAGCAGCTTGTAAAGCGGCAGTCCCGCATTCTTCGCCTTGATGTCCCAGAAGGCCGGCTCGAGCCACCAGTTGAAATTGCCGCCCACCGCCATGATGTGGATGCGCTCGGCGAGCCTGTCGATGTCTTCAGGGCTTTCACCGAGGAACAGATCGGCCAGTGTGTGGCCAATTCCCACACGCTCGCGGCCTGCACCGGTAAAACCGCTCCAGCCTTCCACCCCATCGTCGGTAATGAAGCGGACAAGGTAAAACGTCACCGTGTTGCGAACCGTTCCAGGTATCCATGATGGGGAGAACGGCGCAGGAAGTGGCGCAGTCACATGATAAAGCTCGATACCGTCAATCACTTGCATAGTCGGTTGTTCCTGTGACATTGGGTGTTTGATGTTCGCCAGGGTGGTGCACAAAAGCGTTCAGCCGTGCCCGGAAGACCCGAGCCCGGTTGTCATCCCGTCCAGGGTTGTTGTGTTACGTCGGGATAAGGGGCTGGTTGCCAGTTTACCGCGCCAAACCGGCGAGCAGCGGATGTCGGAAAGATCGACGAAAGCCATGCCGTTTCCCTATCGGATCCCGCCAAAAGGGGCGGGAGATGAAGTGCAAGACGGAGGCTAGATCAGAATTGGACTGCAACGCATATCCAATATGAAAAAAATGGAAGGCCAATAATTCATGGTTCTCCGGGGCGTTGCATGCACCAGCAACCTGGATACGGCAGCCGCTTGTCCAGTCATGCGAAGCTCAAAAGCAAGGACGGGGAGCGCGGTGCAGAATTGCCTCATGCGGTCTGGCCGGGTGCAATCTTGCTCTGCCGCTCACCAGCGCCGACACGGCAAGATCGTCGCAGTGCTTTGAATCAATGCGCATTGTTTCAGGCGAGAAGGAAATTGATCTGAGGGGCAATCGCCCTCGGTGTTTAGTCTGAAAACCCCGCGCTGGACCCGTTCTGCAGGGTCTTGCTTGGCGACTGGCCGTATTTTTCCCTGTAGATCTGGGAAAACCGGCCGAGATGGGTAAAGCCCCACCGGGTGGCCACTTCGGTCACCGAGGCGCCGGGTGCGCCGGCCATCAGCTCTTCATGCACGCGCCGCAACCGTTCAGCGCGCAACAGCGCCATCGGGCTGGTGTTGCGGAAATTGCGAAACCCGAGTTGCAGCGAGCGCGCGGTGACGCCCGCCGCATTGGCGATGTCATCCAGCGAAATCGGACGGTCCAGATTGTTGCGCACGAACTCCTCGGCCTTGCGCACATGCCGCGGCGCCGCCGCCGAGCGCGTTGGTCTGAGATATCTGGAATAATTGTGCTGCCCGGCCTCCAGGATTCCTGACAGGATCACGGATTCGAGCTGGCGCGCCAGGAGCCCCCCTGATGCGAGCATCACCTGTCCATTGTCGGCCTGTGTCACCAGATGCATGATCAGGCCGCCAAGGGCTGTGCCGACGCCGCTTGTCAGATCCAACGGTCCTGAAAAGGTAAGTGGCTTGCCGGCGCCCGAGCCGAGAAGCTGGGACAGATGCGCCTGCAACGCGTCTCGCCCGACCTTGACCAGGATCTGCCGGCAGCCTTCATCCCAGATCATCGTGGTCGGCAAATGCGGATTCAGCACCGCCGCCTTTTCCGGGCAGGAATAATAGTGATCTGGTCCATTGCTGATCGCCGCGCCGCCTGAAAGCGGGATCTGCAGCAGATAGAAATCGGTCAGCTCGCCCGGCGCGATCAGCGTCTTCGCGCCATACTGGATGTAATTCAGCGACAACCGCTCGCCGCCGACATGATTATGGCAGGCGTCGAATGTGCCGCGTCCGATCATGTCGAGCCGGTGCGGGCAGAACACCCGCGCAACCCTTTCGCGCGCCTCGTCGAGGTCGCTGCTTTCAAACAGGCTGAATTGCGCCAGCGGGCGCTGGGTCATGGGATCCGGCAACATGAGCGCTCCCGACACCGTTGTCGTCAAAACATGCATTTGCATGAAAGCACGTTTTCCCCGGAAGCGATAGAATTTTTCGTTTTGCGGATAGTCAGCGCTCAAAGCGGATGGCGGCCCGGTTTGATTGGCCCAAACTTCTCTTCAACGAAAGGGGAGAATGCCAATGCGAGGACTGGACGGAAAAGTGGCCATCGTGCCGGGTGGCGCAACCAAGATCGGTGCTGCCATCGTCAGGGCATTCAGCGATGCCGGCGTGCGCGTGATGATTGCCGATATCAATGCCGAGGCCGGCGAGGCTCTGACCGGCGACGGAATTGAATTTCAAAAGACCGATCTGCGCGACGATGCGCAAATCGCGGATCTGGTCAAAGCCACCAAGGAAAAATTCGGTCGCATCGATTTCCTGGTCAATGTTGCCTGTTCCTATCTCGACAACGGTGTGGAATCGACCCGCGCCGAGTGGCTCGAAAGCCTCGACGTCAACATTGTTGGATCAGTTATGCTGATGCAGGCCGCCCGGGCGGAACTGGCAAGAAACAAGGGCGCCATCGTCAATTTCGGATCGATCTCTGCCCGCGTGGCGCAAACCGGCCGCTGGCTCTATCCGGTCTCCAAGGCCGCGATCCTGCAGCTGACCCGCAACCAGGCGATGGATCTTGCTCCCGAGGGCATCCGCGTCAACGCGGTCTCGCCGGGCTGGACCTGGTCCAACATCATGGATGAGTTGAGCGGCGGCGACCGCGAAAAGACCGACAGGGTGGCAGCACCCTTCCATTTGCTTGGCCGCACCGGCAACCCGGAAGAGGTCGCAGCCTCCGTGTTGTTCCTGTGTTCGGACGAGGCCAGCTTCATCACCGGAACCGACATCCAGGTCGACGGCGGATACACCGCCATGGGCCCGGAACGCGCGGTGCCGGCCATACCGCTTCTTATGGAATGAAAACAAAAAAGGGGAACAAGACATGAGAAAGATCACCATTATCGGCGGCGGCCAGTCCGGCCTGCAGCTGGCCCTCGGGCTGCTGAAGGCCGGCAACAGCGTCCGCGTCGTCCAAAACCGTACCGCCGAGGACATTGCAAATGGCAAGGTGATGTCGAGCCAGTGCATGTTTCACAATTCGGTCGAACATGAACGCGAGCTGGGCATAGATTTCTGGGCCGATACCTGCCCGCCGGTCGATGGCATCAATTTTCAGGTTCCGGCGCCGGATGGATCGGGCCAGAAGGCCATTGATTGGGTCGGACGGCTCGACAACAGCGCTTATTCAGTCGACCAGCGGGTCAAGATCCCGGCCTGGATGGCGGAATTCGAGCGGCTCGACGGCACCCTGACCATCAAGGACGCATCGATTTCGGATCTGGAACATTACAGCCGGCAGGACGATCTGGTCATCGTTGCATCGGGCAAGGGCGATATCGGCCGTCTGTTCGAGCGTGATGCGGAAAAATCACCCTACGAGACACCGCAGCGGGCCTTGGCGCTGACCTATGTCACCGGAATGACACCGCGGGCCGAGCATTCGGCCGTCTGCTTCAACCTGATCCCCGGCGTTGGCGAATATTTCGTCTTCCCGGCGCTGACCACGTCCGGTCCCTGCGAGATCATGGTGTTCGAAGGCGTTCCGGGCGGTCCGATGGATTGCTGGGCAGACGCCAAGACACCCGCGCAGCATCTCGCGATGTCGAAAAAGATCCTCGACACCTTCCTGCCCTGGGAAGCGGAGCGCTGCCGGAACATCGAGCTCACCGACGACAACGGCATTCTCGCCGGGCGTTTCGCGCCCACTGTCCGCAAGCCAATCGGCACGCTGCCCTCGGGCCGTCAGGTTCTTGGCCTCGGGGATGCGGTCTGCCTCAACGACCCGATCACCGGCCAGGGCTCCAACAATGCCGCCAAGGCCGCGGCCGTCTATCTCAAGCGCATCCTCGAGCATGGCGACAAGCCGTTCGACGCCGCTTTCATGCAGGGCACGTTCGACGAGTTCTGGGATTACGCGCAATGGGTGGTCTCATGGACCAACATGATGCTGCAGCCGCCACCGCCCTTCATCCTCGACATCATGGGCACCGCCTGCGCCGAGCCGCGGCTGGCGCATCGCATGGCCAACGGCTTCAACGACCCGCGTGATTTCTTCCCCTGGTTTGCTGATCCCGATGCGGCCGAGGCTTATCTCACTGAGCTCAAGGCGGCGTAAGATGGGCATGGGCATCGATCATGCAACATTCCGCACGGCCATGGCCCGTTTCCCCGGCGCGGTGACCATCATCACCGCCCGTCACGGGGACGAGCGGCGCGGCATTACCGCCACCGCCGTCTGTTCGGTCTCCGCAGAACCGCCGAGCCTTCTGGTCTGCGTCAACCGCAAGACCGGCACCTGTGCGGCGATCCGGGAGACCAGGAGCTTCAATGTCAATCTTCTCCCCGATCCTGCCAGCCCGCTGGCCATGCGCTTTGCAGGCGCCGACGGCATCACCGGGGAGGACAAGTTCTCTCAAGGGCATTGGGTCGAGGATGGACGTGGTCTGCCGCTTCTGGATGAAGCCCTGATCGGCTTTTCCTGCGATGTCTCGGAGATGGTTGAAGCCGGCAGCCACACCGTGTTCATCGGCGAGATCATGGACATAAGGATCAGTGAAGGCGCGCCGCTGGTCTACGGCCAGTCCCGCTTTCACCGGCTTGAGCCGCTCTGAAACAGGTTTGCCGGGTCATCGGCGGCGGACACATCGCGACCGGTTCCGCCGCCGGTCTGGCCGGAGGGCATTGTGTTTCGTCAAGGTGATTTGGCGGTCGCTGCGAAGCGCTTCGGGCATATGGATTATGCCGTCACGGCAATCTAGATGGCCTGGTCCCAGTCATACTGGACCGGCTTGTCCACCTTCTTGCGATTGGACCAGATGGCAACGCCGCCGAAGACGCACAATATCAAAAACAGGAAAGTCATTAGCCAGTGCTCCAACCCGGTGCCATCCGCCCCGTCCCGGGTCGCGGATCGGCCAGTTGCCGGGTGATTGTTTCTTTGGTTCCAGACAAACAGTGCGCCGCCATGGTTAACAAAGCTTTAAATGCATGTTGGGTCGATAATGTGTTCGCGTTGTGATCGCCTGTGAATACGCACACTTGGGAAAGGCGAAACCCGAGCCGGGTCTCAACGCTGTCCGCCCTTGCCCATCCGTCCGAAACGCTGGGCACCGTGATGTCCTGATGGACTTCATGGCCTCGACAGGTGTTGGTGGAATCGGAACATCAAACCTGTCCTTGAATCAGGTGTGATGCCGTAAACCGGCCTGCGGCGCGTCCGGTTCATCTTGATAATTATCAAGAAGTAGATTGATTCAAGCCAGCTGTTCTTCAGGCGAATTGTCTGTGCCGAGCCGTAAATTTTCAGGCCCCGATTTTTTTCTTAGCTCGTTTCCGGCAATGCGTTCGTGTGCCTCCGCAATCTTGATCTGAATCAAGTCGCGGCTGTGAGGGTTGGGCAAGTTCCGTTTGACGCGCAGGGCCGACCTGTGCCGCAAACGGAGAAACAGCATGCTGGACAAGGGACAAGTCTCTGAAGCCGATCGCACGCGAGCGCTTTCACTGAGCACGGTAGCGTTCACCGCCTGCTTCGCGGTCTGGACAATCTTCGCCATCATCGGTGTGGAGATAAAGGCCGAACTGGGGTTGAGCGAGTTTCAGTTCGGTCTGCTTGTCGCGACTCCCATCCTCACCGGCTCGCTGACCCGGCTGATCCTTGGCGTCTGGACCGAAAAATACGGCGGTCGCAACGTCTTCACCATCCAGATGCTGCTGACGGCTGCTGCGACCTGGATGCTGACCTGGGCCTCGTCCTACACGATGTATCTGGTCGCAGCTCTCGGCATCGGTCTTGCCGGCGGCTCGTTCATCATCGGTGTTGCCTATGTCTCGCGCTGGTATGGTGCGGGCAAGCAAGGCACCGCACTGGGCATCTTCGGTGCCGGCAATGTCGGCGCCGCGGTCACCAAGTTCATCGCCCCCTTCGTCATGGTGGCCTATGGCTGGCATGGCGTCGCCCATGTCTGGGCCGCCGGTCTGGCGCTTGTTGCAATCCTGTTCTACGTCTTTGCCAAGGATGATCCCGAACTGGTCGCCCGCCGCAAGTCCGGCGCCAAGCCGCCCAGTCTCGCGCAACAGTTCGCGCCGCTGAAGAATCTCCAGGTCTGGCGCTTCTCGCTTTACTATTTCTACGTCTTCGGAGCCTTTGTGGCCCTGGCCCTGTGGATGCCGCATTACCTTGTCGACGTCTATCATCTCGACATCCGCACCGCGGGCATGTCGGCGGCCGCATTTTCCCTGTCGGCATCGCTTTTCCGCGCCTATGGCGGGCATCTGTCCGACCGGTTCGGCGCCCGTGCGGTGATGTACTGGTGCTTCGGCTTCTCGCTGCTGATGCTGTTCATGCTCTCCTATCCCGCCACCGACTATGTCATCCAGGGCAAGGACGGAGCCATCGCATTCTCCACCGAGATGGGCCGCTGGCCTTTTGTCCTCATCCTCTTCATGCTCGGCTTCTTCATGAGCCTGGGCAAGGCCGCGGTCTACAAGCACATCCCGGTCTACTATCCCGACCATGTCGGTGCTGTGGGCGGTCTCGTCGGCATGATTGGTGGTCTGGGCGGTTTCATCCTGCCGATCATCTTCGGCGCCCTGCTTGATCTCACCGGCATTTACACCAGCTGCTTTGCGCTGCTGTTCATCATCGTGGCGATCTCGCTCACCTGGATGCATCTGTCGATCCGCACCATGGAACGCGAAGCGCACGGCGAGGCGCTCGACCAGTTGCCGAGCCTGCCCGAGATGCAGAGCATTCACCGCCCCGAACATGCCGCGCAATCGCGCACGCTCGAGGTCTGGACTCCCGAAGATCCTGCCTTCTGGGCTGAAAAGGGACGCCGTATCGCCAGGCGCAATCTCTGGGTGTCGATCCCAGCGCTGCTGCTGGCCTTTTCTGTCTGGATGGTCTGGTCTGTGGTGGTCGCGCGGTTGCCCGCGATCGGGTTCAACTTCACGTCGGGGCAACTGTTCTGGCTTGCGGCCCTTCCCGGTCTCTCGGGTGCGACCTTGCGGATCTTCTACTCCTTCATGGTTCCGATCTTCGGCGGCCGTTTGTGGACGACCCTTTCCACCGCCTCTTTGCTGCTGCCTGCCATGGGCATCGGCTACGCCGTGCAGAATCCGGAGACCCCTTACCTGATCTTCCTGGTGCTGGCCCTTCTTTGCGGCTTCGGCGGCGGCAATTTTGCCTCGTCGATGGCCAATATCGCCTTTTTCTATCCCAAGGCGGAAAAGGGCAACGCGCTGGCGCTCAACGCCGGTCTCGGCAATCTCGGCGTCTCGGTCATGCAGTTCCTGGTGCCGCTCGTCATCACCGCCGGTGTCTTCGGCGCGCTGGGCGGGCAGCCGCAGACAATGTCGGACGGTGGCCAGCTGTGGATGCAGAACGCCGGCTTTGTCTGGGTTCCCTTCATCATCGTGGCGACAATCGCCGCATGGCTCGGGATGAACGACATTGCCGACGCCAAGTCCAGCTTCAAGGAGCAGGCGGTCATCTTCAGCCGCAAGCACAACTGGATCATGTGCGTGCTCTACACCGGAACCTTCGGCAGCTTCATTGGCTACTCCGCCGGCTTCCCGCTGCTGACCAAGCTGCAGTTTCCCGAAGTCAATGCGCTGCAGTTCGTCTTCCTCGGCCCGCTTGTCGGCGCCCTGTCCCGCGCCGGCACCGGCTGGATTTCCGACCGGTTCGGCGGCGGGCGGGTGACCTTCTGGACCTTCCTGGGAATGATCGTGGCGGTGTTCGGGGTGATCTTCTTCCTCGGCATCAAGGAACAGCCGGGCGCATTCTGGGGCTTCTTCGCCTCGTTCATGGCGCTGTTCTTCCTCACCGGTGTCGGCAACGCCTCCACCTTCCAGATGATCCCGGCGATCATGGCGCGGGAGATCCCGCGGCTGATGCCAGATCTCAAGGGCGACGTGTTGCGCAAGCAGGCCGAACGCGAAAGTGCGGCGATCATCGCCTTCACCTCCGCCATCGCCGCCTACGGCGCCTTCTTCATCCCCAAGGCCTACGGCACCTCCATCGCCATGACAGGCGGTCCGGTGGCCGCACTCTGGGGGTTCCTCGGCTTCTACGTGATCTGCGTCGTGCTGACCTGGTTCTACTACACCCGTCCCGGCGGTCTTCTGGCCGCTGGCGAACGGGCCGGTGGCACCACGTCCGCAGCCGCCGCAGTCTGACCTGAAAGGAGAGCAAGATGAGCCATCTTCTCGATCGCCTGAATTTCCTCAAGTCCACCCGTCAGGACACCTTCGCTGACGGGCACGGCCAGACCACCATCGAGAGCCGGGATTGGGAGGAGGTTTATCGCAACCGCTGGCGCCACGACAAGATCGTGCGCTCGACCCACGGGGTGAACTGCACCGGGTCCTGCTCGTGGAAGATCTACGTCAAGTCGGGCATCGTCACCTGGGAGACCCAGCAGACCGACTATCCCCGTACCCGGCCCGACATGCCCAATCACGAGCCGCGCGGCTGCGCCCGCGGCGCCAGTTACAGCTGGTATCTCTATTCCGCCAACCGGGTGAAGACGCCGCTGGTGCGTGGCCGGCTGATGCGGTTGTGGCGCGAGATGCGCAAGACCATGACGCCGGTCGAGGCATGGAAGGCAATCCAGGCCGATCCGGTCAAGCGTGACAGCTACACCAGGACCCGTGGCAAGGGCGGCTTCGTCCGCGCCGACTGGGAAGAGGTGACCGAGATCATCGCGGCGGCGAACGCCTATACGACGAAGACCTATGGTCCAGATCGGATCTTCGGATTTTCGCCGATCCCGGCGATGTCGATGGTCAGCTATGCCGCCGGCTCGCGCTATCTCAGCCTGATGGGCGGCACCTGCATGTCGTTCTATGACTGGTATTGCGACCTGCCGCCGGCCAGCCCGCAGACCTGGGGCGAGCAGACCGATGTGCCCGAAAGTGCCGACTGGTACAATTCGAGCTTCATGATCCTGTGGGGCTCCAACGTGCCGCAGACCCGCACGCCCGACGCCCATTTCTACACCGAAGCCCGCTATCGCGGCGCCAAGTCCGCCGTCGTCAGCCCGGATTACTCGGAGGCCGCCAAGTTCGGCGACATCTGGCTCAACCCGCAGGCCGGCACCGATGCGGCGCTGGCGCTGGCCTTCGGCCACGTTATCCTGCGCGAGTACCATCTCGATCGCCAGGTGCCCTATTTCGAGGATTACACCCGCAAATACTCCGACTTCCCGCTACTGGTGCGGCTCGACAAGAAGAACGGGCATTACGTCCCGGGCCGGATGCTGCGCGCGGCCGATTTCTCCGATGATCTCGGCGAGGCCAACAATCCCGACTGGAAAACCGTCGGCATCGACGGCAAGACCGGGGACGTGGTGGTTCCAAACGGCTCCATCGGTTTCCGCTGGGGCGAGAACGGACACTGGAATCTCGAGGAGCGGGCCGGCGAGCAGCCGATCGAGCTGACCTCGACCCTCATCCTTGACGACGACCACGATGAGGTGGTCGGCGTCGATTTCCCCTATTTCGGCGGAGCCGCGACCGAGCAGTTCGCCAAATCGGACCATCGGGACATCCTCACCCGCAACATTCCCGTCCGGCGGCTCAAGCTGAAGGACGGCGAGGCGCTGGTGACGACGGTGTTCGACCTGTTCTGCGCCAACTACAGCCTCGATCGCGGCCTTGGCGGAGACAATGTCGCCATGTCCTTTGACGCCGACGTGCCATACACGCCCGCCTGGGCGGAGAAGATAACCGGTGTGAAAGCCGACCGGATCATTGCCGTGGCGCGGGAATTCGCCAGCAATGCGGAAAAGACCAACGGCAAGTCGATGGTCATCCTCGGAGCTGGGCTGAACCACTGGTACCACATGGACATGGCCTATCGCGGCATCATCAACATGCTGGTGATGTGTGGTTGCATCGGCCAGTCCGGCGGTGGCTGGTCACATTATGTCGGCCAGGAAAAGCTGCGCCCGCAGACCGGCTGGACAGCGCTGGCCTTCGCCCTCGATTGGGCACGCCCTCCAAGGCACATGAACGCAACCTCGGCCTGGTATGCCCACACCGACCAGTGGCGCTATGAAACCATCACCGCCGGCGAGATCGTGTCGCCCACGGCGCCGGACGGCAACTGGGCCGAACGCAGCCTGATCGACTACAATATCCAGGCCGAACGCATGGGCTGGCTGCCCTCTGCGCCGCAGCTCAAGACCAATCCGCTGGAAGTCGGGCGCGCGGCCAAGGCTGCGGGCAAGACGCCGGCGGAATATGTCGCCGAGAGCCTGAAGGCGGGAACGCTGGAAATGTCCTGCGAGGACCCCGATGCACCGGAAAACTGGCCGCGCAATCTCTTCGTCTGGCGCTCCAACCTGCTGGGATCATCTGGCAAGGGGCACGAGTATTTCCTGCGCCACCTGCTGGGCACAGATCACGGTGTCCTGGGCAAGGACCTGGGCGAGGAAGGCCGGGTCAAGCCGGTCGAGGCGAAATGGCACGACACCGCGCCGGAGGGCAAGCTTGACCTTCTGGTGACGCTTGATTTCCGCATGTCGACCACATGCGTCTATTCCGACATCGTGCTGCCGACGGCCAGCTGGTACGAGAAGGACGATCTCAACACCTCCGACATGCACCCGTTCATTCACCCGCTGCAGGCAGCGGTGGATCCGGCCTATGAGAGCAAGTCGGACTGGGAGATCTTCAAGGCGATCGCCAAGAAGTTTTCCGAAGTCGCACCCGAAGTGCTCGGCGTCGAGGACGATGTCGTCTCGCTGCCGATGCAGCACGACAGTCCGGGTGAACTGGCCCAGCCTTTCGTGGCTGACTGGAAGGCCGGGGAATGCGAACTGATCCCGGGGCAGACGGCGCCGAACTACATCGCCGTCGAGCGGGATTACCCCAACCTCTACAAGCGCTTCACCGCGGTCGGGCCGCTGATGGAAAAAATCGGCAATGGCGGCAAGGGCATTGCCTGGGACACCAAGCTGGAAGTGCACCATCTCCAGGATCTCAATGGCTGCGTGACCGATGAAGGCGTAACCAAGGGAATGGCGAAGATCGATACCGCAATCGATGCCTGCGAAGTGATCCTGATGTTGGCGCCCGAGACCAACGGCGAGGTCGCGGTCAAGGCCTGGAACGCGCTCGAGAAGATCACCGGGCGCGCGCATACGCACCTGGCTGCAGCCAAGCAGGACGAGAAGATCCGCTTCCGTGATATCGCCGCACAGCCGCGCAAGATCATCTCCTCTCCGACCTGGTCGGGGATCGAAAGCGAGGAGGTCTGCTACAACGCCGGCTACACCAACGTCCATGAGCTGATCCCCTGGCGCACCCTGTCGGGACGGCAGCAGCTTTACCAGGATCATGAATGGATGCGGGCCTTCGGCGAGGGCTTCGTCACCTGGCGTCCCCCGGTCGACCTGAAAACCATCGCGCCGGCAATCGGCCGCACGGATGGCGGCAAGCACGTGGTGCTGAACTTCATCACCCCGCACCAGAAATGGGGCATCCACTCGACCTATTCCGACAACCTTCTGATGCTGACGCTCAACCGCGGCGGCCCGGTGGTCTGGATGTCCGAGGTCGATGCCGGCAAGGCAGGGCTGGTCGACAATGACTGGGTCGAGGTCTTCAACTCCAACGGGGTCCTGACCGCGCGTGTCGTCGTCAGCCAGCGGATCAAGGAAGGCACGCTGTTCATGTATCACGCCCAGGAAAAGATCGTGAACACGCCCGGCAGCCAGATCACTGGCAAGCGCGGCGGCATCCACAACTCGGTCACCCGCACGGTCCTCAAGCCAACCCACATGATCGGCGGCTACGCGCAGTTGAGCTACGGCTTCAACTATTATGGCACCGTCGGCTCCAACCGTGACGAGTTCGTCATCGTTCGCAAGATGGACAAGGTCGACTGGCTCGACCGCCCGGCCACACCCAAGGAGGCAGCAGAATGAAAGTTCGTGCGCAAATAGGCATGGTGCTCAATCTCGACAAGTGCATCGGCTGTCACACCTGTTCCGTCACCTGCAAGAACGTCTGGACCAGCCGCGACGGTGTCGAATACGCCTGGTTCAACAATGTCGAAACCAAGCCGGGCATCGGCTACCCGAAAGACTGGGAAAACCAGAAGCGCTGGAACGGCGGCTGGGAACGCTCGAAGGCCGGCAAGCTGCGGCCGAAGCAGGGCGCCAAATGGCGCATCCTTGCCAACATCTTCGCCAACCCGGACCTGCCGGAAATCGACGACTATTACGAGCCGTTCGATTTTGACTACGACCACCTGAAATCGGCACCCGAAATGGAAGCGTTCCCGACCGCCCGTCCGCGCTCCAAGCTAACCGGCGAGCGGATGGAAAAGATCGAGTGGGGACCGAACTGGGAGGAAATCCTCGGCGGCGAATTTGCCAAGCGCTCGAAGGACGCAAATTTCGAGGGCATCCAGAAGGAAATCTACGGCCAGTACGAAAACTCCTTCATGATGTACCTGCCGCGCCTGTGCGAGCACTGCCTCAACCCGTCCTGTGCCTCGGCCTGCCCGTCAGGCGCGATCTACAAGCGCGAAGACGACGGTGTTGTCCTCATCGATCAGGAAAAATGCCGCGGCTGGCGCATGTGTGTGTCGGCCTGCCCCTACAAGAAGATCTATTACAACTGGTCGACCGGCAAATCGGAAAAATGCACGCTGTGCTATCCGCGTCTCGAATCCGGCCTGCCGACCGTCTGTTCGGAAACCTGCGTCGGCCGTATCCGCTATATCGGCGTCATGCTCTACGACGCCGACAAGATCGCCCAGGCGGCGTCGGTGGAAAACGATCAGGATCTCTACGACGCCCAGCTCGGCGTGTTCCTTGATCCGAGCGATCCGGAGGTCATCGCCGCCGCGCGCGCCGAAGGCATCGCCGAGGACTGGATCGAATCCGCCCGCCGTTCTCCGATCTGGAAGATGGCGATGGAATGGAAGGTTGCCTTCCCGTTGCACCCCGAATTCCGCACCCTGCCGATGGTCTGGTACATCCCGCCACTGAGCCCGATCCAGAATGCTGCGGAAGCCGGTCAGCTGGGGTCGAACGGCGACATGCCGGACGTCAGGTCGCTGAGAATTCCGGTCAGGTATCTCGCCAACATGCTGACCGCCGGCGACGAGGCCCCGGTGGTTTCCGCGCTTGAACGCATGCTCGCCATGCGCTCCTACATGCGCTCGAAAACCGTCGATGGCGTGGTCAATCTCGGCGTCGCCCAGCGCGTCGGCCTGACCCCGGCGCAGATCGACGACATGTACCAGATCATGGCGATCGCCAATTACGAGGACCGCTTCGTCATTCCCACCGCTCACCGGGAAATGGTCGAGGATGCCTATGATCTCAGATCCGGCTGCGGCTTTACCGATGGCAACGGCTGCTCTGCCGGCGTGTCCACCGGCAAGCTGTTTGGCGGGCGCAAACACATCACACCTGCGGAGGGCTGGAAATGAGCCGTACTTTCAAGGCGCTGTCGGCGCTGCTGTGTTATCCGACGGAAGATCTGCAGGCAGCCATTGGTGAAATCCGCACGATCCTGGCTGACGAGGCCGTGCTGACGCCGCCGCAGGTTGCCGCGCTGCAGCCTTTGCTGGAGCGGATGGAAACCACGGATATTTTCGACCTGCAGGAAGGCTACGTGCTGCTGTTCGACCGCTCGCGGACCTTGTCGCTGAACCTGTTCGAGCACATTCACGGCGAAAGCCGTGACCGCGGCGGCGCCATGGTCGATCTTCTGGAAACCTATCGCGCCGGCGGTTTCGACCTGGTCGGGCCGGAATTGCCGGACCATCTTCCGGTGCTGCTCGAGTTTCTCTCGACATTGCCGGCGGCGGAAGCCCGTGGCCTGCTCGCCGATGCGGGGCCGATCCTGGCGGTTCTCGCCGAACGCCTGACCCGGCGCGAAACGCCCTATGCCGCAATTCTGTCGGCCCTCGCCGATCTCGGTCAGGCGGCCAACGACACAGAGGTGGCTGCGGCGCTGCTGGCGGAAAACGACGATGATCCGGAAGATCTCGCCGCCCTCGATGCCGTGTGGGAGGAAGCGCAGGTCACCTTCGCGCCCGATCCCAATGCCGGTTGCCCGGTATCGCGCGACATTCTTGCCAAGATGGATGCTCCCCAAAAACCGATCACGTCACCGGCGCGTGCCGGCACGTTGAACTGATGGAGGCCGGTATGAACACGTTCCTGTTCGGCATATATCCCTATATCGCGATCACGGTGCTGATCGTTGGCTCGATCGCCCGCTACGAGCGCGATCCGTTCACCTGGAAATCAGGTTCCTCGCAAATCCTGCGGCGACGGAATTTCATCATCGGGTCGGTTCTTTTCCATGTTGGCGTTCTCATCATCCTGGGCGGGCACATTGTCGGCCTGCTGACGCCGATCGCCATCTTCGATGCGCTTGGCATCAGCCATGGCGCCAAGCAGGTCCTCGCGGTTGTTGCGGGTGGCGTCGCCGGTGTGATGGCATTGATTGGCGGCACGATCCTGTTGCTGCGGCGGCTCAATGATCCACGGGTTGCCGCCAGTTCAAGCTTTGCCGATACCGGCATACTGCTGCTTCTGATGCTGCAGCTGGTGCTCGGCCTTGGCACCATCTTCGTGTCGCTGAAACATCTCGATGGTCACGAGATGACCAAGTTCATGGGCTGGGCCCAGCGCATCCTCACCTTCCGTGGCGGCGCTGCGGATCTGATCGCCGACACCAGCCTGATATTCAAGCTGCACATCACGCTCGGCCTGACCATTTTCCTGCTGTTTCCGTTCACGCGGCTTGTCCACATGCTCTCGGCCCCGGTGCGCTATCTCTGGCGTCCCGGATACCAGATCGTGCGCACCCGGAAACGCGACCTCAAACAGCCAGCGGAGTGATGGCCATGACCCCCTTGATGTCCGATATCACCGTCAACGGTGAAACAATCACGGCGGCGCTGATCGCGTCGGAGGCGCAGAATCATCCGGCGCCAAGATCGAAGCCGGGAATGCCATGGATGGCGGCTGCCCGTGCATTGGCCTTCCGCGCCCTCTTGTTGCAGAAGGCAAGAAGTATGGGCCTGGTGCCCGAACCCCGGCAAGTGGCCGAGGGGCAGTATGAAACCGACGAGGAGGCGCTGATCCGGCAGGTTCTGGACGTGGCTCTTGATCCAGCGGAGCCAAGCCAGCAAGATCTGCGTGCCGCTTATGAGGCAGCACCCGACCGCTGGCGCGCGCCGACCCTGTACGAGGCGGCTCATATCCTGTTTCCGGTGAGACCGGGCGATGGGGCTGCACTCGCGACGGCCAGCACGGCCGCCGGTGCGGTGCTCGCCGAACTGCAGCGTGATCCGCGCGGCTTTGAACGCCTGGCGCGCGAACACAGCGCCTGTTCCTCGCGTGACAATGGCGGGCGGCTGGGACAGCTGATCAGCGGGGATACGGTGCCCGAGTTCGAAACTGTGCTCGACGAGCTTGCCGAAGGCAGCATCACGCCCGAGCCGGTGCTGACCCGCTACGGTCTCCACATCATCCGGCTCGATGCCCGTGCCGAAGGCGCAATCTTGCCGTTCGAGGCAGTGGCGCCGCGCATTCGCGAGATGCTGGAGAAAGCAGCCTGGGCCAGGGCCGGCCGCGAGTTCATGGCCGAACTCGCCCGGGAGGCCGAGGTGACCGGAATCACCCTGGTCGCCGCCTGAACATCAACAGTGTGAATTGGCTTTAGGGCAGGGATTGGCGATGGAGCTGAAAAAACGATCTGGATGGGGGCTCAGGGCGGTTGCGATGGCCGGTCTGGCATTTGGCTTGCTGACCATTCTGTCCGGCGGCAATGCCCTCTTCGGAAGCGCCGCGGCCCGTGCGGCGGTCGGCAATGCTGTGCCGTTCGTGCTGTGGTTCAATTTCCTTGCGGGTTTTGCCTATGTGGCTGCGGCGGTGGGCCTGCTGATGCTGCGGCGCTGGGGCCTCTGGCTGTCGGTCGCCATCGTCATCGCCACGGCGCTCGTTTTCATTGCTTTCGGGATATATGTCCAGCTTGGAGGGCTGTTTGAAATGCGGACCGTCGGTGCCATGATCCTGCGCATCGGCGTCTGGGGCATCATCGCCCTCGTGGCCCGGCGCAGCTTGGGTGGCCGCTGAGGGGGCGGATCTGCGGCCCGCCGGCACGTGCCTGCTTTCAGATCGCGGTCAGTTTGTCCGTTCGTCGATCAGCGGGTTTGGCTTTGCCAGGGTTTCCAGCGCCTTCAGGTCCGTCACCCGGACCTGGGCGCCGTTGACCTCGACCCCGTAGGGTTTGAGTGTGTTGAACGATCGCGACAGGTTTTCCGGGGTCATGCCCAAAAGCGAGGCCAGCGTCTTTTTGTCATAGGGGAGTTCGAAGGCTCCGTCGCTGTCGCCGCGCTCCTTGTGGTAACGCAACAGCCGGTTGGCAAGCTGTTCGACCGATGTCCTGAGCTTCAGGCTCTTGTATTCCTTGACCACGCCGCGGTAGCAGCCGGCAAGTTCCTCCGCTATGGCGCGTGCAAATACGGCGTCACCTTCTAGCACTTCGCGGACATTCTGCGCCGGGATCAGAAGCAACTTGGAGCGCGAAGTGGTCCGCGCCGACATCAGATAGACGGCATCTCTGAGCACTGCGGCAAGAATGAAGGTTCCGACAGGCTGAACCATGGCCATGATTGCTTCGCGCCCGTTCGACTTGGCAAACAGCTCGACGCAGCCCTCGATGACGACATAGAGGAAATCGGCCGGCTCGCCTTCATGGATGAGTTCGAGCTGGGCAGGGAAGGTCTGCAAATAGGACGCCTGCATCAGCGCGGCGAAGCTTGGCTCGCTCATGCTTTCGAACAGGCGCAAGGCGCGGACTTGAGGCAAATCGGAAGGGCGCATGGGTCGCCTTGATCTGTTTTGTGTTTGAATTTGACCGTTTTATCAATGAGGCAGTCAAGCCGCAATGAAATGCCTTGAATTCTGAGTATTTCCAATCGTCGATTGTCGATGCTTGCCTTGTATTGCAATTTGGCGTCATCATGGTTGACCCAGATCAATGGTCTGGATCCGGATCTGCCGTTAGTTGGTGCCAGAGCGGGCGGAGTCCGATGCCGATATCGAACAGGCGTGCCTGTCCTTAGGAGAACCAAATGCTGTCTGACCTGTTTGATCACAATGTTCGCTGGGCAGACGGGAAGCGCCGCGAGGACCCGGACTATTTCAAACGGCTTTCCGCCCTACAGAGTCCGGAATATCTCTGGATCGGCTGCTCGGACAGCCGGGTCCCGGCAAATGTCATTACAGGCCTTGAGCCGGGTGAGGTCTTCGTCCATCGCAATGTGGCCAACCTGGTCCATCGCGGCGATCTCAACCTGTTGTCGGTTCTTGAATTTGCGGTCGAAACGCTTGAGGTCAAGCACATCATTGTCTGCGGTCATTACGGCTGCGGCGGCATCCGGGCAGCAGTCGATGGTGATCGCCACGGAATCATAGATCACTGGCTGCAGCCGGTGCGCGACGTGGCGGACCGGCATGCCGGTGAACTTGCCGGCATCGCTGATCCGGAAAAGCAGCAAAACCTCCTGTGTGAATTGTCGATCAAGGCACAGGTCGAGAGCCTTTCGCGAACGCCGATCCTGCGTTCGGCCTGGAAACGCGGCAAATCCCTGGCGATTCATGGCTGGGTCTACGGTTTGAAAGATGGGCTGCTGCGCGATCTCGACTGCGGCTGCGGCAAGAGCCACGGTGCTCCCGGCTGCGAGGAAATTACCGCAGCCGCACCGGCAGGGCGCGAGGGGCAGGATGACTGACGCTCACGTAAAACCGGGTGATCGCAATGGCCCGTCACAGACGCAGGGCCTGATGCCGGGCGAACCGGGCAGCATATCGGCGTGCACTGACGTCCCGCGGCTTGCCGCGGTCCGCATCGCCGACGATACGCCCACTGACTGTTTGCTGGAGAGGGTTGTGCGCACCCTGCAGGATGAGGGCAGCACGGTAGCCGGCTTCATTCAGCGCCAGGGCTGCCAGGACCTCTCCGGTCATGCCGAAATGCTGCTGGAGGAAATTTGCGGTGGCCAGCGGTTTTGCATATCGCAACCGCTGGGCAAGAACTCTCGCGGCTGCCGGCTCGATCCACGTGCCATCGCCGATATTGCCGGCCCGCTTCTCGAGGCAATTGAAAGCAAACCGGATCTTCTGGTGCTCAATCGTTTCGGCAAAGGCGAATCCGAAGGGCAGGGCTTCCGCACCGTTCTGGAGAAAGCCTTCATGCTCGGAATCCCGGTGTTGACCTCGGTCAAGCAAGCCTATGTGCCCGCCTGGGAAGCCTTTGCTGGCGATTTTGCCGTCTCGCTGCCGCCTTCGCGGGAAACGGTGCTTGACTGGAGCCGGAGAGTTCTCGGCTCCAGTTAGGCAAACTCCGGCCGTCTGCCGCGCAGCCCCGGATCCCGTCCTGCCAGATGCATCGTGTAGCGGTCTGAACACCCGTCAGGATCAGATGCGCTTCCACGATGCCTCTATTGTGCCGGCTTCTTATCCGAGCACTTGCCGGACGGCGTCAGCCGTGGCCGACACGACCGTGTCGGCCTCTTCCCGGGTCAGGCACAGCGGCGGCGCGAAGCCGAGGATGTCGCCCTGCGGCATGGCCCGGCCAATGACGCCGCGTTCCAGAAGAGCCGCCGCGATCGATGGCCCGACCTTCTTGGCAGGATCGAAGAAGGTCCTGTTGTCCTTGTCGTCGACAAACTCGATGGCGCACAGCATGCCTTCACCGCGGATGTCGCCGACATGGCGGTGCGCGCCAAGCGCGTCGCGCATCGCGGTGTTCAGATAGGCGCCGGTTGCGCCGGCGTTTTCGACCAGGCCGAGCTTGTCGATCAGCTTGAGATTGGCGACACCGGCGGCCGCACCGATCGGGTGTGCCGAATAGGTCCAGCCATGGCCGATCGCGCCATTCTCGTCGGTGCCCTGTTCCAGCACTTTCCAGACCTTCTTCGAGATGATGGATCCCGACAGCGGCGCATAGGCCGAAGTCAGGCCCTTGGCGATGGTGATGATATCCGGCTCGATGCCGTAATGGGTCGAGCCCATCATGGTGCCAAGACGTCCGAAGCCGGTTACGACCTCATCGGCGACAAGCAGGATGTCATGCTTCTTCAGAACCGCCTGGATCGCGGCCCAGTAGCCCGCCGGTGGCGGCACGATGCCTCCGGTGCCCAGAACCGGCTCGCCGATGAAGGCGGCAATGGTGTCGGCGCCTTCGCGTTCGATCATGGCTTCGAGTTCATGGACGCAATGGGCGACGAAATCGGCTTCCGACATCGAGAGGTCCGAGCGGCGGAAATAATAGGGCGCTTCGGTGTGCATAACCTGGCTCAGCGGCAGGTCGAATTTCTTGTGAAACAGCTCGAGCCCGGTCAGCGAACCGGTCATCAGGCCGGAGCCGTGATAGCCGCGCCAGCGCGAGATGATCTTCTTCTTTTCGGGGCGGCCGAGAATGTTGTTGTAGTACCAGATCAGCTTGACATTGGTCTCGTTGGCGTCCGAACCCGATTGGCCGAAATAGACCCGGCTCATGTTCTCGGGCGCACGGTCGATGACCATCTTGGCCAGTGTTACCGATGCCTCGGTGCCGTGTCCGACATAGGAATGGTAATAGGCCAGTTCCCTGGCCTGGGCGGCAATGGCTTCGGCAACTTCCTGGCGGCCATAGCCGATGTTGACGCAGTACAGGCCGGCAAAGGCATCGAGCAGGCGATTGCCCTCACGGTCGGTGATGTGGACGCCTTCGCCACCGGTGACGATGCGGTTCTTCAGCTCGCCGCGGGCGAACTGGGCGAGATGGGTCGAGGGATGGAAAAAGTGATCGTGATCCCATTGATCAAGCTGGTCGTTGCGCAACATTTTCATTTCCTTTTCTGAAACAGTGTCATGCCCAGTCGCGGCAGACATATTTGACGTCGGTGAATGCTTCCATGCCAAGGCGTGAGCCCTCGCGTCCAAGTCCGGATTGTTTCATGCCGCCGAAGGGGATCGGTGCACCGGTCACCTTGGTCCGGTTGACCGCAACCATGCCGAATTGCAGCGTCCGGCTTGCCCGGTAGATCCGGCGTGGATCCTGTGTGTGCAGGTAGGCCACGAGACCATATTCGGTGTCATTGGCGGTCTTCAGAACCTCTTCCTCGCTGTCGAAGGGTGCGATCGCCGCGACCGGCCCGAAGGTTTCCTCGTGCATGATCAGCGCATCAGCCGGCACATCCGCAAGCACGGTTGGCTGGAAGAACAGCTCACCGGCATCGTGGCGCTTGCCGCCGGTGAGCAGGCGCGCGCCCTTGGAAATGGCGTCCGCCACGTGCTGTTCCTGCTTGGCCACCGCGCTTTCATTCATCAGCGGCCCGATATCGGGATCATCCGTGGCAATGCCGACCGACAGCCGTGATGCAGCCTCGGCGAAGCGGGTGCAGAATGCGTCATAGACCGGGCGCTCGACGAAAAAGCGGTTGGCGCCAAGGCAATCCTGGCCGGATGTGGCGAACTTTGCCTTGATGGCTTCCTCGACGGCCAGATCGAGATTGGCGTCAGCAAACAGGATGAACGGGGCATGGCCGCCGAGTTCCAGAACCAGCCGTTTCACCGTATCCGCGCTCTGCCTGTAGAGCAGCTTGCCGATTTCCGTCGAGCCGGTGAAGGAAACGGCCCGGACGCGCCTGTCCTGCATCCAGGGTTCGACAACCACGGGAGCTTGGCCTGTGACAACGTTGAAGGTACCCGCAGGAAAACCTGCACGTTCGGACAGTTCAGCCAGCGCCAATGCCGAAAAGGGTGTTTCCGCGGACGGATGCGCCACGACGGTGCAACCGGCGGCCAGCGCCGCGCTTGCCTTGCGGGTGAGCATTGCCGAGGGAAAGTTCCACGGTGTGATCAGGGCCGCGACGCCCACCGGCTCGCGCCAGATCTCGACTTCCGCATCGGGCAGATGCGACGTCACGCTTTCGATGTTGGGGCGCTTGGCTTCTTCGGCAAAGAACTCGACGAAGGATGCGCCGTAGTCGATTTCGCCGCGCGCCTCGGAAATCGGCTTGCCCTGTTCCAGCGCCATGAGAAGCGAGAGATCCTCCTTGTGCTCGAGGATCAACTCGTACCAGCGCCGCAGAATGGCCGAGCGCTGTTGCGGCAACAAGTGCGACCATGTTCCAAAGGCTTGCTGGGCAGCGTCGACCGCCAGGGCGCTGTCGCTTGCCGACAGGCTTGCGACATCACCCAGGTGACTGCCGTCGGCGGGATTGGTGACGGCAAACATCTGGGACGATGTTCCCGCCGTCCAGCGTCCGCCGATATAGGAGAAACCCCGAAACAGGGCCGGGTCGGAAAGCTCGAACTGCGTCGTTCTGAATTGGGACTGAACAATGGACACTGTGGTGCTCTCGGGTTGGTTGGGCTGCCCAGAGCGTAACCAGCCATCGGCAGAGAAAATCTCTGATGCGCCCGGCCTTGCCAGACGGTTCATCCGTTTTTTCGCGCCCGGCGGTCTATTTCGTCTTCAGTCCCGGCGCCGTCAGGATGTCGAAGGGCGGCACGGTCGAGTGCTTGACCGGCTTGGTGACGATATAGGTGAAGTAGCGCGCCAGCCCCGCGCGGCGGGCCAGCAGGTCGTCGATCAGCCGCTGGTAACTGTCGATGTCGCGGGTGATGACGTGCAGCAGGTAATCGAAGCCGCCGCCCAGCGCCCAGCACGACATGATCTCGTCATAGCCGGCGATGGCCTGCTCGAAAGCCTGGAATGTCGCCGAGCGATGATTGTCCAGTTCGGCCATGACGAACACGGAAACCTGCGGGCCGACATGCTTGAGCTCGATATCGGCGTGATAGCCGGAGATGATGCCGGCCTTTTCCAGTCGGCTCAGGCGTTCCCAGCACGGCGTTGGGCTGAGATTGACCCGTTTGGCCAGCTCGGATTTGGAAATCCGGCCTTCCCGCGACAGGGTGGCGAGGATCTTTATGTCACGGTCATCGAGTTTGATTGGGGCCATGTCCGTGACTTTTGATTGAGCATTGGGGGGTTGTCAATTTCTATGATTGGGGCCATCAGTATATCATGACAATCTGGCCACCAAAACCGCAAGACCTTCGCCGTCCCGCCTACAAGTCACTTGCAGATGTGCTGGTGCGCGCCGTGGATGCAGGTGAATTGCGCAGCGGTGACCGCTTGCCGACGCACCGCACGCTTGCCTATGATCTCGGCCTCAGCGTGCAGACGGTCAGCCGCGCCTATGATGAACTCATACGCCGCGGTTTCATTGCCGGCGAGGTCGGGCGCGGCACCTTTGTCCGCGCCGGTCGCAGCGACACCAAGCCCCCGTTTGTCCCCGACAGCCACAACGGGGAGTTCATCGATTTTTCCATTCTGATGCCGGTCTTCGAGCCCTTGCACCTGGATGAGATGCAGCGCGCGCTGACCCGTCTCGGAACCGATCTGCCGACGTCGGCGGTGTCGGCTTTCCGGCCGTCCACGGCGCTGCGCAAATACAATGCGGCTGCCGGAAAATGGCTGACCCTGTGCGGGGTGAACCCGTCGTCGCAAGGGCTGCTGATCACCAATGGCAACACATCGGCGATGACGATCGCGCTGATGACGGTGGCCAGTTCCGGCGATCTTGTCGTCACCGAGGAACTGGGCCATCACACGCTCAAGGCGCTTTCGCGCTATCTCGGATTGCGGATCCAGGGGCTGGAAATTGACCGGGAGGGCGTGGTTCCCGGCGCTTTCGCCGCGGCTTGCGAAAAATCGCAGGTCAAGGCCATCTACCTGCTGCCGACCGGCCTCAACCCGCAGGCGGCGACGATGTCGCTCGAAAGACGCCGGGAACTGGTCGAGATTGCGCGCCGTTACGATGTTCTCATCATAGAGAATGACGCCTGGGGGCCGTTGCAGCCCGACAGGCCGGATCCGATCGCGGCCATCGCACCGGAGCGGACTTTCTATTTCACCAGCCTGACCAAGTGCATCATGCCGGGTCTGCGGTTCGGTTTCCTGACCATGCCGGAAGCTTTTGAATCGGCAGCCGCCAACCGGCATCTTGTGACCAACTGGATGGCCACGCCGCTGATGGCGGAAATCGGCAGCCGCTGGATTGATGACGGGACCGCGGAGCGTTTGCTGCAATGGCAGATGAATGCGCTGGGCAAACGCAATCAGCTGGCCGCTGAAGTTCTCGCCGACATTCCGTTCAATGCCAGCGCCAACGGCATGCATGTCTGGCTTCCCACGCCCGGTTCATGGACCGAGGACGGGTTCGTGGCCCATGCGCGGCTGAACGGGGTCGCGGTAGCGCCGGGATCAGCCTTTGCCATGTCCGAAACCGTTGCCAGGCGCGGCATTCGCATCTGCCTGGGGGCAGAGACCGATCAGACCCTCGAGCGCGGGCTGACAGTGATTTCGCGGCTTGCCCGCAGCAATCCCGAGCCGGCGTTGCTGACGCTCTGAATCCTGATTTCCCGGCTCCGCGTTTGCGCCGAAGAGGGGGCGTGATTTTCTCTGTTTATTGTCATGATTTAATAATGACGTTGACTCTTTATTGTCCCTGTTTAAGCTTCCAGAAATCATAACAATAACGAAGTGGGGGAACCGGTTTCACACCATTCCACTCACTCATCCAAAGAGGGTCGGGTATTTGCGGCATCGGAAGCCTCGGTTTTCCAGCCGTCCCGCACGAATTTTACCGGCTGTGTTGCCGGAGATTGAAGTGAACAGAAAACCAATAAGAGAGGAACTGAATATGAAACCTGCAATCCGTAATTTCCTGGGTGGCGTGGCCGCTGTAGCCCTGATGGCCGGCGCAACGATTTCCGCACAGGCTGCCGACTGGAAGTACGCATTCGAAGAATCCCTGACCGAAGTTCAGGGGGTCTATGCAACGAAATTCAAGGAGGCCGTCGAGGCCAATTCCGATCATACGATCCAGCTGTTTCCTTACGGAACGCTGGGCGAATCCGCCGATATCATGGAGCAGGCGCAGGCCGGCATTCTCCAGTTCGTCGACCAGTCTCCCGGCTTCACCGGCGCGCTGATCCCGGAAGCGCAAGTCTTCTTCGTGCCCTACCTGCTGCCGACCGACCAGGCGCACCTGGCCCGGTTCTACAAGGAGAGCAAGGCCATCAACGAAGACTTCCAGGGCCTGTATGCAAATCAGGGCCTCGAGCTTCTGGTGATGTTCCCTGAAGGCGAAGTGGCAATGACCACAAAGGAACCTGTCAGGAGCTGCGCCGACCTCAACGAGGTCAAGTTCCGCGTCATGACCAACCCGCTTCTGGTTGAATCCTACAAGGCGTTTGGCGCCACCCCGACACCGCTTCCGTGGGGCGAGGTCTATGGCGGCCTGCAGACCAACATCATCCAGGGCCAGGAAAACCCGACCTTCTACCTGTACTCGACAGGCATCTACGAGGTGACCGATTACATCACCTACACCGGCCACAACAACTTCACGACTGCCGTGATGGCCAACAAGGACTTCTTTGATGGTCTTGGCGATGCCGACAAGAAGGTTATCGAGGACGCTGCGGCCTCGGCCTATGACTACATCGTCGAATACCAGAAGGGTCTGGCTGAAAGCGAGCTGAAGAAGATCAAGGAAGCCAAGCCGGAAATGACCATCACGGTGCTTTCGGAAGAGGAGCGCGCCTGCTTCAAGGCTGCTTCCGGCGAGGTTGAGGCCAAGTTTATCGAGATGACCGGTGACAGCGGCAAGGCGATCCTCGATCAGCTGAAGGCCGATCTGGAAGCCACCAAAGGCTGATCCCTCGGCGGATCACAGGTTTGAGCACTCCGGAGGCCACATTCTCGTGGTCTCCGGGTCAGTCAACCGACCAGCCCGGAGGCGGCCTTGGACGATTTGAAGGAAGTTAACCCGCATGAGTCGTCGTTGCCCGGCGTGCTGGGCGTGATTGATTCAACCATCAGCCGGATCGAATCCGTGCTGCTCGCTGCGGGCGTGCTGCTGATGGCTTTCAATACGATTGCCAATGTGGTGGGCCGGTTCGTGTTTCAGCACAGCCTGTTCTTCTCCGAGGAACTCAACCGGATCCTCATTATCCTGATCACCTTTGCGGGCATCAGCTATGCCGCCCGCCAGGGCCGGCACATCCGCATGTCGGCGATCTATGACGCATTGCCGCCTCCGGTGCGCAAGGGCTTCATGGTGCTGATTGCGACTGTCACCGCGGTGACGATGTTTGCGCTTTGCTATTTTTCCCTGGGCTATATCGCCAAGGTTGCCACTTCGGGCCGCGTGCTGCCGTCACTGCAGTTGCCGGTCTACTGGATCTTCCTTTGGGTGCCGGTCGGCTTCTTCATGACCGGTCTGCAATACGCACTGACCGCCATCAAGAACATCGTCTCCAAGGACATCTACCTCTCGACACGTGTGCTCGAAGGGTATGACGAAGACGAACTCGAGATTTGAGGGAAGACGAGACATGGCCCTGACCATATTCCTGATCATGATCGTTTTGCTGCTTCTCGGCTTCCCGATGATGATTCCGCTGCTTGTCGCCACGTTTACCGGCTTCGTCTTCATGTTCGGCGATCTGGGCAAGATGGACTTCATGGTCCAGCAGATGATCGCCGGCATCCGGCCGGCATCGCTGATCGCCGTGCCGATGTTCATTCTCGCCGCCGACATCATGACCCGCGGCCAGTCGGCCAACCGGCTGATCGACATGGTGATGAAGTTCGTCGGTCACATCAAGGGCGGACTTGCAGTCAGCACCGCCGCCGCCTGCACCCTGTTTGGCGCCGTCTCCGGCTCGACCCAGGCGACGGTTGTCGCCGTCGGCTCGCCGCTCAGGCCGCGCATGCTCAAGGCCGGCTACAAGGATTCCTTCGTGCTGGCGCTGATCATCAACGCATCCGATATCGCGTTCCTCATCCCGCCCTCGATCGGCATGATCATCTACGGCGTGATTTCCAGCACCTCGATTTCCGAATTGTTCATCGCCGGAATCGGTCCCGGCCTGCTGTTGCTGGTGCTGTTTTCCGCCTACAGCATGATCTATGCCACCATCAACAATGTGCCGACCGAGCCGAAGGCCAGCTGGGCCGAACGCGGCGAATCGGTCAAGCGCGCGATCTGGCCGCTGGGCTTCCCGGTCATCATCGTCGGCGGCATTTACGGCGGCATTTTCAGTCCCACCGAAGCCGCCGCGGCCTGTGTGCTTTATGCCATCATCCTGGAATTTGTCGTTTTCAGGTCGTTGAACCTGCCCGACATCTACCGGATCGCCAAGTCGACGGGCCTGATCACGGCCGTTGTCTTCATTCTGGTCGGCGCTGGTGCGGCGTTTTCCTGGGTGATCTCCTTTGCACAGGTACCGCAGGCCATCCTTGCAGCCGTCGGTGTCGCCGACATGGGCCCCAAGGGGGTGCTGGCGGTGATCTCGATCGCATTCTTCATCGGCTGCATGTTTGTCGATCCGATCGTCGTCATCCTGATCCTGGTTCCGATCTTCGCCCCGGTGGTCAAGTCGGTCGGTCTAGACCCGGTACTGGTCGGCACCATCATCACGCTTCAGGTGGCGATAGGGTCGGCAACACCGCCATTCGGATGCGACATCTTCACGGCAATTGCGATCTTCAAGAGACCCTATATCGAGGTGATCCGCGGGATATTCCCGTTCACCCTGATCCTGCTGTGTGTCTCTGTCGCGCTCATTTATTTCCCGCAGATCGCGTTGTTCCTGCGCGACCTCGCATTCCGTTGATGGGGTGGTAGTCCGATGTTTGAACGAATCCTGGTTGCGGTCGATGGCTCCGAAGGCTCCAAGAAGGCCTTGCGAGTGGCAGCAAAGCTGCAACAGACCTGCGACAGTGAACTGCTGATTCTGACCGTGTTCCGACACCATTCGCTGCTCGAGGCATCGATGTCGATGGTGCGGCCGGATGACCCGGAAAGCCTCGACGATTCAATGCGTGCCTATGCCAAGGAGGTCGCCGAGGACGCCAAGGCGATTGCCGCCGAGTGCGGTGCAGGCAAGGTCCGGGCCTTCGTCAAAGCCGGCCAGCCGGCGCGCACCATCGTCAAGTTCGCCGAAGACCACAAGTCCGATCTGATCATCGTTGGCAGCCGCGGTCAGGGCGACATGCAGGGATTCCTGCTGGGAAGCGTTTCCCACAAGGTCACCAGTCTGGCCTCGATCCCGGTGATGGTGGTCTAGCAGCAGTTCAATCAGGGCAGGAAATGGCCCCACCAAGGGGCAGGGAGTCGACGCATGAATGCCATCAATGTGTCCCGTTCGCACGAGACCGTCCGCTTCAACGACGCCGGCGCAACGGTCAGGCTCGGCCTTATTGCGCTCGCCACTGATCTGACGAGCGAGCGGGACCTGTACCGGCAGCTGCCGCAAACCGGTGTTTCCATCCACGTCACACGGGTAGCCTACGAGAACCCGACGACGCCCGAAAACCTGCGCAAGATGGCGCCCCGGCTGACCGAGGCCGCGGGTCTGCTCAAGCCGCTGCAGCCGCTTCGGGCGATCTGCTACAGCTGCACCGCCGCCTCTGTCGCCATCGGTGACGACGCGGTCAGGGCCTCGATTCAAGCCGGTGCGGGAGATGTGCCGGTGGTGACGCCTTCAGGGGCTGCGCGGATGGCCTTCGCGGCACTCGCGGTCCGGCGCATTGCAATCCTCACTCCCTACGTGGTCGAGACCACCGAGCCGATGGCGGCCTATTTCCTCAAGCACGGCATGGAGCTCTCGGGCGTTCAATGCCTCGGCCTTGAAGACGATCGCGACATGGCGCGGGTCAGCGACCAGACCATCATCAATGCCGCGATGGCGGTTGATACCCCAGATGCGGAAGCGCTGTTTCTGTCCTGCACCGGCCTGCCTGCAATCAATGTCATCGCCGAGCTCGAGCGGCGCACCGGCAAGCCGGTCGTCACCTCCAACCAGGCAAGCGCCTGGGCGATGGCGCGGCTTGGCGGGTTTGCCGGTCACCGCCCGGCCGCATTCGGCAGGCTGTTCGAATGTGCCTTGCCCGAGAACGCTTTTGGCGAGGCGGCATGACCATGACCCAGCCCCAGTCCTTTGTTGATCTCGGTGAAATCGAGCGCGCGCGCGACGCGATTTCAGGCACGGTGCGGATGACGCCGGTCAATCTCTCGCCCTCGCTCTCCACTCTCGCCGGTGTTCCGGTGCATTTGAAACTGGAGCACACGCAACTGACCGGCAGTTTCAAGCTGCGCGGCGCGACAAACGCGGTGGCCTCACTGACCGAGGGGGAAAAACGCCGCGGTGTCGTCGGCGTGTCGACCGGCAACCACGGGCGCGGCCTTGCCTTTGCTGCAAAGGCTGCCGGGGTGAAATGCATCATCTGCATGTCACGGCTCGTTCCGCAGGCGAAGATCGACGGCATCAAGGCGCAGGGCGCCGATGTCCGGATCATAGGCAGTTCGCAGGACGAAGCGCAGCTGGAGGTTGACCGCCTGGTTGCCGAAGACGGCATGACCATGATCCCGCCCTTCGATCATCGAAAAATCATTGCAGGACAGGGAACGGTTGCTCTCGAAGTGCTCGAACAGGTGCCAGATGCAGCCACCGTTCTTGTGCCCTTGTCCGGTGGAGGGCTGATATCGGGCGTCGCGGCGGCGCTGAAGGCCTCCCGTCCGGATGTCCGGGTCGTCGGGATTTCTATGGAGCGTGGCGCGGCGATGCATGCCTGCCTCAAGGCCGGCAAGCCGGTTCTCGTCGAGGAATTGCCGACATTGGCCGATTCGCTGGGTGGCGGCATCGGTCTCGACAACCGGCTGACATTCGCCATGACACGCGATCTGGTCGACGACGTCATCCTGGTCACCGAAGCCGAAATCGCCGCCGCCATCCGCCACGCCTATTGGCAGGAACGGCAGATCATCGAGGGATCCGGCTCCGTCGGCATTGCCGCCCTGCTTGCCCGCAAGATCGAAAGCCCTGGCCCGGTCGTCGCTATCCTCAGCGGCGGCAATATCGACATGAACCAGCACCATCGCATCATCTCCGGCGAGGATGTTGATGTTACCCAAGAGGCAGCGTGACATGACCGACATCAAGATCCTGACCGAGGCGGATTTGCGCAGCCTGGTGAAGCTCGATCTTGATGCTGTCGATTGTGTCGAGCAGGCTTTTGCCGCGCTTGCGACCGGTAACGTGGTGATGCCGCCGATCCTCTCCATGGCGATCGCGCCGTTCAATGGCGAGGTCGACGTCAAGACCGCGTTCGTGCCGGGCATTGACAGCTTCGCCATCAAGATTTCGCCCGGCTTTTTCGACAATCCGAAAATCGGCCTGCCGAGCACATCCGGCCTGATGGTGCTGTTCTCGGCCAAAACCGGAATGCTCGAGGCGCTGCTGCTCGACAATGGCTATCTGACCGACGTCCGCACCGCTGCGGCGGGAGCGGTCGCGGCCCGTCATCTGTCGCGCGCTGATGCCTCCACCGCCTGTATTCTGGGAGCGGGCTGTCAGGGCAAGCTGCAGCTCAAGGCGCTCTGTTTGATTCGCCCCATCACGTCCGCCACGATCTGGGCGCGGGATCCTGAAAAGGCCAGGGCAGCCGCGTCTGAAATGACGCAGGAACTCGGCATCGAGGTCACGGCTGCAACCGATCTGGCCGGGGCGGTCGCAAAGGCCGATGTGATCGTGACGACCACGCCTGCCTCGCAACCCATCCTGCAGGCCGGGTGGCTCAAACCGGGCCAGCATGTCACGGCCATGGGATCGGATCAGGACCACAAGAACGAACTTGATCCGGCCTGTTTCGGCAAGGCCGACCTCTATGTCGCCGACCGTCTCAGCCAGACCCGCAGCCTGGGCGAACTGCGGTCCGCCATCGCGGCGGGAATCGTGGCGCCCGATGCCGAATTCGCCGAACTCGCCATGATCGTTGCCGGCCATGCCCTTGGCCGTTTGTCCGATACCGCCATCACCATTGCCGACCTGACCGGGACCGGAATCCAGGACACCGCAATCGCCACCTTTGCCAGCATGCGCGCGCTCGCCGCCGGTGCCGGCACAGACTTCTCAAACTGAAATCTCACCCAGAAAGGAAAATCCCCCCGAATGTCCGCGCCAGTTCTCAATTTCAGCCGGGACGAATATTCGCAGCGCGTTGCCAAGACGCGGACTGCCATGGCTGCTGCAGGTGTCGATGTCATCATTGTTTCCGACCCGTCCAACATGGCCTGGCTGACCGGTTATGACGGCTGGTCGTTCTATGTTCATCAGTGCGTGGTGGTTGGTCCCGACGGAGATCCGGTCTGGTTCGGGCGCGGTCAGGACGCAAACGGCGCGCGGCGCACCTCCTGGCTCTCCGACAGCACGATCATCGGCTATCCGGACAATTATGTTCAGTCGACCGAGCGGCACCCGATGGACTACCTGTCGGCCAAGATCAGCGAGCGGGGCTGGGGCAACAAGCGCATCGGCGTGGAGATGGACAATTACTGGTTCTCGGCAGCAGCCTTTGCCTCGCTGCAGAGGCACCTGCCCAATGCCCGGTTCTCCGATACCACCGCGCTGGTCAACTGGCAGCGCGCGGTCAAGTCCAGCCAGGAACTTGACTACATGCGCAAGGCGGCGCGGCTGGTCGAGCGGATGCACCAGACGATTTTCGACAAATGCGAACCCGGCTACCGCAAGTGCGATCTGGTGGCAGACATCTACGAAGCCGGCCTGCGCTATGATGACGGGCTCGGTTTTGGCGGCGACTATCCGGCAATCGTGCCGTTGCTGCCCTCGGGCGCGGATGCTTCCGCGCCGCACCTGACCTGGGACGACAAGCCGATGAAAACCGGCGAGGGCACGTTCTTCGAGATCGCCGGCGTTTACAAGCGTTACCATTGCCCGCTGTCGCGCACGGTGTTCCTGGGCAAGCCGACCCAGACCTTCATCGATGCCGAGAAGGCCGTGCTTGAAGGCATGGAGGCCGGACTCGAGGCCGCCAGGGCAGGCAATCTGTGCGAGGACATCGCCATCGCCTTCTTCGCGGTCCTGAACAAATACGGAATCACCAAGGACAACCGCACCGGCTATCCGATCGGGCTGTCCTATCCGCCGGATTGGGGCGAGCGTACGATGTCACTGCGTCCGGGCGACAAGACCGTGCTTGAAGAGAACATGACATTTCACTTCATGACCGGGCTGTGGATGGATGACTGGGGCTTCGAGATTACCGAGAGCATCGTCATCGGGGCGAACGGGCCGGAATGCCTGGCCGATGTTCCACGCCGGCTTTACGTGAAGGATTGAAACATGCCCGCCAATCCAATCACGCCCACCATTCCGCTCAACGAAGACGGAGAGCATCACGGCTTTCTGCGTCTGCCTTACAGCCGCGACGATTCCGCCTGGGGCTCGGTGATGATCCCGATCACCGTGATCAAGAACGGCACCGGTCCGACAGCACTGCTGACCGGCGCCAATCATGGGGATGAATACGAAGGCCCTGTCGCGTTGATGGACCTCGCCGTCAGCTTGAAGGCCGGGGATATCGAGGGCCGGGTGATCATCGTACCGGCCATGAACTATCCGGCATTCCGGGCGGGAACCCGCACGTCCCCGATTGACCGGGGCAACATGAACCGGTCATTTCCCGGTTCGCCAAGTGGCACGGTCACGGAGAAGATTGCGGACTATGTCCAGACGGTTCTGCTGCCGGAGGCGAGCATCGTTCTCGACTTCCATTCAGGCGGCAAGACGCTGGATTTCATTCCCTTCGCATCCGCCCATGTGCTGGAAAACAAGCAGCAGCAGGCCGCCTGTGTGGCCGCGGTCGACGCGTTCAACGCGCCCTACTCGATGATCATGCTCGAGATCGACAATGTCGGCATGTATGACACCAGCGTCGAGGATCAGGGCAAGACCTTTGTCACCACCGAGCTCGGCGGCGGCGGCACCTCGACGGCCTATTCCAACGGCATTGCCAAGAAGGGTGTCCGCAACGTGCTCAAGCATGCGGGGATCATGAAGGGCGAACTCGAGATTGCCGCCTCGGTGATGCTCGACATGCCCGATGATGACTGCTTTGTCTTTTGTGAAGACGATGGCCTGTTCGAGGCAATGAAGGATCTGGGCGACCGCGTCGAGGAGGGCGAGATCGTCGCCCGTGTCTGGCCGACGGACCGGACCGGCCGGCCGGCGGTCGCCTATCGGGCCAGACGTTCCGGCATCATGGTGTCGCGGCATTTTCCCGGACTGATCAAGTCCGGCGACTGCATGGTGGTGGTGGCAACTGTGGTGAGTGAACTCAGGTCCTGAAATCACTCCGCCTGCCGCATCTGACCGGGCTGGAAAGCGCTGTCTTTCCGGCCCGGCTCATGACGACAGGTATGATGGCAGCCACAGCGTGATCTCGGGCCACAGAAGAACGGCCGTCAGCCCCAGCAACTGCAACACCACGAAGGGAATGATGCCGCGATAGATGGTCCCGATGGTCACGCCTTCCGGCGCGATGCCTCTGAGATAGAACAGCGCGTAGCCGAAAGGCGGCGTCAGGAACGAGGTCTGCAGGTTGACCGAGAGAGCCACCGCGAACCAGATCAGCGTCTGTTCCGGTGTCAGGCCGAAATCAAGTCCGGCGACAATCGGGGCAACGATGGGCACGACGACCAGGGTGATCTCGACCCATTCGAGAAAGAAACCGAGCACGAAGACCAGCAGCATGATTGTCAGAAGCACCGCATAAGGCCGTTCGCCATGTACGGAGAAGGCGTCGATGATCATCTGGTCGCCGCCGAGTTTGCGGAAGATGACGCTGAAAATGGTCGCGCCGATCATGACAAAGATGATCATTGCGGTGGTCTTGGTGGTGTCGAGAAGGGCGCTGGCAAAACCGGCAAGGTTGAGCTGACGCGAGAGAATTGCCAGAACCATGGCGCCTGCCGCGCCAATGGCTGCGGATTCGGTCGGAGTGGCAACGCCGGTGACGATGGTGCCGAGCACCGAGACGATCAGGATGACGGGCGCCAACAGGTCGCGGGTCAGGTCAAACACCACTTTCCACAACGGGTCGGTATTGGCTTCTTCGCGGGACGCAGGCATGCGCGAGGGCTGAAAGACGGCCACGAAGATGAGGTATGCCAGGTACAGGCTTCCCAGCAGCAAGCCCGGCCCAACCGCACCCATGAACAGATCACCCACGGAGACCCGCATCTGGTCGCCGAGCACGATCAGCATGATGCTGGGGGGTATGAGGATCCCCAAGGTGCCGCTGGCGGCAATAAGGCCGGTGGAGATCTTGGGATCGTAGCCGTTCTTGAGCATGGTCGGCAGCGCCATCATGCCCATCAGCACGACGGATGCGCCGATGATGCCGGTGGAGGCAGCCATGACGATGCCGATGATCGCGACCGCGAAGGCATAGCCGCCGGGCATGCCGCGAAACAGTGCCGCCAGCGAGCGCAGCAGACGCTGCGCGACGCCGGAGCGTTCCAGCATCAGGCCCATGAAGACGAACAGCGGGATCGCGATCAGCAGCCAGTTGGTCAGCACGCCCGAATAGATGCGCGACACGCCAAGCGAAAGAAACAGCATCGGCACGTCGCCGAAATAGGCGAAAATCAGGCCGATCCCCGCCAGCACGAAAGCAACCGAGTATCCCGTGAAAATGCCGGCCATCAACCCGACCAGCATCAGGATTGGCAACAAGTAAGCGTCAGTCATGTGGCTGTTCACTGTTCATGAGGGAAGGGCGCATCAGTTGCCTTGCGGTGTCGATCGCGCGGAAAATCGCGCAGAGGCCGAGCAGGGAAAACGAAACCGGGATCATCGCCTTGATCACCCAGCGGTCGAGCATGCCGCCATAGGTCGACCCCTCACCGGTGGCGAAGGCCTTGACGGCAAAACCGTAACCGTACCAGGCGATGACAATGCAGAACGGCAGCAGAAACACGAGGTCCCCGAACATCCGCACCGCCAGTTGCACGCGCGGCGACAGCGATGAGGAAAACACGTCGACGGCAACATGACTGTTGTCACGGAATGCAAGCACGCCGCCGAACAGCACCATCAGCGAGAAGATATGCCATTGCAGGTCAAGCAGGGTGTTCACCGTGATCGCCTTGCCGACAAGCGGCAGCGGCTCTGACCATTCCGCCAGCACGTTGATGCCGTACTGTGCCGCGATCACCGTCAGGCAGACGCTGACGATCAGCGGCACAACCAGCCAGCCAACCAGCCTGCCCGGCAGCGTGCACACGTCCTGAAGACGTTCGAGGATATTGCTCATCACCGTGCTTCCCAGTGTTCAGGGTTTCCCAGAGTTCAGGCTTGCGGCCAATGGGGTAATCAAGACAAAGCGCACCCCGACATTGCGGGCCGGGATGCGCTCTTGAAGTCAAATCAGCAAATATATGTCGCTGCTGACTATTTTGCCGGGATGGCCTGCAGCCGTTCCCATTCGCCAACGCGGTCCATGTAAGCCGTAAGCGATTCGTAGGCTTCCTTGAAGATCGGGTCGTTGGCGGCTTCTTCCGTCAGGACCGTTTCTGCTTCGGTGCGGATGGCTGCCAGCACTTCATCGGGGAACCGGCGGATCTGAACGCCGGCTTCGCGGATAGTGGCAATCGCATCGGCCTGTGCATTCAACTGGTCACCCAGGTTGAAGGTGATGTTGGCCTTGCAGGCTTCGACCATGATGTTCTGCACGTCTTCGCTGAAACCGTTCCAGACATCCATGTTGATGATGATCGAATCCCAGCTTGAAGGCTGATGCCAGCCCGGGAAGTAATAGTTCTTCACCACCTTCTGGAAGCCGAAGCCGAGGTCGAGCTGCGGAGCCGAAAACTCGGTGGCGTCGATGCGGCCGGTTTCGAGCGAGACATAGATCTCGCCGGCAGGAACCAGCTGGGTGTTGGCGCCAAGCCGCGCCAGCGTCTTGCCGCCAAGGCCGGCAATGCGCATGTTCAGGCCCTTGAAGTCCTCAACCGTGTTGATTTCCTTGTTGAACCAGCCACCGGCTTCGGGAACGACAAGATGGCACGGGATGACTTTGACGCCATGCGGATCGTAGGCCTTCTGGATGATCTCCATCCCGCCGCCTTCGAACATCCACGCAAGCGCGACATCGGGGGTCGGGCCGAAGGGCATCGAGCCGATCAGGTTGGCGACCGGAATGGTGCTGGCCCAGTAACCGATCCAGTCAAATCCCATCGGCAGCGCGCCGGAGCTGACAGCGCCGAACACTTCGAACGGCGGAACAAAATCGCCCGAGCCGTGAACCTTGATGTCGATGTCGCCACCGGTCATCAGCTTGACACGTTCTGCCCATTTGACAGGGCTCGGTCCGATCGAGGGAACCTGCAGGCCGAACACGCTCTGCAGATCGAAGCTCTCGGCCATTGCCGGAGCGGCAGACATCATCGCAACCGCCATGGTTGCAGCGCCAATCGTTTTTCTCATGTGAAACCTCCCTGAGTAATTCTTGTTGGTGGCAGATCATCCTGCACACCGGACCTCCGTTTAGATGGCGTGTCGAATTTTCCGACAAGCGCTTGTCCTTGAGAAGTATTATCTATAATCAAACGAATTAGCAATAACCTAATTTGGAGCGATCATGCAGGATTTGAATGGAGCGATATCCGTCGTCACCGGTGCCGGACAGGGCAACGGCCGGTCAATCGCCATCGGATTGGCACGCGCCGGAGCGCGGCTTGCATTGTGCGACCTGAACGAGGACCTGGTAGAGGAAACGGCTGCCATGATCCGTGCCGACAATGGTGTTGCGATCAGCCGCCGGGCCGATGTCAGTGATCGCAAGCAGTGTGAGGAATTTGCCCGGATCGTTGCCACCGAACTCGGAGACGCCGAAATTCTGGTCAACAATGCGGGCATTATCCGCCGCCATGGAATTGGCGATGCGGATTTTGACCAGCACTGGGATGCAACCTTCCGCGTCAATGTCGACGGCACCAAGAACATGACGCTGGCCTTCGTGCCGCAGCTGGAAAAGACCGCCGGCCGCATCGTCAATCTTGCATCGATCATGTCGCTGGCCGCAGGCCCCGGCATTCCTGCCTATGTCGCCAGCAAGGGTGCCATAGGGCAGTTCACCAAGGCCCTGGCGCACGAGCTTGCCCCGCGCGGTATCCGGGTCAACGCGCTTGCGCCGGGTGTGATCGATACCCCGATGACCGAAACCACCCGCGCCAATGATGCCGCCATTTCGCGCTTCATGATGCACACGCCGCTTGGCCGCACCGGCAAGCCTGAAGAACTTGTCGGCCCGGTCATTTTCCTCGCTTCGCAGATGTCGAGCTATGTCACCGGTGTGATCCTTCCTGTCGACGGCGGCTATTTGGCCGGTTGATGTCTGAAATTGCAGTAGAAAGTCATTCAATGAAAAACCATGTTTGCGACGTTCTCGTTGTCGGCTCCGGAGCCGGCGGATTGTCCAGCGCAGTTTCCGCCGCGCACCGTAATCTTGATGTTCTGGTGGTTGAGAAGGAGCCGGTCTTCGGCGGCACCACCGCGCGTTCGGGAGGCTGGATGTGGATCCCCTGCAATGCCCCGGGCAAGCGGGCCGGAGTGGAAGACAGCCCGGAAAAGGCGCGGCAATACCTGCAGCATGAAGCCGGCGAACATTTCGACGCCCGCCGTGTCGACGCCTTTCTCGAGGCCGGTCCCAAGGCGGTCGAATTCTTCGAGGAAAAGACCTCGCTGCAGTTCGATCTCGGGCCGACTTTTGCCGACTACCATCCGGACGCACCGGGCGGCATGGATGGCGGCCGTTCGATCGTGGCGCGGCCGTTCGATGGCCGCGAGCTGAAGGGTGAAATCAAGCGGCTGCGGCCGCCGCTGGCCGAGATCACCTTCCTCGGCATGATGATCGGTTCGGGCAAGGAGCTGCTGCATTTCTTCAATGTCACCCGGTCGCCGATCTCGGCGTTCTACGTTGCAAAACTGTTCCTGAAGTTCCTGCGCGACATGGCGTTTCACGGCCGCCCTATGCGGCTGATGAACGGCAACGCGCTGGTCGCACGGCTGGCCAAATCCTGTTTTGACAAGAATGTTCCGATCTGGACCCGTGCGCCCGTGCGAGAACTCATTCGCGAGGCGGACGGACGGGTGACTGGCGCCATTGTCGATACGGTGGAAGGGCCGGTCAACATCACGGCCCGTCGTGGCGTGGTGCTGGCTGCCGGCGGTTTCCCGCAGGACCCGGTGCGCAGGAAGGCCCTGTTCCCGCATGCGCCCAATGGCTATGAGCACGCCTCTCCGGCACCTCCCGGCAACACCGGAGACGGCTTGCGTCTCGGCGAGGCCATCGGCGCCACCGTCGATGATACGCTTCCCAACAGCGCTGCCTGGGTGCCGGTCTCGCGGCCGCCGCGTCCCGACGGCACGCTGGGAACATTCCCGCATTTCGTCGACCGGTCCAAGCCCGGTGTCATCGCCGTGACCCGGTCGGGCAAGCGCTTCGTCAACGAGGCCAATTCCTATCATGATTTCTGCCAGGCGATGGTGAAAACCTGCAATGAGGAGCAGGGCGAAATCTGTGCCTTCTTCATTGCCGACCACAAGACCCTGCGGAAATACGGCCTCGGCTACGTCAAGCCGAGCCCGGTTCCCTACCGCTCCCACATCCGCTCCGGCTATCTGTATGAAGGTGCCACGCTTGCCGAACTGGCGGGCAAGATCGGCGCCGACAGTGCGCAGCTCGAACGCACCGTGGCAAACTTCAACGAACATGCCCGCAACGGCGATGATCCGGAGTTTCACAAGGGCTCGACATCCTACAATCGCTCGCTGGGTGATCCCGATCACAAACCCAACCCCTGTGTGGCGCCGGTCGAACGCGGCCCGTTCTATGCAGTCAAGCTGGTGGTCGGGGACCTCGGAACCTTTGCCGGATTGCGCAGCGACGAAAACGCCCGCGTGCTCGACGAGGCCGGAAAACCAATTCCCGGTCTCTATGCCGCAGGCAATGATGCGGCCAGCATCATGGGCGGCAATTACCCCGGCGGCGGCATCACGCTCGGACCGGCAGTGACCTTTGGCTACATTGCGGCACGGCACATGTCCGGCGCCAATTCGTGACAACCGGGGCTACGGGCAGGGCAACAGGCATGGCGGCGGGCAAGGCGGGTACCATCAAGGGTGTCGGCCTTGGCCTTGCCGCCGCCCTGCTTTGGGCGGTCTACAATGTCGGTGTCGAAATCGGCCGCGCCGAGGGCTTCACAAGTGCCGACCTGGCCATCTTGCGCTACGGCGTTGCCGGCTTGATCCTGGCGCCGTTGCTCGCGGTGCAATGGCGCAAGCTGCCGCCAAGCCTGACACTTCCCCGTGCGATCATGCTCAGTTGCATCATAGGCCCGCCTTTCGCCTTCCTGTTCAACACCGGCTATGGACTTGCGCCACTTGCTCATGCGGTCGTTATTTCGCCCGGCATGTCCATGCTGGTCGCCAACATGCTTCCAATTCTGCTGGACGGACAGCGGCTGTCGGTCAACCGCAAGCTGGGCATCGCCGTGCTGATCATCGGCCTGATGGCCATCGCTGCAGATCGCCCGGTCACAACGGGTTCCGGCGACACCGCGATCCTGGGTGACCTCTGCTTTGTCGGTTCAGGATCGTTGTGGGGCGTTTTCATCTATCTGATGGCACGCTGGCGCTTGCCCGCCATCGCAACCACGGCAGCGACATCAATCCTGTCCGCCGTCTTCTTCCTGCCGTTCTATATTCTGTATTTTGATCCCGCGCCTTTGCCCCTGACGGCATGGATCGAACAGGCAATCTATCAGGGCGCCATCGGCGGCAGCCTGGCGATCATTGTCTTCGCAAGTTCCATCAGCCTGCTTGGTTCGGGTCTGGCGGGACTGTTTCCGGCGCTGGTTCCGCCGCTGGCGGTCCTTCTTGCCATCCCCCTTGCCCGGCAGTGGCCCAATGCCCTGCAGACCTTGGGCGTGGTGATCGCATCAGGGGGCCTGATTGTGTCTCTCGATCAGGTCGCGCGCTTTTTCAGCCGGAAGTGATGTGGCCCAGATCGTGTGACAGATCGCCGGTGAAGCGCCTTAGTTGTTCGAGGCTGGCGCCGGTTTCCGAGACATCTATGAAATTGCTCGGGCCGATCAGCGTCACCACCAGCTGCACCGTTCCGGTGTGGTCGAACACCGGCGCGGCTATGGCGCTGACACCGGGAATTGGCAGATCCCTGGTGATGGCATAGCCCTTTTCGCGGATCGTCGAGACCTCGGCTCGAAAGGCGCTCTCGCTGACTTCCGGAATGGCATAGAGTTGCGCCACCCGGCCTTCCAGTTCCGCCCTGATGATGGGTTCGGTCTGCTTGGCCGGCATGAAGGCGGCAAAGACCTTGCCGGTGGCCGTCGCGGTGACCATGTAACCGCCGCCCAGCGTCACGTTGGAGTGGATGCGGGCTTCCGATTCCTGCAGGTAGACGATTGTCGGCCCGTGCAGGCCCCAGACGGACACCGTCACCATCAGCCCCAGATTCTCCGCAAGCGCCGGCAGGCGCCGGATCGTTTCACGGTAGGCGTTCTGGTTGTTGAGCCGGGTCAAGCCGAGATGCAGCGCGAATGGACCAAGCTGGTACTGGCCGGTCTCGGTCTGCTCGACCATGTTGATGTTGCGGAACGAAACCAGGTAGGGGTGCAGTTGGGCCGCGGCCATATCCAGCTGCTCCGCAAGATCGCGCAGTTTCAGCGAACCGCCGGCTTTTGCCAGTGCCATCAGGATGGCGCCCCCGGTTTCCACCGATTGCACTCCCCTTGGCGTACGAGGTTTGCCAGACACGTCCCTGCTCACGGACAGCCCCCCTGAATTGCTGTTTTGCTTGGCCGCCTTATTATCGCTTTGAAGCGAAGTTGTCGTCCCTGTTTAAGCCCGAACGTTGTCTTTTCAGACAGATCGATCCCGGGAGCGATTGCATCGTGATCTTTCAGGCTGGTGTCACGGATGATCCGCTCCGGCCGGGGACGGCGCGGCATGTGCAGATCCTCAAGCCGTTCGCGCAAAAAAAATGCCCGCCAGGACGAACCTGAGCGGGCAAAGGTGCTTGGCTGAAAAACCAGCCAGGGACAGCTAACGTTTAATCAGTTTGACTTCAGAAGCGGGCAGGAGCTGTCCTCGACTGCGCGCCAGGCCTGCATCGGATCGATCGTGGACACGATTTCGTAGAAGTCGTACTCGCCCTTCGATTCATCCTTGCTCTTGATGCGGGCAAGATACAGCGGACGCATGACCTGGCCGTCAGAACGGATCGATACATCCTTCATCTGGAAGTCGTTGACCGGGATTTCCTGCATCTTGGCGGTGACCGCCGGACCCTCGTCGGTGTCCGCTGCCGCAACTGCCTTCAGGTAGTGATTGACGGCACTGTAGGTCGCGGACTGCGGCTCGTTCGGGTAGCGGCCATCGAAGTTGGCCTTGTAGCGCTCGGTAAAGGCCCGGGTCTCGTCGTCAAGATCCCAGTAGAACGGCGTCGTCAGCGTGACGTCCGCCAGGTTATCAAGCCCGATGCCGTTAACGGCGTTGATGAAGAGACCGAGCGGAACCAGTTTCTGATCCCCTCCGCTGAGGCCGAATTCCTGGGCCTGTTTCATGGTGTTCGCAAAGTCGGCGCCGGAATTGGCGATCGCGATCACCTTCGCGCCGCTGGCCTGGGCCTGCAGCAGCTGGGACGAGAAGTCGGACGTCTTCAGCGGGTGAAGAACCGAGCCGACGACCTTTCCGCCGCGAGCCTCGATGAAGTTCGTTCCATCGTCCTGCCACGCCTTGCCAAAGGTGTAATCGACCGTGATGAAGAACCACGTGTCGAGACCGATATCCATCAGCGAGTTGACCACGGCCTTCGGCATCGCATAGCTGTCCTGCAGCCACTGCGTCGTCATCGGCGTGCACTTCTCGTTGGTGAAAAAGGCGGATGCCGTACCGGCGAGCATGTAGGGCTTCTGCTTTTCCGCCATCATCTCGTGGACGGCCGCCGCTATCGACGAGGTGGAGCAGCTGACGATGGTGTCGACGCCATCGCGTTCGATCCAGCGCATGGCCGTCGACAGGCCGATATCCGGCTTGTTCTGGTCGTCGGCCACGACGATTTCGATTTTCTTGCCATTGATTTCGCCGCCGGCGTCCTCGACGGCCAGTTTGGCTGCCACGACCGAGCCCGGGCCGCAATTGTCGGCGTAGGGTCCGGACTGGTCATTCATGATGCCGATGCGGATGACGTCATCGGTATAGCTGCCGGCCATCGCCGTGGACGCGACCGCGACCATGGCCGAGGCCGTGAGAGCCCTCTTGAACTGATTGATGAGATTGTAACGCATTCATTCCTCCTTCTGAAATTGCGTTGCCGGGAATTTCCCGTTTGGCCTTCATGCAAAAGCCAGGGCGACCCTTGGTGATGTATCCCGCTATATGCTGCGGCCGCCGTCCACCTCGAGCACTGCGCCGGTGACGAAGCTGCTGCCGTCCTCGACCAGGTACAGGGCGGCTGCGGCGATATCCGCCGGCTGCGCCAGTCGGCCCATCGGGATCGTGTCGATCAGCATCTGGCGGTTCTGCACCGGGTCGCCGGTCATGTACTTGTCGATCATCGGCGTTTCGCCGGCGACCGGGCAGATCACGTTGACGCGGACACTGTGGCGGGCCAGTTCAAGCGCCAGTGTCTTTGACAGGCCGACCGCGGCGAATTTCGATGAATTGTAGGCCGCCATGCCGGGCCGGGGGCGGATTGCCGCCGTGGATGCGATCGTCAGCAGTGCACCGCCGCCACGCTTGCGAAATTCCGGGATCGCGCATTGCGCCATGTACAGGATCGCCTTGGTGTTCACCGCGAATGTGTGATCCATCTCCTCGGCCGTGACCTTCATCGCCGATTTTGGCAATTGCGACACGCCGGCATTGCTGACGGCTATGTCGAGGCCGCCATAGGCTTCGACCGTGCGTTCGACGGCAGCAGCGATGTCCGCCGCATTCGATAGGTCGCAGCGGATGGGCAGGGCGACATCGGCACCTTGCAGGGCGTTGATTTCGTTGGCCACGCGTTCTGCGGCGGGCAGGTCGAGATCGAGGATGGCAATCTTGCAGCCCTGGGCGCAAAACGCCTTGGCGATGCCCTCGCCATAGCCGGAACCCGCCCCGGTAACGACAGCAACCTTGTCTTTCAATCTCATGTAATTCCGCCTCCCAGCATCACTCGACCTTGCCTGCCACTATAGATCCCGCCCCTTGCCTCGTCGCCAAAAACACGCCCGGAAATGCCAAATTCAGCGGGCTGAATTTGGCGGCTGCTGTCGATCCGGGGCTCCTGTTCAAGTCGTTTTCATGTTAGGCTCATCGATTGCGGACGATCCCGTGAAGAAGCGTTCCTCTGAAAAGACGCCGCGCGGCCAGTCGGGTTGCCGTGTGGCCTCCCGCGGGGCCGCATGCCGAAATCCACGCCAGTTGCGGAAACGTGTGCGCAGACAGTGTGCCGGGTGGATCGTGCTCTCACCCGCCGCCGCTGTGCCGGTGCCGGCAGGTCCCCGCGTTGTGCCAAGTGCTGTTTCACTGCGCGGTCAAGACGGCTGACTTGCAGCACGACCTGATCCGCAAGGCGGGCAATTTTTCGCATTACCCTGCAACAGGGATTTATGAGCCGATGTCGATTGTCTGGTCGCCTGGTTGCTCGATGAGGTCTGATGGCTGGACCGAGCTCACCGCGTGCCTGAGGATCGAAAGGTAGCGGTCATGGTTCTGGCGGATGCGTCCTGCCGCACCGCCCAGGCCCAGAACTGCCGCTTGGCCATGAATGGTGACGGGCAGCACAAGACACAATGTTGCCCCGCCCGGGAAAGGAATGTTCTCGGCGAAGCCGTAGCCTTTGGCGCGGATTTCGCGGACTTTCTCCATCATGTCGCTGATCGTGACGCGCTTTGATTTCTCGGTCGCCAGGTTTGCGCGCCGCACGATGTTGTCGATCTTCTCGTCGGTCATGGTGGACATCAGCGTCCAGCCGAGCCCTGTCTGCGTCAGCGGACGAACCGTGCCTTCCTCGACGTGGAAGCGAAGCGCGTGGACCGATTGCAGCACCTGGACGTACTGGACGTAGACGTCATTCTTGATGTTGATTGCCACGCTCTCGCCGGTGGCGGCATGCACGTCCCGCATGGCGTCCAGAACACGAGAATTTCCAAACAGAGCCCGCGGAACCCAGTCGCCCAGAGCCGCGACCTTGGGGGTCGGGAAATATAGCCGTTCGCGGCGGTCGAAATGGAGGTAGCCAAGCGTTACCAGCGTCTTCAGCAGCACTGTCGTGCTTGATTGCGGATAGTTGAGCGCCTGGGCGATTTCGGACATCGCGCGAGGTTGCCGGATCCGCTTGAACAGTTCGAGGATCTCGATAGCCCGCGTCGCCGACTTCACCTGAGATGATTGCATCCCTTCCCCCTGTCGCCACACCATATGCACGAATGTGAAGTTGATTCACATATATGAAATATGCCGGACTATCCAAGGGGCTGAGAAAACCGTGGTCCCTGCGAAGGCAGGGCATCACGGATTGGGCAATGGACATCTGCCGGTTCCCGCGCACCGGCATGGCCCGGAATGAGATTGCGGATGGGCAATCTGTGCCAGTTTCATGGCAGCGTCTGTTCGGACAATGCTTCACGCCGCCCGGGCGGCTGCAACAGGGCAGGCGGCGGCTTCAGAATCCGTAAAGGCGGCGTGCATTTTCGCCGAAAAGATTGCGGCGCTCTTCTTCCGGTCTGTTTGCAACCGCTGTCTCGTAGGCGCGGTAGACGTCCTCGAACGGCGAAGCCAGCCGCTCGACCGGATAATTGCTGGCGAACATGCAGCGCTCGCTGCCGAACATCCCGATCGTTTCCGCGATGACATCCTGTGCCCAGGACACGCCCTGGCCTGTCCAGTCGTGCCGGACCATTCCGAGCCCGGAAATCTTGATCGAGACCTGCGGGTGTTGGGCAAGTTCCCGCATTCCCGCACGCCAGCGATTGAGGCCGGGATCGCCCGCCTCGAGCGGCAGGCCGGTATGATTGATGACAACCGCGGTTGAAGGATGCTTCTCGCACAGCGCCGCAAGGTCATGCATCTGGGCCGGATAGACCAGGCAGTCCCAACGCAGGTCCAGCTCGCCCAAGGCAGTGAAGGAACGCACGAAACTGTCGCTGGAGAGTGCGACGGGTTTTAGCGCGAATGTCGCGACCGGATCGGGAGCCCAGGCGATCGAATAGCGTATGCCCCGGACGTTGGGAACCTGCGCAAAACGCTCGAGCTCTTCCGCGCACCCGTCGCTGGACAGGTCGGCATGGCCGACGATCATGATCGGGAAGTTGTCGCACCTGTTTGTGTCGACGAGTTCCTGAACATGGCACACTTCCTCGAACGGATCCTCCATCCCGCACTGGACGTAGACCCCGGCCTCAACCCCGGACGCGCGGGCGTCGGCGATGTAATCCTCGATCCGGTACGAGTGCCGGAGCGGCGCCGAGTTGCCGTAAAGCCGAACCATCGGTTCGCCTTGCTGCAGCCAGGGGAAACGATGCGCTTCCAGGTCCCAGATATGGAAATGCGCATCTACCCGCATGAAATGTCTCCGACAGGAACGCGGCTAACAGCTCCGGATTGCATCGGCATCTCCCGATCTTTGCCGCCAAGGGGCGGTCTCCGCGCACCATCCTGCTCAGGATCGTGGTGCCGTCGCGAACGATTTCCCAATCGCTCGCGAATGCGAAGCTCCGCAATAATGCTTAAAATGTGGGCCCGCTTCGCCTGCAGGTCAATTCTCAATCGTCCACGCCGTGCTAATTCATATCCATGAAGCGGCGGACTTCGAACGGGCCCCGGTCTTGCTGCCATTGCCGGGCAACCGCACGGCGGGCGTGGATCTTAGCCTAGAGCCTGAAACGGGGTTCCGGTACCCCTTTGACACCGATATTCTCGATGGCAAAAAGGTGCCCGGCGTCCGGATGGCGGCTTATCCCGCGGCCCGACTCGGTGGATTTGATGGACGTGACGAACAGTGTCGTCATGTCCTTGCCGCCAAATGCAACCGATGACGGCATGTCTGTCGGCGTGTCGATCATGGCGTCAAGCCGGCCCTCCGGGTCGAACCGGGCGATCTTGCCCTGCTGCACCAGGGCCACCCAGACAAACCCCTGGCTGTCGATGGCCGCTCCGTCCGGACTGGATTCGAAGGGCGCGGTGTTGATGCACACCTCGGGTCTGCCGAGTTCGTTGATCTCTGCCCCGTAGGCATATTTGCGAACCATGCGGTCGAGGCTGTCGGAAAAGAACATCGCGTCGCCCTCGGCCGTGAAGCACAGGGAGTTGGTGATGCGTATGCCGTTTGCCAGCAGCTCGGCCCGGCCGTCCTTGCCGGAAATGCGGTAGAGCTCCCCCAGTGGTTCGTCTTCGAGCGTCGCCATTGTCCCGGTCACGAACCGCCCCTGGCGATCAACGCGGCCGTCGTTGAAGCGCACCCTGGGATTTGCCGGCGACAATTGAAAGATCGGCTCGATCGCGCCCGTGTCGATCTCGACGAGATACACACCATCGGTCAATCCGACGACAAGACGGTTGTCTTCAGCCAGGCCGACCGACCCCACCAGCGAAGGCATCTTCAGATCCCGCAGCTTGCCGGTCGCCGGCGTGTAGCAATGAACGATTGCCCGGATGCTGTCGATCCAGAACAGGCATTGATGCTCGGCATCCCAGACCGGGCTTTCACCCAACAGGTCGGGTTCGCGTGACAAGCGTACCGGGGGCTGGCTGTTCATCGTATTGCCGTTGATCGACGTTCCTTCAGGTAGGGCCATGCGCAAACATCTTGCATAGCTCCACTTGCGAAGAAAGAGCCGTTTTTAGGATTCGCGCATGGAGTTTCACCCCCATCACGCCCAGCGCACCGAAGGAGTGCGTCGCTGACCTGTCCCTGGAAAACCGTCTGCTCAAGGCCCAGGACCTCGTCACCGGTCCGGCCTGTGTCCGTGATCGTGGCCGGGAGCGAAGAATGAAATTCGTTCAAGTTGTTTTTGGCCACGCGATGAGATCAGGCAGCCCAATTTCCATGGCGAAAAGCTGCAATTTCTCTACGGTTGAGCGGGGAATGATTATGTGGTTTTCGGTGGTGGAATCCGCATTTGCATTGCGCCGGCCGGGAACATGCGCCGGGCCCGCGCCCGGTGTTCGACGTGCTCTTTCAACAGTGTTCACATAGGTTTCCGCACGGGCGGTGATTTCTGTCATGTCGCCGAAAGCCGATGGATCGATGGCGATAAACAGCCAGGAGCAGTCGGCCGGTTGTTCTGGCGGGGCATAATTTGATGCCACCTCGGTTCCCATCGCGCCGCCGGAGAGCAATCCACACAGCAAATCGACAACAAGTGCCAGCCCGAAACCCTTGGCCCCCCCGGCTGGCGCCAACATGCCGGAGATGGCAGCAACGGGATCAGTTGTCGGGATCCCCTGGTCGTCAACGGCCAGGCCAGGTTCAATTGGAACCCCGGTCGCCGCAGCCATGCGAATGGCACCCATCGAAGTGGCACTCATCGCCATGTCCAGGACAACAGGCGTGCTCCGGGTCGGAATGGCAATGGCAAGCGGGTTGTTTCCGACAATCGCCTCTGCCCCGCCCGGTGCTGCAATCATCGGCCGGGTGTTGGCCATGGCAATTCCGATGAGTCCTTCTGCCGCGGCTTGACGGGCATAGCGTCCTGCAACACCAAAATGGGTGGCTCCTCGAACCGAAACGACCGCAACACCTGCATGCCGCGCTTTCGTCATCGCCATTGCCATTGCTTGCAGTGCCGCGGCATGGCCCAGCATGCAATGCGCATCACACACTGCAAAGGCAGCGCCTTCTTGCACCGTCTCCAATTGCCCCTGCGGATCAATCGTTCCGGCTTTCAAGCGGTGTAGGTAAACCGGCAATTGCAACAAGCCATGCGTCGTCTTTCCCTCCAGATCGGCATCGACAAGCGCTGAGGCAACCACTGATGCGGTGTGATCCGGCACCCCGGTTGCCGAGATAAGTTGCATCGCCATCGCTTTGGCTGTGTCTGCCGGAAGTTTCAGGGAATCGCCATTGTCCTGCATGCCGCCATCTCCAAGTGCATCCGCAACATGGGTGCTCTTGAAGATGGGGGGCTGTTCTGTCAATTCACATGGCCAGACCGGTTGCTTCCATTTCGCTTGTCGAAATCGGGCTGGTTCAGGGGCCTGGCTGTGTTGCTTTCGACAATCTTACAAGATCAACCGTGATCTCGTTGGATGCTCGGCTCAGCACTGGAACATACCGTTCGGTTGCCTCTCTGGTGTGGGCGAATGCAGACCGGAAATAGGTCAGTCCGAGGCTGGCAATAACGCGACTTTCCCCATTGAATACAGGGACTGCGATCGTGTTGGAGTTTCTCGGTTCGATGTCTGCAGGGCGCGTTGCAAAACCCTGTGCTTTGATTTCCTCGACCACTTTCTCCAGACGCTTCGGATTGCGCGCCAGGCCTGCTTGAGGGTCGTTGGATTTCTGCAGTATCGAGACGATGAAATCCTGTTCCTCTTTCGGGGCAAAGGCGAAATAGGCCAACCCCAGTCCGCGCGTCAGAATCGGAAGGCGCATGTTCACAGTTCGGTGGAAAGGCGATATTGCACTGTCGGGAATGGTCGAAAACCTGACGGCGATTGCATCATTGTCAAAGAGTGCAATCGATAGCGGCCACTGATGCTTGCGTGTCAGCGCCACCGCCCAGGGGCGGCCGGCCTCAACCACCATCGGCTCCTTGTGGTAGCCGCCGGAAAGGGATGAGACCTGGGCTGTTACCTGGTATCCGCCCAGCCGCGGATCATTGTCGACATAGCCCTTCTCTTCCAGTGTTTTGAGGATCCGAACCAGTGTCGGCTTGGGCAGGCCGGTACTCGCATGCAGCATGGCGATTGTCGAAACCGGTTGCCGGTTGAGCTCTTGCAGAACCTCCAGCGCCCGCTCGATTGAACGTATTCCCACGGCATCCTCATTTCATCAGGCGAAACGCAGGTATCAAAGCGTTGTGAAACACATCTGTCAACGCCAAGTTCAGCGCCAACATCGATGCAGGATGAATTGAAGGGATACTCTGATGGGAAACCAAGAAAACCGCACCGCAATGCGCGCGCTCATTGCCGACATAGATGACGCACGCGTGGATGCCCTGATGCAGGGCGCTGTCGATCTGCATGTCCATTCCGGCCCGTCAATCATGGCCCGCCAGGTCGATCACTTCCAGGCAACCGAGCAGGCGGCCGCGGCAGGGTTGAAAGGCATCCTCTTCAAGGACCACCATTATTCCGTGTCCCCGATCATTCCGATCATGGAACGCACGCTGGGCCACCTCAATGTCGCGATGTTCAGTGGCCTGGTGCTGAACAATTCCACCGGCGGCTTCGATCCCTATGTTGTCGATTCGGCGCTCAAGCACGGGGCCAAGATCATCTGGATGCCCACCGCGCATTCTGCCAATCACATTCGATCCAACTTCCGCAAATCGCGGCTGGCTGCAAATATCCAGCTCAAATCGCCCAAGATGCTGACGGTGGTTGATGATCAGGGCGGGATTATCGACCCGGTCAAGGAAATCCTCGATTCCATTGCCGAGTTCAATGCAATCCTGTCTTCGGGTCACCTGCATGTTTGGGAAATATGGAAGCTTTTCGAGGAAGCGCAGAAGCGTGGCGTCAAGAAGCTCATCGTCAATCACCCGATGTACGGTCTGCACTTCACCTATGATGACATCGGTGAAATTGCACAGAAGTTTGATGCTCTGATCGAACAGTCCGCATGCCTCTATGTCGACAGCCGTTTCAATGTGTTCGAACCGGAACTTCTGGGTGAGCACATTCGCGCCGCTGGTGTCGAGCACTCTTCAATCGGCTCCGATCTCGGCCAGGTCGACAATCCGACGCCGGTGGAAGGCATGCGCCAGGCAATCAAGCTTTGCCTTGCACTTGGTTTTACAGATACTGAAGTGCGAACCATGGTGCGCGACAATCCATCCAGGCTGGTGGACATCCCGGTTACCCAATAACGATCGCGCGACGGTCCTGGAGAATAAAATGTCCAACTCGGAAACCATCGAACAAGTCTTCGAACCCGGTGCCCGCCTGCTCGGGGGCGGCGCCAGGTGGGTGGTTCGCGTTGCGTCCATTCTGATTCTCGTTCTGGCGATCAACCAGACCTTCAATTTCGGATTTTTCGTCGGGTACACGCTGGTCGATCTGCGCTTCTATTACGCGATCATCGCACTGGCGCTGGCGGTGCTGTTTCTGATCTATCCTGCCAACCCGAACAAGCCGGCGAACCAGCCGGCATGGTATGACTGGTGTCTGGCGGCAGCCTGCGTGTTCACCTGCGGGTTCTTCTTCATCAACGCTTTCAATATCTCGCTCAAGGGATGGGAAATGGCGCCGCCGGAAACCGCGATCTGGTTTTCCTTCGCGCTCTGGGCGCTGGTGCTTGAAGGTGGCAGGCGCGCCGGAGGTCTGCCTTTGGCAATCATCGTCGGGATAATGTCGCTTTATCCGGTTTACACCGAGTACCTGCCGAACGCGATCGCCGGATTTCCGTCATCCATCGACTACGTGGCGGCCTATCACGCGATGGGGTCGGAGAGCATTCTCGGCATCCCGCTGCGTACATTCGCCGGACTCATTATTGGCTTCATCGTTTTTGGAGCGGCATTGCAGCAGACCGGGGCCGGAGCTTTCTTCATGGACCTGTCCTTCGCGCTGCTGGGCCGGGTTAGGGGCGGACCTGCAAAGGTCGCCATTTTCTCCTCCGGCCTGATGGGCTCGATGAGCGGCAGCGTCATCACCAACGTGCTGAGCACCGGTGTGATGACCATTCCCGCCATGCGCCGCATCGGCATCAAGGGCACCTTTGCTGCCGGCGTCGAAACCTGCGCCTCAACCGGCGGCACGCTGATGCCCCCGGTGATGGGCGCCACCGCCTTCGTGATGGCCAGTTTCATGAATGTGCCCTACGGCGAGGTTGCGCTGGCCGCGATCATTCCATCTGCACTCTACTTCTTTGGCCTGTTCGTGCAGATCGACGCGATGGCAGGCAAGGAAAAGCTCAAGGGCCTGCCGGCCGAGGAATTGCCGTCCATCCGGCAAACCCTCAAGGAAGGCTGGTACTACATCTTTGTCTTTGCGCTGTTGATCTACATGCTGCTGGTCATGCGCCGCGAGGCTCTCGCTCCCTACTACGCCACGCCGCTTCTGATCTTCCTCAACCAGGTGTTTTCACGCAAACATCGCTGGGGATGGAAAGAGGTCGGAGAGTTCATCGACTCGCTGGGATCCCTTTTTTCCAACCTGGTCGCCATCCTGGCGGCGGTGGGGATGATCGTGGGCGCCCTTTCCATGACCGGCGTGGCGGCAACCCTCGTCAATGACCTGCTGCGCATAGCCGACGGCTCACAGATCTTCCTGCTGCTCATGGGCGCACTTACGGGCCTCATCCTCGGCGTCGGCATGACATCGACTGCGGCGTATATCTTCCTGGCAATCCTGCTTGCGCCGGCCCTGATCGAAGTTGGCCTCAACCCGATGGCCGTCCACATGTTCATCTTCTACTGGGGCATGCTGTCGTTCATCACGCCGCCGGTCGCGCTTGGTGCCTTTGCGGCAGCCTCCATTGCAAAGACCCCTCCGATGGAGACGGGCTTCGAAGCGATGCGGATTGGATCCGTCATCTACTTCATTCCGTTCTTCTTTGCGTTCCAGCCTGCACTCGTACTCCAGGGCACATGGGAGCAAACCGTCATATCGACGCTGCTCGCGCTGTCCGGAATTGCGCTGTTCGCCTACACGGTCCAGGGCTATGCGCCATTTGTCGGAACGTTGTTTGCCCGGCGCAGCTATCAGCTCCCGTTGCGCCTGCTGCTGCTCGGAGCCGCAATCCTTATCGCCCTGCCTGCCTCGATTGTGCCGGGGTGGAGTGACTTCGATCTGGTCATCGTTGCGGCCCTTGTTGCCGTCCCATTGCTCGGGTTTGCCGCATGGCAGAACCGTCGGGACCTTGTGCCCGCAACATCATAGGAGGTCCGGCATGTCCGCGGATATGAACGTCGTTGAAACACGCGGTGCAGGCGGACCGGAGGTCCTTTATCATGCCCGCCGTCCCATCCCCCGGCCCGGTGCCGGCGAGGTGCTCATCCGGGTTATTGTTGCCGGCGTGAACCGCCCCGACATACAGCAGCGCCGCGGCCTTTACCCACCGCCGCCCGGCGCATCGGAATTGCTGGGACTCGATGTCTCCGGCATTGTCGAAGCTGTCGGCGAGGGTGTGAGCAACTTCTCTGCAGGCGATGCGGTGTGCGCGCTGGTCAATGGCGGCGGCTACGCTGAATATTGCACTGTCCCGTCATTGCAGTGCATGCCGATTCCCAGGGGCTTCACCTTTGCGCAGGCGGCCTCCCTGCCGGAGGTGTTCTTCACGGCATGGAACAATGTGTTCATGCTCGGTCAGCTCGCGGACGGGGAGCACATGCTGGTGCAGGGCGGTACTAGCGGCGTTGGCATGGCGGCCATTCAAATGGCCCGCACGCTTCGCGGTGCGACCGTCTATGCAACTGCCGGCGATGAGGACAAGCTTCAGGTTTGCCGCGACCTTGGTTGTGCCTATGCCGTCGACTACCACGGCGCGTGGGATGATGAACTGCGCAAACAGCTGGGCGATCGCGGCATTGACCTGATCCTCGACGGACAGGCCGGGCCATATACCCAGCGCGAACTTGACCTGCTGGCCTTTGACGGGCGATTGGTCCTGATCGCAAGCCATCTGGGCGCCGAGGCAAACGTCAACCTGCGCCAGCTCGTCCGGCGCCGGCAAACCCTCACCGGTTCGACACTGCGGCCACGCCCGGCAAGCTACAAGGGCGGCATCGCGCGCGATCTGGTCGAACAGGTCTGGCCGCATCTGGAATCCGGCCGGATCGAGACCCGGCTGCACGCGATATTGCCATTTGCCGATGTGGCCGAAGCCCACGCCATCCTCGATGCAAATCAGCAGATCGGCAAGGTCGTCATGGCGGTTGACCTGGCCCGCGCTGAAACCGTCCCGGGCTGAGCTCCGCACCAGCGTCAGGCGCACTACGACACATCTGGCACCTCCCTCTTCGTTGACGCTTGAAGACAAAAAAACACCGCCCGCATTTCTGCAGGCGGTGTTTTCGTCCGGGAGGACTGGACGGTTCTAGAAGCCGGCCGCGGCAAGGGCAGCAGCGCGCGCATCGGCCCACTTTGCTTCGCGCTCTTCCTCGGGGATGGAAGCCCATGTATCGTTGAGCACCTGCTGGCGGCGCCGCAGTTTGCCATTGTGCGCCTGGGCAGCGTCATTCCAGACACCGGCTTCTTCCCAGTACTTGATTGCACCCTGGTGGTACGGGAGCACCCACTTGAAATTCTGGCGTTCTGCCGCAAAGCCGACAAGGCCGGCTTCCACACCGGAATAGGCGTCAAACTGTTCCTGAAGCGCCTTCGTCATGTTGTAGACGGCGTCCGCATCCTTGTCGCTGTAGGCGGTCAGGACGGGGAAGGGGAAACCGGCACATTCGACCGTGTTTTCTTCCGACATGTTCGGGCCATCGCTGGCAACGCGCGGCGAGAACTGCGGCTTTTCTTTCTGAAGCCGTGCCCAGCCTTCCTCGTCTTCAGCAGGAAGCTCCAGCCACTTCAGACCGGTTGGCGATGCCGCGGCCTGGGTGGCGAAAGTAGTCGTCGAAAGCGTGGTGATCGCGTCAACCTGGCCGTTGAGGAAGGCTTCCCAGGAAGCACCGAAACTTGCAACGTCAACGCGCTCCACATCGTCCCAGGTCAGGCCGCCAAAGGCCAGGAAGGCAGCGACGTTGTTTTGCAGGGCAGGCGAGCTGACCACCCAGCCAACCCGTTTTCCCTTGAGGTCGGTTGCGTTTTCGATGTCGCTGTCACCCTGCAATGCGAGCGTGAAGCAGTTGTTCGAGTTGGCGCCGATCAGGAGTTCGATATTCTGCGGACCGAGTTCGGGGGCCGCGAAAGCCTCCGTGCCTTCGAAGGCGTTGTAGGCTTCCGAGCCGAGCAGGGCAAAATCGACGCGGCCCTGCTTGGCCGGGAGCAGACGGGCCACATCGGACGTGGCCGGCAGCACCCGCAAACTCACGCCGTAGCCGTCGCTGATCGCCTTGCCCATCGCCACGGCTTGGGCATAACCGGCCGAACCCACATCATAGGTGGTCATCGACATGGTGTTGGGCAGTTTGACATCCTCGGCCATACCCGGGACTGCCGTTGACGCGAGCAAAATCGCTGCCGTGAAACTTGTGCGTAAAGACATGTGTTCCTCCTATTCAGGTCTTTGATGATCCAGCGGCTTGCTGTGCCGCAAGGGTTCTTCTCTCTTTCAGACGGGCGAGGATTGCCGGAAGGCGGTCCTCCGCCTGATCCGACAGATTTTGGTACAGGCTGTTGCCATGCGCATCGACGCCGACAATCAGCGGCCCGAATCCGCTGAACGAAAACCGCGACAGCCGGAATTGCTCGATGAGGTCGTCCCAGCCGGTTTCCAGCCGCTCGACCACACCTGCGCTCAGCATCGGTGCCGCACCGCCTGGCATGGCGAAATAGACACCGCCAACGTCCTTCAAGGCCGCGACGACATCCTTCCCGACGCCGCCTTTGCCGGCGATCGCCGTAATTCCAAGGCCACGAACAATGGTGGGCAACAACGCGTCAAAGCGCGTCGAAGTGGTGGGATTGACGTAGTGTGGGAAAAACCGGCCGTCCTTCTCGTAACAACAGGTTCCCATATGGAAAAAGCTGCCACCGGTCAGATCGATCGGCAAAGGGTCTCCGGCGTTGATCGCGGCAACCATGCGCTGGTGGGTGGGGTAGCCGACCGTTACAGTGGCTTCGCCGTCGAGGATGACACGCTCGCCAACCTTCAGGCTGCGCGCGGTGTCCGGCGAAAGCGGCAGGCTCAGGCGTCTCATTTCTTCATTATTCGACATGGACAACCCTGCCATCATTGTAAATGCGTGCCGTCGTGCGGCGGTTGATCCAGCAGTTGAAACAGACTGCAACCGGTACGAATCCGTGCCCGGACGAATAGTCGACGTGGACGGCCAGCGCGGTCGTATCGCCACCTTGCCCCATCGGCCCGAACCCGGTTGCATTGACGGCCTCGAGCAGCCGCGATTCCATGTCTGCGACGATCTGTTCGGGATGGGTGGTGCCGATGTGCCGGAGCGTCGCACGCTTGGCAAGCTTGGCCGCATTGTCAAAGTCGCCGCCGATGCCGACGCCGATGATGACGGGCGGGCAATGTTGCGAACCGGCCTTCATGACGCAGTCCATCACGTAGGATTCTATCTGCTCCATGGTCGGGTAGCTGAACACTTCCAGCGCCGCCCACCGGCCTGATCCAAGTGCCTTGGGTGAACAGGTGATCTCGATGAAATCTTCGCCGTCGGCGATGTCGAAACTCAGGTTCGGAATGTCCTTGCCGGCAAAGCTGCGTTCGAGGGTAAGGGGATGGGTGATGAATTTCAGGATTGGCGGATCGATCTGCTCCACCATGTCCGCAAACCCGTCGATGAACGCGTTGCGGATGTCGCCGTCAAGGCTCAGCCGGGTGCCGATTTTCACCACGAATGTCGGGAAGCCTGCATCCGAACAGGCGTGGCGGCCTTCTTCCTCGGTCTTGCGGGCTGACCTCTGAAGGAAACGAAGCGTCTTGCGCGACCGCTCATCACTTTCCTTGCTCTCAGCCTCAGCGAGTGCCGCGTGCGTATCTGCCGGGATCTTCTTCAGGGCGCGCGAGTAAAGCGCACAGGATGCCTCCCGAACCAGATCGTAAGTGATCGCCATGTTTTGTCTTCCTCATCGTTCTCGCCAACCGGCACGATCAAGCCTCACTCACTTCATTGGTCGAAACAAGGCGGTTCAAATTGCGTTTCGTTAGGCGAAATGCAGTCGACGCTCGCTTGCGACGCGACAGTGGAGTTGAGAAGTTCCACGAAACGCCTCAGGGAGCCAAAATGAACGAGCAAAGTCAGACTTTTCGTGAAAAGCTGTTGGAGGGCCGGTTTCTCTTCGGCAGCTTCATGAAGATCGCCCACACCATGCCGACGGAAGTTCTCGGTAGCTTGAACTATGATTTCGTGGTGATTGACGAAGAGCATGCGCCGATCAACCGCGAAAGCACCGATCGCATCCTGCTGGCCTGCAAGGCGCACGGCATGGGCGGACTGGTGCGGGTTCAGAACGGGGACGCCTCGACCATTCTCTCGGTCATCGACTGCGGCGCCGACGGCGTTCTGGTTCCGCACGTCGACAGTGCCGCAAAGGCGCGCGAGATTGTTTCGGCGGCTCGGTACCGCTCAGGGTCACGCGGATATTCCGCAACGACCCGGGCCGGCAATTTTGGAAGCCGGACGATAGAAGCGCATCTGGATCAGCAGGATGCATCAATTGCGGTCATTGCCATGATCGAAGACCCCCACGCGCTCGACCAACTCGATGAAATCCTGGCGGTCAAAGGGCTGGATGCGGTGTTCATCGGACGCGGCGACCTGACCGTAGCCTATGGCGAAACCAAGGCTGGCTCCGCCCCGGTCAAGGCGGCAAGCCGGAAAATTGCCGGGGCCGCACGCGCGGCAGGCAAGACCATCTGTGTCATGACTGGCGGCGCAGCCGATGCCGGCGAGCTCGCAGAGCTCGGCGCAACAGCCTTTATCGTTTCATCCGACCAGACGTTCTTGCGCAACGCGGCTGCTTCGGCGCTGTCCGCCGTCCGCGAAACCGTCACCAAATAGACCGGGAACAAAAGCATGTACGACAAATCTGATCCGCGCGCGGCGCTTGCACCTGCAGCAGCCGGCAAACCGAAAACCGGTCTGATCGCGGAAGAGCAACTCGCCACGTTCTACGACTCGCCGCCACAGCTTGAGGACGAGACCGGCCGAACCTGGCTGGTGCGCGGTCACAACTTCATTGTCGCCTATTCCGAGCTGGTGCCGGGCGCCAAATTGGCACGCAGCGGGCAACCGGATGAGTATGTTGTGCTGCTTCCCAACGCTCCGGCCGACATCACGGCTTTGGGTGAAACAAGGCACGTTCCGGCGAACTCCATCGCCTTTGTTCCGCCCGGCGACAGCCAGGTGGTTCTGCCGAACGGCGGCAATGTCGTCCGGCTGTTTACCGTCAAGTCCGGCGACCTTCTGGAGCTTTGCCCGAATGCTGGCGCCTATGATGAACGGCGCACCCATATCCCCGAATTCCAGGCGTGGCCGGAACCTGCGGGTGGCCTGAAGATCCGGCACTATTCCCTGGACGTTCCAAAGCAGGAGGGCCGGTTTGGCCGGATATTCCGTTGCACGACCTTCATGGTGAACATGCTGGATTGCTATGATGGACCAAGGGACACCAGTAAGATGTCACCGCATCACCATGACGATTTCGAGCAGTGTTCGCTCCTGCTCGAAGGTGAGTATACGCATCATCTTCGCTGGCCCTGGACGACAGACCTGGCTGACTGGAAGGCTGACAAGGCGATCAGCGTTGGCGCGCCGTCGGCCATCATCATCCCGCCTCCGGTGGTTCATACCAGCAGAGCGACCGGCCCGGACAAGAATCAGATGGTCGATATCTTCTGCCCCCCTCGCCTGGACTTCAGCGGAAAGCCCGGCTGGGTCCTCAATGAAGAGGACTATCCGATCGATTGATGTTCTGCTGAACCGCCGCGCGTGTGCCCGGGGGCTCCGAGTGCGGATGCCCCCGTTGGCATTGTCTTGGGTATCAACAGCGCGATGAGTTGATGGGGATCGGTTCAGCCGGGTTTGGCCTCGCCACCGGATTGGTATCAAGCAGCTGGCTTGCGGTGCTGCAAGCGTCGTTGTTCGATGATCTGGCGTTTGATTCCTTCACGTTGTTTGATGGCGACCTCTGCCCTGCCGTAGCAGGCGTTGGCGGACGTCACATCGCTCAGACTCTCGTGGTTGCGCTGGCGGTTTTGGTGTCCGATGCCCGCGGTGATCGGGGCTTCTAGATTTCCGGGCAGATCCTCCAGCACGATCCGGATTATATTTTTTTTGCTGAGAAATGCCTGCCTGTCGCACAACGGATGTCGTTCAAAGACTGCTCAGCAGGCTCTTTGGCACTTGAGAATTTGGGCCTCATCCTCGCTCCCCCGATACGACGACGAAGCCAACCCCCTTAAATAACAACTGCAAATCCGGGACACAGGTGCTGACGAGAAACACGATTGTCCGTTACAAATGCACGCTATAGCGCGCACTGCTGCGAGGTGTTTGCAATTTACAAAATATGTCGCCGCCTTCAGGATATAAATGGCGGAGAGAGAGTCCGCCAAATCGGAGTCTCACTTAATCGCATTGAATTTGAAATCGCCTTGAAATATAAAATAAAAACAACTATATAATCGATCCTGATTTGCCATCTCGTCTCATATAGTCTTATTTTATCGCAAGTAAAATGTGGGGCTGGATGTGGGGCTGAGAGATGATATGATCTTTTTCGGTTTTCCCGAAGAAGAATGGACGGACTGGATATCTAGATGCTCACCGATGCCGCCGCGCGCAAACTCGAGCCCGGCTCGAAACCCCGCCAAGATGGGACCGTCAAGGGGCTGCAGCTGATTCCCTCGCGGACAAAGGGACAGGGAAAATGGAACCTCCGTTTCGTTTCCCCCGTGACGGGCAAGCGGCGTGACATGGGGTTGGGCAGTTATCCTGAAGTCAGCATTGCAGCGGCAAGGAGAGCCGCCTGGGAAGCCCGCGATGTCATCGCGGCTGGCGGAGATCCTCTGGAGGCAAAGCGCGCCGCCGAAATGGAGCGTCGACTGGAGACCTCCATGCCAAGTTTCGAGCAGGCGGCGCGGCAGGCCTTTGCAGAGCTCAGGCCCGGTTTCAAGAATGCGAAACACACTCAACAATGGATCGGAACGCTTGAGACCTATGTGTTTCCTAAGCTGGGGGGGAGGCCGGTCAATGAGCTCCGGGCTTCTGACTTTTCCGACGCGCTACGACCGATCTGGCTCAGCAAACCCGAAACGGCATCACGTATTCGCCAGCGATGCGACAGCGTGATGAACTGGTGTGTGGCTCAGGATTACATCGTCGCCAGCCCGGTTCAGAATGTGGATCGATTGTTACCCAAGCAGAAAGGCAAGCGCGAGCGCGTCCAGCATCACCCTGCAGTACCCTGGAGGGACATTTCGGCATTTGCAGAACGAGTACTGCGCACCGGCAAACCCACCATAGGCAAACTGGCTCTGGAATTCCTCATTTTGACGGCTGCCCGGTCTGGTGAAGTCAGGCTCATGGAATGGTCGGAGATTGATTGGGATGTCGCGATCTGGACCATTCCCAAAGATCGCATGAAGACTGGTGTGGCTCATCGTGTGCCCTTGTCGCCGCGGGCAATTGAGATTCTCTCTACCAGGCAGCCGGAAGAAGAATTTTCGCCCTTTGTTTTCCCATCTCGCAATGGCAGTCCGCTTTCGGACATGGCGCTCACCAAAGCGCTACGCGACGCGCAAGTTCAGAGCGATACACCCGGGCGCATCGCCACAGCGCACGGCTTCCGTTCTTCGTTCCGGGACTGGGCATCGGAAAATGGGTACCCGCGCGATATTGCCGAACGGGCCCTCGCCCATACCATAGCCAGCGCCACTGAAGCCGCCTACCATCGGACTGACTTGTTGGACCAAAGGCGAGAGTTGATGGCGGCCTGGGGGCGTCTTTTGCAGCGGTGATCTCTAGACACAATCTGTCGGACTAGTGATTGTGAGAGTTATATAGTTAGCTAGGTTTTTGATTTCCTTCAGTAATAATACTCGCCTGAACGCCTGACGTTTCAAATTTCTTGCCAACGGTGATTGACTATATCTAAGCTTGACGTGCACGATGAATTTTCAGTTTGCAACTTGAGATTAGTATGCGCCATCGCACCCAAGAGCCAGATCTCACGCATTTATCCGAGTTTGTTCACGACGAATGCCAGAAGCGCCTGAAGGCCTACGATGCACAGCCGCGGGACGCAGCCGAGCATTTTGAGACCGAGAACGAAGTCTTGTCAGGCGGATACGCCTATCGTCAGTTGTACGAACTGGTGCAGAACGCTGCCGACGCGATCCTTGATGCTGCGGAGTCCCAGGGGCGGATCCATGTCCGTCTCTCACCCAATCGGTTGGAGGCAGCCAATACCGGCGCCGCCTTGGATGAACCGGGTATTGTGGCCCTCTTGAATGCGCGCAGCTCCCCTAAGCGCAGCAATCAGATTGGGCGATTTGGTATCGGGTTCAAGTCGCTGCTCAAGCTGGGCGGTCGCGTCGACCTGACATCCAGATCTGTAGGGCTGCGCTTCGACCCCGAGGCCTGCCGTGATCGAATTCGTCGACATCTTGGGTTGGCCAAAGATGCGCCCGCGCCTGGCATGCGGCTTGCCGAGGTGCTGGATCCCGCTGCCGAAAATAGCCCGTTATCGAAATCAAGCAGATGGAACTGGGCAACCACCGTCGTTACGGCAGAAATCGCGGATGACGCTGCGTTCGACAGACTGAGCCAGGAAATTGCAGATTTCCCCGCCGAGTTTCTGCTGTTCCTGCCCTCGGCAATCTCCCTCAAGCTGGAAGTGGAAGGTGCTGCACCCCGTCTCTTGACTAAGCGGTTTGAAGACGGACTCGCAGTTGTGAGCGACGGAACCAGCGATGCCCGATGGAAGGTCTTCGAGGCGTCGGTCAAGGTCGACAGTCCGGCCGCGCGCTCCGACGCTACTCACATCCAGGCAAGGGAGCAGGTTCCACTGTCCTGGGCGGTGCCGGTCGGTGGTCGCGAACAAGCTGGTCGCTTCTGGGCGTTCTTTCCGACCGAAACGCAAAGCCGCACTTCGGGCATCCTCAACGCACCTTGGAAGCTCAACAGTGACAGGACCAACCTGATCCGGGGCCGATGGAACGAAGCGATCATGCAGGCTGCGGCGGATCTGATCAGCGGCTCTCTCACTGCGATGTCGACCCCCGAGGATTATGGGGCCGCCGTTAGTGCGTTCCCGCGTCAACCGGAACGGCAGGACGAAATCGCCGTGCCCCTCATCCGGTCCCTCTGGGACCAGATCATCTCGTCTGAAGTCTTGCCTGACGTGAATGGCATCCCGCGCAGTCCAAGCCAGCTCTTGCGGCATTTCGTTGAGGACACGGAGATCTGCAGATCGTGGGCCGACCTTGCGAACGCGGATGCGCGGGACCGTTATCTGCACCCAGACTGCTATTCGTCCGAGGCAAGGGTATCGCGGTTGAAAGCCCTCGTCACGGAAGCAAAGCGCCGGGACATCCAGGTATTGGCGAAGTCGCCCGCCGACAAATGGCTCGACTGCATTGCGCACACAGATCTCGCCATGGCGAGACGGACCTTGGCGTTCGCCGGTAATCTACTGAAGGAGAAGTTCAAACACGGACTGTTTAGCGTTCCCGAAGCATGCCTTATACCCACCGCAGATGGGGGGTTGGCCGCTCCTTCGGAAGCAGTGATTGTATCCGGATCAGCGCCGCCCGCAGGCTTTCTAGCGGTTTCCGAGGGACTTGCTTCGGACGAGGAGGCCCGCGACATCCTCGTCAATCTGATGGATGTCACCGAACTGGCATCTGCATCGTGGTCGGACATTCTCGAGGCCTCGCTGACGACTGCCGAGGCTTCCAATCAGCCGGAAGACTGGGAGAACTTCTGGTACAACATTGCCTCGGCGCCACAGGAAGCAAGGCGGGAATACATCGATGAGCTTGGCCTGGAGCGCACCAAATTCCGCGCAGTATCCGGAATGTGGACAAGCCGGAGCCTGTTGATCGTACGGGAGACTCCATCAGGATTTCCCGAGGATCATGTCATGGACCCGCAATTTCGGCAGCAAGTCGAAACCATGGTCCCATCGGACTGGCTGTCGGAGTTCCCCGGTATCGAGGAGTCCGCGGACCGAGACGATCCGGACTTCAAGGACTATCTCCGCTTGTTGAGCCCTGGTTTCGATGAAATTTGCAGGGAGCACTCCGGAAGCACGCCACGATACTTACCCAAGTTCTCGAGCTACTCGATCCGCATGCCGTCAGGGTGGCGGCTGCTTCCGGTGCTGCCTACGGCGAGTTCCGCACAGCTGAGTCGGATGCTACTGGGTGCGATCGCGCAATTTGCCGAAAATGCGTCTAGGGTGACGATCGTGCATCCGACACGTGCGGACGCCTACCCGAAGGTGACGGCACCGCATCCAGCCTATTTCTGGCTGACGGAGCATGGACGCACACGCGTCGGCAACCTCGTAGTGCCGCTAAAGTGCATCCCCCCCGAACTTGCTGAGATCTTGGCTGAGGCTGAAGTCCAGGGGTTCAAGGCTGTTGAAGGCTTTCTCCGGGCCAGGGATGCTGAGACGGACTTGGGATCTCGCTTCGCCTGGCACATGGCCAAACTCACGCGCGAGGCCACCGCGCGTTTCTGGGAGCAAGTCTTCACTTCAGTTTCGGAAAGAAAAAGGGACTTCAAGGCCCTGCGACCGGTGTGGGAGACGGCACATGCTGACGGTGCCATTCCAGCCACCTTGCCCAGCGCCGACGGCGCTCTCCCGCTGTCGGATATCTATGTGACCGCCGATGAGAGCGTCGGGCACGATCTCGACGATGGCAGGATAATCTTGTTGTCCGAAGATGTGGCTTCGGCATGGGTGGCAGCCGGAGCGATGGAGCTTGGCGCCGGGCTGTCGATGTCGTTCGAGAGGCGTCTATCGGCGCCGTCGCACCTCCTCGATCTTTTCCCAGAGTTGGCTGCAGCGCAGGAAGACTCTGAGGTGCTGAGGACGATCCCGGCCGTTTGGGTCAGCGGCCTTGAAGAAAGCGTCGGGCCTTTCAGGCGAGCGGTGACAGTCGGAATGGAAGCCGACGGCGCGTTTCTCATTGACCGTGAGCAGTTCGGCAGTCGCGGCTGGAAGGAAGGTGTTGAACTGCTGCTTCGCTGCCTCGCGCGCCATGGGATCATTCAGGATGGCGCAGATCTGGAAGAAATCCTTTCCCGAATAATGGATCGCAGGTCAGACGAGGCGCAAAAGGCAGTTCGAGATGAGAGGTCGCTTGAGCTCAGATTGCTGAAAGCGATTGGTGGTGACATCGAGACCCTGCTCGGAACTCTGACCCCTGCTACCCGACAAGCCGTGGAGAAGCATGTCGATCCGGAGAACCTCGCCCGGTTGGCGCTGGCGGTCCACGGACCGACGCTGCTCAGCAGGCTGAGAGACGCACTTGAGCTTAGGGGGCTTGCACCTCCCAAACGTTGGGGTGGGGAGCAAGCTCGGGTCTTTGTGCAAGAGCTTGGCTTTCCGATCGAGTTTGCCGCTTCGGTTGGAGGCCGCCGAGATGCAGAACTGTCCGTCAGTGGGCCAATTCACCTGCCACCACTCCACGACTACCAGGAAGACATCCTGACGAGCATAGGCTCGCTTCTCAACACAGGCGCGGGTCGCCGCCGAGCTGTGGTCAGCCTGCCCACAGGCGGCGGCAAGACGCGCGTCGCTGCTGAGGCTGTCGTGCGGCTGGTCTTGCAGGGCAATGGGCGTCGAACTGCACTCTGGATAGCTCAGACCGATGAGCTGTGCGAGCAGGCAGTCCAGTGCTTTCGCCAGCTCTGGGTCAATGTGGGGGAGCCCGGCGAAGACCTCCGCATCGTGCGGCTATGGGGCGGTCAGCGAAACCCTTCACCGCCGGAAGGCGATGAACCAACCGTGGTAATTGCGAGCATCCAGACCTTGAACAGCCGTAGTACTCGTCCCGAACTGGCATGGGTCGCCCAATCCGGGATCATCATCATCGATGAGTGCCATCACGCAATAACCTCGAGCTACACGGACCTTTTGCGTTGGCTCGATGTTCAGGTCGGCAGCGAGCGCGCGCGCGAGCGTGAAGCGCCCGTTCTGGGCCTAAGTGCTACGCCATGGCGCGGGTACAACGAGGACGAGTCGGAACGGCTTGCGGCGCGCTTTGACCGTCGCTGGTTTCCGTCCGACCAGGCTGGCCTTCACGACAAGCTCTCCGAGATGGGCGTGCTCGCCGACCGAAGCTATCGCCCACTTCGCTACGACAGGCCGATTACACTGACCGAGCGCGAACAGCAGCACGTCGATACCTTTGGAGAGCTTCCCGACAGCGTCGTGGACCGAATGGGCGAAGATTCCGACCGGAATGATTTGATCATCGATGCCATCGTGAACAGCAAGGCGGAGTCCATCCTCCTGTTCGCCAACTCTGTCGCGCACGCGCAGTACCTTGCGGCGAGACTACACCTTACAGGTTGCCCTGCTGCCGCTGTAAGCGGTCAGACGGACCGGCTTGCGAGGCAGCATTTCACACGACGGTTCCGTGCCGGCGATCTACGGGTAATCTGCAATCACAGCGTCCTGACTACCGGCTTCGATGCTCCAAAGGCCGACATGGTCCTGATCTCAAGACCGGTCTTCAGCCCCGTACTCTACATGCAGATGGTTGGCCGGGGCCTCAGAGGCCCGGCGAACGGCGGTACCAGTCACTGCGAGATCATGACCGTTGAAGACAACATCATTAATTTCAAAGACCGGCTCGCCTATCATTTCTGCAGGCGCTTTTTTGATACTTGAAGCAGCGCGCGAGTGCCCTGCAGGAAGGAATGCCAATGATCGCCGGAGCAAGACGCTTGCCCACCATGCACGTTTCTGTACGGGTGCCATGGCACGACAGTCGTTGGGCGGGTAAGATCTGCGCCAATCCTCGGGGAAACACATCCTGCTTGATCCTGCCAAGAGTGGCGGAAACCAAGGATGACGATTTCGAAACGAGTGTTGCGGGAGCCAATTGGGATACTGAGGGCGTTCGGCTCCCGGCATGCGCCGCAGAACGCGGAGCGTTTATGGCACCCTTTGGTTATACGCGTAGGGTCCGCCACCCATATAGCCACAATCCCAGATATGAGCATTTTCAGGAAAGCGGATTTCATCATGCGGCCTTCTCGGCGGCGGCTGTTCCCTTCGCCTGGATGATGAAGAATTCGGACGACGGAATCCCCGACCGGGCCAAGGCCTATAAAATCAATTTCCGACCCGAACTCGAGCCAGACCTCGAATTCGATAAGCTCTGGGTTCAGGAACGCCGGAACCAGCTTGCGATGCTCGATACGTTTTTCGGCGCCATTACACCCGAGGAGTCCCTTGTATTCTTCTACGCAAAGCGCACGCCGCTGACGGATGACGGGCGGCGGGTCATTGTCGGTGTAGGTCGAGTTCTCAAGGTCGACCCCTCTGTCGAGTACATTTACGAGAAGGGCGCACCGTCGGATGCGATGCGCTGTGTCCTGTGGGAGCGCAATCTGCATCACTCGATCCGGCCAGAGATCAAGGACGGCTTTCTCCTTCCCTACCACGACCTGATCGATCTGGCCGCAAAAGACCCGAGCATCGATTTGTCCAGTCTTGTCCTCCATGCGCCCGAAGAACACTGGGACGCTTTCTCGATGGGTACGGAGCATGTGACACATGACCAGGCGATCACGGTTCTGCTCGCCTGCGCGTCGCTATTGGAGCGGCTGGAAAAGGTGGTGCCTGGCAATTGGTCTGCCGCTCGGGGCTGGGTCGACACTCAGCTCAACCGAATTTGGCGCCTTCGGGGGGCCTTTCCCGGGCTTGGCTCCGCGCTCACAGCGTTCGGATTGACTCACGGCACCCTCGTCGCCCACGCCATTGGTCAACAGCTGCACGCAGACGGATCTCAGGAGGTGCGCGATCCTTGGCCGCTTGTCGAAAAGGTGCTTCACGAGCCGAACATGCTCACTCCCGATTTGGCAGCGACAATTGGTTCAACGGCGGCAAAACTCTGGGGCAGCCTGAAGCCAGAACGGCGGGCGCTGCTGAAGCTCCTCGCCAGGTTCGAGATCACTGCCGATCAGGCGACCCGATGGTTTGTCACCGAAGAACGCAAACGGGCAGGCATTACCGCTTCCGACGCAGAAATTCTGGCAAACCCGTATCTTTGCTTCGAAGACGACCGCGGACGTATAGACCCGATCTCTACTTCAGTGGTCGATCGTGGATTGTTCCCTGAAGAGACGGTTGCGGCATCGGTGCCTGTACCTGATCCTTCTCGCTGCTCGGAGGCCATTGATCCTCGTCGTGGCCGGGCTTTTATGATTAACACGCTTGATCGAGCCGCTACCGAGGGGCACACGCTACTACTTCAATCTTGGCTGGTGCAACGGGTCCGCGACCTGGACATTTCGCCACAATGCGCGATCGGCGCCGATTGGATCGACGCATTTGACCCGTTCTTGAAGGCAAGGATCGTCATCGCCAAGATGGCTGATGGCACGCCCGCATGGCAGCTCCAGAAGTTTGCTCAGGCACGCGACATCATCTCGGCTCGTGTGAAACGGCGCCTCGCGGGCAAACGACATGCCGGGGAGCACGATTGGCGAGCCCTAATCGACCAGCAGCTTCCGCCGTTTGCCGACGCGAGCGACCCCGAGACTGAAGAGCTTGCGCGGGTCGAAAAAGCCAATGCGCTGGGTGAGATCTACCGGTCTCGGTTTTCGGTTTTGATCGGGCCTGCTGGGACGGGCAAGACGAGCCTGTTGACGGCCCTCCTGTCGATGCCTTCGGTCGCCGCCGGTGGGGTCCTCCTGCTCGCCCCAACCGGCAAAGCGCGGGTTCAGATGCAAAAGCGGGCCAACAATGCGCAGGCCTACACACTCGCGCAATTTTTGTTGGCACTCGGACGCTATGATCCGCGTACCGGATCCTACCGCATTACCGACGACGCAAACCGCGAGCGGGGCTTCAAGACTGTCGTCATCGATGAGTGCTCGATGCTGACAGAAGACCAGTTGTCGGCTACCCTTGATGCAATAGAGACAACAGCCGTCGAGCGACTGATTTTGGTGGGCGATCCGAGGCAGCTCCCGCCAATCGGTGCAGGCCGCCCTTTTGTCGACATCGTCCGCTACTTGAACGACAACCATGCCAACGCAAATAGCCAAGCACCGGCCGGGTATGCAGAACTAAAGATCGTTCGTCGTCAGACCGAGCATTCGGTTGCGGCGGGAGAGCCGCCAGCGGCTCGTGACGACATCATCTTGTCGCGGTGGTTCGGGGGAGAGGCTCCCGATCCCGGAGCTGATGAGGCCTGGGATCGTCTGGCCAGCGGCAAGTCGACTGGCATCAGAGCTGTTCGCTGGGAAAGCGACACCGAACTTCAGACAAAGCTTCTTGCCGAAATCAAGGCGGCGACGCGAGCCATTTCGCACAGGCAAGGCTTTGACGACGAGCGGGATGACGCCGCCTTCGAGATTAGCCTCGGCGGTCGCCCATATAATGAGGCGATCTACTTCAACCTGTCACGTTCGGAAGAAGACCCCGAGGGCGTCGAACGCCGACGTGGTGGAGGCGCCGACGCTGAAGCTTGGCAGATACTGTCACCGGTGCGCGCTGGCGAGACCGGAGTAGACGGTTTGAATCGATGGCTTCAGAAATCCTTCCGACGGCAAGCGCGTGCTTGGGCCGAGCCAGAAAAATATTGGGAGCGAAAGACCTGCAAGCCGTTGGGCGCACAAGGCGTCCTTTACGGCGACAAAGTGATCAATGTCGCCAACGCGAGGCGGTATGACGTCTATCCAAAAATGGAGAAGGCTTATCTCGCCAACGGCGAGATCGGAATCGTTGTGGGCCAGTTCAAGGGGAAAAGTTGGAAACCGAAGGGGTTCCCCTGGAAGATAGAAGTCGAATTCTCTTCGCAACTCGGTTTCAAGTTTGGATTTGGAGGCGGTGATTTCGGCGATGAAGGCGACGCGCCTTTGGAACTCGCTTATGCATTGACCATCCACAAAGCCCAGGGCAGCGAATTTGGTACGACTTTCATCGTTATCCCAAATCCATGCCGGCTTCTGTCACGTGAACTGCTCTACACGGCACTCACGCGCCAACGTGAAGAGGTCGTCCTCTTTCACCAAGGCGACCTTAGAGCTCTCCTGAAGCTGTCTTTATCCGAGCATTCCGAGACCGCCCGTCGGCTGACCAATCTGTTTTCCGATCCCAAGCCTGTCGAGCATGTCGGGTCCTTCCTCGAAGAGGGCCTCATTCACCGCACCATCCGCGGCGAGCTAGTGCGCTCAAAATCGGAGGTGATTATTGCCAATCTTCTTCACGGTCTTGGGATCACCTACGCTTACGAACAACCATTTACCGGACAGGATGGCAGCGTTCGATATCCTGACTTCACGATCGAAGACGCTGAGACTGGTCGGCGCGTCATTCTGGAGCACCTTGGGCTGCTGTCTGAGCCAGCATATCGACGTCGGTGGCTAGCGAAGCTGGATTGGTATCGCTCTCAGGGGGTGTTGCCGGAAGAAGAGGGAGAAGGAGACGCAGGAATCCTCGTGACGACCACCGAAGAGAAAGGCATCGACTCCGCGGATATTGAGCTACGGCTGCGCACGCTGTTAGGGCTTTGATAACGTACACCGTAAAGATTTGAACTGAATAGCCCCTAGATTTCTGGACACCTTCTTCCCTAAATTTGAGGCAAGGAGGCCATGATGGGGTCTGGTAATTTTAGTGATGAGTTCAAGCGCGATGCGGTCGCGCAGATTACCGAGCGGGGTTATCCTGTTGCGGAGGTTTCCAAACGGCTCGGCGTGAGCCCGCACTCGCTCTATGCTTGGAAGAAGAAGTTCTCAAAGCCTTCGGGATCGGGCGATGCGGATGAAACAGCTGAGATACGGCGACTGAAGAAGGAACTGGCGCGCGTCACCGAGGAGCGCGACATCTTAAAAAAAGCCACCGCGTATTTCGCCAAGGATGCAAAGTGAGATACGCGTTCATAGCCGAGCATCGCCAGCAGTTCACGGTTCGGGCGATGTGCCGTTGCCTTCGTATCCGACCCAGCGGTTTCTACGCCTGGCTGAAGAATCCACTGAGCAAGCGGGCGTTGGAAGATGCGCGTCAGACGGAGCTCATCAGCAATGCCTGGACGGAAAGTGGCAGGGTCTATGGCTACCGCAAGCTTCATGACGACCTTCTCGATCAGGGAGAGACAAGTTGTGCCAACCGCATTGCTCGTCTTGCGAGGCTTGCAGGGATCAAGGCGCAGATCGGCTACAAGCGGCGGCCCGGCTCCTATGGCGGCAGGCCTTCGATCGTGGTCGACAATACCTTGGCACGCCAGTTCGATGTGGAGGCCCCGGACAGGGCGTGGGTGACCGACATCACCTACATCAGGACCCAGGAAGGCTTTGTCTATCTGGCCGTGGTCATCGATCTGTTCTCACGTAGAGTTATCGGCTGGTCAATGCAGAGCCGCCAGACAACCGACGTCGTGTTGCAGGCTTTGCTCATGGCTGTGTGGCGTCGAAAGCCCAAGAGCAAGGTCCTGATCCATTCCGATCAGGGCTCCCAGTTCACCAGCATGGACTGGGCAGCATTCCTCAAGCATCACAATCTTGAGCATTCCCCTCTCAGCGATGCAGCGCATCGCTTGCCGGCAACGAATGAGCCGACGAGGGAACTGCCACGACAACGCTGTGGCAGAAAGCTTCTTCAATCTGCTCAAGCGTGAGCGGATACGGCGCAGAACCTATCGAACACGCCAAGAGGCAAGGCAGGACGTGTTCGACTACATCGAAATGTTCTACAACCCAAAACGGAAGCACGTCAGGAACGGGATGCTGTCACCCGTCGAGTTCGAACGGCAGCAGGAAATCTAACCCGAGGGTGTCCACGAAACTCGGGGCTATTCATACTGTGGTTGATTCTGATTGCTCACGGTCCACCCCTGATATAGCTTCAGGACGTAGAGGGGTTGAGCACGCATAGGTGGTGTGCTCAAACAAAGCCTGAAATGGTAGCCGACGTCGACTGATCGCTGCGTTGGGGTGCGGATGCCATCGCTGGGATCTCGCGGGCTCAAAGAGGCATGTTGCTCATCGACCAAGTCGTCGTGGATATTCCCAGATCAACGAGGGCTGGGGTACTAAGCAGAGCGAGAAGCAGCCTGAAGGAGATTGCCGATTGGAAAGAGACAGTGACATTGGAGATCGAAGGTCGTTCGAAGCTGCCCGACTCACGAAAAAAAGCATTCGTTCTCGACTTTGATGACTACGGAATACGCAGCGGAATGGCCAGGATACCGGTTCGGCAGGCACTTCTCAATTCCACGCTGAAGGCGCTTGGGCTTTACATGGACTCCGCTGCCCAAATCCAAAATACCAGCCAATCGCGCTGCTCGACGGATCCGAACTCCGTTGCAAGACACGAGCACAGACCTCTGTGTCCCGGATGGATAGCTGAACCGTGATTGAAAAACTGAACGGCCTCGTTGAGGATATCTCGACGCTTAACAGCAAGCTGGTCCTTCTGATCGGCCCACCTCGATCTGGGAAAAGCAATTTACTCGTGCAGCTGGCCGCGCACAGGAAGATGCGAGTGCTGAGCCTTGGCGCGACCCTCGGTCGTGAACTGCTGACCACACCGAGCACACGAAGACATTTGCAGGCGGCCGACATATTCAAGGAACTCGCGGACGACTTTGCTAGCCATGGTCTGCTGCTCATTGACAATATAGAGCTTCTCTTCGACAAAACGCTGCAGGTCAGCCCGCTCGACTTGCTGAAGCGACATGCCCATGCGCGTCGCGTCGTTGCGGTATGGCCGGGAGACCTCCGGGAAAGCCGACTTTCCTACGCTACGACAGGACATCCAGAACATCAGGACTATGGCATCGACGGCCTGGTCCCGTTCAAAATTCATTGAAGGGGGAACACGGGATGCCGATGCGTTATGGCGATCTCATTCAATTCGAGCCGATCGAGTCGGTCATTCAGCTTCTTGACGCCAACCGCCCCGACGAGGCGAAGAAGCTTGTTTCGACCTACGTCATTTCCGACGACATGGCCGAGCGGATTGCGAGGCTCATAATTCCCCAGCTCTCGTTCGACGCGGCGGTGGACCATATGGGCGTGCTGGTTGTCGGCAATTACGGGACCGGCAAATCGCACCTGATGTCAGTGCTTTCGCTGGTGGCAGAGGACGCCGCCTATGTCCCGATGATCCGCCATCAAAAGGTCGCCGCAGCCGCAGCTGCGATCGCTGGAAAGTTCAAGGTACATCGGATCGAAATCTCCAGCCAGATGTCCCTTCGAGACATCGTCACGCAGCAGCTTGAGCTCTTCCTAGAAAAGCACGGCGTCAGCTATACTTTCCCGCCAGCCGAAAAGGTGACCAACAACAAGGCGGCATTCGAAGAAATGATGGCAGCGTTCGCCGAGGTTCACCCGAACCATGGCGTTCTTCTCGTCGTCGACGAGTTTCTGGATTATCTTCGATCTCGCAAGGATCACGACCTCGTTCTCGACCTGTCGTTCCTGCGAGAGATCGGCGAAGTCACGAAGCACCTCCGCTTCCGTTTCGTCGCCGGCGTCCAGGAAGCGATCTTCGACAGCAGTCGCTTCCAGCACGTCGCCGATAGTCTGCGTCGTGTGAAGGATCGTTTCACGCAGGTCCTGCTCGCTCGGCAAGATGTCAGCTTCGTTGTGGCCGAGCGGCTCCTAAAGAAGACGACCGATCAGCAGAACAAGATCCGCGAGTACCTCACTCCATTCGCTAAATTTTATGGCTCGATGAATGAGCGCATGGATGAGTACGTCCGGCTTTTTCCGGTGCATCCTGATTACATCGGAACGTTCGAGCGCCTGGTGTTCACCGAAAAGCGCGGCGCACTGGTCACGCTCCGGGATCAGATTCAGGCCGTCCTCAAAGATGAGGTGCCCGAAGATCGGCCAGGGCTGATCGGCTACGACAAGTTCTGGGAAACGGTCACGTCGAACTCAGTCCTGCGCTCGGATCCGAACATCGGGCCTGTGCTCAAGGTGTCGGAGGTCCTGTCAGAACGCGTGCGGAAGTCGTTCACCCGACCGGCCTACAAGCCGATGGCGCTTCGGATCATTGACGGTCTCGCGGTCCATCGCCTGACGACGGGCGGGGACATCTACGTTCCCGTCGGCCCGACCGCCGAGGAACTCCGCGACACGCTATGCCTGTTCCAACCCGGCATCGAAGATATGGGTGGAGAACCGGAAGCCGACCTGCTGTCACTCGTGCAGACCGTCCTGCGGGAGACGCTGAAGACCGTCAACGGCCAGTTCATCTCCAAAGCGCCGGACACCGAACAATATTATCTCGATCTGAAAAAGGACGTCGATTACGACGCCCAGGTCGAGAAGCGCTCTGAAGCCCTTTCCGATGATGCGCTTGATCGCGCCTACTACAGCGCCATCCGACAACTTATGGAGCGCACTGACGAAACCACCTACGTCACCGGCCACCAAATCTGGCAGTACCAGATCGAATGGCAGGACCGGCGTGTTGAGCGTAATGGTTACCTCTTCTTCGGCGCACCCAACGATCGGCCGACGGCTCAGCCCGAGCGGGACTTCTACATTTATTTCATTCAGCCGTTCGAGCCGCCGCGGTTTCGAGACGATCACAAAGCCGACGAGGTATTCCTCCGGCTGAAGGGGCTCGACGATGCGATCCGGCGTCATCTCTCGTTCTATGCTGCTGCTCAGGATCTCGCATCGACCGCCAGCGGCGGTGCCAAATCCATCTACCTCGACAAGGCCAAAGACGCCCTGCGTGATATGAGCAAGTGGCTTCAGGAAAAGCAGATGGCGGCTTTCGAGGTTACCTATCAGGGAAAGACGAAGACACTGCAGGAGTGGACCAAGGGCGTCTCGCTGCGCGACAAAGCCCGGCTTGGGCCGGAGGAGCGGATCAACTTCCGCGACGTCGTCAACGTCATTTCCGGTTTAGCGCTGAACAACCAGTTTGCCGAGGTAGCGCCTGAATATCCGACGTTTTCTGCGCTCGTAACCGAGTCAAACCGCAAGCAGCTCGTCGGGAACGCCCTCCGCGCGCTTGCAGGCGGGAACCGCACGAAGGACGCGGTCGTCATTCTCGACGGGCTGGAGATGCTCGATGGCGATCGGATCGACCCGACCCAGTCTCGGTACGCTCAGGAGGTGTTGACCCGGCTGAAAGCCAAAGGGCATGGCCAGGTGCTGAACCGCGGCGAATTGGTCAGCGGCGATACTGAAGTCGAATTTTTCGCCCCGATCAAATTCCGGCTCGAGCCCGATCTTCTGGCCACCGTTCTTGGCGGACTGGTCTATGCCGGCGACATCGTCCTGGCGATCACCGGCGACAAGATCGACTCCGGCAAGATCACGCTGCTGGCCGAGCGGCCGCTGGACGAACTGAAGCAGTTCAAGCACGTCGAGGCGCCTAAGGAGATCAACGTCGCCGTCCTCCGCTCGCTGTTCGAGATGCTGGGTTTGCCGCCCGGGCTCGCTCAGCAGGCCACGCAAGGCTCTGACGAGCCGGTCAAGCTGATCCAGGAGGAGGTCGGAAAACTGACGCGGCGCGTGCTCAGCGCCACCACCGACATGACCGGCAGGCTGAGCTTCTGGGGTCAGCCCCTCCTGCGGGACGAAGAGATCCGCGACTGGCGCACCAAGCTCGATGGGCTCAAGACCTTCTCGGAGAGCCTGGCGCCCTACAACACGGTCGGGAAGCTCAAGAACCTGCGCATCGGCTCCGACGACATCGCGGCCCAGAAAAAGAACCTCGAAGTTCTGGAGTCCGTCGAGGGGATGTTGGAGTTGGTCACCGATCTCGGCGCAACGGCCAGCTATCTATCACAGGCCGAGATGGTCCTGTCGGCGGATCATGCCTGGGCGAAGCTGGCGCAGGAGACCCGGAAACAGATCCTTGACAAGCTCGCGTCGGATCGAACCGCGCAGCATGCGGCCGAGTACCGGCAGACGCTGGCCCAGCTTAAGAAGGACTACATCACCGCCTATGTCGGGCAGCACAGCAAGTCGCGCCTTGGCGTCGCGGAGGAAAAGACGAAATCCGCCCTGCGCAAGGACCCGCGGCTCGTCGCGATGCGGGCGCTGGCGGGCATCTCTCTGATGCCGACAAGCCAGCTGACGAGCTTCGAGGAGAAGCTGGACAAGCTGAAGAGCTGCGCGTCGTTGATGGACTCCGATCTCTCGGCCAGTCCCGTCTGCCCGCACTGCCAATTCCGGCCTGCGAATGAGCAAGGCGACCTTCTTCCCGCCGCCAATGTCCTGAAGCAGCTCGATGACGAGCTTGACCGCCTTCTGGAAGGCTGGGTGCAGACGCTGGTCGACAACCTCGAGGATCCGATCATTCAGTCGAACTTCGAACTCCTGAAGGACTCTTCCCGCAAGATCGTCACCGGCTTCTCCCAGACCAAGACTCTTCCCGAGTTTGTCACACCCGAGTTCATCGCTGCTGTTCAGGAGGCGCTGTCGGGACTGGAGAAGATTAGCGTTACCGGAGATGACATCAGGAAGGCGCTGCTCCAGGGTGGGTCACCAGCAACGCCTGAGGATCTGCGAAGGCGCTTTGACGCATTCCTGAATGAACGCTGCAAGGGCAAGGACACCTCCAAGCTCCGATTCGTGGTGGAATAAACAATGACGCGTGAAGAATTTCTAGCCCGACTCCGGTCCGCCGAATGGGACGACATCGAATTCAAGGAAGCGACATGGGCAGTCCCGAAGTCATCTCTTGAAACGGTGAGCGCATTTGCCAACACCAAGGGCGGTCATCTGGTCTTCGGCGTGAAGGAGTCCAACGGGACATTCTCCATCACGGGTGTTACCGACATCGACAAGCTTCAAAATGACTTTTTCGGCCAAGTGCGGGATGTGCAAAAAATCAGTGTCGTCTTGCCGATTACGGCCGATATTCACACGATGCCGGAAGGTTCCGTGATTTGCTTTTATGTCCCGGAAGCTCCAAGGCACGAAAAGCCAGTTCATTTGGACCGAAATCCGAAAAAGGCCTTCATTCGGAAAGGCAGCGGTGACCGTACATGCACAGCAGACGAGCTCCTGCGCTTCATTCGCGATGCGGGGAGCGTCACCTATGACTCGGAAACTCTGGATTTAGATCCCGCGAAATGTTTCGACGAAGACACCGTCCGCTGGTACCGGGCGAGATTCGAAGCCAGCAATCCCGGCAAGAACGGCTCGGGAGATGACATCTCATTCTTGCGCGAGTGGGGCTTTCTGGTCGAGCGTGAAGGAAGGCTTCTACCAACGCGGGCTGCCATTGTCGTTTTGGGGTCGGGCGAATATGTCCGGCAGGAACTGCCGCGGATTGTCGTCGACCTTCAGCTTTATCGGCACGCGGCGAGCGAATATGCGCCGAGCATTCGGTGGGCGGACCGGGTGACGATCGAGGCCAACCTGATTGAAGCCTGGAAGGCCATTCTCGACTTCTACCTCAAGCACAGCGAGAAACCGTTTGCCGTCGATCCTACGACACTGCGTAGGCATGACGATCCGCCCGACTACATCTCGTTTCGCGAGGCGGCCATCAACCTCCTCATCCATCAAGACTTTGGTGACGCCACGCGTGTGCCGGTCATCCGATTCTTTAGAGATCAGGCAGAGTTCTTCAATCCGGGCGATGCTCTGGCGTCGCGCGAACAGCTGCTGGACCCTGGCGACAAAGAAGTTCGCAACCCGCGGATTGTCGGTGCATTCCGACGCATCGGCCTTTCCGATCAGGGTGGGACCGGGGTCGGGGCGATCTTCGACGGCTGGCGTCGGTTGGGCTTTGTTCCGCCCGAGATCGAGAACGACAAGGCGGAAAAAAGCTTCCGCTTGCGGCTCCGCAGGGAGAAACTCGTTACCGAGGAACAGCTTCTGGCGCAGGCGAGCCTTGGCGTTCAGCTTTCCGAGCATGAAGCCGCTGTTTTTGCCTATCTGATCCGGAACGGCGAAATCGACATGGCTGATATTAAGGCATTGACCGGCCTTCCCGGCCCTGCTGCTCGCGAACTTGCACAGCGCCTGGCCGTACAGGTTATCCTCAGGACAAGCGCCGGTGTTGAGGGTAAGTTCGCTCTGGCGGACCACCTGCGTGCCCGCTTTCTGGGGAGGGGTGAAGAAAATACCGCTCAAAAACAATCAGTTACGACTAGCGCGGCTGAAGATGGGTCGACTGTACAAGTCACTGTACAAGTCGCTCCAACGGACACCGAACAAGTCGCCGTACTGAAGGAACTGACGGACGCCCAATGGGTGATCGTGCAGCATTCCGATGCGCCGCGTTCACTGGCCGAGTTAATGAAAGCTACGGGTTACACCCAACGGCAGCACTTCAAGCTGATGCATCTGGAGCCGCTGCTAGAAGGTGGAATACTGCAAATGACCGTTCCCGACAAACCCACGTCGTCAAAACAGAGGTATGTGTTGACCAGTGCGGGACTCAAACTGAAATCGCTGCGCTTGGAAGACGGGACGGCCATGGCGAAGAAAGAGACAAGCGAATGACGGATAAATTCAAACTCGAATCCGCCTCAGACGGCGGCGCCGTCGAGTGTCTCGGGCAGACCTTTGCTTCGGATCTGACACGACGCGAGCATTTCCTGAAGCTGCTGTCCGAAAAGCTGCAAGATCCCGAGTTCCGCAGCCAAGAAGGGTTTCCGAAGGGGACGGATCAAGCCATTCTGGCCATGTCCGATCCGCCCTACTATACGGCGTGCCCCAATCCGTGGCTGTCAGAGTTTGTGACTCACTACGGTCGGCCCTACGACCCGGCTGAGAAGTACGACCGCGAGCCGATGGCGATCGACGTGTCGGTGGGCAAGACCGATCCGATCTACAGGGCGCACTCTTACCACACCAAGGTGCCGCACCTGGCGATCGTGCCGTCAATTCTGCACTTCACTAATCCGGGGGATATCGTACTGGACGGCTTCGCTGGCTCTGGCATGACCGGCGTGGCCGCACAGTGGTGCGGGACAGCTCCCGCTTCCTATCGCCACCAAGTGGAGATGGAGTGGAAGAAGGCAGGAATGTCCGCGCCAAAGTGGGGCGCGCGGAGGGCAATCCTGAATGACCTTTCGCCCGCCGCTACGTTTATTGGGGCGAATTACAACCTGCCTTTCGATGTGGACGCTTTCGCTAAGGCTGGGAAGCAACTTCTTGCCGAAGTCGAGCGTGAAATTGGCTGGATGTACGAGACACTACACAAGGATGGCAAAACAAAAGGGCGGATCGAGTACACAGTCTGGAGCCAACTATACAGCTGTCCTGAGTGTGCAGGTGAAATCAATTTTACCGAGGAAGCTTTGGATGAAGACTCCAAGCGCGTCAGAAACAATTTTCCTTGCCCCCATTGCGGGGCCGAACTGACGAAGTCGCGCCTGGAACGACTGTTCACATCTAAGCTCGATCCTGCGACAGGCAAGACGATAGAGGTGCCCAAACGGGAACCTGCGTTAATTTGCTATAGTGTAGGCAAAGCGCGCTACGAGAAACGGCCGTCGGAAGATGATCTCGCGCTACTCGATCGTATTGAAGGGATGCCCCTGCCATCGCTCATGCCGACGATGGAAATTCCGCCAATGCACATGACCCACGAACGCGCGCGAATGGATTACTCGGGCGTTACACACATACACCACTTCTTCCTGCCGCGTGCGGCCCAAGCAACCAGTTTGCTTTGGGCGAAAGCGGAAGCGCATGCTGATGCCCGCATACGCTCGTTTCTCCTGTTTATGGTAGAGCAGTCGCTTTGGACGTCGTCGATACTCAATCGATTTCGTCCAACGGGATTTTCTCAGGTCAACCAATACATGACAGGTGTGTACTACGTTGCTTCTCAGCACTCAGAATGCAGTCCATGGTACATTATGGAGGGAAAACTTGGCCGCCTAGTTAAGACTTTTCAGGCGTTTCGTTTGCGCGAGCACAATGCGGCCATAACGACAGGCACTGCAGCGTCATTGCCCTTGTCTGGGGACTCCGTCGATTATATTTTCACTGATCCTCCATTCGGTGAGAATATTTACTACGCAGATCTTAATTTCCTTGTTGAGTCATGGCACGGCGTGACAACCGACGCAGCGCCGGAAGCCATCATTGATCGCTTCAAGAAGAAAGCGCTACCGGACTACCAGCACTTGATGCAGCGGTGCTTCGCCGAGTATCACCGCGTCCTGAAGCCTGGCCGCTGGATGACGGTCGTGTTCTCCAACAGCAAGGCGTCAGTCTGGAATGCGATCCAGGTCGCACTTCAGCAGGCTGGCTTCGTGGTCGCCGAGGTCAGCGCGCTTGACAAGGTCCAGGGCAGTTACCGTCAGGTGACATCGACGACTGCGGTAAAGCAGGATCTCGTCATCTCGGCTTATAAGCCGAACGGCGGCTTGGAAAAACGGCTCGCAGAACGCGGCGCGGCGCCCGAGTCCGCGTGGGACTTCGTTCAGACCCATCTGCGACAATTGCCGGTCTCAAAGGTGAAGAGCGGCATCCTGGAAATGGTTGTGGAACGCGACCCACGCCGCATCTACGACCGGATGGTCGCATGGTTTGTCCGCCATGACTTCCCGGTGCCTCTTTCGACCGAAGAATTCCTCGATGGACTGCGGAACCGCTACCCCGAGCGCGATGGCATGATGTTCCTGCCTGAGCAGGTTGCCGACTACGACCGAAAGCGTGCACTAGCTGCTCAAGCGCCGCAGATGGAGCTGTTCGTATCGGACGAGCGTTCTGCGATCGACTGGTTGAGCGACTTCTTGCGCAAGCGACCTTCGACCTATCAGGAGGTTCATCCGGAATTCACCACCCAAGTTGGCGCGGGATGGCGTAAGCACGAGGAGAGGCCTGAGCTTTCGGCGCTGCTTGCAGACAACTTCCTCCGGTACGACGGCAACGGCGACGTGCCCAGTCAGATCCACAGTTACCTCTCCACGAATTTCAAGGATCTTCGCGGACTGGAGAAGGAAGACCCCCGCCTGAAGGCAAAAGCGAAGGACCGCTGGTTCGTGCCCGATCCAAGCAAGGCGAAGGACCTGGAGCAGAAACGCGAGCGGTCGCTGCTGAAGGAGTTCGAGAACTACAAGTCCGCCCCCGGACGAAAACTTAAGGAATTCCGGCTTGAGGTGCTGCGCACGGGCTTCAGGACCGCTTGGGCGTCTAAGGACTACAAGACCATCATCGGCATCGCCCAGAAGATCCCCGAGGAGGCGCTGCAGGAGGATGAAAAGCTGCTGCTCTGGTACGACCAGGCGCTCACCCGCATGGAGGCTGATGCGTGACGCATGCGGACGGCGAACATGGCCCACTTGAGTTTTCTTGGGGCGCGTGGTGCTGGCACGAGCGACATGACGCCCCCTGCCGTGTCGTTGACCGGGAGGAGATCTGGGGCGAGACCGCCTATCGGGTCTGGCTGCCCGGCAAAGACGCCGTCGTCCGCGCCCGCTCGTGCGACCTGAGCCCGCTCGACTCCGTCCAGCCGACAGTCGAACAGATCCTGCACACGGCAGCGGCGGCGAAGCTGCTTGACGCGCTGGAGGATAACCTCCTTCTGGCGCCGGTCCAGTCGAGCGTCGTCCCACTTCCGCACCAGCTCTACGCGCTTAACCGCGCCATGAGTCGGGACAGGATCCGCTATCTGCTCGCGGACGAGGTGGGCCTCGGCAAGACGATCGAGGCCGGCCTGATCCTGCGCGAGCTCAAGCTGCGCGGGATGGCAAAGCGGATCCTCGTGGTCGCACCCAAGGGGCTGGTGAGGCAATGGCAGGCTGAGATGCGCCTTCATTTCGCGGAGAACTTCCAGTTCATCGAACCCGCGGAACTCTCCGCCTTCCGCCAATGGCGCAGCGACGAGGAAAACCTCTGGAGGCTGCATGATCAGGTAATCTGCTCGCTCGATTCCGTGAAGCCGCTCGAAGGCCGCCGCGGCTGGAGCCTTGAGCAGCTAAGCACCTACAATCGGGAGCGCTTCGAGGATCTGATCTCGGCGTCCTGGGATCTGGTCATCATCGACGAAGCCCACCGCATGGGCGGGAGTACGGATCAGGTCGCACGCTACAAGCTGGGCGCCGCATTGGCGGAAGCCGCGCCCTACTTGCTGCTCCTTTCAGCGACGCCGCATCAGGGAAAGACCGACCAGTTCCATCGCTTGCTGCAGCTGATCGACCGGGATTCCTTCCCGGATGAGAGCAGCGTGACGAGCGAGCGGGTGCGCCCCTTTGTGGTCCGCACAGAGAAACGTGTCGCGATCGATGCCGAAGGCGAACCTCTGTTCAAGCCGCGCATAACCCGGCTTCAGCCTGTTGCTTGGCAGGACCGGCATGCGGCTCAGCAGAAGCTTTATGAGGCGGTCACCGACTATGTCCGCCACGGCTACAACCAGGCAATGGCCGCGAAGAAACGGCACATCGGGTTCCTGATGATCCTGATGCAGCGGCTGGTGACATCCAGCACAGCCGCCATCCGCACGACGCTCGAGAAGCGGCAAGCCTTGCTGGACCAGCCGCAGCTCCAGCCATCCCTGTTCGATTCGGCCGACGTCGATGAATGGGCTGAGCTCGATGGCCAGACCCAGGTGGATCTCGCCGTCCAGACCAGGGGCTGGGAGATGGAGAAGGCCGAGGTCGACACGCTGCTCGAACTGGCCCGGTCCACGGAGGCACAGGGCACGGATGCCAAAGCCGAAGCGCTCTTGGAACTGATCTACAAGCTCCAGCAGGAAGAGAACGATCTGGAGCTGAAGGTTCTGGTATTCACCGAATTCGTGCCGACGCAGGCGATGCTCGCGGATTTCCTCGAAAGCCGGGGCTTCTCGGTCGCCACGCTGAACGGGAGCATGGATCTCGAAGCACGCGCGCGGGCTCAACAGGTTTTCTCTCGCCATGTCCGCATTCTTGTCTCGACCGATGCCGGCGGCGAAGGCCTGAACCTTCAGTTCTGCCATGTCATCGTCAACTTCGACATGCCGTGGAATCCGATGCGCGTCGAACAGCGCATTGGCCGGGTTGATCGTATCGGACAGCCACATATCGTTCGCGCGATCAACTTCGTGCTGGAGGACACGGTCGAGCATCGTGTCCGTGAGGTCTTGGAAACGAAGCTGGCGGTCATTGCCGAAGAGTTCGGCGTCGACAAAGCCTCCGATGTGATGGACTCGGTCGAAGCCGAGCCCCTTTTCGACGAGCTGTTCGTGCAAGGCCTTCAGAACCCCGATGCGATCGAAAGCGAATGCGACGCCGTTGTATCGCAGCTCCGATCGACGATCTCAGAGAGCCGCAAGAGCAGCGAGCTTTTGTCCGATGGGCACGAGCTTGATGCAGACGCTGCCCGCAAGTGGCGGGACCACCCGGCGCAGTTCTGGCTGGAGCGGGCGATCACGACCGGGTTGCCCGCACGTGGCGGGAAAGCTGTCAAGGAAGGCGACGCATGGCAAGTGCGTTGGGCGGATGGCAGCGAGTCAGCCAAGGTCTGCTTCGACGCGAGAACAGCAGAAGAGCGGCCCGACATCGAATGGGTGACGCTTGAAGATCCCCGCGCTCGGGCTGTGATCAGCGATCTGCCGCGCTGCGTTTCGGGTCAACCACTGCCGACAGTCCGGATTGCAGGGCTTCCTGACAGCGTCCGGGGCGTATGGTCGCTTTGGGAGATCAGCCTCTCCGCCGATGACTTCAGCCGGCGGCGTTTCCTATCCGTGTTCGTCAACGACGAAGGGCGTACCTTCCTGCCGACAGCCAAGCGGATCTGGGATCTTCTCCTGACGGAACAGGTCGAGCGGGTCGGACCAGTCGCTGCGGGAGATGCCGATGGCGGGTTTGATCGGTCAAGGAATGCCGCTCTCGCTCAGGGTGAGCGCATCTTCACCGATCTGGTCGAGGAGCACAGGACCCGGATCCTGGAAGAGCGCAAACGCGCCGAGTACGCCTACGAAGCGCGATACCAGGCCATCGGCCGGATCGGCCTCCAGACGGTTCGGGATTACCGTCGCAAGCGTCTGAAGTCCGACCATGATGGCCGTATGGCACAGCTCGATGATGCCGAGGCGTACACGCCCGATCTCAATGCTGTCCTCATGTTGCGCGTCGGCGAACCGGCGCCCGGTGCATCATGAGCGCCTGGACCGACCGCATACTGCAGGAGTTACCTGCTGATCTTTCTCGCTTCTGGATCGCGTGCGACCCCGACGATCTTCTGCTGGATGAGCGCATCCTTCACAGCCTTCGGGAACGGGGCTTCGAGGTGCTGCCCTTCAAAGACTCTGTTGCCTTCAGAACAGAATATGAAGAGCGCTACCGGGCCGCTTGGGATCGCGGTGAGGAAGGGTCATCGAAGGCGCTCGTCCTGCAGCTGCGCGGGACAGATCTTGACACGCTGCCCTGGGACTATGTCCGCATGGGCCGCAAGGTTAGCCTGAGCCTGGCCGATCTGTTTCCCAGGCTGAGCTATGGCGTAATCCGGCAGATCGGCTCGGAGCACCACGAAGCCACGTTCCTGGCGCACAACAAACACGCCACTCAGCCGCTTGGAGAAAGCGCGACCAAGGACTTCATCCTCACCCACATCTTTCGCATAAGCCCTTACCTGCTCAGCAGACCAGAGAACTTCTGGCGAGAGGTCCTGCGGCTCCATTACCGCGGAGCCGGGCTGCCGGATCTGCTTGCGAAGCATGTTGCGGCGATATTGAAGGATACGCCCCTCGGCGACCTGCCCATCGCTGAGCTGCTCTCGTCGAAGAGCTACATGGTGCGCACCGTGCAGGATGCATGGTGCCGCTTCTTGTCGCAGTACGGGATCCAGAGTGATCGTGCATCGAACGACGGAACGACAGAGGCGCTCGAACCGGTTTCGGTTCCGTTTGAGCATCCCGATGTCAGGGTCATCGTCGACACGATGTTTCTCGAAGGAGCCATTCAGCCGGTCGGTGTGCAAGGGTCTCTCCCGGCTGACTTGCCGGGGTGGATCAATGTGGGGTTGGTTGAAGATCCTCACGCGCTCGGCAACCTTGTCTCCGAAGGTGTGAAGAGGATCGCCGCCGACCTGCCTTCGGTCGCGTCATCGCATCGCGACTGGGTGGAGCTGGCCCGCCGGCTTGGAGAGGTCATCTCCCGGTTCAATGGTCTGAGCGCGCAAACTGCTGAGCCGATACAGAAGCAGGTCCGTGCGCTGCAGCGCGACGTGGACGAGCGTTTGAAAGATTGGCTGTTCCAGCATTTCGCGGACCTGCCGTCTCTTCCAGCCGCGAAAGGGCCCGTGATGGTCCATCATGTGCCGCGGTATCTGGCATTGCGTCGGAGCGCCGGCGAAGAGCGGGTGGCGCTGCTTGTATTCGACGGCTTGGCCATGGATCAATGGACCCAGATCCGAGAGCATCTGACGGCACGCGTGCCCGGCTTTTCGGCGGATGAAAGCGGATGTTTCGCCTGGTTGCCCACTCTGACGTCGGTCTCACGACAGGCCCTGTTCTCGGGTCTTAAGCCCCGCGAGTTCCAGAACTCGATCGAAACCACGTCTCAGGAACCTTCTCTGTGGGCCCGTTTCTGGCAGGAGAATGGACTTCGAAAGTCAGAGATCATTTACCAAAAGAGCCTGAAGCGGACTGAGCAACTGGCTGAGTTAGAGGAGGCCATCGCCAGGCCGACGACGAAGGTTGCCGGAATAGTCGTCGATATGATCGATGAAATCGTTCATGGGGCGATGCTCGGGAAGCGAGGTATCGCAGGGCAGATCCATGCATGGTGCGAAACTGGCTTTGTCGAGAAGCTCTTTCTGCTCCTCACCAAGCATGGGTATCAGATCTACCTTACAGCGGACCACGGGAACGTCGACGCGGAAGGCATTGGACGACTTAGTCAGGGTGTGGTGTCCGAACTGAGGGGCGAAAGGGTTCGAACTTATCGCAGTGAAACCCTAGCATCTTCTGTACCGCCGGAAATCGACGCCTTCCGGTTTGATAGTCCTGGACTGCCGCCGGACTTCTTGCCGCTATACGCTGGCACGCGGGGAGCATTTGTTCCGAAGGGAGATCAAATCGTTGCACACGGTGGTATCTCTGTAGAGGAGCTGATTGTCCCTTTCATAAGAATAAATATCACGAGCACTTCTTCATGAACTCGCCGTCCCCGCAAATTGGTTTTGATCGCTTTATTCAGTTGGATTGGGCAGCTGCTGCACTGCGGGTCAGGGCGGGCATATCTACTCTCGATGATCTCATCGTTATGTTGGATTCATCGCACGCCGGGCCCGCAGCCAAGAAGAAGACGAGGACGGTTTTGAATCGCCTGTGGCTGGAGCCTCGCCCTGACTTGGCCGAGTTCGCAGATCGCGGCGTCCAAATCTATCGCGCCTCACCAGATACCCCGGTTTCGGCGCTGACTTGGGGCATGGCTCTCGCCACATACCCATTCTTCGGGAAAGTGGCGGAGATTGTCGGTCGACTGACCATGCTCCAAGGTGATTGCACATCCGCAGAAGTTCATCGCCGAATGTCGGAGATTTTTGGAGAACGCGAGGGCACTCGCAGAATGACGAACATGGTCCTGCAGTCTCAAGCGGACTGGGGCGCGATCGAACGTCTTGATGGAGGTAAGCGGATAGCGCGCAGGAAAGCGATCGATCTACACGGTGCTCCAGTTGCCGCATGGTTGGCTGAAGCCTGTTTGCGTTCAACCGGCCGAGCTTTAACTGTAGCAAACATTGAGTCGAGCCCCATCATTTATCCATTCAATCTTGGAGGATCGACTTCATACATCCTCTCGAAATCTAAAGCTCTTGAAATGCGGATCGACAGCGGGGGCGTTCAAGTCATCAGTCTAGCAGTGTGATAAGGCGAAAACCCGTGACGCAGCGCTTAGTTGTCGTGCTTATTCATCACCTTCAGTTGTGTTCTGCCTATGCAAGATGATTTCGCCACCTAACTTTAGTCCCAATGGCCATCGTTTATTGCAGCAAAGAGACTTTACAATTCTCCATTTAGCCCCGATCCATCCGCGCTCTGACCAACATAGATGCGCGCTTGTGCTCCGGCGTTCCGGGGACAAGCTTACTGGAGTAGTAGTCGAGCATCAGATCCTTGTCCTCGAGCGTCTCACCATTAGAATCCGCGAACTCGGAAAAAATCTGTCGGCATTCCTCGTCGGTCACCTTCGCATAGTTGCGCTCGGTGATGGCTTCGTTCTCGTGGCCACCGTTGTGAGACCAAGCTTTTCGTTGTCGCCAGTTGGTACAGTGATTGTCCCTTCGCAGAAACACATTGTGGCGCGCGGAGTGCGGATTGAAGTAGGGGAGTCTTGCTGCCTCACTGGCCCGTCGAAACGCCAACTCAATGCTGCTGGAGGTGGCCCAGGGCTCTATTGATGTCCGGCCCTCAATGTACCAGCGAGACACACGGTGAAGGTCCTTGTCTGGCGGGAACAAGGCATCGTCAGGAGTCGCACCAAGGCTCTTTAGCTTCTGGATCCACTCGACCAGCTTCTGTTCGAAAATCGGGTCGCCGGGAAAGAAAAAGGTGGTTTGCGTCTTGCTGTTCTTGACCCGAATCTCGGTTGCGACTTGATAGGCGCAGCGCTTTTCAAGATCGATATGCTTGACCCTGAGAGAGGCGGTTGCATTGGCACGTGTACCCAAGAGGAACGAAGTCGCGACAATCGCCTGGTCTCGCAGTTCGACAAGTGATTTGTCGGACATCGATGAAACGAGCCGCACAGCCTCTTCATCGGTCGGGTAGATCCTCGGTTTGGGCTTGCTCGCGCGTGCAGTGTCGGCTTTGGACAATCTAATGTAGTCCGGCAAGGACCTCGATAGGATTTCCATTCCGACCTGCAGGATCAGCCATTCGAGAAACCGGCGAATGTGCGAAGCGCGATGTGCCACAGTGGATAGGCTTAAGCGGTCCGTTCCAGAGGCAGTCAAGCGCCGGCGAAGTTCAGTGCGGTAACGGTCGATATCCTCGATGGTGTAGCGACGAAAGTCTTTTTGACCGAGGAATGTTTCAAGTTCGCGAACAGCCAGCATGATCGCATCGGTCGTCTTCCGGTTGAATTGCCGGCAATAGATGATCAGGTCATATTTGAGACGCTCATTGTTTTGGTTCCAGACAGGCTCCGAAAGAGCAGACTGATTCCCAATTTCAGCCGGGAACTGTGCTGTATATTCGTCTATCGAGTCTCGGTTGAATTTGGAATCTGCGGCTCGTCCGATCTTATCGCATTCGGTTTCACTGATGATCCGGGACAGCTTTCCGCTGCAGTCCGGACACACAGCCATGGCGAGAGGAAAACGCTTCCGGCCTGCAATTGAACGCTCCACAATTTGTATTGTCTGGGGATCCGGGAGCACAAAGGCTTTGCACCTCAAGCAATTGAATTCGCCCGGTCCTCGCGCACGGTTACGTGACTTCATCCGATCCTTGTAGAACCGAATGAGCTCCGAGCCGGCAAACAGCAACGGCACACTCGGACCGATCGGCCGCAATCCTTGTTTGATGTGATTGCTCACCGTGTTCCGGCAGATGCCCAGTTCATTCATAATATCGATGACGCCGTAGACGTAGTTTGCCTTGAAGCAGTGCCACCAGGATGACCGCTTCATTTGGTTCGCCGCAGCTCCGCTTCGTATGCGAGCAGTTCCTCTAACACCCAACGGGTGGCACCACTGCCCAATCTTACGGGTTTGGGAAAATCAGGTAGCTCATCACTCCAGCGCCAGATGGTAGAGGGTGCAACGTCATAGCGAGCCGATACATGTTTGACGGTCAGAAAGTGGCCTGGCCCTCCGGCACCTGAGTACTGTTCGGACTTGGGCAGTGGTTTTGCCGAGTTGCCAGTTCCTGCTGATGTTTTTCCACTGCCTGACGGCGAGGTTTTCGAGCGCTCCAAAGCGGGCGCAGTAGGGCCATCGTTTGTTGGCGATATCGGATCTACCGCCTCTCGCACGGATACACCCGGCGACGCCTGCTTCGCAGAAGTGAAGAGATCGGCTTGTTTGATTTCGGGCACATTCCGATGTGACATGACTAGTCACCCCCAGCTTGAGGAGAAGAACTAGCAACGTCATGTGCTGGGCCCAAAAAGCGGCGACTCGTCGCAATTCGTCAAGTGCCGTTTCATAATATCTCAAAACGGCTCAATGGAACTCTGTCTTAAGGCCCATCGAAATGTGGGGCTGAGTGTGGGGCCAGAAAGGGAGGTCGATATTTATCTGTTAAATATCAATATGTTGACGGATTTTATGGCGGAGAGAGAGGGATTCGAACCCTCGAGACGGTTACCCGCCTACACACTTTCCAGGCGTGCGCCTTCGACCACTCGGCCACCTCTCCGCATATCCGTCTGACGGGCAAGTACCCGGCCATGCCGCCCGCTGTCAAGGCGGCCGCCCTGCCGCGGTTCCTGATGTGGAAGCATCAAAATTCCCGGTCCGGATCGGGCGGCACTATAGCCAAGACGCCTTGCTTGGCAACCGCTATTTGACCGTTTCGGTGACATTAATCCGGCCGGACCGAGCGGCTGTGGCCAAGTTGCCATTGCATGAAAGTTTTCAGGCCTCTATGTCACGGGTCTGGCTTGCCATGCCGGCTTGTGGTGTGATTGCGGCAAAGCTGCCTGACCGGAGGAACAAATGCGATTTGTCGCACGGGTGCTGAGCTTGATTTTGCTGGTGTTTGCGGTGCTGGCCGGGTTGGTCGACGCCATTCAGTCGGTCGCCGCGGGCGAACTGGTGCTGACGCCGCTGATCGCGACCTGGACCGCCAACAGCCCCGATACGCTGGCGTTCCTGCTGGATCTGCAGGCCCGATATCTGCAGGCCGCGGTTTGGGACACCATCGTGCAGTGGATCATGGCGCAACCGGCGTGCGCGGTGTTCCTGCTGTTCTCGCTGCTGTTTTATCTTGCCGGCTATCGCCGGACCAGGCCTGCGGGCCGGTTCGCGGCCTGACCGCAGCAGGCCTGCCTGCCAGGCTGGAATGCCGGCACGGCAAAGCCAGGATCGGCGTGGCTGTTGCACCCGGCGCCGCCATTGCATACTCCTGCTTGATGTGACCAAGCCGGACCGTCGCATCGGATCAATGCGGAACCGATGAAGACGGACGGGCTGGCAGAGGATGAGCCATGTTTCTTGTCGAGATGTTCCAGCGCAAGACCACCATGCCTGATGCCGCCGAAGCGCTCGCCGGGCGGGCCGAGCCGATCGAGACCGCAGCCACGCATGCCGTCAACGGCCGGTCCTTGAAGCCACCGTTTGCCGATGGCCTCGAGACTGCCTATTTCGCCATGGGCCGGTTTGCCAGCGCCGAGCAGCTGTTCTGGCCCTTGCCCGGCGTCCATGTCACCGCCGCCGGCTATGCGGGTGGTTTTACCCCCAACCCCACCTACCAGGAGGTTCTCTCGAGCCTGACCGGCCACACCCAGACGGTGATGGTTGTCTTCGATCCGTCCCTCATCGGCTATGACGCACTGCTGCAGGTGTTTTTCGAACGGCATGATCCGACCCAGCCCATGCGCCAGGGCAATGACATCGGCACCTTTTTCCGCTCGGCGATTTTCACCACGAGTGACAGACAGCTGACGCAAGCCGGGCAGGCCAGGGATGCCTACCAGGCCGCCCTCGGGCAGGCCGGCCACACCGGCAAGATCGTCACCGGCATCGCCCCAGTCGAGGCGTTTTATTATGCCGAGGCCAGCCACCAGCAGCATGCGGCGCGAAATCCCGGCGCCCAGCCGGTCGCCAAGGGCACCGGTGTCCGCTTCCCCGCGGCCGGCTGACAGGCGGCTGCTCTGCCGGTCATGAAGCTGACGCAAGGTGAGGTTGCGTTATCTCGGGGCGACGAAAATCGGCGTTGGATTTTTGACAAAAGCCATGCAAGGATATGCGCTTCCGGCCGTCAACGGCTGGCAGTTTCCGCAGGTCTGCCCAACCGGGCATGCGGGAGGAACAAACAAGATCAACAAGTAACCTACAGGGCTGCACATCATGAAACGCACGCTTTTGAGCTTCCTCGCTATGGCCGCCATGTCGGCGACCGCCATGGCCGCCGACATCAAGCCGGCAATCATTTACGACCTTGGCGGCAAATTCGACAAATCCTTCAATGAGGCTGCCTATGGTGGCGCCGAGAAGTTCAAGACCGAAACCGGTATCGACTACCGTGATTTCGAGATCGCCAACGATGCCCAGCGCGAGCAGGCGCTCCGCCGCTTTGCCAAGGACGGCAACAACCCGATCGTCATGGCCGGCTTCTCCTGGGCGGCTGCCCTTGAAAAGGTCGCTGACGAGTATCCGGACACGGATTTCGCCATCATCGACATGGTCGTCGACAAGCCGAATGTCCGTTCGGTTGTCTACAAGGAGCAGGAAGGTTCCTACCTCGTCGGCGTGATGGCCGCTCTCGCCTCCAAGACCGGCACGGTCAGCTTCGTCGGCGGCATGGATATCCCGCTGATCCGCAAGTTCGCCTGCGGCTACAAGGGTGGCGTACTGGCCACCAATGCCGACGCCAAGGTGCTTGAAGCCATGACCGGCACAACGCCGGATGCCTGGAACGACCCGGTCAAGGGTGGCGAGATCACCAAGTCGCAGATCGACCAGGGTTCGGATGTCATCTACGCGGCAGCAGGCGGCACCGGCATCGGTGTGATGCAGGCCGCAGCTGACGCCGGCAAGCTCGGAATCGGCGTCGATTCCAACCAGAACGGCCTGCAGCCCGGCAAGGTTCTGACCTCGATGGTCAAGCGCGTCGATGTTGCTGTCTACAAGGCCTTCATGGATGCCAAGAACGACCAGTTCACCTACGGCTTCAGCTCGCTCGGCCTGGCCGAGGATGGCGTTGATTACGCCATGGACGAGAACAACGCACCGCTGGTCTCCGACGAGATGAAGGCTGCGGTCGAAGCCGCAAAGGCCGACATCATCGCCGGCAAGATCAATGTCCACGATTACATGTCGGACAACAACTGCCCTTACTGAGGCAGGTAACGGCCTTCGGGTCAGATCAACACTCGAAGCGGCCGGGCAACAACTTGCCCGGCCGTTTTGTTGCGTGCAGGGCTGCGCCCGAGCTATAGCCGGCAAGAGACCAAACAGGGATACTTCAAAATGGCCGAAATCCGCACCCACAAGGGCGACATCTCTGAAAAGGCAATGGCGCGCTACACCGGCGACATCGCCATCGACACCGAGACCCTGGGGCTGGTCCCGCGCCGCGACCGGCTCTGCGTCGTGCAGCTGTCGCCGGGCGACGGCAGCGCCGACGTGATCCAGATCGCGGCTGGCCAGAAGCGGGCGCCCAACCTGGTGGCGCTGCTGAAAGACCGCAAGAAACGCAAGCTGTTCCACTACGGCCGCTTTGACATCGCGGTGCTCTACAATGCCTTCGGCGTCACCGCCACGCCGGTGTTCTGCACCAAGATCGCCTCCCGGCTCACCCGCACCTACACCGACCGCCATGGCCTCAAGGACGTGACCAAGGAGCTGCTCGAGATCGACCTGTCCAAGCAGCAGCAATCCTCCGACTGGGCCGCCGAGACCCTGAGCAAGGCGCAGCTCGACTATGCCGCGTCCGACGTGCTGCATCTGCATGCGCTGACCGAGAAGCTGACCGAACGGCTGGTGCGCGACGGGCGCGAGGCCCACGCCAAGGCCTGCTTCGAATTCCTGCCGACCCGCGCCAAGCTGGATCTCCTGGGCTGGGACGAAACCGACATTTTTGCCCATAGCTGAGCGGCAATGCCGAGACATGCGAAAGCAACGCCGCGCGAAAAACGCCGGGGTGTGAGCTTGCATTCCGGAGGGCCGCCCGCGGGCTTTGCCTTGTGAAAAATGAACAAACGGTGGCGCGGCTCGCGCGCGGCCCGAGTATCGCCGGATGATGTCCACATCCGACAGGCAGTTGCGTGCCGCATCCTGCCGCCCGGACATGGGCGGCGATCAGCGACGGGTGGCTTCGTCCGGCACGAACTGGGCCTTGCGTTGACGATCCGGGTACGCCCGGGCGACGGCGCCTGAACGCCACGCCCGTCCCGCATCCGCAAGGCGGCCCGCCACAGGCCCGTCTCCACCCTTGCCCTGACAGCCGGCCGGCGCTGGCCGGACACAAGGGGCAAGGATGGCTCCGGTGGCTGGCTTGGCCCGGCGCCCTGTCGGACGCCAAAGCTGCCAGCGGAACCCGCCGGTGCACCGCCTCCTCTATCGTCCTGCCGCACGTTACGGCAAGCCCCCGGAGGCCTTCCCCCCGCCTGGACCGACACGTTCGCGGGCCCATCCGGCAGCGGGAGTGCTGCAATGATGGCACGGGGTTTGGAGGGTGGGGACAAAATGATGGGCGGATTTGGTGAGATTGTACGACGCACACCCTTTCCCCCTCGGCGAGGGAGGATGCGAATTTCAGCACCTTAGCTTTAGCTAAGTCATAGTTTTTACAAGAGAGGGGGACGGTTTCAGTGCGCGGAACTTCCCCCTCACCAGAAAAAATCTATGACTTGGCGCTAGGCGTATAGCTTTATTTCGGAATAGTCGTGCTGCTGTAGAGCAAGAGCCGCGTCATAATGCGCCTGTAGGCTAAGCCACGTATCAACCCCCATCCCGAAAAGCTTATCGAGGCGATGTGCCGTATCGGCTGTGACAGAGCGGTTTCCAGCCACTATCTCAGATATCCGATTTGCGGGCACGCCAATCATGGTCGCGACTTTACGAGCAGACAGACCATATGGCTTCATAAACTCTTCAAGGAGCATTTCGCCGGGGTGTGTCGGCAGTCGATTTGTAGGTAAGCGCATCGCCGTAACCTCCTAGTGGTAGTCTGTTATCTCGACCAGCGAGGCTAATCCGTTTTCAAATCGAAAACATATCCTGTACTGATCATTTATCCATATGGCCCATTGGCCTAAGCGGTCTTTTGTCAGCGGGTGTAGCTTATTGCCGGGCGGGCTTCTTAGCTGTTCGACCGAACTAACGCTGTTAATCTGATCGAGTTTGCGCCTCGCTGTTCTACAGATACCGGGTTGCAAGCCTTTGACGGGATCGCCGTTAAACACAGCCTCAGTTTCTGCATTGGCAAATGACACAATCATACGTGATACGTATCACGTACTGAACATCTCGTCAATTATTTTCCCTTCGCCTGGAAAATCCAGGACTTGGCGCTGCGCACCAAGACCATGATTTTTTTGTCCTCTCCCACAAGGGGAGAGGGGGAAGGCCGGCCCATCAAAAAACCCGCCGGATCGCTCCGGCGGGTTTCGTTTGTCTGACGTCAGATCCGGGAAGGATCAGTCGTCGCTGTTCTGCTTCTTCAGGGCTGCGCCGAGAATGTCGCCGAGCGATGCGCCCGAGTCGGACGAACCGAACTGTGCAACTGCCTGCTTCTCTTCGGCGATTTCCAGCGCCTTGATCGACAGACCGACCTTGCGGTCCTTCTTGGAGAAGCTGGTGACGCGGGCATCGACCGTCTGGCCGACCGAGAAACGCTCTGGGCGCTGCTCGTCACGGTCACGCGACAGGTCCGAGCGGCGGATGAACGAAGACAGGTCTTCGTGATCAACCAGAACCACTTCGAGGCCACCGTCGGTGATCGCAGTCACCTTGGCGGAAACGACAGCGTTCTTGCGCAGTTCGCCGGAGGCGGCTGCGTCGCCGATGGAATCCTTGCCAAGCTGCTTGATGCCCAGCGAGATGCGTTCCTTGTCGACATCGACGTCGAGCACGACGGCCTTGACCATGTCGCCCTTGTTGAACTCCTCGATGACCTGTTCGCCTGGACGGTTCCAGTCGAGGTCGGAGAGGTGAACCATGCCGTCGACATCGCCTTCGAGGCCGATGAACAGGCCGAATTCGGTCTTGTTCTTGACTTCGCCTTCGACTTCGGTGCCGGCAGGGTGGCTCTGTGCGAACACTTCCCACGGATTCTCGAGCGTCTGCTTGAGGCCGAGCGAGATGCGGCGCTTGTTCGGGTCGACTTCGAGAACGACAACGTCAACTTCCTGCGTCGTGGACAGGATCTTTCCGGGATGCACGTTCTTCTTGGTCCAGGACATTTCCGAAACGTGGATCAGGCCTTCGATGCCCGGCTCCAGTTCGACGAATGCGCCGTAGTCGGTGATGTTGGTCACGGTACCGGTGATGCGCTTGCCGGCAGGGTACTTGACGCCGATGCCATCCCACGGATCGCTTTCCAGCTGCTTCATGCCCAGCGAGATGCGGTGTGTGTCCTGGTTGATCCGGATGATCTGGACCTTGACGGTCTGGCCGATCGACAGGATCTCGGACGGATGGTTGACGCGGCGCCATGCCATGTCGGTGACGTGCAGCAGGCCATCGATGCCGCCAAGATCAACGAACGCACCGTAATCGGTGATGTTCTTGACCATGCCTTCAACGGTCTGGCCTTCTTCAAGGTTCTGCACGATTTCCGAACGCTGTTCGGCACGGCTCTCTTCGAGAACGGTACGGCGCGAGACAACGATGTTGCCGCGGCGCTTGTCCATTTTCAGGATTTCAAACGGCTGCGGGATGTGCATCAGCGGGGACACGTCGCGGATCGGACGGATGTCGACCTGCGAACGCGGCAGGAATGCCACGGCGCCGTCCAGATCGACGGTGAAGCCGCCCTTGACCTGGTTGAAGATGACACCTTCAACACGCTCCTGCGCGTTGAACTTCTCTTCGAGACGGACCCAGCTTTCCTCGCGGCGAGCCTTCTCGCGCGACAGCATGGCTTCGCCAAGTGCGTTTTCGATGCGCTCGACATAGACTTCGACTTCATCGCCGACCTTGAGCGTGCCGTCCTTGGCCTTTGCGCCGAATTCCTTCAGCGGTACGCGGCCCTCGACCTTGAGACCGACGTCGATGATCGCGACGTCCTTCTCGATGGCCATCACGGTGCCCTTGGCAACATAGCCTTCGGCGAGGTCCTGCGTGGCAAGCGACTCGGCAAACAGGGATGCGAAATCCTCTGTCATGGTTTCAGTGTTAGACATGAATTCTCCTGGCGACCGCGTCGTCATTCTGCGGTCGGATGCGCCTGGTTGGTGTTGGTCGGACCGGCGATGCCTGTCTGTCCCAAACCTTGCATGAGGCGGGACAAGTACGGCGCGGGACAGGCTCGCTGGCGTTAGTTCAACGTCCGAGCGCAGCATCCACAAGACGACGGGCAGCTTCGAACGCGGCTTCTATACCCATTTCGGTGGTATCTAGCAAGTGCGCATCCGCTGCGGGGCGAAGCGGCGAGTCGGACCGTTCGGTGTCGCGGGCGTCGCGTTTTTCAATGTCGGCCAGGATCGAGGCCAGATCGGCCTCTCCGCCATTGCCGGTGATTTCGTCGTAACGCCGTTTGGCGCGCACCGCCGGGCTTGCCGTCACGTAGAACTTGATCAGCGCATCCGGGCAGACAACCGTTCCGATGTCGCGGCCGTCAAGCACGGCCCCCGGCGCGGTTCCTGCAAAGGCGCGTTGCGCTTCCACAAGCGCCCGGCGCACCTTTGGCATCACCGCGACCTTCGAGGCCGCTTCGCCGATATCGTGGGCCGACAGGACCGAGCGGTCGAGGTCCGACAGATCGAGCGCGCGCGCGGTTTGTGCCGCCACCTCCTCGTCATCCAGCGGCAAACCGCGGTCGAGCAGCGCCTTGGCCGTCGCCCGGTAGGTCAGGCCGGTGTCGAGGTGGTTGAGGCCATAGTGCTGACCAAGCCTGCGCGACAGGGTGCCTTTGCCCGCAGCCGCCGGTCCGTCCACGGCAATCACGATGTGGGGAGTTCCAGATGTCATTTTTCGTCCTTGTCTTGCTGCAGGCCACCATAGAGGCCGACCAGCTCGGCCATGTCGCCGTCTCCCTGGCTCACCAGTCCGGCGTGAACCCCGCGCCGGTCCGCTTCGGGCCGGTTCTGGCTGACTTTCCATTTCCCGGTCAACTGGCTGACGCTGATTTCGATGCCGACGATGCCTCGCAATTGCGCTGCCACGAACGCCTCCGGCGCATCGCCGACCTTCCAGGGCGCCGGCCGGCCGGCCTCGTGCCGGTCGGTCAGCTCATTCACCTGCTGGCCAAGCCATTCGGGTCCTTCATGTACCGTCGCGGCTCCGCGCGCCTGCACCATGGCGTAGTTCCATGTCGGCACCACCTTGCCGTGCTCGGCCTTGGAGGCATACCAGGACGGGGTGACATAGGTGTCGGCGCCCTGGAAGACCACCAGCACCTGGGCGCCGTCCTTGATGTGGCGCCATTGCGGGTTTGCCTTCGACACATGGGCGCGCAGCGTCGTGGTGCCATCCGTCACTGAAACGAGGAAGGGCACCGGATTGGCCAGCAGGTCGTCGGCAGAGGTCGAAATCAGCAGGCCCAGCGGATGCGCCTCGATCAGCGCCCGCAGCACGGCCTCGTCGCTTTCGGCAAATTGTGGCGGCAGATACATCAGCACTGCTCCTGTCCCGGAACCGGGATCATGGGCGTTTGAGGCAAGCGGCTTGCCCCGACAATTCAATAAGGCTTGCGCGCGCTCACTTGCGTTCAATCCCGATGGTGACGTCATCAAGGTGCCGGAAGGGCTCGCGGTCAAACAGGGTTTCGTCATCAAGCCAGGCCAGCAGCATGTCGAAGGCATCGACGCCCCAGAACACTTCGTGGCCTGTCTTTGCCGCGCAGACAAGGCTCGGCACGCCAAAGACACCGCACTCGATCGCCCGGTCCGTGTTTGCCCTCAGCGCCGCCTTGGCCGCGTCGTCGCCGGCAAGCTCCACCGCGATCCCGACGGCTTCGGCAAAACCGGCCAGTTCCTCGTCGGTATCGGGCGCGCGGCCTTGCGAGAAGACAAAATCGAAGGCCCGGCGCACTGTTTCCAGATCCGCATCGGCGCCGGCCATCATCCGCAGCGCTTTCAGCGGATTGAATGGATGGCGCGGCGGAAACCGGATATCGACGCCATGCTGCCTGCCGAGGAAAACCGACTGCCGGTAGGTATGAAGCCGCTTGGCGGAAATTTCCGCCGGCCCGCGCTGGCCCCAATGATGCAGAATGGCCCCGAGCAGAACCGGAACCGGCTTCACCGTTACATCGTCCGGCAATTCATCAAGCCGCGCCAGCGCCACATGGGCAAACGGCGAGATCAGGTCGTAGTGAAATTCGAAAGTCCGTTTCATGATTCTGTGATCTCCGCGCCAAGGCCGGCCATAAGGTCCATGAAGTCCGGAAAGCTGGTGGCGATGATCGAGCAGTCATCGACTTGAACCGGGGTCTCGCTGGCAAGGCCCATGACAAGGAAGCTCATGGCAATGCGATGGTCAAGCCAGGTGGCGACAACTGCGTCCCGGGAGGTTGCGCCCAGTCCCTTGCCATCCGGTCGCCCACGCACCGACAGCCAGTCCTTGCCTTCGGTGCAGTCGACTCCGTTGATCTCGAGCCCCCGCGCCACGGCGGCCAGCCGGTCGCTCTCCTTCACCCGCAATTCCTCGAGCCCCTGCATGAGTGTCTCGCCGCTGGCGAAACTCGCGGCGATGGCGAGCACCGGATATTCGTCGATCATCAACGGCGCCCGCTCGGCCGGCACGGTGACGCCCTCGAGTTCGGACGCCCTGACCCTGAGATCGGCGACATCCTCGCCGCCCGCCAGACGCGGATCCAGGATCTCGATGTCGGCCCCCATCTCCTGCAGCGTCAGGATCAGCCCGGTGCGTGTCGGGTTCATCGCCACATTGCGAATGAGAATGTCCGATCCCGGTACGATCAATGCCGCGACCATCGGAAAACCTGCCGAGGAGGGGTCGCCCGGAACATCGATGATCTGTCCGCCAAGCTGGCCGCGGCCTTCAAGCCGGATGATCCGTGCGCCGTCGGCGCCGGTTTCGACATCCAGCGCTGCGCCAAAACCCCTGAGCATTTTTTCGGTGTGATCGCGGGTCAGCACCGGCTCGATCACGGTGGTGATGCCCGGAGTGTTGAGACCCGCCAGCAGAACCGCGGATTTGACCTGGGCCGAGGCCATCGGCACCCGGTAGCTGATCGGGGCCGGCGCGCGCGGGCCGCGCAATGTCACCGGCAGCCGGTCGCCGGCCTCAGCCCGGACCTGTACGCCCATCAGCCGCAACGGCTCGAGAACCCGCCCCATCGGCCGGCCCGACAGCGATGCATCGCCGGTAAATGTCGTGTCGAAATCATAAGGCCCCACCAGTCCCATGGTCAGGCGGCAGCCGGTTCCGGCATTGCCGAAATCAAGCGCGGCCTCGGGAGCAAGCAGGCAGCCATTGCCCACGCCGTTGACGATCCAGGCGTCACCGTTCTTGTGGATGGCGGCGCCCATCGCCTGCATCGCCCGGCCGGTGTTGATCACGTCCTCGCCCTCGAGCAGGCCGGTGATCCGGGTTTCGCCCGCGGCAAGCCCGCCGAGCATCAGCGCCCTGTGGGAGATCGATTTGTCCCCGGGAACCCGGATATCCCCCTTGAGCGCAGGGCTTTTCGTGGCTTTGGCGGGGCGAAGAAGTGCGGTGGCGTGGCCCATGGATGGTTTCCGGCTGATCGGGTCGGGTTGGGCCGGTTTCCGGCGCCTGTGCAGCGTTAACTACCACAGGCCTGCGGGAAGCGTCATCCGGCTTGGTTCATTTTTTCGCGAGAATGGCTTTGACAGCCGGGTTCAACATCATTATGGGGACCGGACCCGCCGAAACGGGAGGCAGGCACTCCAACCTTCGCTCTCCTGCCAGTTCAAGAGGCTTCGACAGTGGCAAAACCGGAACTTGGAACAAAACGCGTTTGCCCCGAAACCGGGCGCAAATTCTATGATCTGAACAAAGATCCAATCGTATCGCCCTATACGGGGAAAGAATATCCGATTTCCTTTTTCGAAGAGACGGCCCAGATCGCCGTGATCGAGAAAGAGGAAGAGGAAGAAGTTGCGGAAGTCGAGGCAGAATCGGCTGACGTGGAAATCGTATCGCTTGAGGAAGCTGACGAGGATGCCAAGAGCACTGGCAAGTCCGACGATCTTCCCGATATCGACGACGATGTCGAAATCGAAGACGACGATGACGATACATTCCTCGCCGATGATGACGATGATGATGACGACGATGTCAGCGACATCATTGGCGTCAATGACGAGGACGACGATTGAGTGAATGAATTCGACCTTTTGCGCTGAAAGCCGCCAGGTTTTTCAAAACTGCAAAAAGGATTGAATTTTCATCTTGATCTTGTGCGGCTGCAGAAGTATGAAGCCGCACCTGCCCACCACGAAAGTGTGGTTGGCAACTCGCGAGGATTGAAGTCTGACATCAATCCTTTGCGTCCCGGGGCCATAGCTCAGCTGGGAGAGCGCCTGCATGGCATGCAGGAGGTCAGCGGTTCGATCCCGCTTGGCTCCACCATTTCCCCACTTTTCCATTTCCGTCGATGCCGCGTCAGGCGCACCTCTGCGCCCGTGCTGTCGTGGTGTTCTGTCGATGCGGCACAACCACAGCCTGAAGTGTTTCCGGCAATGTTTTGATAACCACACCGCGCAAAACTGCGTGCCCGGACGGCATGAATCCGCGGAAATCGGCATTTTTTACCGGAATTGAAGTGTTTTTCCCTCAAGGCTCGGGCCGGACAGAAGCGGGGAAAAAATCATGGATGCTGTGAGCGACAATCGGAACGTGCCACTTTGCATTGATCTCGATGGCACGCTGATCGCCACGGACACGCTTTGGGAAGGGCTGGTCTCGGTGCTGATCCGCAGGCCGTGGCTGTTCTTTGCCGTCATTGCCTGGGCCATCTCCGGCAAGGCCGTGCTCAAGCGCGAGATCGCCGCCCGCTATCAGAGCGAGGGCGGCGACTGGCCTTATCGCGCCGAGGTGCTCGAACGGATCAAGCTTGCGCGCAAGTCCGGGCAGCCTGTCTGGCTGGTCACCGGCGCCGCCGAATCCACCGCCAGGACCATTGCCGACCATCTCGGCCTGTTCGATCGCGTCCTGCATTCCTCCGATACCGAGAACCTCACCTCCCGCCGCAAGCGCGAGCGCCTGGTCTCGTTGTGCGGCGATGGCGGTTTTGACTATGCCGGCAACAGCCGCGACGATCTCGCCGTGTTCGATGCAGCGCGGCGCGCCATCATCGTTGCGCCCGACCGGGCCGCGAGCCGCTGGGGCAACAGCCACGAGGCGGAAGTGCTGCCGCTGGCCGGGGTCTCATCGCTGGCGATCCTCAAATCCATCCGCGTACACCAGTGGCTCAAGAACATCCTGATCGTGGTGCCGCTTGTTCTCAATCACGAATTTGCCAATCTCAGCCTGCTGCTGGCGGCGATTGCGGCGTTCTTCTCGTTCAGCTTCCTGGCCTCGGCAGTCTATATCGTCAACGATATCTCCGATCTTGCCAATGACCGGCAGCATCCCCGCAAGCGGCTGCGCCCGCTGGCCGCAGGCGCGGTGTCGATTCCGGTGGTCAGTGTCACTGCGGTTGCGCTGCTGCTGGCGTCGATGGGCCTGGCGAGCCTGCTGCCGCCAATGTTCTGGGCCGTGCTGGCGCTCTATGCCGTTATCACGACGGTCTACACCTTCGTGCTCAAGCGCAAGCTCCTGGTCGATGTGTTCACCCTTGCGGGCCTCTACACCGTGCGCATCGTCGCAGGTGCTGCGGCAACCGGGGTCGACCTGTCCTTCTGGTTGCTGGCCTTCTCGATCTTCTTTTTCCTCAGCCTGGCGCTGGTCAAGCGCTACGTCGAACTCGACGAGCTCGCCGACGAGTCCGGCACCCAGCTCAAGGGCCGCAGCTATGTCGGCAGCGACAAGGACATGATCGCCCAGGCCGGAATCGCCTCGGCGTTCTCCTCCGCGATGGTTCTTGCGCTCTATGTCGACAGCAAGGAAGTGGCCTCAATGTATCCGCAGCCGGCCCTGCTCTGGCCGCTGTGCCCGTTGATCCTCTACATGCTGCTCAGGATCTGGGTGCTGGCGCGCCGCTCGCAGATGCATGAGGATCCCGTGGTGTTCATCATGCAGGACTGGCGCAGCCAGGTCACCACCATCGCCGGCGCCGGCCTGGTGCTGCTTTCGGCCATCCAGTTGTGACCGGAATGGGATCCGGGTTTGACAGCTGGGGCAGGGTGCAGCGCCGGTCGCGCGCTGCCGCACACCCCTCCGAGTTCGGCAGCAGCGCGCCGGACGGGTTCCTGCCCTTCGGCAATGGCCGCTCCTATGGCGACAGTTGCCACAATGACCGCGGCCGTCTGCTTCCGATGCGGCCCGGAGCCGCCATCAGCGCGTTCGATCCCGATACCGGTATCCTGACCGCCGATGCCGGTGTCCTGCTGTCGGAAATCCTTGCCGCGGTAATGCCGCACGGTTTCTTTCTCGAAGTCACCCCCGGCACCGCGCAGGTGACGCTGGGTGGCGCCATTGCCAACGACGTTCATGGCAAGAACCACCACCGCCGCGGCACCTTTGGCGGCTCTGTCCTTCGTTTTGATCTTCTCGGCAGCGATGGCGAGAGCAGGCTCTGTTCGCCCGATACCAACTCCGACCTGTTCGAGGCCACCATCGGCGGCATGGGGCTGACCGGCATCATCGAGCAGGCGTCCATCCGGTTGATGCGGGTTCCCTCCGCCAATGTGCGCCAGACCGCATTCCGCTTTTCCTCCATCGATGGCTATTTCGATGCGATCGACGAGATCGATGCGGCCCATGAATATTCGGTCGCCTGGATCGACCAGCTTGCCCGTGGCAGCAATCTCGGCCGCGGCGTGTTGATGGCAGGCGATCATGCCGAAGATGGCGGGCCGGCAAAGCCGCCCTCCGCGCCACGGTTGGCGGTTCCGTTCTCACCGCCGGTCAACCTGCTCAATCGCCTGACGCTCAAGGCTTTCAATGCGCTGTATTACGGCCGGGCGCCGAAGCAGCGGCAAACCGGGATCGTGCCCTGGTCGTCCTATTTCCATCCGCTGGATGCGATCACCGGCTGGAACCGGCTTTACGGTCCGCGTGGCCTGTTCCAGCATCAAAGCGTCTACCCGTCGGAAAATGCGCGGGAGATCACCATCGCCCTGATCGAGTGTGCCCAGAAGCATGGTGCGGCGTCTTTCCTGACAGTGCTCAAACGCTTCGGCGATACCCGTTCTCCGGGCCTGATGTCGTTTCCGCGTCCGGGGTTCACCCTGACGCTGGATTTCGCCAATACCGGCGATCAGACATTGCGGATGCTCGATGCGCTCGACGACATCGTCATCAAGGCCGGTGGCGGCCTCAATCCCTACAAGGACCAGCGCATGTCGCCGCGGATGTTCGAAGCCTCGTTTCCGCAGTGGCGGCAAATGGAAACCATGCGCGATCCTGCCCTGATGTCCGACTTCTGGCGCCGCACGGCCATGGTGCTGGGCGAAGAGCAGCCTTCCCGCAGGCAGGCCGCCAGCGCCTGAACGGTTTCTTCCCGCTTGCCACGAAGGTCCGCGCTCAGTAATTGAAGGGCTTGACGTGCCCGGGCCCGATTTGGCCCGCCTCAAACCGCGAAGGACCTCGAATCATGTCCCGCATCTGCATTCTCGGCGCCGGCGCCTGGGGAACCGCGCTTGCCGCAGCCTTCGTCCGGCAAGGCCATGATGTGCGCATGTGGGGCCGCAATTCCGGGACCTGCGACGAGATTTCCCGTCTGCATACGAACAAGGCCTATATCGGTGACGCCCGCCTGCCCGAAAAGCTCCGCGCGACGCCCGATATGGCCGATGCGCTTGAGAAGGCCGACATTGTCCTGTTCGTGGCCCCGGCCCAATCGACCGGCGAGGTCGCCCGTCAGACGGCCGATCACCTGCCCTCCGGGGCACTGCTGATTGCCTGCGCCAAGGGCATCGACAATCGCACCGGCCAGACCCAGAGCGAAGTGATCGCCGCGCAACTGCCCGATCATGTGGTGGGGGTTCTCTCGGGTCCGAGTTTTGCCGATGATGTCGTTCGTGGCTTGCCGACCGCCCTCACGCTTGCCATGCCGGAGCAGGAGATGGCGCAATCGCTGGCGCGGGAACTGTCGGGCGATGCGATCCGGCTTTATGCGTCGGACGATACGGTCGGCGTGCAGATCGGCGGTTCGCTCAAGAATGTGATGGCCATCGCTGTCGGCATTTGCCGTGGCGGCGGCATGGGCGCGAGCGCCGAAGCCGCACTGATCACGAGGGGCTATGCCGAACTGGTGCGGCTGGGTGTGGCGATGGGAGCCCGCGCCGAGACCCTGATGGGGCTCTCGGGCCTGGGCGATCTCGTGTTGACCTGTTCGTCCGAACTGTCGCGCAATTTTTCCTACGGCATTGCCGTCGGACGCGGTCAGGATGTGTCCGGCCTCAGGCTGGCCGAGGGGGTGCATACCGTGTCGATCGCCAATCGGATTGCGGAGCAGCACAATATCTCCTGCCCCGTCATGCACACCGCCGGGCTGGTCCTGTCGGGCGGGATGTCGGCGGAAGAAGCAAGGGCCGCGCTGATGTCGCGCCCTATCAAGAGGGAAAGCCCGCAAACGGCAGACTGACGAAGGAAGCAGGCATTGTTGCGAGGGTTTCAGTTTCGGAACATGCAATCCGTGGAATGAGCGGATTTTTCATTTTTTCCCGTTCTAATGGGCGAATTCAGCAAGACGGCCGTTCGGTCGCGCGAATCGGAGCATTTCATGGTCGCAAGCCATTCCATCACGCCTGTTATCCTGTGCGGCGGCGCAGGATCCCGGCTCTGGCCGATGTCCCGGGACTCCAAGCCGAAGCAGTTTCACCGGCTGGTCAATGACAAGACCCTGCTGACAAACACGCTTGAGCGCGTTGATCACAGGGGCGAAGGCCTGCGCTACCTGCCGACACGGATTGTCGGCGGCATCGCTTTCGAGGCGCTGCTGACCGAGCAGGGCGAAACCAGCAGCGTCGAGGTCGAACGCTACGTGCTCGAACCGCTCATCCGCGACACGGCCGCGGCAATCGCGGCCTCCATTGCCGATCTCGCCGAAACCGATCCTGACCGAATGGTGCTGGTGTTGCCGTCCGACCACCAGATTTCCGACGTGTCCGCCTTTTTCGACGTGGTTCGCACCGGCGCGCAGGCGCTTGCCGAACGCGGCGGCATCATGACCATCGGCATTGCGCCGACGCGGCCCGAGACGCAGTACGGCTATATCGAGCGTGGCGATGGCGACGGCCCGGTCTACGATGTGTCGCGGTTCCGCGAAAAGCCCGATCTCGAGACCGCCGAGAGCTTTCTCTGCTCCGGCCGGTTTTTCTGGAATGCCGGCATCTTCATGTTCCGCGCAGGCGAAATGGGTGCCGAACTTGCCCGACAGCAGCCCGAGGTCTGGGCCCAGGCCAGGCTGGCCGTCGAGCGTGCCGATATCGAGGGCAAATGCTACCGGCTCGATCCGGACGCCTTTGCCGCCAGCCCCAAGATCTCGATCGACTACGCGGTGATGGAGAACGCCTCGCGCATCGGCGTGGTTGCCGCCAGTTTCGACTGGAACGATCTGGGCTCCTGGAACCAGCTGCATGACGGCTCGCCACTCGACGTCAACGGCAATGCCCGCTTCGGCGATGTGCTGACCATCGACGTGCACAACAGCTATCTCCGCTCAGAAGACCGGCTTCTGGCTGTCGCGGGCCTCGACAACATCATCGTTGTCTCGCAGCCCGATGCGCTGCTGATCGTTCATCGCGACAAGTCGCACCTGGTCAAGGACATTGCCGGCCAGGTCAAGAAAACCGGCGAATGGCCGCCGCTCGCCGTGGCGCATTCAGGCAGGGCCGTGCCGTCGCCGCGCGTCATCCGCAAATGGCTGTTCGATACGGCGCTGCCGCTCTGGGCGGGCGTTGGCGTCGACCGGGTGCATGGCGGTGTCCACGAAGCCCTCAATCATGACGGCAGCCCGGCCGATCTCGACTACAAGCGATTGAGGGTCCTGGCCCGGCAGATCTATTGCTTTGCCAATGCCGAACTGCTCGGCTGGGAGGGGGATGCCCGCGAGGTGCTTGAGCACTGCTTCACCACGCTCACCACCACCGGCTGGCATCCCGATGGCGGCTGGATTCACCTCTGGAACCTCGACGGAACGGTGAAAGACCCGCAACGCGATACCTATGACCAGTGCTTTGTGCTGCTGGCGCTGGCCTGGCTGTGGAAGGCGACCAAATGGCCTGAAGCAAGGGTCTGGGCCGAGCGCACCATCAGCTACATGGACGATCACCTGGTCGACCGCGCCAATGGCGGGTTCTACGAATCCAGCTTGCGGCTCGATTACCGCCGCGCCAATCCGCACATGCATTATCTCGAGGCGATGCAGGCCTGGTATGAAGTCACCGGCGAAAGTGCCTTTCTCGATCGCGCCCAGACCGCCGTTGACCTGTTCACAACGGTGTTCTTCAACCCCGAGAACTGGAGCGTGACCGAGCATTTCGAGCGTGACTGGTCGGTGCGTGCGGACAAGCCCTCCCGCGTCGAACCCGGCCACCATTACGAATGGGTCTGGCTGCTTTTGCGCCAGGCGCGCTTCGCCGACCAGCCCGGTCTCAAGGAATATTGCCGCAAGCTCTATGCCACCAGCCATGCCTTCGGCCATGCCCGGGGCACCGACGCGGTCTGCGATTCGATGGCGCCCGACGGCTCCGACATGGTTGGAACGGCCAGGCTCTGGTGTCAGACCGAAGCGCTCAAGGCTGGATTGCTGGCCCGCGCCGAAGGGCTGCCGGGCGACGAGACGCTGTTCATCCGCATGCTCGACGTCATCTTCAACCGCTATCTGACAACGCCCGAGCCGGGCGGCTGGTACGATCAGATCGACCCCAATGGCCGGGTGATCTCGAAGGATATGCCGACAAGCACGTTCTACCACGTGTTCTGCGCGCTGGTGGAGTATCTCAGGCACGAGGAAATGCTGCCCTGAGCGATCAGGTGGGCGGTTCCAGCCTGGCAAATTGCTGACGGGACCGGGCACGTGAGCCGGGTTCAGGAATCAACGGGAGAAAGACGGAAATGGCTGCGAAATTCGGCACAAGCGGGCTTCGCGGCCTCGTCGGGGATCTGACTGACGGCACCGCCGCCGCCCATGCCCGCGCCTTTGCCCGGCATCTCCGGCAGACCGGAATGGCGGACGCCGGAGCGCCGGTCTTCATCGGCCGCGACATGCGTGCCTCCAGTCCGGAGATCTCTGCCCAATGTGCCGCAGCGCTGAATGCCGAAGGTCTCGAACCGGTGGATTGCGGCATGCTGCCAACCCCGGCGCTGGCGCTTTATGCGATGGGCAAGGGAGCCGCGGCGCTGATGATCACCGGCTCGCACATCCCCGATGACCGCAACGGCGTCAAGTTCTACCGGCCCGATGGCGAGATCGACAAAAACGACGAGTTGGCGATCTCCAGCCTCGCGCCCGCATGCAACGAGCCCTTGCCGGTGGCGCAGATCATGCGTGACCGGTCCTCGGAAGCCAACGCAGGTTTCATTGAACGCTACCGCGGCTTTGCCCCCGGCGGGCTTCTCAGCGGCCTGCGTATAGGGCTTTATGAACACAGTTCCGCGGCGAGCGACGCCCTGGCCGCCATTCTGCAGGACGCGGGCGTTGACGTCATCCGGCTTGGCAAATCGAGCGTCTTCATCCCGGTCGATACCGAAGCTGTCTCGCAGGAGACGAGGACGCTGGCCGCCGGCTGGGTGCGCTCGCAAGCGCTTGACGGACTGGTCTCCGCCGATGGCGACGGCGACCGTCCCCTGGTTGTCGACGAGACGGGGCAGGTGCTCAGGGGCGATGCTCTGGGCCTGATTGTTGCCCGCTATCTCGGTGCGGATGCCGTGGTCACGCCGGTGACCTCCAATTCCGGCATCGAAAGCCGTTGCCCGGCCGAGGTCCGCCGCACCAGGGTGGGCTCACCCTTCGTCATTGCCGGGATGAGCGAAGCCCTGGCCGTGGGCCGCCAATGTGTCATCGGCTTTGAAGCCAATGGCGGCGTGCTGACCGGCAATGCGATCAAGGCAGGGGATGCGGAGCTCGCAGCCCTGCCGACGCGCGACAGCGTCTTGCCGATTCTTTGCGCCTTTGCCGCCGCACGTGCCGCCGGACAATCGCTCTCCGCCCATGTCGCAGGCCTGGACCTGCCGGTCGCGGCCAGTGACCGGATCGAGAACTTCCCGACTGCCGTCAGCCAGGCTCTCGTTACCGAGCTGTCAAAGGACGAAGCGGCGCGAAACCGGTTTTTCGAGCCCTTGGGGCAGGTCTCGGGCGTTGACGTTACCGACGGCCTGCGGGTTGCCCTTGAAAGCGGCAAAATCGTGCATCTGCGGCCTTCCGGCAATGCGCCGGAAATGCGGATCTACAGCGAGGCGGCAACTGAAGCCCTGGCGCACGATCTGATCGCCCGCACCCGTGACCGGGTCAGGGCCGTCACCGGCAAAGAGTGAAATTCGAAGGACCGCCAACAATCGAGACTGTGGAGATCGCGGTTGTCATCCCGGGTAACCGAACATCCTGGGCAGCCACAGCACGATTCCCGGAAACAGGATCAGCGCGGCAAGCGCCAGGACCAGGACGCCCAGAAACGCCCAGATCTCGCCGATGATCTCGCGCAGCGGGATCTGCGTCACCGCATTGATGACGAACAGCAGGATGCCGTAGGGCGGGGTGATCAGGCCGATCATGCAGTTGACCACCGCGACAACGCCGAAATGCACCAGGTCAATTCCAAGTTCTTCGCAGGCCGGCAGGAACAGCGGGATGATGACCAGGATGATGGTCGTGGCGTCGAGCACGCAGCCCAGCAGCAGGAACAGCAAGTTGACGCCGATGAGGAAGACCAGCGGAGACACGTCCAGGCCGACCAGCGACTGCGCCACCAGGTTCGGAATGTTTTCCGACGCGACCACGTAATTGAGGATCAGCGCCCCGCCGATCACCAGTCCGACGGCTGCCGAGGAGCGGGCGCTGTCGACCAGGATGCCGTAGAGCGCGCGCAGCGACAGCGCCCGGTAGAACAGGCCCGCCAGCAGCAGCGCATAGGCAGCCGCGACTGCGGCGGCTTCCGTGGGCGTGGTGACGCCGCCATAGATTCCGTAAAGCAGGATCGCCGGCATCAACAGGGCCGGAAAGGCGTTGGCCGTGTGCCGCGGCAGGTCCCGGAGCGGCACCGGCTCCTCGATGGCAAAATTTCGGCGGGTGGAAATGATGCTGTTCATCACCATCAGCACCGCCCCCATCAGCAGTCCGGGAATGATGCCGCCCAAAAACAGGTACCCGATCGAGGTGTTGGACACGAGTGCGTAGAGCACCATCGGGATGGACGGCGGGATGATCGGGCCGATGGTCGCCGACGCCGCGGTGATCGCCGCGGCATAGCCGCGTGGATAATGCCCGCTGCCGGTCATCATGCCGATGATGATCTTGCCGATCCCGGCGGCATCGGCGACGGCCGAGCCCGACATGCCGGAGAAGATCAGCGATGCGACGATGTTGACGTGGCCGAGCCCGCCGCGGAACCGGCCCACTGCGGCCACGCAGAACTGCAGCAGCCGCTCGGAGATCGTTCCGGCATTCATGATGTTGGCGGCGACGATGAACAGCGGCACGGCGAGCAGGATGAAGCTCTGGTAGAGCCCGTCCATCAGCACCTTGCCGGCAATGCCGACGCCCTGGCCGTTGACGCTCAGATAGACAAACGCGGAGATCAGGATGGAATAGGCGACCGGCAGTCCGATCCCAGCCAGAAAGAACAGCGAGAGCAGGCAGAGTGCGAACGGCAGTGTCATGGTTTTGCGGCCCCGTCATGTCCGGGCTGGTCGATATCGGCGCCATGGCGAAACGCGCTGATTGCCCGCCAGCCGTAGCGCATCGCGACGACGATCAGAAACAGGATGTAGATCGAGTAGATGTCGCGCATCCTGACCCAGTCGCCCAGCAGATTGTTCAGTGTCGCCGTCTTCTTCAGCCGCAGGATGAAGAATTTCGACCAGGTCGGCTCCACCGACCACAGCAGTCCCGCGCAGACCGCGGTGCCGCCGATGATCGCAAACCATCTGCGGGTTTTCGGGCTGACGTGACCGTAAATGATGTCGAAGGTGACATGATCGCGTTCGCGCACCACGAAGGCGGCGCCCCAGAACACGATCCATACCCACAGCGCCAGGCAGAATTCCAGGGTCCAGCCATACCGGCTGGGTTCGAGGAACGGGACGGCCTTTGCCAGCCATTCCAGTTTCGCCGAATAACGCACGGCGATCTGCAGCACGAAGGTCAGGAACATGGCGGCCATCATCATGGCCGCCACAAATTCGGTGCCACGCATGAACCATTTGACGAGTGTCTTCATGTCAGGTTCTCCGCGGCTTCAGTCCCGGGCGGGAAGATCAGTTGCCGAGCGCGTTGATCTTGTCGAGGACGCCTTCAGGCCAGCTTTTGGCAAATTCCGAACCGACATACTGCGCCTGCACGTGGGTGCGGAAGGCGTTGAGGTCCGGCTCGTAGATGTCCATGCCCTTCTCGCGAAGGAATGCCACAAGGTCCTCTTCCTTCTTCAGCTGCGCCTGGCGACCGCTTTCCGCGGCATCGTCGGCAGCCTTCTGGACGGTTGCCTGCTGTTCCGGTGTCAGCTTGTCCCACACGGCCTTGGAGAAGGCGATGTAGTTGAGGTCGACCAGGTGCGAGGTCAGCACCACCTGCTTGGTGACTTCATAGAACTTGGCGTCGACCACGGTCGGCAGCGGATTGTCCTGCCCGTCCACGGAGCCTGTCGAAAGCGCGGTGTAGATTTCGGTGAAGGCCATCGGTGTCGGGTTGGCGCCGAGCGCCTTGCCGAGGAACTGCCAGGCATCGGAGCCGGGCATGCGCAGATTGACGCCTGCCAGGTCTTCCGGTGTCATCACCGTCAGTTCGTCCTTGCTCTGGCGCAGGTTGACGTTGCGGCGACCGAGATACATCACCGACAACAGCTTCACGCCCAGTTCGTCTTCGACCTTTTTCTTGAAGGGATCCATCAGCGGATCATTGAAGACGGCGACCTGGTGCGCGGCGTTCTGGTGAACGTAGCCGGTGGCGAAGATCGAGAATTCCGGGAAGAAGGTCGCCAGTTCCTGGGCCGAGGCAATCGACATTTCCAGGTCGCCCGAGGCGATGGCTTCCAGTTCGCTGCCCTGTGCGATCAGCGATCCGTTGTAATGCGGCTGATAGGTGGCGAAGTCCGCCACTTCCGGAGCGAACACTTCGGCCAGTGCAACGGAGCGCTGGTCGGTTTCGGATGCCGGTGTCGACATTCTCAGGGTGACTTTGTCATCTGCAAAGCTTGCCGGTACGAAGCCGACAGCAGCGACAGATACTGCGCACGCGAGCAGCATGCGGCGGGTAATGCTATTCATGGTTTTCTCCTCCCAATGATGGTCCGTTGGCACCCGGCCCTGACGGATTTGACAAAAACCTGTCACAAAGCACGGGTAATTTCAACATACATAATCTGTTTTGTAGGCTGTTTTGGAATTTGCAGGATTGGTCTCCGCCCCTGTCTATCCTTCCTTGCGCGAGTTGATGATGAATTCAACGCCGCCAAGAATGTGCTTGCTCAGGATGTCCGTGGCCCGCTTCACGTCCCGCGCGAAAGCTGCCTCCAGCAATCCCGCATGTTCATCGGCACCCGGCTGCCCCCGGAACGCCAGGGTCAGGATCTGGTAGCGCAGGTATTTGTCGAAGAGCTGGCCGTGCAGGTCCATCAGCGTCTTTGAGCCGCAGCCGGAGATCAGCGCCCGGTGAAACCCCCAGTCCGCCCGCTTCCAGTCTTCCCGCGCGCTCATGTCGCCGGAAATCATCCTGTCTTCGAAACGGTGCAGCTTGTGGTGCGCGGCAACCACCTGCGATTCCCAGTCAAGATCGCCATTCTCGAAGGAGCGGGCAATGGCATGCCCCTCGACCAGCATCCGCAGCTCCGCCACTTCCCAGAGATTGGCGTCCGAGACGCTGGCGACCTCGAAGCCCTTCTGCCCTTCTGCCACGACAAGCCCGTCCGACGTCAACCGGTTGAGGATCTCCCGCAGCGTGGTGACGCTGACATTGTAACGCTTGCGCAGCGGTTCGAGCCGCAGTTTCTCGCTCGGTCGCAACTGGCCGAATATGATATCGTTCCTGATGTTGCGGTAGGCGCTGTCGCCTATCGTGTCGCGATCTGCCGCTTCAATCACGCTGTCACCTCCGGGTGTTCATCTTGACTGTAAGAGAGAATGTAGGACATAAGAACTAATATAGGCAATTTGCTCTCAAGGGCAATCGAAACCTGATTTTGGTCCAGTCCTTTCACTTTGTATTTGGAACAACGACTGTGTGTGAGCGTCGCGGCATCATCAGACAATCCGGCATTGCCGTGCGGGCGATGCGCGCTGCTGCAGGCCACGTGACGCCTAGCAAGCTTGGAGCCTGCCGGTGAACAGACCTGTACGGATTGCCGTTGCCGGGGCAGGCCTGATCGGCAAGCGGCACATCGAGGCAATTGCCGCCACGCCCGGCGTCGAGCTTCACTCCATTGTCGACCCTTCAGATGCTGCCCGCCAATATGCCGGCCTGGCCGATGCCCGATGGTACGGGTCTCTTGCCGCGGCCTTCGACGCGGACAAGCCTGACGGAATTGTTCTGGCCACGCCCAACCAGGTTCATGTCGAAAACGGGCTGGAGTGTGTCGCGGCCGGCATTCCGGCGCTGATCGAGAAGCCGCTTGCCTCCGATTTGCAGGCCGGTCTCGATCTTGTCATTGCCGGTGAGGACGCCGGTGTGCCGTTGCTGGTGGGGCATCATCGGCGTCACAATCCGCTCATCGCATCGGCCAAAATGCAGATCGATGATGGTCTGCTTGGAACGCTGGTTGCCGTCCATGGCATGTTCTGGCTGATGAAGCCGGATGACTATTTTGAAACCGGTTGGCGGCGCCAGCCGGGCGGCGGCCCGGTCTTTCTCAACCTCATTCACGACATCGATCTTCTGCGCCACCTGATCGGAGAAATCGTTTCGGTTCAGGCGCTGATGTCGAGTGCGGTGCGCGGCAATCCGGTGGAGGAAACCGCGGCAATCATCCTCCGCTTTGAAAACGGTGTTCTCGGCACCTTCAGCCTGTCCGATACGATCGTATCGCCCTGGAGCTGGGAACTCACCGCGTCGGAGAACCCCGCCTATCCGCCCACCGGCCAGTCCTGCTATTTCATTGGCGGCACCCATGGTGCGATGGAGCTGCCCAATACGAAGGTCTGGACCAACCCGGCAGCGCGAAGCTGGTGGGAGCCGATATCGGCGACCCGTTATCCCGTCAGCCGTGAAGACCCGCTGGTACGCCAGATCGCGCAATTCGCGAACGTTATTCGCGGCAAGGAGCCGCCCCTTGTTTCGGCGAGGGAGGGATTGAAAACGCTGCAAGTCATCGATGCCGTCCAGCGCTCGGCGCCAAATGGCCAGACGGTGACACTGCCGTGAAACAGATGCCGGGTGAAACGGCGGCATTGTCGATGAGGGTGACATGATATCAGGTACCACCAGGCTGATCGCTCACTTGGGCGTTCCCACCGAGTCGTTCCGTGCGCCGTTGATCTACAATCCGTGGTTCCAGTCGAAGGGCATCGATGCCCGTGTCGTGCCGATGGGCTGCGAAGCCGAGGGCTATGCGGCTTTCCTGCCACTGCTGTTCAGGCTCCGCAATGTCGATGGCGCACTGGTGACCATGCCGCACAAGCTGGCGACGGTGGCGTTGCTGGACGAGGCAAAGCCGGCGGTTCTGATTTCCGGCTCCTGCAACGCGGTCAGGCGTGAGGCCGATGGCCGGCTTGTCGGCGACATGTTCGACGGCGAGGGGTTCGTCCGCGGAATGCGGCGCAAGGGCCGCGACGTGGCCGGCAGCCGGGCGCTGGTTGTCGGCTCCGGCGGCGTCGGCTCCGGGATCGCCGCGTCGCTGGCCCAGGCCGGTGTTGCCGAGATCGGGCTTTTCGACACGCGCGAAAGCGTGGCCGAGCAGCTTGCCGACAGATTGCGGCGTCATTGCCCCGGTATCGCCATTCAGACCGATTCCAACGATCCTTTCGGCTGGGACGTTGTCGTCAACGCCACGCCGTTGGGCATGAATGCCGGAGATCCGATGCCGGTCGACGTCAGCCGTATCGATCCGGCCGCGTTTGTTGGCGAGGTGGTGATGAAGCAGGCTGAAACGCCGTTTCTGGCCGCCGCCCGTCAGCGCGGTTGCATGACGCAGATCGGCGCCGACATGCTGTTCGAGCAGATCCCCGCCTACCTCGAGTTCTTCGCGTTTCCCGCCGCGACGTCTGACGAGCTGCGCAGCATTTCACAGCTGACCTACTAGTCTCGGGGCGCGTTGCCCGGCGGATGGGGGTCTGTGACCACCCGGGCTGCCGTGCCGGTTGGCGGGGAAGGGCGGTGTTTCGGCTCGACCGTTGATTTCCGCAGGCATGTCGATACAGTCTTTCTGCAGTACCGGACGTGTAAATTCGCAGGATATTCATTGAATAGATCTGTGAAGGGAGGATCTTGTGGAAACTGTTCCCGGCGAAGCAAGAGCTTTGAGGTTTGAAGAAGTGTGTTACGGCAAGCCTGTACGCACACTCAACGGGCCCCTGCACGAAAGCGCCCTTTACGGTGTCAGCTCGGTCACGCCGGGTATTGCCGATCCCTTGCGCTATATTCCGGCCAATTTCCTCGGCAATGCAAATCTCACCTCCAGCATGATTGATCCGGAATTTTCCGGCCGCGGTGCCCTGATCGTCAAGGCGGTCGACGAGGGGCTGGCGATCATGCGGATGCGCTACCGCGCCGAAGCCGGTGAGGGCGAGGGCGGACGGCAGTTTCTTCTCTCCCGCATGCTGCTGCTGCCGGATATCCACCATTGGCACGAGATCCCGCCGGGCCTGTTTTCCTGGTGTGAGCAGTCGCTGGGCGCGCAGCCTTACGTTTTCGACCAGCCGAGTGAGCCGCAAACCAGGCCGGTCGAGCTGCCGGCCTTCAAGGCGCGGGACGTGAACTGGTTCGACAATTTGAGCCAGCGCCGGCAAATTCAGCTCGGCTCCGCATTCCAGGCCATCACCCGGCGGGTTGGCTGGACCGTATCGCGGACGGTTGCGGAAGAGGAGAAGCAAAGGCCTGCGGCATTGATAGCCGCCGATCTCGACGTCATTTCCTCCCTGCCCCGGAAATTCCCGCTTCGCCCCGGTGATGCCGATCAGTTCATTCTCAATCTGGGACTGGATCCGCAATTGACGCCGGGGGCGGTCAGCTATTTTCCCGGCCATCGCGGCAGCGCCATCGAGGCACCTGACCTGCAGGCGCTAAGAATTGCAATCATCAGTAGTGAAGAAAATCCGGGCGCCGAAACCGGCGTTAAGCATACTTCCGGATCGTCCGACAGTCTTGACCGCAGAATTGGTAGCGAGCCGATCCCGTTGAAGTGGCTTTCATAACAATATCAAATAATTATGTTGCATTTTAATCATTTACTTTAGTGCGACCCATCGCGCCTCCAGCTGTTGCGCTAAGGATTTATAAACTATATCGTTCGAGTTCGTATCGGGTATGTACTAGCGTTGGGTCTTTAATGTTGGATTGGGATCTAAGTAACCCAAAGAAAACGCAGCAGCGTTTAGAGAATTGTTCCGTGATCTGTGATCTTGGAAGTTTCTCTCCGATAGTTACGATCTCCAATTCATCTTTAGCTTCCGATGAAACACTCAAAATTTCTGTTGCTGGATACATTGAAGAAGCCCCGTGGCTCAATGCAGCTTTGCGCGATGCGGAGAGCGGCGAGACAATACTTCAGTACGAGCTGGGAAAATCAAAGAATATCGATCTGGTCCTCGAATGCGCGCGTGAGCCGACAGAGGACGAGATGGACGACGCATCCCGCGAACATTTCACGCTCTCGATCACCCTGCAAACCAAGCGCACCGATGGCCAGTCGCAAAATCTCAAGGTCGAACTCGCCAGCCTGCGCCTGCAGACACTGAAATGGCAGCCGCCGGTGGTGCAGACCCGGCAGGTGTCGATTCCTGAGCTCAGCCGTGTCGAAAGGCAGGAGCGCAACGATGTCGATCTCTTCGCCATCAATGTGAAGCAGCCCGTCACCCGGCTGGAATACGGCGGCGCGCCCACCAGCGTTCTTGTCTCGGGCCGCCTGAGTTGCCGCGTCGATGGCGAGATCAGGGATGTTTCGGCAAATTTCAGTATGGGGCAGGGTGTCGTGCGGTCCACCGCCGGAATCGCCTGTGAGCTCCGTGCCGGCGATGAAGTGTCGGTTCCCTGCATTGTCTCCATCAACGAGGTTTTCGACGCAGCCGATGGCGCCGACAGCCTGCAGATGCAGTTCGACTGGAGTTGCGTCTTCAGCGAAGACGATCAGGCGCCGCTTTCCGGGACCTATGATTTTGACCTGCAGTTGAGGCAGGGCGAGATCCTCGCACTCAAGTACCGCGATGCGTCGGCGGTGCCCAACATGACCCGTGCCGAGGCGCCATTCGCCGAACGGTTTCCGCTGGAGTTTTCGGTGCCGATCTCCGGTGGCGGGGTTCAGTTCGAGCTCGGCGACACCATCGAGTTCGACGTGGTCTGTCTCGATGACAGCTGGGATGTTGTCGCCCACGCCCATATCTTGCCGGAAGGCGAGAAAATGTCGCTCGCCAGCCGCGATGATTTCAAGCTGGTGCAGGACATCGAGGTCGACCAGAACAATGGCGGCAAGATCCAGATCCCGTTTCACAACACCACGCTGGATGAGACCGGCGACACCGATCGCTACCAGCTGTTCATCCGGTTCGAAGCCAGGCGGCTGAAGATCAGGGCGGGCATGTCCCTTGTCGCCGAAGATGACCTGTTCGAGCACAAATACGGCATGGTGGCGGTCGACATCGTGCTGCGCCAGCGCGATCCCAAATACCTGATCTGCCTCGACTACGGCGCGTCCGCGATTGCGGCCTGGTTCGGGCGGGTCGAGAGAAACCTGGCCCGGCAGCTGATCCCGCTGGGCTCATATGCCTACAGTCTTGCCGGTGCCCATTCGGAATATGATCCGAACAAGAAGCGCTGGCAGAATGTCCTGATCCCGTCGACCATCGGGTTGAACCCGGCAAGGCATGTGCGCTCGCGCAAGGCGCCGCTCTCCTACGGCAATCTTTCCTATGTCGGCACCAAGCTGCAGGCGGCCGAAAAGCGGATGGCACTGTTCGGCCGGACCTACGACATTTCGATCCCGGTCGATCGCGACTTTGTCACCGACGGTGAAAGCTCACCCTATCTCGAGCTCCAGACGCTCGTCATTCCCGACCTCAAGCGCATGCTGATGAACTCGGAACCCGGGTTCAAGTACCGCATCAAGCAATCGGTCATCGAGCGCACGGCCAACGGATTGCAGGCGACCCGCGAGATCAATCTCTCGGCCCTGACCAGGGATGCGTTTCACGAACTGGGATCTTACATGATCCCCAATTCGCTGTTCTATGCCCATGACCAGCTTGACGGCCCGATTGTCAGCGAAGCCGGTGATGAGCGCTTTGACCAATGGCTCGAGTGCGCCGACAGCGATGTCCAGGTTGTCGTCACCCATCCAAGCGGCATCGCCCACCACAAGCGGGAACTCTACAAGAATGCCGCAAGGGCCTTTGCGCAGGGCCTGACGGGAACCCAGGACCCGCGCTCGGCGCGCGAGCCGAAACTGATTCCCGAAGCCCTCGCCGCGGCCTATTTCGGGATTTCCCGTTCGCAGGGACGGCGCGAGCAGACAGAGGTTTTTGCCTGCATAGACATTGGCGCCAGCACCGTCGACGCCAGCCTGATCGAAGTGAAGATGCGGCACGACAGCATCGAAAGCTGGAAGGTCTTTGCCCATTTCGGGGCAACCATCGGCGGCGCCAACCTTGATGAGGCGTTGCTGGCCATCCTGATCCAGAACCTGCGTGAACTGTTTTCGTCGACCGAACCGGTTTTCGAGGATCTCGAACTCGACCACCGGTTCTTGCGCGACGAGGCCCTCAAGACGGCCTTGCTGCCGCGCATCCAGGAGGCCAAGCGGGGTCTTTCGGAAACGCTCATGCGCAATGCGGGCACCGAGGGCGAGTACCGCTGGGCGGAAGAGGGGGACGGCAGCTCGTTTGCGGTCGAATTGAACGATATCCTGCGCAGCGCCTCGCCCGGGCAGCCGCTCGGCGAGCGCGACACCGCCATCCCCGGCTCCGATGACAAGGTGCAGTTGCGCGTCAGGACGACGTCGACGGGCGGCCAGACAATCTGGATCGAGATTTCCCCGGATCTGCTCGATGCAGGCGGCTCGATTGCCAATCCATCGAGAAGCAATCCGCAAACGGTCGCCCGGACCCTGGGATATGCCGTGCCGGCCATGCTGATCCGGGAAGCCCGCCGGTTGGGCCTGCGCGATCCGCAATGGGTCATTACCGGCCGTGCCAGCCTCTGGCCTTCGATCTTCACCGGTATCGGCCGAACGGCACAAATGCTTGGCCAGCCCCGCGAGGCGGCGCCGCTGCGGCCATTCAGCCCCGATGACATGAAGAACGCCACGGTCTATGGCGCCGCGCGTCTGGCCACGTCCGGCCTGGAAATCACCGACGGTGCCGATCATTCCTATGCGCTGGTCCTGCATGACGACGGACGCGGCGTGGTCTCCGAGATCGAGTATCTCGATACCCGGTCACGCTCCGAAGGCAACAAGAGCGTTCGCTTCCTTCCCAACCGGTGGCTCAGCCGGGTCTTGCCCGGGCTGGATGATGTCGGCAGCGAAACCGACATCACCCGGGATGAAATCGTCCGCCTTTTCGGCATTTTCGGCCAGAAAGTCGTTGTCGACCAGTCCCAGGTCAAGCCCGGCGGGCTTGCCGGCGGTCAGGATCAGCACGTTGAAATCTCCTGGAAACGCAGGAATTCCGAGGTCGAGTTCACGGTCGGCGACATCATCGTCCGCCAGCCGCGAAGTCGTTTGGCGGGAACCTAGGGGGGGCGCGAGATGGCGGTGATTGGTATCGAGTTCACATCCGGATTTGCGCAAGTGCTGTTCACCGTGCTTCTCGTCGCCATTGTGATTGCGGCATTCTGGGTGTTCCGGCGGCTTCGCCAGGGCGAGGCCCAACTTGCCTCGATCCGGCGGGAAAACTCAAAACTGCGCAACGAAATCGCCAACATCACCGGCTGGACCACCAATGGCCGCCTGCCCGAAGACTGGCAGGAGCGCTTGCGCAACGACAAGGCTGCAGCCGGCGGCGCGATGCCCGCCGCGGGTTCCGAAGCGCCGCGGGAACCTGTTCTGGTGGCCGCGCACCAGGCGCTGGCCGCAGTCGAGCCTCCGTTCTTCGCTTCCAGCGACAGTGCCGAAGAGGTCACCCGCGCCCACAAGCGGATTGTCGACCTGATCGAGGGCCTCGCCGCCGAGCGCATTGATCCGGTGCCGGCGCTCGCCAATGGCGACATGGACAAGCTGCTGTGCCTCTGGCGCCGCCTGGAGGCCTATTTCCCCGACCGCGAGCAAACCGATGCCTATGGCTTTGCCGCCTATGCCGTACTCGAGCTTCTCAAGCGCAGCCAGGTCCAGGTCATGGCGCCCCGGCCATTGTCGGTCGAGAGCGTCAAGAACTGTGTTTTCACGACCGATGACAGCGAAAAGCTCAGGGACATCCCGCGCATTCGCACAGCGGCATTTGCGGTAAATTCCCGCTTTACCAATCCGCAGGGAGGCGAAGAACTGGTGATCGATTGTGAACGTCCCGGATGGAATGGCCCGAATGGCCGCAAGAGTCCTCGAATACTGATCCTTGATCGATCATGGTAAGGCGCGGACGTTTTCATGTCTCTTGGTAATCCAGTCCGGTTCAGCGACGAGTCCGACCGCCCGGTCATCATGATCCCGGTGAAGCTGGATTTGCGCGACAATCAGGCCTTCTGGCGCCGCAATGTCTTCGCCATTCCCAAGTCGGGGCTGCTGGGATGGCTTTTCAAGAAGGGCAGCAAGGCTGCACGGGAATTCCCGTGGGTCGTCGGCGGAAATCCCGACCCCGCCAAGCGGGCCGGGATGTTTCAGGTGTCGCGCGGCTCGGTCGACGAGGTGCTCTACAACATCACCGACAAGCTGGTCATCGGAACCGCCAATGGCAGCGAGGTGGTCGAGGTCGCGTTTCAGCACCTGACCTTCGTCTCGGGCCCGGGCGGGGTATGTGACACGGCCTCCGAAAGGGGGCTTGAAGAGTGGATTTCGGAAAGCCTCGGCTCGACCCTGAAGGGCTATTTCGATCCGACCATCGGCGTCCGGGTGGATTGCATGGTCAATCCGGCGCTGCCTGCCAACCAGCTCAACATGTATCTGGGCCAGGGTGTTTTCGTGCCCCGGCGCGGTGAACGTCCGATCGGCTGGATCCGCTATTTCCCCGACCCGTCCCGGCGCGAGCAGTACAATGAACCGCGACTGCTCGATGACCGCCCGGCAGGTCTCTACAAGGGCCAGGGCGGTCTCGTCATCGGCATTGGCGAGGGGCTCCTTCATGCCGAAATCGATCTCGGTTCCGACGAGGAAGTGCAATCGCCCTTCATGTTCATCAACAAGGACGCGGTTCTGGTGCCGGCCAGCGAGGAGCCCAAGGTCCGCGGTGTCGACGCAAGGCTTTCCTTCTGCCGCAGTCACGGCAATGAACCGGTTCCCACGCGGGTGCCCTGCACCGACGATCAGTGCGATATTGCCTGGAAAATCGATTTCGTCGGCACCGCCCAGATTCCAGGACGGCTGGAAATCTGCGTGGATTCCCGCAAGTCGCGGCTGCACTGGAAACCGACCAATGGCTGCAATGCCGCCATCAGCTCGCTGCTGTTTGACCTGAGGGATTTCTCTCAGCGGGATGTCGACCGTTTGTGGATCGATCTCGACCGGGACAATATCCTGACAGCCTATGCGCTGCAGGTTGCACGGGTTTCCCTTGTCTGGGACTGCGAGAACGAGGAGCAGTATGTCTATGAATGGGGCCAGACCGGCGCACCGTTCAAGACGCCGGGCAGCGTCGGGCTGAAATGCCGGACCATCGAAAACAACATCATCGAGGTCGGGCGTGCCGACGGCGAGCCGTTCGGCTACCTGGAACTGCCGGAGGTGCCGGAGAAGGTGATTTTCTCCGACACGTTCCAGTCTTTCAGCGGTTACCACCTCGACTGGCTCGATCAGTGCGGTCGCATATCCTTCGGCGACACGGTGGTGTCGCTGGGCGAGGCCTATGCCGAGAAATGTTCCGGCATGCCGATCTCCAGGTTTGAGCCGGGGCAGACCAGAAAAACCGTCGGGCCTCTGGTCCTCACCCCTTACGAGGGAGGCTGAGGCGGATGAAAGCCAGATTGTTCAGCGCGCGCCATTTTCAGATTGTTGTGCTGTCCCTGCTCGCTGGCATTCTCTATCTGGGTGCTCACTTCTTCGCTGACACATTCCGCATCAACCGCATCTGGATGGAGCGGGTCGAGATCCCCAGCGCCCTGGCATTCGATGCCGCCACATTCGATTTCCTTGTAGATGGCGGGGCGATCTGGCCGGTCCGTGACGGCGTATCGGTCGCCCTCGGCCACGCCCCCTGCAACACGCTTGCGATGCGCTCGCCCGAAACCGTGACCCTGGTCTCCGGTCCGGCAGGCGAGGCCGGCCGCAAATATGTCCGCGAACTGTGTGAATCGGCCCAGGGCGAACGCATTCGCCAGGAGGTCGCCAATTTCAACCAGAGCTACCGCATTGTCGCGATCTCGGATAACCGTGAGGCCGACAACGCGCTGAAATCAAAAGAGGGCGTTGCCTGCGCCGATGGCGTGAGCACAGCCAAGCTGTTCGTGCCGCCGCGCTGCCTGCCGAACAAGTGGGAAGCGACAATCGCCGCAGACGGCCGGGTGGTTCAGTCGATCTCCACGGCAACGATTTCGCAGTTCGACTACGCGTTCCTGGCCAGCGAAACCGAGAGTTTCTTCGCAGACTGGAAAGTCATAACCCCGGTCATCGACACGCAGACCGGCGAATCCGGCGAATACCGGTTCCGGACGACCATGGCCTTCGGCGAGATGCCGGTCAGCATTCGCACCATCGGGGCCGTGCGCTCGATCTCCATCAACGGTTCGCCCCTGAAGACCGACCCCGTCACAGCGCCGGAAGACGTGCGCGAGGCTGCCGGGCAAAGACAGCTGGCATCGCTTGCAATCTATTGCGCCGACGATTCCCGGGGAACCGGTCACCGGGTCCGCTGCGAGGGCGAAAGTCCGCGCGGGCGGCCGACAGGCTCGCAGATCTTTCTGTCCGAGCCGAAAGGGCGGGTGGTTGAGCTGGAACTGGTGATCGAGCCTTCCATCAGGATAGACCGCGGGCTCAGGCGCTATCTCGCCAGGCGCGAGACAGGCGCACCCGAAGCCACTGACGAGAAGGTTTCGCTTGGTTTCGGCCGTATCCGGGTGGCCTGTGCGCTCTCCGGTTTCGAGGTTGGCCGATCTGCGAAGGGCGGCCCCGAGACCGGGTGCGATCTCAACTGGTATGTTCCCGGCAACCAGAGGGTTGAACGCCAGTCCGAGCCGCTGACCGGCCTGACACTGCGCGACCTGCCGGTTCTCGATTCACAAGGGGCGCTGACCCAGAAGGCCTTTGAGCTGGGGCTCGGCCCGCTGCTGGGTCTGGGCACCGGGGATTCCGGATCGGTTGCCGCGGCTCTGACCCGGACCGGTGAGGGCGAGAACCCGTCGCTGACGCTGAACCCGGATTACCAGCAAAAGGCGCTTGCGGCGCTGGCGCAGAACTACAAGTGCCCGAAAGGCGAGGAACGATGCAGCCGGCGCGCCGATCTCGTCATCCTAGATGCGGAGGGCGAAGATGCCGGCAACGTGCTTGCCATTGCCAGCCTGCCGCAGCCGCGAACCGGGATGTCCTCCTGGGACATTGAAACACTTGAGCTGACGGCCTCCTCCAAAAGCCCGCTCGCGGCCTATGCCTGGCGCAACTACGATTTGCGCGGCACGCCCGGTTCGTCGTTCAAGCTGATAACCGCGCTGGCTGCCAGCCAGTATGTGATCGACAGCGGCGACAAGGGGCTCGAGAGCGTGTTGCTCGGCACGGCGAGCCCGTCCGAAATCGCCGATCTGTTCGGCATCGTTGCCACCCGTCCTTCCTTCAACGGACGCTGCAAGCCGAACTACGACGAGCGCGATCCGAAAAAGCTCAACGCCCTGCCGATCCCCGGAGCGCGCGGCGGCATCGTCTTCTGCATGGGCAACTCCGCGTCGTCCGCCGGCGTGCGCAGCGGCATCAGCCATATTCTCGAGACCGGGGTCGAAAGTGGCTGTGGCGACGCCCGCACGCCGCGCGGCGGCATGTGCGAGGCGATCAAGCGGTCCTCGAACCTGTATTTCGCCGGCATCGCGATGTACCTGGATGCCGACAAGCTGGTTGATCCCGAAACCGGGTTCGAGCACACCGGGCTTGTCACCGATCTTCTTCTTGCCAGGGAAGCCGAAAGATTTTTCCCGGCCGCCCGCAACTCCGATGCGGTTGAGCGCAAGAGCGCGCTCGATGTGCTGGACGTGAACTATCCCGCGACCGGGCGCGGCCGGGCCAGCCCGATGATCGTTGAAGCCGGATTGCCGGTTCCCCCCGGTGAGCCGCGCCGGCTCAGGCTGGCGCGCGGCGGCATCGGCCTCAGTGTCAGCGCCAGCCCGCTGGCAATGGCATCGGTCGCAGCCTCCGTGGCATCGGGCAAGGTTGTCCGGCCTCACCTCGTGCCGCGTGCGGAGCGGGGCCCGACGGACGATCCGGTGGAAGGCGAACCGCTGTTGATTGCGCCGCCGGAAAAGCAGGCCTTGGCCGACCGGTTCCTGCGCGACATACGCGACGGCATGGGGGCGGTCATCCGCAAGCGGGGCGGCACCTCGCGCAGCGCTTTTGCCAAGATCCCCGCCGAGCTGCGCGAATCGGTCTTCGCAAAAACCGGAACCGCACCGGTCTTCGGCCATTCGAATTCGCCGCCGGACGGCCGGTACGCTTCCTGGCTGGTTGGCTATGTCGATCCGCAGGCAGGGCTGCCCGGCTTCGATCAGAAGATTGCCTTTGCATGCCGGGTGGCATTTTCTCCCAGTTACGGAGGCTCGGTCTGCGGGCCGATTGTCCGCGATTTCCTTCTCGCCCTTTATGAGGCGGGAAAATGAAGCTCGTCCGCTCCATCACCTCGGTCTTCGCCACCCTGATGCGGCTTGCCCTGGGGCTCGCGACAATGGCCGTGATCTTCTGGTGGATGTTCGGTCTCTATACCGCCGCCGGACACGCGCCGCATTTCAGTTCGCTCAAGGATCTGCGGCTGACGATTCCGCAAGGCAAGGAGGTCGTGCTCGGGCGGGCGGAACTGCTGCAGCCGGCCGGCGCGCGCTCGGCAGAGCTGCAACATGTGCGCTTGCGTGCGTCGAAAGATGGTCAATTGCTGATCAGCCGGGTGGCGGAACTCCGCGATCTCAATGTCGAGTTCGGCGGCAAGACCGAAGAGGGCTCGAGCGAACGCTACGAGATTTCGCGGGACAAGGGCGCCGTCACCCTGCTTTCCGCAGGTTCCCAGTTTGTCAAAGTGTCGGTGAAGGAGGATGGCGGGATCCGGTTCGCCGTCGAGGACTGGGCCGGCAACACCTCGACTGCGGTGGTGTACCGGGATGGCGCGGAGATTCTCGTCAACGGCGAGCCGGCTGCCGCCTGCTACGAGCAGGGAACCGCAAGCTGGGTCGTGTCGCAGGCCAACAGGCTCAGCGATGATGTTGTCCGCAGGATTTCAGGCATGTTGGAGCCTGTCGGGCTCAGTGATCTGCTGCGCAGGAAAGGCAGGACGACGATCGCTGTCCTGGGCGGCGATGTCGATTGCACGATGCACCGTTACGCATTGGTGGCCATGCCGCGCGCCAATCCCGAGCTTGAGTTTATCGTCCGCAAGAACCTTTCCGACGACCGGCTGTTCGTGTCGATCTACCGCGATGCCAAGCTTGTCCCCGTCAGCTTCGAGACATGGCTGGATGGCAATCGCATCCGCCAGAACTACGGCCGGACAGGCATCGAGGTTGCGGTTGCCTCCACCGGGCCGCTCGACACGCCGCCGGTCACGCATTTCACCGCCGGCAAGACGCGCTACGCCATCGATGCGGTGCCCGCCGCCGCAGGTGGCTGGGAAATTCACATTCAGCCCAATCGCCGGGTGGCGCTGTTTGACGAGAGTGTCTGCACCCAGTCCGGCGCGGCCGTTGTCGAAACGGCGTCGGCCGAAGACTGCCCGCCCTCGCTCGACACCTCGCCCAATGCGTTGCCTGACGGCGCAAGCATCGAGGTTGCGAAACTGCAATTGCCTTCCACGCTCGACCGGCTGTTTGTCAGCAGCCCGGAAGGCCTCGTCAGTGCCGAGATACTGGCAAGGGGCGCCGCGATCTGCCTGTCCCTGCTGATCGTGCTTGCCGTCCCCGGCGCCACCATCTGGCGTTCCAACGGCAGCATTGTGCGTGCGGCATTTCTGTTTCTGGCCGGCGGCTTCGTGCTGGTCCTGGCCCTGCTTCCCGACCTGGTTGCCATCGCCAGGGTGTTCACCGACGTTCCGGATGCATCGCTGTGGCTGTTTTACGGACTGGGAGCCCTGTGGGTCTGCGCCACCATAGTCGTCACGCTTGACCGCTCCGGCGGCGCCAGCCTGTCCGCTTTCTGGCTCGTTCTCACCGCCATCATCGCGCTCAGCTCGATTTCCATGTTCAGTCTCAGCGCCGAAGGCCCCAACACCGATTGGGAACGCTTCTTCATCAAGCACAAGCTCGTTGTTCTCGATATATTGCCGCTGTTCGTCATGGCGCTGACCATCGTGTCCCCGACGGCGCTGAAGCTCAGGATCGGCAATGATTTCGCCGGCCGCCCGTCCTTCTTCTCACCCACCATGTGGCTTCTGGCCATCGTCTTTGCCCTGTTTGCGGCCTGGTTCTTTCTTGGCAACCAGACAGGGCTTGGCGGCTCGATCCAGCCGGTCGAGGCGGGAAAATTTGCCATTGTCGTGCTTCTGGGAGCGGCATTGGCGCAATGGTTGATCCGCGCCCGCCTGCTGGCTCAGGCCTGGTTCGGCATAACCCTGATCGCCGTCATTCTCTCGGCGCTGTTCATCACGGCGCTGCTTTTCGTGCCCGCGGTGAAGTCCGACTATTCGCCGCTGATCATCATCGGTTCCGCAACCGGGATCACCGCGGTCGTCGGGGTCATGGCAATCGGCTGGCGGATCAGGGAAGAAGAGTTTGATGACCTCAGAGACATCAGGCGAATTCCGCTGTCCTACGTCCCCCCGATCCAGGATTTCCGCCTCGGCTCCGGACAATTCGGTCTGCTTCTCCTGCTGTTCGCCGCGATCATCCTCGCGCCGCTGCTCTCCACCGATCGTGCCCGGCAGGTCATCGAGCTGGTTTCAGGCAAGCTCGAGTATTCGATTGCCGCGGGAGTGGCGCTGGCGCTGGTCTGTGTCCTGCTGATCAGGACGCTGGCCATTCCCCGCGCCATGTTCATTCTTCTGCTCGGCCTGCCGCTGGCGCTGATGGGCACATGGGCGCTGATGCGTGGCGAGATGGTGATCCTGGCAATCGCGGTGGCATGTCTTGGCGTCATCGCCTTCGCCGTCGCGATCCGTAACCGGGTCAACTGGACCTTGGCCCGCGTCGCCATTGCAGCCCCTCTCATTGCGCTGGTCATGGCCGTGGCATTGAGGGACGTACCGGCAAAGGCCGGGCTCGGGGTGCAGGAGTGGTCCTGGTTCGATGGCCCCGACAAGCAGATCGTCGAACTGGAAAAAGTGCTGGGCGAAGGCCGCCGGCTGCCGGTCGAGCGGCTGATGAGCTGGGCCGATCTGCGCTTTGGCCGCACGGGCGGGTTCGAGGAGCCGCGGCAGCTTATGCTCCGTGACATGAATTTCCATGTGCTGAGATCGCGCGCCACGCTGGCCAACGCGCCCTGCGGGCTGAGCCGCGAGCTGACCGCTGCACCCTACAACATCGGTTACGCGGTCGGGTGGCTCGGCGATGGAATTTCCAAAAGCCTGGGGATTTCCTGCCCTGACGAGGCGCAGCAGGCGGAAACGCTTCGCTGCACGCCGTCCACCCTGAAAGGGCCGGTCAGGCCCCATTGTGTGCCGGTCGTGCAGAGCGATTTTGCCGCGACCTACATCGCCACGCGGCATGGCAATGCCGCCGCCACGCTGCTGATCGCGCTTCAGGCCTGTTTCATCTTCCTCGTCATCGCGCTCTATCTCAAGCTTCAGGCCAAGCGGTCGCGCGATCCTGTCGAGACCGGGGCAGACCAGGCTCTGGCGTGCATCGCGCTTGGCGCCGGCATGCTGTTCCTGATGCAGTGGATCCTGGCATGGTCGAATGCGTTCGGGCTGCTGCCCGTCATGGGCCAGCCGATGACCTGGCTTTCGGCAGGAACAAGTCATCATCTTTTCATGGCAATACCGGCGTCGCTGGTGCTCCTCGTGGCGACCCGCCTTGCAGGAATGAAAGCACCCGTGTTAACAATTCGTATACCGCCACGACGCCGGGGTTAGTCACCAATAGTGTTTGAGTAAAGGGAGCGGGCGTTGAGATGGACAAGAAACAGAATGACGGAAATGCCGTCCTAAGTACGACCCGGCTGAAGCAGGCGTTTATTATTGTCTTCGCCGCCGTTGCATTCTTCATGACTGCTTACGCGACCAGTGGCGGTGCGCGAATATTTATGACCGAAACCTATGCATGGGTCGGCATTACCGCGCTTGCTGTCGGCTTCCTGGCTTTTACATCGCTTGTGCTCGGTGATGGCATATCCTCCAGCCGGTTTGCCCAGGTCGCCCTGGTGACACCGTTCTACCTGGTCGCCGTGGCGATATGCTGGATCTCCTCCTTTGCCTCCTACCATCAGCAATTCCTCAGCGTCGGCGGATCCGACCTGGCCAATGCCGAGACCAATCTGCGGCAAATGGGTCTTTATGCCCACGATATCAGTCAGGAAATGAATGACCGCTATCTGGACAAGAAAACCGCTCTGCTGGGTGACGAAGCGCTGAAGGACTATTCGGCCAGAATGGGTGCGCTTACCGACGAACTGCGCGACCGCGACAAGAAAAAGGAAATTGCCTCCGAACTGCAGACGCTGATTGAAACCCGGAAGGTTGAGCTGATGAACCGGCAGGGCCAGCTCAAGACCCGGCAGGTCGAAGTTGAGCGTGACCTCACCAAGCTCACCTCCCGGATCGAAAATCTCGAACAGCAGGTTGCAACAAGGCAGGCCCAGGCGGCGGCCACCTCTGAACTGGTCGGCAAGCTCGAAGTTGCCTTGAAGCAAGAGGAAGGCGAGGCCGATGTGCCGCCGGGAGAAAAGGCCATCCTTCTCGCCGATGGCCTTGCCGGTCAGCTGGTCAGCGACCCGGCCTGCAATCGCAGGCGCCGCGCCGGGACCGGCGGCGGTGTGGCCGGAACCTGCTACAAGGCGCTGGGAGAAAAGCTTGCAGAAACGCAGGCCGAGCTCGCCGATGCTGACAGGCAATACAAGTCCACCCGCGATCAGCTGCTCAAGGCAAACCAGCAGCAGGCGTCGCTGCAATCGGACCTGGTCGAGATCGCAGCCGAGCTGAAATCGGCAACAACCCAGCTCAGCGAAGACGTCGCATCGGGCTACACGCTTGATGCCGACGGCTTCCTGCAAAGCGTCAATGCGTTCATCGACACGCCAACCCAGACCAGCTTCCAGCAGACCGCCAGCTATTGCCAGGTGATCACCGAGGTGCTGTCCGATCTCAAGTCCGTTTCCGATCTCCCGGTCTGCGAGCCGCAGCCGCTGATGGCGGTCTTCCGGCAGATCGACACGCTGGAAGCCGATCAGGTCGCCTTCAATCAGGCATGCGATGAAACCGACCGCCGCAAGCAGATCATCGACAATTTGCGTGGCGAGATGCTGGATGTATCGGGTCCCGAGCGGCTCAAACCCATCACGCGGGCCTATGACCAGATGCGCGCGGACGTGATCGAGACCTGCCTTGTCGCGGCCGAGCAGCGTGGCCTCGAGGGCGGCCCGTATCGCGAGGATCTCGCCAGTCTCTACGATCGCATCAACCCCTCGCAGGATGCCATCAGCAAGGCCATCGGCAAGGTCGAGGCGCTGTTCAACGGAACCGCTTCGGCCCGGGATTACTTCCCCGCCCTGCTGGCCCTTTTGCAGGAGCTGTCGCTGCTGCTGGCAAAACTGTTCTGGGATGCCAATGTCGTGGCCAAGGCCTCGCGCCGCAAGGATGATTTCGACACGGCTGACCTGGACCTCGATGCCAAGCCGGATGACCCGGATTCGGTTCTTGCCGCCAAGAACGTGATCCTCAACGCCGTGTTCGACAAGCAGGGCTATCTGCTGCCGTTGCTCTATGACGAGGATTACTCGCACGAGATGCGCAGCCAGATGCGGCTGATTGTCGACAACCTGTTCCGCAAGCAGCTGGCCAGGAAAACCGGCCGTGGAATCCTGATATCGGAGCAGGGCCTGGCTGAAGTCGGCCGCCGGATCCAGCGCCACAACGAGGCCGTTGAAAGCAGGAATGCCAAGCCTGAACCTGAAGCTGCAGCCGTCGAAGCCGGCGCGGTTGCCGACAGCCTCCACGCAGCCATCGAGCCGCATGAAGCCGCCGTCGGCATTGGCGGTGAATCCGGGCAGGCGACCGTAAAGACCGCTGCCGCGCAACCCGGAACGGCCGCTTCAGCGTCCGAAGCACTTGATGATGCCGAGGCCAACCCGGCGCAACGCCCGCGCCGCCGCCGGCCCGTGGTGGTCAGGCCGAATTTCCGGCGCGAGATCTGACCCGGATTCGGAGCAGTCAGCACGGCGCCTGATCTGAAATGATCGGGCGCCGTTTGCTTTGGGAAAAGGCGAGCAGTGATTGTGGTGCCTGCGCACGAACCTGGAGCCCGGCAGGCAAGCCGCCGGCGACTATACCGGCGTGGTGTCGGTGCTTTCGGCTGCCGCTGGCGCGGCATTGGCTGCCGGCTGGGGCGCGACCGCCGGGGCCCGCTCTTTCAGGATTCCGCTGAGAATCTCGTCGCGTGTGAACAGGAACGGACTGTCCAGCCCCAGCGCCGCAAAGATGAAGGGGTCTGCGGTCATGTAGGGATAGCGGACATTGTCCGGTGTCAGCGGAACCGGGAACCGGGAATTGCCCGGATCGAGGATCTCGGCGCTTGCATCGATGTTGGCGCAGCCCAGTTGCGGATGAAACCCGTAACTCGACGTGGCGATGAAGCGCAGGTCGATGTCCCTTTCCTGAGACGGAAACGGCCTGAAATCCTTGATGATGTCAAAGGCCGGGCGCATGTGGGCATGCAGGATCGCAAGCACCGCTTCCGGCTCTGTGGCGATATCCCGGGAGCGGTTGCCGAAGCGCAACAGCAACAGGTCGAACATACTGATCGCGATCGCCACGCGCTCGAGATTCTGGAATTCCGGCTTTCCGGCGCGCTCGAAAAAGTCTTCCACCTTGTCGATCAGAGCCTCGAAGCCTTCATCTGTGCCGGCATTCAGCGCGGAAATGACCAGCACGATGCCCTTGGCCTTGGAAAACCACTCGTCGAGTTCCTTGGCTTTCTCGGCGTGCGGATTGGCCTTGCCCGAAATGTCACTGCTTGGAAACGCCGCTTCGCCGGGCGCGTCACGCACATGGATGGTGAATTGCCTGTTGTCGAGTACGCCGGCGGGCTGAAGCCCATCGCCTGATGGCAGATCGAGTTCAAGGTCAAACCGGATATCGGTCACGCCCTCGGTCGCTTCCGGAAGGTTTCTGTAGTAACTTCTAAGTAATTTCCGGTTGACCCTGTCGGTTTCGATCTTGATGTTGTGAAGTTGCCGGAATCCATGGAAGTTCAGTTCCACGCATTTCGCGAAGTCGACAAACAAGTTTGTCTTCCCTGATCTCACCGGTCCGGTCAGGCCGACATGTATCTCGTTGTTATCATTAACAGCCAATTCAGCGTTCCCTTTTGCTGAATTTCATTATAAGTCTTTAAAAGCAATAAACCATTTGAATAGTACAGGAAAGAGTCGAATGGGTTATCGGGGTGGAGATTGCGAGAATGTCTGGCTGGCCTGGGATGGCGAGGACCAGGCAGTGCTGGGGTATTTTGCTTCAAAAGGCGAGGAGCTGGTCAAGCACCGCAAGGGTGCGATCGTTCTGTGCCACCTCAAGCCTCCCGCGTTTCGCGAGGGCAACAGGTCGGGGATCGTCGTCGACGTCTTCTCCATCGGGCCTGGCGACAGCTTCCTGAGAACGCTCCGGCTTCCGCGCGGCACCCATTCGGTCGAGCTGCTGATTGACGACGCCCAGACGGCGAAGCCGCTCAAGGCCTTCGAACTGGCGCGCGAGACCGACGGTCTCGTCCCCAATGCCCGTTACGGCAATGTCGTGATCGCCCTTCCCGAAGAGACAGGCGACGATCCGGACGCCAGGTTCGTGTGGTCCGACAAGCGCATTCATCACGTCAAGAAACCCAATGCCCATATCGGGTGGGCAGGCTACTTCACCTCCTGGCCCGTCCATGAGGGCGATGGCATGGGCAACGTGGTCGCCGTCTCGAGCTTCCGCCTCGAGGTGCCGCATCTCGAGGATGCCCTGCAGATATTCCCTGTCGGCTATGACATCACCGAAGCCGAGCTTGTCGGAAAGGATGACAACGCCACCGCCATTACCCGCGCCTCGGTCGAGAACGACCGGGTGCAGAATGCGGTTCTGACCATCGAGGGAAGCCGGCCGCTGTTGCAGGGCCTCTACTTTCTTCACGTCTCCGCCCATCGCCAGCGCGCCAATGAGTGGAGCGACATCATCGATATCGATCCGGGCACCTTCCAGTCGATCAGCGACAATCTGGTCGAGGCCTACCGGCACCTGCTCTCCAGCACCGGGGACTGGGACGAGGCCGAGGTGGGAGATGCCGGACAGAATCTCATCGAGATCCTCACCCAGGAACACCGCTGGTTCGAACTCTCGTCGCCCGACTATTTTGTCGACGTGTTTCCCAACGAGAATGGCGAGAAGGTCAAGCTCTCGGTCTACGAGATTTCGGCCGGAGACCACCTGGTGTTCTACGACACCATGGGCCGCAAGTTGCGCGCGGGCCAGCATCTGAGCTCCGACAGCATCATCGCCTTCAAGGCCTCGACCACCGGCCTTCAGCTGCTGCGCGGCGTCTACACATCGAGCCACAAGAAGATCGCGGAAATCGACGCGCACCGGCCGGCCAAGCGGTCGTCCCTGTCGGAGCCGAATGATTTTGAATCGCTGCCGGCGGCACTGAGCACCAAGCATGACCGGGTCGGCGCGCCCTATTCGCCGTTCGATTTCACGCCTCTCAAGGTCCACTCCGCCATTCACTATGGAATGGGCGGCACCGGGGACAGCTTTGCCTGGGATGCGTTCACCCGCGATCCGGCACCCTGGCTGCTGGCCGACGCCATCAATCCGAACTTCTGGGCCAGCCAGGACGAGTTCAGGGTCGCGCGCGACGGCAACATCCTTGTCCGCGCGCTCAGCCTGCTTGGACGCGACGAGGCCTTTGTGGCCCTGCCGCAGCTGGAAGACCAGATTGTCGCGGCGTTCCTGATCATGCGCCTGGCCAGGACGGAAGTTCTCCGGACCTGCATCTACCGGATCAACGGCCTCAGCCCGGCCGGGGACGATCTGCCGGCGCTGGCCGAACTGGTCAACCTGATCGATGTCCGTCTCGGTGACGTGGAATTCAGGGAATGGCTGTCGTTCAGCGAGCCCAAGCTGTTTGAGGCCCTGTGTGAGCCCTCCGGCGCCTCGAAGCCGATCGAGCGCGGTACGCTCAAGCAATTGTCCGACGAGCTTGAACACGCCGGCGAGATCTTCGATGCGTTCCACGGCGCGCTCGGCGAATCCGCCAAGCGTCCGGCCACCGGCGTTACCGAGGGTGGACGCTGGCAGCCGCAGGGCGCCAGCGAGGAATTGCTGGAAAACCTGATCGCGACCCTGACCGAGTCCGACCTTGCCAGGGACAAGGTCGCCGGCCAGCACTACGAATCACTGCTCGCCCGGTTTGGCCGCAATGCCTATTACAGAAGCCGGATCGCCGCCGATATCTACAAGAACTATCCGGACCTGCTGCCCAACGACTCCAAGAAGCTGATGGAGTTCCTGCGCGGCTTGCTGACCGAAGCCGGCTGCAATTTCGACATGCGCAACTTCGATGAGAAGCTTGTCGGCAGCGTTGCCGAGAACATGCAGAACGTTGAAGCCTGGCTTCTGCCGAACGCGGTGAACATGCGCAAGATGGCGCAGGTCGAGCTCGACAATGCCTCGATGAACACCCCGACCGACGAGAAGAAGAAGGCTGCCATCATCGAATTCGCGGCGGCCCATGAAATGCAGAAAACCTGGGATGATATTGCCGATATCATCGTCCGTGCCGAAGAGGCCGGGATCAGGGTTCCGACGAAGCTCCGGCGCCTGCAGCTGCTCTGGCCGCGCGAAAGCTCCACCACGCTCAGCGAGTTTCTCACCTTCGAGCACAAGCACAAGCACGTTCTCGGCCAGAAGCTGAGCGAGACATACGGCTACGATTCCGTTCTGTATGCCTGAGCCTCAGCGGCCGGCCAGCCTGGCCTGCACCAGGCTGCACCACCAGTCCCCTCACCGATACCGATCAGTTTCAGGACATCGGCGTACAGATTGAATGCCAGTCTCTCCCGGTTGCCGGATCGCTAATATGCGGACGAGAATGTTTTAGGAGCGACTGGGAACAGATGAGGGCAAATTCAACCCTCAATCAAATACTTGATGGCGAAAATGTTGCACAACTTCCTCCGGCAGTCCAAGCTGCTCATTGCGCGGAGAATCTATTCACAATGGGCCGATACCGTATATATTCAGCGCGGGGTTAGGGAGTTTTTGTGTCTTTTCTCGATCAGTATCAAAACGATATATTTGTCAGCTACTCACACGTTGACAATCTGGCTGACATGGACGGGCAACAGTGCGTTTCCATGATCGTGCGCCAAATGCGGTCGATCCTGAAACAGCGGTTGAGCCGCGATGGCGTCGAGATCTACTGGGACGACTCGCATCTCAGGGCAAACCAGGTCGTGGATGAGGCGCTTCAAGCGCAAGTGGCGTCATCGGGCATCATGCTTGCAGTGACCTCGCCTGCCTATTTCGACCCGGACAGCTATACGCTGAAAGAACTCGAATGGTTCTTGCAGCAACCCGGTGCGGGGGACCGGCTCTTTGTCCTTGAAGTGCTGCCGGTGGACAATGAAAACGAGATGCATCCGGAGGTGTTCACGCGGAAGCGGTTTCAATTCTGGCAGGCCAGTGGCGGAGCTGTGGGTACGCCGATGATCCTCGATCCGCGCCATGATAGACAGCCCTACATGACCGCGTTGACCGAGTTCTGCGGGCAGCTCCGCGAACGGCTGGTGGGTCTGAAAAAGGAGGCTGGCGGGATTGCGCCGGGTTCCGCCCAGCCTGCAGAACCTGCGGCGACCGTGTTGCTTTGCCAGACCACCGATGATCTTGAATACGAGCGCGGGCAAGTGCGAAGCGCGCTCCAGCAATTCAATATCCGGGTCCTGCCCGAGATGGAATATCCGCAGGGCGGGAAAGAGTTTCGCCAGGCATACGAGGCGGATCTGGCCGAGGCAGGCATGGTTGTTCAACTGATGGGCCGAGCCGGGGGGCGCATGCCTGCGGATATGCCAAACGGGTATCTGTCGTATCAGTGCGATGCGGCGATCAGTGCCGGCAAGCCACTGGTCGCCTGGCGGCATCCAGAAGTGGAGCCGAGCGAGATAGAGAACAGCGTCCATCGCGCGCAGCTTCAGCGGGCAGAGGTAATTACCTGCGGTTTGGAGAGCCTGAAGACCCTGATAGTCAAGTCGCTTGAAGAGCAGAAGCGGCCTGCGCGAGAGGTGCGGTCGTCGCTTATCTTCATCGGGGCCGACCGGACGGACATGCCGCTGGCCAAAGAGCTTTTACAGGCGCTTTCAAAGCGCGGACTTCCGGTGGCAGTCCCGATCTATGAAGGCACACCCGATGAGATCCAGGAGGATCTGACGGAAAACCTGATCGACAGCGACAGCGTGATTTTTGTCCATGGCGCAGCGCCGACAAAATGGGTGCGCAGCTTCATGCGGCGGCTTTCGCGAAGCTTGGCCGACAGGAGCGGGCCGCCTGATTGTACGGCCATGATCAAGGCGCCGCCACCCAAGTCCGAGGGTGTCAATTTCTCGTTTCCGAACCTCCAGATCATCGACTGCACTGATGGCTTCGACGTTGAGCGCATCATTTCCCAAATGGAACCGAAGCTTTGAGCAGGGCTGGCGAGCGTCTTCCGTATCCGGGCCTCCGCGCGTTTAACCGCGACGAGGCGGACCTGTTCTTTGGGCGCGACAAGGCGGTCAACGACCTTATCCGGCGGCTTTCCGATACACGGTTTCTGGCCGTGCTGGGCGCCTCTGGGACGGGCAAGTCGTCGCTGGTGCGGACGGGGATGCTGGATGGGCTCGAGCTGGGCCTGCATCCGGCTGGTGCAAACTGGCTCTTTTGCGACATTGCACCTGGCGGACAACCGATCCGAAGTCTGGCGCGCGGGCTTTTGCAGGTCGCCGCGGAGGAAAACGGCACGGACGACGTCACGCCGGACGATATCGAAACGCTTGAATGGTTCCTCCGCCGTGGCCCGCGCTCGCTGATTGAGTGGCTTGACGAAGGGCATGTTCCGGATGACGTGCAGCTTCTGATCTTGGTCGATCAGTTCGAGGAGCTTTTCCGTTTTTCGAATTACGAGGGCCGGGAAGTCGCCGAAGCTTTCGTCAAGCTGCTGATCCATGCGAGCCGGGAAGAGGGCAGCCGCCTCCATATCGTGATCACAATGCGCTCGGAGTATCTGGGAGCCTGCGTGCTGATCCCGGAACTGGCCGACACGATCAATTCGGGTTCATATTTGACCCCGCGCATGGACCGTGACAGCTGCAGGAAGGCGATCGAGGGCCCGGCCCGCATGTATGGGACGGATATCGAGCCCGCACTTGTTACGAGGCTTTTGAACGACCTCGACCGGTTTGCGCCGTTTGACGAGGAAATCGGCGAGGACCAGCTTCGCACGCTTTCGCGTCGCTCGGACCAGTTGCCGGTCATGCAGCACGTGCTGAACCGGGTCTGGCAGGCCGAGGCGGCTGATGGCGTTCCGGGTCCGCTCAGGCTTGAGTCCTATGAGGGCTTCGGCGGAATCAACGGCGCGCTCAACCGGCATGGCGAGGAGGTTCTTGCGAGCCTCTCTGGTGTTGACAAGACAGGGCCTGAAAAGGTTTTCCGCGCGCTCGTCGATGGCGCGACCGTGGCGTCGAGCGGGCGCCGGGCGCTACCCTTTTCGAAGCTGGTGCGGGAGGTCGGCCTGCCTGAGACCGAGGTCAGGCAGATTGTCGAGATGTTCCGCCGGCCGGACGTGAATTTTCTCCGCCCGCCGCCGGAAGAACCGCTCGAGCCTGACACGATCATTGATATCAGTCACGAGAGTCTGATCCGCCAGTGGTCACTCCTTTCGGACTGGTTGCTGAACGAGGCACGGGGCGCTGCAGTCATTCGCCGCGTTGCCGAGAGCCAGTCGCGCTATGCGAGCGGTGAAGGCGAGCTCTTGTCCGGTCTGGATCTGGCGAACATCCGAAGCTGGTGGGATACGGACCAGCCCTCGCCGGAATGGGCGGCGCGGTATGTGGACAATTTCGACGCGCTGGAAAGTTATCTCCACAAGGCGCGGGAGACTGAGGACGAGCTGGCTGCCAAACGGCAACGACGCCAGCGGCGCGAGCGGCATCGGTTATGGGCGTTTTCGGCGGTGACGTCGGTGATCGCGATAGTTGCCGGGCTCTTCTTCCTCGATGCCCGTGAAAAGAGCGAAGAAGCCCAACGGATGGGCGCGCAAGCGCAGTCGAGCGAAGAAGACATGCTGGCGGCGACCGAATCGCTGGCGATTGACCTTGTCGAGCGGCTGGAGAAAGATCGAAGTATACCGTTGCAGGCGAAATACGGACTGATCCAGAACACCGAGGCGGCGTTCCGGACCATAACCGCGAACCGGGCGACCGACCCGAATTTTGTCGACAAACGGGCTGATTTCCTTTTGGCCAGTGTCGTCGCACTGAGCCGGGGCGGCTTCTGGCATGAGGCCGAGGACTACGCGTACCGGCTGGAAAAGCTGGTGACGCAACCACCTTCACAGTGGACACCCAGCCTGGACTTCGAACTCCGCTCAGCGGTCGCGCTTGCTGAGATGCACCGGATGGGCGCGCGACGGGATCATGCGGTCCGCTGGCTTGCAATAGCGGAGGAAAAGCTGGGGTTGGTGGATAGCGAGGCGCCTGAATATTTCAGTCAAGCGGCGCTGGTACACAGGCAAGACGCGCGGGTTGCGCTGCAGTGGTTCCAGTATGAGCGCCAACTCCAAGCAGCGGACACGGCATACCAACGTTTCCGTGCGCAGCGTTCAATGCTTGAGTCCAACATTGGCCAGCGCATGCGCGCCCAGCAACCCGAGCGCTTCAAGAGTGCTGAAAATACCCTGGTCGAATACGCGTCCACAGTCATCGAAATGCAGAGGGGCGCGGGCCAAGCAATTGTTCAAATTGATGCCCATCGGCGATTTGACATCGACTTCAACCAGCTTGTCCAGAACACCGAAGATGTTCTCGGGTTTATGCGCGGAGTGCCTGACGTTGCCGGTCAGGCACTCTCGGAAGCGCAGGTTTTGTTGCACCTGTTGAAAGCGCAGGGTCTTAATCAGAACGATCCGAGCGTTCCCGGCGCTGTTGATGAAATCGATAATGCTGTCCGTCTCCTGGAGGACCTAAGCGCCCAGGATCCAAGCAACCGCTTGCACCGCGTATATCTTATGCAGGCTCTCATGCTTCGTGGCGACTATTCCAAAGACTCTAGCCAATTCGGTCAGGCAACGGCGGACCTGGATGCTGCTGAAGAGCTGTTGGTTGACCTCCGTGCGCGCGGAATGGCGTGGACGGATCGCGTACAATGGGAACCGTGGATCTATTTCCGTCGGTGGGAGCTCGCTAGAGCTCAGTCCAAAACTGGTTTCCGCTCACATTGGGAGCGAGACCGGATGGTTCAAAGCATCAAGAGCATTCGGTCGGAACCAAACGTCGATCAAAGCCTTGTTGCCTTCACGGGAGTCGCCCATGCCTATGCCGATCTGACCATGCATTTTGACGGGCATCTTGATTTTGACGAAGTCACCGACACGGTTGAAAGCTCGTTGGCCGCTATGCCGACGGAAGAAGAGAATGGAAGCGAACCCTATTTCTGGCTCATGCAACGCCAGTACATTTATCGACAGCTCCTCTTCATTGGACCTGAGAAACTTGGCCAGGAGGCGTGGCAAGAGGCATTTGAAAACGCGATCGCTGAAGTCGAGCGATTACTCGAAATCGCGCCTGGCGCGTATAGGCCAACGTACAATCTCATCAGCCATCATTGGAACGCTGCAGCGGATCAAGTTGACGACGGAGACGAACTGGCCGCGCTCGATTCGTACAGGCTTGCCTTCGACGCAGCTTTCGATGGCAGCAAGCTCAAGGACCTCCGCGATGACGAGCTAGACACACTGTTGAGTGATTCTGTTAAGCTTCTTCGCAACCTCGTCATAAACGGGGATATCGGGTTCGCGGAAGATGACCTCGTGCGTACGGTGACGTTTCTGGACTACCACTTGACCCGCAAGGAGAGCTTTCGCTCGATCCTTGAGGCCAAAGCGCAGTTTGATGCTCTTGAGAATGAACTTGTGGGTCTCGCAGACAAATGGAAACCGTCAGCTCAGGTCTCGCAGAACGGATTGGCCCAGCGTTTGCGTGAGCTTGCACCAACAATTGGTGAGCGGCTGGCTGAAATCCAGTTGCTGGAAATCGACAAGACTTCGGATGAATCGGCCACCACCGCCGACATCGAGGAAGTCCGCGCCCAAATTCGCGAGCTAAACATCGACAAGAACCTGCTGGACGACGGGCTTGTCTACTGGGTGCGGCCACCATTGATGGCCGCAGTCTGGCAGACGCTGGAGGGTGACGTTTTTGACGACATGAAAAGCTTGCTGGAACAGGCGATTTCCAGCGGCGAGGTGTCTTATATTCGCGTGGCTGAGCTTTCATTTTATAAGAAGGCGGAGCTGGTTGAGGCGCAGGTTGGCGCAGGGCCTCGGGCCCGGATCTTTGCCTTTATCGTGGATGGGAAACGCAACATTTTCCGCCTCAACGGAACATCGCCTCCGATCCATGAGATGAATGCCAAGGCTCCGATCAGTCTCGAAACCAGGAACCAGGTTGCGGCATATATCCGGTTTTTCACGCATTATGTGAATGGACCCGAGGGAAGCTTCTCGATTGTCGAAAGTACCTCGGAAATTCCATTTGCAGAAACGGCAGATACTTCCGAGCACGAGCGAGCGCAGAAAGTTCTGCGGCCTTTCGTTGTCTGGAAGCACCCGGACACGCCAGGGCGTTGGCAGGCCGCGGCAACTGTTTATTACGGACGGTCGCTCTTTCACGCCATCTTCGAAGTCCAGCCAAATGGCATGATCGAAATGCTCAATGACAAGCCGATCGTATCCAACCTCGAAGCAAGCCTTATCCGGGTGTCGGATCGGGAGAACGGGGTTCGGCTTGGCGGGGAGAGTGTCGGGCGTTCAATCTCGTTTGACCGCCTGGACTTGAAGCGCCACGAAACCGATCCGGACCGGATCGCAACCGTCATTGCAAGAAGCTCAGACCTGTCAGAGGAAGACGCCTCACGGTTCCGGCGGGACTTTGTGCTCCCGGTACTGGGAGAGGCCTTTGTTAAGCAATACTCAAACCATGGTCGCGATCGCAATGCTATTGCCTACGATCTGTTGGTGGCTGATGTTGAGCTCGATCTGGCGCTCAGTTTGGCCAGACTTGCCGTCGAGAAAGAGCCTGGAAATCCCTACTATGCTGATACACTCGGTTGGGCGCTATTGAAGTCTGGAATGACGGAAGAGGCAATTGTGGAGTTGGAGCGGGCGCGGGACGGGGACCCGAATCAAGCCGAAATACGGGCGCACCTGGCGCAGGCTTATCGGATTTCGGGACGGATTGAGGATGCCCGGGCAGCGGTAAACACAGCGCTCAGCATGACGGTTAGTGCGTTCTGGAAAGAATTCCTGCAGGAAGAACTCCGATTGATCAATGCGGCGAATGAGTAAGCCAGGGTGGACCTTTCGCGGCGTCGTTCCGGTTCCGATGCTCGTTTAAGCGGCGTTTCATTCGAAGGCCAAGGGGTCCTTCCCATTTGCCTGAACCCGGACGGTATGTTGCCATATGCTGCCCGGGAGAAACGCACCGGGAGGAACTTGCTTCGATACGCAAGACCTACGGATATAAAATGCGCAATGGCAGGCGCTGGCGCTCCGGTGTGCGAGAGATCGCAGCCAAAAAGGCCATCGGTGCGCGGCGCAACTCAGGAGGCCGCCAGTGACTAGAATTCCGCGTCTGACGCTTGCAATATCTGTTGGTCTTCTCGGCGTCACGCTTGTTTTGGGGCTTTGGGGGTGGAGCCAGTACTATGCGGCCGACCCTAGGCACAACTTCTTCGACGCGCTCTACCATACGCTTCTCGCGATCACCGGTGACTATACGTATGTGGTCGTCGAAGAGGGAAAGCCGCTTAATCTTAAAATCGAGATCGCACGGTTTACCGGGTTCATGGCAACGATTTCGGCGATCTTCGGTGTCGCCGCGCTCTTTCTTCACAACCAGATTATGCGCCTCGTCGCGACGTGGCGTAAGGATCATATCGTAATTGTCGGGGCGTCCGATTTCGTGATCGACACCTATAAACGCGAGAAAATCACTCTCTTTGAGACGGAAGAGAATGTAACCCGTTTCGCGCCACTGCAGCCCGACACCATCGTGCTGGTTGGGCCGCTGACCAAGAGCACGGCCACGGGGCCAACGCTTGGTCGGCCGAAGGCCGTTGTCTTTGGCGGTAGCGACACAGCGCAGAATGTCGAGCGCGCGCAGATTTGGCTGTCCGAGCGGGAGGAAACCGATGAGATGCCGGAACTGATCCTTCAGGTCGAGGATGGATCAGTGGCTCGCGACCTGCAGCTTTTTTCTGGCAAGTTCCGCAAAGCCAAGCTGATCTCGCGATCCGATACGATTGCGCGTGCGCTGATCACGTCGATGGCACCGACGGATCTGGCAAAGACGCGGGCGCAGGATCATGTGCACCTTGTCCTGATTGGGCTTGGCAGCGTGAACCTTGCCGTTGCGGAAGAGGCCGCCCTGCGCTGCCATGACCATAATCTCGGGCCGCTGCGGCTGACCATCATCGATGTCAAGATTGACGGGGCGCATGCGCGAATTCGGCGCGAGCGTCCGAAGCTGTACGATCTTGAGCGGGCAGGGGTTACGGTGAAGTTCATCGAACTCGATGCTCTTGAATGCTGTTCGTCCGACAGGGTCAAAAACCTGCTGGATGACGAGGCGAAATTTCCGATCACGGCCTTGGTAGTCTCGACGGGCAACGACACGCGCAACACGGCGATCGCGATGCGGCTGCGTCAGCTTCAGACCGAGAGGATGTGCCTCCGCGCGCCGATCTTCATGCGTAGCGACTCACTGGCATCGGTGTCGGCGAATGTCGTCCGGGATCTGACGTCGGGTGTAGTGCCTTTCGGCGGCTCGCGCCTCGATGACGAGGACTTGGAGCTTGACCGGCTCTATCATGACCTTGCGGAAGCAATTCATGAACGCTGGCGCGCACTTGGGAAACAGCCGCCCGACCCGGATACGGCGTGGGAGCAGCTGTCAAATCTTGAGCAGCGACCCAATTACCGGGCGGCGTTATCGGCGGTCGAGCTCTTTTACGCGGCCGGGTTCGTGCCGCCGGTGGGCCGGAGGGTCGCGGGCCTGCGGGTGTTTGGCCAGGCTGCGAATGATACCCTGGGGGATGATGACCTGATCCTGAAGCTCTCGGAAAGGGAGCATAACCGCTGGATGGCAGAGCGAACGATGGAGGGCTATCAGCGCACCGACGGGTATCGCGATGACGAGAAGAAGCTGCATCCGTTGATCCAGCCGTTCGGGGATTTGCCCGAAGCGGAAAAGCTGAAGGATGAAGTCAATGTCAAGGAGACCATCAGCCGCGGCATCGAACAGTATGAGGCGGCGGATAATGCCCCATGCTGGCGCATGCGCCGACGGATCGGGCTGGTGGGCCCGTTGACAGTTGATGCGAAGAAGACCGAGGAAGATGTCGTCGGTGCGTTTAATCAGCTGATCGCGGAGGAGCCCGGTCTCGCCGATTGCGACCTTGAGATCATGACGCCGAATGCGCCGGGCTTTGACCGTCTGGGCGCGATTGCGCTCGCCACGGCGTGGAAGGCACGCACGGACCGCCCGGCGCGGCTTCTTCTCTTGAACGTGGCTGATCCCGCCTTGGTGGACAGGATTGCGGCGGAGCATGTCGCAGACGATGAAGATGCGCGCAAGGCCGCGGTCAAGAGAATGGAATCCGAGACCGAGACGTTAAGCGCGTTGGAAGCAGAGGGCCATCTGATCCGCACAGTGGATTGCCGCCCGCTCGGCATATCGAACGCAGATCTGGATCACGACCGGACAGCTTACGGGACCGGGATAGAGCGCGTGCAGGACCGTATTCTGGCCCAAGCCGACATGATGATCTTCGACCATGAAAACGGCGCGAGTTGGACGCAAAAAGCCATAACGAGGTGGGCGGCGCTCGAGAAACGTGAGGCGATTGTGTTGTGATCGTGGGTCTGCGCAGTTTCAAGACTTCAGACGTGATCTCGAGGGCATCCCGGCGCGCGAGCCACTTCCCCGGTGGCAACGTACCTGTCTTGACCACATGAGCGGCCTGCCAGCGTTGCTTGCTGTTGATGTTGGTTTTTCGGCGGGATTTGATCTTTTCCATCTGGATCAAATCCCGCCGAAAACCAAAAAACGAATGATGTTCGGTCGTCTTTACGCGTGAATAGCGTTGCTATTTCGATTGTGACAAGACCCGATACCCAGCCCTATGCCGGCGAAATCGCCAGTGTTGATTATTGCCCAAGCCCGAGTGATTTCAGATAGGCAACCGAAGCTGGGATCTTGGATTTGTCCCGGATTTCAACGATCAGGCGCGGGTTGGACGACAACGCACCGAGAGCGGCAAACACCGAATGCCAGCGAATGATCCCTTCGCCAAGGCTCCAGTGACGGTCCGCGTAACCATCGGCGTCCTGCAAGTGGACGTGTTGCAGCAAGTTGCCTGCTGCCCCGACGTAGTAGTCAACCGGAGGGGCACCGGTAGAGCCATGCGCGTAGCAGGCATGGCCCGTATCGATCGACACTGCGATCGCCTCTGACTCGAAGCTTTTCACCAGTTCCACACGGGCATGCGGATCAACGTCCTCGATGTTCTCCACGACGAGAACGCAGCCAATGTCTTCGGCGCGTTTGACCACGTCGGCAATGGTGTCGTGTGTCCGCTCAACGACCGAGGCGCGGGCATTCGGCAGGTTGTCGAGGTTGTTGTAATCCCAGGTCGAGAATGGCGAATGGATAACCATCTGGTTGGCGCCGATCGCTTCGCAGACATCCAGACCCTGGTGAAAACGCCGGCGGACGATGTCGCGCACATCGGGATCCTGGGAAGCAATGTTGAAGCCCCAGAACGGGCCGTGAATGCCGATGCGGCCTTCGTGGCCGGCGAGCAGTTTGCGTGCGTGTGCTGCCGCTGAAGCCCAATCGCCATTGAGCAGATTGGCGTCAAAAAAGTCCTGAATCTCAATGTCGCGCGGCAATTCACGCATGAAATCATAATGGGTTTCATAGTTGGCGATTGTTATCGCCGCGCCGATTACAGGCAAATCACTCATGGCCAGGCCTTCCCTTGATTGGGCGAGGTCGATCGGGCCCCGCATGCGTGGTCCGCTATACCGCTGGTCATGTGACAGGCAGATATCAGAACCGTGACGGATCGATGAAGCTTGGCGGGGAAACACGTTTTTCCGCCGCCTGTAGCATGGCTGTCGTATCGCGGGTGCATGGGTACAGGGGGGTAGGAACGAGAAACAGGAGACAAAAGCAGTGTCAACCAAAGTCGCACGTGTGGTCATCGCCGTCTTTGACGGGCTGCGGCCCGACCGCATTTCAGAAGAGCTGACACCCAACCTGCACCGCTTCGTGACTGACGCGCTTTGGTACCGCGAGGCCCGTTCGGTGTTTCCATCCATGACCCGTGTTGCCACCACCAGTTTCGCAACCGGATCACACCCGACCCAGCATGGCGTGGTCAATAACGCCTTTTTCCATCCGGCAATCAGCGGCGGAGAGCCGCTCGACACGTCACGTGCGGCCCATATAAGAGCTGCAAACGCCTGGCATGATGGTGAGTTTGTAGAGGCCAAAGCCATTGGGTGCGCGCTGGCTGCCGCCGGCAAGCGTTTGGCTGTCGTGCATTCAGGATCCGCAGGGTCTGCCTGGCTTCTCAATCATCGCGCCAAGGAGCATGGCCACTGGACTTTTTCGATCCATGGACGGGATCACACGGATACGCCCGAGGCCGTTGATCAGTCTATCGAGCACTTTGGCCCGCTTCCCGCCGGGAAATCGCCAAAGCTTGATGAGGCAACCTACGCCACGCAGGTACTGACAGAGCTGGTGTTGCCGAAACTGGAACCCGATGTAGCCATTATTTGGTACTCGGAGCCCGACACTTCCTATCATTTCCACGAGATTGGTTCCCGGGAATCTGATCTGGCGACCGCGCATGTCGATGCGAGTTTCGGCAAGATCCTGGACGCTGTCCACGCCTCGGACCAGTCGGAAGACACATTGCTGATCGTCATGAGCGATCATGGGCAGATCTCGACCACCTCCGCGTTCGATCTTGTTGGTGCGCTTGGGGACAAGGGCTTTGACGCCGGATATCGGGCTGAGCCGGGCACGGATGTGCTGGTGACGCCGGGATCCGCTGCCGGATTGACGTTGATCAATCAGGACAGGACGCGGCTGCAAGCCCTCGGATGCGCGCTGATGGACATGCCGGAAACAGGACTTTTGTTCTGCGGCACTGACGAGAATGGTGAACCGGTAATCGATGGTGCGTTTGACCGCGCTCTGGTCGGCGCTGATCATCCCCGCTCGCCAGACCTGTACTGGGTTGGACGTTCGTCGATTGAAGCTGATCAACATGGTTTGGCTGGCGCTGGCATTTACACAACCGGGGTCAACGTCCCGGTCGGAGGCGGCATGCATGGCGGCCTTAACCCCCATGAGATGAATACGCTGTTAGCCTTTGGCGGTGCGGGCATGCCGGCAGGGTGCGTCAACGACCACGCCAATTTGACCGACATCGTTCCGACCGTTCTGGCCCTCCTGGGAGTTGACCGTCCAGCGACGATGACGGGCCTTCCGCTTGATGCGGTACTCGGGAAGCAGGCTCCCGAACCCCGTGAGCGTCGTCTCGAGGCCGGGGCCGGTGAATTCAGGCAGTTCCTCTTGCTTGCTGACGATGACGGGCGGCAGCGCATTCCGGTCTGCGGCGGGCGCATCTGAAAGCTGTCTTCATCGCCAGGCCCACACCGAGTGTGCCGGCTCCCGTGAGCGTGAATTGTCATGAAAACTTTACCAAGACGAATCCTGAACGTCACACACGGGCCGTACCTGTTGCCGTGTCTTCGGGGCCGCACGCGGACCTTGGGCGAGATCATGAGATTTACAAACACGCACGAATGCGAAGTTGAGGAACGGAACATGACCCACTGCCGCAAGCCAAAAGGCGCCATGATGATTGGCGCATATCTACTGGCAACAACCATGCTCACCTTGCCCGGTCAGGCATTGGCTCAGGAGCGTCCTGAAATCACTGTTGCTGTCCAGCAGATCGTCAACGCCGGCGCACTTGATGTGCTGCGCGAACAGTCCAACGTCGGCGCCCGGGTTTTCTACTCGATCTTTGAAACGCTGATTGACTACGACCGTCAGAACGCTGATCTGCCGCAGAAGCCGGGTCTCGCCACCGAATGGAAGCGCATTGACGAAAAGACCGTGGAGCTGAAGCTGCGCCCCGGCGTCAAGTTCCACAATGGCGACGTGATGACTGCCGACGATGTTGTGTTCACTTTCTCCAAGGAACGTTTCGGCCTTCTCGACGAGCAGGACAATGCCCGCAAGGACGGCAAGACGCTGTTTACGTCGAGCGCCAGCACCGTCGCTGGCGGCAAGGTTCCTCCGGCTGAAGTCGCAGCCGTTGCCAAGCGTGCCTGGCCCAATCTCGACCGCGTTGAAAAAGTCGACGACATGACAGTCCGCTTTGTCTCGACTGTTGCCGACCCGACGCTTGAAGGCCGCATCTCCCGCTACGGCGCGGAAATCCTGTCCAAGCGCGCCTATGAAGAAGCCGAATCCTGGCTTGCCTTCGCCCAGAAGCCTGTCGGCACCGGGCCTTACAAGGTTGTCGAATTCAAGCCTGACAACATCCTCGTGCTTGAAGCCCATGACGACTACTGGGGCGGCACGCCGCCGGTCAAGACCTTGCGTTTTGCCGTGGTTCCGGAAGTTGCCAGCCGCGTGAACGGTCTTCTTTCGGGTGAATATGATTTCATCACCGATCTGCCGCCGGATCAGATCAACACGGTGGAATCCAACGCCAAGTTTGAAGTTGTCGGCGGCCCGATCACCAACCACCGCCTGATGGTGTTCGACAAGAACAATGGCCCGATGCAGAACCCCAAGATCCGCCAGGCCATGACCCACGCGATCGATCGCGACACCATCGTTGAAACCCTTTGGGGTGGCCGCACAGCGGTGCCGGCCGGTCTGCAGTGGTCGTATTACGGCGACATGTTCCTGTCCGACTGGACGGTGCCGGAATACGACATGGAACTGGCCAGGAAGCTGGTCCGGGAATCCGGTTACAACGGTGAGGAAATCACCTTTCGGGTTCTCAACAACTACTACACCAACCAGGTTTCGACAGCGCAGATCAACGCTGAATCGTTCCGTCAGATCGGTCTCAACGTGAAGATCGAGATGAAGGAAAACTGGCAGCAGATCTTCGATACGGAAAGCGGCCCGCGCATGGTTCGCGACTGGTCGAACTCGGCGCCCTTCCCGGACCCGGTGTCTTCCATCGTCAACCAGCATTGCCAGAACGGCCAGCAGCAGCAGGTCGGCGAATGGACCAATGAAGAGTTCAACGAACTCTGCATCAAGCTGGAAACCTCGACCGATCTCGAACAGCGCCGCGCGGCATTCCGCCGGATGCTTGAAATCGCCGAGCGTGAAGATCCTGCCTACACGGTCATGCACCAGAGCGCGATCTTCTTCGGCAAGCGCAAGGACATCGAGTGGAACTGGTCCGGCCTGCAGTCGATGGACTTCCGCCCCGACAATTTCCGCGTCGTCGCGCCGGGCAACTAGAATCTTTGGGCCGGGGCGCATGACGCGCCCCGGCCTTTCCTATGCAACAGGGAACGAGCCAATGGAAACGCTTCTGTCGATCAGGGATCTGACGATTGATTTTGATCAGGGAAAACGGTTTGTCAGGGCGCTCCACGGCGTCAATCTCGACGTTGCGAAGGGCGAAGTCCTCGGTGTGGTCGGCGAATCCGGCTGCGGCAAGTCAATCACATGGCTGGCAGCTCTGGGGTTGCTGGGCAGCCGGGCGCGCATTTCGGGTTCGGTCCGGCTCGATGGTCAGGAAATTGCCGGAGCGGCCGAAGATGATTTCTCCCGCTTGCGTGGCGGGCGCATTGCCATGATTTTCCAGGACCCTTCGAGTTCTCTCAATCCGGTTCATCGCATTGGCCGGCAGATCAAGGAGGCGCTGAAATTGCACCGGGGCATGACCGGTGCATCCGCCAGCGCCGAAGCCGCCCGCCTTCTTGACCAGGTAGGTATTGCCAATGCGACACGCCGGTTGCGTGAATACCCGCACGAGATGTCGGGCGGTATGAACCAGCGGATCATGATTGCCATGGCACTGGCTGGTGAACCCGAACTGCTGATCGCTGATGAACCGACGACCGCGCTGGACGCGACCATTCAGGCGCAGATCCTTGATCTGCTGACCGAACTGCGGCGCGACACCGGTATGGCGCTGGTTCTGATTTCGCACGATCTCGGCGTTGTTGCAGATATGAGCGACCGCGTGGCGGTGATGTATGGCGGCCGGGTGATCGAGGAAGCGGATACCGGTTCGCTGTTTGATAGCCCCGCACACCCTTACACCCAGGGACTTATGGCGGCGCTTCCGGATATTGATGGTCCCCGCCGCCGCCTGGAATCAATTCCTGGAACCGTACCGGCTCCCGACCAATTGCCACCAGGCTGCAGCTTTGCGCCACGGTGCGCCATCGCCAGCAAGATCTGCGATGCCAGGATGCCGTCATTCCTGCCTTTTGGCGATTCGCAAAGTCACTTTGCCGCTTGCGTCAAATGCCGGGACGAGATGCCGGTCGCAGCAGCGCCGCTTTCTGAAGTCAAGCGTACGTTGGTGCCGGCATGAGCGGCCTGCTGCGGGTGGATGATCTCAAGCGGCACTACGAGGTGCATGTCCCCGGGGGCCTGTTTGGCCGGAAGGCGTCGCTCAAGGCTGTCGACGGCGTGTCCTTCTCCATTGAAAAGGGCAGGACGCTTGGCTTGGTGGGTGAATCAGGCTGTGGCAAATCGACCACGGCCAAGCTGGTGCTGGGCCTGATTCCGGCGACCTCAGGCACGGTTGAGTTTGCCGGAACACGCGTGACGGCCCGTCACGATGCCGATTGGCGGGCGCTGAGGCGTCGGATGCAGATGATCTATCAGGATCCGCTTGGAGCTCTGGACCGCCGTCTTCCGGTGATAACCCAAATCGGCGAGCCTTTCGAGATTCACAATTCTGAAATGCCGGCAGCAGAGCGAACTGAACGCTCCGCACTCTTGATGGAGTCTGTCGGGCTCAGGCCGGATATGGCGATGCGCTACCCGCACGAGCTTTCAGGCGGACAACGCCAGAGGGTGGTCATCGCAAGGGCGCTGGCGCTGGAGCCGGATCTCCTGGTATGCGACGAGCCGGTCTCGGCTCTTGACGTGTCGATCCAGGCGCAGGTTCTCAACCTGCTCGATGATCTGCGCGAGCGCACCGGGTTTGCCGCTCTTTTCATCAGCCATGACCTGAAGGTCGTGCGCCAGATGTCTGATCGCGTCGCTGTCATGTATCTTGGGCGCATCGTGGAAGCGGGCCTTCCGGAGGATGTCTTCCGGCGTCCCCAACATCCCTACACAAAGGCCCTGGTCTCGGCCATTCCGACACCTGCACGGCGTGGAAAACGTGAGCGCATCGTGCTTGAGGGAGATCCTCCTAGCCCGGTTGATGTGCCCTCGGGTTGCAGCTTCCATACCCGCTGCCCGATTGCGCAAGCCTCCTGCCGGAGCGAGGTTCCCCAGCTGGTGGAAAGTGGCGGCCATGCCGTGGCCTGTCATCTCGTCAATGCGGGCGCCGCGCCTGCAGTGCAGGCAGCGGAGTAGAGACCATGGTTCAGTATCTCTTGATGAAGATCTTCCGTGCGCTTGTGACGGTGACGCTTATTGTTTCGGCAGCATTCGTGGTGCTGCGGCTGTCGGGGGATCCGGCGATCATCATTCTCGGGCCGGAAGCTCCGCCCGAAGCCTTTGAAGCGTTCAGACGAAACTGGGGCCTCGATCAACCGATCTGGGTGCAGTATTTCAGGTATTTCATGGCGGTCTTCCATGGCGACCTCGGCAACTCCATGCGCGATGGACGTTCGGCGCTTGTCGTGGTGGGCGAGCGCATTCCGCTCACTCTTGCCATCACGCTGCCCGCGCTTTTCATCAAGCTGTGCATCGGATTGCCGGCCGGTGTGACGGCTGCGCTTTACCGCAACACCTGGGTGGACCGGCTGATCATGATGATGTCGGTGGCCGGATTTACCGTTCCCAGTTTCGTGCTGGGGCTGGTTCTGGCGATGATCTTCGCGGTCTGGCTCGGTTGGCTGCCCTCGGGTGGATCGGATACCTGGGCGCATGCGGTGCTCCCAACCGTGACCATGGGGCTGGTCGGCGCTGCCGTGATTGCCCGCTTCACGCGGTCGGCCATGCTGGAAGTGCTGGGACAGCCCTACATCCGTACAGCCTCCGCCAAGGGATTGCTTTGGCGCGATGTGGTTCGCAACCATGCCCTGCCAAATGCTGCGATCCCGACGCTGACGATAGTTGGCTTCCTGGTCGGTTCACTGGTGGCAGGTGCAGTCGTGGTGGAAAGCGTGTTTTCCTGGCCGGGCGTCGGGCGGCTCCTGGTCAATGCGGTCGCCAACCGAGATCTGGCGGTGGTTCAGGTGATCCTGCTTCTTGTTGGTCTGACCATGGTCGGGGCCAACCTTGCCGTCGACATCCTCTACGGGATCGTCGATCCACGTCTCCGCATCAAACGGCTTCAGGCCGGGAGCTGACAATGACGATTGATACCACACCAAACCTTGAACCGGCCACTTCCGCCGAGGCCGGCGGAAGCGTCTTCACTGCCAAGAGCAGGCTCCGGTCCTTTTTCGAGGCATGGCCGCCGCTGGTGTTGATTGCGCTTCTTTGGCTCGGGCTAATTGTCGTCGTGGTGATTGGCGCCATGTGGATCGCGCCTTACGACTTCATGGCGCTTGATCTGCGAGCACGGCTGATCCCTCCGGTCTTCATGGGCGGCCACTGGGCCCATCCTCTGGGAACAGACGAGCTGGGACGCGACGTCCTGTCCCGACTGATTGTCTCGATCCGGATTTCGATGGTGATTGCGTTCCTGTCGACCATTATCGCCGCCATTGTCGGGGTCACGTTGGGGTTTGTCGCGGCCTATTTCCGCGGTCGTGTCGAGCAGGTCATCCTGATGCTGATCGATGCCCAGGCCGCCATGCCGTTCATGATCATCGCGCTCGCCGTTTTGGCTTTCCTTGGCAGTTCGCTGATGTTGTTCACAATATTGATGGGCTTTTACGGATGGGAGCGGATCGCCCGCATCTCCAGGGGGCTTGCGATTTCCGCCTATGAACGCGGCTACGCCACCGCTGTACGCGATCTCGGGGCGACACCGTTCCGGATCTATTCGCGGCATATTCTGCCCAACATAGCTTCAACGCTGATTGTCTCTCTGACATTGAACTTTCCGGAAGTGATCCTGCTTGAATCGGGCCTCTCCTTCCTCGGCCTCGGGGTGCAGCCGCCCATGACTTCGCTTGGCAACATGGTTGGTTATGGCCGCGACTATATCCAGTCAGCCCCGTGGATCATGCTGGCGCCAAGCGCGGCAATCGTTGTGACAACCCTGTCGATTTCTATTCTCGGGGACTGGATGCGCGACAAGTTCGATCCGACTCTCGATTGAGACACGTTTTCACTTTGGCTTGAACGCCTTTTGTTGAAAGTCATGTTTCTCGCCTCGACGGGACGACCGACAAGGTGCCAGAATTTCTGAACTTGTCAGCCAGTGAGCTGCAGAGCATCTCGTCGTTGTGCCATCGAAGGGGTGTGCGCTAGAGTTGGAGCCGCCGACTCGAGCGGCAGATCGGTTGTTAATCAATCGGGCGCGAGGGCAACTTCTTGTTGAATACCAGGATGATCTCGCCCGCCAGGTATCCCGCGAGCCTTCACCGTGGGACGCCGTGACTAAACGTTGCTTGTGGCCGGCCCTCTTCACCCACCAGCATGTGATGGCATGGTGCTGCGATGCCATCAAATTCTCTGGATGCCATCACACGCCGATGGACTAAGAGGGACGTGAAACCTGCCAAACCCAACAAAAAACCCCGCTTTCGCGGGGTTCTTTGGGTTTTCCGGGATGGTCCGGAACAATGAATTGGTGCCCAGAAGAGGACTCGAACCTCCACTCCCTTGCGAGAACTACGACCTGAACGTAGCGCGTCTACCAATTCCGCCATCTGGGCATTGGCGCGGATTTAGGGGGTCTGCGCGGCTGTGTCAACGGCAGAATGCAAAGCTGCCTCAATTATCTTTCTGGCGGTGCGAAATTCCTGATCCTGTCCTCGGCATTTCAGGCCGCCAGTCGAAAAGCGGCAGCCCGGCCTGCCAGCGGGCAACGCTGCGTTGGAAATCCGCTGGCCAATCCGCTCACAGCTCAACCTGTCTGTTCCCGTCGTTGAATGTCGCGCTACTCGGCTTCTCAAGTCCGATTATTGTCAGTATGGAATATTGATGGATTCCCGAAGTTCGCTCCCAGGCATGGCACCACAGTCAGATCTTTCCCCCGCCGGCCGGTCACCTGCTGGCGATGCCAGGCGCGGTGTGGTGCTGGTGTTTGGCGCAGCGCTGCTCTGGAGCTTCGGCGGCGCCATAGCGCGTGGGCTGGAGGTGAGCGACCCGTGGACGATCATCGCCTGGCGGGCAGCCTTTGCGGCACTGTTTTTGATCAGCTTCATGCTGTGGCGTGACGGGGCATCGGGCACGTTCCGCCTTTTCCGGAGCATGGGGTTCCCCGGTCTCGGCGTTGCCCTCTGCGTGGCCGCGGCCACCACGTCCTTTGTCGTGGCGCTGGGCTACACCAGTGTCGCCAACATCCTGCTGATGCAGGCCGGTGTGCCACTGATTGCGGCGCTGCTCGGTGTGGTTTTCCTGCGCGAAGCGGTCGATGGCGTCACCTGGGTGGCAATTGCCGCGGTGATTGCCGGTATCGGCGTGATGGTGTCGGATTCCTTCACCACCAGCGTCTCTTTCATCGGCGATGGACTGGCTTTGTTGATCGCGGTCGTGTTCGCGGCTGCCACGGTCATCACACGCCGCTATTCGGGTGTGCGAATGACGCCGGCGGCCTGTCTCGGCATCATGACCAGTGGCACGGTGGCATGGCTGTTGTCGTCAGGCATGCGGATCAGCATCCAAGATCTTGGGCTGCTGGTGTTGTTTGGTGCGGTCACGCTGGGCTTTGGCATGGCCATGTTTGTCACCGGCGCGCGGCTGATTCCCTCTGCGCTCGCCGCACTGATATCCACCATGGAGCCCGTGCTGGGTCCTGTCTGGGTCTGGTTGATCCATGCCGAAGTGCCGGCGCCCAGAACGCTGCTGGGCGGCGGAATCGTATTCCTGGCACTGCTTGGCCATATCCTCTGGCAATGGCGCCGGAGCCGCCGCACGGCGTTGCCGCTGCCGAATTGAACGGCAACGATACGGGCGATTGTAAACTGGTGCCGTCGACAGGATTGCGCACGCAAACACATGCGCAATGGACGCTGAAACTATGCCTTCAAAACGGTCCGCTTGACCGCGACAGGCATCAGTCGCCGATCTTCAGCGCCTCTATGAAGGCTTCCTGCGGGATGTCGACCTTGCCGAACTGGCGCATGCGTTTCTTGCCGGCCTTCTGCTTGTCGAGAAGCTTGCGCTTGCGGGTGGCGTCGCCGCCATAGCACTTGGCGGTCACATCCTTGCGCATTGCCGAAATCGTCTCGCGCGCCACCACCTTGCCGCCGATGGCAGCCTGGATCGGGATCTTGAACATGTGCCGGGGGATCAGGTCCTTGAGCTTTTCGCACATGGCGCGGCCGCGTTTTTCCGCGGCCGAGCGGTGCACCAGCATCGACAGCGCATCCACCGGCTCGTCATTGACCAGGATCGACATTCTGACCAGATCGCCTTCCTGATAGCCGGTGATCTGGTAGTCGAAGCTGGCATAGCCCTTGGAGATGGACTTCAGCCGGTCGTAGAAATCGAACACCACCTCGTTCAAGGGCAGCGCATAGGTGACCATCGCCCGCTTGCCGACATAGGAGAGGTCGGTCTGGATGCCGCGGCGGTCCTGGCACAGTTTCAGGATCGCGCCGAGATATTCGTCCGGCGTCAGGATCGTCGCCTTGATCCAGGGCTCCTCGATGCTCTTGATCTTGACCACATCGGGCATGTCGGCCGGGTTGTGCAACTCCAGCACGTCGCCATTGGTCATGTTCATCCGGTAGACCACCGACGGGGCGGTGGCGATCAGGTCGAGATTGAACTCGCGTTCCAGCCGTTCCTGGATGATTTCGAGGTGCAAAAGCCCTAGGAAGCCGCAGCGGAAGCCGAAGCCCAGCGCAGCCGAGGTTTCCATCTCGAACGAGAACGAGGCATCATTGAGCCTCAGCTTGCCCATGGCGGCGCGCAGGTCTTCAAAGTCCGCAGCATCGACCGGAAACAGGCCGCAGAACACCACCGGCTGCGCCGGCTTGAAGCCCGGCAGCGCTTCTGCAGTCGGCCGCTTCTCCTCGGTGATGGTGTCACCGACGCGGGTGTCGGCCACTTCCTTGATCGAGGCGGTGATGAAGCCGATCTCGCCCGGACCCAGCGTATCGACGGTCACCAGCTTCGGGGTGATGATGCCGATCCGCTCGACCGTGTAGCGGGCATCGGTGCCCATCAGCCGGATCTGCTGGCCCTTTTTCATTTCGCCGTCGATGACGCGCACCAGCACGATGACGCCGAGATAGGTGTCGTACCAGCTGTCGACCAGCATCGCTTTCAGCGGATCCTTCACATCGCCGCCCTTTGGTGGAGGCAGTCGCTTGACGATAGCCTCCAGCACATCGGGTATTCCGATGCCGGACTTGGCTGAAATCATCACCGCGTCGGATGCATCAAGACCGATCACTTCCTCGATCTGTTCCTTGATCCGCTCGGGTTCGGCGGCCGGCAGGTCGATCTTGTTGAGCACCGGCACGATTTCGTGGTCGGCATCAAGGGCTGCATAGACATTGGCCAGCGTCTGCGCTTCGACGCCCTGGCTGGCATCAACCACCAGCAGCGAGCCTTCGCAGGCCCGGAGCGACCGCGACACCTCGTAGGCGAAATCGACATGGCCCGGCGTGTCGATCAGGTTTAGCACATACATCTCGCCATCCTGGGCCTTGTAGTGCAGACGCACCGTCTGGGCCTTGATGGTAATCCCCCGCTCTTTCTCGATATCCATGGAATCGAGAACCTGCTGGCTCATCTCGCGATCGGCAAGGCCGCCACAGGTCTGGATCAGCCTGTCAGCCAGCGTTGATTTGCCGTGATCGATATGAGCGACGATCGAAAAATTGCGAATATGGGATAGGGGCGTGTTGGTCATAGCTCGCGATTTAGCAGTCCGGTAGAAAAAGGCAATCGCGGAAACAGATTCAATGCATGACGCAGACACAAACATTTCCAGTGCCGGAGCTCTCGATTGCAGAAACCGGAAGTCCCGGCGGGTCGTTGCGAAGTCCGCAGATGCCCTTTTCGCTGAAGCCGGGCAGTCGATCCCGGGAGAATACAAAGCCGCAGTTCAGCCGTTGCTCGCATCGTCGGACGATGCCGGTTTGCAAACCGGAGTGCCACAGTTATACAGGCCGGGAGCCGGGGCGATGTTGGCCGGATACCAGGTGAACGTGGTCCCGGAGCCAGCCAGTTCCGGTTGGCATCCCGGATTTGCGGTGCGAATTCAAGTGTCCTTCGCGTCGCCGGCATTTTGCAGGAAAAACGAATTGACCATATCCCGCTTTGCCGAGCCGGGGACAATCCATGGCCGGCGGGATGGCGCAGAAGATAGAGAGATTTAATGCAGTCAGATGGCAAAAAGCTTCGCTTGATCCTGTTTGTATCCGAAGACTGGTTCTTCCTGTCTCATTTCCTTGATCGCGCCCGGCTGGCTCAGCGATCAGGATACAGCTGTGTCATCGTCGCGCGTGACAACGGATCGGCGGACAAGATCAGGCAAATGGGATTTGAGTTTGAATCCGTGCCGATTGACCGGCGGGGTCTCAATCCTTTTGCGGCGATAAGGGATTTTCTGTCCATTCGGGCGATTTTCAAGCGCCACCGCCCTTGGGTCGTTCACAATGTCGCTCTCAAGCCGATCGTGCTGGGAGCGCTTGCGGCCAGGTCGCTCGGCATCACCCGGATCGTCAACGCGCCGGTCGGCATGGGGTATTTCTTTTCCTCGTCGGCACTGCGCGCGCAAATACTCAAGCCGCTTCTCTACCTGGCCTTGAAGCTGTCTCTCAATCCTTCCGGCAGCAAGGTGGTCTTCGAAAATTCCGATGATCTGGAAGCCCTGGTCGACAGCGGCGCGATCCGGCGGCGCGATGCCAGGCTCATTCCCGGTGCCGGCGTCGATACGGCCCTGTTCAGGGTCCACCCCGAGCCGGCTGGTCCACCGGTGGTGGTTCTGGTCGCGCGCATGCTGGTTGACAAGGGGGTGCGTGAATTTGTCGAGGCTGCACGGATCCTCAAGCGCGACGGCGTGCCGGTGCGGATGCAGCTGGTCGGTGCGCCGGATCCGAACAACCGCGGCACGGTCGGCGAAGACGAGCTGAAAGCCTGGGCCGAGGAAGGAATCGTGGAATGGCTCGGCCACCGGACCGACATTGCCGGGATTCTTGCCAACAGCCACATCGCCTGCCTCCCCTCCTACCGGGAGGGGTTGCCCAAGTTCCTGCTGGAGGCCATGGCCAGCGGCAAGCCGATTGTAACCACCGATGTTCCCGGCTGCCGTCAGGCGGTTCAGGACGGCATCAACGGTCTGCTTGTTCCTGCACGTCAACCGGAACCACTCGCGGCAGCACTGGCGTCGTTGTGCGGTGACGCGGCCCTGCGGCACAAATTGGGAACCGCAGGGCGCGAGCTCGCTGAAAACCTGTACGCCAATGAGCCGATCGGGCAACAGACGTTAGACGTCTACAGGGAATTGCTCGACGCGGAGTGAATCCCGGCGGTCATGTCTGCCGAGGGGCAAGACCGCCGGACACCGGCGCGTATCAGGCCTTCGATGGCACATTCTTCGCAGCAAGCGACTGAATGAAGGCCACAAGCTCGTCCGGAGCGTGTTCTGGCTGGCGCCGGTCACCGGCCTGGCGATGCGGCAGCCTGGCCAGTTCGCCCGGTATATCCGTTTCCGCGTCCATCAGCTTGAACAGCTCCGGAGGAACATGGGCTCCAAACAAGGCGGCCGCATAGGGCTGGGTCGCAAGCGTTGGAACGCCCATTGCCGCGGCCTCGAGCGTAACTGCGGAGAACCGGGTAAAATGCGCATCGACCCGCGACAGGATCAGTGGCAGCAAAACACCGGATGCAAGCTCGATATCGTAGCGGCTTGGGTCCAACCCGTCGGCGCCGAGCAACGGTCGGTCCCGTTCCGCGGGATGCCTGCGAATCCAGCAAAAAGTGTCGTCAGGCAATCTCCTCACGAGATCGGCAATCCACGCATCGGCATTGGCATCATCCGAAGAGATCAACACTTCGCGCTGAAACGACCCGGCCCGTTTGGCCAGTGCGGCTTCCTGATTGCAAATGGTTTGGTCCAGCGCAGTGGGGTGGCCCGGTGCTGTTGCGGGGTGCGCCCTCGCCAATGCCGGAAGCAGATTTCCCACAGGTCCCAGAGCAAGAAACCTTGGGTCGCCGCGGTCCTGTACCGACCAGGAGACCAAAGCTTCGGGTGCCGTGTTGAACCGTGAAAAATGATGCAGTTGCCCTTGCGCGGTCAGGGCGCATGGGCGCTCGGCGCCATGTTCGATCTCGACAACAGCGGTTCCGCGTGCCCGTGCGGCTGCCGAAAGCCCGGCTGACCACCAGTAGCCGCCAGCGACGATAACCAGGGTCTTCGGGTGACCCTGCTGGTCAAAGACCTCGCCAAATGAACGGAAGGCGGACAGCATCAGATCAACCTGGCGGGCAAACCACATCATCAGGAAAGCCGGCTTGAGCTGTAGCAGTACGCCGATTTCGACAAGGGATTGGCGCATGCCCGGCATGTCGTCGAGCTGCCCGAGACTCTGCCGTCCGTTAAGCGCCTTGGCCTGAATATCATTCATGATGGCCGCGATGCCGCTTGTGGGCTGCTGGACCAGCCTTGCCAGCACGTGATCATCGGAACCGGCGTCAATCAGCCATTGCACCGTATCCTGGCCTGCGGCACGCAAGGCCAGCGAAGGCACATCCAGGGGCGGGATGACGTGATAATCCCCGATCCCGCGACCATGATGCCTTGTGCCAACCAGCAGGATGGCGTCAGACAATTTGTGGGTGATGATCCGCGGCGGGGCTGCATGCCGGCGCTTGAACAGTCTGGCGAGGGATGGACGTATCCTGTAATCCGCATGGATGGCAGCCTGCCACGCCTTGCTGCCAACCCGGATCCGGCCACGGCGATAGCCAATATCGATGTGCAGCGCCAAGCCGGCGATCACCGTCACGAACAGGGGCCAAAGGTCGAGACCGTCAATCCGCCACGCCGTCACGTCGGTGGAGCGCGGAATATCCAGCAACACCTTGTCCAGCCGGGACAATCTCTGGTTCGACAATTTGTCCATATGCGGTGTCATGGCGATTTCTGCGGTATGGCCGCGATCATTGTAGGCGGTTCCGGGATGTTTGGTGGTCGACGACTAGCAAGGAAACGGCTGTCCGACAAACCCATTTGATCCACGCCGCGTCCCGCGGAGGTAAAATGTCCATCTTCGTTCGCGCCATTGAACAGGATGAGATGACATGGATAACACTCCGAAACTGGCTCTGCCCTACATCATGCCCGATCAGGCTCTCAAGCATGTAACCCATAACCAGGCACTGCAAAGCCTCGACGTGATCGCGCAACTGTCTGTTGTTGACCGCGACCTGACGAGCCCTCCGGTGTCACCGGGCGAGGGGGATTGCTATCTCGTTGCAGCCGGTGCTTCCGGCGGCTGGATCGGCAAGGACAATCTGATCGCCGCTTTCCAGAACGGGGACTGGGAATTTTTCACGCCGCAACAAGGGTGGCGATGCTGGGTGGCTGACGAGGAGGTGCTCGTGGTGTGGAATGGCACGCTGTGGAACACCGTGGGGGCCGGCGGTGCAGCAGTGCTCAATCCGGCAACAGGCGGCCTTGTCGGCATAAATTCCACCGCCGACACGACCAACCGGCTGAGCGTTGCCAGTCCCGCGAGCCTGTTCAGCCATGAAGGGGGCGGCCACCAGGTCATCATCAACAAGGCCGGGGTGTCCGACACCGCCGCCGTTCTGATGCAGAACGGCTTTTCCGGCCGGGCGGAGATGGGGCTTGCCGGTGACGACAATTATCATCTCAAGGTGAGCGCCGATGGCGCAAGCTGGAATGACTCCCTTGTCATCGACAACACAACGGGGATTGTCAGCTTCCCCTCCGGTGTCAGCGGCCTTGGCGGGGGCAGTCAGCCGCCCACCTTGCAGGTGTTTACAAGTTCGGGAACCTGGACCCGGCCAACCGGTTGTGTGCGGATCAAGGTGACCGTGCTTGGTGGCGGAGGCGGTGGCGGCGGCTGCAACAGCGGCGGCGCGGCGACCGGTGGTGGCGGAGGCGGTGGCGCGGGAGGCGCCAGCATCAAGATGATCGACGTGTCAGCGGTCCCGACCGTTGCGGTTACGGTTGGCGCTGGCGGAAACGGGGTAGACGGTTCGTCCGGGAACTCAGGTGCAGCCTCCTATTTTGGCGCTCATTGTTCCGCCACCGGTGGCGGTGGCGGCGCCTATGCAGGTCCTGTCGCAGGCGGAGCCGGTGGAGCATTTGGCGAAGGCGCAGACGGTGATCTTAACCTGCAGGGCGGATGGGGGCAGTCGGGTTCCTTTGCTTCGGCCGCCGCCATAGCCGGCGGAAACGGCGGCAGCGCGCTGCTGGGCGGCGGCGGAGGCGGCGGTGCGGGAGGCTATCCCGCCCGCAGCGGCTGCAACTATGGTGGTGGTGGCGGTGGTGGAGAGGCCTTGCCGGGGGCAGGCACGCGGCAAGGCGGCAATGGTGCGCCCGGTGTTGTCATGGTCGAGGAATATTATTGACGCGGGCGCCTTGCCTCGGCATGAAGGCCGTATCGCTTGGTCTGTGAGCAGGCCATGTCAAAAAGCATCAACAGGACGGGGTCTTCAATGAAACGGGCATATGTATCAGCGCTGGGCATCATGGGACGACGTCATGTCGTCGGTCTCGTTCGCAAAGGCTATCATGTTGATTGTTTCGATCCCAGTGATGCCGCACACGAGGCGCTGGCCGCGGATCTTGAGCGGAACACGCTCGACAAAAGCCTGGTTCAGCGGGTCGAGGCTGGCACCGACGCCTATCACGCCGCGATCTTTACCGAGCATGCGGATTTGCGGTTCGGCAATGTCGAACGTTTTCTCGGCGCAGCGCAGGCGGAGCGGGTTCTGTTGGAAAAGCCCCTGTCATCCAACCCAGATGAAGTGGAAGCCTATGCCGGCCTGTTCGCGCAGAAGGGTATGTCAGATGCGCAAATCTCGGGTAATTTCACCCGCCGGGCGTGGGCCCCTTTCCATCGGCTGAAGGCCATTTGCGATGCTGCCGATCAGGTGCACATGAGCGTCCACGGTGGGGCCTATGGTATTGGCGGCAACGGCATCCATCATATCGACCTGTTCCTCTATCTGACCGGGGATCGTGCGACAGATGTGAGCAATGTGGAATTGTTTGAACCCACCATCCGCAGCGGACGCGGGGATCGTTTTGTCGACTATGGCGGCACCTTCGAATTGCGCAATGATCGCGGAATGATGCGGAACCTGTGCGTGCCCACATCAAGCGTGGCTCCGCTGGTGATGATTACCGGCGAGAATTTCTCCGCGATCATCAATGAGCGCACGCTTGAATGGGAACTGGCGGTCCGCAAGCCCGAATCCACCTTGCCGCCCTATCGCTGCGGCGCCGACTACGAGGTGATCGAAAACGGCGTCATGGATTATCTCCCGATGGATCATGTGTCGGGACTTTGGGCCGAAGGGGAGATTGAACTCCCCAACCTGTCAACGATCCTGACCGCCCATCGCCTTTTGCATGAGTGTCTTGAAAAAGCCGGTGTTGAGAGGCCCTTCCGATACACCTGAGGGCTTTTCGGAAACAGGGTCCTGCGAAGGCAAAGGGGTGTCGGTTACCCCTTCCGCCGGGGCATTGACCAGCGCGGGATTTTCCACCAGTTCCGGGTTCCAGCGGCTGATGTCGCGACGCATGTCCGGGTCCGGGTAGCGTCCGTAAAATTCTGGCAGGTCGGGTTTTGACGCCAGGCGATCCATCCATTTCCGGTATTGATCCTGGCCCTTTACCGCCGCGATCAGCTGTACACCGGGTGACTGGGTGAAGAAGTGGATTTCGAGCAGGTAAAGGTCGTTGCGCGCCAGCTGATCCCGCACCATTGGTCCGTAATGCGGGTTGAGCACGCAATCGACGCCACCCCGATAGGATTGCAGCAAGAACAGCCCGCCGTCTTTTACCAGCTGGCCAACATCCATGATGGCTTGTTGAAACGGCGGCATGCCCTCTGGCCACGACTGGTAGCTGGCATAGGCTTCCGCTTTGGTACGCCGGCGGCGATAGGAAAGCTGAATAGCCTCCCGATCCAGCTCATCCGGCGCAAAGCTGGAAATGTAGCTCACATCATATTTGGCCTGACTTGAGGTCACGGCATCTTCAAGAAACTGATACAGATCGCTGATGATATATTTCAGCGGCTTTTCGGTCGGGCTTTGTGCTGCGTCAATACGTTGACGGATACTCACCGAGAGTGGATCGATCTTCGGGATCCAGCAAATCCAGAAGGTCGACGGAGCACGCTGATTCGAGGAAATGGAATTCTTCATGAGCACGACCGGCGCCGAGGGATATGATCGAGGTGTTTGCCAGCTCGTATCGTTCGATCAACGCGGCCATGGCGGGTTTGACCTGCAGCACGAGTTCGCCGATCTCGTCACCGTTCATGAATTTGTCGGCCGCCCTGTCGTAACCGTAAAAGCTGTCAGTGTGCAGAGATTTCATTTCCATCAGATCGGTCACCTTTGTGAAGCGCGGAGGCAGTTTCTCATAAAAAAAGCGTGCAATGCGCACTGGTTGCATGGCAATAAGGCCGCGAATTCGAGCCCGGGCAGCCACGTCCTGATACTATGAATGTGGCTTAGAGAAAAGGAACTGTTTCATGACCACGTCCCCCAATATCGACCACCGCGTTCTTGTCGCCGGAGCCGGAGAAATGGGGCGTGCCCATGTCGCAGCGCTCAAAGGTCTTGGCGTGGGCGCTGTTGCGGTCTGCGCCCCGAGTTCCAGGAACCAGGGGGCTGTCGAAGAGCTTGGCGCTGAATTCTTCGCCGGACCGCTGGCCGATACGATTGGCAAGTTTGCTCCGACCCATCTCGTCATTGCCGCGCCGGTCGAGCGCCTCGCGGAAGAGACGATCAACGCCATCAATGCCGGCGTGCGCGAGATCATGATCGAAAAGCCGGCTGTTCTTTACGGGGACGAGGGACAGCAATTGCAGACGGCTGCCGCGGCGGCCGGGGCCAGGATCGTTGTCGGTTACAATCGGCGCTACTACGGGTCCGTGGCCAAGGCGCTGGCATTGATCGCCGAAAGCGGCGAGCAGGTCACCAGCATCAATTTCGAGTTTACCGAATGGTCGCACATCATCAGCACGCTGACCAACCAGTCCGAGGCCACCAAGGCGCGGTGGATCCTGGCCAACAGCATGCATGTCATTGATACGGCCTTCCTGCCCGTGGGATTGCCCGATACGGCGCGCAGCCAGTTTATCTCCGCAGGAGAACTGGATTGGCACCCGACGGCGCAATTTGCGGGGGCGGGGCTCACCGAGGAAGGCGTGCCGTTCAGCTATTCGGCAAACTGGGATGCGCCTGGCCGTTGGGGCTTTGAATGGCTGACCCCCTCGCGGCGCTACATTTTCAGGCCGCTGGAAAAGCTCCACGTCACCGACAAGGGAACAGTCGCGGTCAACGAAATTCCGCTCGACGATGATCTCGACCAGCGTTTCAAGCCCGGGCTCTATCGTCAGAACGAGGCCTGGTTGAGCGGAGCGCAGGACACACGGCTGTGCGATCTGGACAAGGCCATCGAGCTGGTCGGTCTTGCAGAACGCATCGGCGGCTACCCGAGAACACCTCATGGTTGAGACATCCGGGCAGGATGGCAATCTGCCCGCACACCTCGTTTGCGCGATCGATCGCCTGTCCCCGGGAGCGCGTGAACGTCTCCTGAGGCAGGCTCGCGCATTCATTGGCCGTCACCCCCACGCCCGCGTCGTCAGCTTCGTCGACGAGTTCGACGGAGTGGGAATGGACGCGGACCGGCAGATCGAAAACTGGCGCAGCGCCCTCGGTGCCGAGGCCTACAATCGCGCCTGGCGGCTGTCCTATGACCAGGCGGACGAATTCGTGGCCCGCCTGAGCGGCGAACTGCAGAGCTTGCTGCAACCCTATTACCATTCCATCGCCGACCGTTCTCACCAGTTTCTGCAGCTGGATGCGCTGCTGGCAGATCCATCGCGGCCGACAATGGTGATATTCCCGGCGCGCTCCACGAAGCCGTTTTCGGGCATGCCCGCAAAGGTCTCGCGGGTCAGCTCGTTGAGCGAAAGAGCCCGTGTCGCCTGGCGCCGGGTGCAGTTTGTCGCCGGGGCCGCGACGTCAAGGCTGAGGCGGCGCAGGCAGCCCTCGACCCCGGCGTCATCGGCGGTGGATGCCGGCACGATGGCGGACACAATCGAAACCGGCACCCCGGAAAAGGATCACATCCTGATTGCCGTTCAGGAAGGCGTGGCGGCGATCAATTCGCCATCGGCTTTTGCCGTGGTTGACCAGTTGCGAACGCTGGGCCGGGGAGCGGTGATCCTCACGCCAAACCGCACCATTCAGGCGCTCGCGGCATCGAAGGGCATCGCCGTCCTGTGCCCTGTCGAGCTTTCCCCGACATTGCTGCGCCTGCGGTGGATGGCGTTTGCCTGGACCTGTTTTGCGCAACTGCGGGCACTCGCCAGTGCAGATGCCGTGCCCCGGCAAACGGTCCGCATTGCCCATTCATTGCAGGGCGATCTGCCCCTCTGGTTGCTGCTGCATGCGACGGCAAGCGCGATGCTGGAGCATTACCATCAGGATATCGCTCCCATCGGCGCCGGATTGCTGATCAACGAAGGCACCCCCATTTCCGGCCTTGCGCTCTCTTGGTTGAGGCAAAAGGGCATCCCCGACTGCGGCTACTGGCCGGCACTGCTCGGTGACCGTCCCGATTGCGATTACTTCCCGGCATCATCGCACCTGGTCTATGGCGACCAGTTGCGGGATCACATGCTGGCGCTTGGGTTTGATCCGGACACCGTCAGTTCTGTCGGCTCGGTGAACTACGATGGCTCGCTGGGCCGCAACAAGCCTGAGGACGTCGCCCTGGTGAAGGCCGACATCGTGCCGGAATGGGATGGCCAATCCCCGCTCGTTGTCGTGGCGACCGAAGCCTTGCAGCGGCCCGAAGAGGAATTGCGCCCGGTTCTCGAAACACTTGCGAGCATCGACAACGTCACAATCGTGCTGAAGCTGCACCCGGCGGATTCCGCGGATTATTTCCGGAACCTCCTGGCCAGACTTGGCTTGGCGGACCGGGTGAGGCTGGTTGAGCGGTGCGACCTGGATGCCCTGTTGCATGCTGCCGATCTGCTGATTTGTGTGTTGTCGAACATCATCGTCAACGCTGCCTTGCTGGGCACGCCGACGCTTGTCTGCGATTTTTCCAACAAGCGCGCGCCGCTTGATTTTGTCAGTCACGGGCTGGCGCTGGGATGTTTTTCAGCAGACCAGCTGCCGCAGATTATTCCCTCGATGCTGGACGAAAATGGCCTCCGCAAGCAGGCTCTGGAGCTCTTGCCGAGGGGCATGAAAGGGTTTAATAAACCGTCAGATGGGCGTAGCGCGCTCAGAATTGCAAGACTTTTGCACGCTCTTGCTGATCGCGGGCGGAAAGGTTCGTTTTAGTCTTGAAAATCATTGGAATAGTGCAGGCTCGACTTGGTTCCAGCCGATTGCCGGGCAAGGTGTTGCTCGACATTGAGGGGCGCCCGCTGATCCGGCACGTCGTCGAGCGCTGCGCTGCATCGAAACACATTGAAGAGATCGTGGTTGCCACCACCGAGGAAGCCGTTGATGACCGGCTTGCCCGGTATCTCGGCGCTGAATTGAATGTGCCGGTGTTTCGCGGCTCGACCGATGATGTCCTGTCGCGCTTCATCGGCGCTGCCCGGCAGTCCGGAGCTGACATCATCGTGCGCATCACCGCGGATGACCCGCTCAAGGATGCCGCGGTCATTGACGAGGGCATCGAGGCGCTTCTGGCCGATCCGGCGCTGGACTATTGCAGCAACACGCTCAACCCGACGTTTCCCGAAGGGCTGGATATCGAGGTCTTCCGGTTCTCCGCGCTTGAGCGCGCTGACCGCGAGGCCAGGCTTGCCTCCGAGCGGGAGCATGTCACGCCCTACATCTGGAAGAACCCGGACCTGTTTCAGGTGCGGAATTTCGAGTACCCGGAAAATATCAGTGACTGGCGGCTGACTGTCGACAAGCCAGATGACCTTGAACTGATGCGAGCCATCTTTGCCGCATTGGGCAAAACCAACAACCTGTTTTCGTATCGCGACGTGATCGACCTGCTCAAGCAAAAGCCCGAACTGCGGGAAATCAATGCAGGCACTCAACGCAACGAGGGCTATCTCAAATCTGTGCATGAGGAAAACCTATGACCACGTCCAAGCGTCTTTTCGGCAACGAGGAAAAATATGTACTCGAGGTGCTGGCGACAGATTTTCGCAGCTCCAAGGGCTCCATAATGACGCGCCGGCTGGAAGACCTGTTCTGCCAGGTTTACGGCTGTGACTATTCCCTCAGCTTCACCAACGGCACGGCAACCATGCATGCGCTGCTCGAGGCGCAGGGCATTGGTCCGGGCGATGAGGTGATCGTGCCGCCGCTGACCATGTCGGCAACCACTTTCGCGGTGCTGCAAGCCAATGCGACGCCGGTGTTCGCGGATGTCGAACCCGACACGTTCCAGATTTCGGCCGCATCGATTGCCGAGCGGATCACCGACAAGACCAAGGCCATCATCACCGTTGCGCTCTACGGCCTGTCCCCGGATATGGACCCGATCATGGATCTTGCACGCAAGCATGATCTCTTCGTGCTTGAAGACAATGCCGAGTGTTTCCTGGGCAAGTACAAGGGCCGCATGGTCGGCTTGCTCGGTCACGCCGCCAGTTTCTCGTTCCAGAGCTCGAAGCACCTGACTTCGGGCGAAGGCGGCATGGTCATCACCAATGACGGCGAGCTTGCCGACCGGACACGCAAGGTCCAGTCGCTCGGATATGCCGGCGTGGGCGCCAAGAAGGGCAAGATCACCAAGGACGATATCCAGGAGCCAACCTACCAGCGCCATGTCACCATGGGCTGGAACTACCGCATGCCGGAATTGTGTGCGGCGGTCGCACTGGCGCAGGTCGAGAATATTGAGCCCCTGGTGCAGGCGCGCATCGATGCGGCGAAGAAGCTTGATGCCGCTGTCGCCACCTGCGACTGGCTGGTTCCGCAACTCACGCCTGCCGATTGCGTCAACAGCTACTGGACCTACGTGGTGCAGCTGCGGCATCCCGAACACAGCTGGAACACCGTCCGCGACGCTTTCAAGGCGCGTGGCGGCCACGGCATCTATGGCGCCTGGCAGCTGACCTATCTCGAGCCGATGTTCCGCGACATGAACCTGCTTGGCCGCGAACGCTTCATCTCCGAGGAAAACCGCGCCAAATACAAGCCCGGCCTTTGTCCGGTTGCCGAAGATCTGCAGCCACGGCTGATGCAGTTCAAGACCAACTACTGGGATCCGAGCGAAGCCGACCGCCAGGCGGAAATTCTGGTTGAAACCATCGCCAGCCTGTCCTGACCGGCCGCAAGCGATCATGGAGACTTCAATGCGCGTATTTTTGGCTGGAGCCAGCGGAATGCTTGGGCACAGCCTCGTGCCGGCCCTGCGCGCTGCCGGCATGGACGTTGTTGCTCATGGCAACAGCAAGGGCATGGATGTATCAGGCGACCTGACGGATGCAGCGGTTGCAGCCGATCTGGTTGCGGCCGCCGCACCCGATGTTGTTGTCAATCTGGCGGCGCTGACCAACGTGGATCGCTGCGAAGAGGTTCCCGACGAGGCCTACCACGTCAATGTGAAGCTGGTTGAAAACCTGGTTGCCGCACTTGAGGGCCGCTCCGGCGCTCATTTCGTGCAGATTTCCACAGACCAGGTTTACGAGGGCAGCGGGCCGTTCAGTGAGGATGATGTGCACATCACCAACACTTACGCCTTCTCGAAATATGCCGGGGAACTTGCCGCTTCGAAGATGCCGGCCACCATATTGCGGACCAACTTCTTCGGCCGCAGCCAGTTGGCCGGCCGGCCCAGTTTCAGCGACTGGCTGGAAAAGACCTTGCGCGCCGGTACGGTGTTCACGGGGTTCACCGACGTATTGTTCAGTCCGCTCGGGCTGGACAGCCTGGTGGCAATGATCACCAGAGCCGTTGAGGCGCGGCGTTCCGGTGTTTTCAATCTTGGCTCGCATGGTGGCCTGTCAAAGGCGGATTTCGCGATTGCGCTCGCCGATCACCTGGGTCTCGATGCCGGATGTATGGCCCGGGGCAGCGTTGCCGACATGTCGCTTATGGCCTATAGGCCACGGGATATGCGCATGAACGTTTCACGCTTCGAGCAGGCGTTTTCCGTCGCGCTACCAGATTTGAAAGACGAGATCGCCACCCTCTAGAGGCGGTTCCGTCATATGCAAAGACGCCAGGGAGACTGAGAATGAACAAGCCAGCCGCCGAATTTGAAATTGATGGCAAGAAAGTCGGCCTCGATCATCCGACCTATTTCATCGCCGACATTGGCGCCAATCACGACGGCGAACTGCAGCGTGCCAAGGACCTGATCAAGATGGCCGCCGATGCCGGGGCGGACGCGGTCAAATTCCAGCATTTCCAGGCCAAATCCATCGTCTCCGATGTCGGCTTCAAGAGCATGCCGGCTGAAGCCATGTCGCACCAGTCGAAGTGGGAGAAGTCGGTTTTCGAGGTCTATCAGGCCGCCTCGGTCAATCCTGACTGGACCGAGGAACTGAAGATGACCTCCAAGGCAGCAGGCGTGAGCTTTTTTACCACGCCCTACTCCTATGATCTCGTCGACGAGCTCGATCCGCACCTGCCGGCCTACAAGATCGGTTCGGGCGATGTCTCCTGGCCGCAATATATCGAGTATGTCGCCAGGAAGGGCAAACCCACGATCCTCGCCTGCGGCGCCGCCAATGCCGAGGATGCAGACCGCGCCGTGCGGGCAGCGCTCGCAGTCAACGACAAGGTCGCCCTGCTTCAGTGCAACACCAACTACACGGCCAGCCTCGAGAACTTCAAGTACATCAAGCTCAACGTGCTCAAGACATTCGCCGCAATGTATCCGGGCATGATCCTTGGCCTGAGCGACCACACCCCGGGGCACGCGACCGTGCTGGGCGCAGTGGCGCTGGGTGGCCGGATCATGGAAAAGCACTTCACCGATGACACGAGCCGCACCGGCCCGGACCACAAGTTCGCCATGGACCCGCGTACATGGCGCGACATGATGGATCGCACCCGCGAGCTCGAAATGGCGCTTGGCGACGGGGTCAAGAAGGTCGAGGACAACGAGGTCGACACGGTTGTGGTTCAGCGCCGCGGCCTGCGCGCAGCACGGGATCTCGCCCCGGGCGAAATCCTTTCCAGCGCCGATCTTGAGGCCCTGCGCCCTTGTCCCAGAGATGGCTTCGCACCTTACATGGAAGACCAGATCGTCGGAAAGCCATTGCGGTCAGCGGTCAAAAAAGGGGAGCATCTCACGTGGGCGCACCTCGACTAGCCATTATCATTCCGGCTCTCAACGAGGCGGACACGATCGCCCCCGTGCTTGAGGAAGTCCGTGCATTCGGGCAACCCATCGTGGTGGATGACGGATCGACCGACGGCACTGCGGAATTGTCACGCAGTCTGGGCGCCGATGTGGTCACACATGAGGTGAACCAGGGCTATGACGGCGCTCTTTCGTCGGGGTTTGCCCGGGCGGATGCGTTGGGGTTCGAATACGCCATCACCATTGATGCCGATGGCCAACTGCCCGGAAACCTCATTCCCGAGTTCGTCAAACGGCTTGATGACGGGGCGGATCTGGTGGTCGGCATCCGCGATTTCGTGCCGCGTGTTTCGGAACTTGCGTTTCAGATCATGGCGCGCAAATTCTACGGATTGCAGGATCCGCTCTGCGGCATGAAGGCCTACCGCATGAGCTATTACCGGCAGCTCGGATGGTTTGACAGCTATCGCTCCATCGGCACTGAATTCATGCTGTTCATCGTGCGTCAGGGCGGCCAGCTCAGCCAGTTGCCGGTGCCGACGGCGCCGCGGGTAGGCCAGGCGCGAATTGGCGGCAATCTGAAAGCCAACTACATCATCGGGCGTGCAGCCGTCATAGCGCTTTTCAAGCACTTCGGTCGGTAAGTGTTGGTGCGGCAGCTGGATCTGAATGGCGCTTCCATCCTGATCGCACGGGATGATGACGCGGCACGGGCAGCACTGGCGACAATGAAACTGCCAGAAGGCCGGGTGGTGGGATCCGCGCCCGGTACGCTCACCGTTGGCGATGGCGAACGGGAGATCGAGTCCGTCGAAGCGGCACTCGGTCCCGCGGCGCTCTCCCGGCTGGAACAACAGGCCTATGGGCTGGCGGATGTCCTGCTTGAGGCCCAGGCCGATGGATTGCTAAAATCCATTCTGACAAGTGCCTATCACGAGATCGCAACCGGTGTGCTGCGCGTCGCCGCGATGCACGAGGTTCTGGCGCAGGGCGATATCATGCTGGCCCTGCTCGATGCGCCGCTTGCCGCAGCATTTGGTGTGGGCCAGGAGAGCGCTGCGCCATCCGGCCGGTTGCCGCTGACCCGGCTGCGGGCAGTGTTGCGTCCCCTCCGCCGCAGCTTGAGACTGTTGCGCCAGCTTCCCGCAGCATTGCGCGCCGGTACCCGGCTTGCCGGGCGCAGGATTGCCGTGGTGACCTGCAACGATTCAGGCACCGGGATCAATCTCAGGCCTCTCAAGGCGATCCTCCCCGAACTTGATACTCTCCAGATCCCGGTCCTGTTGCTCACCGAAGTTGCCCTTGTCGCCGAGGATCCGGATCTGAGCGGGCGCAACACACTGGTGATCGACGGCGATTTGCCGGTATTCCCGGTCCGCATGCCGCCGCCCGAGTGGCAGGAAATTACAGCCGCCCGATCCTTGCCGCCAACCCTTGTGGCCGCGCTTGACCGGTTGCTTGCCTGGTCATGGCCCAAATATGTCACGCGCCTGAAACGGGTTCAGCGTGTGCTCGGCATTGCCAACAGGTTATGTGCCGTCAGGGCCGTTCTTTCGGTTCCCGACACCTTGCCGGTGTCGATCGCCGCAGGGCTTTGGGCGCGGGACCGCTCGCTGTCCTGGCTTGGCCATTTCGGCGCAACGATCGGGCGCTGTCCGGATCACTATTTCTTCCCCGCGACCGAGCATCTGGCTTACGGGCTCCAGCTCGCAGACCATATCGCGTCAACCGGCAATAGCCGGTCGGCCATCCATGTTGTCGGCAGCCCGGCATTCGATGCGCATCTGGGCCGCGACCGGATCGCGGACCGGGCCACGGTGGAAACCGACTTTCCGCGCGTCCATGGCAATCGTCTGATTGTCGTGACCAGCGAGGCTTTTCCCGATCCGGCGACGGAACTGGTTCCGATTTTGCAGGCGGTCACGCGGATCGCGGGCGCCCATGTGGTGTTCAAATTGCACCCGGACGACAATCCGGCGGCAATGCGGGAGATGGCCGAGCGCGCCGGAGTTGCGGACAGCATCGACATTGTGCACCGCTATCCGCTGGGACAATTGCTCGGGGCTGCCGATCTCCTGGTGTCGGTCATGTCGACGGTGATCATCGAGGCTGCGGTGGTCGGCACGCCCACGCTGGTCTGCGATTTCAGCGGCAAGTCTGCCGTTCTGGATTTTGTCGAGGAAGGGTTGTCTCTGGGCTGCTACGATCCTCGGGATGTGCAGCGCCAGGCCGAGGCTATGCTGTTTGACGCGGCGGTGGCAGAGAGCGCCAGCCAGAAAATGCGGGACGGCATCGAGCGCTTCAACGGCCCGAATGACGGGCAAAGCGCCAAGCGTATCGCCCGATTGGTTTCTGATCGGGTCAACTCCGGCGTCGCAGCGAACGGTCACCACCGGTGAGTAGGGCCGCCTGCAGCAACTTTGATGGGGTAATCATATCGTGAGCTTGCCGCAAAAAGACGCTCCGTCGGTCAGTGTGATCATTCCGGTCTATAACCGGCAGGATACGGCGATTGTCTCCATCCGCTCCGTTCTCGCCCAAAGCTTCACGGATTTCGAACTGATCGTCGTCGATGACGGATCCTCCCCGCCGTTCGAGCTGCCGGCCGATATGTCCGGTGATGCGCGCATAAGGCTGCTGCGCCAGCAGGAAAACGGCGGAGCGGGTGCAGCGCGCAACGCAGGTGCGCGGGCAGCACGCGGTGAGTGGCTGGCCTGGCTTGATTCGGACGATGAATGGCTTCCGCACAAGCTGGAACGCCAGCTCGGTTTCATCGCAGCCAACGGCATCGGGACAAAACGGACTGCAATTGCATCGGGCTTCGAATACCGCTTTTCGGACGGGCGGCGGGAGCAAAGAATCCCGGTGCCGAGTGATGATCCGTCTATGTTTTTCTCCGGATGCTGGTTTTGCCCGGGGTCAACCGTCATGCTCGGCCGGGAGGCGTTTGTTGAGGTCGGAGCCTATGATCAGAACATGATGCGGCTGGAGGATGTGGATTGGTTCGCCCGGTTTGCATTGGAAGGCGGGGAGTTGGCCGTGGTGCCCGAGCCGCTTGCCATCATCCATCTGGGCAGCCGTCCCGAATTCGCCAGGGTCAAGGCGGCAGGGGACTATCTGGTCAACAAGTATCGTTCGGATCCGCGTCTCGACCGCTCTGTCCGCAGGCACCTGTTTGCCTATACGGAACTGGAGTATGCCGCCAGCAGGCTGAAGACACGCAAGCAGATGATCAGGGGAGCCTGGAACCTTGTCCACTCCTGGATGCTGGTGCCTCGCATGCATCTGCAGGTATGCAAATTCTGGCAATGACGGCCATCAAATTCCGGTCGAACACCAACAATTGCCCGTGTTGCGCTGATAGACAAAATATCCGATAAGTCCGGCCAAATTGCAGAGGCACCGTTGAGCGGGATTTGTCATTCGGCATCTTTACCGGTCTGTCCCAAGAGGCTTGCATGTTACTCATTGAATGTGACGGCGACCAGTTTGTGGTCATTCGCAACCACAAGAGTGATCTGGAGCTTCTCGGGCAGCTCGACGACATTCTTGGCTGGAAGCCGGAAGAGATAAATCTGCTCGCGCACAGCGCCATTGAGATCAAGCATGACGACCAGAGCTGGACCACAAGGTCCTTTCGCAGCGCATTCAACAAGAGCGAAGCCGAGGAAATCGAATACCAGGCCTACGGGATCATGGATGATCTGATGTCGTCCGTGGCAGCGAAGTCGAAAACGGACGTGTTGCTGACCTGTTATCATGAGATTGCCACCAACTGGTTCCAGCTGATGCTTGCCTACAAGGCGGCAGCCAAAACGCCGTGTTGCGTGGCCGTGGTGGATTCCAATGCATATGACTGTTTCCGGCTCGCGGCCAGGAAACTGCGGTCGCAGATCGACTATCTAACGGTCGGTTGGAAGTACAGGCACCATTCCATTTTCACCCGTGAACGGCAGCGTTTCATGGTCAATCAGTTTCTTCGGAAACATCCTTTGATTGTTCGCCGGTTCACATTGCTGATCTCGTTGGCGCGCAACGACAAGCGGGCAAAGAACTTCAGAAAGCGCACAAGGATCAGGTACCTGCGATGGCTTCGCAGCGTTCGAGCCTTCCGCTTCGAAGATATAGGCAAGTTCTTTGGCAAGCTGACGAGGCGGATTGGTGCGCGGTTTACGCGTGCCAGCCTGGCCCTTGCGGATTGGGGGCAGCGGCTGCAGGAAAGTGCGACTGAAACCGATAGAAGCAAGAGATCCATTCTTTCCAGATGGCAATGGCGGATTGGCGGGTTCTTTGCGAAATCCGCCATTGAACCCGAGCTGCATGAATTTGAAGCCGTGCCCGATCTCGGCGACAACAACGTTGTGCTGATCACGGTCAGCGATTCCGGCTCGCGGGTTAATCTCGATCCCGCTTTGCAAATCGCAGCAGCCTTGAAGAAGCGCGATATGAGTGCCTTGCTGGTGACGGATTCGATCGGGTTTTCCGGCAAGATTGAAATGGAAGGCCTGCCCGTCGTTCACGTGGGAAGATTTGAAGAGGAAGTCCGCAACGAAAAACTCAAATGGCCGCTGAAGTCACTTTTGGAAGATGATCCGGTGTTGGCTTCGGCGATTCAATTCCTCTTTGAAATGAACTGGCCCTACTACATGCGGCGGCAGCGCCATCTGAACCGGCTTTATGAACAGATTGCGGAAAACGTGCAGATTCAGGCGGTGTTCTCGATCAATGAAACTCTGCCGCTCGCGATTGCATTCGGGCGCAAGGCTGTCGCGCGCCAGATTCCGTGGATTGGGCATTTCCCGATCCTGGTGGGACGCCGGCCGGACGGCTATTACTTCCCGGCGCCCTATCATCTCGCCTATGGCGATCAAATCCGTGACCACATGATCAAGGCGGGAAAAAAGGCCCGTAATATAGAAGTCGTGGGCGCCTATACCTACGACAAGCACCACGGACACGACCGTACCGCCGACCGTCGCAGTGTCGAGGAAGACTTTCCCCGCGCAATTGGCAAGAAGCTCGTTACGGTCGGGACGGAGGCCTTTCCCGACCCTGAAACCGAGCTCGGTCCCGTGCTCGGTGCAGTGCCGTATCTGGACGGGGTGCATGTTGTGCTCAAGCTGCATCCAAGTGATGAGATGGCTGTTTTCGAAGCAATGGCCGAGCGGCTTGGCGTTCGCGACAAGATCGATATCGTGAAGCAATATCCGATCGGCCAGCTGCTGGGCGCCAGCGACCTCCTGATCGTGGTGGTGTCCAACATCGCCATTGAAGCCGCAATCCGGGGCACACCGACCCTGATTTGCGATTTCAGCGGAAAGGCAGACGTGGTGGATTTTGTCGCCGAGGGGCTGAGCATGGGCTGTGAGGATCCCGCCCGTGTCGGTGAAATGGTGCGCGCCATGCTATTTGATGAAGCGACAGCAGCCCAGGCGCAGGAGCTTCTGGAGCGCGGTATCCGCCGCTTCAACGGACCCAACGATGGCCAGAGCAGTGAACGCATCGCCGATTATTTCGTCAGGCCCACGACCTCCCGGCTGTCCGGACTCCGCCGGAGACTAGCCGGAGTGATGTATTCGAAACCGGAGAGCGATGCGGGGCAAAAACCCGGCATTTCGGCATGAACAATCCAAAACCGGGGTTGCAGAAAGTTCGTATTGCACAGATAAGTGCGAAAGATAGCGATGAAAAAACTCGCGTTTTAGAGGTCCGTCCGCCCATCTTTGGGCGAAAACCGATGTTGAATGATCCACTCCGAGGCTAAAAAGTGAAGCACGTCACCATTTATCGCGAAAGCGACGCCTATTGTTCCTTTCCCCATGTTGTGATCCTGCCCAACGGCAAACTGGCGGTTGCCTTTCGCCGGGCAGGAAAATTCAGCTCGGATGCGGCCAAGAACGATGTGGCTACACATCATGATCCGGACAGCACGATCCACATCATCACGTCTGACGACATGGGCCAGACCTGGCCGGAAGAAAACCGCCGTCAGGTCTACAAGGGCCGCTGGGGCGTCAATGATCCGGCAATGACGGTGCTCAGCGATGGCAGCGTGATCTGCCGCTTCGTTGCGCTCGACATTCGCCCGACAAGTGCCGTGGGTGGCGAGCCGCCGCGCAAGATTTTCTCGCATCGTGCAGAGCACGGGCTGGTGACTTCCGTTGTCGGCAACATGATCATGCGCTCCACCGACAATGGCGAGACCTGGACGGAAATCGGCGTTGAGCAGGTGCCCGAGATCGGTGGATCCTGTTCGCGTGACCCGATTGTCGAGATGGCCGATGGATCCTGGCTGGCGCCGGTCTATACCGGTGCGCCGCAGCGCTCCGACATATCCTGGGTCGTCCGGTCTTTCGATCGCGGGCGGACCTGGTGCGAGCCGATCCGCATCGCGTCGGACGAGAACGGCCGCTTCTCCGAATTGCAGGGCATCAACTACAACGAAACGTCGCTGATTTCACTCGGCGGCGGCGAAATGCTGGCGATGATCCGCGCCGACGAGACCTATCACACCAGTGGTGACCAGTTCATGCCCGTCGGCATGGTGGGTAACCTGGTGACCGCGCGCAGCCTCAATGGCGGACTGTGCTGGACCGCACCCCAGCAGACCGGAATCTGGGGCCAGCCCGGCAGCCTGATGGTCCTGTCCAACGGCGATTTGCTGGCAACCTACGGCTACCGGCGCGCGCCCTATGGCATTCGCTGCGCCATCAGCAAGGATCGCGGCCAGACCTGGCTGGTCGATGAGGAAATCATCATCCGTGATGACAGCCCGACCTGGGACTGTGGCTATCCTTTCAGCATTGAAATCGAACCGGGCAAGATGTTCACGGTTTACTATTTCGTTGACGATACCGGGACACGCCACGTCTGCGGAACCCATTGGAAGCTGCCATGATCCGGATCGCTTTTCTGGGGTCCGACAGCACCCACACCGAAGCTTTCGCCAATCGCATCAACGGCGCCGACGCACCCTTCGCATCGGTGGCCAGGGTCACCTCGATCTGGGGCGAAGACCCGGATCAGACTGCGGCCAAGGCCCAGGCGCTTGGCATTGAGAAGGTCGCCGCGACTCCGCGGGAAGCACTGCAGGATGCAGACTTTGCGATGGTCATTGGCCGTTTTGCCGACGCCCATACCGAACCCGCACTGGAAGCGATCGCCACCGGCGTGCCGACTTTCGTCGACAAGCCTTTCACCGAGAACGCCGCCAATGCCCGCAAGCTGATCGACGCGGCGCGGGCCAAGGGCGTCCGGCTCTGCTCAGCCTCGCCGCTGCGTTTTACCCCTGAACTGATCAGCGTGCGCAACGGTGCAAAGGGGAAGGCGACCTATCTGGCTTCAGCGCCTGCCGCCTGTACCGATCTGGGGCCGGACCCGCGCCTCAACAGCGCGTTCTTCTACGGCATCCATGCGCTGGAGATGCTGCTGGAACTGGCCGGTCACGACATCGCCAGGCACCAGATCACCTTTGGCCCGAGATTCATTCACCTGCATCTCGACATGGAGTCGGGCAGCGCCGGTTCGCTCACGCTGGTTCGCGATACGCCGGAATTCTATTCCATCGGCCGTATCGATGAAGCCGGTCAGCAAATCGAAACGGTCGAGCTCGACGGCGGCTATTATCATGCGGAACTGGATCACCTGCTGAACGCATTCGTGCCCGGCAAGTCATCCATTGCGCTTGAAAGTTCGCTTGCGGCAATTGAGCTGCTGGAAGAAATCGACACCAGGGACACCTATCGCTCGTGAGCCACGCCCCCATAGAAATCGTCATGATCGGCACCGGCCTTATGGCCGATATTTATGGCAGCATCATTGCGCAGCGAGCCGATTGCAAACTGGTTGCGGTCGTCGGCAATACCCCGGAAAAGACCAGGGAATTTGCCGACCGCTACGGCATTGCCGGTTATCCGGGCAGTGACTATGCCGCGCCCTACAAGGACTTCCCGACGGCTACCACCTCCATCATTACGACACCTGAATGGGTGCGTGTGGAGCCGGTGCGGGCGGCGGTGGAGGCCGGGCAGCATATCCTTCTGGAAAAGCCTTTCGCCACGTCCATGTCCGAGGCCGACCAGCTGGTCGCTCTGCTGGACCGGCCCGGCAAGCTCGGCGCCCTGTGCCATGTCCTGCGCTACAGCTCCCGCTTTTCCGAAATGAAGCGTCTTGTCGATGCCGGCGAAGTCGGCGAAGTGCGCCATATCTTCGCCAGGCGCAATTCCAACCGCAAGCGCGCCGAGCGCGTGTTGGGCAAGACCGATCTGGTCTATTGGCTGTCGCCGCATGATGTCGACATCATGCGTTGGGTGACCGGCAGTGAAGTGGTCGAGGTGTTCGCACGCTCCCGCGCCGGACTGCGCGACAAGGACGATTACCTGATTGCCAATCTGCGCTTTGCAAATGGCGTCGATGCAGTGCTCGAAATTTCCTGGGTCACGCCGCCGCTGTCGGGCACTTCGCGGGAGGCCGTGTTCGAGGTCCGCGGATCGGGCGGCGCGCTGGAAGTCGCCGACTTCGACATGAATGTGCGTCTGTTCAAGGACGAGAACGCGGTTATCGCGCCCGACACCTATGAGTATGTCGATATTCATGGTGCCAAGCGCGGATTCTTCGAGCCGATGATCGATCGTTTCCTCGACCGCGTGAAAAATGGCCCCTGGGACGGAGCGGCAATCAGGGACGGATTTGAAACCGTCCGTGTTGGCGACATGATCCGCCGGTCGCTTGAAACCGGACAGGTCGTCCGCGATGGCTAGCTTGCTGGCCGATGCCTTCGGCGCGCCCCGGCTGCTTGTCGGCGCGCGGGAGGCGGGCGCCGGTTCGCTAATTGCACGCCTGCTGAACGGGCGTCCGGCTGACGACACTTTGCGGGCACTGCTTGAAAGTCCCGCAGACCGGTATTTTGAAGACCATGCGGATCAGGTCCGGCTCCTCGGTGCCGCGCTTTCGCGCGAGGATCTTCGCGACATTGCCCGAAAGACACTTGAGCTGCATCGCCCCGATCATGTGATTGTCGGCGCCTCCGCCGGATACACGATCGAGAAAGCCCTGATCGAAGCGGCCCGCCAGGCCGGCATTCCGGTTACGTCCATCGTCGATCATTACTGGAACCTGTGGCAACGCTTTGCCGGGGATGAACCAACCGACCGCTGGCGCCACCAGCCCGACATGATCGCCGTTCCTGATGCCTGGTGCGGTGACCGGCTGCGGGAACTGGGGTGCCCGGTGGACACGATTGTCACGTTTGAGCACCCGCTGCTTTGGGCGCCCCAGGTTCCGGCTGACACCGCTCTTGGTCTCGACGTTCGCAAGCGACTAGGTCTCGCCCAAGATGCCATCGTGGTTTTGTTCATCTCGGAATATGGCTTCGCCGATGCAGCGAAATGGCAATGGGACCAGCCTGACGAGCGGGACATTTACCGTGCAGCCGCCGAACTTGTGGCGCTGGTGCGGGAACTGGCCACAAGCATGGGGCGGCCGATGCATGTGATGATACGTCCGCATCCATCGGAAACCTATGACTGGCACGCTTTTGCCGGTCGGCACGAGAGCGATCTGGTCTTGTGTGGTTCCGGCCTGTCCAAGCCGGAACTGTTTGCCGTCGCCGACATTGCCTTCGGTCTGAACTCGATGCTGCTGGCCGAAACCGGCCGCGCCGGTATACCCAGTCATTCATGGTTTCCGGACCAATCCTATCAGGGTCTTCGGCTTGGCCAGTTCGCAAGCTGGGTCAACGAGTGCGAAGATCTGGAGGCCTGCAGCCAAGCCATCCGCTCCATAATGGCACGATAAAACAGGCTCCTGCGAAAGCCTGTTTTGCCCGCTGATCCACCCTTCCACAGCCCTGTGGCCACGGCCTGCGTCGAGGGGGCGTTTTCCTTGACTTGGCGTCAAAGCGGGTGATAGAGACTGGCCGACCTCTAAAGGCAAGTAAATGCCGATCACTGGAGTGGCCGTTGGACAAGTCCCTATACAAGAAAATCACTCCACAAGGCAGCACTTATGCGCCTTTGACCTGGGAGGATGGCAAACGCACGCTTGCATCCGAATGGTCGAAAATCCGGCTGATCGTTCAGTCTGAAATGAAGAGCAAGGTTTTCGAGAAGGCGCTTGGCGTCTTCTTTCTCGCGATCGAACCGATCTTCATGGCGTTTGTGTATTTCTTCCTTACGCAAATCCTGATGCGCGGCAATCTGCCGAGCGGCCAGTTCTTGAACATCTATATCGCCGTTGTATTCTGGCGCTGGCTCGCCAAGACGGTTGATGGTTCTCCCGTGACCTTTGCCAGTTATTCATCTGTCCTGAAACAGACGAATTTCTCGGTGTTTTCGCTTATTCTTGCCTATATCGGTGTCGAGTTCGCGATGTTCCTTGTCGCGCTGATGGTGCTCTTTCTGTTTGCCACGATGATGGGCTACCCGCCTCATCCCAGCTACGTCTATCTCGTCTTTCCGATGATGGCTCAGCTCTCGATCATGCTGTTTCTGACGGTGTTGTTCGCCACTGCGGGCGCGTTCGTGCGCGACCTCGCCGGGGGTGTGAACGTCATCACCGGTATCTGGTTTTACCTGTCGCCCGGCATCTACCCGGTGGAGCGGATCCCGGAGCAGTATCTGACCTATTATTACCTCAACCCGTTCGCGCACATTCTGCCAGCCTATCGGGCCATAATACTCAGACATGAGCTGCCGCCTCTCTGGCCGCTCATCTTGATTACAGTTATCGGGCTGCTTTGTTCCCTTGGGGCGTTGAAGCTGTTGGGTCGCGCCCGCCGGCACTTCTTTTCGTTTATTTGATCGCCGGAGTTCACCATGAACGATACTAATACGAACCAGGGCGGCGCCCCTGCAATGGGTGTGCGGATCAGGGAGCTGGCTCTTGGCGGCAAGACCGACAGCGCGCTTTACAATGCTCAACTTGAGCAGCTGCTGAAACTCAATGATGCCCGGCGTACGCTCTCGACCTATGAGCATGGCGGACAGCATTGGCTCGACCGTGCCGAGGTGGAAGGCGACGGCAGTGCCAAGCCTCTCGATCAGAGTGGCTTCCACATGGTGGCGATGTCTCGCGAGACGGTGAAGCTGAGCTGGCAGGGCGCAGTTGATCAGAGCGGCTCGGTGGCGATGCACATGCTCATCGACCTCTCGTCCAATATCGACCACAATCTCTACATCTCGCTCGACGGCGACAAGCAGCGCTCTCTCCGGGTCAGCAACAAGTCGCTGACCTGGGTTGAGACGGCCTCCGTGATCCACCTCGAAGACCGCCTGGTTTTCATCACCCTGGTGCGTTCGCCGACCCGGGTCAGCATTTATGTGAACGGGTCCCTCAAGCTGCGCAAGAAGATTGATGGCGAGCTGAAAAGCGACCGGCTTGAACTCAACCTTCTGGGCCATGAGTCCGCGGATTTGGGCGCCGGGATATACGGTCTTGATGTGTGGAGCCTGGAGGGTGAATTCACCGGGCTTGAACACGCCGCAAGCGGCACGCTTCAGGATGAACTCAACAATATCATTGAATCGGGTGACCTGACCGAGGTCTGCGATTTTCTGGCAACGTTCGATGATATCGACCTCGCTCCGGTCAGCGACAAGCTGGTGGGGCTTCTCGACAATAGCCTCAAGGTCATCAAGGGTTTCCCCGACTGGGGTGTCGACCAGATCCTTTCGGCGCTGCCGGAAGAAACCTCGGCGGCCTGGCGCAAGCGGCATGCCGACGATCTCCCGGTTCCCTCGGTCAAGGTTGAGAACGTCACGATCCGGCTGTTCAAGAACCCGGCCAAGAAATGGGCGCCGCAGAATCTGATCAGGTTCCGCAAGGCGCCGACATTCGATGCCGTTTCCCGGGTCAGCTTCAATGTCTATCCTGGCGATATTCTCGGTATCATCGGCGCCAATGGTGCCGGCAAGAGTACGCTGCTGAAGGCAATCAACGGGCTGGTGCCGATCCAGGAGGGAGCCATTTCCCTCTACGCCAAGCCATTGCTGCTGAGCCCCGGCCTGGGTATCCGTGACGAGCTTTCAGGCTCGGAGAATATCCGGCTGGCCTGCTGTTTCATGGGCATGTCTACCAAGGAAGCCGACGCCCTGTATCCGAGCATCGTTGAGTTTTCGGAGCTGGGAGAGTTCATCAACCAGCCCTACAAGTTCTATTCCGATGGAATGAAGAGCCGCCTCGTGTTTTCCATCGCGACGGCCGTGGCTCCCGACATCATCATGCTCGATGAATTGCTCAATGCCGGTGACATCGGGTTCCAGCAAAAGGCCGCGCGCCGCATGGAAGAAACCATCGACCGTGCGAAAGCTGTTATCATCGTTACCCACAGTGTTCCGTTTGTGCTCAACCGCTGCAACAAGGCGTTGCTCTTGCATCATGGCCGCCAGATGGTTTACGGAAGCCCGCATGCTGCAGTCGCCCGGTATCTTGACATCTTGCGGATTGGCGATCTTAAGAAAACGACCGAGTTCATTGCTGCCACGGGTTAAGCGGCGGCGAATGGTCTACATACACATACCTTTCGACGGGCAGGTCTCGACGCGCTGAAGAGCCAACAGGATTAACAAGGGAATACCGATGTTTAACAACAAATCCATCCTTATAACCGGCGGCACCGGCTCGTTCGGCAAGCGCATGGTGAAGAGGCTGCTGTCGGAATACAAGGTCAAGCGGCTGGTCATTTTCTCCCGTGACGAACTCAAGCAGTTCGAAATGAGCCAGACTTTTCCTGAATCGGAATACCCGCAGATCCGCTATTTCATCGGCGACGTCCGCGATTATGACCGGGTCAATCAGGCGTTCAGCGGCATTGATTTCGTTATCCACGCCGCAGCCCTGAAGCAGGTTCCGGCCGCTGAATACAACCCGCTGGAATGCATCAAGACCAACGTTTACGGCGCGGAAAATGTCGTCCGCGCGGCAATCGCCAACGAAGTTGAACGGGTGATCGCACTGTCGACCGACAAGGCAGCCAACCCGATCAATCTGTACGGCGCCACCAAGCTGTGCTCGGACAAGCTGTTCGTGGCCGGCAACAATATCGCCGGTGGCCACACGACCCGCTTTGCTGTTGTTCGCTATGGCAACGTGGTCGGTTCGCGCGGCTCGGTGGTGCCGTTCTTCCGCAAGCTCCTGGCTGAAAACGCCACCGAACTGCCGATCACCGATGAGCGCATGACCCGGTTCTGGATCACCCTCGACCAGGGTGTGGAATTCGTCATCAAGAGCTTCGAGCGCATGCATGGCGGCGAAATTTTCGTGCCCAAGATCCCGTCCATGAAAATGACCGATCTGGCCGACGCCATGGCGCCGGGCCTGCCGCACAAGATCATCGGCATCCGTCCGGGCGAAAAGCTGCATGAAGTCATGTGTCCGTCCGATGATTCCCATCTTGTGCTGGAATTCGACGAGCACTTCGTGATTCAGCCGACCATCAATTTCACCGTCAGCGCCGATTACACCAAGAGCGTTCTGGGTGAAAAGGGCAAGCCGGTCGAACAGGGCTTTTCCTACAGCTCGGACAACAACACCGAGTGGCTCAGCACCGAAGGGCTTCTGGAGATGCTCAACCGCACCAAGGAAACCGAATAGGCTTGCCCGGCCGTTGTATGTGAACTCCAGCAGAGTGTGACGTGCATGGCAAAGCTATCCCTCGGAACGGCCCAGTTTGGTCTCGATTACGGTGTTTCAAACACCAGGGGCCAGATTTCACTGAAAGACGCTGATGCCATTCTCCAGCTGGCAAAGACGCGCGGTATCGACATTCTTGATACCGCGCCGGCCTATGGCACATCAGAGCAGGTTCTTGGTGAACTCAAGGCGGCTGCATCTTTCAAGCTGATCAGCAAGACACCGCAATTCAGGCGCGATGAAATCCTCGCCGATGATGCGGCGCAGGTGCGCCGGTCGATTGAATCGTCGCTTGAAAAGCTGGGCACGGAGAGCCTCTATGGTGTCCTCGTGCATTGGCCGGGAGATCTGCTTGCACGTGGCGGGGATCTGCTCTGGAACACGTTGAGTGCTGCCAGGAGTGAAGGCCTGGTGAAGTCCATCGGCGTGTCTGTCTACGACCCTGCAGAACTTGCGACCCTGATGGACCGGTATCCGATCGATGTGATGCAGGCGCCGATGAACGTGCTCGACCAGCGCATGCAGACAAGCGGCGCATTGGATGTCGCGCGGGCAAAGGGCGTCAGCAACCATATCAGGTCGGCGTTCCTGCAGGGCCTTCTGTTGATGGACCAGTCGGCTGTCCCGCAGGCGCGGCAGGCGGCAAGGCCTTATATCGAGGCGTTTCGTGCAGCCGCCGAACGCGCGGGTGTCGGCCCGCTGGTGGCGAGTCTTGCCTTCATAACGCAGAACGATAACGTTGAAACTGTCGTTTGCGGCGTGACGAGCGCGGCCGAGCTGGAAGAGATTACAGACGCCCTGGCGCTCGCCGGGAGTGTCGAGATCGACTTTGACGGTCTTTCTTGCAATGATGCATCCATCATCGATCCGCGCATGTGGTAGAGAATGACCTATTCCGCCGTTGTTATTGGTGCCGGCAATATCGCCGGTGGATATGACAGTCCTGGCTCTCCGCAAATCCTCACCCATCTGCATGCCCTTCGGAGCGACCCCCGCTTTGTCTGCGAGGCGCTGTATGATCTCGATACTGACCGCGCCCGTCAGATGGGTTCGTTGTGGGGCGTGCCGGTAGCGGAAACTCTGGAAGAGGTACTTCAGCGCCCGTTCGATGTCGCGGTCATAGCCGTCCCCGATCCTCACCACGCGACCTATCTCGAGCAGCTCGCCGGCCACGATGTCGGGCTGGTGCTGTGCGAAAAGCCGTTGACGCAGGATATTGATCAGGCCCGCGAGATCGCCGCGCGTTACAAGGCTGCCGGTAGGACCCTGATGGTCAATTACCAGCGCCGTTTCGAGCAAAGCGTGCGCCGGTTGCGCACCGATATCGATGCCGGAGCACTCGGCCAGCCGCTGTCGGGTGCGGTTTGGTATTCCAAGGGGATCCGGCACAACGGATCGCACGCCATCGACCTGCTGCGGTTCCTGTTTGGCGAGGTGCAGGCCACCATCGGCCGGCGCAAGACCTTCGATTTCACCGAGGTGGACCCCAGCGTTTCAGGCACGGTGCGGTTCAGCAACGTCGACATTGAATTGCTCACCGGCGACGAGCGGCTCTTCTCGATCTTCGAGATCGACCTGCTGTTTGAAAAAGGCCGCTACCGCTATTCCCAGTCCGGCATGCAGCTGGAACGCTTCGAGGTCCGCCCGGACCCGGTTTTCCCGGGCTATTTCGAACAATTGCCCGTTGGATCGGGACCGACTGCTTTGTCGACCGCGCTGGGTGATGTTTATGCTGCCATCGGCGATTTCCTCGACACCGGTGCACCGTTGCCTGCAACAATAGACGATGCGGTCGCCACCCAGGCGATCTGCGAAAGCCTGGCAAGCCAGGAACTGGACAATTGGGTCCGGAGTATTTGAACCTGTCAGCATTCCAAAGGGAGGGTGGTCATGGCACGACAGCGCGAAGGCCTGAAGATTGTGGCAATGGTCATCGCCCGCATGGGCTCGACCCGGGTTCCGGGCAAGTCGCTGTTCGATCTTGCCGGCAAGCCGGTTGTCGAGCACACGATCGATATCGCCCGTCAGATCCCTGGTGTCGATGAAGTGGCGCTGGTCACCACCAACCTGGACAAGGACGACCCGCTGGCCGGGCTTGGCGCCAGGGCAGGCGTTCCGGTGGTCCGCGGCCACCCCGAATTCGTGCTCGACCGCATCGTCCAGGCCATCGAGGAATGCCAGGCTGACATCATTGTCTATGTCGGCGGCGATTGCCCGTTGCTGGACCCTATCCTGATAGGCGACGCCATCAACCGGTTCTTTGAAAGCGGCTGCGATTATCTCAACAATTATGATCCGCCGACATTCCCCGAAGGGCTGGATGTCAACGTGATCACCAGGGACGCCGTGCTGCTGGCGCACGCGAACGCGCTGGCGCCCTCGCAGCGTATCCATGCCTTCAGCTATCTCAGCCTGCATCCGGGCTCCTGCCGCATCGACAATTACACCCACGAGCCGGACCTGTCGCAGCATCACTGGTCGCTGGATTTCCCCGAGGACTACGAGTTCCTCAAGCTTGTCTATGCCAGGCTGTACCGGCCCGGCGGGGTGATTCGCATCGACGACGTGCTTTCCCTGATCGAGAACGATCCCGAGGTCGCCGCGGCGAGCGCCAAGCTCAAGCGACCACCGGTGGCCCACGCCTTCTGGAATTCCCCCGGGATCATTCGCGACATGAACGCCGACATCATCGAATTGTGCAGGCAGGGCCATGAAGCCTTTGCCCGCGGCGACCGCGAGATGACCCATCGCTGCTACAAGGAAGTCGGCCTGATCGCCGGGGCCCTGGAACAGTACGCGTCGAGTTGAGAGCCCATGCCGGCTCAGGGACATCAAACTTGTAAATATACCCCTTAGTGGCTATGCAACTCGGATAGCCGATCTTTGATAGTGGAATGATTTATTGCGCCTTCTCAGGAATTTTTTCAGAACACTTTTGGTGGTTATCCCGTCTGCTCTTGCATTGGTTGTTGGTGTCTATCTTGCCGAGGCCTACTTTGCTTATGAGGTGTGGGAAATCGAACTGGGCACGATCAGCAGGGTTGAGCGCGCCGCCCGCGCAGCCGGCGCTGACTGGGATGATCGCACCAAGGAAGAATTCATTCGCGACATGATTGCTGACGGCAAGGAGACGTATCCAACCTTCGCGCCGAGCCTGTATTGGGATGTGAATGGCCTTGAACACAAGGGTGGCCGTGTACTGCCATTTGGCGGGGTTTCCCGCAGCTGGTCCGTGTTCTGTCAGGAGATGGGCTTCTGGTCGACCTATCCAACCGATGAGCACGGATTCAACAACCCGCTTGGCCTTTACAAGAAGGGTGCGCTGGACGCCGCCGTGGTCGGTGATTCCTTCGTCAATGGAGCCTGTGTCGAACCTGGTGACGATATTACCTCCGTTATGCGCAGCGAAGGCATCAAGGCTGTCAATCTGGGAATTGGCGGCGTTGGCCCGGTCACCTATCTCGCCGTGCAACGTGAATTTGCAAAACCGGTCGAGCCCAAGATCGTATTCTGGGTTTTTTATGCCGTCGATATTCGCGACAGCGTGGCTGAAGTGCAGTCCGACATTCTGAAAAGCTATCTTGATGATCCCGAATTCACGCAAGATCTCGCAGCACGCCAGGACGAAATCGATGTTTTTTTGCGTGACTATCTGGCAAACGAGTTCGAGAGCCGGATCGCTCAGCTTAACGAAACTCGGCAAAAACGTCGGAAAATTATCACAGCCCGCCTGATCGACGAGGGGCTGCGCCTCAAGCGGGTTAGGGAACGCCTGCGCAATATGGGCGGACGGGAAGAAGTGACCGAGGGACGGGAAGAGCAAAAACTCGGGCTGCTCAAGACGGCACTGCAGCGTGCCAAGGCCGAAACCGAAAGCTGGGGCGGCAAGTTCGTCTTCGTCTACATCCCCGATTGGTATGCCTATCACGGCGGTTACGACACTTACGGCATCAAGATCGATGACAACTTCCTGCTGCGCCAGGACGTGTTGAAGATGGTCAGGGAAATGGGGATCGATGTGGTCGATATACAAGGTGAAATCTTCGACAAGCACCCGGACCCGCTGTCGCTTTACAATTGGCGGACCTATGGTCACTACACGCCAAAAGGCTATCGCCTGATCGGCGAACGGATGGCAGCGGAAGCTGACAAGATATTGGCCGATCATGAGCCTGCCAACGGGGTCGAATGAGGTCGCGAGGCTTCGGTCCCTCTACAACCTGAAGTGCGAGTCGAGTTGGGGTTTCCGTGGTCTTCGACAACGGGAAGTGGTTGTACACGGACACCGACCACCTGTCCTATCTGGGCGCGGAACCTCTGTCCGCTCCCATTGCCGATGCAATCAGGCGTGCACAAGCGGATTGAGCTGCGGGATCTGTCCCCGGTCAATCCAGCTCGAAATCGCCGCGGTAGTCTACCTGTTTGGCGGCTGTCTGGTCCTGCTTGTGCAGAACCGCGTTGCCGCATACCAACAGCTCGATGTCGGTGCCCATGAAGCAACGGAACGCATCCTCCGGCGAGCACACGATCGGCTCGCTGCGGATATTGAACGAGGTGTTGACCACGACCGGGCAACCGGTGTTGGCGTGGAAGCGCGAGATCAGCGCATGAAACAGCGGATTGGTTTGTTCATGCACCGTCTGCACGCGCGCCGAATAGTCCACGTGGGTCACGGCCGGTATTGAAGAGCGCGACACGTTGAGCTTGTCGATGCCGAAAAGCGCTTCTTCCTGCTCGGACATGGGTTTGCGCTGCTTTTCGGCAATCGGCGCCACCAGCAGCATGTAGGGGCTGTCGGCGTCCAGATCGAACCAGTCGGACACGTGCTCTTTCAAGACCGCCGGTGCAAATGGCCTGAAGCTCTCGCGGTATTTCACCTTGAGGTTGAGGTTCTTCTGCATGGCGGGATTGCGCGGATCACCCAGGATAGAACGCGCTCCGAGCGAGCGGGGGCCATATTCCATACGGCCCTGGAACCAGCCAACCGCTTTGCCATCGGCCAGGGCCTGGGCTGTGGTCTGCAGCATGTCTTCCTGGCTCAGGCGGGTAAACCTGGCGCCGGCCTGTGTCAGCCTTTGTTCGATTTCATCCTGGTCGTAGTCCGGGCCCAGGTAGGAGCCGGCCATTCCGTCCAGCGCAGAGGAACCGAGCACAGCGCGCGGCTGCTTCGCCTCGATATGGTAAGATGCAAGGGCTGCACCCAGTGCGCCGCCTGCGTCGCCCGCGGCGGGCTGCACCCAGATGTTCTCGAAACAGCCGTCTCTGAGCAGCTTGCCGTTCGCCACGCAGTTCAGTGCAACACCGCCGGCAAGGCAAAGGTTCTTTTCGCCGGTTTCCCGCGCGATACCCCGTGCCAGCTTGAGAACGACTTCTTCTGTAACGTCCTGAATCGACGCAGCCAGATCCATGTGGCGCTGGTCGAGCTGCGCCTCGGGACGACGCGGCGGACCGCCAAACAGCTCGTCGAAGCGGGCATTGGTCATGGTCAGGCCGGTGCAGTAATTGAAATATTCAAGGTTGAGCCGGAAAGAGCCATCTTCCTTGATGTCGATCAGATGCTGCTTGATGATATCCGCGTAACGCGGCACGCCGTAGGGCGCCAGGCCCATCAGCTTGTATTCGCCGGAATTCACCTTGAAGCCGGTGTAGTAGGTGAATGCCGAATAGAGCAGGCCAAGGCTGTGCGGGAAGTGGATTTCCTTGGTGATGTTCAGGCTGGCGCCGTCGCCGATGGCTGTGGATGTGGTCGCCCATTCGCCCACGCCGTCCATCGTCAGCACGGCTGCCCGCTCGAACGGCGAGGGGAAAAAGGCCGAGGCGGCATGGCTGAGATGATGCTCGCTGAACTGCAGGCGGCTCTCCCAGTCCACGCCCTTTTCCATTTCCGTGAGATGGTCGGCCAGCAGCGATTTCAGGAACAGCTTCTCGCGCAGCCACAGCGGTATGGCCATGATGAACGACCGGAAGCCATTCGGGCTGAAGGCGAGGTAGGTTTCGATCAGCCGTTCGAACTTGAGGAAAGGCTTGTCGTAGAATGTGATGATGTCGACATCGCTCAATTTGCAGCCTGCCGTGGCCAGGCAATATTCGATGGATGCCTTGGGAAAGCTCGAATCGAATTTCTTGCGGCTGAAACGCTCCTCTTGAGCGGCGGCCACAATGCGGCCGTCTTCAACCAGCGCCGCGGCGCTGTCGTGATAAAATGCTGAAAGACCTAGTACCCGCATGTCACCTTCGCCCACTTCCGACCCGGAAGTCAGAACCCTGATGTCTGTTTAAGGCATGGCCACGCGCGTGCAGCCATGCCCGGAAAACGCCTGTTGCTAGAACAGGGTGTAAATGAAAGGCGCGATGGCGCTGCCCTGGGTCAGCACGATAAGGCCGCCGAACACGGCCATGGCAATCAGGATCGGCAGCAGCCAATACTTCTTGCGATGTCTCAAGAACGCCCAGAACTCGCGGAGAAACGAAAGCATGATTCTACACCTGTTGATTAAAATTGATTGCGCAGGGATTCAGCCGAAGGACCGGGAGGATCTCGCTTGATCCAGTAGCTCTCCGCTTCCGGGTCCCATTTCAGGCTCAGCAGGTCCTTGCCTGCGAGCCGCATCACCACACCGATGGGGGTGATGACAAGATAGAACAATACGCCCATTGTCAGCGGGCTGATGACTTTTGACATCAACAGCCCGACCTTGCTCCACATCCGGTTGGGCCATGCAAGCAGGTTCGGGGCAACGACCGTTATGCCGGCCATCGCCGCAGCCGCGGCAAGCCAGTATTTCCAGCTGTCACCCGATTTGTAGAGGACATAGGCGCCAATCAGCGCAAAGAAAATCGCAAACACCGTTCCGAAATTACGGTTCGAAGAGCCCTTGATGGTCTCCTTACGAGGCTGGATTTCGTGTGACCCGAAATACTTGTCAGCCTTTGGCTTCTTGCCGGTTCCCTTTGGGGGCGCCATGTTTTTCCATCCAAGTGTAAAGATGTGATCTCGGCAAGCCATATGGAGTTTTGACGGCAATGACAAGCTTTGGTCCTGTATGCTCCATGATACGTATATGTGAGAGTTTGCGCAGCTATCCAAACCGCTCGATAGGTGCGTCGCCAAACGCTGAGAGCACTCAATGCCGATAAAATCGGTCTGATTGGAGGCGTTGATTGGCCTTGTGTGAACATGGCAACATTTATTGGACTCGGTGTTGTCGAAACGGTATGTACCCGGCGTATTCAAAATCCTCCGTCAACAATGCGTGTCTCAATTGCCGAAAGAGTAGCCGATGTCCCGTAAAACAGCTTTAATAACCGGAATTACGGGACAGGACGGCGCATATCTGACGAAATTTCTGTTGGACAAGGGGTATGTAGTCCACGGGGTCAAACGCCGCTCGTCTTCCTTCAATACAGGCCGTATTGATCCGCTTTACAAGGATCGTCACGACCCGGACGCCCGGTTGTTTCTGCACTTCGCGGATATGACTGACGCGTTAAGTCTGCTGCGTGTTGTCCAAACTGTTCAGCCGGATGAGATTTACAATCTTGCGGCGCAAAGCCATGTGCATGTGAGCTTTGAAACGCCGGAGTATACCGCCAACTCCGATGCGCTCGGCACGCTAAGGTTGCTTGAGGCGATTCAGATCCTGAAACTCAACGAGCGGACACGGTTTTATCAGGCATCAACCTCGGAATTGTACGGAAACTCTCCCCAAAGGCCGCAGAACGAAGCGACGCCTTTCGAGCCGCGCAGCCCCTACGCTGTTGCAAAGCTCTATGCCTATTGGATTACCGCGAATTACCGAGAAGCTTACGGCATCCACGCCTCCAATGGCATTCTGTTCAACCACGAAAGCCCCATCAGAGGTGAAACATTCGTCACCCGAAAGATTACACGGGCGGTGGCTGCCATTGATGAAGGCAAGCAGGAGGTTCTCTATCTCGGCAATCTTGACGCCAGCCGGGACTGGGGACATGCACGCGACTATGTGGAAGGCATGTGGTTGATGCTGCAGCAGGACCAGCCCGATGACTACGTGCTTGCCACCGGCAAGACACGAACGGTGCGCGAATTCACACAGTTGGCCTTCGAGCACTGTGGAATAGAAATCGAGTGGGTTGGCAGTGGTGCTCAGGAGAAGGGCATCTGCCGGAAAAGCGGACGCACACTGGTGGAGGTCTCAGCAGAATATTTTCGTCCATTGGAAGTTGACTATCTGCTGGGTGATGCAAGCAAGGCAAAGCGTGTATTGGGGTGGGAACCCAAAACTTCGTTCGAAGACATGGTTCGGCAAATGGTCGATTCGGATCGACGGAGGCTCAAGCTGGGCGAACTAGAGTCGCGAATCGAGCATCTTTAACTTCCGTCGAACCTAGGACAGTGGCTATGACTAACAGCGGCTCCACATGGCGCTCCATCGTCGTTTATGCCCTTGCCGCTATGATGGTTGCCCTGATCGCTCACCAGAACATGCTTCGCCGGAGCTTGTCATCCGATGAGATTCGTGTCGGCGTGCCCATCGCCGGTCACAGTACCGACCTCAATGACAACTATCTTTATTTCAGCCTTATCAAGCGGGGTGCCAGCGCTTGCCGAAGCCCCGCCGACGAAAATGAAGTCGACGCCAGCGGTAATCCACTGGCCTGCTCCTTTGTGGCGGGACTGATCGTCGATCACCTGATCTACAAGGTAATGAAGTTTGTAACTCCCAATCACGCCGCAGCTCTCGGTGCATTGATGGTGGTTCAGACGGCTCTCCTTGCGTTTGCAGCACTTGTCGCGCTTCAGCTGATTCTGAACCGCCGGTTTGGCATGGCTTCATCGCTGGCCCTCGCCGGGCTCATTATCTTTATTTCGGATGCGTTTTCGTGGAGCTTGTTCTCCGGCACTATTTACACCAATTTCCTGCATCTGTGGCGTTTCGAGGCCAATGTGGTGCGTCTGATGAGCCCGACGCTGTTTTGGAGCTTTGGTCTTTTTGCAATTGCGTCCCTCTTGGCTCTGCTGGAGAAGCCGACCGTCGCGCGATACCTTCTTGCATGCGGACTGCTCACATTGACGTCAGCGTCAAGCATAGCTGTCGGGGCGAATATCGGTGCGGGTGTAGGCCTGACGTTTTTGTTCGTACTCGTGAGTCAGCGGCGTATTCATTTTCCACTTTTGTTTGCTGCCTTGGCGCTGTTGGTCGGGCTGGCATGGCAGGAAGTGGCTTTCTATCGCTTTTACCAAACCGAACTCGGGGCTCAGCTGGGGCATGGCCGTTTTGCCGGCTTGAACATCAATACGAATTTCTTTGTTCTGCTCATACCGATACTGATCGGCCGAATTGGATATAAATGGGGCACAAGAGAAGTGCTGTTGAAGTCGATGCTGTTCGGCTCAATGCTGATAGGCCTTCTAAGCGACAGCGTCACGCTCGGCGACCGGCTCTGGCTGCGCGGGGCAACGATGATTGCGCTCGTTCTGTGTGTCGCCCTGTGTATTTCGGCGGTGGTATGGATTTGGGGGATCGCGGGGCGGGGACTGCAGCAGAAGTTTGCAGAGTCGACAAGGCACCGCGTACGGTTTTGGCAGATACCGGTCAGCATTCTCCTGATGATTGGCTTCATCGGTGTTTCAGAGCTGATCAGGCCTTACGAGCCGCAAAAGTGGTCCGGGTTCCTCGAACGTGATCGATATGACACCATGTCGTGGCTCGCGGCGCATACAATGCCTGGTGACGTGGTGGCTTCCGGAAATATTGATGACACCACGCTGATCGACTTCTATACCGATGCCACGCCTTTCGTCGGTCTGTACGCGATGAATGCCTTGCCGTTTGACGAACTCATGAAGCGTTTTCTCCATGTCGTCGATCTTGTCGAGAATAATGAGATTATCATTAATTCAATTTTGAATGCACCAAAAGATGATATCGCCGCGTTTTATGATTACATCTATGGGCCGATGACGACGTTGTTCGATCAAGATGCGTTTCAGGCGGTGGGATTCTATCAATTGTTGATTTATCAAAACTATAATGCTGCTGTTCCCGATCTTTTCGCAAGCGGGAAGGTTGCGCCAGACTTCATTGAGAGGGTCAAGCGTGTCAGAATGGAGGAAGCGGTTCGAAAGTATAGTTATAAATACTTGATATTGCGGAAGACGGACACGTTGAAAAATCCAGAAAATTTCAGGCAGGTATTTCACAACCCAACCTACGTCGTTTATTCCCCGGAAAGGACCGACCGTGCAGTTTCACAATAACTTCTTGAAGCGGTATCTAAGAATCGCACCAGCTGCGTTGGCATTGGAGCGCTCCATTGAATGTGGCCTGCATGTCGGCAAAGAGTGGCCTGCACCTATTTTGGACATAGGCTGCGGCGATGGAATCTTCGCAGACATTCTGTTCGCCGGCAAGATCGATACCGGTATCGATCCCGACGCCAGTGAAGTGGAGCGTGCAAGGCCTCTCGATAAGTACAATGAACTCATTGTATGTTTCGGTGACGATATTCCGAAGGCTGACGGCACCTATAATACCGTTTTTTCAAACAGTGTTCTGGAGCACATTCCCGATCTCATGCCGGTTCTGCAGGAAGTGCACCGGCTTATGAGCGACACCGCGCGTTTCTACATCACCATACCAACAGACAAGCTCGAGCGTGCAACGTTCATCGCCCGTCTTCTCTCTTCCATCGGCCTTGTTGGGCAAGCGAAACGATACGGACAGTTTTATAACCGTTTCTGGAAGCATTATAATGTTCATACTTTGGCCGAGTGGCGCCAGCTGTTTGAGCAGGCCGGGTTCGAGGTCGAAGTCGAACGCCCTTATGTCCCGGTGAACACCTCGACGCTTTATGACCTTTTGACTCCACTGGCGTTGCCAGCACTGATTGCCAAGAAGTTGTTCCGGCGCTGGCTGCTTTTACCGGCGTTGCGCCCGTTCACGGCTCCAGTCATGGCGACACTGCTGTCCGGCGCTGTGGACCGGGCTGTGAGGGATGAGGGCGAATGCCTGGTCTATTATTCGCTCAGGAAGCGTCCTCGGATGTAACCGGTTTAGGACTACCCATCGCGAGGAAGACCAGACCGCCGATGACGCCTCCCAGGATGTTGACGGCTCCGAACAGAATGGACGTTGTAACCGCGACACCAGGGTCGAGCCCAATCAGCGCGAAGCCGCCTGCAAGACCGGCTTCGCGCACGCCCCAACCGCCAATCGAAATCGGCAAGGCGGTCAGTACCAGCACGGATGGCACGATCAGCAGGGCGTCGGTCAAGGTAAGGGGTGCACCAAGGGCGTTTGATATCAGGGCTGTTGTGTAAAGAGCACTCGCATGTGCCACCAATGACAGGATCATGATGATGGCTATCTCGGTTGGCGCACTCAAGATATTCCGCGCATGAACGGAAAGTCTTTCAAATAGTGGCCAGAACCGGCGCCGCCGAAGTGTCGCCGGAGCTCCGTGCAGGTTCAGTAGCAGAAATAGCCCGAGTGCTGCGGCGGCAAGGATTCCTCCGGCCGCATAGAATGGCAGGTTGGTTCCTAGGCGAATGGCCAACAGGGGCAATCCTCCGACCACAAGCATCAGGAGAGCTGCCAAACCGAATAGCCGGTCCAGAAGAACGCTGGCGAAGGCTTTCTTCAGGGTGGTTCCCTGGCGCCATAGGCACCAGCCACGCATGGCATCGCCGCCGAAAGAGGTTGGAAGGAGCTGATTGAAGAAATGTCCGATCAAAACGATCGCTCCGGACATCAAGGTACTGAGCTTAATTCCGGTAAGGTTGCAGACCAGCACCCATCTTATCGCGGAGAGCGCCAGAGCAAACAGCAGAAGAGAAAACGACAGCATCAACGCAAAGCCGAGATCAGCCTCGAGGCCTGACCGGATGAGTTCAAGGTCGACTGTCTGCAGGGCGATTCCCAGGAGGCCAGCTGTAAACAGCAGGCGAACTCCAAAAGTGAGATACCTCATGCGTCCCTTGGTCGGTCTGTCGCTCATGATGAATGCGGCGTAGTCGATGAATTGTTGTCGCCTTTGGTTTCCTCCGAGAACGCAATTCTTGATTTCAGCCGGAGCGCTGCTGTCGTGTAGCTCCAGATCATGTGCAACCAGTTGGATTTGCTCGTACCCGCTCCGCGCAACAGGTAGTGCGATGGTAACTCCACGATCGACATTCCTGCCCGCTGTGCGAAATGGAGCAGGCGGAAATAATACTCACCATAGCCGAAGAAAATCTCGTTCATCGGTAACTGCAAAATGCTGTCTCGTCGTGCGCAGAAATAGCCACCGAGATTGTCTTGAACCTGAGTGCGCAATAACAGCCGTAATATCCAATTGTACACCAGGCTGGTCATGTAGTGCTTGGTATCTGTCATGCGGCCGCCGGCACAGAAGCGGGAACCGCTGACAATATCGTAGATCTCTCCCACATGCAGAAGTCTTGGAATTTCGATCGGATCATGGGTCAGATCGCTGTCCATCACGATGATCCGTTCATGCGCCGCATTCTCGATCCCATGCCGTATCGACTTCGCAAAACCGCGGTCGCTGGTCCGCAGGATTGGCCGGACGGATGGATCATTTTTGAACGTTTCGCGCACGAGATCAAACGTTCCGTCCGGGCTGTTATCGTCGATCACGAGGACTTCACAGGCAAACCCTTCCGGGACGGCAGAGCGGATCTTGTTGACGAGCTCAACTATGTTGCCGGCTTCATTGTAGGTCGGCAAAATCACCGAAAATGCGTTTGATGCGGTTTGTAAGGTCATCCGGCTTTGCTCAACTTTGCAAGTTCGTTGCAAATGTAATCAATTTCGCTGTCGGTCAGGCTTGGGTAGCTCGGCAGACTGATAACCCAGCGTCCAAGATTTTCGCTCACCGGAACAGACGTTGGGCCAAAATAGTCCATTTCCGCCGGTGGCTGAAATCCGGGACGCGTCTCAATTCCTCGGCTCGACAGCGCAGACATTACTTCGTCGCGTCCCTGCGGGAAGGACGTGGCGTCCAGACGTAAGGCAACGGCCCAAATCGCCGCCTCGCATGTCTCCGTGATCATCTGCATTTGAGTGCCCGGCATCGATTGAATCCGATTCTTGTACCGCTGGTACATCCTGACTCGGTGATCCAGAATGGTCTCGATTTTTTCCATCTGGGCCACACCCATGGCAGCCTGAAGATTGGTCAGGCGAAAATTGTGGCCCGGCAGTTCGTGCCAATAATGCCTATGGCGACGCAGGCCATGGCTGCGATAGAGACGCATTTTCTCGGCAAGATCGCTGTCGTGGGTGGTCACCAGACCACCTTCGCCCGTAGTGACTGTTTTGGTGGCATGAAAGCTGAATGTATTTATGTGTCCCTGTGTGCCAGCTAGGAGCGAATCCATTTTCGAGCCGAATGCTTCAGCCGCATCCTCTATGAGAGCAATATCATGGGCCGCGGCGAGATCGACCAGTCCAGGAACGTCGCACATGTTGCCGTAGCTGTGTACGGCAACAATTGCGCGCGTTTGTTTGGAGATGAGCTTTTCCACGGCCTTTGGCTGGATGCACCAGGTTAGCGGGTCGACATCGCAAAAGACCGGGATAGCGCCTTTCTGTAGCGCCAGATTTGCGGCCGCCATGAACGCGAAACCCGGCACAATGATCTCGTCACCAGGCTGAATATCGAGAGCCAGAAAGGACAGATCCAGCGCCGCTGTACCATTGCTCACAGCAATGGCATGGGGAACGCCAAGGAACTCAGCGCATGCAGCTTCCAGCCGTTCAACATATGGGCCGCCGGAGATCCAGCTCGATCGAAGCGCATCGATGACGTACTTCTCTTCGCTGCCCCAAAACTCGGCCTTCGCCCAAGGGATGTTTGGTCTTGTCTTCACAGATGTCCTTCCTAGAAGAATCGGTAACCTTGTCTCTGGAAAGCGCGAACAGCTTCACGTGTTGGCATAAGATAGTAGGTGCCTTGACGCTCTACCATTCAGATGTCGCAAGTTCCCTCGTCTATGGCGAATAGCTTCGATCGGCATACTTGCCTCAGACTTGGCGAGAGGGATCGCAGAGCAGCATCTTTGGACGGCGTGACAAATGTCTGCCAGGAAGTTTTTCGCTCACCCGTTCACCTTGATCTTGGGCAACGGGTAGACAAGCTTCTGTCCAGCAAGATGAGGTGCGTTGTCGAAAAACGGTTTGAAGTGCCAGGGCAGAACTATCAGGTAGTCTGGTTTCTGACTGAGCAATTCGCTTTCAGGGATGATGGGAATGAGGGTGCCTGGGGTAAAGGCTCCAAACTTGTCCTCATTAACTTCTCCGATGGCAGCGATATCGTTTGTGGTGACACCACAATATTGCAGCAGGACATTACCCTTCGTGGAAGCTCCGAGCCCCCCAACGAAAGCACTTTCTTGACGAGCCATTTGGAAAAAATTGTGCAAAGCATCCCGGCTTTCCTCAACCCGTTCGGCAAAGGAGCGAAACAGGGCAAGGCCATCCAGCCCTATGGACTGTTCATGCTCAAGGATTGCCGAAAGCCCGTAAAATTCCGGCTGTGGAGCCTCTTTCCGAGCGACGGTGAGCGAAAAACTGCCACCATTCACATCATTGAACGAAACGTCGATAATCTTTGCCCCGGCGCGATCCGCCATCCATTTGATTTGGCTCAGGGCGTAATACTCAAGGTGTTCGTGACACACTGTGTCGTAACTGTTCCGGGCGATCATCGTCGGAAGATAGCTTTGCTCGAGAACCCAAATGCCGTCGTGCTCGAGCATTTGGATAACTTCATGCATGAACTCGGCCGGTGCCTCCAGATCATAAAACATCGAGAACGAAGTTATAACCCGTGCGCGACGACCGCCGAGATGCTGTTGCAGGGTCTGTGCGGAGAAGAAGTCCGGTATGAGGCGGATGTGCGGCTTGTAGTATGACGCAAACTTCCGGCCGGTTGGATCGACTCCAACAAGGTCGTAGAGATCGGCGGGATAAGCCGAAAGTGTCGTTCCATCATTGCTGCCGATGTCAATGATAAGATCTCCGGCCTGGAGCGGAGCGATTTCCTGAATATGAGCCACCTTGGCATGAAGATGCCTTACCATGCTGGCATTTAGTCCGGAGCGATAGCCGTACGTATCTCCATACATGCTCTCAAGATCGAAGGTGTGAGCCAACTGCACCAGGCCGCAAGCCTCTTCAGGCTTGCCAATGCACTTAACCAGCTGCAGAGGGCCAGTTTCCACTTCTTCCGATACGGACCGCGGGAAAATGCCGCTCATCACCTGCTCGCCCAGATCCAATATGGGAGCCAGATGCTCATTACCACAAATGCGACAGCGGCTTACTATTCTGGACATTATGGCTTTCGGTAGTATCTGGTGACGATGCAGAGAGCGAGTACCTTCTAGATCAAACTGAGTCAATCTAGCCGTTGGATAGCCCTTGCTTGGCGTCGCCGCGGACAATCTGTCGGGTTGACGTTTTTAGCACGCCAGTAACTTGAGCCTTTGCCTGATATGGCTTTGGGTAAGCAAAACAGAGTTCCTGCTTACCCGTTTGGCGTGAGTGTTCGGAGGTAATTTGCTGTAAAAACAGAGCTATTTTGTATGCTTGCCGATTGGATTTGGTTGCCGTTCATCATACCGGAAATGCGGCAGATTTTCGAGGGCGCAGGAAACCAGATAGTGGCTCCAACAAATATATATATGTGGTGTCTCGGTAGCAGCCTTCACTCCCGCCCCCTCCGGCAAGCCCGGGCCGGTTCAGGTTTGTGCTGTCTTCAAGGCGACGAACCAGTCGACGAGGTCTCCGATATCCTTCTCGAGTGTGGTGCGGGGTTGCCAGTTGAAAAACTGTCTTGCCTTGGAATTTTCCGAGAAACTGCGTGGCACATCGCCGACCCTCTCGGGTTTGAACAGCAGTTCGGGTGTCTCGAAACCGCGCGCCCGTATTGCCTCGACCAGCAGCGTGGCGACCTTCAATATGCTGGTTTCGGCCTTTGTCGCGACGTGAAAAACCTCGCCCCTGGAGGGCCGCTGATCGGTGGCGGCCTTCGCAATCACCGCGCAGATGTCGCTGACATGAATGAAATCGCGCGTCGCCGAACCGTCTCCGTAGATTTCGATCGGTTCGCTGGCCAGCAGCTTGCGGATGAAGGTCGGGATGACCCCGCTCGAGCGGTCCGAATAGGGGCCGAACACATTGGAAAAGCGCAGCACGGTGGTTTGCAGCCCGTAGCAACTGGAAAATGCCTGGCAATAGGCTTCGCCGGCCAGCTTGCCCGCGGCATAGGGGTTCCCGAGATCGGGCGCCATGTCCTCGTGGATCGGCGGCGCCGCATTGGCCAGCGGCGCGCTCGAGGAGGCAAAGACCAGCCGTTTGACGCCGGCCATACGCGCCGCATCCAGCGTGTTCAGGGTGCCGATGACATTGTTCTGGTGATCGAAAAACGGGTCTTCGACGGACCGGTTGACATTGGATGAAGCCGCGAGATGAACGACGTAGTCGGCACCGGCCATTGCCTCGGCCATGGCCGGACGGTCCAGAATGTCACCGGTGACGCAGGTGATGTCCGGCGCATTCCCGCGTGCCCCGGCCGCTTGCTTGAGCGCGTCGATAGGCCGGCTGGCCGAGGCCTCGGTTGAATCGTAGATGACGATTTCCCGCGCCAGGGGGGCCGTGGTTCCCGGGGTGCCGGCGAGGAGCGTGACCAGGTTGGACCCGATGAACCCATTGCCGCCTGTGACAAACCACCTACTCATATCAAACCAATCCAATCATGATGCGCCCGTCTCGCCCAGCCTCTCGTGCTGTCCCGGCAGACTGCCCCTTATAGATCAGGGCGGCAGGATTTCCAGCCAATTTGGATGCATGGCGGTTGGCAGGCCCGGCCTTCTTTTGCGCCAACGCCCGGCAACCGGTCGCGCGGGCGCGAACCGGGCAGGCTCGAATCTCAGCTGGTGGGCGGGGTCGGAGCGAGTGATTGCCGCTGACAGTGCCCGTGAGAGGGGAGCGTCCGGTGGGCCTGAAACGGGCCCGGCCCCGCAACCCGGTGATCGGGAAACACCGCGACAGGCCTAGGTCCTCGACAGTGAACAGGGATCAAATTCTTGACCTGCGCAAACCGTCGCTCCATACATCACCTCCGGATTTGCCGAGACAGGCAGATGCGCGATCGCTGCTTTTTTCGAAGATCCATGCGGATGAGGGGTTCACCGGTTGGAATATCCAGACTGATCAATCGATCACCACATGAATTCTTCACGCCCATCCCTAGTCAGGAAAAACCCGAATGCGCTTCCCCTTACCGTCCAAGTCTGCGTCGAAAAGAATTTTCCTGTTTCGCCGCAAGCTGGATGGCTGGCTGTTCGCACTGGGGGCATTCATGTTCATGCTCCCGACAGAGACAAGCGCAGTCGTGTTCGGCATTTTCGTGGTCATGGGGATCTACCTGCTGCTGTTCAGGCCGGCGAAGTCCCTGCGTCACCTCGACAGGAAATACGTTCTGGCGACGCTTGCCTTCTCAGCCTCGTGCCTGGCGATAAACCTGGCCAACGGAAGCCTGCCCGAAGACATGCGATGGTCGTCCTATCCGCTGTATTATCTCCTCATCATCCCGCTTGCCGTCGGTGCGGTCCTGGTTCGTGATCCGTTGCGCCAGTTCGTGTTGGGCACGCGGGCCGGCCTTGTCGTCATGGCGATCTGGGGGCTGGCCGTGACGGTGATGGACGGCGGGCGTTTTGGCTTCGGTTCGAATGCCGCCAATGCGTCCTTCGCGATCGCGTTTCTGGCGGTTGTTTCGCGCCTTCAGGTCAAGTCGCCTCCCTGGCTGCTGGCCAATCGAAGGCTGTTTTTCTACGTCGCCCTGATCCCGATCCTGATTTCCCAGACCCGGTCTGTGTTGCCCGTTTTCATTGTCGGTCTGGTCTGGGATCTGTTCAGTCTCGCCCGGGCTGACCTGAAAAGCTGGAAACTGGCCGACCGGCAGGCGCGGGCAGTCTGGGTTGCCGTTCTGGCGCTTGCGGCGGGAAGCATCTGGCTGGTGTCGCCGATCCTCACGCAGAGGATTGAGGCGACGATCAAGGAAGTGAACGTCACGCTCGAATTCTCGGAATTCACCGGCTCGTCGGGAATATCAACCCGGCTCGTCCAGTGGCAGGCGGCGCTGAACCTGATCCCCGAGCATCCGCTGCTCGGTCGTGGCGGACATGGAATTTCGGCTGAAATCGCCAAGCGCAGCCCGTCCTACAACCAGGAAAATCTGGAGAAATATTCCTTCGTTCACAATTTCATCCTCGATGAAATCCTGCAGCGTGGCTTTGTCGGGCTGACACTCACGCTGGCTTATTTCGGGTTTTGCTTCTACCGGATATATGCGCGCGGAAGCCCCAGCATGAAGGAGAATGTCGTTCTCATGCTGGCTTTGACGCTCTCTTTCGGCATGCTGCATTATCTGTTGGTGATTGACCGGCATGTCGCGCTTTACGCCCTGTATTTCCTGCTGTTGACCACGGCCAATCATGGCTGGCGGCCACCATACAGGCAGACTGCCTGAGCGGCGGTATGGTCTGTGACGATGGAAAGGATGCGCTGTGCATTGCTGCAATAGGCTATCCATCCTGACGGGTTCTGCTGTATGCGGACGAGCAACCGGGGAGCCGCGGATGGGTGGGCTGGAAACAAGATGAAAATACTGATCACCGGCGCATCAGGCGTTGTCGGCCAGGATCTGGTTCCGCTGCTCGCGCGGCCGGGTGTGCAATTGCTGCTCGCCGGGCCGGATCCGGAAAAACTTGCGGCACTGTTTCCGCAATGTGAAACCTGCGGCGATGACGAAATCGTCCGGCGTGCGCGTGGATGGGATCTGCTGGTCCATATTGCCGTTGACGGCAAAGGCCACGGCGGGGAAGCCCGTGTGCGCGCCAGTGATGCCTTGCTGGCCGGGATGGCCGACACGGCCCGCCAGGCAGGCATTGGCCGCCTGCTCGCAATATTCCCCGTGCATGCCCGGGGGCAGCTCAGCCAACCGGTACAGATCGAGGGATTGGACGCTGTCACTCTCTATGTGCCGCTGGTCCATGGAGCCCGTTGGGCCGGGCGGTTGAGCTGGCTCAACCCTTTGCCCGGACGGCTGGCGCGCGGCCTGTTCGGCATTCTCGCCATGCTCCGGCCGACCCTTGATGTGCAGCGGCTTGCCGATTTCATCCTGTCGTCGGAACAGCCGGGTTCCGGAAGTGAAATAATTCTCTCTGACAGCCAGCAGGACAACGCCTGGTTCGCCGCCTCAAAGAGGTTGATCGACCTGGTCGTGGCCATCGGTGTCTTTGTGGTTTTATGGTGGGCGATGGCGCTGATCTGGGCCGTCATCCGTTTCCAGTCGCCGGGGCCGGGCATATTTGCCCAGACGCGCATCGGCCGCAACGGCCGAGAATTTGTCTGCTACAAGTTCCGCACAATGAAGCTGGGAACCCGCCAGGCCGGGACCCATGAAATCACCGCGGCGGCGATCACGCCATTCGGACGCTTTCTCCGCGCAACCAAGCTCGACGAATTGCCGCAGGCCTGGAATATCCTGTGCAACCAGATGAGCCTTGTCGGCCCGCGCCCCTGTCTTCCGACCCAGACGGCATTGATCGAGGCCCGCGAGCGGCTCGGGGTTCTCAGGATCAAGCCGGGCATCACCGGCCTCGCCCAGATCAACGGCATCGACATGAGCGATCCGGAACGATTGGCGGAATGGGATGCAAGGTATCTGGCCTTGCAGTCCCTGCGCCTGGACATTTCGATTGGCCTGTCGACGCTGCTCGGAAGCGGGCAGGGGGACAAGGTCGCCAGATGAGCTGCGGCTGAAGCTTAACGGTCCGGCGGCGTCCAGTCTGTTTCAACCGCCTTGCGGCGGCTCAGGCGCAGCGCCAGGCCGATTGAGACCCCGGCGCCAATGGCGACCGTCAGATCGACAAGAACGGTCAGGACCAGCGTGAGCAGCAGGAGCATGACGTCGCTTTTCCTGCCGCGCGCATATTCGCCCCACTTGTGCGGTTCGGTCATGTTCCACGCCGTGACGATGAGCAGTGCGGCAAGCGCCGGCATCGCCAGGTAACTCGCCAACGGTGCGGCAAACATCATCACCAGCAAGATGACGGCGGCATGGACAAGTCCTGCCACGGGTGTCTTGCCGCCGGCCTTGATGTTGGTCGCGGTGCGCGCAATCGCGCCGGTGGCCGGAAGGCCGGTGAACAGGGCCGAGCCGATATTGGCGATGCCCTGAGCCGTCAGCTCGGCATTCGGCCTGTGCTGGCCTTCGATCATCTTGTCGGCGACCATGGCCGACAGCAGCGATTCAACCCCGGCCAGGAAGGCGATGATGAAGGCGGAGGGAAGCAGCTCGATCATGCGCGAGATGGAAAGTTCCGGCAGCTGCGGCCAGGGCATCTGGCTTGGAAGTTCACCAAACCGCGAGCCCAGCGTATCGACAGGGAGCGACATCAGTGCCACGAGCGCGGACCCGACTCCGACGGCGACGATGAGGCCCGGAAAACGGGGCGCGATGCGCCGCAGAACCACAATCAGGATCAGTGTGACAATGGCGATTGCAAAGGTCGCAAGGCTGAACGTGTCCAGGGACTCCCACAGCACCGGGATTTTTTCGAGGAAATCGGCCGGCTCCTTTTCAATGGCGAGGCCAAGAAAGTCCTTGAGCTGGCTCGTGGCGATGATGATGCCAATGCCGATGGTAAAGCCGTTGACCACCGCCTCGGGAACGAAGGCAATCAGGTTGCCGGCCCGGAAGTAGCCGCCGACCAGCAGGATGATGCCCGCCATGAAGGTCGCCAGAACAAGGCCGTCATACCCGTATTGGGCAATCACGGAGAACACGACGACGATGAAGGCCCCTGTCGGGCCACCGATCTGGACCCGGCTGCCGCCAAACAGCGAAATCAGAAAGCCGCCGACGATGGCCGTGACAATCCCCTTGTCCGGACCGGCCCCGGAAGCAATGGCGATGGCCAGGCTCAGCGGCAGCGCAACCATGGCAACCGTTGCCCCGGCCAGCAGGTCACTGACAAACAGCTGCCAGCTGTAGGTTTGAAGTGTGGTGAGTATCTTTGGTTGACGCATTTCGAGAGCCCATTGCTAAAAGTGTGAGAGTTTGTGTTTCTCTTTGTCCAGCTTTGAGCGGCGGGATCGTCGGCAGTCTGTCGGCGGTCGCCGTCGCGACTTGAGTTGTCTTCAGGGTGGCATTTACGAGGAAGGGGTCGGGTTCTTCAGCCTGACCCCGCGCCCGCCGGTGGTGCTGCTTGCATTGTCCCCGATGAGTTCGATGCCTGCCTTGTCGAGCGCCTCCGCCACCTTGGTAAGGGTGTCGATGATGCCCCGGACATTGCCGTCACTGGCTTCCATCCGTTGAACGGTCGGCAGCGACACACCTGCCATCGCGGCAAGGGTTTTCTGGTCTATGCCAAGAAGCGCCCGGGCGGCGCGCAGCTGTGAAGCGGTAATCATGGCTCGACTTTCTTGCGTTAGCACTCAACATGAATGCTTAAAACACTCATGTTAATGTGTCAAACATCAGTTATGGGGTGTTAAACGTTATGCCGGCAGCGCGCAAGGGCACGCCGTGAGTGCAGGCCGGGGAAAGGTCTGGCCCTGTTCGCGTCGGGGCGGCGTCACTCGCCTGGCGACGCGATCTCCGGGTTTTCGCCGGGTTCGGGCACTTGCTTGTGCCCCCACTCGATCCGCTTGTAGTCGAACCCGTATTCGAGCGTCGGCTTGACCACCTTGAAATAGGGCGAGAGGTCGAAATCCCGCGGGGCAAACAGCGAGTAATGCCTGATATGCAGGATCTCGCGGCGGGAATAGTCTGAATCGGCCCGTTGCCGGCCCGGTGCAAGGGTGACTTCGGGAAGGATCGGGTAGTGCACCGATTGGAACGCCTGGGCGATCATCGAGGAGCAGATGGCGCGGGTCGGGTCGCCGGATCCGAAGGCGATCATCCGTCTGCGCCAGCGCACCGGCACCGGTGGCGTGGGAAAGAAATAGCGCAACATGTCGAAAATGTTTTTCATGTCATAACGGACCCCGAGCCGGTCCACCATGTAGGACACGACGGCTGCCCGGTCCTCGGGGGTCAGCCCCACCGGGCGGCAGATCCGTGTATTGAAGCGGGTATATTTGGACAGCGGCACCGCAACGCAGCCTTCGCCGAGATTGACCTCGACCAGTTGCGGATACTCGTCGCTGCTGTCGTCATCGGGCTTCAGGGCGCTACCGACATAGAGCGCTGCATGCGACCAGGTCGACTGGGTCAGATACTTGATGGCCGCCGACACTTTCTGGTTTCCCTCCACCAGCAGGATGTCGCCTGGCTGAAGGGTGCGCGAAAGCGTTTCGGGATCGGATGGCGTATAGGGCTCGTAGCCGGCATTGGTGGAATGCAGCCGTCGCGCCAGGAAGCTGCCAAGGCGGTCCAGCAAACTCTCGGACATGTCGCGTGCTTCGGTCATGAAGCAACACTTGGCCTCCACCGCCGCCGGGATCAACCCGGCTGGCATCAACTTTGTGTTTTCCCGACTTGATAACTGTGCCGCATCCTCATAATTTAGAACCATTCTAATTTGTGAGGGTAACATGCTCAATCGTATTATCGGCTTCAATCGCAGGTCCTTCGATTCCCTGAGCGAACAGGAAATTCTCGCCCTGGCGATCTCGTCGGAAGAGGATGATGCCCGCATCTACCTGGCCTATGCGGATCATCTCAGGGAAGATTATCCGCAGTCGGCCAAGGTGTTCGAAGAGATGGCGGCCGAGGAAGGCGTGCACCGCGCACGCCTGATCGAGCGTCACAAGGAGCGGTTCGGAGATCGCATTCCCCTCATCCGTCGAGAACATGTCCGCGGCTTCTATGAGCGCAAGCCGGACTGGCTGGTGAAGAACCAGTCCGTCGACAAGATCCGGCAGACCGCCGAGGACATGGAAGCCCAGGCCCACAATTTCTATCTCGCCGCTGCCGCGCGTGCCTCGGACGCGGACACCCGCAAGCTGCTCGGAGACCTGGCGCTGGCGGAAAAGAGCCATGAATCTCTGGCGCGCAAGCTTGGTCTCGAACACACGCCCGAAGACGTGAAGGCCGAAGAAGAGGAAACCTACCGGCGCAAGTTCATCCTGACCTATGTCCAGCCCGGACTGGCGGGCTTGATGGATGGATCGGTCTCCACCCTTGCGCCGATCTTTGCCACCGCCTTCGCCACCGGTGACACCTGGACGACCTTTCTGGTCGGGCTGTCGGCGTCCGTCGGCGCCGGCATTTCCATGGGCTTCACCGAAGCCGCACATGATGACGGGGTGATCTCCGGCCGCGGCTCGCCAGTCAAGCGCGGTCTGGCCTCAGGCATCATGACCGCGCTCGGCGGCCTTGGTCATGCACTTCCCTACCTCATTCCCGATTTCACCATCGCAACTTCCGTTGCCATTGCCGTGGTCTTCGTCGAACTCTGGGCGATCGCCTGGATCCAGAACCACTGGATGGACACGCCCTGGAGCCGGGCGATCTTTCAGGTGGTCCTGGGCGGAGCGCTGGTCTTTGCCGCCGGCATGTTGATCGGCAATGCCTGAGGCGTGAAAAACGCCAGTCGATAGCCTCCCGCAATGTCAGCACGCCGGCGCATGAGATGCCGGCGTGCTGCCCCAGTTTTCCTGGCTTGCCGCTAAAAAAATCTGCGTCATACAAGCGCGAAAAGCGCCAATCATTGCAGGGCCGTGGAACCGGCAGTCGCCGGTGCTTGAGTTGCCAAGCGCGGGGGGGTGTGCCATTGAGCGGCTTGGAAAAATTCGGATTTCGATGACGAATTGAACATCAACAAGAGACTTCGAGCATGATTCGTAAGGTGATCCATTGGCTTGCTGCGAGAAATCGACGGACTAAGCAATTCATCCTTATCATCATCGATTTCGTCTTGTTTTCCGGCGCGGTTTGGCTGAGCTATTCGCTGCGCTTCAACGCACTCTACAACCCCGATATCAACCAGCTGCTTTTGATCTTGGCGGCGCCGGCCATCGGCATTCCGATCATGTATGCCTCGGGTCTCTACACCTCGATCACCCGCTATGTCGGCGAACATGCGCTCTGGACGATTTTCAAGGCGGTCGGACTGACGGCCATTCTTTGGGCGGTAGTCGCCTATGTGGCGCGGCTTGAAGGCTCCACCCTTGTGCCGCGAACGGTGCTGGTGCTGTTCTGGCTGCTGTCGCTTCTGCTGGTTTCCGGCTTCCGTTACATCTCGCGATGGCTGATCCTGGAATTCACCCAAGAGCCGACCAAGCGGCGAAACATCCTGGTCTACGGCGCCGGTGATGCCGGCCGCCAGATCGCCGCGACCCTGAAGCAGAGCAACAACCGCATCACCGTCTTCCAGGTTGATGACGATCCGACAATGTGGGGCGCCACCATCGGCGGCATCAGGATCAGCAACCCTGCGGACGTCGAACGGCTGATTGAACGAAAAGGCATCAGCGAAGCCATCGTGACCATGCGCAGCGCCAATTCCGCCCGCCGGGCCGAGGTTGTCGAACGGCTGAGCGATCTTGGATTGCGGGTTCGCATCCTTCCGGCCTTTGTCGACATTGCCGATGGCAAGCACACTGTCGATCTTATCCGCGATGTCGAGATCGGCGACCTGCTGGGCCGCGATGCGGTGCCACCCGATCATGCCCTCATGGAAGCCAACACCCGCAACAAGGTGGTTCTGGTGACCGGTGCGGGCGGCTCCATCGGATCGGAATTATGCCGGCAATTGAGCGCGGTCGGGGTGTCCAAGCTGGTCATGCTGGATTCGAGCGAAATCGCGCTCTACCAGATTGACCGCGAGCTTGCCAAACAGGCCGGTCTCGAAAAGGTCGCGGTGCTGGGCTCGGTTGACGACCAGGCCCTGTTGCGGCGCGTGATGCGTGACCATGCCGTCCGGACGGTGTTCCATGCCGCGGCCTACAAGCATGTGCCGCTGGTCGAGGCAAACCCGTTCGAGGGTGTGAAGAACAACGTGCTTGGCACATACTCGGTGGCGTCTGCCGCCTATGACAGCGATGTCGAGGTCTTCGTGCTCATCTCGACCGACAAGGCCGTCAGGCCGTCAAGCGTCATGGGCGCGTCCAAACGGATTGCCGAGCTGGTGGTCCAGGATTTCGCCGAGAAGGCCAAACGCAACAAGACCGGCAAGGTGTTTTGCGCGGTCCGGTTCGGAAACGTCATCGGCTCCAGTGGCTCGGTCATTCCGTTGTTCAAGGAACAGATCCGCAATGGCGGCCCGATCACGCTGACCCACCCGGAAACCACGCGCTATTTCATGTCGATCGAGGAAGCAGCACAGCTGGTCATTCAGGCCGGCAGTCTGGCGCGCCGCAACGACGAGAGCGAGAATTTCCCCGGTCGGATCTTTCTTCTCGATATGGGCAATGCAGTCTGCATCCGGGACCTGGCGATCAAGATGGTGCAATTGTCCAGCCTGACCGTCTGCGATGAAAGCAATCCCGGTGGCGATATCGCGATCAAGGAAATCGGGCTGCGTCCCGGCGAAAAGCTGCATGAAGAACTTTTCTTCTCCGTCGAGGAGGCCAACCCGACATCGCATCAGAAGATTTCCGTCGCGGCGGAATCCGCGCCTGACGGTTTCGACATGGCCGAGATCTTCAGGGAACTCCAGGATTTGACCGCCAGGGAGGATCATGCCGGTTTGCTGGCGTTCCTGCGCCGTGTCGCCGGAATGGGCCTGCAGTCGGAATGATGTCCCGGACTTGCTTTGAAAGGGCAGGGAACGCGATCCTTGCAGGGCTGGCGTCGTGACCCGCCCGGCCCGCCGCGTCGAGCCGCTGACGCTGCTCATCGGCGTCTCCATGACCATTGGCTATGGAACGCTGTATTATCCTTTTGCCATCCTGGGGCCGGAGATCGCCCGCGCGCAGGGCTGGAGCAACGGTTTCGTCTTCGGGGTGTTTTCCGCAGCCTTGCTGACCAGTGCGGTCACCGCTTCGCTGGTGGGGCGGGCGATGGATCGTTTCGGCGCACGGCCGGTGATGGTCACGGGGTCGTGTCTGGCGGCGCTTGCCCTCGTCAACCTGTCGTTGGTCCAGTCCATGACCGGCTTCGTTGTCGCCATGCTGGTGATCGAATTCGCATCGCGCATGGTTCAGTATGAAACCGGCTTCGCGGCATTGACCGCCATTCACGGCCGTTACGCCCGGCGCCCCATTGCCCATGTCACGCTTGTTGCCGGTTTTGCCTCCACCGTCTTCTGGCCGCTCATTCACTGGCTGCTCGGATACATGGACTGGCGCGGCGTCTGTCTGGTGCTGGCCGCTATCAACCTGCTGATCGCCATGCCGATCCACGCCATGGTTCCGCGAAGGGCCGGAACGCATGACAGGTCCCAGCCTGCCCCCGCTCCGAACCGGGATCCCGGCCTTCTCAAACCCGGAAACCGCACGGCCGCCTTCGTTTTCATGGCCATCGCCTTTGCCGGCGGCAGTTTCCTGATGTCCGCAGTGCACACATCCTTCTTCCTGATCTTGAGCGAGATGGGCCGCACAGCAGCGCTCGCGGCTCTGGCCGGTGCCGTCATCGGCCCGATGCAGGTCGCCGCGAGGCTTATCGAGATGCTGTCCGGGGAACGGGTGTCGTCTTCGGTCGTCGGAGTGATTTCGAGCACGACCCTGCTGCTCGGCCTGGTCTGCCTGGTGGCGGGACTCTGGTTCGACGGAGAGCTGATCGTGATCGCATTTGCAGTCAGCTTCGGTATCGGCCAGGGCTTGAACTTCATCGCCCGCGCCATTCTTCCCGCGCGCTTGTTCGGCACCGAGGGCTATGGCGCCATGACCGGCAATCTTGCCACGCTTCGCCTGCTCGCGATGGCCGGCGCACCGGTTTGCACGGCGCTGGCCATCAGCCATGCTGGCATAGGTTTGACGCTTGCTCTGTTGATGCTGGTGGCCGCCGTCGGCGTCTCTGCGTCATGGGCACTGTGCTTGATTGAAAACCGCGCAGCCGCGGCAGAAGCAGCCACACCGGCAGCCTGACATCATGCCTTTCAGTCTGCCCTGAACGAGCTATTTCAGCGCGCCGACCAGAACGTCTGAACCGTTCTCGATGGTGACCCAGCGGCCGGAATTGTTCGATGCCTGGCGCTTGAGGTAGCTGTAGGGGGTTTCCCGCCAGTTCTTGACTTCGTCGACCAGGTTGTCGAGCACGAAATCGCCTTCGGAGGTCCTCAGCGTCAGCACAGCATGGCCTTCGCCATCGGGCTTGCGAACCACGGTAATCAGGGTGTCGGCTGGCGAAAAACCGCGCTCGATCAGCATGTGGCGCTTGAGCAGCACGTAATCTTCGCAGTCACCGGCGACGTTAGGATAGGTCCAGACCTCTTCCTTGCCGAACATCTCGAGATCGGTCTTCGGCATCACCGAAAAATTGACCGCACGGTTGATTTCCCGGATCACGTCCCAGCCGTAATCGGTCACCTTCGGCGCGGCGCCCGATCCTTTGACCGGCTCGCATTCGGAAGAAAATTTCTTGCAGAATTCGTAATGCCCGATCGGTTGCGAGGTCACCCGCCCAACTTGCATCGAAAGCTCGGAAGCCATCGCCCCCGCTGGCAGTACAATCGACGCCAACAGGGCAATCATTGCCCGCTTTGTTCGTCCCGGTCCGCAAAACATTGCCGGTTTACTCCACGCCGTCCGATTTCGTTAACAAAGAGTTAAGATCGTATGGGCGGAAGAGTCAATTGCATGTCCCCATCCTTGTCGAGACATGGTTACCGGCCGCGGCTTTTGCATCACACCTGCCGGCAGGTGCTGAAAGTGTACGGTTTTGGAGCAGTCCGGAGACGGGCGCCAGTCTTTCGATCGCAAGGCCAAAGCCTGGCGGAAACCACCCGTCCCACAGCAGTCTGAAGCAAAAAGAGGCCCTGTCAGCGCCTGGTTGCAATCCCGTCCACGGCCGACAGAATGCGCGCGATATCCTCGTCCCGTGACAGCCGGTGGTCGCCGTCGCGGATCAGCGTCACGGTGACATTCTCCGAAGGCAGGTGCTCGACAAGTTTGAGCGCATGGCGCCACGGCACATCCGGATCTGCCATGCCCTGGACGATGTGAACCGGCGCACCGGTCTCGATCAACCCGTCCAGCACCCGGTTCTTGCGCCCGTCCTCGAACAGCGCCCGGGTAAACACGTTCGGATCGGGCCCGTAGGGCGTGGGTTCTTCGTAAAAACCGTCCCGCTCGAGCGCCTGGCGCTGGGCATCGGTCAGCTCCGGCTCCATCAGCTCCAGTGTGAAATCCGGCGCCGGCGCGATCAGCACCAGACCCGCCACCCGGTCGCCCTGGCCGCGCGCATTGAGTTCCTGCACCATGCGCAGCGCGATCCAGCCGCCCATCGACGAGCCGACAAGGATCTGCGGTCCCGAGGTGTAATGGTCGAATGCCGCCAGGCTTTCCTCCAGCCATCTCGAAATTGTGCCGTCACGGAAGCTGCCGCCCGAAGCGCCGTGTCCTGAATAGTCGAACCGCAGGCAGGCCTGCCCGTTGCGCCCGGCCTGCTGGCACAGCGCCGCGGCTTTCGAGCCGGTCATGTCCGAGCGGTAGCCGCCGAGCCAGACCACGCCTGGCAATCCGGCGCCCTTTTCTGTTGCCTTGCGGGTCAGGGCCGCGATCGGGCGCTTGTCTGCGCCCGTTCCCACGTCCAGCTTGCTGGCGACTGGTTCCGTCATCTCTGCTGTGCTCCCGGTTTCGTCGATTTCGCCTGTTTTACAAGATTCGCGCGCCCGTAACTGGCCCTGTGGTGATTTTTTCGCAAAGCCGTGCTATTGACACCGGCCTGCCGATGACGACATTGCGCTCGAGACATACATACTCGCGTGCCGCAACCGGCGGAATTTGACGAGTTAACCAGGAGACCAAAACCATTCGCAGACCATTTAGAGCGCCGCCAACCGCCAACGAAGGCCCCCGCGCGAACCAGAATATCCGGACCCCGACGGTCCAGCTCATCGACTCCGAAGGCCAGAACCACGGCGTCGTGCCGACCGAGCAGGCGTTGGCCATGGCCGAAGAGGTTGGCCTTGACCTTGTCGAGATCAACTCCGCGGGTGACGTGCCCGTTTGCAAGATCGTTGATCTGGGCAAGCTGAAATACGCGTCCCAGAAGAAAGCCTCCGAGGCGCGCAAGAAGCAGAAGACCGTCGAGGTCAAGGAAATCAAGATGCGCCCCAACATCGACACGCATGATTATGACGTGAAGATGCGCGCCATGAACCGCTTCTTTGACGAAGGCGACAAGGTGAAGGTGACCTTGCGGTTCCGTGGCCGTGAAATGGCCCACATGGAACTCGGCATGAAGCTTCTCCAGAAGGTCAAGGATGACACCGTCGAGATCGCCAAGGTCGAGGCCGAGCCGAAGCTCGAGGGTCGTCAGATGATGATGGTTCTGGCGCCGAAATAACACCCGGAACAGCCTGATGCAGACCGGTCCGGCGAGTGCCAGGGCCGGTTTTTGCTTTAATCACGCTGATTCAGTCGAACGCCCGTTGCGCTTTTCTCAGGCTACGGCTATAAGGCGCGCGTTCAAACCGGCCGGCAGGGCATGCCGAGGCGGTTTCAAACGCTTGATGCATTTGGGGTCTTCTTCCACTTGCATCTCACCCAACAAGAAATGGCCCTGTGGTGTCCACAAGACACCCTGAGGCCTGACAAGGAGTAGCGAAATGCCCAAGATGAAGACGAAATCGTCTGCCAAGAAGCGGTTCAAGATCACGGCGAGCGGCAAGGTCCTCGCTGCAGCCGCCGGCAAGCGCCATGGCATGATCAAGCGGTCCAACAAGTTCATTCGCGACGCACGCGGCACCATGGTTCTTTCCGAGCCTGACGCCAAGATCGTCAAGAAGTTCCTCCCCAACGGCCTCTGAGCAGAGCCGGGACCAGCGATTTTAAGGAGATCATGATATGGCACGTGTAAAACGGGGCGTTACCGCCCACGCAAAGCACAAGAAGGTTCTGAAGAAAGCCAAGGGCTTTTACGGACGCCGCAAGAATACCATCCGCGCAGCCAAGGCTGCCGTCGACAAGTCGATGCAGTACGCCTACCGCGACCGCAAGGTCCGGAAGCGGAATTTCCGCGCTCTCTGGATCCAGCGTATCAACGCTGCCGTCCGCGAGCACGGCCTGACATACGGCCGCTTCATCGACGGTCTGACCAAGGCCGGCATCGAGGTCGACCGCAAGGTGCTGTCCGACATGGCGATCCATGACGCGGAAGCATTCGGTGTGCTCATTGCCTCTTCCAAGAAGGCGCTTGAGTATCTCAAGGATTCGACGAAGAACGAATTTGAAAGCGCTGTCGCCTAAGCCAGCGTTTTCCCGAACACAGAGTTTGAATTTTGGGATCCCGCGCTGGCACGGCTGGCGCGGGGTTTTTTCGTTTCAGAACCGGGCAATCGCCTGTTTCTCGAGAGTGCCAATTCGTTTAAGCACGGGCCAACAGCCCCGCCAGATACGGACAGTCAAAGACCATGAGCCAGTACCAGACGCTTGAAACCTCCATCATGGACGAGATCGCCGCAGCCGCGGATGAGGCGGCCATCGAGGCCGTGCGGGTCGCGGCACTCGGCAAAAAGGGCTCGGTGTCCGAATTGCTCAAGGGCCTCGGCAAAATGACGCCCGATGAACGCCAGGAGGCCGGCCCGGCGATCAACGGTCTCAAGGCCCGCGTTGCCGATGCCATTGCCGCCCGCAAGGCCGAACTGCGAAACGCAGCCATCACCGAGCGGCTGGCGCGCGAGACCGTCGATGTCAGCCTGCCTGTGCGCTCGTCTCCGGCCGAGCGCGGCCGCATCCATCCGATCAGCCAGGTCATCGACGAGATCACCGCGATCTTCGCCGACATGGGCTTCTCGATTGCCGAGGGTCCGGATATCGAGACCGACTACTACAATTTCACCGCGCTCAATTTCCCCGACGGCCATCCGGCGCGCGAAATGCACGACACGTTCTTTTTCCAGCCGAACGCAGATGGCGAGCGCAAGGTGCTGCGCACCCACACTTCGCCGGTTCAGATCCGCACCATGGAAGCGCAGAAGCCGCCGATCCGCATTGTCATTCCGGGCAAGACCTACCGGCAGGATTCCGACGCCACCCACTCGCCGATGTTCCATCAGCTCGAGGGGCTGGTAATCGACAAGACCGCCAATGTCGGCCATTTGCGCTGGGTGCTGGAAGAGTTCTGCAAGGCCTTCTTCGAGGTCGACAACGTCACCATGCGGTTCCGGCCGTCCTTCTTCCCCTTCACCGAGCCCTCGTTCGAGGTTGATATCCAGTGTGACCGCACCTCCGGCCCGATCGTCAAGTTCGGCGAAGGCACCGACTGGATGGAAATCCTCGGCTGCGGCATGGTGCATCCCAATGTATTGCGCGCCGGCGGGCTTGATCCCGACGAGTACCAGGGCTTTGCCTGGGGCATGGGGATCGACCGCATCGCCACGCTGAAATACGGCATGCCCGACCTGCGCGACTATTTCGACGCTGATGTGCGCTGGATCAACCATTACGGCTTCCGCCCGCTCGACATGCCGACATTGTTCAGCGGCCTGAGCGCGTAATCCACCAACCAAGAGATCGGCAATTCACATGGCAAATCTGGAAATCAAATCTGACGCCGACATTGATCAATGGATTGCGAACCATGAGCGTGCCGGCAAGACGCGGTCCACCTTGTATCAGGAGCTGATTGTCGATCGAAACCGGCGCCATGGAAAAGGCCTGGACCTGGCAACGTCGATAGCGGCGCTGACCAGGTCCGCCAAGGAAAAGCGGTATATCAGCTATGGTGATCTGGCGGCCGCGAATGGACTGACGTGGAGCAAGGCCCGTCTGAGAATGAACGGCAAACACGGGCACATGGACGACCTTCTTGCCTACTGCCATTCACACGAAATGCCTCTGCTGACGGCCATAGTGGTTGGGAGAGACCATCTCGACAGTGGTGAAATGGATGATGAGACCATCAACGGGTTCGTTGCAGGAAGCCGCCGGCTTGGAGTTTCCGTCTCTGAACCGGTCGCGTTCCTGAAGCAATGCCAAAGCGAATGTTTCGAATGGGCTGCAAGGCAGGCTGATGCCCCTGATGTTGCAGACACCGTCGAAGAATAATGGTCCGAGGAAAATAGAATGAAGTTCACACTCTCCTGGCTCAAGGATCACCTTGAAACCGACGCCTCGCTGGAACAGATCTGCGAACGCCTGACTGCAATCGGCCTCGAGGTCGAGGATGTCGATGACAAGGCGGCCTACCAGCCCTTCACCATTGCAAGGGTGATTTCCGCCGAGCCGCACCCTGACGCCGACAAGCTGCGCGTGCTGATGGTCGACAAGGGCGACGGCAAGCCGGTGCAGATCGTTTGCGGCGCCCCCAATGCCCGCGCCGGCCTGATCGGTGCGCTGGCCGAGCCCGGCACCTATGTCCCCGGCATCGACGTGACCCTGTCCGTCGGCAAGATCCGCGGTGTCGAAAGCCATGGCATGATGTGCTCGGAAAGAGAGCTCGACATGTCCGACGAGCATGACGGCATCATCGACCTGCCGGAAGATGCGCCGGTGGGCACATCGTTTGCCGCCTATGCCGGGCTTGATGATCCGGTCATCGAGATCAATCTGACGCCGAACCGTCCCGACTGCACCTCGATCTACGGCATCGCCCGCGATCTGGCAGCCTCCGGCCTCGGCAAGCTGAAGACACCGAAAGCACCGGATTTCGCCGTCGAAGGCGAGACCACGCAGGAGATCCGGATCGTGCTCGACGACGAGAGCCTCTGCCCCGGCTTTGCCTGGCGGCTGGTGCGTGGCGTCAAGAACGGCCCGAGCCCGAAATGGATGCAGAAGCGGCTTCTGGCCATCGGCCTGCGTCCGATCTCGGCGCTGGTCGATGTGACCAACTACATGACCTTCGACCAGGGCCGGCCGATGCACGTCTTTGATGCCGACAAGGTCAAGGGCGACCTGGTGGTGCGCCGTGCCCATGAGGGCGAGGAAATAGTGGCCCTCGATACCCGCACCTACACGCTCAACCCGACCAATGTCGTCATCGCCGATGACAATGGCCCCGAATCCATCGGCGGCATCATGGGCGGCGAGCATTCGGGCTGTGATGAGAACACCACCAATGTGCTCATTGAATCCGCTCTCTGGGATCCGATCAACATCGCCAAGACCGGCCGCAGCCAGGGCATCATCACCGATGCCCGCTACCGCTTCGAGCGCGGCGTCGATCCCGAGTACATGGTCCCCGGCCTTGAGCGCACCACCGAACTGGTGCTCGCAATGTGCGGCGGCAAGGCAGCGGCGTCCCGGGTCACCGGCTACAAGGGCCATGACAAGAAGGTCGTCGAGTTCCCCTTCGCCGAAGTCGGACGCCTGACCGGTCTTTCGGTGTCCAACGAGGAAGCCACAGGTATCCTGACCGGCCTCGGCTTCGAGGTCTCCGGGTCCGGCGAGACCGTCTCCGTCACGGTGCCGTCCTGGCGCCCGGATATCGATGGCAAGGCAGACCTGGTCGAAGAGGTCATGCGCATCCACGGCGTTGACAACATCAAGCCGCAGCCATTGTCCTCGATGGGCGCGGTCAACAAGAAGATCCTGACCACGCTGCAGATCCGCACACGCAATGCCAAGCGCGCGCTGGCTGCACGCGGCATGCTCGAGGCTGTCACCTGGTCGTTCATTTCCGAAGATCAGGCAAAGCTGTTCGGCGGTGGCAGGCCCGAGCTCAAGCTCGCCAACCCGATTGCCGCCGAGATGTCCGACATGCGGCCCTCGCTGCTGCCGGGCCTGATTTCCGCCGCAGGCCGCAATGCCGCCCGCGGCTATGGCGATGTGGCGCTGTTCGAGGTTTCCGGAACCTATGAGGACGACACGCCGAAAGGTCAGCGCCGTGTTGCAGGCGGCATCCGCCGTGGCACCGCCGGCCTGACCGGATCCGGCCGCCACTGGGATGGCGCCGCCAAGCCGGTCGGCGTGTTCGACGCCAAGGCCGATGCGCTGGCCGCTCTTGAAGCCTGCGGCCTGCCGATGGCCAATGTCCAGATCGAACAGGGTGGCCCTGACTGGTACCACCCCGGCCGTTCCGGCCTGATCAAGCTCGGCCCGAAGGTGGTTCTGGGGCATTTTGGCGAGTTCCACCCCAACACGCTCGATGCGCTCGATGTCTCCGGTCCGCTGTGCGGCTTTGAAGTCTTCATCGACAGGATTCCCGAACCCAAGCGCAAGGCGACCCGCACCAAGCCGGTGCTGGAGCTTTCGGCGTTCCAGGCGCTGCGCCGCGATTTCGCCTTTGTCGTCGACAGCACTGTGCCCGCCGCGACGCTGATCCGCGCCGCGCAAGGTGCCGACAAGCAGCTGATCGCTGGCGTCAATGTCTTCGACCTGTTCGAAGGCCCGTCGCTCGGCGAAGGCAAGAAGTCGGTCGCCATCGAGCTCACCATCCAGCCGCGCGACCGCACCTTGACCGAGGAAGATCTCGACAAGCTGGCGAAATCCGTCATTGCCAATGTCGAAAAATCCTCCGGCGGCGTGCTCAGGGGGTAACCTCCACGCAATGCAAATGAGATGTAATATCAAAATAAACGGATTCACAACGTGAATCTGGTGTTGTAGGCTCTTTAGCGGGAGGATTAAGGCGATGGCTAATGTGGACGATATGACAGTTGTTTCTGGCGCATCTCGCGTAGTTGAATTGGATGAGCGGCTTGAATCCGCCTTGCGGACTATTAACAATGGAGCTCACCGAAATGGAAGGATGCGGCCATATCCGGGTCAAGGGGAGTATGTCCCAACTTATGTGTCCGCAGGTACCAGTGAAAAGTGAGCAAGAACTGGAATCAGGTATATGAGGATATCGCCGACGAAGGGCGTAAGAGAAAAAACCCTCACGATATCGTACGAAATCGCTATCTCGATGAGTTAACAAAAAAGACCGGAAGAAATGCGATTTGCTATTACTCGGGGTGGCTCGAAAAGAATGCCCCGCAATTTTCCAACGTAGTTAGTATCACGGACGAAGATAAAAACGGGTTTATGGCATGTTTTCATGGCTTAGACACCAAAATGGGGCTGGATCTCTTTCTCCATTCTCCGGGTGGAAGTGTCGCTGCTACTGAATCAATCATACATTACTTACGAAGTAAATTTGGACGAGACATTAGAGTATTTGTGCCCCAGCTGAGCATGTCTGGTGGGACCATGATAGCCTTTTGCGGCAAAGAAATATGGATGGGTCGGCATAGTAATCTCGGCCCTATCGATCCGCAGTTCGGGCCGCAACCTGCGACCCTCGTTTTGCAAGAAATCGAGACCGCCTTGGCCGAAATAAAGGATGATCCAGATCGAATACATATTTGGCGTCCAATTTTCGAGCAAATTCCACCGACTTATTTAAGTGCGTGTAAGAATGCGATTCGTTGGTCAAAGGAAATTGGTCGCAAAGCGCTGTTCGACGGCATGTTTTCTGAAGAAGAAAATAGTGAAGAATTAGTCTCAAAAATCGTTGATTATTTTGCTGATGCTGATCATCAAATGCATCATAGTCGTCATATTCATCGGGAAGATTGCGAGAATGTCGGTCTTAAAATAATGCATTTTGAGAATGATCAAATAATGCAAGATTTGATATTGCCGATTCATCACTCTCTTATGTTCGCATTGATGAATACTGCTGCCGCTAAAATTATCTGTAATCAGAACGGTATACTTCATCAGATTAATGTCGGAATCGAGTAGTAATTGTCATATGACATGAATCTGCATTTCGGCAGATACAGATTGGCGCGTTTCCCGCAGTAGCCGCCCGAACGCAGGCGATTTCGGGCTATGTCGAGGCCCGGTCAATGGGTAAGCACGATCATGTGCTGCTCTTCGGGTTGCAGCTAATCCATAATGCCTTCGACTAGGCCCTTACGCATCATTGAAGGATGATTTCTGCTGCTAATCTAAGGCTGTAGCGGGATGGGTGCCTTGGCGGCGCTCTTTGCTACAAAGAGCGCCGCTTTTGTGTCAGGGCGTCACTCGCTCGCTGTAAGCAATCAGTGACCCAGCATGTCCTCGACAATATCGTCTGCTGTCATGTTAGACGGAAAGTAAGTCGGCCAGTTGGTGACTTCTTCCAGCAGGGCCGCGCGATCGTCGCCGAAGTAAAGGTGGTAGTGACCTGCCTTGTTCGGAGCGATGGCATGATCGCTGAACTGGATGAACATCGGCGCCGCGTCGTCGCCGGCGGTCTTCTTGAAGATGTAGCGGACGCCGCGGTTTCCCTTCTTGTAGGTCAGGATCTCATGCCCGTCGGATGCATAATGCGCCTGAGCGGGATTGCCGTCGCGATAGAAAGTCAGGATGTTGCCATTGATGTCGATGCGCTCGACATCCGTCTTGTAGCCGGCCTGATAATAGGCGCGATATTCCTCGACGGTTTTCTCGCTCTCTTCAGCCTTGTGCGCCAGAACCGGGTCGAGTGAACCGTCAAGCAGATAGGGATAGGCGGACTGCCACTCGCCTTCCCAGTCTGAAAGCGTTCGGGCCTTGATCTGGCTGTCCTCGAAATAGCCCCGGTAGATGTCATCACTTTTCCCTGACTCCTCGGCATGACTGTGGCTCTTGTCGGACGCCGCCAGTGCTGAAATGTCTGCCAGCGCCGTAGCTGCAATCAGCATCGCACAACCGATGCCCAGGGCCCTGCCGTAACTGACAATGAAATTGTTTCGCATGTCTAAAACCTCGATCGTTGAAGGAGAGTTCACTCCCAATGGATACGTCATGTAATAACGTAACATTGCTCGAATAACGTCGGCTCCGGTGTTTTGCAAGCCCACTGTTCGAAGATTCGCGCGCGGTTGCGCAGGCTCACCTTGTGCCGCGGCGCGGCAGGGAAATTTCTGACGTGAGGTAGGCGAACCGTTGTCCGGCAGTCTATAAGCGAAGCGAACCTGTGTGAGAAATGGACCCATGAACCTGATCCTGAATTCTGACAGCTACAAGTACTCGCATTTCGCGCAGTATCCGCCCGAAACCGCGGCGATTTCGGCCTATATCGAGGCCCGGCCCGGCGGCAAGCACGATCATGTGCTGTTCTTCGGGCTGCAGATGTTCCTCAAGGACTATCTCTCCCGCAAGATCACCATGGCCGATGTCGACGAGGCCGAGGAGATGATCACCGCCCATGGCCTGCCGTTTCACCGTGAAGGCTTCGAGAAGATCGTCACCCGTCATGGCGGTCATTTCCCGCTGCTGATCGAGGCACTGCCCGAAGGCATGGTCGCGCCCACCGGCACGCCGCTGGTGCAGGTCAGGAACACCGACCCGGATTTCTTCTGGCTGCCGACCTTCATCGAGACCGCGCTTTTGCGCGCCGTCTGGTACCCTTCCACGGTCGCAACCGTTTCGCATGGCGCGCGCCAGATCATCGCAGCCTCGCTGGAACGGACCTGCGATACGCCCGACGAAGTGCTGCCGTTCCGCCTGCATGATTTCGGCGCCCGCGGCGCCACCTCGCTCGAGCAGGCCGGCATTGGCGGCGTCGCTCATCTGGTCAGCTTCATGGGCACCGATACCGTCAGCGCGCTGGTCTATGCCCGGCGCTTCTATCACGAGCAGATGGCGGGCTTTTCCATTCCCGCCGCCGAGCACTCGACCATGACCAGCTGGGGCGAGGATCGTGAGACAGAAGCCTACCGCAACATGCTCACCCAGTTCGCCGGTCCCGGCAAGATGGTCGCTGTCGTCTCCGATTCCTACGATCTCTACCGCGCGGTCAAGACCATCTGGGGCGAGGAACTCAAGGCCGAGGTCGAGGCGTCGGGCGGCACCCTGGTGGTCCGGCCCGATTCCGGCGACGCCACCCGCGTACCCGTCGACACCGTGCAGATGCTGGGCGAGATCTTCGGCTTCTCGGTCAATGCCAAGGGCTACAAGGTGCTCAACCCGGCGGTGCGGGTGATCCAGGGCGACGGCGTTACCCCGGAGACGATCAAGATCATTCTCGGCCGGCTCGAGGACAAGGGCTGGTCGGCGGAAAACATCGCCTTCGGCATGGGCGCCGGCCTGTTGCAGAAGGTCAACCGAGACACCTTGCGTTTTGCCATGAAAGCCAATGCCCGCCAGGATGATGACGGCCAGTGGCACGGCATCAACAAGAATCCGAAGACCGATCCCGGCAAGGCATCGAAACGCTACCGTCAGGCGGTGGTGCGCGAGAACGGAACCCTGCTCGCCGTGCCGCTCAAGGATATCGGTGAGCGTGAAAATCTTCTCAGGCCGGTCTGGCAGGATGGCGAACTGCTTGTCGACTGGACCTTCGCCCAGATCCGCGAACGGGCGGCATCCGCCGGGTAGGTGTCCAGGTGTCCGGATCAGTTCCTGTCGATACGGGAAAGCGCGCCGCTTACTGGTCCGGCCCGGGCGCTGGCCCGAACACGAAGCGGGAATAGCCCAGATAGGCAAATGCGGTCGCCGATCCCGATCCGAAGATCAGCGCCACGTAGGGCGAGATGCCCGGCAGCAGAAGCAGCAGACCGGAATAGACCGAATAATTGATCACTGTGGACACGAGGCCGACGCTGCCATAGCGCACGCCTTCGACCGCCACTTTCCTGTGTGACGCGCCGAAGGTGAACGTGCGGTTGATGATGTAGCTGCACACCAGCGCCGATCCGATTGCCGGCGCACGGGCGGTGAATGGATCAAGCAGCTTGAAATGCAGCAGCAGCCAGAGCACGCCCATATCCACCACGAAACCCACGGCACCCGCAAACAGGAAGAATGAGAGTTTTTTCATGAAGCGGGGTTTCGGCTTTCGGGTTTGGCAGCCAGAGCCTCGGCCCGACCGGAATTTCGGGAGTCCTCGCCCACAATGCCGCCAGCGTCAACCCGCGCAAGGCCAGGATCTCCACAAATCATGCTCCCATATCCCCCGAACCGGGAAGGGAATGCAACCCGAGGTGTTGACATACCCCGCATCCGGCGGGCTTGAATGCGGCTGATCCGATGCCGGGCCGTTTGCCGCCGCGCATTTGCAACAAAGGGAGGAATGAACATGTTTCGATGGGGAATCTTGTCCACCGCAAAGATCGGCCGCGAGCATGTGATTCCGCAATTGCAGGACTCTGAGAACGGCGTGGTGACCGCCATCGCCAGCCGCGACCATGCCCGCGCCCGGGCGCTGGCCGACCGGTTCGGCGTTCCGCTGGCGTTTTCCTCCTATGAGGAGTTGCTGGCTTCACCGGAAGTCGACGGCATCTACATCCCGCTGCCCACGTCGCAGCACATCGAGTGGTCGATCAAGGCGGCCCAGGCCGGAAAGCACGTGCTGTGCGAAAAGCCGATTTCGCTCAAGGCCGGCGAGATCGCGCCGTTGATCGCCGCCCGTGATGCCAGCAACGTGCTGGTCAGCGAAGCCTTCATGGTCACCTATCACCCGCAATGGCACAAGGTCCGCGCGCTGATCGCGGAAGGTGCCATCGGCCGCCTGCGTCATGTCCAGGGCGCCTTCAGCTATTTCAACACCGATCCCGACAACATGCGCAACAACGCCGAGCTCGGCGGCGGCGGGCTGCCCGATATCGGCGTCTATCCGACAGTAGCAACCCGCTTCTCCACCGGCCGGGAGCCGTTGCGGGTGCAGGCAACCGTCGAGATGGATCCGGATTTCGGCACCGACCGCTACGCCAGCGTCAAGGCCGACTTCGGCGAATTCGAGATGAGCTTTTATTGCTCGACGCAGATGGCTGCGCGCCAGCTGATGGTCTTCCACGGCGAGGATGGCTTCATCGAGGTCACCGCACCGTTCAACTCGGGCGACTATGGCCATCCGACCGTGCGGCTTGAAAGCCGTGGCCATGATCAGGCCACCACCTTCCGCTTCGGCGGGGTGCGCCAGTACCGTCTCGAGGCCGAAGCCTTCGTCCGCAAGGTCCAAGGCGGCGATGACGAGGTGTTCACGCTCGAACAATCGGTACTCAACCAGAAATTCATCGACGCCGTCTATCGCGCCGCCGAGCATGATGGCTGGGAAACCGTCTGACCCGATTTTTGGCGCGTGCACGGCCGCCGGCAAGGGCCGTGTTTGCAACTGGCAAGGGCCTGATGTATGCAAATTGCCCGTCCGGCACGTGATTGGCCGAATCAGTACTGTCGTCTAAATATTTGATTTGAATGCAATATTTAGTTCTTCTGGGCGGCGGTTATTGGTTGAAGTCAAACAGCGGGGCGAGCAGAAACATGAACCGGGAACAGACCAACAGGATCAGGTTTGCCATTGAGGAATTGCTGCCGCCGATCATCCGCGATTCTGCCTTGTTCACCGGGCTGGCCCGCATGGTCTGGGGCAAGCATATCGACAAGCTGGCGGATTTTCGCATCCGTGCACCGTTCCTGACGCCCGAGGAATATGAGGCGCTCTACACCAGGCATCCGCGGGTTCATGACGAAACCGACAACTCCAGGGCCTGCATCGACGAAATTGCCGCGGGCCTGATCGGCGACAGCATCTGCGATGTCGGCTGCGGCACCGGATATCTGCTCAGGGAGCTGGCGCAGCGGCGCAACGAAACGCCGCGCCGTTATGTCGGGGTCGATTTTGTCATTCCCGAGCATTTCAGCGATGAGGGACTGGAATTCGTCAAAGCCCCGATCGAACACCTGCCGTTTGAGGACGGCGAGTTCGACACCGTCATCTGCACCCATGTGATCGAGCACATTCTGGATTACCGGCGGGCGCTTGCCGAGCTGCGGCGTGTCGCGCGCAAGCGGCTGATCATCGTCGTGCCGCGCGAGCGGGAGGCGATCTACACCTTCAACCCGCATTTCAACTTCTTCCCCTACAAGCACAGTTTCCTGCGCGCCATCCAGCCGCTCGGTCATCAGTTCGAATGCATCGACATCGGCCGTGACATTTATTTCATGGAAGACAGGACGGCCCCGCTATGATGAAGACATCAACGCTGGCGGGTGTCATCGCCGTGCCGTTGGTCATCTCGGTTGGCCAGATCCTGTTCAAGCGCTCGAGCCAGACGCTTGGCGGGCCGGATGGACCGTTGTGGGGCCTGATCACCAGCCCGCATTTCTGGATCGCGCTGGTGATGTACGGGCTGGCGACGGTGGCCTGGGTGTTCGTCATCCGCGACATGCCGATCGGACGCGCCTACATGTTCATGGCGCTGTCCTATCTCTACATTCCGCTGCTGTCGCTGGTGTTCCTGTCCGAAACGATCTCGGTCACCCAGATCATCGGCGCATTGATCATCTGTGTCGGCATCGTTGTCAGCGGACTGAAAGCCTGATCGGGCGAGGCGTTCTAGGCTACCTTTCGCGGTTTCCGGACTGGTTTGTCCGGTTGCGCGGTCAAGACTGCCGTATCGAGCCGGTTGCTCGGCGCCGGCGCGATCGACATGTAGTGAAACCGCTTTTGCTCAGCCCGTCCCCGCGCCACCGAATCCAGGATCACCCCGGCCGAGAAGATCATCAGCGCCATCATCATCAGCGCCATCGCCAGCACCCATGTGGGCATCCGCGTCACCAGGCCGGTGAGGAAATACTCGTTGAACACCGGCGCCATGAATATCATCGACACGCCGAACGTGATGCCACTGAGATAGCTGAAGAACGTGAACGGCCGGGTTTCCTTCATCAGCATGGCGAACATCCAGAGGATCTTCGCCCCGTCCTTGAACGTTGACAGCTTGGAGTGCGAGCCTTCCGGCCGTCGTCCGTAATCGAGCGCCAGTTCGGTCACCGGGATCTTCAGCACCGAGGCATGCACGCTCATCTCGGTCTCGATTTCAAATCCGCCGGAAACCGCCGGAAAACTCTTGGCAAAACGGCGCGAGAACGCCCGGTAGCCGGAAAAGATGTCGGTGAAATCGTTGCCGAAGATGGTCTTGTACAGCGTGTTGAAGATCGAATTGCCGAATGCATGGCCGCGCCGGCCTGCATCATCGGTAACCCCGCGGCGGGTGCCGACAACCATGTCGCAGCGTTCGGTCAGCAGGGTGCGGATCAGTTCGGGCCCGTCGCTCGGTGCATAGGTGCCGTCGCCATCCGCCATCAGGTAGATGTCGGCCTCGATGTCGGAAAACATCCGGCGGACCACATGGCCTTTGCCCTGGCGCGGTTCACGCACCACGATCGCACCGGCAAGCGCCGCGCGCAGTGCCGTCTGGTCCTGCGAGTTGTTGTCGTAGACATAAATCCTGGCGCCGGGGATAGCCGCGCGAAATCCGGCGACAACATCGCCGATGGTCGCCGCTTCATTGTAGCAGGGCAGAAGCACCGCGATTTCGAGGCCTTCAAGCAAACCGTCCGTCATGGGAGTCCCCGTAAGCTGCGGGCCATGATTGCCCGTGGCTTTACTATTTCTTGAGAAGGTTAAGGCTAGGTTGAATGTGTCGGACAAATTTGCGTTGGAGTTCCCATTGACCAATACCAGCCCTGTTGCCGGGGAGCCCGGCCTTGTGTCTGCCGGCAGGGTCGAACGGCCACACCGCATCAGCCCTCTGGCACCGCTGCACCGGCCGGTTCTTCTGACCTTCCTTGCGTTGATCGTCGTGACGACAACCATGCATTTTACATCCTACGTGGACTATGTCGGCGCCGACAATGACGATGTCATGCGGCTGGTCGAGGTTCGCGACTTGCTTGCCGGGCAGGGATGGTTTGATCTCATGCAGTACCGGCTGGGGCTGGATGGCGGCACCTTGATGCACTGGTCGAGATTGATCGACCTGCCGATCGCCAACCTGATCCTGCTGTTTTCGCTTTTCATGAGCCCACTCCACGCGGAAGCCTCGGCGCTGTTTCTCTGGCCGCTGCTTACGACCTTGCCGATTTTTTACGCCCTTGGCGTGGGTGGCGGAGTGCTGGCCGGGACGCAAGGCCGCCTGATGGCGCTCGCGCTGGCTTTTCTCTTCGTGCTCGGGGTCAACCGGTTTCAACCGGGGTCGATCGATCATCACAATGTCCAGCTCGGGCTTATCGCCATCATCGCCGCCTGTCTCATCCTGCCAGGTCGTCCGCCGGCTGCCCATGCGATTGCCGGTGTGGCCGCGGCGCTGGCCATCGCCATTGGCGCCGAGACCACACCGCATGTCGTCGTCGCCGCCACCATCGTCGCGGTGCAATGGCTCTGGCTCGGCAATCGGGTGAAAGCCGCAGCGGGCGCTTTCGCGCTTGCCATGGCCGCCACCCTGACCGCCGTGTTCTTTCTCACAGTTCCGCCGGCCCGCTACGGTCTGGTTGCCTGTGACGCCCTGTCGACCGGTTTCTATTCTCTCGGCGTCATCGGCGCGGGGAGCTTTTTCCTGGCTGTGTCCGCGGTCTCCGGGCAGGGCTTTGCATATCGCCTGACCGCCCTCGGATTTGCCGGTGCGGCTACCCTTGGCGCCGCGCTGGTGATTGCGCCGCAATGTCTTGGCAATCCGCTTGGAAACCTTGACCCGTTGCTGGTCAGCATGTGGCTCGACAGCGTCACCGAAGCCCAGCCGGTATGGTCGCAATTCCGCGAGGACCCATGGACCGCCGGCGGATTCTACATGGTGCCGGTGCTGGCAATGGGCCTGTGCATGTGGCGGATCCATCAGCGCCGCAATGTCCAGGCTTACGGTGTCTTGCTGGCGCTTCTGGCCGTGTCCTGGGCCATCGCCCTGGTGCAGGTTCGCGGTGCGGTTTTCAGCAACCTTCTGTCGGCGATCCCGATGGCGGCATTCGTCGCCGGCATGCGGACGCGGGCAAATGCCGATCCGGCAAACCTGCGCAAGGGGCTGGCCTTTGCCGGTTCCGCGCTGGTAGCCGTGCCGTTCGTCTGGGCGCTGTCCGGGGCTCTTCTGTCGATGGCGGTGGAAAAGGTCTCCGGCAAGGAGGTGAGCGGCCTTCCGGAGCGGGAAGAGAAGATCTGCACCGATGCCGCTGCCATGCAGTACCTTGCCAGGGAGCCGGCAGGTGTGGTTGCCGGGCCGTCAAATCTCGGCGCGCATATCCTGCGGTTTACCCATCATCGCGTGCTGGCGGCTCCTTATCACCGCAATCAGGGTGGAATGCTCACCGAGCTGCATGCAGCCATGGCAACGCCGAAGGATTCGGTCAAGTTTCTGCGCGGAGCCGGCGTGACGGTCGTCGCGTTCTGCAACAGCGATCCGCAAATCCCCACCATCACCGCCGTTGCCCCTGATGGGCTGTATGCGCAACTGGGCAAGGGAATCATCCCGGCCTGGCTCGAACCCGTGCCGGGAACACAGGACCAGCCGTTGCAGCTGTTCCGCGTCAGGCCATGAGGCGAAGCCAGCGGCGGCAAGCCGCAGTGTTCCGCAACGCCGCGGCACGCTACTCTCGGGTAAGGTGATGAGCGTATCATCTGTCCGATAGCCTGGAGACCGCGCCCCATGAACCCCGTCAGCACCCTCGTGACAGTTACCCGCCAGACCATGCTTGTCGCCATGATCGCAATCGTCGCCAGTGCTGCAGGCATGCAGACGGCTATGGCCGATCAGCCGGCCAAGCAGGTTTTCGGCGCCGCGAAACTGCCCGCCGTGCTTCCCGCCCGCGCCATCGGTTTTTACTCCAAGGGCTGTCTTGCCGGCGGCATCGCCATCCCCACGGACGGGCCGACCTGGCAGGCAATGCGGTTGTCGCGCAACCGGCGCTGGGGGCATCCCGACCTGATCGCCCTTGTCGAGAAGCTGTCGCGCGAGGCCGCCGCAAAAGACGGCTGGCCCGGGCTTCTGGTCGGCGATATCGCACAGCCGCGTGGCGGCCCCATGCTCTCGGGCCATGCCTCGCATCAGGTTGGCCTCGATGCCGATATCTGGCTTACGCCGATGCCTCAACGCACACTGACCGCGGCGGAACGCGAGAACATTTCCGCGACGTCCATGCTCAGGAAGAACACGCTCCAGGTCGATGACCGGGTCTGGACCCCGGCCCATGCCCGGCTCCTGATGCGGGCGGCAAGCTATCCTGAGGTCGAGCGCATTTTCATCCATCCCGGCATCAAGAAGAAGCTCTGCGATACCTGGAAAGGGGATCGCTCGGCGATGGGGAAGCTGCGGCCCTATTACGGCCACCACTATCACTTCCATATCCGCATCAAGTGCCCGCCCGGCACCAGCGGTTGCCGCAGTCAGAACCCGCCGCCGTCAGGATCGGGATGTGACAAGTCTCTCGCCTGGTGGTTCACCGACGAGCCCTGGGCTCCTGCAAAACCCAAGAAGAACGACAAGCCAAAGCCCAGGAAGCGCGAGATACAGTTGTCGGATCTGCCGCAGGCCTGCTCTGTCGTGGCGGCCGCCCCCGGCCCGGCATCGGAGGCCGAAGTCACGTTCGGAGCCGACCCGATTGCCCGCATCGCCAGGGCGAATGCGAACGCAGCCGGTGTCGCGGCATCCGCCTTCCCGGCTGTTCCCTTGCCGGGACGCATCCCATTGCCTGTGCCCCGGCCGGTCAACTGATCGTTTCGGGCAGGACTGTCATCGAAATTTCGCAATCGCGACGGCTTTTGTTTGCCGAGGGGACAAGCTATAGAATGGCTTGTCAAATCGATTGAAAATGATGAATTCGGCATTTTTGCCGGCTTCTTCCGGATGATGGGCCACCATGACCGTTCAAAAAGCTGTCGCACTGATCGCGCATGACCAGAAGAAAGACGATCTGGCGGATTTCGCCAGGTCGCATCAGAAAGCCCTTTCGCGCTTTCCGATTGTTGCCACCGGCACCACCGGCAGCCGCATTGCCGAAGCCTGCCCCGATCTCGAGATCAAGCGGCTCAAGAGCGGACCGCTGGGGGGTGACCAGCAGATCGGTGCTTTGATCGCCACTGGCGATGTCGGCCTCGTCATCTTTTTTGTCGATCCGCTGACGGCGATGCCGCATGATGTCGACGTCAAGGCGCTGATGCGGCTTGCCATCGTCTATGACATTCCGATGGCGCTCAACCGGGCGACGGCCGATACGTTGCTGAAAGCGCTCGGATAACACGCGGGACCTTACCCGGCGCCGCCTGCCGGACCGCGCCACAACCAGATCAGGCACTACAGGGACCACAGCATGCCCATTTCCCACGACACCGAACATTTCATCGCTTTCCCGATCCTGATTGGCGACATCGGCGGCACCAATGCCCGTTTTGCCATCCTGACGGATGCAAATGCCGAGCCGAAGGAATTCCCCATCCTCGCCACCGCCGACTACCCGACCATCGACGAGGCGATCCAGGCGGGGGTGCTCGACAGGACGTCGCTCCAGCCCAGATCGGCCATTCTCGCGGTGGCGGGCCCCATCAAGGGCGACGAGATCGATCTGACCAATTGCGACTGGGTGGTCCAGCCCAAGGTGATGATCCGCGATCTCGGCTTCGAGAATGTCACCGTGATCAATGATTTCGAGGCGCAGGGGCTGGCCGCGGCTTCGCTCGGGCCGGAATATCTGGAAAAGATCGGGGGTGGCGAAATCCGTCCATCGACCTCGCGTGTCGTGGTCGGGCCAGGCACCGGCCTTGGTGTCTCGGGTCTCGTACACGCGCGTCACACCTGGTTCCCGGTTCCCGGCGAAGGCGGACATGTCGACATCGGCCCGCGCACGAAACGGGATTATGAGCTGTTTCCGCTCTATGAAACCATCGAGGGCCGCGTTTCCGCCGAGCAATTGCTGTGCGGACGCGGAATGATGAACATCTACCACGCCGTCTGCAAGGCCAACGGCGTCAAGCCCACGGCCGAGACCCCGTCCGAAGTGACCGCCCACTGGTCGGAAGGCGCTGACCCGGCAGCCGTGGAAACGATCGAGCTGTTTGTCACCTATCTTGGCAGGGTTGCGGGCGATCTGGCGCTGATTTTCATGGCCCGCGGCGGTGTGTTTCTCGCCGGCGGCATCGTTCAGAAAATCCTGCCTGCCCTCAATCAGCCGCGTTTTCGCGAGGCATTCGAGGACAAGGCGCCGCACACCGGCATCCTCAGGACGATACCGACATTCGTCATCACCCATCCGCTGGCAGCACTGTCTGGCCTTGCGGCCTATGCCCGCACCCCTGTCCGTTTCGGCGTTGCGACCGAAGGCCGTCGCTGGAAAGCATAGGCAAACGGAATTCAACCCGCTATAGAGCCGCCATGAACAGCGCGGGGAGACTCCCGGCTGGTTTAGACGGCGGTCTTGGCTGAGCGCCTGACAGGATGACACGACGTGAAGCTCGGCAGGAACATCAAGCAGGATGTGCAATCGCTAACGATGGTGATCCGCCGGATCATCCGTGAGAACGGCCGCGATTACATCAAGACCTACATATTCGCGGCCTTTTGCCTGGCGCTGGTCGCCGCTTCCACCGCCTTCATGGCCTGGATCATGGAAGCCGTCATCGATGAGGCTTTCGCCAAGCGAAACACCGACATGATCTGGATGATCTCCGGTTCGGTGCTCGGCGCCTTCGTTATTCGCGGCGCGGCGTCCTACGGCCAGGCTGTGGCATTGGCGCAAGTCGGCAACAATCTCGTCGCCCGTTACCAGCAGCGCCTGATCGACCATCTGATGAGCCTCGGGATGAGCTTTTTCGGCGACACCCGCTCGGCCCAGATCGCAGCCCAGATTTCCCAGAATGTCGCCGGCATCCGCGATGTCATGAACCTGACGATCACCTCCTTCGCCCGCGATCTGCTGACCCTGGTCGCACTTGTGGTGGTCATGGTGACCAAGGACCCGATCCTCAGCGCAATCGTGTTCATCGGCGCGCCGCCGGTGCTCATCGGGCTGCGCTATATCTCCAAGCGGCTCAGGAGCGCCACGCGCGACTCGATCGATCTCAACAGCCGTGTTCTCAGCGCCATGCAGGAGACAGTGCAGGGCATTTCGATCGTCAAGGCCTTCACGATGGAAGAGCAGATCAGCGCCCGCACGGCCGAGCTGATCAAGTCTGCCGAAGAGCGATCCAACCGCATTGCCCGGCTGACCGAACGGACATCGCCGCTTGTCGAAACCATCGCCGGCCTGGCGATATCCGGCGTCATCGCCTATGCCGCCTTCCGCTCGATCTACGGCAATGTGCTGCCCGGCGCCTTCTTTTCCTTCATCACGGCGCTGCTGCTTGCCTATGATCCGGCCCGGCGGCTGGCCCGGCTGCAGGTCAATCTCGAGCGTGCCGTCGTCAACGCGCGAATGATCTACGAGATCCTCGATCAGCAGCCGACGCAGGGCGACCGCCCCGATGCCGGAACGCTTCCGGTCAAGGGCGGCGAGATCGAATTCCGCGGCGTCGGCTTTGGCTATGGCAGCGGCGACGTCGTCCTCGACAATGTGAGCTTCATCGCCGAGGCCGGAAAGACCACGGCCATCGTCGGGCCGTCGGGCGCCGGCAAGTCGACGCTGATCTCGCTTGTGCCGCGGTTTTACGATCCGGCCTCGGGCCAGGTCCTGATCGACGGCACCGACATCGCCACCGTCACCAAGAAGTCCTTGCGCCACCAGATCGCCTATGTCTCCCAGCAGCCCTGGCTGTTCGAAGGCTCGATCCGCGACAACCTGCGCTACGCCCGGCCCGATGCCACCGATGCCGAAATCGAGGACGCGGCAAGGCTTGCCAATGCGCACGAGTTCATTCTTGCCCAGCCGCAAGGCTATGACACGATGCTCGGCGAGAACGGCGTCAACCTCTCGGGTGGCCAGCGCCAGCGCATCTCGATCGCCCGCGCGCTTGTCCGCAATGCGCCGATCCTGCTCCTCGACGAGGCGACGTCTGCGCTCGACAACGAATCCGAAGCCGCAGTGCAGAAGGCGCTCGAGGGGGCCATGCGTCACCGCACCGTGCTGGTCATCGCCCACCGGCTTTCGACAATCGCCCGCGCTGACCGTATTGTTGTCATGCAGGCAGGCCGGGTCGTCGAGATCGGCACGCACGCGGATCTGATCGCCAACAGGGACGGTCTTTATGCCCGTCTCCAGGCCTACAGCGAAACCGGCGGCGACATGGTTCACAAGACCACCAGCGCCGCAACGGATACCAACGGAGGCAAGCCATGACCACACCAACCGGAAGCATGGGGCTCATCGTTGTCGGAGCCGCCGGCCGCATGGGCCAGGCGCTGATCCGCACCATCGCCGAGATCGATGGCGTCCACCTGGCCGGCGCCGTCGAGCGCCCCGGATCGGATGTGCTCGGCAAGGATGCCGGTGAACTGGCCGGCCTCGGTCCAAACGGCGTCACAATCACCGACGACGCCCTGCCGGTCTTTGCCAGGGCCGAAGGCGTGCTCGATTTCACCGCGCCCGCAGCGACGCTCGAATTCGCCGATCTCGCCGCCCAGGCGCGCATCGTCCACGTCATCGGCACCACCGGCATGGATGAAAGCCACGAGGCCCGGCTAGAAGCCGCGTCGCGCCATGCCCGCATCGTCAAGTCCGGCAACATGAGCCTCGGCGTCAACCTGCTCTCGGTGCTGGTGCGTAAGGCCGCCAAGGCACTCGATGCGAGCGACTGGGACATCGAGGTGCTGGAAATGCATCACCGGCACAAGGTCGATGCCCCTTCGGGCACAGCGCTCTTGCTGGGTGAAGCCGCAGCCGAAGGCCGGGAAATTGCGCTTGCCGAGCACTCGGTCCGGGTCCGCGATGGCCACACCGGTCCGCGCGAGCCCGGCAGCATCGGCTTTGCCACCCTGCGCGGCGGCTCTGTCATCGGTGACCACTCGGTGATCCTGGCCGGCGAGGGCGAAACCGTCGAGCTGACCCATCGCGCCACCGACCGCTCGATCTTTGCCCGCGGCGCCGTCCGCGCAGCCCTCTGGGCCCGTCATCAGAAACCGGGCTATTATTCCATGCTCGATGTGCTTGGCCTCGCCGGTCAGTAATCCCAACCGCCTGAACAAAGGAAGTCATCATGTCCGGAACGCTCGTCCTCGTCCGCCACGGCCAAAGCGAATGGAACCTGAAAAATCTGTTCACCGGCTGGAAGGACCCCGATCTCACCGAACTCGGCGTCGAAGAAGCCAGGACCGGAGCCCAGGCCCTGAAAGACACCGGCCTCAAGTTCGATGTCGCCTTCACCTCGGTTCTCATCCGCGCCCAGCATACGCTCGACCTGATCATGGACGGCATCGGCCAGACCGACCTTCCGGTGATCCGCGACGAGGCATTGAACGAACGCGATTACGGCGATCTGGCCGGTCTCAACAAGGATGATGCGCGCAAGAAATGGGGCGAGGAGCAGGTCCACATCTGGCGCCGGTCCTACGACGTGCCGCCGCCCGGTGGTGAAAGCCTGAAGGACACCGGCGCCCGCGTCTGGCCCTACTACATGACCGAGATCCTGCCCCGCGTGTTGCGCGGCGAGACCGTGCTGGTCGCAGCCCATGGGAATTCCCTGCGCTCGCTGGTGATGGTGCTCGACCGGCTGACCCGCGACCAGATCCTCAAGGTCAATCTCGCCACCGGCGTGCCGATCGTCTACAAGCTCAACGCCGATTCCACCGTCGCTTCCAAGGAAGTGCTGGGCGACATGTCCAAGGCGCACTGAGCCTGAAACCCAAATTTACGGCACCCAATCTCCCCTTTGCGGGGGAGATGTCACGAAGTGACAGAGGGGGGTGTCCGCCCCTGTTTCAGTTTCTACTGGCCACCCGACTGCACGCAGCCGCTTTCCCACCCCAGCATCGCCCGTTTGCGGGTGATGCCCCAGTGGTAGCCGGTGAGCTGGCCGGATTTGCCCAGCGCCCGGTGGCACGGCACGACAAACGAAATCGGGTTGCGCCCGACCGCCGCTCCCACCGCGCGCGAGGCTTTTGGCTTGCCGATGGCCCGCGCCACATCCTGGTAGGTCGAGGCCGTACCCAGCGGAATTCTCAGTAGCGCCTCCCACACCCGCACCTGGAAATCCGTGCCGATCATGACGATGCGCAACGGCTGGTCGGCGCGCCATTGTTCAGGCGAGAAGATCCGGGCCACATAAGGGGCGGTCATTGCCTGGTCCGGCAAAAACCGGGCGCCGGGCCAGCGTTTTGTCATGTCCTCGAGTGCCGCTTTCTCCTCGCCCGGATCGGCGAAGGCGAGACCGCACAGTCCGCGCTCCGTCGCCATGATCACGGCTGTGCCGAATGGCGAGGGGTGAAATCCGTAGCTGATCGCGAGCCCGGCGCCGCCGGTCTTGAAATCGCCCGGGCTCATCGCCTCGTGGGTGACGAACAGATCATGCAGTCGCCCCGGCCCCGACAGGCCAAGCTCATAGCTTGCATCGAGTAGCGGCAGCCCCTCATCACCGAGCAGCCTGCGCGCGTGGTCGAGCGTCACCGCCTGCAGGAAGGCCTTTGGCGTCAGCCCGGCCCAGCGGCTGAAGGTTTTCTGCAGCTTGCCCGGCGCCACGCCGAGATCTGATGCGATTTCTTCCAGCGACGGCTGCGCCCGGTAGTCGAGCGAAATCCGTTCGATGGTCTGGCGGACGAGATCGTAGTCATCGCCCTTCGGGGTGATATCGCGGTCAAGCTGGGCGGTTACGGTCATGAGCAGGCTCCTCGCAGCGGCTAAAAATCCGCCGCAGCACGTTTGGCAACAGGCTCAATCAATCATGCGTGCAGCTTTGCCGCCACCCGAAACACGCCGGCTCTCCGACAAAACGCCTCAGCGCTTCTTGATCGTCGCCAGCGCACGCTGGAAGGCGGAGGCGAAGCTTTCCTTGTCGTCGGGATTGAGAAACGAACCGACTTCGGTCTGCCGGCCCCGGCTGCTGATATGCATTTGGGTGATGCCGATCTCGTCATGGCGATCGATGCTGAACCGTGTCCAGAACGGGTTGAAGCGGTGATCGACCGCCCGGCCCGACGGCGAAACCTTCTTCACTTCCAGGTCGGTGCGCGACATGCGGATGAACTCGCGCATCCGCCCGGAGCGGTAGCTCAGCACGAACGCGCCGAACAGCAGCGCCAGGTCGAGCCCGAAAAACGCGAACACCGGCCAGGCCCCGACCCTGGCGAAAATCACCATGTGGATGGCTGTGATGACGGTCGCGAGCGTCATCAGGATCACGAACCCGGCCCGCCCAAGCGAACGGTGCGGGCTCAGGACCGCGCTGAAAAGTGGTTCGTCGTTCATGGGCCGTCCGGTCTCCATTGTGCGTGGTTTGCCATTGTCCCTGCATCATGATTATAGGGATGGAATGGAAAAGCCCAAGAGCCCGAAGCAAGTCAAAATGTCGCCGCAGTCCCGTATGGCTGCGAAAACGCCGGTTCCAGGCAAGACGGCGGCCAGGCGCAAGCCCGCGGTCCGCCGCAGCCCGATCCCCTACACCAAGGAAGAGATCCGCGAGATATTCCGCCGCTTCTCTATCCAGCGGCCCGAACCCAAGGGCGAACTCGAGCACGTCAACCCGTTCACGCTTGTTGTCGCCGTGGCGCTGTCGGCGCAGGCCACCGATGCCGGCGTCAACAAGGCGACGCGGGCGCTGTTTGCCGTGGCCGATACGCCCGAGAAGATGCTGGCGCTCGGCGAGGACAAGGTCCGCGACTACATCAAGACCATCGGGCTCTACCGCAACAAGGCGAAGAACGTCATTGCGCTCAGCCGCAAGCTGGTCGACGAGTTCGGCGGCGAGGTGCCGCGCACCGAGAAGGAACTGGTCACGCTGCCCGGTGTCGGCCGCAAGACCGCCAATGTGGTGATGTCGATGGCCTTCGGCGTGCCGACGCTCGCCGTCGATACCCATGTCTTCCGCATCGGCAACCGCCTGAAGATCGCCCCGGGCAAGACCCCTGACGAGGTCGAGGCCGCCTTCCTCAGGATCATCCCGGAAGAGTACCTGTTCCACGCCCATCACTGGCTGATCCTGCACGGCCGCTATTGCTGCAAGGCCCGCAAGCCCGAATGCGAACGCTGCGTCATCGCCGACATCTGCAAGTCACCCGAAAAGACCGTCGATGTGCCGGCGCCGCTGGTGGAACTGCCTCAGCAGATTGTGTGAGGGGGGAATTAGCGTTTTGCTGGGGTGCAATGACCGGATCGGCTGCTTGGAGGATTAGCGACGTAGCCTTTCCGGTTTCCGCCCTTCGCAGATACGGGACCAGATGAACTGTCCAAATACCGTTTATTGACTTTCCGCGCTGACTGACGCGGGATGTTACGCTGGGTTCACTCACATGGCTTTTCACTTCATTCCAATCCCCGTTGCCCCCTCAGTGCCCAAGCTCGCCCGCCAAAAACCGTACAAATAGCAGAGTAAGGTTCTCGCGACGCGATGTATCGGGCCAGACGGCGAAGATACCCAGCGGCGCAAGTTGCCACTCCGGGAACAGGCGGATCAGGCTGCCCTCCGCCTCTCCTCTGGCTGCGAGGTGTTCCGGCAGCACTGTCGCGCCGAGGTTCTTGCAGGTAAAATGGTACAGGGCATCAACGCTGTCCACTTCGAGACGAGCCTGCCCAAGAACCTTCACCTCCTCACCCATTGGCCCACTAAGCCGCGTAAACTCGGAGCGATGCCGGTAGCGGATCCAGTCCCAGTCTTCCAGATCTGTGGGATGCTTGGGGGCCGGACGCATCGCGGCATAGTCAGACCCCACCACCAGCGCCCGCGCGCTTTCGTCGAGCTTGCGCGACATCATCGAACTGTCATCAAGCCAGCCGACGCGAATGTTAACGTCAAAACCGTCATTGATAAGGTCCATCCGCTGATCCGTGAAAGCCAGCGACAGCGCGACTTGCGGATGCAAGCGCGAGAACTTGGCGATGGCCGTCGACAGTGACGACGACGACATGAACGCAGGTATCGACACACGGAGTGCGCCCACCGGCTCAAGCGACAGCGCGTTAAGCTCGTTCAGCCCGTTTTCCGCACTGTGTAACATGTCGGTCACGCGGGCGTAGAACATACGTCCTTCGTTGGTGAGCGAAATCTTTCGGGTCGTGCGATAAAGCAGGGTCACGCCGAGGAAGTCCTCCAGCTCCGAAACCGTCTCGCTCACCCGCGAGGGCGCCACGCCAACAGCCTTCGCCGCCGCGCGGAACGACCCTTCGTCAACCACGCGTGCGAAGATGGCCATATGTCTGAGACGGTCGATCATTGTTCTGCTCACCGGAACTATCACATCTGAATTGAGTGAATACACGGATCAATTGCGCCGGGATAGATGTTCTTTGCAACACAAGGAACGACGTCATGGAAGCCACAACCCACTTCAACACCGAACACGCAGAGCGCTACCTCGGAACCCTGTGCAAGCATTTTGGCCACAAAGTGCCCGTGACCTACACACGCAACCAAGGCGCGATCACGCTGCCTTTCGGCACATGCACGCTGTCCGCGTCGGACAATGGCTTGACGCTAAACATCATGGCCGATGACAGGGCGAAGCTTGAACAGACGGTGCAGGTCATCGCTAGCCATCTTGAGCGGTTTGCATTCCGTGAAGACCCCAACCTGTCCTGGGCCTTCGCCGCCTGACAGTTCCCGCTTTCCGAAGAAAGACCCCGGCGGTGCAGCCCGCCGGGCTGCACCGCCGGCAACCCCAACCCCTCTCAACCAAAGGAAACCCTGATGAAACTTAAAACTCTCCTCGTCTCCGCCACCGTCCTCGCCGGACTATCCCTGCCGGCGATTGCGGACGACTCTGCGGCCAACAAGGCGCTTGTTTTGGAAGCGCTGGAAAACACCCTTCTTGCCGGCGATGTTGATGCCGTTGACCGGTATTTTGCGGCGGATATCATTCAGCACAACCCGATGTTCGCCAATGGCATCGAGGCGCAAAAAGGCGTCGTCGGCTTCCTCGCTGGCAGCGGCAATTTCAACGCCGAATACATCCGTGTGATCGGCGATGACGACATCGTCGCCGTGCATGCCCGCTACGAAGGCTTCGGCCCGAAACCGGTGATCGGCTTTGACGTGTTCCGCGTCGAAAACGGCAAGATCGCCGAGCACTGGGACAACCTGATCGACGAGCAACCGCTGAATCCCTCGGGCCGCAGCCAGATCGACGGTGCAACCGAGATCACCGACCATGATCTCACCGAGGCGAACAAGGCCACGGTGGAAGACTTCCTGACCCGTGTCCTGATCAAGCACGAACAGGTGGATTTCACCCAGTACATCAACCCGACCAACTATCTTCAACACAATCCCCAGGTGGCCGATGGCCTCGAGGGGTTTGGCGCCTTCATGGCAGAGATGGCGCAGCAAGGCATCAGCATGGACTACACCGAGATCCATAAGGTGATCGGCGAAGGCAACTTTGTGCTGACCCTGTCCGAAGGCACGCTTGGTGCAGACGCCACGGCCTTTTACGACCTCTTCCGCCTCGAAGACGGGCTGATCGTCGAGCACTGGGACGTCATCGGCCCGATGCCCGGCGTTGACGCCGCGCATAACGAAGCCGGCAAATTCTAGATGGAACCGGCGCCCCGGCTCGATCGGGGCCCCCCTGAAAGGACTAACAGATGAACCGTAGAACCCTTCTCAAAACCTCGCTGGGCGCATCGCTGGCGCTTATTCTCGGACAACACGCAGGAGCACAGGAAATGGAACACAATACACAGGAAAGCTTTGACACCGTAATGGCCTTCATGGGCGCAATGGGATCAGGCGACATGGAGAAGATGAGCGCACTCATGGCCGACGATATGGTCTGGCACAACGAGGGCGACACCAGCCTGCCGTGGATCGGCGAGACGCGCGGCAAGGAGGCGATCTTCAAGTTCCTTGGCGTCTTCTCCGAGAACCTGCAGACCACGAAATGGGAAAACACGGATGCTTTCGCATCAGGTGACACCGTCGCCGTCTTCGGCGTGATGAATGGCGTCACGACCCATTCGGGCAAAGAGACGGGCGAGTTTACGTTTGCCCTGCGGGCCAAGGTACGCGATGGTCAGGTGGTACTATGGCATTGGTTCGAAGACAGCTTTGCCATCAGCCAAGCCTACCACGGCTGATCAGGCGATTGCGGGCCGTGCATATTTGCTCGGCCCGCTAATTTGCATCGAACAACAGGAGGCTAAGGCCATGGGCAAAGGTCTAGACAATGTACGTGATATCTATTTGGACGGCATCGCTGGCGGCAATATTCGCGAGGCCGTCACAAAGAACACCGGACATCGCTATACACAGCATTCAACAGGTGTTGCCGATGGCGTCGAAGGGTTTCTCGCATTCTTCGAGCCCTTTGTGCAGCGTAATCCGAAACGTGAAATCGAAATCGTTCGGATCTTCGAAGACGGGCCTTGGGTGTTTTGCAATGCGTTCCAGTCCTTGAATGATGGCGCCGCAAAATGGGTCACGATGGACATGTTCTATACTGATCCTGACGGGTTGATCCTGGAGCATTGGGACACCATCGCGCCCTACGTCGAGGACACAAAATCAGGCGAAGGCATGGTTGCTGGTCCCCAAGAAGTCGACACACGCGCCAATACCAACACCACCAAATCGCTGGTTCTGGAATTCACCAAACAGGTTCTTCAGGAAGGCAATGCAGACAAGATCCCCGCTTTTCTGTCCGATGAAATCATTCAACATGCACCGATGATCGGGGCCGGACATGCGGGCATGGCGCATTGGTTGTGTTTGGACACGACAGGATCATACGAAATGATGTTCCAGCTGATCGGGCAAGGTGATTTCGCCCTGACCTATGGCAAGCGATATGCCGGTGGCGCAGATATAGCGGTTTTTGATCTGTATCGTGTAGACAATGACAAGATCGTCGAACACTGGATGAACGAAGAACCGATCAGCCCCCGCGAAGCTTGGGGGAATTCCGGGAAATTTTGACGGGTCAAATGTCGGCAAGGCGCCGATGGCTAGAAAATGGGCCTGAGAGTGATCTGTCTTCCTGGTTCTGCGACGCCCTGATCACAGCATGCATCGGCTCGGCGACTGTTGTGCAAAGTGCAGCGAAAGCCCGCTTCCCGCCCGAACCAATCCCGGCCTTAGCGCATGCCGCTGACCGGAGTTGCAGACCCCTTCGCCGCAATCATCTTGTGCAGATGCACCATCATGCTCGCCGCAAACATCGGCGTCAGCAGGTTGAGGAGCGGCACTGACAGGAAGGCGGCGATGATCAGGCCGGCGAAGAAGATCGTCGTCGAGTTGCGCGACCTCAGCCGCTTGGCATCCGCCGGGCTCATGAAGCGCATGGCGGCAAATTCGAAATATTCCCGCCCCAGAAGGTAGCCGTTGACCACGAAGAAGGCCGCGAGATTGATGCCGGGCACCAGCAGCAGGATCAGCGCGAACAGGTTGCCCAGCCCCACCACCAGCAAAAACCCGAGCGACTGCCGGATCGACTGCATCAATGGCATCGGCCGTCCGGGTGTTTCGTCGGGGTAGTCGCGGGTCTCGATCACCTCGGCGATGTCGTCGAGAAACAGGCCCGCCATCGCAGCCGTCACCGGCGCCACGAACAGTGCCAGCACCAGGGCCAGTCCGACGCCGGCGATGATGGCCGCCACTGTACCTGCCCAGCCGGCCCAGTCGGGCAGCCCCGGAAGCAGGTTGTCGAGCCAGGGCATGGCAAACGTCGCAAACGCCTCGCCAAGCCCGAACCAGAGCCCGGCCAGCAAAAGCATGGTCAGCCCCAGCGATTTGAACAGGACCGAGCGAGAAGCCGGTGCGAACAGGTTCGATCCACCCAGTCTGGCGGCTTCAATGATCATTGACGGCTTCCCTTCCTCGATATTTGCGCGCCATTTCGGCGCTGCGCGCGGGGCTTGCCCGCCATGCCCTGCCGGTGGCCGGTCTCATGTGGGGATTGCGGCCATCGGGGTCAACATTTGCCGTGTTTCGCAGGCCTGGTTCGCATGCCGGAACGCGAAGATATGCGGATGACAGATCGACACAAATCAGCCATGATTCGAGCGCCTCAGGGGCAGGCCGCGAATGGCTGTAACCACTCGTTTTTCCGGGAACGTCCATGTCCGCACCGCGGATACGCCCTGCCACCATTTCCGACATTGATGCACTGGACGCGATCGAAAAGGCCGTGTTTCCGGCAGACCGGATTTCACGCCGTTCGTTCCGCACGCTGATTGACCGCCCGACCGCCGAAACGATTGTGATCGAGGCCGGTGCGGAAATCCGCGGCTATGCCATGATCCTGTTCCGTGCGGGTGCTGCATTGGCCCGGCTTTACTCGCTGGCGGTGGTCCCCGGCGAGGCCGGCAAGGGCTATGGCCGGGCGCTGCTTTCCGCTGCCGAGAAGGCGGCGATGGACCATGACCGGATCCTGCTCAGGCTCGAAGTCCGCGAGGACAACGAGCCGGCAATCGCGCTCTACAGCAATGCCGGCTATCGCCGCATCGGCCGTGTCGAGGGTTATTATGAAGATGGCATGACCGCCCTCCGGTTCGAAAAGCTGCTGCGCGGCCCCGAAGCGCCGGATGTGCTGACGCCGTTTTATGAGCAGACGGCGGATTTCACCTGCGGCTCGGCCTGCCTGCTGATGGCGCTGGCCCGGTTCCGCTCGTCCGGTTTTCTCGATCCGGTCTGGGAAATCCGGCTCTGGCGGGAAGCGACCACCGTGTTCATGCTCTCCGGTCCCGGCGGCTGCGAGCCGTTCGGCCTCGCCATGGTGGCGCGCGATCACGGACTCGATCCCGAGGTCTGGTGTTCCTCCGAAGACATGCTGTTTCTTGAAACCGTGCGCGATCCCGAGAAGCGACGGGTGATGGAGCTGGCCCAGACCGATTTCCGCAACCGCGTCACGGCAGCCGGCACGCCGGTGCATTCGGAAGCCTTCACCATGGACTGGCTGCGCGCCCGGCTGGCCGAAGGCCATGTCGCCATCATCCTGGTCAGCGGATACCTGATGATGGGCAAGAAGGTGCCGCACTGGGTGCTCGCCCACGGCGATGACGGCCGTCACATTTTCGTTCATGATCCCTGGGTCGAGGACGAGGTCGGCGAGACCGTCGCCGACGCCGCCAATATCCCGGTCCCCTATGCGGTCTTTGACCGGATCGCCCGTTTCGGCCGCACGGGCCTGCGCGCCGCTGTTCTCATCAAGGGAAAATCTCCCCATGTCTGACTGGATCATTCTGTCTACCGCGCTGTCGGGCTTCGATCACACCGCCACCAAGCACAAGGTGCTTGCCACCCGCGATTATCTCGCCCGGCCGGAAATGTTCCGCGGCGCCCGGCCCAACATCATCAACCTGTCGCGCTCCTACACCTATCAGAGCCGCGGCTACTACGCCTCGCTGCTCGCCGCCGCCCGCGGCCAGCGGGTGATCCCGTCGGTTGAAACCATCATCGATCTGTCGGCCCGCAAGCTTTACGAAAATGCCATTCCCGAGCTGGAAGACGCGCTCAACAAGGGCCTGCGCCGGCAGGAAGGCGATCCGTTGCCGTCGCGGCTGCGGGTGTTTTTCGGAACCTGCACCGACCTGCGGCTCGAGCGCTTCGGCCGGCTGCTGTTCGACTGGTTCCGCGCACCCATTCTCGAGCTAACGCTGAAGCAGGGAGACTGGGTCTCGATCTCCAAAATCGGGCTGTTGCCGTTCGGCAAGCTTGATGAGGCCGGCCGCGAGACATTGTTTCAGGCGATGGCGCGCTACACGGCGCGGCAATGGAAGGACGCCAAGTCCCGTGCCCCGGCGCGCTACTCCTTCGCCACCCTGGTCGATGCCAACGAGGCGCTGCCGCCGTCTTCGATTGACAGCCTCAAGCACTGGTCGCGGATTGCCGCGCGCATGGGCGTTTCGGTCGAGCCGATCGGCCGCAAGGATCTGTCCCGGCTGGCCAATTTCGACGCGCTGTTCATTCGCGAAACCACCTCGATTTCCAACCACACCTACCGCTTCGCCCGCCGCGCCCAGCAGGAGGGCATGCCGGTGATCGATGATCCGGTGTCGATGATCCGCTGCACCAACAAGGTCTATCTCGATGAGCTGATGGCATCCAACGGCATCCCGGTACCCGATACGGTGATGCTCATCGGGGCCGAGGATTTTCAGCGCGCCGCCGATCAGCTCGGCTTTCCAATGGTCCTCAAGGTGCCCGATTCCTCGTTTTCCCGCGGCGTCAAGAAAGTTGCCTCGATGGCCGAGCTCAAGGCGCTGGCCGGTGCCTGGCTGCATGATTCCGAGGTGCTGATCGCGCAGAAGTTCATGCCCACCAGTTTCGACTGGCGCATCGGCGTGCTTGGTGGAAAGCCGCTGTTTGCGGTACAATATCTGATGGCCAAGAAGCATTGGCAGATCGTCAAGCACGACACCGGCGGCAAACCGCTGGAAGGCGGCTTCAAGTCGTTCTCGCTGGCGCAGGTGCCGCCGCTGGTGCTCGACACCGGCCTGCGCGCAGCCTGCTCGGTGGGTGACGGGTTCTATGGCGTTGATCTGAAGGAAACCGATGACGGCGTCTTCGTCATCGAGGTCAATGACAACCCCAATCTCGAGCACGGCGTCGAGGACGCGGCGGAGAAGGATGAGGTCTGGATCCGGCTGACCAACTGGTTCATTGAACGGATTGCAACCTGATCCGCCGGGCCAGACTGTCGTTTCGGCGGGAAACAGGTTATAGCAGCCGCGGCCGATAAGTGACGGCGTGTTCGCGTGAACCCGCTGCAGATGCGCCGAGCCAGAACACCGACTGCGACCAGGATCCATTCATGTTGAAAACAGCCGAAGACGACCTCGATCTCAGCAAGATTGTCGATCCGGCAGAACTGCGAAAGGCGCTCGACGCCATCGCCGCCAAACATGGCGGCGCCAGCAACGCGGCCAGGATGGAAGTGCTGGCGGAGGTCAAGCGCGTCAACGCGCTCGGCCGCGAGACAGCCCGCACCCTGCTGTTCGAGGATGGCGGCGGCACCGCCTGCGCCCGGCGGATCTCCTATCTGCAGGACGTGATCACGTCCGCGCTCTACGACTACGCCAGCGTGCATGTCTACAGGGTGGAAAATCCATCGAAATCCGAGCGCATGACCGTCACCGCCGTTGGCGGCTATGGCCGCGGCACGCTTGCGCCCGGCTCCGACATCGATCTGCTGTTCGTGCTGCCCTACAAGAACACGCCCTGGACCGAGCAGGTCGTCGAATGGATCCTCTACATTCTCTGGGACATGGGGCTGAAGGTCGGCCACGCCACCCGCAATGTCGACGAATGCATCCGGCTGTCGCGTTCCGACATGACCATCCGTACCGCCATTCTCGAGGCCCGGTTCCTTTGTGGCGAACGCGCGCTGTTCGACGATCTCGGCAGCCGCTTCGAAAACGAGGTGGTGGAGGGAACCGGCCCCGAATTCATCGCGGCAAAACTCGCCGAACGCGACGAGCGCCACCGCAAGGCCGGCGATACCCGCTATCTGGTCGAGCCCAATGTCAAGGAAGGCAAGGGCGGCCTGCGCGATCTCAACACGCTGTTCTGGATCGCCAAGTATTTCTACCACATCCGCGACACCGAGGAGCTTGTCGGGCTTGGCGTGCTCTCCCGCCGCGAGTTCAACCTGTTCGTCAAGGCCGAGGATTTCCTCTGGGCGGTGCGCTGTCACATGCACTATCTCACCGGCAAGTCAGAGGAACGCCTGTCCTTCGATATCCAGCGCGACATTGCCGCGGGCCTTGGTTACCAGGATCACCCCGGCCTCTCGGCGGTCGAACGCTTCATGAAGCATTACTTTCTCGTGGCCAAGGATGTCGGCGATCTGACCCGCATCTTCTGCGCCGGGCTTGAAGACCAGCAGGCCAAGCAGGCGCCGGGGCTGACCGGCGTCATCAGCCGCTTTGCCAGCCGCCCGCGCAAGATCCCCGGCACGCTGGATTTCATCGAGGACAAGGGCCGCATCAACCTTGCCGACGCCGATGTCTTCAAGCGCGATCCGGTCAACATCATCCGCATGTTCCACCTGGCCGATATCCGCGGGCTGGAGTTCCACCCCGATGCGCTCAAGCGTGTCACCCGCTCGCTGCGGCTGATCAATTCGGACCTGCGTGAAAACGAGGAGGCGAACCGGCTGTTCATGTCGATCCTGACCTCGAGGCGGCAGCCGTCGATCATTCTCAGGCGCATGAACGAGGCCGGTGTCCTGGGGCGGTTCATTCCCGAGTTCGGCAAGATCGTGGCGATGATGCAGTTCAACATGTATCACCACTACACCGTCGACGAGCACCTGATCCGTACCGTCTCCGTGCTCTCGGGCATCGACAAGGGCGAGGGCGAACGCGAGCATCCGCTGGCTTCCAAGCTGATGCCGTCGATTGAGGAGCGTGAGGCGCTCTATGTCGCCGTCTTCCTGCACGACATCGCCAAGGGAAGACCGGAAGACCATTCCATCGCCGGGGCCAAGGTGGCGCGCAAGCTGTGCCCGCGGTTCGGCCTGAATGCCAATCAGACAGAGCTTGTCGCCTGGCTGATCGAGGAACACCTGACCATGTCGATGGTGTCGCAGACCCGCGATCTCAACGACCGCAAGACCATCAGCGATTTCGCCGAGAAGGTCCGCACGCTGGAGCGGCTGAAAATGCTGCTGATCCTGTCGGTCTGCGATATCCGGGCCGTCGGTCCCGGTGTCTGGAACGGCTGGAAAGGGCAACTGCTGCGCACGCTCTACTACGAGACCGAGCTGATGCTCTCGGGCGGTTTCTCGGAGGTCTCGCGCAAGGAGCGTGCGGCGCACGCCCGCGATGCGCTTGGCGAGGCCCTGTCCGACTGGAGCCAGAAGGAAAGCAAGGCCTATCTCAAGCTCCATTACGAGCCCTACCTTTTGGCCGTGCCGCTCGAGGAGCAGGTCCGCCACGCCAATTTCGTCCGCGAGGCCGACAAGGCGAAAAAGCAGCTTGCCACCATGGTGCGCACCCATGCGTTTCACGCCATCACCGAGATCACGCTGCTGTCGCCCGACCACCCCCGCCTGTTGTCGATCGTCACCGGCGCCTGTGCCGCCGCCGGCGCCAACATCGCCGATGCCCAGGTCTACACCACCTCCGACGGCCGCGCGCTGGACACCATCCTGATCAACCGCGAATTGCCCGATGACGAGGATGAATTGAGACGCGGCGCCTCGGTCGGCCGCATGATCGAGGATGTGCTGGCCGGCAAGGCCTACATTCCCGAAGTGATCGCCCGCAAGGCCCGCGGCAAAACCCGGAAACGGCCATTCATCATCAAGCCTCAGGTGGCGATTTCCAACGCGCTGTCCAACAAGTTCACCGTCATCGAGGTCGAATGCCTTGATCGCACCGGCCTGCTCTCGGAGGTCGCTTCGGTGCTGTCGGATCTGTCGCTTGACATCGCGTCCGCCCACATCACCACCTTTGGCGAAAAGGTTGTCGACACGTTCTACGTTCGCGACCTGGTCGGGATGAAGATCACCAACGAGAACCGCCAGATCAACATCGTGGCCCGGCTCAAGGCTGTCCTCGCCAAGGAAGAGGACGAGATGCGTGACAAGATGCCTCCCGGAATGATCGCGCCGCACGGCACGGTCCGGCGCGGCAAGACCCCGGCGTAACTCCGGCATGATGAGACCAGACGCATGAGCCTGATCGGAAAATTTGCAAGCGTCGGCGGCGCCACCATGGCAAGCCGCGTGCTGGGCTTCGTCCGCGAAGCCATGATCGCGGCGTTTCTCGGCGCGGGGCCGGTGGCCGATGCATTCTACGCCGCTTTCCGCTTCCCCAACCTGTTTCGCAGGCTGTTTGCCGAAGGCGCCTTCAATGCGGCTTTCGTGCCGCTGTTTGCCAAGGAGATCGAGGGCGGCGGGCAGATAGCCGCGCGGAAATTCGCCGAACAGGTCCTCTCGGTCCTTCTCCTGTCTCTGTTCGTGCTGTCTGCGCTGGCGATGGTCTTCATGCCGTTCCTGGTCGGCACCATCATCGCCCCCAAATTCGCGTTGGATCCGGAGAAATTCGATCTTACCGTACTGCTCGCACGCGTCATGTTCCCCTATCTCGCCGCCATGAGCCTGGTGGCGATGCTGGCGGGCATCCTCAATTCGCTGAGGCGCTATTTCCTTGCCGCACTCGCTCCGGTGTTGCTCAACGTGGTTCTGGTCAGCGGCCTGTTGGCCGCCGGCTACGTCAACCTCTCTGCGCCTGAAATCGGCAAGGTCCTGGGCTGGTCAGTCACCCTGTCGGGACTACTCCAGTTGGGGCTGCTTGTCTGGGCGCTCAGGCGCGAGGGATTCACGCTCGGGCTGGTCAGGCCAAGGCTGACGCCTGCCGTCAAGCGCCTGCTGTGGCTGGCCTTGCCGGCAGCCGTGACCGGCGGCATCACCCAGATCAACCTGCTGGTCGGCCAGATCATCGCTTCGGCCGAGTCCGGCGCCATCGCCATCATCAACTACGCCGACCGGCTCAACCAGCTGCCGCTTGGCGTCATCGGCATCGCCATCGGTGTCGTCCTGCTGCCCGAGCTGTCCCGCGCGCTCAGGGCGGGCGACATGAAGGAAGCGCAGCACCTGCAAAACCGCAGCCTCGAGTTCGGCATGGCGATCACCGTTCCCGCGGCCTTCGGTCTGGCCCTGCTGCCCGAGCCGATCATTGCCCTGGTGTTTGAACGCGGCGCGTTCACCCGCGAAACCACCCTTGTCACCTCTTCAGTGCTGGCGGCTTTTTCCATCGGCTTGCCGGCCTTCGTGCTGACCAAGATATTCACGCCGGTTTTCTATGCCCGTGAAGACATGCGCACCCCGCTGTGGGCGTCGGCCATATCGGTCGTCATCAACATCTCAGGCAGCCTCATCCTGTTTCCACGGCTCGGGGTGATGGGGCTGGCGATCGCCACCAGTCTCGCCGGCTGGCTATCGGCGTTGTATCTCGGCCAGCAGCTCGTGGCGCGCAACCTGTTCCGGCCCGCGGCCATCACCATCCGCCGGATCGTGCTTGTCGTTGCCGGCGCGGCGCTGATGGGGGCACTGCTGTGGTGGGTCGAGGCCAGCTTCCCGCATCTGCTGCTCGACGCTTCGCTTCTGGTCCGGCTTGTTTCGGTGATCGTCACGGTCGGCGTGGCTGCGCTGGTCTATTTCGGCTTTGCCTTCGTCACCGGAGCACTCGACCGGCGTGAATTCGCCCGGCTGCTCAAACGCCGCAAGAAGGCCTGAGGCCGGGTCGCATCCGATAGCCCTTGACCTCACACCGCTGCAGCCGCATAACCCGGCCCGATTTCAACGAGGATTCCGGGCCCTCCACAAGCCCGGCGGGAGTACACAATGTCTGCGACCTTCAAGCCACTGGTTTTCTCCGGCGTTCAGCCCACCGGCAATCTTCACCTGGGCAATTATCTCGGCGCCATTCGCAAGTTCGTGGCACTTCAGGAGCAGCATGATTGCATCTTCTGTGTGGTCGACATGCACTCGATCACCGCCCAGCTTGTCCACGAGGATCTGAAGGGGCAGACCCGCTCCATCGCTGCCGCCTTCATTGCTTCGGGCATCGATCCGGTCAAGCACATCGTCTTCAACCAGTCCGCCGTTCCCGGCCATGCGCAACTTGCCTGGATCTTCAACTGCGTCGCCCGCATCGGCTGGATGAACCGGATGACCCAGTTCAAGGACAAGGCCGGCAAGGACCGCGAAAACGCCTCGCTCGGCCTGCTCGCCTACCCGAGCCTGATGGCCGCCGATATTCTTCTCTATCGCGCGACCCATGTGCCGGTCGGCGAGGATCAGAAGCAGCACTTGGAACTGACCCGCGACATCGCCCAGAAATTCAACATCGATTTCTCCGACCGCATCCGTGCGGCCGGTCTCGGCGTCGAGATGATGGTCGGCGAGGAAAAGGTTTCCGGCTACTTCCCGATGACCGAACCGCTGATCGATGGCCCGGCACCGCGTGTCATGAGCTTGCGCGACGGCTCGAAGAAAATGTCGAAATCCGACCCGTCCGATCTCTCGCGCATCAACCTCGACGACGATGCAGACACCATCGCCAAGAAGATCCGCAAGGCCAAGACCGATCCGGCTCCGCTGCCGGAGACACTTGAAGAGCTCGAAGGCCGTCCCGAGGCACAAAACCTTTTGGGCATCTATGCGGCGCTCAGCGACCGCACCCGCAAGGACGTGCTTGAGGAATATGCCGGCCAGCAATTCTCGGTGTTCAAACCGGCTCTGGTCGAACTTGCTGTCAGCGTGCTGGCGCCGATCACCACCGAAATGAAGCGGCTGATGGATGATCCGAGCCACATTGACGGCATTCTCAAGGACGGCAGCGCCCGCGCCAACGTCATTGCCGAAAAGACCATGGCCGACGTTCGCGAAATCATCGGCTTCGTCTGAGAACCGGCCGCAGGACTTCGTCTCAGGGCTGGTGTCCGTGCGAGGGCACCCTGAGACGGGCGTCGGCGGGAGTCTCAAAAACGCACTTGCGGGACAGCCCGCTCTGATGGCATTGTCCCGCCCATGGTATCAAGAAGACGTTCACGCGAGGCCGGCCACCGCCGCAAATTCCTCGCAGTCATCGACGACACGCCGGAATGCGAACGCGCCATGCGCTACGCAGGTATGCGTGCTTACAATTCGGGCGGCGGGCTTGTTCTGGTCTATGTGATCGAGCCCAGCGACTTCCAACATTGGCTCGGTGTCGAGGAAATCATGCGCGCCGAAGCGATGGAAGAGGCCGAGGCAACGCTTGCCAAGGCCAGCGAGAAGATGCGCCAGATCATCGGAATCGATCCCGAAGTGGTGATCCGGCAGGGCAAGACCACCGATGAAATCCACGCCGTCATCGAGGAAGACCAGGATATCGCGATCCTGGTACTGGCCGCAGGTTCCGCCAAGGATGGTCCCGGGCCGCTGGTGGCCTCGATTGCCGGGCGCGGCGCCGCCTTCCCGATTCCGGTCACGGTCATACCCGACGCGCTGTCCGATGACGAAATCGATGCGTTGAGTTGAGCCATATCGGCCCTTGATTGCGAGCCCCTCGAGGCTTATCTTGTTTTGAAGAATTCTAAACTGGCCGGTCAATGCACCAGGCAGGGAGACCGATAATGTTTATCCAGACCGAATCCACACCCAATCCCGCGACCCTGAAGTTCCTTCCCGGCAAGGTGGTGATGGATCAGGGCACCGCCGATTACCGTGATGCGGAAGAAGCAGCCATGCTGTCGCCGCTTGCCGGCAAGCTGTTCGCCATTCCGGGCGTCACCGGCGTGTTCTTCGGCTATGACTTCATCACCATCACCAAGGATGGGCCTGACTGGCAGCATCTCAAGCCTGCCGTGCTCGGCACCATCATGGAACATTTCATGTCGGGCGCGCCGATCATGGCGGCCGGTGGTGACGGCTCTCCGGTGTCCGACGAGGAATTCTTTGAAACCGGCGACGAGACCATTGTCGCCACCATCAAGGAACTGCTTGAAACCCGGGTCCGGCCTGCTGTGGCTCAAGATGGCGGCGACATCACGTTCCGCGGCTTCCGCGACGGCAAGGTGTTCCTGCACATGAAGGGCGCCTGCGCCGGATGCCCGTCGTCAACCGCGACGCTCAAGCACGGCATCCAGAATCTGCTCAAGCATTTCGTTCCGGAAGTGCGCGAAGTCGAAGCTGTCTAACCCGATCAGCCTTTACCGCGCCTGCTGCTGTGCCTATTAACATCGGCAAAGGATACCGTGCGCTGTCCGCGCGGTCCGTTGCCATGGATGTGCCCGGTGCTGACACTCGCCATTGATTGCTCCGCAAGGTTTTGTTCTGTCGCGCTTTTCAGCGGCAGCGAGAACCGGATTCTTGCCGCCGCCAGTCCGGACATAGGGCGCGGCCATGCCGAACAGCTTCCGGCCGTGCTTCAATCCGTGCTGGATGATGCCGGTGCGGATCTGTCCCAGGCCGGGCGCATCGGCGTCACCATCGGCCCGGGCTCCTTTGCCGGTATCCGCGTCGGTGTCGCCTTTGGCCGCGGGCTGGCGCTTGCATTGGCTGTTCCCGTCGTCGGTGTCGGATCGCTGGAAGCCATCGCACTGCCCGCTGCACGTCAGCTGGGACAATCCGTCATGGCGGTGCTCGATGCCCGGCGCGATCACGTCTGGGCATTGATCGTCGATGCCGAAGGCGGCCTTCTCGTGCCCGGTGCGGAGATGATGCCCGAGGCCGCTGCAGCGCTGGCGCTGGATCGCGGTTGCGCCATCTCCGGCAGCGGTGCAGCCCTGCTGGCCCGGATCAGTCCGGCTCTTGCTTCCCGTGTCGCCGGTGATTTCGCGGCCCCTGCAATCGAGGATGTGGCGCGTCTCGCAGCAAGCCTTGATCCCGAAACGAACCCTGCCGAGCCGCGCTACCTTCGCGATGCCGACGCCAAGCCACAGGCTGGTTTTGTGCTTCCGCACCAGGCTGTGAGCTGATGGCCTTCAACTTCTTCTCGCGCCAGCCGGAATGCCTGATTCTGTCCATCGAGATGCAGGATGCACGCACGGCCTCGCGCATTCATGGCCAGGCCTTTGCCCGCGCCTGGGGCGATGGCGAGTTCGAAAGCCTGATCTCGCAGCAATCCGTCTTTGGTTTCCTTGCCTGTCCGGAAGGCCGCGCCCGTGATGCAGCCGCCGGTTTCGTACTCAGCCGGGAAGCGGCCGGCGAGGCCGAGATCCTGTCGATCGGCATCTCGCCAAAGCAGCGCCGCAGCGGTTTGGGTTGGCGCTTGATGCTCAGCGCGATGAAGGAAGCCAAGCGCCGCGGCGCCGGGGAAATGTTTCTCGAAGTCGACGAAACCAACACGGCGGCGGTTCAGATGTACCGAAAGCTCAACTTCGTTCAGGTCGGAGAGCGGCGCGCCTATTATGCACAGGAAGGCGGACCGGGCACGACGGCGCTTGTCATGCGCTGCGATCTTCGCTAGTCCGCAGGGTATCGTCGGCTAAGGTATCGCCGGCATAACCTCACCACATCAACCGGCGGGGCAGGCGATGGACGAGCAGAAATCCCTTGAAGACAGATGCGCAGAGCGCGGTATGCGGATGACCGAGCAACGCCGCATAATCGCGCGCGTACTCGATGGCGCCGACGATCATCCCGATGTCGAGGAGTTGCACCGGCGTTCCGTGCTGGTCGATCCGCGGATTTCCATGTCCACCGTCTACCGCACGGTCAAGCTGTTCGAGGATATCGGCATCATCGAGCGGCATGATTTCCGCGATGGCCGCTCGCGCTATGAAACCGTGCCCGAAGAGCATCACGATCATCTCATCGATCTGCGCACCGGCCAGGTGATCGAATTCCATTCCCCGGAGATCGAGGCGCTGCAGGAGCGCATTGCCCGTGAACATGGTTTCCGGCTGGTCGATCACCGGCTGGAACTCTATGGAATTCCCATCAAGCCCGACAAGAAATAGCGCCTTTATGCCGGAAATTACCTGTCTTTCAGCCCTGCCGGTCCTGCAATGATCGCTGCCTTGCGCATTGCCTTCGTCTTCGCGGCCTTTCTGGCCCTGACGCTGGCGCTGCTGCCGGTGCAACTCATTGCGCTTGGAATTGGCCATTCTGTCATGCAGCGGCTGCCGCGCTGGTGGCACCGGGTGATGTGCCGGATCATCGGGCTCAAGGTGTGCGTCAACGGAAGCCTGTCGCAAGAACGGCCATTGCTGCTGGTCGCCAATCATGTGTCCTGGAAGGATATTCTCGTTCTCGGATCGGTTGCCGACGTGGTCTTCATCGCCAAGTCCGAAGTCCGTACCTGGCCGGTGCTGGGCTGGCTGGCGCGGCTGCAGCGCTCGGTGTTTGTCGAGCGCGAGGTCCGGCGCAAGACCGGCGATCAGATATCCGAAGTCTCCCGCCGTCTTCTGTCGGGGGAGGTGGTCGTGCTGTTCGCCGAGGGAACCACATCCGACGGCAACCGGGTGATGCCGTTCAATTCCTCGCTGTTCGGCGCGGCCAGTGCCGCGTTGCCGTTTGCCCCTGAAGGCAGAGTCCATATCCAGCCGGTCTCGATTGCCTATACCGGCATTCACGGAATGCCGATGGGGCGCTACCACCGGCCTGTTGCCGGCTGGCCGGGAGACGTGGCTCTGGGGCCGCATATGCTGCGCGTCATCCGCGACGGCGCGCTTGATGTCGAGGTGGTATTCAGCGATGCCATCCCGTTTGATGCAGCCACGGACCGCAAGAAAACCGCCCGGCTGGTCGAGGCCCGCGTGCGTGAAGGTCTCAATGCCGCGCTTCGCGGCAAACTCAATGGCTGAATGGCCATTTTCAAGCCGTGATTTTGTCGCTAAAAGCCCCGCATGACACAAGCAACCCTCACACCTGATGCAGCTCTTCAAGCAGAAGCTGGCGCGCAAACCGGAGACCAGCCAAGGAAGGTCTTCGTCAAGACCTATGGCTGCCAGATGAACGTCTATGACAGCGAGCGCATGGGCGACGCGCTGGCGCGCGACGGCTATCAGGCTGTCGATACGGTCGAGGCAGCCGACCTGATCCTGATCAACACCTGCCACATCCGCGAAAAGGCAGCCGAGAAGGTCTATTCGCAGCTCGGCAGGCTGGCCAAGCTGAAGAAACAGCGCAATGCCGATGGCGGAGATCTGATGGTTGCCGTCGCCGGTTGCGTTGCCCAGGCCGAAGGCCAGGAAATCATCCGCCGCGCTCCGGTGGTCGATGTTGTCATCGGCCCGCAAACCTATCATCGCCTGCCTGAGGCCCTTGCCAGGGCGCGCAAGGGTGAAAGCGTCGTGGAAACCGAGTTTCCCGCCGAAGACAAGTTCGACGGCCTGCCCGATGCGCCGGAAAAGGCCATTCGCGCCCGTGGCGTGGCAGCGTTCCTCACCGTTCAGGAAGGTTGCGACAAGTTCTGCACCTTCTGCGTGGTGCCCTATACCCGCGGCGCCGAGGTCTCCCGCCCCGTCGACCGGATCCTCGGTGAGGCCGAACGGCTGGCCGAGGCCGGTGTTCGCGAGATCACGCTTCTGGGCCAGAACGTCAATGCCTGGCACGGCAAGGGCGCTGATGGCCGCGAATGGGGACTGGGCGAACTGGTCCGTCGCCTTGCGGCGATCGAGGGCATCGAGCGCATTCGCTACACCACCAGCCATCCGCGCGACATGGACGATGCGCTGATCGAGGCGCATCGGGATCTGCCCAAGCTCATGCCGTATCTGCATCTGCCGGTGCAGTCGGGTTCAGACCGGATTCTCAAGGCCATGAACCGCCGCCATACCGCCGCCGAATACGTCAAGCTGGTCGAACGCATCCGTGCCGCCCGTCCGGATATCGCTCTCTCGGGTGATTTCATCGTCGGGTTCCCCGGCGAAACCGATGCGGATTTCGAAGACACCATGCGGCTCGTGCGCGAGGTCAGATATGCCTCTGCCTTCACGTTCAAATACTCGATCCGGCCGGGTACGCCGGGTGCGGATATGGACGATCAGGTCGATGAGGCGGTCAAGACCGAACGCCTGGCACGTCTCCAGGATCTCATCAACGAGCAGACCCGGGCCTTTGGCCGAGAATGTGTCGGAAAGGTGGTCGATCTGTTGCTGGAGAAACCCGGACGCAACACTGACCAGCTAATTGGCCGGTCTCCTTGGCTGCAGCCGGTAATAGTTGATGCAAAGCTTGGGAAAATCGGTGACATTGTCAGGGTGAGAATCACGCAACCCGGCACGACCGGTCTTTTCGCGGAGCCTGTGGAATGACCGTTCAGTGCATTTTTGGAGCCAGATCGTTTGACAGCTGAGCACCTGTCCCCGACAGAAGCTGCGACGCCCGGATCGGGCGCGTCGGACGCGACCCACCTCGCGCTCACCTTTGAAAACAACCGTCTCGCCAGTGAGCTTTTTGGCCAGTTTGACCAGAACTTGGCGCTTCTCGAGCAAAAACTGAAAATCGACGCCCGGGCCCGTGGCAACACGGTCACCCTGCGTGGTGAGGAAATTGCCACCAATCAGGCCCGGCGGGCGCTGGATTATCTCTATGACCGGCTGCTCAAGGGCGCCAGCGTTGAGAGCTCCGACGTCGAGGGCGCGATCCGCATGGCGCTTGCCGCGGACGATCAGCTCGTATTGCCGACGCTTGAACGCAAGGGAAAGATGACGCTGGCGCAGATCTCCACACGCAAGAAGACCGTTATCGCCCGGACCCCGACCCAGGATGCCTATATGCGCGCCATGGAGCGCTCGGAACTGGTCTTCGGCGTCGGTCCCGCAGGTACCGGCAAGACCTATCTCGCTGTCGCCCACGCCGCGCAACTGCTTGAGCGCGGTTCTGTCGAACGCATCATCCTGTCGCGTCCCGCTGTCGAGGCGGGCGAGCGTCTGGGCTTTCTGCCCGGCGACATGAAAGAGAAGGTCGATCCTTACCTGCGCCCGCTCTACGATGCGCTTTATGACATGATGCCGGGTGACAAGGTTGAACGCGCGCTGACGGCGGGTGTCATCGAGATCGCCCCGCTGGCCTTCATGCGCGGCCGGACGCTCGCCAATGCGGCGGTCATCCTGGACGAGGCGCAAAACACCACGCAGATGCAGATGAAGATGTTTCTCACCCGTCTGGGCGAGAACTCGCGCATGATCATCACCGGTGACCCGAGCCAGGTCGACCTTCCGCGCGGCGTTACTTCCGGCCTTGTCGAGGCGCTGTCCATTCTTGAGGGCGTCGATGGCGTCGTCACCTGCCGCTTCCGTGGCGTCGATGTGGTGCGTCACCCGCTGGTGCAGCGCATTGTCGAGGCTTACGACAAGCGGATTTACCCCAAGGCCGATGGCGACGCATGAGTGTTCACCCGGCAGTCAGCCTGGCGCTTGCCGTCGAGGCCGGGGAGTGGGGCGATGGCGCGGCGACCGAGGCGTTGGCCGAGGTGGCGCTTGAGGCAGCCGTGCGCGATCTGGCGGAGCTGGAAGCCCAGCCTTTCCCGCAAACGCCGCCGGAAGTGTCGCTTGTTCTCGCCGATGATGCGATGATGGCCGACATCAACAGCCAGTGGCGCAATCAGCCCAAGCCAACAAATGTCCTGTCGTTTCCGGCGTTTCCGCTGGTGCCGGGCGGCCAGCCGGGCCCGATGCTCGGCGACATCATTCTGGCCCGCGAGACGATCGAACGCGAAGCCGTTGAACTCGGCAAGCCGGTTGACGACCATATCACGCACCTCGTCGTGCACGGATTTCTTCATCTTTTCGGCTACGATCACATCGAAAACAGCGATGCGGAGAGAATGGAAGCGATCGAGACTCGCATTTTGGCCTCGCTTGGCCTATCTGACCCTTACGGCGATACTGAGCCGGTTTGACATTGAAGAGATGATGACAGAGAGCAATGCCCCGGCCCCGACCGGAGACGCGCAAAGCGCTTCGAGCGCTTCATCCACCGAAGAAACCCCCAGTTATCTTCCCGTGCCGGTGCGTGCGGACAGTGCTGATATCCATCAGGACGAACGCAACGGCATGGGGTTGTGGCACCGCCTGGTGCGGGCGATGTTTCCGCCGTCCGACCGCGAATCCATCCGCGAGGATCTGACCGACGCGTTGCAGTCCGGTGGCGAGCTGTATGAAGCGTTCTCTCCCGATGAACGTGCCATGCTGCACAACATCCTGCGTTTGCGCGAGGTCCGCGTGGAGGATGTGATGGTGCCGCGCGCCGATGTCGAGGCCGTGGATCAGACGACCACTTTGGGCCGGCTGCTCGAGATATTTGAAGAATCCGGCCATTCGCGCATGCCGGTCTATGCGGAAAACCTCGACGATCCGCGCGGCATGATCCATATCCGCGATCTCCTGGCCTGGATCACCAAGCAGGCCCGCACCAAGCGCAAGTCGGTGTCGAAGAGCCCTGCCACCATACAGAAGCGGAATGCGCTCAATGCGCTGGAACTCTCCCGCGTTGACCTGAGCAAGACGCTGCAGGAATCGGGCATAACCCGCAAGGTGCTGTTCGTGCCGGCCTCGATGCTGGCCTCGGACCTGATGCAGCGCATGCAGGCAAACCGCATCCAGATGGCGCTGGTAATTGATGAATATGGCGGAACCGATGGCCTGGTCTCGCTCGAGGACATCGTCGAAATGGTCGTCGGTGACATTGCCGACGAACACGACGATGAAGACGAAACCCTGATCACCAAGACCGGTGAGGACATCTGGGTTGTCGACGCCAAGGCCGAGCTCGAAGACCTCGCCGATGAAATCGGCAGGGATTTTGATATTCGCGAACAAAGCGAGGAAGTCGATACCATCGGCGGACTGATCTTCTCCGAGCTCGGTCGCGTCCCCGCTCGCGGCGAAGTTGTTCAGGCGCTGCCCGGTTTCGAGTTTCATGTGATGGATGCCGATCCGCGCCGCGTCAAACGTGTCCGCATCATCCGGAAACGCCAGGCGCCGCGCCGGCGTCTCACCCGTGGCGAAGCGACCTCAAAGAAAAACACCGATCCCGGCGATGCAAGCGCCGCTTGAGGTTGCCGGGTCCGCCCGTCCCTGTGAACTGATCCCGGATACTGCTCGAAGTCTGCCGGAATTGGCGCGAGCGGCGTCCGGTCCAAAAAAGCCGCTGGCAGCAACGGACATTGCCGTGGTTTTTTGAAAGGATGCGGCAATTGATTCGCTTGCCCGGAACGCATCGGACAAGCCGTATCCTTGTTGGCTGGGAGTAGACCGGGTTTGGAACGGATCGCTGAATCCATCATGTTGAGCTGGGGCGTCAAGCGCCTGCTCCTGGCTTTCGCCGCCGGTGCGTTGTCTGTGCTGGCCTTGCCGCCGTTCAATTTCTTTGCCGTTCTGTTCATCTCCTTTCCTGTCCTCGTCTGGCTGCTGGATGGTGCCAGCGGTTCGGCGGAGCGCGGTCTGCTTGGCCGCATGCGCCCTGCCTTTGCCACCGGCTGGTGGTTTGGCTTCGGCTATTTCGTGGCCGGCCTTTGGTGGCTGGGCAATGCGTTGCTGGTCGATGCCAATGGCTTCGCCTGGGCATTGCCGCTCGCGGTGTTTGGCCTGCCCGCTGTGCTGGCGCTGTTCTACGGTCTTGCGACATCGGTTGCCTGGCTGCTGTGGTCGGACGGCATCGGTCGCATCGCGGCGCTAGGCGCGGCTTTCGGGCTGGTCGAGTGGGCCCGCAGCTTTGTCATGACCGGCTTTCCCTGGAATGCCATCGGCTATGCCGCCATGCCTGCGCCGCTGATGATGCAGTCCGTCGAGCTTGTCGGCATATTCGGCATGTCGGCCCTCACCGTGTTCGTGTTTTCCGCGCCCGCCCTGGTCGGCACCCGGCGTGGCGCTGTTGCAGGCATGGTCGCGGCGCTGCTGCTGTTTTCCGCCCATGCCGGCTATGGCTGGTTTGCACTTCACCGGCTCGACAGTGCCAGGACCGAACCGTCCGCAGCCGTAATCCGGATTGTGCAGCCGGCTATCGATCAATCGGCGAAGTGGGACATGGCCGAGCGCGAGCGGATATTCTCGCGCCTGCTCGCATTCAGCGCAGTCGCGCCGCGCGAGGGGCAGCCGCGCCCCACCCATATCGTCTGGCCCGAGACTGCGCTGCCGTTCCTGCTCACCGAGAACCCCGGCGCCCTGTCACGCATCGCCGACATGCTGCAGGTCGGCCAGACGCTGATCACCGGTGCCGTCCGCTTCGAGGACGGTGCGGGCGGCGCACCGCAGCGCTACTACAACACGATCTACGTGATTGACGATGAGGGGCAGATCATCGGTTCCGCCGACAAGGCGCATCTGGTTCCCTTTGGCGAGTATCTGCCATTCGAGGCCCTGTTGCGGCGCTTCGGCCTGACACCGGTGGCCGAAACATTCGGTGGCTTTTCCGCCGCTGACCGGCGCGGAATGCTGACCTTGCCGGGCGGGCTGGGCGCTGTGCCGCTGATCTGCTACGAGGCCATTTTCCCGGATCTGTCCGTCGTGCCCGAGGGCAGGGGAAATCTGCTGCTCAACCTTACCAATGACGCCTGGTACGGCATCACGCCTGGTCCTTATCAGCACCTGCGCCAGGCCCAGGTGCGGGCTGTCGAGACGCGTCTTCCGCTTGTCCGCGCAGCCAACAACGGGATCTCTGCCGTGGTTGATTCCGGGGGCCGAATTGTCGGCAGTCTGCCGCTTGGCGAGGCCGGTGTTTTTGACGTTGAACTGCCTCCGCGCTCCGACCAGTTTTCGCTTATAAGAATTAGGCGATTTAACTTTGGATTGATTATCGTCATAATGGTGTTGACGGCGCTCGTTGCTCGTAAAAGTAAAAAGCAACGGTTTGATTGACGCAAAACCCCCAAAATAGCATAGTTGTTTTCGTCAACCCATTTTCCGTCTTGATCACGGATTAGCAGGCCGGGTGCTTCCGGCCTTTTTTGAACTGCAATCAAAGCGGGATAAATCAACCATAGAGCTTCGGCTCTTGTCAGGACGAAAGAATGATTGAAAACAAGAAAAAGCCCAATCCGATCGACATCCATGTCGGCAGCCGGATCCGTCTTCGGCGGACCATGCTGGGTATGAGCCAGGAGAAGCTGGGCGAGGCGTTAGGCATCACCTTCCAGCAGATCCAGAAATACGAAAAGGGCACGAACCGCGTTGGTGCGAGCCGCCTGCAAAATATTTCGACCATTCTGAATGTTCCGGTCAGTTTCTTCTTCGAAGATGCGCCGGGCGATCCGTCAACGGCCCAGCCAGGAATGGCCGAGGCCAATAGCTCGAACTACGTGGTCGACTTCCTGTCTTCGTCCGAAGGACTGCAGCTCAACCGCGCCTTCATCAAGATCCCTGACCCCAAGGTCCGGCGCAAGCTGGTGGATCTGGTCAAGTCGCTGGCTTCCGAGCCGGAAACCGACTGACCGACCTTGTTTCCGGCCCAGGCTGGGGCTGGGTGGGTTATCAGGCGTAACAGCGCCGCGTGCCGTGCTCGACGAGTGCGGGCGCGGCGCTTTTGCAGCCAGCGCAACCCGAAGCAACGCTGCGGTTGTTCTTTGGTTTGACGTGTTCATCTAATCATATCAAGATATATTTATGTCATTCTGACCTTGTCAGAATCGTGCGTTGCCACTAAACGTTCTCCACCACTTCAATCTGATGGAGCCCGCTATGGAGCGCTCGACTTTCCTTTTCACCAGTGAATCCGTTTCCGAAGGTCACCCCGACAAGGTGTGCGACCGCATTTCGGACGAGATCGTCGATCTGGTCTATCGCGAGGCTAAGAAGACCGGTGTTGACCCGTGGAGCGTGCGCGTTGCCTGCGAAACGCTGGCGACCACCAACCGCGTCGTGATCGCCGGTGAAGTCCGGGTGCCGCCATCGCTGGTCAAGCTCGACAAGAACGGCAAGGAAGTCATCAATCCGGCCAAGTTCAAATCCGCTGCACGCAAGGCCATCAAGTCGATCGGCTACGAGCAGGACGGGTTTCACTGGAAAACCGCCAAGGTCGAGGTGTTGCTGCATTTCCAGTCAGCCCACATCGCGCAAGGCGTGGACAACGCGGCAGACCATCAGGGTTCCGAAGGCGCCGGCGACCAGGGCATCATGTTCGGTTACGCCTGCAACGAGACCCCGGAGCTGATGCCGGCGCCGATCTATTACAGCCACAAGATCCTCGAATTGCTCGCCGCTGCCCGCCACAAGGGCGAGGGCGACGTCGGCAAGCTCGGTCCTGATGCCAAGAGCCAGGTCACCGTGCGCTATGTCGATGGCAAGCCATCGGAAGTCGTGTCCATCGTGCTCTCCACCCAGCATCTCGACGGAAGCTGGGATTCGGCCAAGGTACGCCAGGTCGTGGAACCCTATATCCGCGAAGCCCTTACCGGCCTCAAGATTGCCGACGATTGCAAGTGGTACATCAACCCCACCGGCAAGTTCGAAATCGGTGGTCCCGATGGCGATGCAGGCCTGACCGGCCGCAAGATCATCGTTGATACCTATGGTGGCGCGGCACCGCATGGCGGCGGCGCATTCTCCGGCAAGGACACCACCAAGGTTGACCGGTCCGCGGCCTACGCCGCGCGCTACCTGGCCAAGAACGCCATTGCCGCCGGTTTCGCCGACCGCTGCACCATTCAGCTGGCCTACGCCATCGGCGTTGCCCAGCCGCTTTCGATCAACGTCAACTTCCATGACACCGGCAAGGTGTCGGAAGCTGCGCTGGAAGCGGCGCTGCCCAAGGTCATGGACCTGACGCCACGCGGTATCCGCACGCATCTCGATCTCAACAAGCCGATCTATGCGCGCACCGCGGCCTATGGCCATTTCGGCCGCAAGGCCGGCCGTGACGGCTCGTTCTCGTGGGAGAAGCTTGACCTGGTCAAGCCGCTCAAGGAAGCCCTCAAGGGCTGAAGCTCTCTGTCAGGTTGGGCTATCCAATGACCACCCCGCAAAGGCGCAGCCGGGCGACCGAGGCTTTCTACGGTCGCCGCAAGGGTAAATCCCTCAAGGCTCCGCAGGCCGAGGCGCTGTCGGCGCTTCTGCCTGTTCTGAAGCTTGATCTGTCGTCGCCCCCGCCCGACCCGCTTGCGGCGCTTTGGCCGGTTCCGGTCTCGTCGACAAGGCTGGAAATCGGCTTTGGCGGTGGTGAGCATCTGCTTCACCGGGCCCGCAACGCACCGGATACCGGCTTTATCGGCGTTGAACCTTTCATCAATTCCATGGCCAAGCTGCTGGCGGGCGTGGAAAACGAAGGGCTGCAGAATATCCGGCTTTATGACGACGACGCCACGCGGGTGCTCGACTGGTTGCCCGACGCCTGTCTCGACCATATCGATCTGCTCTATCCCGACCCCTGGCCGAAGAAGAAGCACTGGAAGCGCCGTTTCGTTTCCAGGCTCAATCTCGATCGCTTTGCCCGTGTGCTCAAGCCCGGCGGGCGCTTCTGCTTCGCGTCCGACATCGACACTTACGTCAACTGGACGCTCAACCACATCGCAGCCCACCCCGGGTTCGAATGGACCGCCCGCAAGGCATCGGACTGGCGTGAGCCGTGGGAGGGCTGGCCCGGGACCCGCTACGAGGCCAAGGCGATCCGCGAGGGCCGCACGCCCTGCTACCTGGAATTCGAGCGCCTGGGCTAACGTCCGGGCCGATGTGCGGCAGCCTGCATCGGCGCCCCCCGTTGTGGAAAGCGGGAATTCCCTTGCCGAAGCGGCCAAATGGGTCTATATAGCTTTCAAATTCTTGATCGTTATGAACAAGGGTGGGCCCGCGAGGACCCGCTCTTTTTTGTTGCCAGACGATCAGTTGAACCATTGCAGCGCGCGTTACCTCAGGCAGGGCGCACATAGGACGCTGTAGCACTTTCAATGTGCTGCATGTTTGGCCCCTGAATCTTCCGAGAGGTTTGCGGGTGCATGCAGCAGCCAGGACACGGTCCCGATGACAGACGAAGCCGCAATGCCCAATGACGAGAGACTGGTTACCGAGACCGGCGTTGACGCGCGCATTGCCGAAATTGTCGAGCCGGTAATCGAAGCTCTGGGCATGCGTCTGGTGCGGGTTCGCCAGTCGGGCCAGAATGGCTTGACTGTGCAGATCATGGCCGAGCGCAATGACGGCACCATGAGTGTCGAGGATTGCGAGGCGGTTTCCCGCGCGATCTCGCCGGTGCTCGATGTTGAGGACCCGGTCGAGAAGGCGTATCATCTGGAAGTCTCGTCACCCGGCATTGACCGTCCGCTGGTCCGGAAATCCGATTTCGTCCGCTGGGAAGGCCATCTCGCCCGCTGTGACGCGTCGGTGCTGATCAACGGCCGCAAGCGGTTCCGTGGCTACATCCGTGATGTCACCGATACCGGCTTCTCGGTCGAGCGCGACCAGCCGGCCTATGGCGAAGAGAACCTGGCGGTCATCCCGTTCTCGGCACTTGCCGAGGCCAAGCTGGTGCTGACCGACGAACTGATCCGCGAATCGCTGCGCGCCGACAAGGTTGCGAAAGCCGCGCAGGTGGCCAACGAAAACGAAGCCGGGGAACCCCCGGAAGACCCTGAAGCCGGCGATCCGGCCTGATCGGGGTTGAACGAAATTTGAGAACGCCCCTCGGGGTGCCTTTGATCCGGTCCGTCTGATGGACCCAAACCAGAGCAGGGCCGCCAGCCGCGGCCCGACATATGGAGACAGACATGGCAGTCAGTGCAAACAGGCTTGAGCTTCTTCAGATCGCCGACGCGGTCGCGCGCGAGAAGTCCATTGACCGCGAGATCGTCATCGCCGCCATGGCTGATGCCATCCAGAAAGCTGCACGCTCGCGCTACGGATCGGAATCCAACATCCGCGCCGACATCAATGCCAAGACCGGCGAAATCCGCCTACAGCGCCTGCTGGAAGTCGTTGATCACGCCGAAGACTACTCCCTGCAGATCCCGCTGGCCCTGGCCCGCGACCGCAACCCTGATGCGCAGCTCGGCGATTTCATTGCCGATCCGCTGCCGCCGATGGATTTTGGCCGCATCGCCGCCCAGTCAGCCAAGCAGGTCATCGTGCAGAAGGTCCGTGAAGCCGAGCGTGACCGGCAGTTCGATGAATTCAAGGACCGCATCGGCGAGATCGTCAACGGCACCGTCAAGCGCGTCGAATACGGCAATGTCATTGTTGACCTCGGCCGTGGCGAAGGCATCATCCGCCGCGATGAAACCATTCCGCGCGAAGCTTTCCGCTATGGCGACCGCGTCCGGGCCTATGTCTACGATGTCCGTCGCGAACAGCGCGGCCCGCAGATCTTCCTGTCGCGCACCCATCCGCAGTTCATGGTCAAGCTGTTCCAGATGGAAGTGCCGGAAATCTACGACGGCATCATCGAGATCCGCTCCGTTGCCCGCGATCCGGGCAGCCGCGCCAAGATCGCCGTGATCTCCAACGATTCCTCCATCGATCCTGTCGGTGCCTGCGTTGGTATGCGCGGCAGCCGCGTGCAGGCCGTCGTTGGCGAATTGCAGGGTGAGAAGATCGACATCATTCCCTGGTCGCCGTCGCCTGCGAGCTTCATCGTCAACGCGCTGCAGCCGGCCGAAGTGGCCAAGGTGGTGCTTGATGAAGACGCCGAGCGCATCGAGGTCGTTGTGCCGGACGAACAGCTGTCGTTGGCCATCGGCCGTCGCGGCCAGAACGTCCGCCTTGCCTCGCAGCTGACCGGTTGGGATATCGACATTCTCACCGAGGAAGAGGAAAGCCAGCGCCGTCAGAAGGAATTCAACGAGCGTACGGCCCTGTTCATGGAAGCACTCGATGTCGACGAAATGGTCGGCCAGGTGCTCGCCTCCGAAGGCTTCAGCCAGGTTGAGGAAGTCGCTTACGTCGATCTTGGTGAAATCACCGCGATCGAGGGCTTCGACGAGGAAACAGCCAACGAGCTGCAGACCCGCGCCCGCGAATATCTCGACAAGGTCGAGGCCGAACTCGACGCCAAGCGCAAGGAGCTGGGCGTTGAGGACGAGTTGCGCTCCGTTCCCGGCATGACCACGCAGATGATGGTTGCGCTCGGTGGCGACGGCATCAAGACCGTCGAGGATTTTGCCGGTTGCGCGGTTGATGACCTGACCGGCTGGTCGGAACGCAAGGATGGTGAAACCAAGCGCTTTGAAGGCCTGTTCAGCGGTCTCGACACCACGCGTGCCGAAGCCGAACAGATGATCCTGCAGGCACGTCTCGCTGTTGGCTGGATCACCGAAGATGAACTGGTCGCCGAGGAAGCCGAGGAAGACGAGGCAGCCGAGGCTGAAGTTGCAGCTGAAGGCGAAGTCGAAGTCGAAGCCGGCGGCGAAGAGGCCTGAGGCCCGGCGTTTCCGGAGGCATTGCAGTGAAGGTCAGGATCGAGCCCGTGAACGACCGGATGTGCATAGTGACCAGGGAGCGTGGCCAGCCCGAAGATCTGATCCGGTTTGTTGCCGGACCTGACGGGGCCGTGGTTCCCGATTTGCGTCACGCCCTTCCGGGGCGTGGCTGCTGGGTGACGGCGGAGCGGTCGATGGTTGACCAGGCGGTCAAGCGCAAGCTTTTCGGCCGGGCGCTGAAGACGGAAGTGACCACCGATCCCGATTTGGGTGGTATGGTTGACCGGCTGCTGTGCGACAGCCTTTTCGGTATGATGAACCTGGCGCGAAAATCAGGTCAGTTCATCTCCGGATCTGGTAAGGTGGATGATGCCATCCGCTCCGGCTCCGCACTGGCGCTGATGCATGCGACGGATGCGGCTGACGATGGCGTACGCAAATTGCGCCAGGCCAATACGGCGCGGGCCATGGGAGTCACAGAGGCGGAGATACCCGTCTTTCGGCTGTTTTCGGCCGACGAATTGGCGCTCGCTTTGGGCGATGGCGCTTTTATCCATGCCGCCGCGCTTGCAGGGCAGGCCGGTGAGGGTGTAGTGAAGCGCGCAAAGATGCTTGCGCGCTACAGGAACGGTCCCGATGCGGGGCCGGGCTGAATACGGGCTACTGGGGATAAAACCCCGGAGGCGATCGATCAAGGAGCCGGCGTGCACGGGTGCGATGCGGTTTCCCGCGGAAACGGATACGGAATGAGCGACAGCAACGACGACAAGACAATCAGTGTTACCGGCAAGAAGACCTTCTCGCTGAAGCGCCCCTCTGTGGAACAGGGGATGGTTCGCCAGGAGATGGGCCGTGGCCGCACCAAGGCGGTGGTGGTGGAGACGCGCAAGCGCCGCATCAACCGCCCCGAGGATGAAAAACCGGTACCGCCGGTAACCCTCAAGCCGCGCCCTGCGCCGGCTGCCGAAAAACCTGTTGAGGCAGCGCCTGCTGCAGCAGCGCCCAAGGCCGCCCCGAGCGCCCCGGCGCCGGCTGCCAAGGCGGCTGCAGCCTCACCGCGCGCACCGGCTGCAAAGCCTGCGCCACGCGGTGCCGTGCTCAACCAGCTCTCCGCAAGCGAAGTCGAGGCTCGCCGCCGCGCTTTGCAGGACAGCCGTGTCCGCGATATCGAGGAACGCAAGCGCGCTGAGGAAGAAGCCAAGCGCCGCGCCGAGGAAGATGCCCGTCGCGCTGTAGAGGAGGCTGAAAAAGCCCGCCTCCAGGCCATAGAAGACGCCCGTCTTGCCAAGGAAGCCGAAGCGGAAGCGCTTGCCGCCAAGGAAGCGGCAGCCAACGCACCGGCTGAAGCTGTCCCGCCCGCTGCCGAGGAAACTTCTCGCAACCGCCGTCGTGAAAACGAAGCGGATGAAGCGCCTTCACGCACCGGCGGCGCTGCCCGTCCCGGTGGCCCGGCACGTCCGGGTGCGAAGGTGGTTCGCCCCGAAACGGCCAAGCCTGCCCGTCCGAAGGCGGAAGAAGACCGCCGCCGTGGCAAGCTGACCCTGACCGCCGCTCTCAATGATGACGGCAATTCGCGCGGACGCTCGCTGTCGGCCATGCGTCGCCGTCAGGAAAAGATGCGCCGCTCGATGGCGCAGGAACCGCGTGAAAAGGTCATGCGTGAGGTTCAGTTGCCTGAAACCATCACCATCCAGGAACTCTCGCAGCGTATGGCCGAACGGTCAGTCGATGTGATCAAGTACCTGATGAAGGAAGGCCAGATGATGAAGCCGGGCGACGTCATTGACGCCGACCTTGCGGAACTGATTGCCGGCGAATTCGGCCACACCGTCAAGCGCGTGTCCGAATCCGACGTCGAACTTGGCATTTTCAATGTCGAGGACGAAGGTGGCGAGATGGTTTCCCGGCCTCCGGTGGTTACCATCATGGGTCACGTTGACCACGGCAAGACCTCGCTGCTCGACGCGATCCGCGACGCCAATGTGGTTTCGGGTGAAGCCGGTGGCATCACCCAGCATATCGGTGCCTACCAGGTCGAGAAGAACGGTCAGCTGATCACCTTCATCGACACCCCGGGCCATGCCGCCTTTACCGCGATGCGTGCCCGTGGCGCACAGGCCACCGACATTGCCATTCTGGTGGTTGCTGCCGATGACGCCGTGATGCCGCAGACGATTGAATCGATCAATCATGCCAAGGCTGCCGGCGTTCCGATCATCGTCGCGATCAACAAGATCGACAAGCCAACCGCCGATGCCCAGAAGGTCCGGACCGACCTGCTGCAGCACGAGGTCTTTGTTGAAAGCATGGGTGGTGAGGTTCTCGACGTCGAGGTCTCGGCAACCAAGCAGCTCAACCTCGACAAGCTGCTCGACGCGATCCTGCTTCAGGCAGAGCTTCTTGATCTCAAGGCCAATCCGGATCGTACCGCCGAAGGCGTTGTGATCGAGGCCAAGCTCGACCGCGGCCGCGGCTCGGTCGCAACCGTGCTGGTTCAGACCGGTACGCTCCGTCCGGGCGAAATCCTCGTGGCCGGCGATCAGTGGGGCCGTGTGCGCGCCCTGGTCAATGACCGTGGCGAACAGGTCAAGGAAGCCGGACCGGCATTCCCGGTCGAAATCTTGGGCCTTCAGGGTACGCCGCAGGCCGGTGACCGCTTTGCAGTGGTCGAGAATGAAGCACGGGCCCGTGAAATCGCCGAATACCGTCAGCGGCTTGCCCGCGACAAGGCGGCTGCGCGCCAGAGCGGAACACGTGGTTCGCTCGAGCAGATGATGACCCAGCTGCAGGATACCGGCAGCCAGGAATTCCCGCTGCTGGTCAAGGGCGACGTGCAGGGTTCGATCGAAGCCATTGCCGGTGCCATCGAGAAGCTCGGGACCGACGAAGTCCGCGCCCGGATCATCCATTCCGGTGCCGGTGCGATCACCGAATCCGATATCTCGCTGGCCGAAGCTTCGGGCGCCGCGATCATCGGCTTCAACGTCCGCGCCAACAAGCAGGCGCGCGATGCGGCTGAACGCGATGGCGTCGAGATCCGCTACTACAACATCATCTACGATCTGGTGGATGACGTGAAGGCAGCGATGTCGGGCATGCTGTCGCCGGAACGCCGCGAGACCTTCCTCGGCAATGCCGAGATCCTCGAGGTGTTCAACATCACCAAGGTCGGCAAGGTCGCCGGTTGCCGTGTTACCGAAGGCAAGGTCGAACGTGGCGCAGGCGTCCGCCTGATCCGCGACAACGTTGTCATCCACGAAGGCAAGCTCAAGACATTGAAGCGCTTCAAGGACGAAGTTGCCGAAGTCAACGGCGGCCAGGAATGCGGTATGGCCTTCGAGAACTACGAAGACATCCGCGCAGGCGATGTCATCGAGTGCTTCCGCGTCGAGCACGTCACACGCACGCTTTGATCGGATAGAACCCGGCGCTCCAGGCGCCGGGTCGCCATCCATCTTGCGTTGCCTCGGGCCGTTGGGCCCGCAATTTCGGTTGGAACACCATGCCAAAGTCATCCTCCTCGGCTCCTTCCCAGCGTATGCTGCGCGTCGGCGAACAGGTCCGCGCTGCCATCACCCAGGTCTTGCAGCGTGGAGAAATCCGCGATCCGATCCTTTCCAACACGCTCATCTCTGTCACCGAAGTGCGCATGTCCCCGGATCTGACGGTTGCCACCGCCTATGTCACCCCGCTGGGGGTCGATGATCACGCCGAAACGATTGCGGCACTCAACAAGAACGCCCGCTTCATCCGCGGCCGCGTGTCGCCGGATCTGCGCCAGATGCGCAACATTCCCGAGCTTCGTTTCCGAGACGACACCAGCTTCGAGAATTACTCCAAGATCGATGCGCTCCTGCGCTCGCCCGAAGTCGCCCGCGATCTCGACCACAATGAGACTGCGGAAGAGACGGCGGAAAGCCCCGATTCCGAAGGCGAAGGGAACGCCTGAGATGGGTCGTCGTGGCAAGAAGAAGGGCCGGCCGATTTCCGGATGGCTGGTTCTCGACAAGCCGTGGGATTTTGGTTCCACCGAGGCTGTTTCCAAGATCAAATGGCTGTTCAAGGCTGAAAAGGCCGGTCACGCCGGCACGCTCGATCCGCTGGCGTCGGGCATGTTGCCGATCGCGCTGGGCGACGCCACGAAGACGGTTCCCTACGTCATGGATGGCCGCAAGATCTACGAATTCACCGTCGCATGGGGGCAGGAGCGCAACACCGACGATCTCGAGGGCGAGGTGACGGCAAGCTCCGACACGCGTCCCGACCGCGATGCGATCGAGGCGATCCTGCCGGCCTATACCGGCGTCATCGAACAGGTTCCACCTGCCTTTTCCGCTGTCAAGATTGCCGGCGAACGCGCCTACGACATGGCCCGCGACGGCGAGGTGGTCGAGATTCCCGCCCGCGAGGTCGAGATCCACCGCATCACGCTGCTGGGCTGCCCCGATGCCGATCATGCCGTGTTCGAGGTCGAATGCGGCAAGGGCACCTATGTCCGCGCACTGGCCCGTGATTTCGGCCGCCAGCTTGGCTGCTACGGCCATGTTTCGGCCTTGCGCCGCACGATGGTTGCCCCGTTCTCCGAAGACGCCATGGTGCCGCTCGCCGATCTCATCGCACTTGAGGAAATCGAGGACGATGCCGAGCGCCTTGCCAGGCTCGATGCCTATCTGGTGCCCGCCGGCGAAGCCTTGGGCATGCTGCCGCGCATCGATGTCAGCGAGGACCAGGCCCACCGCATCCGCATGGGCAATCCGATTATCCTCCGCGGCCGCGACGCCCCTGTCGCCACCGATGATGCCTGCGCCTTCGTTCGCGGCCAGTTGCTCTCGATCGGTGAAGTCGCCGGCGGCGAGTTCCGCCCCCGCCGGGTGTTCAAGTCCTGAGCCGCACCTTGCGCCGGACAATCCCCTGTTGCAAACTGCTCACCTGAGCGTGTCTTGAGCCATGATCGGGCCGGCGGTATCCGGCCTCGGGGGAGCCGGCCATGAAATCAATTTCCATTGCCACCGTCATCGCCGGCCTGTCCGTCGGCGCACTTGCAGCCCAGGTACTGCCCGCCAGCGCACAGACGCCTGGTTTCGATGCGCAAGGCTGCGGCTGGTACATCATCCTCGGATGCACGAAGAGCCGTGCCGATGCCAAGCGGCAGCTGATCGACCTCGGCGGGCCGATGGTTGGCGGTGGTGCCGGGACGCGGGTGCTCAACACGTCCGATGTCGACGGCTTCCGCGACGGCTTCTACTGTGTCGCCGACGGTCCTTACATCTCGGGCGAGGAGGCCGGTTCCGTGGCCTGGATCGAGGCCGTGCCCGATGCCTATATCAAGCATGGCTGCTGAAAGGCACGCATCCGCGGTCCGCCGCGGGCTTGCCGCCATCGCCTGGCCGGACCTGGCACATGGCCAGCGGCAGTGCGCAGCACATTTCCCTTTCATTTTGGCTTCAATTGGCCTATAGCCCAGCCGTTATTGACGGTTTGTCCGTCATGACACTTCGAGGCCCTTGCTGGACGACATCCCGGCAGCGGGCGCCATATTCATCCCTACTGAAAGGATCCACGATGTCGATTACTGCTGAGCGCAAGGCTGCGCTGATCGAAGAATACGCCACGAAGCCCGGCGACACCGGGTCACCGGAAGTCCAGGTTGCCATTCTGACCGAACGGATCAACAACCTGACCGGCCACTTCAAGGAAAACAAGAAGGACAACCATTCACGCCGCGGGCTGTTGACCATGGTGTCCACGCGCCGTTCGCTGCTTGACTATGTCAAGCGCAAGGACGAAGCGCGCTACGCAGCGCTGATCGCCCGTCTGGGCATCCGCCGCTAATCGGTTCTCCGGCGGGCGGAGCATCTGCCTCGCCCGCCGGACCATTTCCCCGCTTCCGGTCGTATTCGATCCGGAACGGAATCCTGGCGCCAAGGCGCGCGCCACCGGGCCCACCGGCCTGAAACTCGCGCCACAACCGTCCGAAGAACCGGGTAATCCGGTTCGCAAGACACTAAGATAGCCTGTCATGGGGCAGGATTGCCGGATGCTTTCGCCGCGGTTTGCAACGCGGCACCTCAAAGCCTCCGGCTGTCTTGCCCGAGATGCGCTCAAAACCAACGGGACAGTGAAGTGCGCGGCCGAAAAGCGGCCATGCCCACATTCCCGCATACGAAGGACAAGATATGTTCGATACCCACAAGGTCGAGATTGAATGGGGCGGTCGTCCGCTCACACTGGAAACCGGCAAGGTTGCCCGTCAGGCTGATGGCGCCGTCATCGCCTCCTACGGCGAAACCACGGTGCTCGCCACCGTCGTTTCGGCGAAGTCGCCCAAGCCCGGCCAGGATTTCTTTCCGCTGACCGTCAACTACCAGGAAAAGACCTACGCAGCCGGCAAGATCCCCGGCGGCTATTTCAAGCGCGAAGGCCGCCCGAGCGAGAACGAGACGCTGACATCGCGCCTTATCGACCGCCCGCTGCGCCCGCTGTTTCCTGAAGGCTACAAGAACGACACGCAGATCATCATCACCGTTCTGCAGCACGATCTGGAAAACAACCCCGACATTCTGGCGCTCGTCGCAGCCTCCGCTGCACTGACCATTTCGGGCATCCCGTTCATGGGCCCGATCGCTGGCGCCCGCGTCGGCTACATCAACGGCGACTATGTGCTGAACCCGCATGTCGACGAAATGCCGGAATCGGCACTCGACCTGATCGTCGCCGGTACCTCCGAAGCTGTCCTGATGGTTGAATCGGAAGCCAAGGAACTGGCCGAAGATGTCATGCTCGGCGCCGTCATGTTCGGCCACAAGTCGATGCAGCCGGTGATCGATGCGATCATCAAGCTTGCCGAAGCCGCTGCGAAAGAGCCGCGCGACTTCACCGCTCCGGATCACTCCGAGCTTGAAGCCGAAATGCTTGCCATGTGCGAAGCCGATCTGCGCGCCGCTTACACCAACATCGACAAGGCAGCCCGCTATGCCGCCATCGACGCGGTCAAGGCAAAGGTCAAGGAGCACTTTGCTCCCGCCGACGGCGAAGAGCCCCGCTTCACTTCCGAAGTCATCGGCGCTGTCTTCAAGTCGCTGCAGGCCAAGGTCGTCCGCGGCGCCATCCTCGAGACCAAGAGCCGCATCGACGGCCGCGATCTCTCGACCGTGCGTCCGATCGTCTCCGAAGTCGGCCTGCTGCCGCGCACCCACGGCTCGGCCCTGTTCACCCGTGGCGAGACCCAGGCGATTGTTGTCGCCACGCTCGGTACCGGCGAAGACGAGCAGTATGTCGACAGCCTGACAGGGACCTACAAGGCCACCTTCATGCTGCACTACAACTTCCCGCCCTACTCGGTCGGTGAAACAGGCCGTACCGGTTCGCCCGGTCGCCGCGAAATCGGTCACGGCAAGCTCGCATGGCGCGCTATCCACCCGATGATGCCGTCTGCCGACCAGTTCCCCTACACCCTGCGTGTCGTCTCCGAGATCACCGAATCCAACGGTTCGTCCTCGATGGCAACCGTCTGCGGCACCTCGCTGGCACTGATGGATGCAGGCGTACCGCTGGCCAAGCCGGTTGCCGGTATCGCCATGGGCCTGATCAAGGAAGGCGATGAATTCGCCGTTCTCTCCGACATTCTCGGCGACGAAGATCACCTCGGCGACATGGACTTCAAGGTCGCCGGTACCTCCGACGGCATCACCGCCCTGCAGATGGACATCAAGATCGATGGCATCACCGAGGAAATCATGCAGATCGCGCTTGGCCAGGCCAAGGACGGTCGCCTGCACATCCTTGGCGAAATGGGCAACGCGCTGACCGAAAGCCGTGGCCAGCTGGGCGAATTCGCTCCGCGCATCGAGGTCATGAACATCCCCGTCGACAAGATCCGTGACGTCATCGGCACCGGCGGCAAGATCATCCGCGAAATCGTCGAAAAGACCGGCGCCAAGATCAACATCGACGACGACGGCACCATCAAGATCGCCTCGTCCTCGGGCAAGGAAATCGAGGCCGCGAAGAAGTGGATCCACTCGATCGTTGCCGAGCCTGAAGTTGGCGTGATCTATGAAGGCACCGTCGTCAAGGTTGCCGATTTCGGCGCCTTCGTGAACTTCTTCGGTCCCAAGGACGGCTTGGTCCACATCTCGCAGCTCGCTGCAGAACGTGTCGCCAAGACCGCAGACGTGGTCAAGGAAGGCCAGAAGGTCTGGGTCAAGCTGCTGGGCTTTGACGAGCGCGGCAAGGTTCGCCTGTCGATGAAGGTCGTCGACCAGGAAACCGGCAAGGAAATCGAAGGCGGCGAATAAGCCCTGCTACGATAACCATGGGCGGGCAACCGCCCGAGCCTGAACAATTAGGAAGCCCCCGGCCCGAAAGGTCCGGGGGCTTCTGTCTGTCACCGGCATGGCTCGCCGGCGCTTGATGCAACTGTCCGGCGGAAAGCCGCCTGCCGCTGCATTTGCCGCCAACCGCAGCCTCGCTCAACAGAGTGCTTTGCCGGGCCTTGATGCTTCGGTTTGTCCTTATTGACGCGAGTTAAGGTTTCCTGTCATCGTTGTGGTATGATGACATTCACGACGATCGAATTTTCGCGCGTCGGCCTGTCCTGAACTGCCAATGCCCGCAGAGGCATGGCAGGGGGGAAACGGCACACTTGGGAGGGTGGGACCGAATATGGCTTCTGGATACGTGACAGTTGTCGCCGAGACATCATCCGATGCTCCGGCCCTGTGGTCGACGCAGATCAATGACGCCGCCGATCAGGCTGCCTTGCAGCCGTGGGTCGAGATGCAATGCTATCAACTTGGCGATGGCCAGACCGTGGCCAGGATCGACTGCCTCGACCTTGGCGCCTACAAGGTCGTACGCGAACGCCAGGATGCCGGGATCCGCAAGCTGGGGCGCGCACCCGAAGATTTCTGCAGCATTTCGACCTGCACTCTGGGCTCTGGTGTCCGGTTTTGCGAGCTCACCGCCGGGCTGGACGACACCACGTTCTTCATGCCCGGAAATACCGAGTTCGATGTTCTCGTTCCGGCCGGAATCGAGACCGTTTATGTCAGCTTCAGCCAGGAGCAGTTCTTGCATGGCGCCCGGGCGCTCGATCCGGAAGCCTGGGACGGTGCTCCGGAGCGGGTGACGATGATCAACACGTCCCAGCAGGCATCGCTCAAGGACATGGTCGATCTCTGGTTCGCCGCGGCCTGTGACGCTCGGTCGCGGGGCGAGGTTCTCGATCCCGATGTCATGCGCAGAATTGTCTTTCAGGCGGCGCTGCAAATAGTCACGGCACGCCCCTTTGAACACGCCAATACCGATCTGTCGTTCCACGAACGGTCGCAGGCGCTGCGCATTGGCCGAAGGGCCCGCGGCTTTGTCGAAGATTGCCTGGACCGCGACGTGCTGCCCACCATCGTCGATATCTGCGCTTCTCTCGGCGTGTCGGAACGCACGCTGCAATATGCCTTCCGCGACTGTATCGGCATGTCGCCGTCAGCCTATCTGCGCCAGTCCCGGTTGAACCGCGCACACGAGGTGCTTGCCTCCTCTGATCCACAGAGCACCACCACCACCCGGGTGGCGACGCGCTTCGGTTTCCTGCGTCTGAACCGGTTTGCCGGAGACTACCAGCGGATGTTCGGCCAAACCCCGGCAGAGACACTGGCCTCCTGAGCCGCTGGCGGCAAATCGCTCCACGGCCTGCCCGCCCTTTCGCGGCATTGTGCCCGGTTGATGGGACCTGTCCTTTCGGCTAATCCCTAGGGTTGCAAGAGGCGTAGAATCAATGAGATTGCGGGAACGGTTCAGTCGTGGATAGCGAAAACCACGGTAAGGTTGCAAAATTCACAAGCCGGGCCTTCGCGAGTGGTCCCGAAAGCCCGGATCCCAAGTCTGCGCTCTCTGGTGCCACGGCTTCCGATCATCGGGATTTTCTGCGTTCCGCAGCAGTCGAGGATCCGGCCGACCAGGCCCTGCTTCAGTCCTGGGTCGAGATGGAGTGCCACCAGCTCAGCCATGGCCGCAAGGTGGTGCAGTTCGATAGCCTTGATTTTGGAACGCAACAGGTCGTGCGTGAGCGTCAGGAAGCCTCGGTGCAGAAAATTGGCACCGCGCCGGCCGACTTCTGCACTGTATCCATTTGCACGCAGGCCGGGACGGTCCGGTTTTCCGAGCACAGCAGCGAAGAGACCGGCACGGTTTTCTTCATGCCGGGAAACGTCGAGTACGACATCTTTGTGCCGGCCGGAACCGAGACCGCCTATGTCGGCTTCAGCCAGCAGCAATTCCTGCGCGGGGCCAGGACCCTCAATCCGGCATTCTGGGAGACCCCGCCGAAAAGCGTTGTGCCGTTGACCACGCACCGGCAAAGCGTCTTCAAGTACGCGGTTGATCTTTGGCTCGGGACGGCGCGGGAGGCAGCCGCGCGCGGCGAGCCGCTGGATCCCGATATCATCCGCGATCAGGTTTTGCAGGCTGTCCTGCATATGGCCATTGTCACGGAAGAGAACATTGCACCGACGTTCAATGAGCGCTTGCGGGCCATGCAGATCGGTAAAAAGGCCCGAAGCTACGTCGAGGATCACCTTGATGCCGACGTGCTGCCAACAATTGTCGACATCTGTGCGGCACTAGGCGTGTCCGAGCGGACACTGCGCTATGCTTTCCACGAATATGTCGGAATGTCCCCGGTCGCCTATCTGCGGATCCGCCGGTTGAACCATGTCCGCTCGGTGCTTGCCAGCTCCGACCCGCGGGACGTTACGATCACCCAGGTGGCGATGCGCTACGGCTTTTGGCATCTCGGCCGTTTTTCAGGCGATTACAAGCTCATGTTTGGCGAAGCCCCGTCGGTGACGCTCGCATCCTGACATTTTGATCGACCTGTCCGGGTTTTGCCGAAATCGGATAGCGGGCGGCGGGAACGGGCTCTATCCTGTTCCGGAGATATTATGCGAAGAATGCCGATTGCCCTGCAATATGTTCATGAAAAAACTGCCCTCCGAAACGGCCTCAAGACATCAAAACCGCAGCTTGAAGGGCGTGGATTGTTCTCTTCAGCTCTCGGCAAGCCCCACCGGGCCTGTTTGCCTACCTGTGGGTCCGGGGACATTGTGCCGGTCGCTCTGCGCGTTGGCCATGGCCTCCGTTGCCGTCGCTTCTCTGGTCCCTGCTTGCGCAATCGCCGCTCCAGTGGTCGGCGCAAGCGGCACGGATGGCACATCCATCGGCCTGAATGATACCCCGACCCAAACCAGCACGACTGTTGGGATCGATTTCGATACCACTGATCTGACAGCATTGGCTGGCATCAACAATGGCGATCGGCTGCAAGTCAGGGTCAATGGCGCAGCCGTCAGCTTCGTCGAGATCAATACCGGGGATACGTTGCAGGACCTGGCTGCCGCGCTCAACGCGATCGACGGTGTCAGGGCATCGACCACGAGTACAGGCAGCAATGATACCCTCACCATCACATCGGAAAATGTAAACACCACCGTTGAGATATCCAACGACACGGGAACAGCGTTCTCGGTGATGGGGATGAACTTTCCCGGTTTTCCCGGAACCATCGATAGTGTCTCCACCGCCGGCGGCGATGCAAGCGATGGCGGTGCCGCGCAAATGTCCGGTCCGGCAACGGTGACCTTCGGCGCCGACAGCTACACGGGTGGGGCTGGCGGCGACGGGGGCAAGACAGCCTACAATTTGGCAGCGACGGACGGCGGCGATGGCGGCGACGGCGGCGACGGGTTCCTGATCAACTCGGCCATGACGAGCGCTGAATTGTCGGATACGTCCACTGTGGTCGCCGGCGGCAATGGCGGCTCCGGAGGCGCGGGAAGCGGCGGTGGAAATGCCGGGGCGGACGGAGCTGGGGGCATCGGTATTCACCTCGTCGGCGCCGGTCTCGGTGCGGTCGAAATCATCAACCGGGGAACCATTTCGGGTGGACTGGGTGGCGATGGAACGACCCGGAATTATGCCATCTATATGGAAAACTCGGGCAACACCTTGCGGATGTACAGCGGCAGCGCCCTGACCGGAGATGTCTACCTGGGAACATCAGGCGGAACGCTGGCACTTGATGGCTCCGGGTCGGAAGACGCCAATTTCAGCGGTGTCGGATCGCTCAGCCTGACCGACGGTTCGAAGTGGACGCTTGCAGGCAACATCAATCCGAATGCCGGCGGTGTCTCTATCGACACGGCGGGCAACAGCGCTCTCACCGTGAGCGGCACCCTGAGCGGGACCACGCTGACGAAGTCGGGAACAGGCAAGCTCGTGGTCAACGGCAGCGCCCCCGCCATTGCCTTGAATGGCGGCACGCTCGGTGGCTCGGGCACGTTCGCCGGTTTGACGGCCAATTCCGGCAGCACCATCGCGCCGGGCAATTCGATCGGCACGCTTAACGTCAATGGCAATGCCAGCTTTGCCGCTGGCTCCACCTATGCCGTCGAAGTCGACAGCGCCGGCAATTCGGACAAGCTCGCCGCCACCGGCACGGTGACCATCGACAGCGGCGCGACCGTCAGCGTCACCGCGGAAAACGGCACCGACGATGGCTCCACCTATGCCATTTCCAACACCTATACGATCATCACCGCAGGCGCGGTCGTTACCGGGACATTTGGCTCGGTCAGCGAAAACTTCGCATTTCTGGACGCGGCGCTCGGCTATGGCGCAAACAATGTGACCCTTACGCTGACCCGCAATGCCTCGAGCTTTGCCTCGGCCGCGAACACGGCCAACCAGCGCGCGACGGCCGGGGGCATAGAAAGCCTGGGCGCCGGCAACGCCGTCTATAACGCCGTCGTCCCGCTCGACCAGGCCAGCGCCCGTTCCGCCTTCGACAGCCTGTCCGGCGAAATTTATGCTTCCGCCAACGGCATGTTCATCCATGACAGCCGCTTTGCCCGCAACGCCGTCAGCAACCGCATTCGCGCGGCCTTCGAAGGGCTGGACGCAGCCGGCACTCCGGCGACCGCTTTCAACGCTCACCGCGAAGCTCCCGGTACCGGTGGTGCTGCCTTCTGGAGCTACGGCTATGGCAGCTGGGGCAAGACCGGCGGCAACGGCAACGCGGCCGCCATCGGTCACAGCACCGGCGGCGTCTTCTTCGGGGCCGACGGCGACATTTCCGGCGGCTGGCGCGGCGGGCTGATGGCTGGCTATGGCAATACCGGCTTTGATGTCGGCGCCCGCGCTTCTTCTGGCAATGCCGGCAGCTACAAGCTTGGCGCCTATGCCGGCGGCCGGCTTGGCCCGCTCGATATGCGGTTTGGCGCCAGCTACGGTCTGCATGATGTGTCCGTCAGCCGCACAGTCACCGCAGGCACGCTCAGCAACGCCCTGGGCGCGGATTACACCGCCGCCACGGCACAGGTCTTCGGCGAGGCTGGCTATGCATTTGACAGCAGGGGCACGCGCTTCGAGCCCTACGCCGGTTTCGCCCTGATCCATCAGCGCAATGCGGCCGTCACCGAAACCGGCGGCGCGGCTGCCCTCTCGGTTGCCTCCGTCTCGCAGACGCTTGGCGTCACGACTCTTGGCCTGCGCGCCGCACGGTACCTAGCTGCGGGCGACAATTATACCGCCTCGCTCACCGGTTCCCTCGGCTGGTCTCATGTCGTTGGCGATCTCGATGCCGCCTCGGCAATGCGCTTTGCCTCCGGCGATGCTTTCGGGATTACCGGCGCGCCGCTCGCCCGCGACACCGCGCTGATCGAGGCCGGGCTCAGGCTGGATTTCGACAGCGGCGCCACCTTCAACCTCGATTATCACGGCGATCTGGGCGCCAGGGCACAAAGCCACGGGCTGGCCGCAAGGTTCTCGATGGTGTTCTGAGCCTGGTGTCCCGTCCGGGCTCCTTTCCGGAACCATCCCCCGGCCTTATGCATTGCCCCTGCAACACCAACGCAGGAGCATATTTATGGCCCATACGCTCGCCATCACCAAAATCGAGGACATCACCCACGATGTCCGCCAGTTCACCTTCGAGAAGCCGGAGGGTTTTGAATTCACCCCGGGGCAGGCGGCGGAAGTGGGAATTGACAAGGACGGCTGGCGCGATGCGGACAATCCCTTCACCTTCACGGCCCTGCCCGAATGGGACGAGCTGCAGTTCACCATCAAGATCTACCCCTCGCATGACGGCCTGACCGAGCAGATCGGCCAGATGAGCCTCGGTGACCGCTTCATCATCGGCGATGCCTGGGGCACGATCGAATACAAGGGCAGGGGAACCTTCATTGCCGGCGGCGCAGGGGTCACCCCGTTCATTGCCATCCTGCGGATGCTGCGCGAGCGCGGCGAGCTGTCCGGCCACCGGTTGATCTTGGCCAACAAGCGCGAGGCCGACATCATCCTGCGCGACGAGTTCGACGCCATGCCCGGGCTCGAGGTGATCCATGTGCTCAGCGAGGAGAAACGGGACGGCTTCGAGCACGGCCGCATCGACAAGGCCATGCTCCAGCGCCTTATCGGCAGCACCGGCGAGCAGTTCTACGTCTGCGGCCCTGACGGCATGGTCGAAAGCATCAACGAGGCGCTCAAGGACTTGGGTGCAGACCCCGATGGGCTGGTGTTCGAGGAATAGGGACCGGCAGCCGACCTTACCGCGTGCCGATCTGGTCCATCGAGATGGTGCGGCCAAAAATCCGCTCGGCGTTCTTGTAGGCAATCTTCTCGGCAACTTCGCGGGGCAGATAAGACAGCCATTCGCGATTTGAGGCCATGATGTCGTCATAACGGTCCCACTGGCCGTTGACCCAGGTGTCGCTGCCAATCATCAGCCGGTCCTGGAAGTCGTGGATAATCTTTTCCCATACCGGGTGAAGCCCCACGTCGGCATTCAGGATGGCGGATTCGCGCAGCGAGGTGTCGGCAACCAGTGTCGGAAATTCTGCCATCAGCCCATGCACTGCTTCCGCCGGTTCGCCCAGGCCCGCATGCGCCCAGATGATCTTCACCTCCGGGTCGAGGCTGTAGAGCCAGCGCACCGGCTCGGCGCCCGAATGCACATGCAGCGGCAAATCCCGCGCCCTTGCCATGGCGATCACCTTCTCAAACAGCGGCGCGTCCGACACATCCAGCCGGTGAATGTGGAATTCGCCGATGCCCTCATGCGGATATTTGGCAAGCCGCTCTTCGAGATAGGCTTCCATGCCCTCCGCCTTGGTCCAGTTCGAGGAACCCGCATCTCCATGATAGGGTCTGAGCTCCGGCACGATCCGGTTGGGTGCATAGTCCCACAGCATGATCGTGCCTTCGTCCGGGGTCGAGGACACCAGCCCCATCGCCACCCCGTTTCGGTCCATCAGCTCAATGATGCTTTTCACCGGGTACTGCGCCCAGGCCGGCTCCTTGTAGTGGATATGCGCATCGAACAGCGGCAGATCCTTCACCGCCTCACCGATCGGCGCATGATCATGGCCGTCATCGGCGCGGGCGGGTGACAGTGCAACGACCGTGGCAAGCACCAGTGTTGCGGCAAATGCCGGGCGGGCCGGCGATGTGGGATGGGACATCGGATCTCCTGTCTTCGCTTCGGAACGCAGCAGCGCCGCGGATTGGTCTCCAAGCCCAAGTATCTGCAGTCCGACACGGAAAAGGCAAGCCTTGCCGCTTTTCCAGTCACGGGTGCAAGAGCAGGGGGGAGCCCCGGTCAGTCCTGTGAAAGCAAAAAGCCCCGAACCTTCCGGTCCGGGGCTTGCAGTTCTCATCGGAGCCTGCGGCAGGCGCCTACTCGGTGTCTGTCCGCTTCAACTCATCGACGATCGGCATCGAGGTGATATTGAAGCCCGAATCCACGTAGTGGATCTCGCCGGTGACGCCCGACGACAGGTCCGACAGCAGATACAGTGCCGATTTGCCGACATCGGTGATGTCGACGGTGCGCCTGAGCGGGGCGTTTTTTTTCTGGTAGTTGAACATGGCCCGTGCGTCGCCGATACCCGCACCCGCGAGCGTGCGCACCGGGCCTGCGGAAATCGCGTTGACGCGGATGCCGTCCTGGCCGTAATCGGCGGCCAGGTAGCGCACCATGGCCTCGAGCGCTGCCTTGGCCACGCCCATGACGTTGTAATTCGGCATTACCCGCATCGAGCCGCCATAGGTCAATGTCAGGATCGAACCGCCATCGCTCATCAGCGGTGCCGCGCGCTGCGCCACTTCCGTGAACGAATAGGCCGAGATCACCATGGTGCGGGAGAAATTCTCCCGCGTGGTCACGTCCGCATAGCGGCCCTTGAGTTCCGACTTGTCGGAAAAGCCGATGGCGTGCACGACGAAATCGATTGTGCCCCATTCGGACTTCAGCGTGTCGAACACCGCGTCCACGGACGCCACATCCTCGACGTCACATTGCAGCAGCAGTTTCGAGCCAACGCTTTCAGCCAGCGGCCTGACCCGCTTTTCGAAGGCTTCGGCCTGGTAGGTGAACGCAAGCTCCGCACCCTCGGCCGCCAGCTGCTGGGCGATGCCCCAGGCGATCGAGTGGTTGTTGAGCACGCCCATAATCAGGCCGCGCTTGCCCTTCATGATTCCATCCATGCCCATCACCCGTTGTGACGCTGGAAGACGAGCGTCGCGTTGGTGCCGCCAAAGCCGAAGGAGTTCGACAGCACCGTGTCGATCTTCGCATTGTCGATGCGCGAGCGTACGATCGGCACGCCGTCGAATTCCGGGTCCAGCTCGGTGATGTGCGCGCTTTCGCCGATGAAGTTCTCCTTCATCATCAACAGCGAGTAGATCGCTTCCTGCACGCCGGTTGCGCCGAGCGAATGCCCGGTCAGCGACTTGGTCGACTGCACATGCGGCATGTCGGTGCCGAAGACTTCGCGGATCGCGCCGATCTCTTTCGAATCGCCCACCGGCGTCGAGGTGCCGTGGGTGTTGATGTAATCCACCCGGCCTTCAACCGTCTTCAACGCCTGGCGCATGCAGCGGATCGCGCCTTCGCCCGACGGAGCCACCATGTCGTAGCCATCCGACGTCGCGCCATAGCCGGTCAGTTCGGCATAGATCTTGGCGCCGCGTGCCTTCGCATGCTCAAGCTCCTCGAGCACCAGCACGCCCGCGCCGCCGGCGATCACGAAGCCGTCGCGGCTGATGTCATAGGCGCGGCTGGCAGTGGTTGGCGAGGTCTCGTTGTATTTCGAGCTCATTGCGCCCATCGCGTCGAACAGGTTCGACATGGTCCAGTCGAGATCCTCGTGGCCGCCGGCGAACACCATGTCCTGCTTGCCCCACTGGATCAGTTCCGCCGCGTTGCCGATACAATGCGCCGAGGTCGAGCAGGCCGACGAGATCGAGTAGTTGACGCCGTGGATCTTGAACCAGGTCGCAAGCGTTGCCGATGCAGTCGAGGACATTGCCTTGGGCACCGCGAACGGGCCGATGCGCTTCGGGCTGCCGTTCTTGCGGGTGATGTCGGCAGCGTCGATCAGCGTCCGTGTTGACGGTCCGCCCGATCCCATGACGATGCCGGTGCGTTCATCACTGATTTCGGCCTCGGTGAGCCCGGCATCCTCGATCGCCTGTTTCATGGCGACATGGTTCCAGGCGCCGCCACGCGACAGGAAGCGCATGGCGCGGCGGTCGACCATGTCGGTCGGGTCCAGCGTCGGTGCGCCCCACACCTGGCTCCGGAAGCCATGCTCGGCGAAGTCTTCACTGAAACTGATGCCCGATTTGGCGTTGCGCAGTGACTCCGTCACCTCGCTGGTATTGTTGCCGATGGAGGATACGATCCCCATGCCTGTCACGACGACTCGTCTCATGTCTTGCCCTTTCATGGTGAGGGTCCTGAAGTTTCCCGGCGCTTATTTCACGCGCCTTGAGCGGAAGTGTCAGGCGGTTTTGTCCTTAGCAAGGCCGACTTTCAAATCCGAGGCGTTGTAGATCGTCTCGCCATCGGCCTTGAGCCAGCCATCGGCAATGCCGAGCACAAGACGGCCACGCATCACCCGCTTGAAATCGATGCCGTATTCGAGCTTCTTGACGTCCGGCGTCACCATGCCCTTGAATTTGACTTCGCCGGTCGACAGCGCCATGCCGCGGCCCTGTTCGCCAAGCCAGCCAAGATAGAAGCCGGTCAGCTGCCACATGCCGTCCAGTCCGAGGCAGCCGGGCATTACCGGGTTGCCCTTGAAGTGGCAGGGGAAGAACCAGAGATCCGGCGTGATGTCGAATTCGGCGCGCAGATAGCCCTTGTCGAATGCACCGCCGGTTTCCGAAATATCGGTGATCCGGTGCACCATAAGCATCGGCGGCAATGGCAGCTGTGCGTTTCCGGGGCCGAAAAGCTCGCCTTCCGCACATTTCAGGATATCTTCGTATGAATAGCTCGATTGCCTGTCGACCATGAAAAAAGCGTCTCCTCGTTCGCCGTCTTTCCGCGCGGCACAGATTAGTGATGTGCAAACTAGCACAAGCCCGCGCCTTGGCGAAGCCAGCCGGCACGGCATCCCCGAATACCGGATGAGGCCTTCAAGTGAAAGGGGCGCGGCCACGGAAAGTGGATTTCGCCGGTCTATTGAAAGCAATGCCCACAAAAGATATATGAAACCAATGAAATCCATCGATCGGACGCCGTCGAACATGCCTGGTGCGCACAGATCAAGATCAGCCGACCGCGATTCGGCTCTGCGCCTGCGCGGAGCGGGGCTTCGCCCGACACGGCAGCGCGTGGCGCTGGCCGATCTGCTGTTTGCCAAGGGTGACCGCCATCTGACCGCCGAGGAGCTGCACGAAGAAGCCGTCGGCGTCGGCGTGTCCTGCTCGCTGGCCACCGTCTACAACACGCTGCACCAGTTCACCGAGGCGGGCCTGCTGCGCGTGCTGTCGCTGGAAACCGCCAAGACCTATTTCGACACCAATGTCTCCGATCACCACCATTTCGTGGTCGAGGGCGCCAACGAGGTGCTCGACATTCCGGTCGGCAATATTTCGGTCACCGATCTGCCCGAAGCACCCGAAGGCATGGAAATCACCCATGTCGATGTGGTCATCCGCGTCCGCCCCAAGCGCTGACACCGGTCCGGCCGGCAACAGCCTCCGCAGCCATCTTTTCACGGCAACCGGGATACGCGGCTTGCGGACCCGGAACAGCTAATGCTCTGATCGCTCTGGAAATGCTGCCGATTACCGATTACTAGGTTTTCGACGCATCCACGCGCCCCGGCGCGTGCGAGCCATTGTTTCGGGAGCCAAGAGGAAATCACATGCCGCCTTATCGTTCGAGAACATCCACCCATGGTCGCAACATGGCAGGTGCCCGCGGCCTCTGGCGCGCAACCGGCATGGCGGACGGTGATTTCGGCAAGCCGATCATCGCGGTGGTCAATTCCTTCACCCAGTTCGTGCCCGGCCATGTCCACCTCAAGGACCTCGGCCAGCTGGTTGCCGGCGAAATCGAAAAGGCCGGCGGTGTTGCCAAGGAGTTCAACACCATCGCCGTCGATGACGGCATCGCCATGGGCCATGACGGCATGCTCTATTCGCTGCCTTCGCGCGAACTGATCGCCGATTCCGTCGAATACATGGTCAACGCCCACTGCGCCGATGCGATGGTCTGCATTTCCAATTGCGACAAGATCACTCCCGGCATGCTGATGGCGGCAATGCGGCTCAACATTCCGGTGATCTTCGTCTCCGGCGGGCCGATGGAAGCGGGCAAGGTTCTCCTCGAAGACGGTTCCTCCAAGGCGCTCGACCTGGTCGATGCCATGGTCGCGGCCGCCGATGACACGATCAGCGATGCCGATGTCGCAGCGATCGAGCGTTCGGCCTGCCCGACCTGCGGTTCCTGCTCGGGCATGTTCACCGCCAACTCGATGAACTGTCTCGCCGAGGCGATGGGCCTGGCGCTGCCGGGCAATGGCTCGACGCTCGCCACCCATTCCGATCGCGAACGCCTGTTCCGTGAGGCCGGCCGCACCATCGTCGGACTGGCCAAGCAATATTACGATGGCGATGACGCCAGCGTGCTGCCGCGCTCGATTGCGCCTCTCGCGGCCTTCGAAAACGCCATGACGCTCGACATCGCCATGGGCGGCTCCACCAACACCGTGCTGCATCTGCTTGCCATTGCCCATGAGGGCGAAGTTGATTTCACCATGGCCGACATCGACCGGCTGTCGCGCAAGGTTCCGGTGCTGTGCAAGGTCGCGCCGGCGAAAGCCGATGTACACATGGAAGACGTCCACCGCGCCGGCGGGATCATGGCCATCCTGGGTGAGCTGGATCGGGCAGGGCTGCTCGATACATCCGTCGGCACCATCCATGAGAAGACCCTGGCCGACGCGCTTGCGAAATGGGACGTGATGCAGTCATCCGATGCCGCGGTGCATGATTTCTACCGCGCCGCGCCCGGTGGCGTTCCTACCCAGACCGCGTTCTCGCAATCCCGCCGCTACAACGATGTCGACCTTGATCGCACCAATGGCGTGATCCGCAGTGCCGAGCATGCCTTCTCTCAGGACGGCGGTCTCGCCGTGCTGTTCGGCAATCTGGCCGAGGATGGCTGCATCGTCAAAACCGCAGGCGTCGACGAATCGATCCTGAAGTTCTCGGGCCCCGCCAAGATCTTCGAAAGCCAGGATGATGCCGTCTCCGATATCCTGACCGGCAAGGTCAAGCCCGGCGAAGTCGTGCTGATCCGCTACGAGGGACCGCGCGGCGGCCCCGGCATGCAGGAAATGCTCTACCCGACCAGCTATCTGAAATCCAAGGGCCTCGGAAAGGCCTGTGCTCTGGTCACCGACGGCCGCTTCTCCGGTGGATCCTCGGGCCTGTCGATCGGCCACGTCTCGCCGGAAGCCGCCGAGGGCGGTACCATCGGACTGGTCGAGAACGGCGATATGATCGAGATCGATATCCCGGGCCGTTCCATCCATCTGGCCGTCGACGAGGCAACGCTTGCCACACGCCGGACCAGGCGCGAGGCCGAAGGCTGGAAGCCGGAGAAGCCGCGCAAGCGCGCCGTTTCGACCGCGCTGAAAGCCTATGCCTCGATGACCAGCAGTGCGGCCAAGGGGGCCGTGCGCATTCTCTAAGGCACGTGCGGTTGTGCCTTTGGCACAGAAGCCGTGATGTGAGCTGTATCGCTGTAAGATTTGTTCAGGCGTCGCTAAGCGGCGCCTGAATGGTTTTCAGCATGCTGCCAGGCAGAACACGGGGCAAGGGAGCGGCAAGGCTACTTGAATGCTTCGCCCGGATAGGCGCCCCAGATCTCGTTTTGCTGCACCCAGCCCGTGGTTCCGTCGGCCTGTGCCTCGCACCATTCGCCGTTGCAGGCCTTGACCACGACCACCACGCCGGGCTCGAGCCGCGCGACGATGTCGGCATTGCTGCGCGCCTCGCGATGCATGTCGATGAAATCCTCGGTCGCTTCGCCTTTTTTCCAGGGCGCTGTCATGGCGGTCCGCTCGCCCGAAAGCAGCGACTGGTAGACCCAGCCCTCGGTGCCTTCGGCATCACGCACCCGGCGCCAGTTGTCATATTCCTGGATCACCTCCATCGGCACACCGGATTTGGTGTAGAGCCAGGCAACGGCATAATCCTGACCGGGACCGACGCGAAGATTGACCCGCTTGGCCTTGAGGCTGACAAACCGCGGCAACGGCAGGCCGCTCGGGCCTTTCGCCGCAGCCTGCGCGTGGGCGGCAAATCCGGCATCTGGTCCGGTGCCGAGCAACGGGCTGATTGTCAGGCCGGTCAGGGCCAGGCAGGTTGCGGCAAAAAGGGAAAGGCGACGCATGACTTACACCTTTTGGGTTGGGCGCCAGGGAGGCGGCGCCGATGCTGTTCTGGTTTCAGGCCCGTGCTTCCCGGCCGGCTTCTGTGCGGCCATGGGCATCAAGCGCGCTCAGCGCAGGTGATTGCCGGGTGCGGGCTTGCAACGCTTTTTAAACAGCAATACCGGCGCTTTGGATTGTCATCGCCGGAGGGTCTGATAGAAAAAGCGTTACGCATACGCCACTGTCGCCGAGTTTGGTTAAAAAGCTCTCAACGCCGGACCTGATCAAGATGCCGAACAAGAAAAAACCGAAGGTCTATATCACCCGCCGTCTGCCGGACGCCGTCGAAACCCGCATGCGCGAGCTGTTTGACGCCGAGCTGAACATCAACGACGAGGCCCGCACCCAGCCCGAACTGGTTGCCGCCATGCGCTCTGCCGATGTTCTGGTGCCCACCGTGACCGACAGGATTGATTCGGCGCTGATCGAGCAGGCCGGTCCGCAGATGAAGCTGATCGCCAATTTCGGCAACGGTGTCGACAACATCGATGTCGAGGCCGCGCAGAAAAAGGGCATCACTGTTACCAACACCCCCAACGTGCTTTCCGATGATACCGCCGACATGACCATGGCCCTGATGCTTGCCGTGCCGCGGCGGCTGACCGAGGGCGCCAATGTCATCGTCGGTTCGGGCGGTGTCTGGAAAGGCTGGTCGCCCACCTGGATGCTCGGCCACCGCCTCGGCGGCAAGCGGCTGGGCATTATCGGCATGGGCCGCATCGGCACAGCGGTTGCGCGCCGGGCCAAGGCCTTCGGCCTGTCGATCCACTATCACAACCGCCGTCATGTCGATCCGGCCACCGAAGACCAGCTCGAGGCCACCTATTGGGACAGCCTCGACCAGATGCTGGCACGGGTGGATATCGTCTCGGTCAATTGCCCGTCGACGCCGGCGACCTTCCATCTTCTCTCGGCCCGCAGGCTCGAGCTGATGAAGCCCGGTGCCTACATCGTCAACACGGCCCGTGGCGGCATCATCGACGAGGACGCGCTGATCAAGGCGCTGCGCGAGGGCCGTTTGTCCGGCGCGGGCCTTGATGTGTTCGAACACGAGCCGGCGGTCGACAAGCGGCTGGTCAAGCTCGCCGCCGAAGGCAAGGTGGTGCTGTTGCCGCACATGGGATCGGCCACCGTCGAGGGCCGCATCGACATGGGCGACAAGGTGATCATCAACATCCGCACCTTCTTCGACGGCCACCGCCCGCCCGACCGCGTGCTGCCGCTCAAGAACTGAGGCCGGTTCAGTCCTTCCGCCCGTAGCGTATGGTCTGGAAACTGGCATTGAGTCCGTCATAGAGCAGTAACCGGCCGATCAGTGGTTCGCCGGCCCCGGTAATCAGCTTGATCGCTTCCATCGCTTCCAGCGTGCCGATCACCCCGGTCAGCGCGCCGATGACGCCGGCTTCGGCACAACTGGGCACCAATCCCGGCGGCGGCGCTTCGGGAAACAGGTCCCGGAAGCCCGGACATTGCTTGCCGTCGGCCCCTGTTTCGTAAGGCGTCAGCACCGTGACCGAGCCGTCGAAGCGCCCGACCGCGGCGGTGACCAGCGGAATCTTCAGCGCTTCGCACGTATCGGCCAGCAGGTAGCGGGTCTCGAAACTGTCCGACCCGTCCACCACCATGTCGTAGCCGGTCAGCAGGTCGACCGCATTGTCCTTTGTCAGCCGCATCTCATGCGTCACCACCCGCGTGTGCGGGTTGAGCCGTTTGAGCGTACGCTGGGCGCTCTCGGTCTTGGCCATGCCGACATTGGCAGTGTCGTGCAGGATCTGCCGTTGCAGGTTGGACAGCGACACCGTGTCGTCGTCGATCACGCCAAGCAACCCGACACCGGCGGCAGCGAGATAGCTCAGCACCGGCGAACCCAGCCCGCCGGCACCAAGCACCAGCACCCGCGCAGCCTTGAGCCGCTGCTGCCCCGCGCCGCCGATCTCGGCCAGCACGATATGACGGGCATAGCGTGCCACTTCGTCGTCATTGAGGTGTGAATTGTCCATCGCCAGTCTCCGGGCGCCACCGGGCGCCAGCTTGTTTTTTCGGGTCAGTCGGCAGAACCGCCGGGGTGCGGCGTCACCCGGCCGCTCGCCACCGAGAAGATCTGCCCGCGCGACCCCAGGCTACTAAACATCGAAACGTCGGTCCCGGTCATGAAAGCCTGGCATTCGAGCGCTTCGATCAGGTCAAACAACGCCGCCCGGCGGCCTTCGTCAAGATGGGCCGCAATCTCGTCGAGCAGCAGAACCGGTGCATGGCCGGTCATCGCCCGTACCAGTTGGGCGTGTCCCAGCACCAGCCCGATCAGCAAAGCCTTCTGCTCGCCGGTCGACGACAGTGCTGCCGGCATCGCCTTGGCGCGGTGATGTACGATCAGATCGGACCGGTGCGGGCCCGAAAGCGTCCGCCCGGCAGCCGCGTCCCGCCGCCTGCCGGTTTCAAGCATGTTGGCGAAAGCCATCTCCATGTCGCTTGCCGATGCCAGCGCCTGATCTTCGAGAAACCCTTCGAGCCGCACCGTTGCGGCCGGAAACACGCTGTGCTCCGCATTGCTTTCGATCAGGTCCGACAACAGGCTGACCACCTCGTTGCGCGCCATTGCCATGGCCACCCCGAGTTCCGCCATCTGGCCTTCCAGCCCGTCAAGCCAGGCAGGGTCTGCCCGTCCCTCCGACAAGAGCCGGTTGCGGCTGCGCATGGCGCGTTCGTAGTTCAGTGCCCGGCCGCCATGTGCCGGATCCACTGACAGCACCAGCCGGTCGAGAAAGCGCCGCCGGTCCCCCGCCGATCCGGTAAACAGCCCGTCCATCGCCGGCGTCAGCCACAACAGCCGCAGATGTTCGAGAAGTCCATCGGTCGTGCGTGCCGGGGCGCCGTTGATCCGCACCCGGCGCGATCCGCTTTCCTCTCCGCCATCGACCCCGGTGCCGATCTCGACCGGCCCTGCCATGCCTTCAAGACCGGCAAAGATGCTGAAGCCTGGCGCTGTCTCCGGGCCGGCCTTGATCAGGTCGCCATAGGGTGCGCGCCGCATGCCCCGTCCGGGGGTCAGCAGCGAAACCGCTTCCATCAGGTTGGTTTTGCCCGCGCCATTGTCGCCAGCAAGCACCACATGGCGCTCATCGAGATCCAGCGACAGGTTCGCATAATTGCGAAACCCGGCGAGCTTGAGTTTCTGGATATGCACCTTGGCGGCCATGCAATTCCCCGCTCAGCCGCATCGCGGCGGGCAGCCCGTTTCGGTGCGTGAGGGCAAGCGCCTCTACACCCGCATCGGCATCAGCACATACAGCGCGTCATCGCCGTCGGTGTCACGCACCAGTGTCGGCGAGCCGGGATCGGCCAGCATGAACACGGCATCGGACCCCGACAGCTGGTTGGTGATGTCGAGAAGATACTTGGCGTTGAAGCCGATTTCCAGCGGATCGCGGTCATAGCCAACGGCCAGTTCTTCCGTTGCGCTGCCCGAATCCGGGTTGTTGACGGTCAGCGTCAGCTGCCCGTCGGAAATCGCCAGCTTGACCGCACGGCCACGCTCCGACGAGATCGTCGACACCCGGTCCACGGCCTGCGCAAACGTCTGGCAATCGACGGTCAGTTCCTTGTCGTTGCCGGTCGGGATCACCCGCTGGTAATCCGGGAAGGTGCCGTCGATCAGCTTCGAGGTCAGCACCACCGAGCCGATGGTGAAACGGATCTTGGCGTCCGACAGCTCGACGGTCACGGTGACATCCGGATTGTCGACAAGCTTCTGTAACTCGCCCACGGTCTTGCGCGGAATGATGATGCCCGGCATTCCCTCAGAGCCCGAAGGCGCATCGACATCGGCGCGCGCCAGCCGGTGGCCGTCGGTGGCAACCGCGCGCAGCTTCAGCGCACCGTCGCTCTCGATCGAATGCATGAAGATGCCGTTGAGATAATACCGGGTCTCTTCGGTCGAGATGGCAAACTGGGTCCGGTCGATCAGCATCTTCAGCTGTGTTGCGGGCAGCCGGAACGTGTGGCTGAAGGCGCCGGCGGTCAGGTCGGGAAAATCCGATTCCGGCAGGCACTGCAGCGAGAACTTCGACCGGCCGGAAGCCACCGTCATGGTCGCACCGTCGGCATCGGTCGACAGCAGCACTTCCGAGCCATCGGAGAGCTTGCGCACGATGTCATAGAGCAGGTGCGCCGGCACGGTGGTGGAGCCTGCCTGTTCGATCATCGCCGGGGTCGCCTCGGTGATTTCCAGATCGAGGTCGGTCGCCTTCATGTCGAGCGTTGCCCCCTCGGCCTTCAGCAGCACATTCGACAGGATCGGAATGGTGTTGCGGCGCTCGACCACGCGATGCACGTGGTTCAGCGACTTGAGGAGATTGGAACGCTCGAGGGTGACACGCATGATCTGGCTACCGCTTGGCTGGAGGTCCGCGCGTGGCTGCGCCGGCCTTTCAAATTCTGTCTTGTCCGGCTCTTGTCCGGCCTGGGCCGCAAGGTGGTGCTTGCCGCACCGGGCCCGGGCGAGCAAAATGGCAGATTATGCACCTGACATGCAACAAAAACCGGCCCGGACCTTTCGGCCCGGACCGGGATTCTGGGGATAAGCGTCCCGGCTTGCGGTCTATTCGATAATCAGCCGCTTCAGCAGTTCAATCTCGTGGCCGAGCTTGGTGTCCGAATTGATCAATTCTTCGATCTTGCGGACCGCATGCAGCACTGTCGTGTGGTCGCGTCCGCCGAATCTGCGGCCAATTTCCGGGAACGAACGTGGCGTCATGGTCTTGGCCAGATACATGGCAATCTGCCGTGGCTTGACGATAACGCGCGTGCGCCGGTCGGACACCAGTTCCTGCCGCGAAACATTGTAGTGCCGTGAAACCACCCGCTGGATGTCTTCGATGCGCACCCGCTTGGGCTCGCCCGCATTGACCAGGTGACCCAGCAGCTGGTCCACCCGCTCGAGCGTCAGGTTGGGCTCGAAGCTGCGGCGGAACAGAAGCTGGTTGAATGCGCCTTCCAGTTCCCGGCCGCTCGAAGTGATGTTCTGTGCGACATGGGCGAGAATGTCCTCGCCGATATCAAGCGTGCCGTCCTCGATCTGGGCGATGGCCAGCCGCTGGCGCAGCATTTCCAGGCGCATGTCGAAGTCGGGTGCCTCGATTTCGATGGCGACGCCGCCCTGCAGCCGCGACCGGACGCGGGGATCAAGCGATTCCAGCTCCCAAGGCGCGCGGTCGGCTGCGACCACCACCTGGCGGGCGGAATCGAGCAGCATGTTGAGCAGATGGCAGAATTCGTGCTGGATCGACTTGCCCTGCAGGAACTGCATGTCGTCGATGACCAGCAGGTCGATATTGCGCAGCGATTCCTTGAACGACAGGGCGTCATTGTCGCGGATCGCGGTGGCGAAGCGCCACATGAAATATTCGGCGGTCAGGTAGACCACGCGCGGGTTGCGCGCATGACGGCTGGCCGCGGCGGCAATTGCCTGCAGCAGGTGGGTTTTGCCCAGGCCGACATTGGAGTGAATGAACAGCGGGTTGAAGCGAACCGCTCCGGTTCCCGCTTCGGCGATGGTCTTGGCGGCAGCCAATGCCACCCGGTTGGATGAGCCTTCGACATAGCTCTCAAAGGTGTAGCGCGGGTCGAGCGGCGATCCGATGACGGTGTTGGCGGCCTGCTGCCCCTTCGAGAAGGCAGGAAGATGTGCACTCACGCCCTTGACCGACAGATGCATGTCCTTGCGTGCGGCAGCAGGTGCCTGCTGGCCGGAGGAGGCGTTGGCGGGTGTCTCTGTCTCTGTTGCCGGCGCCTGGCGGCTGGCCCGGGTCGCCGAGCGGACGACGATCTCGACCTTCAGGATATCCGGGTCTTCTTCGCTGAACAGCGCGCTGATCTGATCGAGATACTTGTTGTTGATCCAGGATTTGAGGAATGCGGTCGGGACTGACAGCCGTACGACGCTTTTGGATGCCGATTGCAGCTTGAGCCGTCCAAACCAGCTTGTGAAAACTTCCGGTCCCACCTGCGCTTTCAACCGCGCCATAACCCGATCGAAGGCCTTGGTATTCTTGTTCATGTCCGCCCCTTTGTCAGTCGTCGGGCAAACATCTCCGCCAAGCGGTTGGGCGCCGGTTTCCTGTGCGCCCCATTGTGCCGCTTTACGCGCTGGTGTCGTTTGTGTTTGCATCGCCGCTGTATTCCCTTTTGCCACATTTAGGTGAGCCGTTCAGACCGTCATGGCCCGGCTCGGACATTTCCAGATCGTCATGTCCATTACTGCTGCGGGTGCCCCCCGCCCTCGTTGGTCCGTCTCTCCTGTTGTGTCCCTTCCTGCGACCTCGTATCGCCGGATTGGACAAATCTTCATCGTTCCGTCGAAACCGAAGTTCCGACAGGGTCAAAGTTCCACCGCACAGCTAAGGAGATAGCAAATGCAACCGATGGTTTTGTTTGGGTTCGCCCGGCACAAGGTCCGTGCAACAAGGAGCAGGTTGGAAAACACTTACCTGAAATAAAGCAAACTATCCTTGGAACCGCCCGGCTCCGTGCCCCTTGTCGAGGGCTATTTAGGCAGGATGGGATGGCCAGATCAAGCGGCTTATTTACGTTTCATTCACACTTTAGGGATTGACTCGCAAAGGTAGAAAAAAGCTTCCGGCGAGCCCTTCGAACAGGCGATTGGATTCATTGCCTTTTCACCGGCTCAGTTATTTTTGCATGCCGCAGGAAGCCTTGGATACAAAATTTCAGGGCTTGACAGGATATGGGCCGAATCCGCTTTGGTTAACCAAGGTCGAATCTGGCACCTCTCGTAAATCATTGAAAATAAAGGAAATTTGATGCCACTGTAACAGGGGCGTGACAGCGTGGAATTGGCCGCCTGAAATGGTTTTGCGCAAGTCATTGGGGCAAAACGAAAAAGGCCCGGACAAGCCGGACCCTTAGTCGACAAAACAGTTTTTGCTTGATTAGGCGCTCAGCGCCTTCACCCGGTTCGACAGCCGGGAGATCTTCCGCGATGCGGTATTGGCGTGAACCACGCCCTTGCTGGCAGCCCGCATCAGTTCAGGCTGGGCAGCCTTCAGTGCAGCGGCAGCAGCGGCCTGGTCGCCAGAGCTGATGGCTTCCTCGACAGTGCGGAGGAAACCACGGACACGCGAACGGCGTGCCTTGTTTACGTCAGTGCGGCGAGCAATCTTGCGGGTCGCCTTTTTCGCCGAAGTTGTATTGGCCATGAATGCCTCTCAAAGTGTCACATGCTCTATTCCGACCGGAAAGCGCCTCTTGCGAGGTTTGTCGCTTCGACATGCGGAATGCGAGAAAACCACGGCGAGCCCGAAAGCTGCCATTCGATGGCGGGCCTATACCGGGTATCGCGGCTTTCGTCAACGCGAAAATCCGCAATACCCGCCTTCAGCCGCCGTATTTGCTCACCGGTGTTTGAACTGTGCCTTGCGCTTGTCGATGAACGCGGCCATGCCTTCCTTCTGGTCTTCGCTGGCAAACAGCGAGTGAAACAGCCGCCGTTCGAAGCGCAGGCCCTCGGCCAGCGTGACTTCGTCGGCGCGGTTGACCGATTCCTTCACCATCATTGCCACCGGCAGCGAGAACCCTGCGATCTTCTCGGCCGCCTTGAGCGTTGTCGCCATCAGCTCGTCCGCCGGCACCACTCGTGCCACCAGGCCGGAGCGCTCGGCTTCCTCGGCATCCATCATCCGGCCGGTCAGGCACAGGTCCATCGTCTTGGCCTTGCCGATGGCGCGGGCCATGCGCTGGCTGCCGCCCATGCCCGGGATCACGCCAAGGGTAATTTCCGGCTGGCCGAACTTGGCGGTGTCTGCGGCAATGATGAAATCACACATCATCGCAAGCTCGCAGCCGCCGCCCAGCGCATAGCCCGAAACGGCTGCAATCACCGGCTTGCGGGTCGCCGAAACCGCGCTCCAGCCTTCGAAGAAGTCTTCCATATAGGCGCTGATGTAATCCTTGGACTGCATTTCCTTGATGTCGGCGCCGGCGGCGAAGGCCTTTTCCGAGCCGGTCAGCACGATGGCGCCGATCTTTTCATCCGCGCCGTACTGCGCCAGCGTCTCGCGCAACTCACCCAGCAGTTCCGAATTGAGCGCATTGAGTGCGTCGGGCCGGTTGAGCGTGATGATGGCCACCCGGCCACGTGTTTCAGTCTTCAAAGTCTTGAGCGCCATCGCATCTCTCCTTGTTGCGGTCTGATGGGGCTGGCCTCTCTGGGGCAGGTTCCCTGACCGGGGTCAGCTTTTCTGGCAGCGCGGGCAATAAAACGTCGATCGTCCGCTCTGCACGATGCGGCGGACCGTATCGCCACAGCCGGGCCGGGGGCAAGCCTTTCCCTCACGGTCATAAACGGAAAATCCGTGCTGGAAGTAACCCAGTGTGCCGTCGGTGCGGATATGGTCCCTGAGTGACGAGCCACCTGCGGCGATTGCCTCGTCGATCACGTCGCGGATCGCGCTTGTCAGCACCTCGAGGTCCTTGCGCGGCCGCCCGGTCCCTGTCACCAGCGCCCCCGCCGGCTTGAGCGGCGACAGCCGCGCCCGCCACATCGCTTCGCACACATATATATTGCCCAGGCCGGCGATGATCCGCTGATCCAGCAGCGCCGCCTTCAACGGTGTCTTCTTTCCTGCAAGCCGTCCGGCCAGTTCATTGGCATCGAGGCTGTTGCCGGTCGGCTCCACACCTAGGCTTTTGAACCAGGGGTGCTCGGCAAGCGCGGACCGGGCCATCAGGTCCATGTAGCCGAAGCGGCGCGGGTCATTATAAATAATGCGCGCCTGGCCCGCCGGCCCGTCGACGTGAAACACCACATGGTCGTGCTTGTCGTCTTTCGAGCGCGCGTGATGAAACACCCCGGGTTCGAGCTCGCCGTCACCATCTGCCTCGATCCTGAACGACCCGGACATGCCCAGATGGCTGACCAGCACCATGCCGTCATCAAGATCGGCGATCAGGTATTTCGCCCGCCGGCCAAGCGAGGTTACACGCCGTCCTTCGAGCCGGGCCGCGAAATTTTCCGGAAACGCGAACCGGAGATCCCCGCGCCGTTGCTCGACGCGGACAATGCCGGCCCCTTCCATCACCGGCGCGAGGCCCCGGCGAACCGTTTCGACTTCTGGCAATTCGGGCAAATGCGCCTCCCCGGGCTGGTGGCAATATGCGGACTGCTGGCCTATAAGGCGAAACGCTATGCCGCAGGCTGGTCTGTCCTGCCTAGATAGCGTGGAGCGGAGCGATCCGCTATGGTCGCGGCAATTAAGTCTGATCCGGCAACGGCCGCAGGCTGAGTTGACGCTATATGGAAGAATCACGGGAATAAGAGATGTCAGAACAGCGCGTTTCCACAGATGGCGGAATGCAGACCAGCTACGGCTTCCGCACCGTGTCCGATGGTGAAAAGCAGGAATTGGTCAACGACGTCTTTCACAAGGTCGCCAAGCGCTACGACATCATGAATGACGTGATGTCGGGCGGGCTGCACCGGGTCTGGAAAGACGCCATGGTTGCGAGCCTCAACCCGCCGCGCCGTCCCGGCTTCCGCTTTCTCGACGTGGCCGGCGGCACCGGCGACATCGCCTTCCGCATTGTCGCAGCCTCGGACGCCCAGGCCCAGGGCACCGTGCTCGACATCAACGGCTCGATGCTCGGCGTCGGCGCGGAACGTGCCGAAAAGAAGGGCTATGCCGGCAATCTCGAATTTGTCGAGGCCAATGCCGAGGAACTGCCGTTCGAGGACAACAGTTTCGACGCCTATACAATTGCTTTCGGCATCCGCAACGTGCCCGACATCGACAAGGCATTGCGCGAAGCCTACCGGGTGCTCCGCCGCGGCGGCCGCTTCCTCTGTCTCGAATTCTCCGAGGTCGAGATGCCGATCCTCGACAGGATTTACGACGCCTGGTCGTTCAACGGCATCCCCGCCATGGGCAAGGTCATCGCCGGCGAGGCAGAGCCTTACCAGTACCTGGTCGAATCGATCCGCAAGTTCCCGCGCCAGGCCGATTTCGCCGCCATGATCGAGCGCGCCGGTTTCTCCCGCGTCGGCTACACCAATTACACCGGCGGCATCGCAGCCCTTCATTCAGCCTGGAAGATCTGAGCGGCATGGCAAGCATCGGCACCTATCTGCGCCTGATGCGGGCAGGCTTCATCCTCGTGCGCGAGGGCGTGGTCTCCTCGCTGCCCGCCGACGAGCTTCCCGCGCCGCTGCAGTTCGGCCACCGGGTCGCGGGCCTGCTGGCCAAGCGCCAGGTCAAGAGCATCGAGCGCACCGACAGGCTGGCCCGCGCGGTCGAACGGCTGGGCCCTTCCTGGGTCAAGCTCGGACAGTTCCTCGCCACGCGGCCCGATGTGGTCGGCGCCGAGATCGCCGATGACCTTTCCGGCCTGCAGGACCGGATGGCGACCTTCCCCGAGGCCCAGGCGCGGGCGGCCATCGAAGGCTCGCTCGGCCGGCCGGTCAGCGAACTCTACTCGCGCTTCGATCCGCCGATTGCGGCCGCCTCCATCGCCCAGGTGCATCCGGCCGAGGTCACCGACGAAAACGGGCCGCGCCAGGTCGCCGTCAAGGTCGTCCGGCCCGGCGTGCGCCAGCGCTTCAGGCAGGATCTCGAGGCGTTCTACCTGGTCTCCGAGCTGCAGGAGAGGTTCATCCCGTCCTCGCGCCGCTTGCGCCCGGTCGAAATCACCAAAACGCTCGAACAGACCACCCGCATCGAGATGGATCTGCGGCTCGAGGCCGCCGCCCTGTCGGAGATGGCCGACAACACCCGCGATGATCCGGGCTTCCGCGTGCCAAAGGTCGACTGGGAACGCACCGGCCGTGATGTCGTGACCATGGAATGGATCGACGGCATCAAGATGAGCGATGTCGCCGGTCTGAAGGCAGCCGGGCACGATCTCGATGCGCTGGCCGACACGCTGATCCAGTCGTTCCTGCGCCACACCCTGCGCGATGGTTTTTTCCATGCCGACATGCACCAGGGCAATCTCTTCGTCGATCCGGCAGGCATGGTTGTCGCCGTCGACATGGGCATTGTCAGCCGTCTCGGCAAAAAGGAACGCCGCTTCCTCGCCGAAATCCTCTACGGCTTCATCACCCGCGATTACCGCCGTGTCGCAGACGTGCATTTCGAGGCGGGCTATGTGCCGGCCCGGCATGATCCGGCGAGCTTCGCCCAGGCCATCCGCGCCATCGGCGAGCCGATCCACGGCCAGCCGGCCGAAACCATCTCGATGGCGCGGCTGCTGACGCTGCTGTTCGAGGTCACCGAGCTGTTCGACATGGAAACCCGGCCCGAGCTGGTCATGCTGCAAAAGACCATGGTCGTGGTCGAGGGTGTGGCCCGCACGCTCAACCCGAAATTCAACATGTGGAAGGCCGCCGAACCGGTGGTCGGCGACTGGATCCGCGGCAATCTCGGCCCCAAACGCATCGCCGTTGACGTCAAGGCCGGTGCCATCGCAGCCCTCAGGCTGGCCGAGCAACTGCCCGATCTCGCCGCCCGCACCGAACGCTTTGCCAACGAGGTCGGCGACATGGCCGAGCACGGCCTGCGCTTTGATGCCGCCACCTCCGAAGCCATCGGCAAGGCCGAGGCCCGTCACACCCGTTCGGGCCGTGTGGCGCTGTGGATCATTGCCGCTGCAGCGGTCTGGGGAGCGTTGGCGATCCACCCCCTATGGTAGGGGCGCTCGCCTACCGGCCCTTTTCGCTCGATGACATCGATGTCCAGCCGCTCTCGGATGAAGCATGGTCCGACGGCTATCCCTTCGTCGAGCGGATGCTGCATGACTGGAGTTCGGGCGACAACCGCTTCGATCGTCCCGGCGAGCGCCTGATCGGTGCTTTCGACGATGGCAGGCTGATCGGTTTCTGCGGCCTCAACCGCGATCCCTATCTGAGCGAAAATGCCGGCCGCATCCGCCATCTCTATGTCAGCCTCGACCACCGCCATATCGGCATCGCCCGCGCCCTTGTCTCCCGGACGCTCGACAGCGCCTCCATCCGGTTCCCCCGCATCCGCCTGCGCGCCACCCCCGCCTCGCGCAGCTTCTACGAACTGCTCGGCTTCGAGCCGGTGGAGGAGAACGAGGCGACGCATTCGATGCGGTTGCGGTAAGCTTTCCGCCATCCCCGGCTGGAAAGGGTGCGGCTCCAAAAGTCCACCGCCGGATTTGCAATTCCAGCCCATTTCACGCAAACTGGGGACATTGGATGGGCCATTGAGGGCCGAGCCAACATTCGCCGACGGCAAAATAGACGCCGTCAGGGCAGGAAACCCGGCAGCGCACCGCGCACGAGATCCCACACACGGACACGCCGGGAAATACACAAGCATTGGATAGACATATGAGCGAGGCCAAATCCGGCGACACCGTGCGGATAAACTATACCGGCACACTGACAGACGGCACCCGGTTCGACAGTTCCGAGGGTCGCGAGCCTTTGGAATTCCAGGTCGGGTCCGGACAGATCATCCCCGGTCTTGACCGCGAGGTCGAGGGCATGAAGGTCGGTGACAAGCAGACCGTCACCGTTCCGGCCGAAGAGGCCTACGGCCCCCACGACCCGGCGAAGGTTCAGCAGGTTCCGCGCGACGCCCTGCCGCCCGAGCTCGAGCCGCAGGAAGGCATGCAGCTGCAGGCCCAGACGCCGCAGGGCGGGCAGGTGACGCTCATCGTCACCACCGTCGGCGAACAGGAAATCACCGTCGACGCCAACCATCCGCTGGCTGGCAAGGACCTGATCTTCGAAATCGAGATGGTCGAGATCCTCAAGGCGGCCTGATCGCACGAGTTACCGGCAACCCGGCCCGGCGCCGGGTTGCCGTTTGTCTGCGCGATGCGCCCCCTCGGGCCTCTGACCGTCGCCCGGGCAGACGCTTGAATCTGTTGGTTACGGCCTCGGGCGCCAGGCACGGGTTGCATGCGCAAGGGTCGCTTTGGCCCATCGAAATGCTGCATGTGCGCTGCGTTCAAGCGAAAACCCTTGAACGCAACATGCATCGGTTTGACTGCAATGCATGCAATGCCTACATTGTCGCGGCAAGCATAGATCTCCGTGCCCAGGAGGCGCCCGTGGCGACACTGACCATCCGCAATCTTGACGACACTGCCAAGCAGGCTTTGCGCGAGCGTGCCGCCAGGAACGGTCGCTCGATGGAAGAGGAAATGCGCTTCATCCTTGCCGGCCTGGATAGCGTTGCCGACACGCCGGCAGCGCCGCCCGTCGTGGCGCCGGTTTTGCTTGCGCCAAGTGAGCCCGTCCACGAGAGCCTTGCCGGCAAGCGCATCCTGCTGATTATCTCCGGCGGCATTGCGGCTTACAAATCGCTCGACCTGATCCGCCGCCTGCGCGAACGCGGTGCCGAAGTCAGTCCGCTGATGACTGCCGCCGCGCAGGAATTCGTCACCCCGCTGGCGGTTGGCGCGCTCGCTGCCGATCATGTCTACACCGACCTGTTTTCCCGCGAGGACGAGCAGGATGTAGGCCATATAAGGCTGGCACGGGATTGTGATCTGATCTGCGTCGCGCCCGCCACCGCCGACCTGATGGCCAGGATGGCGAATGGGCTCGCCAACGATCTCGCCTCCACCGTGTTGCTCGCCACCAACCAGCCCGTGCTGATCGCCCCGGCGATGAACCCTGCCATGTGGGCGCACAGGGCAACCCGCCGCAATGTCGCGACCTTGCGCAGTGACGGCATCGGTTTCATCGGCCCGATGGCCGGCGAAATGGCCGAATCCGGCGAGGCCGGAGAAGGTCGCATGGCCGAGCCGCTGCAGATCGTTGCTGCAATCGAGGCGGTGCTCGATGGCGCACCCAGGCCGCTCGCAGGCAAAACCGCCATCGTCACCTCCGGCCCGACGCATGAGCCGATCGACCCGGTGCGCTACATCGCCAACCGCTCGTCGGGCAAGCAGGGCCACGCCATCGCTGGCGCACTCGCCCGCCTCGGCGCCGAGGTGACGCTGGTCTCCGGCCCGGTCACCATCCCCGATCCCGCCGGCGTCACGGTCATCCGCGTTGAAAGTGCTGCCAACATGCTCGCGGCTGTGACCACGGCCTTGCCCGCCGACATCGCCGTCTTCGTCGCCGCCGTTGCCGACTGGCGGGTGGCTGCGGCCTCGGGCGAAAAGATCAAGAAGAAGCCGGGCGAGGGCCCGGCGCCGCTTGAGCTCACCGAAAATCCCGACATTCTCAAGACCATCGGCCACCATGCGAACCGTCCGCACCTCGTTGTCGGCTTTGCCGCCGAAACCGCCGACGTGATCTCCAACGCCCAGGCCAAGCTTGCCCGCAAGGGCGCCGATTTCATCGTCGCCAACGACGTCTCCCCCGCCACCGGCATCATGGGAGGCGACCGCAACTGCGTCCGCATTGTCTCAAAAGATGGCGTCGAGGACTGGCCCGATCTGAGCAAGAGCGAGGTGGCTGACCGGCTGGCGGCGCGGATTGCCGAATTGCTGACCGGCAAGGTTTCGCTCAGCTCTCGGTGATCCCGGGAGGGTGGGTGGTGGCAGTGCTGGCTGGGTGATTTTTCAGTGTTGCTTCCGTGCCAGCCACCAACAATGCATGGCCTCGAAAACCGGTTTGAGGGATAGTCCGTCTTCAGTCACGCTATACTCCACACGAGGTGGCACCTCGGCGAATATCTCACGACGTATCAATCCATCAGCTTCGAGTGTGCGGAGTTGCTTGGTCAGCATGGTTTGCGTGACGCCATCCACCTCACGACGCAGTTCGCCAAAGCGTTTGGTTCCATGGAAAATCAGGGTTTTGAGAATCGCCAGTTTCCACTTGCCGCCGATCATTGTGAAAACAATCGGAGCCGGACAGAGGGTGTCTTGTTCGCCGTCAACCATAGAAAATTCCAATAGTACGGTTTTGTGAGTTTAGTACGAAAAAAGTGCCTACTTTTCAATCCGGAGAATAGTTGCAATTGTTGGTCTTCACGATCTCGTTGGAAGCAAGCGTTTGAATACGGGAAGTTCGCCTGCCGGTTAAAAATGAAAGGTATAAGGCACATGCACATCATACTTTTGAAACTGGGAGACAATAAATCAGCCGCCGCGCAATTCATGGAGGGGCACAATGCATGGATTGCAAAGGGCATGAATGATGGAGTTTTTCAGTGTGTAGGCTCACTCGATGTAGGTGGAGGGTTCATACTCGCTCATGGTGAAGAGAGCAGCGGCGTCCTGAAGAGAGTCAATGAAGATCCCTTCGTAGAGAACAATGTCGTCACCGTGGAAGTTCACCAGATCGATGTGAAGCGTACTGCCCCTGAATTGGCGCATCTCGCAAAATGAGCATCAGAGCGGTATTCAGCGCCAATATTTGCTGAGACTGGTGGGGTTGATGGCTTGTGTCGGCCACGCAGGCTGCCTGACAATTTTCCGGTTTCGGTCCCGGCCTCACGCCACTTCCGCAACCTTCATCGCATCCACCTGCACCGGCGAGAACCGCGTCGAGGACATGCCGCCGGCTGGGTGCGCAGCGGCCGTTTTATCGTCGCCAACGATGTCTCCCCGCCACCGTCATCATGGGCGGCGACCGCAGAATGGGTAGACCGTGGCCAAGGGGGCTAGCTTCAACAGCGTATCTGTCTTGTTTGTCTTAGCTGAGCATGGTCATCGGCTTCGATTCAGGCGGCGTAGTGAAGGATAGCGGTGCCGCCCTGAGGAGACGCTTCTACATGCTCGCGAACCAATTCGGCGAATTCATGGGTAGTGACTAATGTCTCGTCTCTGTCAGGCATCCCGAGGGCAATGGACACTCGCTTCATCCATCCCTTCTTGCCGCCGTCAACGCTTGCCTCAAGGTATTCACCGTTTGGCAGCTTGATTTCCAAATACTTGTCGCCAACGCCTGCGGTTTGGCCGGTGTACCGTTCAATGGTCCCGATTAAGTTGAGTGCCGGAAGGTTTATTTCGATATACCAGCTGATACGCGCAGTGCGAGTGCCGTCAGATTTTTCACTTTTCCGATGAGCATTGCGACGAGGTGAAGCCTTAGCCGCTGCGGCTTCTTCCGCTCGGCGTTGCACTATTATCGCCATCTTTTGATGAGGAAGTAGCTTGGACATTGGATCGTCTCCTAGGGCGTTTTCGTCAAGCGTATACTAACTGCCGGTCTTCAGTGGCAGCGTCAATCACGTAGCTTGCACAAAAAATCATCATTGTCCTAAAATCAGATTGCCCGGATCGTCGATTTTGTTCTGGCGAATTTTTCACAAAATGTCGAAGTAAAATAACTACTTTTTGCCTGTTTTTACTCAGCTATATTGGTTCAGCTCTGCTTCTCCGTTCAGAAATCGCGTTCTTTTCGAAATTTGTTATTCCAGCAGTACTAAAGGGTATCTAGGAAGACTCGCTTAGATTGGCAAGTGTTCCCTCTTGGCGGGAGAATTCACCTGAGTATAGACAATACGTTGACAGGCTTTCCAAGCCGTTACTTGAGAAGTTAGTCCTCACGCTAGGCGCCGCCCAATAGGTGCTATAAACAGGATTGAACGCTGCTTCCTGTCTGCAGCTACCCCTTACGCCACTTCCGCAACTTTCACCGCTTCCGCCTGCAGCGGCGAGAACCGCGCCGAGGAAATCCCGCCCTTGGTCAGCGTGACGATGCTGCCTGCCGGGATTTCGTGCCATTTGGTGTCGGTGTCCTTGAACGGTTCGGAGACCAGGCAATGGCCCTGGTTGTTGCAGGTCGGCGCCGAGTAGAGCGTCGGGGCGAACGCGTCATTGGAATAGCGGATGGCGTGAAGCGCTTGGCCGTCGGAGAAGGCGGCGGTAAACCGCACCAGCTCGCGCACGCCCGCGCGGGCACTCTCGGCGAGCGCAAAGCGGATCGCTTCGGCAAAGGCGGCTGCAGGATCTGTCTCAAGCCCGAATTCGATCGCCAGCAGGAACAGCAGTTCCGAATCCGTGGTGCCGTGCCGGGCCTGGTACAGCCGGTCCGAGAGGGCGGCTTCCATCGGCCGGCGGATTTTCTCGAAGCCCGCGATCTGGCCATTGTGCATGAACGACCAGTTGCCGTGCACGAAGGGGTGGCAATTGTCGCGGCTGGTTGCCCCGCCGGTCGAGGCCCGCACATGCGCCAGGAACAGCGGCGAGCGGATCTGCCGCGCCAGCGATTTCAGGTTGCAGTCCGACCAGGCCGGCAGCACGTCGCGGTACAGGCCTGGCTCCCTGTGCTCGCCATACCAGGCGATGCCGAAGCCGTCGCCATTGGTCGCCGTCTTGGCCTCGGTGGCGTGATGCGATTGCTCGATCAGCGAATGGCCGGGGGCGGAGACAATCTGCGCCAGCGGAATCGGGGTTCCTCGGTAGGCGGCCCATCGGCACATGCGCTTCATTTGCTCCGGTTGTGCATCCGGTGATGCATGTCGTTGATCATACGGCTTGCAGTTTTCTCAAAGGTAAATGGCAGCACCGCATGCACCAGCGCCGCCAGGCTGGCCAGCAGCAGCTTGCCGGAAAATGCGCCTGCAAACCTGAGATGCTCGAAATAGGTTTCGTCGACCGATTGCGGGTGTTCGGTGAAAAGGCGGGCGATCTGGTTGGACATGGCGTGCTTCCCTCGTGTGTTATGAGTGTGTGAGGATAACCCGCTCTGCAGGGAGATTTGTCCCGAATGTCCTTTGAATGAATTAAATATTGGGATATATATCCCGCCATGCACCAGATTGACGATATGGATATCCGAATCCTGAGCCAGTTGCAGCGCGACGGCACCCTGTCGGTCGACGCGCTGTCCGAACGGGTCAACCTGTCACGCAACGCCTGCTGGCGCCGGGTCAAGCTGATGGAGGAACGCGGGCTGATCAGGGACCGCGTTGCCATCCTCGATGCGGAAGCCGCCGGTTGCGGCCTCTCGGTCTTCATCTTCGTCCGCGCCGCCAGCCATGATGCGGACTGGCTGAAGCAGTTCCGCGAGGCCGTCGGCGCGTTCCCGGAGATTGTCGGCGTCTACCGAACCTCCGGCGATCTCGACTACGTGCTCCGCGCCCGCGTCTCCGACGTCAAGGCTTACGACCGGCTCTATCAGCGGCTGATCGCCAGGGTGAAGCTTGCCGATGTCTCCGCCTCCTTCGTCATGGAGGAGATCAAGGAAACCACGGCGATCCCGCTCTCGGCACTCGGCAGCGGCGCCACCATGTGAGCCGCCGCCGGTGGCGATGCCGGTGATGGTGATGGCCACGCTCCGGCCCCGCTCGCACGATTTACCTGTTTTTCGCCCGCGCCATCGCCAGCTTGATCGCGGCCATGCGCGCCTCGACCTGCTCAAGATCGGCTGTGCCGCGCCCGGTCTGCCGTTCCAGCTCGAATTTCATCTCCCTGATCCGCTCCAGCTTTTCATCACGCGTCAGGGTTTGGTGCTCCGACACCTGTTCCGGTGTCAGCTCGGTCTCGAGTTTTGAATCGATCTTCAGCGTCATTTGCATCTCCTTGATGGTGATGCCTGACCAACGCGCCCGGCCTTCCGGAGTTCCTGCAACGGCGCGGGAAGTTGAACAATGCGTTTCCATGTCGCCTCTTATAAGCCGCGCCCCGGCCCGCTACATTTCGCCCAACGCAAAAAGTGCCGGCCGATTTTGCCGGTTCCGATCCAAAGGAGACTGCCATGTCCATCAGACCAGTCCGACATCAATCCACCGCCGTGCCGCATCTCGAAGGTGCCGGCGTGCAGCTTCAGCGTGCCTTCGGTTTTGACGATCCGTCGCTGACCGACCCGTTCCTGCTGTTTGACGATTTCCGCAACGAGCGGCCCGAGAACTATCTCAAGGGCTTTCCCTGGCATCCGCACCGCGGCATAGAGACCATCACCTATGTGCTGGCCGGCACCGTCGAGCACGGTGACAGCCTTGGCAACACCGGCACGCTCGGCGCAGGCGACGTGCAATGGATGACCGCCGGCAGCGGCATCATGCACCAGGAAATGCCCAAGGGCGATCTCTCCGGCAAGATGCACGGCTTCCAGCTCTGGGCCAACCTGCCGTCGTCGATGAAGATGACCGCACCGCGCTACCAGGACGTCACCGCCGCCGACATTCCCGTCGAGGTCGATGATGACGGCACCGCCGCGCGCATCATCTGCGGCGAGTTCTGGGGCAAGCGCGGCCCGGTCGACGGCATTGCCGCCGAGCCGTCCTATGTCGATATCTCGGTGCCGCCGGGCAAGCGCAAGACCTTTAAGGTCGATGCCTACCGCTCGGCCTTCGCCTATATCTTCGCAGGCTCCGGCTCGTTCCGCGATGCCTCCAGGCCGTTCGGCGTGCTGGTCGAGAAGGAAGTAGAGGGCGAGGAGATCCAGATCCGCGACATGTCGGGTGACCGCACGCTTGTGGTCTTCGACACCGGTGACGAGATCACGGTCCAGGCCGGCGACGAAGGCATCCGCTTCCTGCTGGTCTCCGGCCAGCCGATCCAGGAACCTGTTGCCTGGCACGGCCCGATCGTCATGAACACGCGCTCCGAGCTGATCCAGGCCGTGACCGAGCTGCAGAACGGAACCTTCATCAAGCCGGCGCACTAGGCCCGCCTGTTCAATGCGCACTGTTTGGAAAATGCCGGGCATCGTCCCGGCATTTTTGTGTTCACAGGTCTCCCCGTTTATGCAGGGAGAAAAGCCGGGATCTCATCGCGTCCGCAACAATATTCACCTATATGGTTGACTATTATTGCGGACGAGAATATTCAACCATAAGGGTGAATAAATGAACGAAGATGCACTGTCACTAATTCTCAAGGCCGCCGGGGACACCACCCGGCGGAAGATCCTGACGCTCCTTGTTCAGGAAGGCGCGTTGAGGGTGACTGCGCTCTCTGCTCATTTCGACATGTCCCTGAATTCCGTTTCCAAGCACATCAAGGTGCTCGAGGAAGCAGGGCTTGTCACCCGCCGGACTGTGGGCCGCGAGCATTTCATTGCGGCCGAGCTTGAGCCTTTGCAGCTGACCGAGAGCTGGTTCAGGCAACTCAAGTCCATCTGGGAGTTGCGCCTTGCGGCGCTTGAAGAGGCACTTGTTTCAAAGGACGATGACAATGGTTGATGCAATCAATGAACTTGAACTGACCGTAAGCCGCAAAATTCCTGCCCCGCGCCAGAAGGTGTTCGACGCCTGGCTGTCGCCGCGCATGATGGAGAAATTCATGTTGCCTGGCGGCAGCGACATGACCTCGAAAGTTACCAATGACCCGGTCAGGGGTGGCCGTTTCTCCATCCTCATGAAGACGGCGGAAAAGGAAATCCCCCACGCCGGCACCTATCTGGAAATCGATCCGCATTCGCGTCTGGCCTTCACCTGGGAATCGCCGCACTCGCTCGATGACAGCGTGGTCACCATCGATTTCACGGAAGTCGAACCGGGCGTCACCGAAATCACGCTGCACCAGGTCAAGTTCCGCAGCGAGGAAGCCCGCGATGGCCATATCGGCGGATGGACCGCCATACTCACCGCGCTGGAAAAAACGCTCGGCTGAACCGGCCGGCTTACCGGGCGGAGACCAGCCGGTCCCGCCCGGTAGCGCGCAAGGCCTGCTCCGCCGTCCGCGGCGCGGTTTGATCTGCCGCATGTCGGCAGCCCTGGCACCGGGTTAAAGTCGCATCCTCGCAATCTGAGGGACCGTGCCATGAGCAAATCCGTACTTGAGGAAATCGAAGACCGGCTTCGCGCCACCCGCGCGGAGCTGGAGCAGGAGCGTGACCGGCAGATGGAAGCCGGCCGTGAGCAGTTCCGTTACCGGCTGAGCCGCGGCAAGGTGCGCTTCGACCGCGAGATGAAGGGCCTGCAGAAAGCCTACCGCGTCGGGCTGTGGCCCTACATCACCGGCGCCCGCATCGCCATCCTGCTCACCGCCCCGGTCATATATGGCGTGGCCATCCCGCTTGCCCTGCTCGATCTGTCGGTGACGATCTACCAGCACATCTGTTTCCGGGTCTACGGCATCGAGCGGGTCCGGCGCTCCGACTACGTTGTCATCGACCGCCACATGCTCGCCTATCTCAACCTGATCGAGAAGTTCAACTGCGTCTATTGCGGCTACGGCAATGGCGTCATCGCCTATGCGCGCGAGATCGCCGGCCGCACCGAAGCCTACTGGTGCCCGATCAAGCATGCCCGCCGGGTTGCCGATCCGCACGCTTCCTTTGCCAGCTTCATGGAGTTCGGCGATGCCCAGACCTACCGCGACTGGCTGGCCGGTGGCCGCAAGGTCAGGGCCGCCGATCCCGGCACTGATGCTGCAAAATGAGACAAATGCGACACACACATGCAGGCCGGGGGACTCGATTCCAGTCGCAGTTGAACCAAAATCGGACATATCTGGTTTACCACATGGGTGGATCGTGGCTTGCAACCCATATCGGCACAATGCAATTGTTGGGCGAGACCGTGTAAGGCCTCAAAGGTCCGGTCACCCGGTTCGCGGTGGCTCAGGCGGAATTGCGAGAGGTGTGAAGACGATGAATTTCGACCACCTGAGGAATGTCAGCTACGGCCCGGCGGAGGTGTTCGCCTATTTCAGTGAAGCCTGCCAGACAGCCCAATTGTCCGAAGCATTGTTGGACAAGTGTCTGCCTGACGATCTGCACCGGTCACATTTTTACATCATCAATCATCTGGTCAGGGGAGGGGATGGCGAAACTCCCTTGCAGATCACTGAAGCCATGCAGGTGACCAAGACCACCATCAGCCATTCTCTCGCCGTGCTCGAGGCGCGGGGATTCATCCAGACCCGGCCCAGCCCTTCGGACGCACGTTCCAAGCAGGTGTTCGTCACCGAGGCCGGTCGTGATTTTCAAAAACGCGCCGTCACCGCCCTGACAGGGTTGTACGGCTCCTTTCTCCGGGAAGAAGACTACCGCACCATGGGCGATGCGCTCCCGAGCCTGGTGTCTGTGCGCAAGCTGCTGGAAAAAAACAGCGGCGCCATGCCTGAGTGAAGGCACACGAATAAGGGTATGCGCCTCTTCCGGCGTATGCCTCGATGATACGGAGCCCGGCCCCGGCCCGCATATTCAGGGGCACCCGCATGAGGCGGCGACCGTCTTCGAACGGTAACTTTGCCTGCAAAGCAGGAATGCCTTGAAGCCAGGATAACCCATGTTGGGGGGATGGGCGTTGACGTCCAGCGACAGTCTGCCCCATATGCCAGTTTTTATATGATTGTGTAGTTGATTCATATTACGGTCAGTCCCCGAAGGCTGATGAAGATTGAGGAAAGGAACTCTGAACAGAATGGATGCTGGGGACAAAGCACGTCAGGTTTTCACTTTCTTCAATGAAATAGCCATCATTGATCAGTTGAGTACGACGCTGCTTGGAAAAGTATTGCCCGACGGTGTTCACCCATCCCATTTTGCCATCGTCGTTCATCTCGCTCGAGGGGGAAACGGCAAAACGCCAGGCGGCCTCGCCAACGCCATGCAGGTTACCAAGGCAACCATGAGCCACTCGCTCAAGGTGCTGGAAGGCCACGGGTTTATCGAAGTCCGGCCCAATGATCTCGACGCCCGGTCGAAGAACGTCTTCCTCACCGATGCCGGCCGCGCTTTCCAGGCGGAAGCGATCGTTGCCGCAGCCCGGGCATTCAGCCAGTTCATGCGCGCAACGCATGTGGACACTGTTGCCGAGCTGCTGCCGGGTCTCGTCATGATCCGCAAGCTGCTCGATGAAAACCGCAATCCGGTGCTCGACTGACAGATACCGCTGCGCTGCATGACCACAGCCAGAGCCAGAGCCGGAACAGGTGACGGTAAAATTCCCTATCATGAATAAACATCGTTCCCGAACGGCGCTTGAGGCGCTCCGGAGTTCACAAGACTGCGCGTCTCGAATATGATTACAAATGTTCCGGTCGGTCCGCCTTAACCGGTGGAGGTGAATTCGAGGGAAGATTGAGCGGAATGAAATCCGGGAAAAAGCCAGGCGATGCTTACGCCTTTTTCATAGAAATCAATGTCATTGACCTGCTCTGCAAGACGTTGATCGCCAAGATATTGCCCGACGGTGTCCATCCGTCCCATTTTGCCATCATTCTTTATCTTTCCCGGCTGGGCGACGGCAAAACGCCTCACAGCCTGGCCAGTGCCATGCAGGTGAGCAAGGCGACCATGAGTCACTCCCTGAAAGTGCTGGAAAAGCGTGGCTTCATCCAGATCCGGCCCTGCGAAAAGGACGCCCGCTCAAAACTGGTCTATCTCACCGAGGCGGGTAGGGAATTTCACAACCAGGCAATTGCCGCTTCGGCACGGACCTTCGGCAATTTCTTGGACGATGAGCATCGTCAGCTCATGGCCGGCACCCTGCCGGCGCTTGCCGCGATCCGCAAGCTGCTCGACAAGAACCGCGAGCCGGTGCCCGGAGAGGACTAGAGCGGGGTGCCCTGACCGCCTTTCCGGCGCTGTCCCGGCCAAAACTGCCCGGGTGTCTGCGACCAGGCCGCCGCACCAAGAATGAGCATTCCGCCGGCAACGGCCTGCAGCGTTGGCAATTCGAACAGGATCAGCCAGGCCAGCACTGGCGCCAGCGGCGTTTCCAGCATCGACAGCAAGGCGGTCTCGGCAGCGGGCAAGCGCCGTGCGCCTTCGGGCAGCAGCACCGCGGCAACGGCAAAGGAAGCGCCAAACAGGATCAGAAGCGGCATGTCGCTGAATTGTGTTTCCATGACATCTCCGAACACCAGTCCCAGCGGCAAAAGCAGCACGGACGACATCACCGCAGGCAGCATGACTTTGGTCTCGGGCCGCTTGCGGTAGACCACCATCATTGCGGCCATCATCAGTGTCATCCACAATGCCAGCGTGTCGCCCAGAAGCCCGGTGGTCAGCAGTCCGGCCGATTGAAGCGAACCTGAAATGGTCACCAATACGCCGATGAAGGCAATCGCGCTGGCGATCACTGTCCGCCGCGCCGGCATCTCGGACATGATCAGCCATGCCAGGCCTGCAGCGAGAAACGGTGCCGCCGCGTAGATCAGGGCCACATTGGCAACGCTGGAGAGTTTCAGTGCCGGGATGAACGCTGCCGTTCCGCTTGCGCCGAGCAGTGCCACCAGCATTTCGGCCCGGCCAAATCCGCGGATTTCGCTCATAAGCGTGCCACGCAGGATCATGAAGACAAGCGCGAACCCCGCCGCGGCAATGCCCCGCCAAAAGATCACTTCCCAGGCTCCGGCCTCGACCGAGCGGGTAAAAATCCCGGCAAGACTGAAAAACAGCACTGAAACGGCAACCAGTGTGACGCCTGTGGCGTGGGTGGCAGGGTCGGCTTTCAGCGTCATGGTGGTGTGTCCTGTTGCGGCGCCCAGCCTATACCGCTCACCTGCTGACAGCAGTATGTCAGCAGACATTGGTTTTGCAGCACATAAACTGCGGACGGACCTCCGGATCGGGTGGCATTCCCCGCCAATGCCTCTACGGCGCCTTGTCACCAGACGCCGCGCGGTTAGGATCGCGCTCCGGTCAATCAAAGGACACCATATGCTTCACTGGGGACTGCTTGGAACAGGGTTTATTACCCACAAGACTGCAATGGCGATCGGCGCGTCAGACGGGTCTGTGATCCGTACAATTGCCGGGCGCAAGCCCGAGAGCCTGGCGGATTTTCAGCGAAAATACGCCATTCCGGAGATTTCCGTTGGCTATGATGACGTTCTGGACGATCCTCAGATCGATGTCGTTTATATCGGTCTGCCCAATCACGTTCATCACACGCTGACCATTGCTGCGGCCCAAAAGGGCAAGGCGGTTCTGTCCGAAAAATCCCTGACCACGACCATGGAAGAGGCGCACGCCCTGGCTGCTGCCGTTCGCGCCAACGCCACCTTTTTTGTCGAAGGGTTCATGTATCTGTCGCACCCGCTCTACCTGCGCCTGATGGATATCCTCGCCGAGGGCCGTCTGGGTCGCTTGCGGGCAATCACCGGGTTCTATTCTGCCGATATCTGGAAGGTCACCAATCCGCTCGGCCGCGGCACGCTCTACAATCTGGGCTGCTACCCGGTATCGCTGATGCACCTGGTGGTGCAGACCCTGTGTGGCGAAGACATGTTTGCAACAGGCCGGCTGGCGGGCATGGGCAATGTATCGGCGCATGACGGCACCATCTGTGATGCGGCCGTGACAGCGCGGTTTGGAAATGGGGTTTTGGCAACACTGCAATCGACAGACAGCTACGGCATGGACAACGCCTTCATGATTTCCGGCGACAAAGGCACGCTGCGGTTCATGACCAACCCCTGGTTCCCCGTTGCCGGCCGCAACCATCTTCGCTGGACGCCCTATGACGGCGATCCCGAAGACATCTATGTCGATGCCGATCACGATGCCTTCTATTACCAGGTCAAGATGGTCGAGGCATCGCTCGCCGCCGGACGCAAGGAGGCGGCCCGCCCCTCGCCGCGCCTCGAGGATTCCCTCGAGATAATGTCATTCCTGACCGAATGGGAACGGCAGTGCCTGGTCAGGTGACACCAGCCCGGCTTGACGTACCGGTGAAAGCCACAGCCTTGCAGGCTCAGCCTTCGCTGAGGTGAAATTCCGGCAAGGGCCGTTTTGGGCCCAATCCTGAATTCTCTCCCCGCGCTGGCATAGATCCTTCAGGTGGCAACCGAATGTGAGCCGGGGCATGGCGTGTCGGCCCGGGCCGCTGCTTAGAGGTTTTTGTACATGTAGGTCGTCGCGTGCAGCGCCGCGCCATCGGGGTTGACCGCGAAGCCGGGGATCACGCCGGCAGTCCGGAACCCGGCCGCCCGGTAAAGCGGCTCGGCCTTGTCGCCGGTCCTGGTGTCGAGCGTGATCAGGGTCTTGCCTGCCGCCCGCGCCTCCACGTCGAGCGCCTGCATCAGCGCCCGGCCGATGCCCTGGCGCCGCGCCTTCGGGCTGACCATCATCTTGGCCACCTCGCAGCGGTGCGGCTGGTTGGGCGGCAACGCGGTGATCAGCTGCACCGTGCCGACAGTCTCGCCATCCCGCTTGGCGGTCAGCAGCTTGCGCCGCCCGGCTCGGACTTCCGGGAAAACCTGTCCGGTAAAGAACGCCAGCGCGTCAGCCTCGGAGAAGGGGTGGATGAACCCGATCGCGGCCCCGTCATTGACGGTCTGCGCCATGATCCCGGCAAGCGCTTCGGCGTGGGCGTCAAGCTCGCCGGGCGCAAGCGAATGAATGCTGATCATGGTCATGGGGCCTCACACAAGAACGATGAAATAGGATGCGGGATCAACGCCGGTCTGGAACCGCGACGGGCCGTAAAGCTTGTAGCGCAGGCAGTCGCCGGCCTCGAGTTGGTGCTCCTCGCCGCCGGCCGTCACGTTGAGCGAGCCCGACAGCATCACCAGATGGTGTTCATGTCCCGGCACCGAGGGCGCTGCATAGGAAATCATCTGGTAGGCATCGAGCTCGCAGCGCACCACTTCCGCCGACAGTCCGCCACTTGGCGGCGACACCACCCTGCGCGAAAACCCGTTGTCGGTATCCTCCCAGACGCTCTGCTCTGCCCGCCGCACCAGCGGCGTGAACGGTGCCTCGACCGGCGCCAGCAGCTGCGAGATGCTCATCTGGTAGGTGGCCGACAGCGCCCCCAGCGTGTCCGCCGTCGGGCTGACCTCGGCATTCTCCACCCGTGACAGCGTCGAGCGGCTGATCCCGCTGGCATCCGACAGCTGCTGCAGCGACCAGCCGCGCTCCGTGCGGATCTGCCTGAGCCGCTCCGCCAGCCGGTCATTGAGAGAATTCATGCGTATATCCCATAATCAGGAAATAATCCTGAATATGGGATTATAAGAAATACGGAATGCCGTCAAGCCGCCGCGGGGCGTTCGCTCACACCACCATCTGGAAGACGATCCCCGAGATGATCGCGCCTGAGACTCCGAGTCCGATATAGGCGGCGAACACCGGCTTGCGGACCAGCGACCAGACCGCCGCCATTGCCGGCACCGAGCTGACCGCACCGGCGATCATGAACGCCATCGCAGCCCCGTTGCTCATGCCCTGCTCCATCAGCCCGGCCAGCAGCGGCGGCGCCACGTAGGAGTTGAGATAGGCCGGCATGCCCACCAGCGCCGCGATCGCGATCGGCACCACGCCCTCGCCGCCGACCAGCCCGGCAATCATCGTCGCCGGAACGTAGGTCACCAGCAGCGCTTCCAGCACATAGGCCAGCGCCAGCCACTTGGCCAGGAACACGCCATTGGCGATCAGCTCGCTGCGGAATGTCTCGCGGCGTTCGCTCGCCTGCCAGAACCGCCACACCGGCTTGCCGGTAAACGGATCCGGGCCGCAGCCGCAGCGCGACTGCCTGATCTGTCTCAGCGGATCCCGGAACCGGCCCGCGCCCATCGCCGCCTTGATGGCAAAGCCGCCCGACAGCCCGAGCGCCACCGCGATCACCGCCTTGCCGATGGCAAACGGCCAGCCCAGCGCCGCCACCGTGATCAGCAGCGTCGGCGGATCGATCAGCGGCGACGACAGCCAGAACGCCATCACCGCCGACAGCGGCGCGCCCAGCGCCAGCAGTCCGGCGACAAACGGAATCACCTCGCACGAGCAGAACGGTGCCAGCCCGCCAAACAGCGCCGCCATCGCGATCATCTTTGTCTCGCGGCCCTTGAACGCCTCGGCGATCACCGATTCCGCGCCCGCGGCCTTCAGCCCGGCAATCAGCAGAACAGCGAAGACAATGTAGGGCAGGGTGCTCAAAAACGCCCGCACCGCGAAGCTGACAATCGCGCCGAACTGCCCCGCATCGGCAACTGCCACCGCCAGCAGCGCCAGCGCGATCACCGCCCAGGGCGTCATCAGCCAGTCCTTCACCGCCCTGCCGGCGGGCCGGCCTGTCTCTGTGAGATCGGTCATGGCCTCGCCTCCGCTTCCGTGCAGCAGTGTTCAAGAATGAAGGTCGCCAACGCCCCCAGGTACGCGTAGTTCGCCGTGTTCATGATGGTGCGCCCGTCCTTGCGCTGGACGATCAGGTTGGCGGCGCTGAGAAATTTCAGGTGGTGCGCCAGCGTCGAGGCGGCAATCCCGGTGCGCTCCTGGATGTCGCCGACCCGCAGGCCTGCATTGCCGGCCCGGACCAGCGCCTGCAGCACCTCGAGCCGCGATTCCGACCCCATGGCGGAAAATCCCTGTGCAGCTTCCGTCGTGTCCATGCCTGTCACTCCATTTAATTCGATAAAACTAGTTATATCGAATTATTGGCCCTGACAAGTCCCCATGAATGACAAGCCCTCATGGATGACAGGCAACCGGGACGGGCCACGGTCCAACGCCGGGCACCTCGGCGCCTGTTCCTCGACGGCGGCGAAATCCTGGCCGTCCGCTCAGGCGTGCAGCCGGGCCGTATCGCGGCGTTGCCGCACTCTCAGCCGCGGCGCCAGCATCCAGGCGATCGGCGCCGTTGCGGCAAAGCCGGCGACGATCACCGCCGGCAGCAGGGACTTGGCATGCTCGGCCAGCTCGGGGACCGAAAGCACGGCAATGGCGCCCGCACCAAACAGCACCGCGTTGACGGGCAGGGCGATCAGCAGGGCAATGGATGTTCTGGTGCGCATGACGCTCTCCTTCTCTCAAAGGGAAAAAACGCCGCAGTCACCGCTTGGTTCCGCCGCCGGCCGGTGTCCTCCCGCCGCCTGCGCGCAAGCCCGCCCTAAAACTCCGTCACCACCGTCACGCCCACACCCTCGAACCGGTCCATCCCCATCAGCGCGTCGATTGATTGCTCAAGCGAGATCTCGCGCCCCACCAGCTTCTCCGGGCTCAGCTTCCCCGCCGCAATCATTGCAAACATCGCGTCATAGCGGTGCGCCTGCATGCCGTGGCTGCCAAGAATTTCCAGCTCGTGGGAAATCACCCGCCCCATCGGCACCGGCGGAAAACTCTCCGCCCCCGCCATCAGCCCCACCTGGATGTGCCGGCCGCGCTTGCGCAGAGAGTTGATCGAGTTGACGCAGGTCGCCACAGCACCAAGCGCATCGAGCGACACATGCGCCCCGCCATGGCTGAGATCGCGCACAGCCCCCGCCACATCGTCGACCTCGCGCGCATTCACCGTCGCCACCGCGCCCAGCGCGCGGGCCAGCGCAAGTTTCTCCTCCGAAATGTCCACCGCCACCACCTGCGCGCCCGCCGCCACCGCAATCATGATCGCCGACAGCCCGACCCCGCCGCAGCCATGCACCGCCACCCACTGCCCCGCCGACACCCGGCCCTGGTCCACCACCGCGCGAAACGAGGTGACGAACCGGCAGCCGAGACTCGCGGCGGTGGCAAAATCCAGGCTTTCGGGCAAACCCACCAGATTGAGGTCGGCGCGGTGGATCGACACATACTCGGCAAACGAGCCCCAATGCGTGAACCCGGGCTGAAACTGGTTGTCGCACACCTGCTGATGCCCGGCATGGCACTCAGCGCAATGCCCGCAGCCGCCAACAAACGGCACTGTCACCCGGTCGCCAACCCGCCACCGCGTCACATCCCGCCCCACCGCGGCAATCACGCCTGCCAGCTCGTGCCCGGGCACATGTGGCAGCACAATATCCGTGTCATGCCCCACCCAGCCATGCCAGTCCGACCTGCAAACCCCCGTCGCCCGCACCTCAACCACCACCCCATGCGGCTCAGGCGTGGGATCCGGCAGATTGACCAGCTTCGGCGGCGCGGAAAAGGCTTCGTAGAGAATGGCTTTCATGACGGGATCCCGGAAATGTGAAGGGAGGGCAGGGGGAGAGGTTTACACCGGGGGAAGGGGGTTGGGGAGGGGGCTGGGCTTCCGTCTCTGGCGTGAGAGAGTGTCGGCCATAGCTTGTTGTGGCCCTCACCCTTGCTGTTTAGGTTAGGGTTGCCGATGAGCTCCAATGATGTCGCGGTTTCCACTTTTCATATTATCGAATAGGAGGTCACTTACATTTTGGGCTCATACTTTTTTTGCCAAAAGACGCTGGACAGCCACACTGAGCTGCTTATTATCTTGTTTCAATAGCGCGATCCGGTCTACGAGATCACTCAAAACGAGTCTAACCGCTTGTGCATTGTCGAGGCAGTCTTCATCGCTCTCACCATGAAGCCCTACACTCAAAGCACCGTGCAAAGCGTTGAGTGGGTTGTGTCCATCGATAAGCAAGCCCTGCGGAAGGGCCGTCTTAATTTGTTCCATGGACTTGGAAAACGAGATTTGCGTCTTCGCAGCATCAAGCTCTTCAAGCAACTCTGCAGGCGCGCCCACCGTCTGGCAGACCTTCATGATCTCGTTGAGCAAGTCGCTTCTGTGGTTTTCGACAACACGGCGATAGTATGCAAAAGCGGCTATTCCGAAACCAAGATTTTCGCACTGCCTTCCTTTCATAAATAGGTCCGAATCCGCCTTGCCAAATAGGCGCAAAACGCGATTTGGTACGGGAATACCGAACGCGGGGTACTCTCCGTATTTGTAGAGGTGGCAGAGGTGGCTCGGGAAAACTGCACAGCAGGGATAAGTGGAATTTCTGCCTGAGTTTGGCTTAGATGCCGGAAACAG
>NZ_JBBMQQ010000002.1:437500-695434 GCF_038900095.1 Hoeflea sp. AS16 | reverse complement strand
CCTGGCGGCAGCATAATCAGGGCGGAAATCCACTTAAGCAGACGCCCGAAACTGTTCAGACAATCCGAACCACCTCTGAGCGTCGATTGCAACCCGCACTCGACCAGCAGCAACAACGAGGCTGGCGCTAGGCTTCTTCAAGTATGGTGCTCTGCCGAGCTTAGACTGGCGTGATCAGTTTTTGATAGAAAATCAAAAATTTTGCCCGCCAACGTCATTCCCTCGGCCTCGTTGCTATACTGAGAACTATCAATAACAGAACGGCCTAAGCATGGCCGAGATCAGCGACGTCACCAGCAACCCGTTGCCGACGAGGGATGAATATTGCGAATGCGCAGGAGAACATGACCAAGAGCGATTTCGATCCCCAAGTATTCACACCGTCAATGCTGGCCGAACGCTGGCAGTGCTCAAGCAGGCACATACGAAACCTGATTTTGGGTGGCGACCTGCATGCCTTCAGGATTGGAAAGAACTGGCGCATCCGCGCCGCAGACATCGAGGATTACGAATGCCGGAATGGAAACTCAACCGCTTCCGCGGTGCCTTCTGTATCGTCTGGAACGAAGGTGACACACGACGACGCTATTCCCTTGGAACCAGCGATCGTGAAGAGGCGCTCCGACTCGCTCCGGCTAGATTCGCCGAGCTTACGCGCCCGAGCGGCACGACCGTCGAGGACCTCTGGTCAGGCTACATCAATGACCGACAGGGTCGCCCCGTGACTGGAACCATGAAGCACACTTGGAAGGCCTTGGCGAAGCGCTTCGGGCCGTTGGACGCGTTGGATGTCACTTCGGCCCACTGCCGCGCGCATACAGAAGAAAGACGTAATGCCGGGGTCAAGGACGGCACCATCCATACAGAACTCGGTCATCTTCGCATGGTGCTTCTATGGGCGGAGAAACAGAACCTCATCGCCAAGGCGCCCCATGTGGAGCGCCCAGGCAAGCCGGCACCGAAAGACGCCTGGCTGACGCGAGAAGAAGTGCGTGCGTTAATTGACGCAGCCCAAGCACCACATTTGAAGCTCGCCATCAGGCTCATGATCGCCACCGGCGCGCGGAACGAAGCTGCACTCCAACTCACGTGGGATCGCGTCGATCTGGAACGGGAGACCATCTCCCTGCGCGATCCACTCGACACGACACGTCGCAAGGGGCGGGCCACGGTTCCGATGAATGCATCACTAAAGGCCGCCCTAATCGAAGCCAAGTCCGCGGCGCTTACACCCTATGTGATTGAATGGGCCGGCCATCCGATCAAATCAATCAAGAAAGGCTTAAAGGCTGCGGCGAAAACCATCGGCAGGCCCGACGCTTCACCGCATATGCTCCGGCATTCCGCAGCTGTTTGGTTAGCTGAAGATGGACATTCGATGGATGAAATCGCCCAATTTCTGGGCCACAAAAACTCCCGGATAACCGCCAGTGTATATGCGCGCTTCTCGCCGACCCATCTTCGGAAATTAGCAAATTCATTAGATTTATGAATCGAGAATGAGCTGAACTCCTGCCTGAAAATGCGACCTAGGAGCAGTAGACAACATATCTGTTGAGTAGCAGAAAGACGCTGGCGCAACCACTTTCCTTGTCGGATAAAAAAGCTTACAAAAAACAGACACATGGGTATGCGTGACGACTCGCTTCCGGGTCACAGGCAAAATGGCGATCACCTCTGATTCAAACTCTATCGAACCTTGCGAGGCCGTTCCGGCAATCAGTGCATGTCTTTACTCCTGAGAACCATTGAAAGCTTTCCTCGAGGACGCACAACAGACGAATTGTTGGTCTTGGTCGGAGCAGGCTTCTCTCACAACAAGAGATTGGCTGCACTCGCTGAGCTTGAAGAGCTCCTTCGCGACGGCCGAATATCCAGAGGACGCGATGGCAAGTGGCGTGCAAACACGCAACTAGGCCCACGAACGCCGTCGACGGGAAAAGGTGTCTCACCGCCTATCTGGGAGAACCAGCAGGAGTATTTGATTGCTGCACCAGCGAGTTTCACACATTTTGCCGCAATAGAAGGGGAAACCTCGGGGCGCGAGGAGGAAGCTGCTTATGCCAATATCGACCACACAGCGCTGCTTCGATATTGGCGGTCAGCCCTCAGGGCAGATCCGCGCGGAGCCACAACTCAGGTTGCAGACAAGCACGCCATAGAGTGGCACCTAATCTCCGGCCGTGGCCCGATCGCTCCGCCTGAAGGAGAGAAACTCAAGCTGACCATTGCACTCGATTCACTAGGCGCAACCTTTCGGGAAGCGCTCGTGCGCAGAGAAGGCCATGAAAACGCACTCGCGATTGGATGGCCTATTGCGATCAACCGTCAAAGCGGCGTGCCGGCATTTCAACCTGTCGGTTTGTTATCTGCCCGCTGGGAACGCAGGGACGATAGCCTTATCCTTCACGTCGATGCCGACGATGTTCTTGTCAATCCTAACTGGTTGCGAGAAGCAGCTCGCCAAACCGGATGGCGTCGCGATTCCCTTAATGAATTATTCGATGCGGAGGACGGCATTGGCCTGCATGCTTCAGATTTCCTACTGAAGCTCAAGGATGCCGTGGCGAGCCAGATTCGCGGAAGAATTACCGGAGAAGATCTTGTTTCGCGTCTGGACGCGAGCTCGAGTGGCATATTTGACGCTGCGGCGCTCTTCCTACCGACGGAGTCAAGTTTTACAGCTGGCGCTGCGCGAGATCTCGACGCGATAGGCACCTGGACGGAGGACCGCGTCGCAAGAACTGCTTTAGCAACCATATTCGACCTTCCTCCGACTTACGACGCTACCGAAATACCTGCCTTAAATGTCGGAGCGCTTAATTACGAACAAACGATCGCAGTCAAACATGCGTGTTCAAAGCCGTTATCCGTCGTCACAGGTCCACCCGGAACCGGCAAGAGTCAGGCGATTGTATCCATGGCTGCTTCCGTGCTGCTTGCCGGCGGCAGTGTGATCGTTGCTTCAAAAAACCACCAAGCGCTCGATGCCGTGGAAGATCGCTTGGGTTCGCTTGCACCTGAAGTTCCCTTTTCCATCCGAACACTAAAGCCTGAAGAAGGTCTCGATGTGGGATTTGAGGATGCACTGAAGCAGATGGTGGATCAGGAACAGGCTGTTCGGCACGGTTATGTCGATGCAGCACTTTCAGAGAAACTCGCAGTTACCGCCCGCTTAAGGAGCGAGGCGATGGATAAGTTGGAAACCATCACCGCCCGTGAATGCGAGATCGCGGATTTACTCGAACGCATCGAAGCACGCTCTGCGCTTTCAGGAGGAGAGGATTCTTTTACCGTAGCCCCCTCTCCAACACCGCCCTGGTGGAAACGCATCTTCGTCTTTCTCTCCGAGCTATTTTCATCAGGCACGGGAAACACCGCAAGCGAAGCAGTAAATCTCACGGGCCCAGGTGCGAGGCTCTCTGACCTTCGAGCCCGGCTGGAGCAATTGAGAACGGAGCGGGATACTCAGGAACCAAACGTGGATCCCATCACCTTGGGTGAGACGGTTAAGAAACTCGCGACAACACTCCTCCCCAAGGCAATGGCGCATCGCGTCGCACTCGATAATTCCGAACGCCAGGAAATCGGAGAAGCCTATGACGACTGGAAATTTGCCGGCAGCAAAAGCCCCCTTCCAGGCGAGTTGGCGCGAGGAGTTTTAAGGCACAGGCCCCTGTGGCTTGCCTCAATTCTTGGCGCACCCAAGCGGATTCCCTTGGATGAGGGGTTATTTGATCTTGTGATATTCGACGAAGCTAGCCAATGCGACATCGCAACCGCCATTCCGCTGTTCGCGAGAGCCAAGAGAGCGGTTGTCGTCGGAGATGATCAGCAGCTCTCCTTCATTGCTCAGTTAGGCAGAGAGCAGGACCGGAATCTCATGCAGGCCCAGAACCTGCCGATTGCGAAAATGGGCCGCTTTGCGCAGAGCCGTCGCTCATTATTCGATTTCGCGTCCAGGGTGCCCAATGTGCCGCGTATTACCCTCCGTCATCAGTATCGATCTGCTGGCCCAATCGTCGATTACATCAGCGAAAATTTCTACGGCGGACAGCTAACGACGTCCTACGACCCCGAAAGCCTGAATGTGCCGCCCACCATGAAGCCGGGTCTCGCTTGGGAGAATGTCTCGGCGCCGGCGATACCGCAGACCGGCAACGTGAATCCGGCCGAAGTGGAAGCAATCGTTCGCCACCTTCGCATGCTCCTAATGGATCAGAAGTATACGGGCAGCGTCGGCATCATTTCGCCATTCCGTGCTCAGGTCATGGCCCTGCAGCAAGCTGTCACGAGTATTCCAGAGACGAAGCGGATAGGCGCCCAACTTAAGGTCGGCACCGTCGATGGCTTCCAGGGGCAGGAACGGGATCTCGTTCTGTTTTCACCGTGCATCGGTCCCCGAAGTCCCCGATCCGGAGTCACCTTTTTTCAGAAGGATGCTCGCCGCCTCAATGTTGCAATTTCGCGTGCTCGCGCAATCGCGATTATATTCGGCGATCTTGAATATGCCCGCTCAGGCGTGTCCAGAGCTCTTCAAAAGCTAGCCACCAGAGCGACTGAACCAAGAACGAAATCCGCAGAAGGCGTCTTTGACAGTGACTGGGAACGCAAGGTTTTCCATGCGCTGCGGGGTCGCGGTCTTGACCCTGTGCCTCAACACGAAATCGCCGGACGGCGACTGGATTTCGCGCTCTTCGGAAAGGGCGGAATAAAGCTCGATCTCGAGGTCGACGGCCGACGTTGGCACCAAACTCCCGACGGGCGCCGCAAGACAAGTGACCTGTGGCGTGATCACCAAATGAAATCCATGGGCTGGCGCGTGCGCCGTTTCTGGGTAGACGAACTTGCAATGGACATGGAGGGATGCCTTGACATCATCGAACGGGACCTCTCGTAAATCGAGCCGTAACACGTGGTTTGCAATCGGCTTAGCATCGGCTGCGCTGATCGTATCCGGCTATCTCCTATTTGAGGTAAATAGCCTGGACAGGGAATACGGGCATATTCGAAATGATCTACCCCACCTTGAAAGCCTCCGCGCAACTGCTTTGCAACAACGGGATGAGGCCCGTCAGCAATGGATTGAAAAACAGGCAGAGATTTCAAAGCTCCGTGACACCGAAGCTGATCTCGTCGCTAAGCTTGAAGATCTAAAACAGGCTCGAGACAGTGCAGAGAAGCGGGAAGCGGATGCGAGCCAACGGGCGAGTGATGAGCAAGAACGCCTCGAAGAGCTTCAAGCTCAGATCAGCGAAGCCAAGTCCACAATAGCAAATGCCAGCCGTATTCGCGGTGAAGTTTCTCAGCTCGAAAATAGGAAATCCGAACTTGAGCAAACCATTGCCGCGAGACAGCAGACGCTTACCGGGGTCGAGAGTGACTTGGAAAGCCGCAAAACCGAAAGGGCGCTTATCGAGGAGAGTATTGCCGGGTTGAAAGAGACCCGGGACGAACTGCAAAGCGCGGTCGATTCCCTCGGCCCAACCGTGGTGAATCTCAAAGCCGACGCGGCAACCGTAGCCCAGCTGAAAGAAGAGAAGTCAGCGCTTGAAACCGCGATCAGGACCTTACAGGAAAGACGCCAAGAGACTGAGCAGTCCGAAGCGACACTGGCCGCCCAACTGACCCTAAAACGCGAAGAACTCAATGACGTTCAAGGCGAGCTTGAACAGGCACAAAAGGAGCTTGAGCAAACCACCGACCAGCTGAAAGAGAAGCAAGGTCAGCTCGCCAAGTTGACAGCTGAAGCCGAAGGCAAACGCGTGACCGCTGACGCCCAAGTTGCCAGAGCCGCTGTCGCAGAGCAAAAAATTGCCGATGCAGCCGCAGAGTTGAGCCGGTTGAATGAAGCCCTCAAGAACGCCCAGAAGGAACTGAGCGACGTTGCCGCACAGCTCACAACCTCGACCGCACAGTTGGAAGCTTCAAAACGTGAACTGGCAAATCTTGAGGCATTGCGAGCAGACGTGGCTCGCCTGACAACCCTCAAGGACGAACTAGAATCGAGCAGGACGGCGTTGGTGAATGCACTTCCAAAACTGCGTGAAGAGGCTGACGAACTCCGCACAGCAAGAGTGGAAGAGGCGGTAAGACTCGACACAGCTCGAGAAAACTTAACCCAACTGACAGCGCGGGCTTCGGTTCTAAAGCAGCAGATTGACCTGCTGGAAGCTGAACAAGACAAACTCGAAGCGGCCGCCCAGGCGGCAAGGGCTGCCGCGGAGGCAGCCCAATCGAGCTTGGATGTGGTGAATGTCGAAAAATCTAAAGCACGAGCCGAGCTTTCAGAAGCCAACGAGCGCAAGAACGATATCCTCCGCCAGATCGTTAGCGCGAAGGAAGAGCTCGCAAACCGGCAAAGAGAACTAGCTGAAATGGTCACGAATGTTGCCACACCTGATGAAGTTGAAGAGAAATCGCAGGAGTTGGAGCCGGCCCAATGATTACTGACAATACACTGCTCGTTTTCATCATCATCGGGGCTCTGGCGCTTCTTGCAGTTATCCAGGTCACGCTCGCAATACAACAGGATCGCCAGATAAGCGCTGCAGGCCCAATTGAAGAACTCGCTGTCTATGACAAGCGCTTGGAGGAAAAAAAGCGCCTGATGGACGATCTCAAAGTCGAGGAGCAGGAAAGACGTGAAGCAATAGCACATGTTGCCGATATTGCAGCCGAGGTCGACGGCTTACGACGTCAAAAGGAAGAACTTCTCACCGAGTGGAATTCTCTGGAAGACAAGCGAAACGAAGTGCGGACCGTTCGGGGAGAGATCGAAGACGCTGTGATTGAACGACAATCAATCGAAGCAGAACTTGTCCCTCTCAGAGCAGAATACCTTTCCGTTAAAGAGAGGTTGGAAAAGGCAGAAGAGCTCGAAAGCCGGGTCGAATCTCTGACGGTCCAGCATCAAGAAATGACAAACAAGATCTCCGAAAAGCGCAATGAACTTCAGCGTCTGGAAGAGGCTGAGATGCGCGTGGAAAAACTCGAAATGCGTGAACGAGAGCTTGAAACCGAGTGCTCCCGTGTTGAAGGCCGACTGGCAGCGCAAAGCGACGAACTGGAGGAATTTTCCGCCCGGATCACCAAAGAGCGAGAGCTTCTCGCTGAAGCCCAATCCGAACACTCACGCGCGCAAGCCGAAGCGGCCGCGGTCGCCCTTGAACTGCGCCGCCAGCAGGGTGAAATCGATGCTCTCGGAGAAACGCGCGGCAAACTGGAAGCCCGACTTGCCTATCTTACCGGTGAGATTGCGAAGGCTGAAGGCCGAGCCCCTGATGAAGAGGGCGACGCGACAGACCAGCTGAGAGAACTGCGGGAAATGCCGCCTGTAATCCGGCAGCTGAACGAATGGAAAGTCGCCGACTGGGAGGAGGAAAAGGCGGCCCTACACCGGGTTGGACAGCGCCTGGAAGCCAAAGGCCTATACTACCCGGAACGAACACTTCGGGCATTCCACACCGCCATGAAGGTGAATGAAACGACACAGATGGCCGTCCTCGCCGGTATCTCGGGCACTGGCAAAAGCCAGTTGCCCCGTCAGTATGCCGCCGGGATGGGAATAGGTTTTCTGCAAGTGCCCGTTCAGCCGCGTTGGGATAGCCCTCAGGATCTGATGGGTTTTTACAACTATATCGAAGGTAAGTTCCGCCCGACCGACATGGCCCGCGCACTGTGGGCACTAGATGAAGAAAACAATGAGGAAGAGGCCATTAAAGACAGGATGATGATGATCCTGCTTGATGAGATGAATCTTGCGCGTGTCGAATACTATTTTTCCGATTTCCTGAGCCGACTCGAAAGCCGACCGAGTCCGGAGCACGTATCGGATAAAAATGAACGCAAGGATGCGGAGATCGAACTAGAAATCCCGAACATGCTGCAGCCTCCCCGCATCTTTCCCGGTTACAATTTGCTTTTCGCAGGAACCATGAACGAAGACGAAAGCACGCAATCACTGTCCGACAAGGTGGTCGATCGGGCCAATGTTCTTCGCTTTGCTGCGCCGAAAACTATCCGCACGGTGCAACCGAACGGGAAAGTGCCAGAGGTTCGAGCCTTGTCCCGAAAGCACTGGCAGGATTGGGTCCGCCCTATTTCTTCGGTTTCAGAAGACCAACGCGTCAGTGGTGGTGTCGAAAAGATGGTGGGGCTGATGAAGCAGTTCAAACGCCCGTTTGGCCATCGTCTTGGACGCGCAATTATGGCCTACGTCGCAAATTATCCGAAATTCGAGGGTGCGGATCCGATCAACGACGCACTCGCGGATCAGATCGAAATGCGGCTCCTGCCCAAATTGAGAGGCGTTGATGCTGAAACCGTAGATGCGCCCTTCCGCGAATTGCTTAATTACGTCGAGCAGGAACTGGGAGACGCCAAGCTGGGTGAAGCAATCCGGATGTCGATGGCAGCATCAGAGGAGACCGGACAGTTCGTCTGGAGTGGAGTAACGCGCTGATGCGCAGAGTTTCACGACCTTGGTCTGCGACACCGATCCCCGATGGCACTCCCTTCGGACCAGATGATTGCCTCACGATTATCTATGAGAAAGCCAAGCCTCCAAAAGCGGTGGTGCACACCGTCCTAATGTCAGGAACGTTCCGCAATCAGGATATTTGCCTGGCACTCTGCCCATATCCGAAGCGGGAGCACGCGACAAAGCCCGACAGGACGGGCTTTCCCATCCGCCCCCGCCGCGGACAGGGGGCCATGGATGAAGCTGAGGTCTTCGCCGCCAGTGCCCTACAACGTATGAACGAGGTGCTTGCGCGGATCCAAGAGCTTGAAGAAGCCCTTGATGATCCAAGTGACGTCTGGACACGGCTGAGGGCGGCATGGAAGCGAGCAGAGGACGAAGAAGATCCGCGAATGTCGGAGATTGTCAAACAGGCACGGCAGCTCCGTCCAGTATTGACTGATCTGGAAAAGCGTATACGCCGCGTCCTTCGCCGTCATCGAGAACTTACGCCGCTCGACAGGGTGCAAGAAATGGATCGGGCCTCCATGGTCTGGCTAAGCCGCCAACCTGGCCGCAGCGTTGCCGAACGGGCAGGCTCTGGCCAGAGAATTCTTGCTACGGTTCGTAGAGAGAACTTCGACACACTCGAAAACCGTGTTCTTCACGCCTACACGCGTTTGGCGGCAGATGCGGCACGGGAATGGATGCGTGAGCACCCGCGCGCCAAGCAGAGCGCCCGATATCGGGACGTCGACAGCTTTCGGAAAAAATGCAAATCAATTGCTTCTGACTTGGCGGAGCACAACGTATTGTTAGCCACCCCGGGCATCACCCCGAACTATGTCCTCATGCAGGATAGAAGCTATCATCAGATCCACGAGGGATGGAAAGGGCTTCTAAAGCGGGACAAGGCGATTGATGATCTCTGGGCCTGGCAGGCACAGACGTGGACAGACTTTGCTGTCCTTGCCGTAATATTGGCCATCGATGAGCTGGAAGAAGCACAACTTATCGCCCAATCGCCGATCAACTGGAAGTCCGAAGCCGTTGCCGGTAGGTGGTTCGAACAGGACCGGCCAATCGCAGTTTTCTGGCTTCGAGATACTGACCGCATTGTCGAAGTTCAAGCTCGTCCCGAACAGCCGGGTTCCTTACTCATGGCTGCCCAGGCACATGTCGCCCTAAGAATATCCGACCCCACGCGGTCAGCGGTGCCCCGCCGTGTCGCAGTGTGGACTCCTCATGCAATGAAGAGGATTAACCTGCAGGAGAGCGTGAGAGAGGTTGCGCAGCTGATCGACCAGCTGCAACAATTCGCACGATTGGAAGTTTTCAAACATGGTCTAATTCTCACTCCGGACCACGGGATGCCTGAAGCTCTCCAGTTCGAAGGAACGCATAGCCGCGTGAATGGCATTGCCTTGGGGGCCTCGGGAAAAAGCCTGGCAGATGGGATGGAGGCTGTCCGCGCATTCATCCGTAACGAGTTCAAGGGAGCCGCGGCATGAGCCTTAAGAAGGCTGCCGGATTGGATGTGAACGGCTGGCTCGATCACGTTGCAAGAAATTGGTCCATTGATCTCGACGGAGAAGAGCGGATCGGCAACGTCGTGGTCGGACACGCAGGCCCGTTGTCGGCAGTTGTAAAAACCGGTGATGGAAAATGGATCGGAGGGCGGCCTGCCGATCTCGCACCGCACGGCCGCGGTGGTGGTTGGGGCCAGGTTGGAGCCCCTGATCGAAGGGTATTTGTCCGCGACCTGATCGAGGGGAAAATCGATTCCGCACAACAACTAGCCTCTGCATTCACGGGACTTGCGAGAGGCTCCTCCCACACAATTCTTGCCATTGAAGACAGTGCCGAAACCACGGAACTCGTCCAAGAACGGCTCCTTGCAGCAATGTCTGTTGCAAAACTGCGTAATCCTGCCCTCGTGTGGCGAACCGTTCTGGCGACACTTTTCGCCATCGCGGAGGGACTGATCAAAGCGGAATGTGTGGTGGGAGTTATATCCCATGCTTCGTGCGGCCTCTCTGTTCAGAAGTTCAGAGTCCGGCTGGAAGGAGAGAAAGGCGATGTGCTTGCTCCTGAACGCAGAAGCGCTGCCAAAATGCTCTCAGAACCCCTTGGGTTGCGTCAACTCTTCGCTTGGGTCAGAAGCCAAGCCTTGGGTTCGCAAATGACTTCACTTGAGAATAACCCTGTTGCGAATTCACAATCATTAGCGAAGCTGGCACTCGGACTACCGTGCGATCCGGAGATCGTTCGACGGGACAATGGTGATTGGGAAGAAGTAAAACTCGATGCTATAGACGCACTTCGCGCCTGCGCTATCGACGCCTCCTCCATAAGGTTTGAAGATTGCGAGCAGGTTTTTCTGGAGACAATATCCGAGGGAAGCGTCCGATCTCACTTGGAGAAGAGCCTCGAAGCTGCCGGCATCTCTGTCACTCACACTTTACCTTCGGACGCGGTTGCCCGAGGAGCCTTGGTGGCAGCTCGGCGAATGGGCGACGGTGATCCGGTTTATTTCGACTTTTTGCCTCGTATCTCAACAATCGTTTCTGGCAATGAAGGCGCCCGCAATTTTGATCTCGTGGACGAGACCGAAACTCTTGAAGCTGGCAGAGTCTACAGAAGCCCGGCGCCAGCGCAACTCGCCATTCCGAAAGGCTACACTGAGACACCGGTATATTTGAGGAAGGAAGCTGAGCTTCATCCACGGAAGGCAACAATTCAGCTCGCTGAACCGTTGACGGAATCTACACCTGTCTCACTCTGGGTCGAGCAAAAGCCAGCAGCAGGCCGAGCCAGGATTGTGATGGAAGCAGCCTCCCTGGGGCGGCATTTCACGATCGATTGGGACCAAGCCGACGAAGATCCGCGAGAATGGGACGAGATCATCAACTCGCTAACCACCCCTCCTCCCTCGATTCCGGAACTCCTGGTTCTGAAATGCGGAATGCTACCTTGGAATGATGCGCCAAATTCGCCGGGCATGCTTTCGTTGCTAGAGCAGATTGACGAGGAAGCCATTGACTGGCGTCAGATGGCGCAGAAAGCGAGCTCCCGACCGGGCGGAGAGTATTGTGTATCCAGCGACGGCGAGCTTCCATCGGAAGTATTGCCAGCATCGGTAAAACAGCTCGACGAGCTGATCCGCCGAGCTGTCGATCTCACAGAAAAACGCCTGAGCGCGGGATCAAGGCATGCCGAACAGGACAACGCAGCTCTTCAGTTCTTAACCTGGCAGTTCCGTCGTTCTCCGGACGAGGTGGCACAATGGCTGCTTGAATGTATTGAAAATCATTCCGGAACTGTCGGCACTCACCCCTTCGTCTGGCATCAGGCCAATTGGGTCCTCGTCTACCAAGGGATTGCGAGAACGGTAAACAATCAAGCGACCGAGAAGCGCATTCTCGCGTCAATCTTGAAACGTGGAATTGAAACCTGGAATTACCGTGCCGAGAGCGCTTGTGTCTCCCTGTTGCTGTCACGTTCACAGACCGCCCCACTACTGCTGTCTCGCAGTGATGTCGACATAATTGCCGAACGGGCAATCTTCGAGTTCAGGCGGGAATACGAAACGCAATACACCCGATTCAACTATGCACCATTCCTGATCGGCGGGCTGTTACGCTGGAGACTGAAGGAACCTTGGGCCCTTCTCACCGGCCAGGATCCTGTTGCAGATCGACTGGCTGAAGTGATTGTGAATGCACGCGCGGACATTTTGAACCGATGGGGCACGGATGATGCTTTTGAGAGAAAGCAGAAGAAGTATCTGCCCATTCTCGATGACCTTTTGGCATATCTCACCGGTGAGGGCGGCAATCCGAATCTGCTCCTAGCGCTCTATGAGGACTAAGTTACGACCGGCAGAAATTGAAACCAGTTCATACGTAGTGCCCTCAGGTTCACTGAACCTGGTTTCGTAACCTGACCCGCGCCTTCATGCCGAAATCGACAGAATTTGCCGTTTCATGTAGTGCTCCTTTCCCGAAAAGCCGGGCTATGCCGCTGAAATTGCTACATTGACATTGTAGGGGGCACAGGTTCAATCCCTGTTACGCCCACCATCCTTTCAAGATTTCACAACGATCCCCAGGCAAGACGACAAACCCCACAGGGGTTTCCGTGTGCGGTCGTTTGTCACCCGGCTCACATTCAGCAGATTGTCGACGGCAGACTGGCGAAATCCCGGGCGGTGCCGGGATCCCGCATTCGCGTCCGGATTTCTCGCGCCGTGAAGCCCCGGAAAACCGGACGCGACCGGGATTGCCCGGCCGCGTCTGTTCAACCCGTCAGATGACCACGGTCACATCAGCAGGATCATCATCAACCAGGATTCTGAGCCCGTTCAACACCGGAACATCGGTGAATTCCGCGATCTGAACGAAACCGGCCGCGCCACCTGTTCCATCCACATCGACTTCCAGGAATGCCCCGTTCATCTTCACGTAGTCCCCTTCATGGCCTGCGACCGTTTCGGACCCGAGCAGCGCCGAGAGATCGACGACATCGCCCTCGGCGAAATCGTAGTCGGCGATCAGGTCGCGGATATTCGCACCGGCATCCTGAAGCGCATCCAGATCGAACACGAATGTGTCGGCCCCGCCGCCACCGTTCAGGGTGTCGCGGCCGAGTCCGCCATTGAGGGTATCATTGCCGCCCGAAGCCACTCCCCCGTTGGTGAGGATCTCGATGCCAAAATCGCCATGGAGTGTATCATCGCCGGCGCCGCCGCGGAGGGTATCGGCCCCGCCGATAAGCAATCCGGCATCGCCGTTTACATGGACCGAATGAAAGTCGCCATACAGCACGTCGGCTCCATCGTCGCCATCCAGCGTGTCATCCCCGCCGAGGACGAACTGGCTTCCGAAGTTGGTGCCGCCAGTGGAATTGCTTGTTGCGGTGATCCGGGCAGAATAACCATCGCCGAAGATGGCATCCGCATCGTCACCGCCGGCAATCCTGTCGTTGCCAAAGAGAGCGAAACTTAAGGCACCTTGGGTGTCGGCATCCTCATAATGGTACACATCCCCAAGGATCACATCGCCTCCGCTGCCTCCGGACAGGTAATCATGACCGAAAAGGATTTGCGCATCGTTGAGCGATGAAAGCTCGAAATTGGTGACGTCGCCCGTAACGGCGTCATCACCGCCTTCGCTGGAAATGACGTCATCATTGTAGAACTTGACCATGGAAGCCCGTCCCGCAGGGATGACGACCGTTACCTCGTCGCCGGCAATATCGTCCCCCGATGAACTGCCGGTCTCGGCCACGGCAAGCGACACCGTGTCGGTCGCCGACGAATAACCGGTCGTACCGCCATTGCTGGTGGTGTCGGAATAGCTGCCGTTGGCGCCGCCGGTTCCATCCCAGGCCCGTATTGTCAGCCCGTCGCTGACTGCACCGTTGAACGCGGGATCGGGCACGAAGACCACGCGGGCGTCGGCCGTCAGCGTCAATGCGTTGGCATCGGTAACCCCGGAGATCACGCTCCAGTTCGCCCCGTTGTCGGTCGAGAAGTACCAGCTGCCATGGGCGGTATTCTGACCGGTGATGGCAATGCCGATGGATGGGGAGTCCACATCGGAAACATTGTTGAGCCCGCCGCCGCCAACGCTGTCCGCCAGGTCGGAAACCAGTGTGCCACCGCCAACACCGGGCAGAACCGCATCGGTTGCAGTCCAGACAATCGGATCGAGCGCCGCGTTCAGCACCGGCGCATCGTTGACGCCGGTCAGCACCACGTCGATATCCTCGCTCACTGTCCCGCCATTGCCGTCATCAATGGTGACTGTGTAGGTCTGGGTGACGGTCTCTCCTGCGGCCAGATGCTGGATATCGGCATCGGTAACATCGAATGTCCAGTCGACGGTACCCGGCGTGCCCCCGCTCGATTCCGTGCTGATCGCAGCCGAGAACGTACCCACATATCCTGCAGCCGACGGCGTGAACGAGGCCGTGTGCGTTTCGCCGACGTCCCCGTCGGTAAAACTGATAGTGCCGCTGGCGACTTCCGTGCCAGGAAGCTGCACCACGGAAATATCGTCGATGTACGTATAGCCCACATTGTTCGTCACGGCCAAAGCCAGGGTCGACGTGTCCGAATTTGCAGTGAACGTATAGCTGAATTCGGTGAAATTTGCCTTTCCTGTTGCATAGGCGAGGTCGATGACCGAACCAACTGTTGCTCCATCCCAGGTGACCAGAACCGAATTGTCAATTGCGCCGGTGGCACTGTAAGCCTTGTTCTCGACCCAGAAACTGACCGTGTAGGTCACCCCGGCCACAGTGTCGAAAGTCTGGCTGCAGGTAAAAGGAACATCGTTTATATAATAGCTCGTTCCCCCAGCTCCGTATCCACCGGAGTGGACATAATATTCATAACCGGAAACACTGATCTTGCTGGCAACCCAGCCGCTGGTGCTTCCCGTCTCAAAGCCGCCATTGGTAAGCAGGTTTGTGCCACCAGTGTAAGAGGCATCCTCGGTCACGCCGCCATCGGTGTGCGCCGTGATGACCGGCGCCTCAGGCCCGCCGTCGATCGTCAGTTCGAACGTGTCGGACACCGAAAGACCGCCGCTGTCGGTTGCCGTCACCGTAATCTCGAGCGTCTCGCCTGCAGCGCCAACGGCCGGAGCCGTTCCGGTCAAGCGGCCGGTGGTTTCGTCGATCGAAAGCCAGGCCGGCAATGGATCGCCACCCGCCAATGTTGCCGAGTAGCTCAGAACATCGCCGGGATCGATATCGGAGAACGAGCCTGAAATATCGACGTCGGCGCCAACGTTCGAAAACACCGTCTTGTCGGCGATGTTGGTCACCAGCACCGGCGCGTCGTTGACATTCTCGACCGTCAGGCTGACCGTGTCGGTGGCTGCCGAATAGGCTGTTTCACCGCCAACGCTGCCGGGCGCCCAGGTCATGCCGGCCGGGCTGGCCACGCCATCCCAGGCCCGGAAGGTGATCGCCTCGTCGACTGTGCCCGTGTAATCGGCATTGGGCACGAAGTAGATCCGGTCCTCGCCACCCAGGTTCAGCACCTTGCCCAGTTCCAGATGGAGATTGAACCAGTACGGCCTGCCGTCCGGCGCATTGCTCCCCTCATGATGATAATACCAGCTCCCCTGGCTGCTATCCACGGCGCTGATTGACATGCCTGCAGGAAAGGGCTGCCCATCCACATCGTCGACATTTCCCACGCTGCCGCCTGCGGCATTGACCAGATCGGAAACCAGCGTGCCGACAAGGCCCGAAGGCAAGCCCGAATCTTCGGCCTGCGTCATCGCCGGCGAGGCACTGGCGTCGAGTATAGGCGCATCATTGGAGCCGGTGACGGCAACCTGAAGTGAACCGGTGTCGACATCGGTGCCATCGCCATGCAGTTTGTAATCGATGACGATTTTTCCGACTTCACCACGCCTCATAAGCTGCAGCGCGCTCGAATTCAGCTCCACCTGGATCTGGTTGTTGATGTCGACACTGATGGTGAACAGGCCCGATGTCAGCGGATCGAGGATTTGCCCCTGAGCCACCCCTGGCAGGCCATAGCCCCGGATGGTTCCCAGGCTGATGCTGTTGGCAGCGCCTGAATCCGGGTCCAGCGTGTCGTTGCCCAACACGTCGAAGACCCTGGTCACAATTTCATCTTCGCTGATCTCGAATGCCGGGAGCGAGCCGTTCGGATTGTCGTTCCATGCGACCGGCAGATCGTTGGTCCCCGCGATGGTGAAGACCAGTGGCTGCGAGGCCGATGTCGCCATGCCGTCGGAAACGGTGATGTCGTAGCTCACGGTCAGGGTCTGCCCGGCCGCCAGGAAATCGAGATCGGTGGCGGCCGGATCCCAACTGTACCCGATGCCGACAGCGCCACCGTTGGAAACGGCGGACCCAAGTGTGAGCGCGCCTGAGGCCAGGGCGGCGGTCAGAGCAGCCTGCTGCGCCGCGGACAAGGCGCCGCCGCTCCAGCTGATAACCGGCGTTCCGGCCTGGGCGGTCAGCGTATCGCCTGCTTCCGCATCGGTGACCGAGAGCGTCCCCGTGACCGGCGAAATATCCTGCGCCGAGGCATCCGATATCTCGGCAACGGCCACGGGCTGCACGATCGGCGCGATCACCGGCACATCATTGGTGCCGTTTACGGTGATGGTAACGTTTTGCTCAACGGTGCCGCCATTTCCGTCGGCAACATGCACGGTGTAGGTCAGCTCAAGGCTTTCACCTGCCTTCAGATAGGCGAATGCATCGCTGGCCGCATCAAAACTCCAGTTGACGGTTCCAGTGCTCGACAGGCTGTCGATTACAACGCCCGAATTGGGTCCGAACATGGCCAGCAGCGCCGCCGTCCCCGGCGTTGCCGCATTGACGCCGGTTCCAGAGGTCGCGACCGTCACCCCGGTGATCGTCACGATATCGCTGGTGTCGACATCTGCCACGTCAAACGATCCCGTGGTTGACAATGCGGCATTGGTTTCTGTCAGGGTTTCCGAAACATCGGTCACAGCCGAGATCACTGGCTGGTCGTTGGTGCCGCTGACAGTGACGGTTATGACCTTGGTGACCATGTCGCCGTCGCTATCGGTCACGGTGAAGGGGATCTCCATCAGCATGGATTCGCCTTCCGCCAGGGCATCGAATGCCGCTCCCGGCGTAATGCTGACATCGTAGCCGGTTGCCGTCTGAACCAGGCTGATGCCGGGTGTCCCCGGCACCACGCCCGCAGGCAGGTTGGAATAGGTCGGCGTCCCAATTGTGACGGTCACATCGTCCGCGCCGGATATGTAGGCCTCGCCGGCTTCGACAGTGGCGCCGTCCCCTTCGACAAGAGAGATCAGGGTGGCCGTGTTCTCTTCCATTGCTGCGGTGACGTTTACGGCATCGGGCGCATCGTCATTGATCGTGACGGTGAACGTGTTTTCGGTGGTTTCGCCGGCGCTGTTTCTGGCTGTCACGGTAAAATCCAGCGGCATGCTGTTCCCGTCGCCGGGACCTATATGATCGAGATTGCCGCGAAGTTCGAAGGTGTAGTCCACCTTGAAGCCTCCGGAACCGTCGGGAACAATCTTGATCTCGAGGACGAATATGATCTCGCCATTCGAAGGCTTGAAGGCTGCAAGCGTCTGTGAGACGCCCGGCCGGGTCAACAAGGAATAGCCCAGTGACACACCATCGGACTTCAAGAGTATGAGGTCGCCCGCAGGGTCGAGCGGGATGGCGCCCGAGGTCTTGAGTCGTGAGGACAGGCCGACCGAACTGTAATCGTTGAAATTGAGGCCGACGTCGCCGGTAAAGGTCAGGGCGCCGGAATTTCCATTCGTCAGGTCTTCTTCGCTGACGACAAAGTTGTCGGCCGCGCTGACCGTCGGCGCGTCGCTGGTACCGGTGACCGTGATCACCACATTCTGGGAAACGGTGCCCCCAATTCCGTCATCGATGGTAACCACGTAGGTCAGCTCGACACTGTCCCCGTCGCCGAGGAAATCGACTACGTCATTGGTCACCTGATAGGTCCAGCCGGTCGAGCCGATTCCGGTCACATTGGAAAAGTTCGATAACGCCGCATCATCGAGCGAGAAACCCGCCTTCAGCGCAGCGATCTGCTCGTCCGTCGGTGTATAGCCATGGGCAAAAGACAAGTTCGACACCGTACCGCCGTCATGGCTGGCCTCGGGATCGTCCGACAGGTCGACATCCAGGAAGCTGATGGTCCCGATCGCTGCCGCAGGATCGGGGTCAACACCGCCCACGACATCAGCCGTTTCCGCGACAGACCCCTTCTGAGCTCCGGAAGTGATGACCGGCGCGTCGTTGGTTCCGTGGATGATCACCTCTATCGTCCGGTCGACCGTGCCGCCATGGCCGTCATCGAGCGTGATGGTGAAGCTCTCGACCCTGGTTTCGCCCTCGGCCAGGTATTCGACCGCGGAGGCCGCAACCGTGTAGTTCCAGGTGATCTCGCCACCCAGGCCGGCCGTCGTCTGCTTGCTCACGCTAGCGGTCAGGCTGCCAAGCGCCCCTGTGGACGCCGTGATCGCCGTCGGATCAATCGAATGCGTGTCGCTCAGATCCACATCGGTGAAGCTGATCGTGCCGCTGTCGCTCAGATCGCCGACAGGCGTTACAGCTTCTGTAACCCCTCCGGTCACGTCCGCTGCGGCCACCACCGGCGCGTCATTGGTGCCGGTGATGGTCACCTCGATGATCCGGTCGACCGTGCCGCCATGGCCGTCATCGAGCGTGATGGTGAAGCTCTCGACCCTGGTTTCGCCCTCGGCCAGGTATTCGACCGCGGAGGCCGCAACCGTGTAGTTCCAGGTGATCTCGCCACCCAGGCCGGCCGTCGTCTGCTTGCTCACGCTAGCGGTCAGGCTGCCAAGCGCCCCTGTGGACGCCGTGATCGCCGTCGGATCAATCGAATGCGTGTCGCTCAGATCCACATCGGTGAAGCTGATCGTGCCGCTGTCGCTCAGATCGCCAACAGGCGTTACAGCTTCTGTAACCTCTCCGGTCACGTCCGCTGCGGCCACCACCGGCGCGTCATTGGTGCCGGTGATGGTGACCGTCACCGTCTGAACCACGGACGAGATGCCGTCATTGATCCGAACGTCGAAAGACAGTGTGACGACGTCGCCTTCAGCGAGAAAATCCACCGCGTCATTGCCGACAAAATAAGTCCAGCCGATCGAGCCGCCGGCAGCCGAGGTCGATTCAACCGTGACGCCGCCGGGTGTGTCCAGGCTGAAACCGGCCAGCAGCGCATCGAGCTGCGCCGCCGTCAGCGGCCCACCAGTGCTGAGCGCCTGGGACACCACCGTGCGTGAAGCCACCTCTGCATCGCGGGTTTCGCCGAACTCCGGATCGAAGAAGCTGATCGAGCCTGTGGCGGCAACCGGATCGGCATCGACGCCGCCCGGATTGTCGGCTGACTCGACAATGCCGCCGCTGGACACGCCACCGGTCAGTACAGAGGCGACATTGCCCGGATCGAGAATCTCGTCACCCGTGGCGCCGCCATCTCCGCCTGAGGCATCATCGCCCAGCAGGCCCAATGCCCGCTGCTGTTCGCCGACAATGGTGGCACCGCTGGAGTTCTCCAGTTCGCCGCCCGAACCTGTGGGCCCCGGCTGCGTCACCGAAAGCGTGTTGTCCGGACCGGCCGCAACGTTGAAGCCGCTGGTTTCGAGCGCTGCAACCAGCACCTCCTGCGGCACTTCGATGTCGCCGATAACGAAGGTCGGGACATTCAGCGCTCCGCCGATGATGCGGATCTGCGAACCGTCCGGCTGGATCAGCAGCAGGTCATTGCCGTCAAGCTGGATGGTCTCGATGCTGACGTTGGCGGCAAGCATCACCCGGTTGTCGGCATCGGGAACAACAATGCTGATCCCGGGCGCTCCGCCGGATGCGGCGCCGGCCTGATCGGTTGCCGCCTGGGCCACCAAGACAGCGTCCGGGCGACCGTTGGCGTCTGCGGTATCGACTATGGTTTCCGAAGCATCAATGTTGCTATTTTCTAACATAATGAAAATCCTAAATGGCAATTACCCATTTTTAACCAGTTAGTATTTCTTTAACAAACATATAAAGGAGAAGAGGGCATACGAAATTATGCCCAAATCGAGATACAAAATATTTGGCAGACGATACGGCATACATATATATCTATATAGCAACCTGAAATTTAGCATTCGCGCATTTACCTCCGCTTTCGGCACACCCCGACAGCAGAATTTCAGCGTAGAATAGTTCGAATTTTATCGAAGCGCCTATGTAATTGTTAGTTTTGTTTATTTCGGGGATCTTATGTTTCCTTGAGTAGTCTTCCCACAACGAACGGGGAAGGCGAAAAAGATGAAAAGCAAAGCAAAACCGAAAACAAAACACGCGATTACTATACTCGCGGCTTCTTTCATCTGCATCACGGCCGCACAGGCGAACGTCTACGGATCGTCGCAAATACCGACCCGGGCCTTGGCCCGCTCCACCGCACCTTTCCTCATCGAGAAGACCATGATGCCGTCTGAGCGTTGGCTTGTTTCGGCACACAACGCCACAACGCTGCACCTCTCACAGGCAGGCCTTGCCCGCATCGGTCTTGCCCGCATCGGTCTTGATCGGCCGGGCGCGCCTTCCGCATCTTTCCTGCGTCCGGTTCTGGCCTCTGTTCCGGCCCGCGACCCCATCACCACCGCCGCCATCCCGGCCGCAGCAGCCCCCGCCGGCAAGGCCATCGGCAGCTTCACCCGCCTGGCCATTCGCGACACGCTTCGCCAGGAGCGGCCGCTGTTTGGCGCCCATCGCATCCGTTTTGGCAAGATCGGCAGCGGCGCCCGCATTTCCGGCCTGATCCGCAAGGCAGCCGCCTCAGGCTCGTCGGCCATCTGCATCAATCGCTGCGCCAGCCTCGCTGACCGCCTGAAGCTTGAAGGATCGGACATCGCGGCCCAGCTCCGCCATGTCTCGGCCTCGGTCAACAAGATGGTCACCTACCGGACGGACCAGGAAAACCACGGCCGGCTTGATCAATGGTCGACGCCGAACGAGACCCTTGGCCGCGCCAGCGGCGACTGCGAGGACTACGCCATTCTCAAGATGGCGATCCTGAGCCATCTCGGCGTGCCGGTGAATGCGATGGAAATCGTCGTCGTCAAGGACACCAGCCGCCGGTTGTTCCACGCCGTTCTCTCGGTGGCGCTCGATGACCGCACCGTCATCCTCGACAACATGACCGACGCGGTTGATTCAGACACCGAAAAGCGCAGCTACGCGCCGCTGTTCTCGCTGTCGGGCGATGCCAATTACATCTTCGGCTACAAGGGCGGAAAACAGAACCTCACCGCATCCCTGAAGAACATCGCCGCAATCGCACCCGGCGCAGGCTTCTGAAAAGCCCCCCGGACTGCCAATTCCCCGCAAGGCTCACGCACTGCAGATGACGCTGTGCCTGTTAAGGTTAACCCATCATTGCATTTGAATGTTGAGCCAATGGGTGCGCTTTCTCTCCGGAAGCAAATACCGGAGAAGATTACATGGCACGGAAAATCAGCGAAAAGCTGATGCATGGACTATCGGCAGTGGCGCTGCACCCCGCGACAGCTGCCGCAGCCATCATGCTGTGCACCGCATTCCTGTTTCTGCTGGAACGGGCAGTTGAGCACATGCCGTTCGTCATGCTCTGCGTCCTGGGCATCGCCACGCTGCTGTTCCTTGCAAGCCGCCGCGTCTATTTTTCGATCTACACCGCCCTTGCCGCAACCGTGCTGGTCGCCATCGTTTCGGTGCTGAAATACAGAACCAAGGGGTTTGATCTCCACATCTACGACATCGTCTTCACCGGGACGGATCCGAAGGCCTTTGCCTTTCTCATCAACGGCTTTGCGTCCTATATCGTGCCGGTCGCGGGCCTGATGATCTGCTGCCTCATCGTGCTGTCCATCGTCTTCATCCGGGACGGCAAGCACAAAATGACCACCCTCAAGCGAACCGGACTGGTGGCCGTCGCCTTTGCGCTGATCCCGCTCAGTTACCCGCTCAAGGCCGACGAGCCGCGCTACTTTCACTATCTTGGCGGCTTCAACGCCTCCGCATTCTTTGTCTCCTTCCTCGACCTCCGGGACGCGGCAATCGGACGAGGCATCGCCGACCGCTTTGCCGGCCTGCCCGATGTCGAACCCTTCGCGGAAGCCGGCCCCTGCGACATGACCGGGCCGAAGCCCGATATCTTCGTGGTTCTCAGCGAAAGCCAGACCGATCTCGGCCGGCTCAATCAATATGGCCTCGACCAGAAGTTCGCCGACCGCTTCAAATCCGCCGATGGGAAACGCCGCGAGCTCCGCGTCGAGACCTTCGGCGGCGGCACCTGGATCTCGAATTTCTCGCTGATGACCGGGCTTTCCAGCCTCGATTTCGGATGGCGCGCGCCTTACCTGACCACCGCCATGGAAGGCAAGGTCCAACAGTCGCTGGCCACCGAACTGGCCCGCTGCGGCTACAGGACCGCGGTGCTGATGCCGATGGATCATGGCTTCGTCAACGAGGGGCCGTTTCTGGAATCGATCGGCTTTGACGAGGTGCTCGACTACAACCGCATCGGCGCCAGCGAATATGCCCATCCCGACCGGTTCTATTTCGAAGCCGCGCGGTCCTTCATCGAAGAGCACCGCAAAACCGATGGCCGCCCGCTGTTTCTCGAAGTGCAAACCATGTTCGCCCATTCGCCCTACTCGGACCACCGGGCCGAAGACGAACCGGACAGCTTAACCGACAGCGGCATCTTTGAATTGGACGAGTATGTACGCCGGGTCGCCCAGTCCCAGCAGGATTTCGACTGGTATCTCGCTCAGGCACAAGCCGACAGTACGGAGCATCCATCGATCGTGCTGGAATTTGGCGACCACCAGTCTTTCGCAACGCGCGAGCTGGTCAATCACCTCTATCCCGACTTTGCGGTCGACGAACTCACCTCATCGGCCTACCGGACCTATTTTACCGTTCATGGCATGGGTATGGATGTCGACATGACACCCTTCGATTTTGCCAGCCTCGACATCGGATACCTCGGCGTATCGCTGCTCGAGGCGGCGGGTGTGGCAAAATCACCCATGTTCGCCGAGCTCGCAGCACTCCGTGACAGTTGCGAAGGCCGCCTGCATTTCTGCGCCGACCGCGCCGCCGTTGACCGGCATCTCCAAAAGCGCATTGCCTCTGGATACTTGACGGTTCAATAGAGACAAGACCGGGCCCGGGGACGCCGTCGCAGTCTGGCCTGCTTTGCCGCAGGGTTGCTTTCGCAGCAGGCAAGATTTTCGGTCAAATAGCGGCAATATCCTGCAAATCAGCCAATCTAATGGATTTAAATGCTGGATATTAGCAAAAAAATCATTCATTGCTTGCTGCACAAGCAGCCCGCATGATGCCCACCAGTGGGAAGAACCGTGCGGAACTCGACGCCCGAGCTGAATGGGACACCCGATGATAACCAAGTCCGCCATCGCCGACCTGCCTTCACCAGCGCCCCGCAGCAGCGATCCCTCCACCCTTGCAGCCAATATCATCGAACGGCTGACCTATTCGATCGGCAAGGACGCGAAAGTCGCCAAGCCGCATGACTGGATGGCCGCGACCATCCTGGTGATCCGCGACCGCGTTATCGATCACTGGATGGCCTCCACCCGCAAGACCTACGACGAGGGCGCAAAGCGGGTCTATTATCTTTCGCTGGAATTCCTGATCGGGCGATTGACCCGTGATGCCGTATCCAATCTCGGTCTGCTGGAAGAAGTCCAGGAAGCCTTGCAATCGCTCGGCGTCGATTTTGATGCCGTTGCGGCACTGGAGCCTGATGCGGCGCTCGGCAATGGCGGCCTTGGCCGGCTGGCTGCCTGTTTCATGGAATCGATGGCCACCGTTGATATCCCGGCCTACGGCTACGGCATCCGCTATGTCCACGGCCTGTTCAAGCAGGAAATGAGCGACGGCTGGCAGGTCGAACTGCCCGAAACCTGGCTCAGCCATGGCAACCCTTGGGAATTCCCGCGCCACGAAAGCGCCTACGAGATCGGCTTCGGCGGATCTGTCGACACCACAGGCAACGGCTCTGACGAAACCCAGCGCTGCACCTGGAAGCCGCAGGAACGCATGATTGCGGTCGCCTACGACACGCCAGTCGTCGGATGGCGCGCCAACCGGGTCAATACGCTGAGATTGTGGACGGCCCAGCCGATCGATCCGATCCTGCTCGACGCCTTCAACGCCGGCGACCACATCGGCGCGTTGCGCGAGAGCAACAAGGCCGAGGCCCTGACACAGGTGCTTTACCCGGCGGACGAAACCCCTGCAGGCCAGGAACTGCGTTTGCGGCAGGAGTACTTCTTTTCCTCGGCCTCACTGCAGGACATCCTGCGCCGCCACATTCAGCAATTCGGTGATCTGAAGACGCTGCCCGACAAGGTGGCCATCCAGCTCAACGACACGCACCCTGCGGTGTCGGTGGCCGAACTGATGCGTCTCCTGATCGATGTCCACCACATGGAGTTTGATCCCGCCTGGGACATCACCCGCAAAACCTTCAGCTATACCAACCACACGCTTCTGCCCGAAGCACTGGAAAGCTGGCCGGTGCCGCTGTTTGAGAGACTGCTGCCGCGCCACATGCAACTGGTCTACGCCATCAACGCCAAGGTTCTGCGCCAGGCCCGCAAGGAACGCGGCTATGACGAGGACCAGATCAGGTCCGTTTCCGTCATCGACGAAGGCGGAGAGCGGCGCGTGCGCATGGGCAACCTGGCCTTCATCGGCTCCCATTCCATCAACGGCGTCTCGGCACTGCACACCGATTTGATGAAGCAGACCGTGTTTTCCGATCTGCATGACCTCTATCCCGACCGCATCAACAACAAGACCAATGGCATCACTCCGCGCCGCTGGCTGATGCAATGCAATCCCGGCCTGTTTTCACTGATCCGGGAAGCCATCGGCGATGAGTTCATGGATGACGCGGAAAAGCTCACCACGCTCGACGCTTTCGCCGGTGATTCCGAATTCCGCGCCCGGTTCGCAGCGGTCAAGCGCGCCAACAAGGTGCGACTGTCCAATCTGGTGGAACGCCGCATGGGCATCAGGGTCGATCCGTCGGCGATGTTCGATATCCAGATCAAGCGGATCCACGAATACAAGCGGCAACTGCTCAACATCATCGAGACCGTTGCACTCTACGACCAGATGCGCTCGCACCCCGAACGCGACTGGACGCCAAGGGTGAAGTTCTTCGCCGGAAAGGCGGCGCCGAGCTATCACAACGCCAAGCTGATCATCAAGCTTGCCAATGACGTGGCCCGGGTGATCAACAATGATCCGGCCGTGCGCGGCCTGCTGAAAATCGCGTTCATTCCCAACTACAACGTGTCGCTGGCCGAAATCATGGTACCTGCCGCCGACCTCTCCGAGCAGATTTCAACTGCCGGCATGGAGGCATCGGGCACCGGCAACATGAAATTTGCATTGAACGGTGCGCTGACCATCGGCACGCTCGACGGTGCCAATGTCGAAATCAAGCAATGCGTCGGCGACGACAACATCGTCATTTTCGGCCTCACCGCTTCCGAAGTGGCCGACCGCCGCACCACCGGCCACAATCCACGCGGCATCATTGAAGCCTCGCCGGAACTGGCACAGGCTCTGACCGCCATCTCATCGGGTGTCTTCAGCCCGGACGACCGCAACCGGTACAGCGATCTGATTGCCGGACTCTACGATCATGACTGGTTCATGGTGGCTGCCGATTTTGACGCCTACGCCAAGGCTCAGCGCCAGGTTGACAGTTTGTGGGTTGACGAAGAGGCCTGGTATAGCCGTACTATCCTGAATACTGCGCGTGTGGGCTGGTTCTCCTCGGACCGGACCATCCGCCAGTACGCAAAGGAAATTTGGAAAGCCGGCCCATGACACAAAAGGGAACCGTGCCAGATGCCGGAAAAAAGGTGACCCGCCTTTCGGCAGAAGAAGCTGAAGCGATTGCTTCCGGAACGCATGGAAACCCTTTTTCTGTTCTCGGCATCCAGGAAATCCCGCAGGGACTTTTCGCCCGCGCATTCATTCCCGGTGCCGACGAGGTGATGGCACTGACACTCGATGGCCTGCCCGCCGGCCGGCTTGAGCCCGGCGCGGTGGCCGGCCTGTTCGAGGGCCCTCTCACCATCGCCAAACGCCAGCCATTGCGATACGCGGCAACCAATTCCATCGGTGCCTGGGACGTCGATGATCCCTATTCCTATGGCCCCGTGCTTGGCCCGATGGACGATTATTTCATCGCCGAAGGCTCGCACTTGCGGCTTTTCGACAAGATGGGAGCGCATCCCATCCGCCATGAAGGCATGGACGGCGTGCACTTTGCCGTCTGGGCGCCGAACGCGCGCCGGGTCTCTGTGGTTGGCGATTTCAACGACTGGGATGGACGGCGTCATGTCATGCGCCTTCGTGCCGATGTCGGCATCTGGGAAATCTTCGCCCCCGGCGTCAAACCCGGCTCGGCCTACAAATATGAAATACTCGGTCCGAACGGCGAAAGGCTGCCGCTCAAGGCCGACCCCTATGCCCGCCGCGCCGAGCTGCGCCCCGCGACAGCTTCCATTGTTGCCGCAGACCTCGATCATGACTGGGGCGACAGCGCCCATCGCGCCCACTGGAGTAAGGTCGACGCCCGCCGCCAGCCGATATCGATTTATGAAGTCCATCCCGGTTCCTGGCGCAAGCGCGCTGACGGGACGTTCATGTCCTGGGACGAAATGGCGGATGAACTGATCCCCTATTGCGTCGAAATGGGTTTCACCCACATCGAGTTTCTTCCAATTTCCGAACACCCCTATGACCCCTCCTGGGGCTACCAGACCACCGGGCTTTATGCACCGACCGCACGATTTGGCGAGCCGGAGGGCTTTGCCCGCTTCGTCGATGGTGCCCACCAGGTCGGCCTCGGTGTTCTGCTCGACTGGGTTCCCGCGCATTTCCCCACTGACGAACACGGGCTTGCGCATTTCGACGGAACTGCACTGTATGAACATGCTGATCCGCGCCAGGGGTTTCACCCCGACTGGAACACCGCGATCTACAATTTCGGCCGCCGGGAAGTGGCGTCATTCCTTGTCAACAACGCGCTGTTCTGGGCCGAGACCTACCACATCGACGGACTCAGGGTGGATGCGGTCGCCTCGATGCTCTACCTCGACTATTCGCGCAAGGAAGGTGAATGGATCCCCAACAAGGATGGCGGCAGGGAAAACATCGACGCGGTCGAGTTTCTCAAGAGCATGAACAAGGCGGTCTACGGCACCCATCCCGGCGTCATCACCATCGCCGAAGAATCAACCTCCTGGCCCAAGGTCTCCGCGCCGGTTCACGAGGGCGGGCTCGGCTTCGGCTTCAAGTGGAACATGGGCTTCATGCATGACACCCTGTCCTACATGCAACGCGACCCGATCTACCGCAAGCACCACCACAACGACATGACCTTCGGCCTGCACTACGCATTTTCGGAGAATTTCGTGCTGCCGATTTCCCATGACGAAGTGGTGCATGGCAAAGGCTCGATGCTCACCAAGATGACCGGTGACGAGTGGCAGAAATTTGCATCTCTGAGAGCCTATTACGGTTTCATGTGGGGCTATCCGGGCAAGAAACTGTTGTTCATGGGCCAGGAATTCGCCCAGCGCGGTGAATGGAGCGAGGCCCGAGCGCTGGACTGGGATCACCTCGATGATCCGCGCCATCACGGCATGCAGGATCTGGTCCGCGATCTCAACCGGCTCTACGCCCGGACACCGGCCCTGCATGCGCGCGATTGCGAGCCGGAAGGTTTCGAATGGCTCATCGCCGATGACAACGCGAACTCGGTCTTCGCCTGGGTGCGGCGTGCGCCTGACCAAAAACCGGTCGTCATTGTCTCCAATTTCACGCCCAATGTGCTGACCGGCTACCAGGTTCCGATGCCGCAAGGCGGTGTCTGGCTTGAAATTTTCAATTCGGATTCCACCATTTATGGTGGCTCTGGCAAGGGCAATCTCGGTGAGGTGATGACACGGGTGGAAGACGGCCACACAATCGCGGAGCTGACGCTGCCGCCCCTGGCGACAATGATGTTCACGCCCGCATGATGCGGGCAAAGGCTAAATCGGGAGGTTAGAATGGAGCAGAAACGGGTTCAGCCACTGGCGCGTGACGCCATGGCCTATGTCCTGGCAGGCGGCCGTGGCAGCCGACTGATGGAACTCACCGATCGCCGCGCCAAGCCAGCGGTCTTTTTCGGCGGCAAGTCGCGGATTATCGATTTCGCTCTTTCGAACGCCCTGAACTCCGGTATCCGGCGGATCGGTGTTGCCACCCAGTACAAGGCTCATTCCCTGATCCGGCATTTGCAGCGCGGCTGGAACTTCCTGCGTCCCGAGCGCAATGAAAGTTTCGATATCCTGCCCGCCAGTCAGCGCGTGTCGGAAACCCAATGGTATGACGGCACTGCTGATGCGGTGTTCCAGAACATCGACATCATCGAAGCCTATGAACCCAAGTTCATGGTCATTCTGGCCGGTGATCACATCTACAAGATGGACTATGAATTGATGCTGCAGCAGCACGTCAATTCAGGCGCCGATGTCACCGTTGGCTGCCTTGAAGTGCCGCGCATGGAAGCGTCAGGTTTCGGGGTCATGCATGTCAACGACAGCGACGAGATCATCGCCTTTGTCGAAAAGCCCGCCGACCCGCCAGCCATGCCGGACAAGCCGGACATGGCTTTGGCGTCGATGGGGATCTATGTCTTCAACACCGATTTCCTGATGGATGAGCTGCGCCGTGATGCGGAGACCCCCGGTTCAAGCCGCGATTTCGGCAAGGACATCATCCCCTACATCGTCGAAAATGGAAAAGCCGTGGCACACCGGTTCGCCGAATCCTGCGTCCGTGAAACGCCGGAGAAGGAAGCCTATTGGCGCGATGTGGGCACCATTGATGCCTATTGGCAGGCCAATATCGATCTCACCGACATCCTGCCCGAACTCGATCTTTATGACCGCTCCTGGCCAATCTGGACCTATGCCGAGATCCGTCCGCCGGCAAAGTTCGTGCACAATGAAGAGGGCCGTCGCGGCATGGCGCTCTCTTCTCTGGTATCAGGCGATTGTATCATTTCCGGTTCGGAAATAAATCGTTCGCTTCTGTTTTCTGGTGTCTTGTGCCGGTCCTACTCGAACCTGAACGAGGCGGTCGTGCTGCCCGAATGTGTGATCGGCCGCCACGCAAACCTGTCGCGGGTGGTGATCGACCGGGGTGTCAAGATTCCGGCCGGCCTTGTCGTCGGTGAGGATCCCGAACTCGACGCCAGCCGCTTCCATCGCACCGAATCGGGCATTTGCCTGATCACCCAGGACATGCTCGACCGCGCGGGGCTGATTTACGAATGAAGGTTCTCTCTGTCGCCTCCGAGGTATATCCCCTGATCAAGACCGGCGGGCTGGCCGATGTCGCCGGCGCCCTGCCAGCGGCCCTGTCGACACATGGCGTCGACATGCAGGTCCTGCTGCCCGGATACCAGCAGGTCATGGCAAAGCTTCGCAATCCGGTGCCGGTGATCAGGTTTGACGATCTTCTTGGTGTCCGTGCCACCATCCTTGCCAGCACGATCGACGGGGTCGACTATCTCGTTCTGGATGCCCCGGAACTGTTCGACCGCGCGGGCGGTCCCTATACCGATGCCGCGAATGCCGATCATCGTGACAACTGGCGGCGGTTCGCAGCCCTCAGCCGCGCTGCAGCCAACATAGCCGAAGGCGCGCTTGACGACTGGACGCCCGACATTGTCCATGCCCACGACTGGCAAGCCGGCCTGACCCCTGTCTACATGATGCAGGGCAAGGCCGCGTCCACTCCGACGGTCATGACCATCCACAACATTGCCTTTCAAGGCCAGTTCGGGCCCGACATTTTCCCCGAACTCGGATTGCCGCAATCGGTGTTCTCGGTTGATGGCATCGAGTATTACGGCGATGTCAGCTTTCTCAAGGGCGGGCTGCAGATGGCCACCGCCATCACCACCGTCAGCCCGACCTATGCGCAGGAAATACGGACACCTGCATTTGGCATGGGGCTGGACGGCTTGATCAACGCCCGCGCCGACAGCCTGCATGGCATCGTCAACGGCATTGATACCGACGTCTGGGACCCCGCGTCAGACCGGATGATCGCCGCAAATTACAGTCTCGCCAAACCGAAGAAGCGTCAGCACAACCGGAAGGCCCTGGCCGAACATTTCGGGTTTGGCGATACCGACAAGCCGGTCTTCACCGTTGTCAGCCGGCTGACCTGGCAAAAGGGCATCGATGTGCTGACCGAACTTGCCGACGACATCGTCGCCATGGGCGGCAGGCTTGCGGTGCTTGGCTCGGGTGACAAGGCGCTCGAAACCGCCCTTCTCTCGGCCGCCGAACGGCATCCGGGCGATATAGGCCTGGTCATCGGCTACAATGAACCGCTGTCGCATCTCATGCAGGCGGGCGGCGACATGATCCTTGTCCCGTCACGGTTTGAGCCCTGCGGCCTGACCCAGCTTTACGGCTTGCGCTATGGCAACGTGCCTGTGGTTGCCCGCACCGGCGGTCTGGCAGACACCATCGTTGACGCCAACGAAGCAGCAACTGCAGCCGAAGTGGCAACCGGGTTCCAGTTCTTCCCGGTCACACCCGATGCCCTGCGCGAGGCCCTTCGCCGCGCCATCCGCACCTTTTCCCAACCCAAGGCATGGGCCCAGCTGCAGAACCAGGGCATGAAAGCGGATGTCTCCTGGGATCGCAGCGCCCTGCGCTACGCCAGTCTTTACACCGAGCTACTTACTGCAAAGAGCAAGAAATGATCCGGACAATCCCCGTCACCCCGTTTCAAGACCAGAAGCCCGGCACCTCCGGGCTCCGCAAGAAGGTTCCGGTCTTCCAGCAGGCCGGATACTCCGAAGCCTTCATCCAGTCGATTTTTGACAGCCTCGACGGCTTTGAAGGCAAGTCGCTGGTCATCGGCGGGGACGGACGGTTCTACAATCGCGAGGTCATCCAGACAGCCATCCGCATGGCGGCAGCCAACGGCTTCGGCCGCGTTCTGGTTGGTCAGGGCGGGATCCTGTCGACCCCGGCGGCCTCGCACCTGATCCGCAAGACAAAGGCGTTTGGCGGGCTGATATTGTCGGCGAGCCACAATCCCGGTGGTCCCACCGAGGATTTCGGCATCAAGTACAATATCTCCAATGGCGGCCCTGCCCCGGAGAAGATCACCGAGGCAATCTATCAACGGACAAAAAACATTGACCGTTATCTGATTGCTGATTTTGACGATGTGGATCTGGACAAGATCGGGGTTTTCGAAGCCGGCGGAATGACAATCGAGGTGCTTGATCCCGTGGCCGATTATGCCGAACTGATGGAAACATTGTTCGATTTCGACGCAATCCGTGCGCTCGTTGCGGGTGGCTTCAAGGTGGCTTTCGACGCGATGCATGCCGTCACCGGTCCCTACGCGCGCGAGATCCTGGTGCGGCGTCTCGGTGTCGATCCGGCACTGGTTTTCAATGCCACGCCGCTTGAGGATTTTGGCGGTCATCATCCCGATCCGAACCTGGTCCATGCCAAGGCGCTTTACGATCTGATGATGGGGCCCGATGCTCCCGATTTCGGTGCAGCCTCCGATGGCGATGGCGACCGGAATCTCATTATCGGCAAAGGCATATTCGTAACCCCGTCGGATTCACTTGCCCTGCTGGCAGCCAACGCCCATCTCGCGCCCGGCTACAAGGCCGGCCTCAAGGGCATTGCCCGCTCGATGCCGACCAGTGGTGCCGCCGACCGGGTTGCGGCGAAACTCGGCGTCGAAATGCATGAAACGCCAACCGGCTGGAAGTTCTTCGGCAATCTTCTCGATGCCGGACGCTGCACCATCTGTGGCGAGGAAAGCGCCGGTACCGGCTCCGACCACGTCCGCGAGAAGGATGGCCTCTGGGCGGTGCTGCTGTGGCTCAACATACTCGCGGTACGGCGCCAGAGCATGCTTGAAATCGTCAAGGATCACTGGGCCGAATACGGCCGGACCTACTATTCGCGCCATGACTACGAGGCAATCGAGACCGACAAGGCCAATAGACTGATGGCGGCGCTTGAGGAAAAACTTGATCGCCTGCCCGGCCTTCAAACGGGGTCACTGACGATCGAAAAAGCCGACAGCTTCACCTATCACGACCCTGTCGACGGCTCGGTCAGCCGCAACCAGGGTCTTCGGATCTTCTTCGAGGGCGGCGCTCGCCTGGTCTACAGGCTGTCGGGCACCGGCACTTCCGGTGCAACATTGCGGATTTACATGGAGCGTTATGAACCTGATCCGGCCCGTCACGATCAGGAAACCCAGGCTGCACTCGCTCCGCTGATCAAGGCGGCCGAGGCATTGGCCGAGATATCCAAGCGAACCGGGCGCGATGCTCCCACCGTCATCACCTGATGCGCAAACCCGACGAAGCCGGACTGCCGGGGAAGCCCGGCGCTGAACTGACGGCTAAAGGTGCGCATTTCACCGTGCGGGCGCCCTCCGCATCGTCAGTCGTGCTTTGCCTGTTCGACCAGTCTGATCGCGAGATCGCCCTTCACGATCTGGCTCATGATGGCGAAGGATCATTCACCGCCTTCGTCGAGGGCCTTCAGGCTGGCGCGCGCTACGGGTTTCGCGCCGATGGGCCCTGGCGACCTGATCAGGGCCACCGCTTCGATCGCTCGAAACTGCTCGTTGATCCCTTCGCAATCCGGCTAGACAGGCCCTTCTCCTACGATCCCCGCCTCGGGGAATTCGGCGAAGATACCCAGGGTATTGTCCCCAGGGCCATTCTGGAAACACCGTTGCCACCGCTCAATCCGGGCCGTCCGCGGTTTGAACCCGGCGGGCTGATCTATGAAGTGCCGGTTCGCGCCTTCACGAAGCTGCATCCCGATGTACCGGAAGCGGACCGCGGGACCGTGCGGGCACTGGCGCATCCTTCCATCATCGATCACCTGCGCAAGCTTCATGTCAGCGCTGTCGAGTTGATGCCCATTGCGGCCTGGATCGACGAGCGGCATTTGCCGCCACTGGGGCTGACCAATGCCTGGGGCTACAATCCGGTCACCATGATGGCGCTTGACCCACGCCTCGCGCCGGGCGGCATCGCCGATCTCCGCCACGCGGTCGATGCGCTGCATTCAGCCGGCATCGGCGTCATTCTTGATGTCGTTTTCAACCACACCGGGGAAAGCGACAATCATGGCCCGACACTGTCGCTGCGCGGACTTGGCAACGCGACCTACTACCGCCACGACCAGGATACTCCGGGTACGCTTGTCAACGATACCGGCTGCGGCAACACGCTGGCCTGTAACCGGCCGGAGGTGCAGGAACTGGTGCTGACAACAATGCGCCACTTCGTGACCCAAGCCGGAATTGACGGTTTCCGCTTCGATCTCGCCCCGATCCTCGGCCGCGACGCGAACGGCTTTTCACCCCAGGCCAGACTGCTGCAACGCATCGTCGATGATCCCGTTCTGCATGACCGCGTGCTGATTGCCGAACCCTGGGACATCGGCCCCGGCGGCTACCAGCTGGGCAATTTCGGCCCGCCATGGCTCGAGTGGAACGACCACGCGCGCGACGACATCCGCCGCTACTGGCGCGGTGACAGGGCCATGACCGGCGCCTTGGCAACACGGCTTGCCGGCTCATCCGATATCTTTGCCAGGCGCCACGCCGACCGAACCCGCAGCATCAACTTCATTGCCGCGCATGACGGATTTCCGCTTGCCGACCTGGTGGCCTTTGCCCATAAGCACAATGAGGCAAACGGTGAGGACAACCGCGATGGCCATGATGCCAACTGTTCCTGGAACAACGGGGTGGAAGGCGACAGTGACGAGCCAGCCATCCTGGCATCGCGCGAAGCAGACGCCAGGGCCCTGATCGCCACCCTGTTTGCCAGCCGTGGCACGATCCTGCTGACCGCCGGCGACGAATTCGGCCACAGCCAGGGCGGCAACAACAATGCCTACGCACAGGACAATGAGATCACCTGGCGCAACTGGGATGAACTCAATCAGGCCCGGCTGGAATTCACCCGCGCCTGGGCCGGGCTGAGGGCGGAATCACCACTGCTGAAGCGCCTGCATTTCATGAATGACAGCGACGGCTCGAATATCCTTGACCAGGTTTCATGGCTGACCACCGATGGTCACCCGATGCAACCGGCAGACTGGGAAGACCAGGCCCGGCAAGGTTTCATGATGGTACTCGGACCAATAGGGCAACGTTTGACGATGGTATTCAACTCCGGTCACGCGGAAATACGCTGTGTCCTTCCCGGTTCACAGGGCCTGTGGTGTCCCGCGAGTCCATACGCCTCGGTCGAAAAGGCGATCCCTCCACGCTCGGTGGTTTGCTGGCGAGAGATGCCAGGCTGACAACCATGTGTCCGGCTTCCAGTCCAGAATGATTTCATAAAGCTGATGCATTGAATGGCGTATCAATCTATTGGATACAAGACCGATACACGTTTGAGCCTGGGAGATTTACGTGCAGCGAGTGATTTCAATTACGGCGATCAACGATCTCGTCGGAACCGAACTCGGTGTGTCCAAATGGATGGATGTGCCGCAATCACGCATCGACATGTTCGCCGATGCGACCGACGACCACCAGTTCATTCACGTTGATCCCGTACGCGCCGCAGAAACCCCCTTCGGAGGAACCATCGCCCACGGCTTCCTGTCGCTCTCCATGCTGTCGGCCATGCATACCGATGCCGTGCCACGCGTGAAGGAAGACCATTTCGGCATCAACTACGGCTTCAACAAGATCCGCTTCATGGCGCCGGTACCGGTGAATGCGCGCATCCGCGGCCGGTTTTCCCTCAAGGACGCAAGGCTTCGCGGCCCTGGCCGAATGATGACCACATACGAGGTCACCATTGAAATTGAAGGCGGCAAGAAACCGGCGATGACGGCCACATGGCTGACCATCATCCAGTTCGACCCGAAGGACTGGATGGAAGCCTAGGCCCTGACAGGGCCCGCAGCGTCAAGCCAGGCAATCCTTCGCGGCTTCCGACAGCATGCCGAAGGCATAGTCGGAGAACGACCGCCAGCACTCGACCCGGAACTCATCCTCTCCGGTGCGCAGGATCACCACCTCGATCTTCCCCATGACGGTGCGGGTGGCGGAACCGACCGGAAACACCTTGTCGCCCAGGTTCTGCGGACAGCCGCTTTGCACCGTGGCCCGGGCCCCCTTGCCCGTGACCAGGATCGCGGTGTTGCGGTGGGAGATATCCACCGCCGAATGCAATAGCTTGACCTTGGACAAATCGGCCAGGGGATTACCGGTCTCGTCAATGATCAACCATTCGTCCGGCCCAAGCCAGGCCGCCAGCCTTCCCTTCTCGTTGCGGACGGACGTCTTCGGCACCATCGGCAATTCAAGCCCGAGTGCTTTCGACAACGCCTTGGCGTTCGCCGGATCGACGCGCAGCGATACCCGGTTGGCAGGAGCCGCGGGCGTCAACGCAACGCCGGCGGCTCCGCCTGTGCGTCCGGCAAGCGGTTCGATACGGGTGGCGTGAGCAATATCAGCCATTCAGCCGTACTCCTTCCTTGTCGATGAAAACAGTATCCGTGACTTCCACTTCGATCGTCCTGTCAGGCATTGGCACGTACAGCGTCTTGCCCTTGAGTGCCCGCCCGTCGGCAACCACACCCATGGCGATCGACCGGCCGCAATTCTCCGACCAGTAGGAGGATGTCACGTGCCCGATCATCGTCATCGGCACCGTCTGGTTGGGATCGGCAACGATCTGCGCGCCCTCTTCCAGAACGATGTTCGGATCCTTGGTTGTCAGGCCAACGAGCTGCTTGCGCCCGCCGCCCACCAGATCAGGCCGTTTCATACCGCGAATGCCGACGAAATCCGGTTTCTTCTTCGCCACCGCCCAGTTCAGGCCGGCATCATCGGGCGTTACCGTGCCGTCGGTGTCCTGGCCAACGATGATGTAGCCCTTCTCGGCGCGAAGCACGTGCATGGTCTCGGTGCCGTAGGCACAGGCACCAAGCGGCTCGGCACGCGCCCACAGCGCCTTCCAGACAGCCTCGCCGTAATCGGCCGGCACATTGACCTCGTAACCGGCCTCGCCTGTGAACGACATCCGGAACAGCCGGGTCGGCACACCGCAGATCTTGCCCTCGCGGACGCTCATATGCGGCATTGCCTCGTTGGAAAGGTCGATGCCCTCCACCAATGGTGCAATGATCTCGCGCGCCTTGGGTCCCTGCACCGCGATCACCGCCCATTGTTCGGTGGTCGATGTCAGCCAGACTTTCAGATCCGGAAACTCTGTCTGCAGGTAATCTTCCATGTGGTGCATCACCCGCGGCGCCCCGCCGGTGGTCGTGGTCACATGAAAGCGGTCCTCGGCCAGGCGCCCGACCACGCCATCGTCATAGATGAAACCGTCTTCGCGCAGCATGATGCCGTACTTGCAACGGCCCGGCTGCAACTTGTCCCAGCCATTGGTGTACATCAGATTGAGGAATTGCGCCGCATCCGGCCCCACGACCTCGATCTTGCCAAGCGTCGTCGCGTCAAACATGCCCGCAGCCTCGCGCACCGTGCGGCACTCGCGATTGACCGCCTCGTGCATGTCTTCACCCGCACGAGGATAGTACCAGGCCCGTTTCCATTGCCCGACATCCTCGAACACTGCGCCATGGGCCTCTTCCCAGCCATGCATCGGCGTCCGCCGTGTCGGATCGAACAGATCACCACGCGAATGGTTGACGATCGCCCCGAAAGTCACCGGCGTGTAAGGCGAGCGGAAGGTGGTCAGCCCGACCTGCGGCAGCGGCTTGCCAAGCATCTCGGCGGCGATGGCCAGGCCGTGGATATTGGACGTCTTGCCCTGGTCGGTGGCCATGCCGGTGGTGGTGAAGCGTTTGACATGCTCGATCGAGTGCATGCCTTCGCGCACCGCCAACCGGATGTCCTTGGCGGTGACATCGTTCTGGAAGTCGACAAAGGCCTTGACGGTCGTGTCCGCACCGGCGCCCGCCGCCGACCCCATCATGCTGCCGGCCCATGATGCGCCAGCTTCTGCCTCTGGCGCAGTCCAGCCAGAACGCATCTTCAGGCCTGCAGCTTTCGCAGCCTCGTGGCCGGCCCTTGCGGCCCCCTCGATTGCTTCGCCAAGATCATCAACGCCATTGCAGGCGCCGACGCTGGCACAATCCTGCACATGGCGTCCGGGCAGGAAGCGCTGGCTTTCCTCGTCCCAGACCACCTTGCCGCGCGATTGCGAGTACATGTGCACCGATGGCGTCCAGCCCGATGACATGATCAGCGCGTCAACCGGAATGTCGCGCGTCGCGCCGCCCGATCCCTTGCCGACCTTCATCGACTTGATGCGGAGTTTGCCGGAAGTGTCGAGCACTGCCTGCCCGGCCAGCACTTCGATACCGAGCTCCCTCGCCCGCGCCACCAGAGCCGGGTCGGGATCGGTACGGACATCGACAATGGCGGGGATCGAGACACCTGCCTGCTTGAGGTCGAAAGCCGCCGCCCAGGCGGAATCGCAGGCCGTGTAAACCCCGACCTTGGCGCCGACCGCGACGCCGTAATGATTGAGATAGGTCCGCGCCGCCGATGCCAGCATGATGCCGGGTCGGTCATTGTTGGCAAACACCATGTGCCGCTCGATCGCGCCGGTGGCAATCACCACCTGCTTCGCCCTGACCTGCCAGAGCCGCTCGCGTGGCAGCGATGGATCGGGATTGGCGAGATGTTCGGTGACCCGCTCGACCAGCCCGACATGGTTTTGCGCCTGATAGCCGAACGCCGTCGTGCGCGTCAGCACCCGGACATTGTCCATGGCCCGCAATTCCGCCGTCGCGGCCTGCGCCCAGTCCCAGCCCGGGACCCCACCGACGGTCGCATCGGTGTCGTGATGAAACGCCCCGCCGGTTTCAGCCTGCTCGTCGCACAGGATCACCTCGGCGCCGGCATGCGCAGCAGCAAGCGCGGCAGAAAGACCCGCAGCACCGCCGCCGATCACCAGCACATCGCAATGGACATAGTGGTTGGCGTAGTGATCGGGATCCCGCTCGCTCGGCGCGACACCCAGACCAGCGGCGGCCCGGATGACCGGTTCATAGATTTTCTTCCAGGCCGCCTTCGGCCACATGAAGGTCTTGTAGTAGAAACCCGCGGCGAAGAACGGCGAGGCCAGGTTGTTGAGCCCGCCCACATCGAAGGCCAGAGAAGGCCAGCGGTTCTGCGACTTGGCCTGAAGCCCGTCGAAGACCTCCTGCACGGTCGCCCGGATGTTGGGTGTCCTACGTGCCGCGTCGCGGCCGACATCCATCAGCGCATTGGGCTCTTCCGACCCGGCCGAAAGCATGCCGCGCGGCCGGTGATACTTGAACGAGCGCCCGGTCAGATGAATGCCATTGGCAATCAGCGCCGACGCCAGCGTATCGCCCTCGATGGCCGTCAGCACCTTGCCGTCGAAATTGAAGCGCAGGGTCTTGGCGGGCGTCAGCCGGCCCTTGCCCTTGATACGGTTGGCGCCGCTCATTGTGCCGCTCCCTTGATCTTCAGCATACCGTCCTCGCCACGCTCGACCTGGACCCGGGGCTCGCCCGCCTTGTAGGTGATGACGAACCGGTCGCTCACCGTGTCGCGCACCGCGTTGAAGAAGCGTGCGCAGCCGTGGATATGCCTCCAGCGCTCATAGGTGACGCCTTTCGGATTGGTCCGAATGAAGAAGAATTTCTCGAACTCCTCGTCGCTTATCGCAGCGATATCCTTCGGCCGTTCGATATGCGCTTCGCCCGCATTGCGGAACTCAAGCTCGGGCCGCTCTTCCTGGCAGTAGGGACAATGGATCAGAAGCATCGCTTGGTCCTTGGTCAGATCTTGGTTTTGATCACGGCAGTTTCAGGATCGCCGGTATTGGGCGTACCGGCAGGCTCGATGATGACAAGATGGGTTTCCTCGTCGGCGCGCGGGCAATGCTCGACACCCTTGGGCACCACATACATCTCGCCCGGGCCAAGCACGACGTCGCCATCCCGCATCTGGATGGTCAGCCGGCCCGACAGCACAAGAAAGAAGTCATCCGTATCGGGATGCGAGTGCCAGTTGAACTCGCCATTGACCTTGACCACCATCACGTCATGGCCGTTGAACCCCGCAACGATCTTCGGCGACCAGAGATCGCTGAAGCCCTCGAGTTTCTGCGCCAGATTGATTGCTTGTTCGCTCATGCCCTTCGCCTCAATGGGCCACGGCGGCAGCGGCCGCTTCGTCGATCAGGCGTCCGGTCTGGAACCGCTCCAGATTGAACGGCGCGTTGATCTTGTGCGGTTCGTCGTGCGCGATCGTGTGCGCGAACACATTGGCCGATCCGGGAGTGGCCTTGAAGCCGCCAGTGCCCCAGCCGCAATTGACATAGAGCCCCTTCACCGGCGTTTTCGACAGGATCGGCGACCGGTCCGGCGTCACGTCAACGATGCCGCCCCAGGAGCGCAGCATCTTCATCCGGGTAAAGATCGGGAACATTTCGCAGATCGCATCCAGCGTATGGCTGAGGATGTGCAGACCGCCGGTCTGGGAATAGGAGGTGTACTGGTCGGTGCCTGCCCCGATCACCAATTCGCCCTTGTCCGACTGCGAGATGTAGGCATGCACCGTGTTGGACATGACCACGCAAGGGAAGATCGGCTTGACCGGCTCGGACACCAGCGCCTGCAGCGGGTAGCTCTCGAGCGGCATCCGCACCCCTGCCATTTCCATGATCACGGAGGTGTGCCCGGCCGCGACGACACCGACTTTCTTGGCGCCGATGAAACCGCGGCTAGTATCGACGCCGGAGACCGATCCGTCCGCCGCCCGGCGGACACCGGTGACTTCGCAATTCTGGATGATGTGAACGCCCATGTCGGCCGCAGCCCGTGCATAGCCCCATGCCACTGCATCATGGCGCGCCGTGCCGCCACGGCGTTGCAATGCCGCGCCGACCACGGGATACCGCGCCGACTGGTTGATATTGAGCGGTGGGCAGAATTCCTTGGCCTGCTCCGGCGTCAGCCATTCATTGTCGATGCCGTTGAGACGGTTGGCGTGGATATGTCGCTTGAACACCTGTGTGTCGTGCACATTGTGCGCCAGCATCATCACGCCGCGCGCCGAATACATCACATTGTAATTGAGGTCCTGCGACAGCCCGTCCCAGAGCTTGAGCGCATGGTCATAAAGACCGGCGCTTTCGTCGTAGAGATAGTTGGAACGGATGATGGTGGTGTTGCGGCCGGTATTGCCGCCGCCGAGCCAGCCCTTCTCGATCACCGCAATATTGGTGATGCCGTGTTCCTTGGCCAGATAATAGGCGGTTCCCAGACCATGGCCGCCGGCGCCCACGATGATCACATCATAGCTTTTTCGCGGTTCTGGCGATGTCCATTGCGCAGGCCAGCCCTTGTGGCCACGCATCGCCTCGCGGGCAACGGCAAAAGCGGAGTATTTGCGCATAGCTGTCTGGCTCCAAACGGGTTAGATATGCTTCATCCCAGCAAGAGCAAATTCATCTGCTCCGCATCGGCTCTTTTGCGACCTCCGGACGGCCATCAATGTCGCAGTGCGCTTTGTCGCACATGGACATGCAGGTCTGCCGGGAAAATCAGTGTGGTTTGCAAGACAACGAAAAATACGGCAGTACCTGCATTGTCAAGTTGCCGGGGACTGGACTCGGGTCTTCGAAACTGTTATTTGCCACCTCAATCGTAACGCCCTCGGCCGAACGAATGGAATTTTCGTTTGCCAGGGCTGCTTCAGCCAACCGAAAAACTCGAAGGAACGGGATCAACGTGCAGGTACTTGTCCGCGATAACAATGTCGATCAGGCGCTCCGCGCTCTCAAGAAGAAAATGCAGCGTGAAGGCATTTTCCGTGAAATGAAGATGCGTGATTTTTACGAGAAGCCGTCGCAGAAGCGTGCTCGCGAAAAGGCCGAAGCCGTTCGTCGCGTCCGCAAGCTGGCCCGCAAGCGGGCTCAGCGCGAAGGCCTTATCGGTGGCGGCCGCCCGGCGGCACCTGCTCGCTGATCCAGCCGTTTTTTCGCCCTTTTAGGGTTGCATGAATGAGAGGCGGAGACGAATATTCGTCTCCGCCTTTTTCAGTGTGGTGGTCCGGGTTGTTTTCCGGAAAAGCAGGTGGGGCTTAAATGATGCGGGTGAATGCGGCAATTCTGACAAACGAACGGCACTCCAGCGGTGCGCGTTTTTTGTTGCTGGCTGCGGTATCGGCATTGAGCATTTCGCTGGCTGGCTGCAACACCACGACACCTGTTGATACGATTTCCATCGACCGGACCCAGGGCACGCAGGAAAACATTGCCTCGCTCACCGATGTGATCCGGCGAAATCCCAGCGACCCTGAAGGCTACAACGTGCGCGGTTCCGCCTATGGCAGGTCCGGCAAGTACCGTGATGCCCTGGATGACTTCAACCGCGCCGTTCAGCTCAACCCGTCCTTCTATCAGGCCTATGCCAACCGGGCCCTGATCCACCGCTCGATGGGCAACCTGCTCGAAGCGGCAAATGACTACAACCGCGCACTGAAGATCAATCCCCGCTACGACGTGGCTTATATCGGCCGCGGCAATCTTTATCGTCAGGCCGGCAGGACGAATGAGGCGATGAACGATTTCAACCGCGCCATAAGTCTTCAGACTACCGATCCGCGCGCCTATCACAATCGCGGCCTGATCAAGCAACTTCGCAATCAGCATCCGCAGGCGATCGAGGATTTCTCGACCGCCATCTCGTTGGCTCCGAATTCCCCCGAGCCCTACAATGGCCGGGGCATCTCCTATGTCGCGCTCAATGATGACGACAACGCCTTCGCCGATTTCAACCGCGCGATCGAGCTCGATCAGCGGGTTGCGGAATCCTGGGCCAACCAGGCGCTGATCTATGAACGCCGTGGCGACAAGAAACGTGCCGCCAAGTCCTATGCACGGGCAGCGCAGCTTGATCCGAAGTACCGCCCCGCAATCGACGGGTTGGCCCGCGTCCGCTGATCGGTCCGCCGCCCAGCCCTCATCGCTTCCTGTCTTGCAGCTTCTTTAGAACCGGCTCCCGTTCGTGACCACCTCCGGTCCATTCCGGGCGACGGCGATGTGCGTTGTCTTTGACAGCGAAGATCATCCAATCATCAATCCGAGGACTCCGCCGAGTGCGGAACAATAGCTGTTTCAGCACGTTGTCATCGCGAACCAACAAACAGGAAAGCGAGTTCATCATGATCGGGAACGCAAAAATTTCAACTGCCGCGGCAGCACTTGTCGCAACCGCCGCCTTCGGCGCAGCGACCCTGCCTTCCAAGGCCGACAGCGTGGAGCTGGGCCTGCTTGAGTGCGTCGTCGAAGGCGGCAGCGGCTTCATCTTCGGCTCGTCCAAGGACCTGTCGTGCGAATACACCCCGGCCAACGACAGTGCCGCCAAGGAATCCTATTTTGGTGTCATCAACAAGTTCGGCATCGACATCGGCGTGACCGGCGCAACGCTGATCGAATGGGTCGTGCTCGCCCCCACCACGGATTATGAATATCAGGCTGGTTCGCTTTCCGGCGACTATCGCGGCGTCTCCGCCGAAGCGACGGCCGCAGCCGGTGCGGGCGTCAACATCCTGGTTGGCGGCTCCGACGAAACCTTCTCGCTGCAGCCGGTCAGCGTCCAGGCCCAGGAAGGCGTCAACGTCGCTGTTGGCATTGCAGAACTTCAGCTGCGTTCGACCGCCGACTGATCAGGACATACAGGACAAAGAAAAGGCCCGGATACTGTCCGGGCCTTTTTTCGTAATTCTCTGGCGAACCGCTCAGTTCTCCATGGCCTTGACGATGTCGTCGGTCATCTTCTTGGCGTCGCCAAGCAGCATCATCGTGCTGTCCTTGTAGAAAAGCGTGTTGTCGATACCGGCATAACCCGATCCGAGCGAGCGCTTCACGAACAGGCAGGTGCGGGCCTTGTCGACATCCAGGATCGGCATGCCGTAAATCGGCGAGGACTTGTCATCGCGCGCCGACGGGTTGGTCACGTCATTGGCGCCAATCACGTAAGCCACATCGGCCTGTGCGAATTCCGAGTTGATGTCTTCGAGTTCGAAGACCTCGTCATAGGGCACATTGGCTTCAGCCAGCAGAACGTTCATGTGACCAGGCATACGGCCGGCCACCGGATGGATGGCGTATTTGACCTCGACACCCTGCTCCTTGAGCTTGTCGGCGAGTTCGCGCACGGCGTGCTGCGCCTGGGCCACCGCCATGCCGTATCCGGGCACGATGATGACCTTGGATGCATTGGACATCAGGAAGGCCGCATCATCCGCAGAACCCAGCTTGACGCTGCGATCGATATCATCGCTGCCGGCAGCCGCGGTTTCTCCGCCAAAGCCGCCCAGAATGACCGAGATGAACGACCGGTTCATGCCCTTGCACATGATGTAGGACAGGATCGCACCGGACGAACCGACCAGCGCACCGGTGATGATCAGCGCGAGGTTGCCAAGCGTGAAGCCGATGCCGGCCGCAGCCCAACCCGAATAGGAGTTGAGCATCGACACCACCACAGGCATGTCGGCGCCGCCGATCGGAACGATCAGCAAAACCCCGAGCGCCAGCGACAGGGCGACGATCAGCCAGAAAACCGTGTAGCTTTCCGAAGCCACGAGCACACCGATCAGCACGACGATGCCGATCAGCAAGGCGGCGTTGATGACATGGCGCATCGGCAGCATGATCGGCTTGCCCGACATCCGGCCGTCAAGCTTGAGAAACGCGATGATCGAACCAGTGAAGGTAATGGCACCAATGGCGACGCCCAGCGACATCTCGATCAGCGCCTGCGCATGGATCTCGCCGACTTCGCCGATGCCAAAGGCATGCGGCGCGTAAAGCGCGGCGGCGGCCACAAGAACGGCTGCAAGGCCGACAAGGCTGTGGAAGCCGGCAACCAGCTGCGGCATCGAGGTCATGGCGATCTTGCGGGCAATGTAGGCGCCCGCGCCACCGCCAATGGCAAGACCGGCAACAATCATCGCAAATCCGCTGGCCGAAGGCTTGGCCAGCAGAAGCGTGGTGACAATAGCAATAGCCATGCCGACCATACCGTAGGTATTACCTTGCCGGCTCGTGGTCGGGTGAGACAGACCCCGAAGTGCCATGATGAACATGACGCCCGAAACGAGGTAGGCGAATGCGGCAAAATTCTCTGACATCAGCCGGCCCTCACTTCTCTTTTTTCTTGTACATGGCCAGCATCCGCTGGGTGACGAGGAACCCGCCAAAGATATTGACCGATGCAAGCACCAGCGCAACGAATCCGAACCCGGTTGCCCAGCCCGACAGCGATGCACCGACCGCGAGCAGTGCGCCCACCACGATAACCGAGGAAATTGCGTTGGTCACAGCCATCAGCGGTGTGTGCAATGCCGGCGTCACCGACCAGACCACATAATAGCCGACAAAGATTGCCAGCACGAAGATCGCGAGCCGGAAGACAAACGGGTCGATTGCCCCGCCACTGGCGGCATGAACCGCGGCGGCAACACCGTCACCCGCCGGGCCGGCGTTTTCCGCAGCTGCACGGACAGCGCTTACTGCCTGCTCGAGATTTTCAAGAGCGGTATCAAGGACTGACCCTTCCATCACGCTGCTCCCTTGCTTGTTTCGCCGCCAAAGGCGGGATGAACGACTGCACCACCATGGGTGAGCGCGGTCGCCTTGACCAGCTCATCCTCGAAGTTGACGGAAACCGTCTTGGTTTCCTTGTCGATCATGGTGTCGAGGAAGGTCAGAAGGTTTTTGGCGTAAAGCAGTGAGGCACTCGCCGCAATCTGACCCGGCATGTTGAGAATACCGATCACGGTGACGCCATCGACGGTCACCGTTTCGCCAGGCTTTGAGCCTTCGATATTGCCGCCGCGCTCCACCGCCAGATCAACCGCCACCGAGCCCAGGCGCATGCTCTTGAGCATGTCGCGGGAAATCAGTTTCGGTGCCGGGCGCCCGGGAATGAGCGCGGTTGTAATCACGATATCCTGCTTGGAGATGTGATCGGCCACCAGCGCTGCCTGCTTGGCCTGGTATTCCTTCGACATTTCCTTGGCATAGCCACCGGAAGTCTCGGCAGCCTTGAATTCGTCGTCTTCCACCGCGATGAACTTGGCACCGAGAGAAGCAACCTGCTCCTTGGCGGCCGGACGCACGTCCGTGGCCGAAACCGCAGCGCCGAGGCGACGGGCCGTCGCAATCGCCTGCAAGCCGGCAACACCGGCTCCCATCACGAACACCTTGGCAGCCGGCACGGTGCCCGCAGCAGTCATCATCATAGGCATTGCACGGTCGAAACTGTGTGCTGCCTCGATCACGGCCTGGTAACCGGCAAGGTTCGCCTGCGAAGACAACACGTCCATTGACTGGGCACGCGTGATCCGCGGCATCAGTTCCATGGCAAAGCTTGTAACCCCGGCCTTGGCGAGCGCTGCAAGCGCCTTTTCATTGCCGTACGGATCCATCTGCGCAAGCACCACGGCGCCTGATTTGAGGGATTTGATTTCCGCTTCCGATGGCCGCCTCACACGCAGAACGACATCAGCCTTCTTCGCATCTGCGGCGGTTCCGGCTTTCGCCCCCGCTGCAACGAAATCCGCATCGGCGATCCGGGATTTCTCGCCGGCACCTTTCTGGACGATGACACTCAGACCGAGCGCAGTCATCTTCTTCACGGTCTCCGGCGATGCGGCTACGCGCGATTCAAGCGAATCGGATTCTTTGGCTACAAAAACGACGGCGCCCACGAGAGCCCCTCCTCTGGTAAACAGGATGAGACGGGTCGATACGGATCAGGAATTGATCCGGGACCAACACGCTGCGAACGGTTCAACGGGCGAGGATGCTGCCGCCGATGCTGAGAACGATGAATGCCAGAAGGCTGGCAATCGCACCTGCGCCGGTAAAGAAGTACACGGCCATGGCAATCATCAGGGAGACGATCACGATCGTTCCGTATTTCGCCCCGGCGAGAAACATCGAGTAGGTTTTTTCGTGCTCGGAATAATCCATGTCAGCACCGGTTTCGACAGGACCGTTCATCTGTTCAGCCATACTGTAGCTCCCCAATTTGGCAATTCATGGACGGATTACACAAACCATGGCCATTGTGCAATGGACATCAGGTCACAGCACCACGGCAAAGCGACCGGCGCCGGCATGGCCAGGTGGCCTCAACCTCCCCAGCTATCCACCCAGATGCCTCAACTGGCCTGCTGGAGAGCGTACCGGGCCGTCGGACGGATCGTAAGCGGCGGCATGTACAATTCCTGCCGCGGCGCGAACATCAACCGGCGTTCGCACAGCTGTGAATTGAAGAACGGAAAGCGGTCATAGATTTTCTGCAGCTCGACATGCGCATTCGACGCATGCAGCTCGATATTGCTGTCGTATTTCTCGAAGAAACGCGGCTCGACAAGCGGGTGTGAATTGAAAATCCGCTTGTAGAAGGCCCGGTGATTTGGCTTGATCACCGAGAGGCAATAATCGGTTTGGAAATAGTCCGTCGCCATCGTCGCCACCCTGAGCGTCAGGTACGGCAGGGCAGGATACTCGCGCATGATGTCGGGATCGGCTGCAAACCTGACCGGATCGATGAAGGTCTGGCCCGCATCAAGCATCGGATTCATGACATCGGGGAAATGCGAGACTGCAACGCTGTCGCGCTCTGCAGAGGTTACGTGATGAACACGGATGGTCGACACCAGTTGCTCATCGAAGAAGATGCCCATCACATGCGCGTTGGGTTTGAAATCCAGCTCGTCAATCAGCAGCTCGCCATTCTGCGGCGCCAACCCGACCATCGTGAAGGCCTTGTAGCGGATACGCGCAACGTCCTCGAGATCATCCGCGTTGTCGACACGGCGATACTCGATGCTCTCAAGGAAGCGCATGACGCTTGCACTGAAGCCTGTGATTTTGCCTTGAGCCGCGTTGGCCATTGATGACAAGTCTCCGTCGGTTTGTACGAGGAAAGCTTATCGTTAAATTTGTGTTAATCAATCTCGGCACGGCATCAACGACCGGTTAACTACCTATTAGGGTTAACAAACTCCGAAATTCGGATAGAAAATCAACGGCGCTACAAGAAAGTGCCGGGAAGAATTGACGATCGGGTTTTTAAGCTTTTTGCGGGCAGACAGGCGGGAAAATTGCTGCTGATCAGTTGCCCGACTGGCGTGTATGGCTGGATTGACCGACCACGGTCAGCTTCCGCGGATTGGCGGACAGCTTGTTCGCCAGCTCGATGAAGGAGCCATGCGGCATCGGTGTGCCGAAGATATAGCCCTGGATGATGTCGGCGCAATTGTTCTCGCTGATCATCACCAGCTGGTCTTCGGTCTCGACGCCTTCGACAACCACTTCGAGCCCGAGTTCGCGCGCCAGGTGCACCACCCCGCGCAGCAGCTTCAGCTTCTTCGGGTCCTTGGTCAGGTCCCGGACAAAGGACCGGTCGATCTTGACCTTGTTGAGCGGCAGCATATCGAGGTAGCTCAGGCTGGAGTATCCAGTACCAAAGTCGTCAATGGCGATCGACATGCCCATAGAGCGGAGCTCCGTCAGGATCTCCCGGGCCGTCTTCAGATCATTCATCAGACCGCTTTCGGTAATCTCCAGCTGCAGCCGGCCGGGCGCCAGATTGGCGCGATCAAGCGCATCAGCGATCACCGAGATGATTCCGCGGTCATTGAGATCATGGGCGGAGAGATTGACCGAGACCTGCAGATTGCCGGGCCAGTTGGCTGAATCCTGCACCGCACGATCAATGACACACCGCGTCAATTCACTGATGATGCCCATTTCCTCGGCAAGAGGAATGTAAACAGCGGGCGATACCGGCCCCAGTTCCGGATGAATCCAGCGCGACAGGGCTTCAGCTCCGACAATCCGGGTGCCCTGCGGATTGAACATCGGCTGGTAGAACAGGTCCATGGCTCCGGTTCGAATAGCTTCACGAAGCGCGGCCTTCATGCCCTGGCGTGCGGAATAACGCTGATCCATGGATTCTTCGAACAGGGTCCACCGGTTCTTGTCGCGGCGCTTGGCCTCGTACAGGGCGAGATCCGCCTGGATGTGCATTTCTTCAAGCTGAAAACCGGCAACCGGTGCCATGACCACACCGCCCGACAGGCTGATGAACAGCTTGTGGCCGTCTATGATGTAGGTGCCGCGCAACGTGTCGATCACATGATCCATGGTCGCATTGAGATCATCGAGGTCTTTCACCTCCGGCAAGAACAGCACGAATTCATCGCCGCCAAAGCGGGAAACAACGAATTTCTGCCGCGACAGCGAACGCAGCCTGTTGGCGATGGCATTCAGCAGCTTGTCGCCGTTTACGTGGCCCATGGAGTCATTGACGTGCTTGAAGTCATCGATATCGAGCACGGCAAGAGCCAGCTGCTGGCCAGGCTTGGCATTGGCAACCTTGATGCCGACAACTTCCTTGAACCACGACCGGTTGGGCAGGTTCGTCAGGTTGTCAAAGCGCGCCATGTGCAGAATGCGCTTTTCGGACTGGATGCGTTCCGACACGTCTTCGAAGATCAGAACCACACCCTTTTCGCCACGATAACGCGCGCTGAACTCGAGCCATGTGTTCTTGTCGAAACGCACAAGCGCGCGGTCATCACGCCCGCTGACAAGGCTTTCGAGATGCTGGTTGATCTGTCCGAAATTTTCCTTGGCGATCACACCATTCCGCGTTCCCAGCCTCAAAGCCGCTTTAAGGGCGCGACCGGTCAGGTCGGTGTTCTTGTCGATGCTGAAGAATTCCCGCGCCTTGCGGTTGGCAACCTCTATCCGTCCATCACCGTCCAGCATGAACAAGCCATGCGACATGTTGTTGAGCGCGGTATCGAACCTTTCGGCAATTTCCGCGGTCTTGCGCTCTGCGGTGACCGAATTGAACAGGAAGTCGCGCACACCGTTCGCCATCGAACGCGTCGTCAGGAACAACGGCAACAGCAGCACAGCAAGAACGATCATGAACGGATCACGCGCCATGAAAAAGCCGGCCATCATCGGCAGGCAGGCAGCAAGAATGATCATGTCGACGTTGAGTTTCGATCCGAAATTGCGCCCGACCACCGAGATCATTGTGGCGATGGTGACCGAGATCGTCGCAAGTTCGGCAAACGGATCCTGCGCCATCACAAGCGCATGGCCGCAGACGGTTCCCAGAATGAAAGCCGCAACCAGTGAACCGGCGACATAGCGCTTTTCCCAGCGAAGCGTGTCAGCCAGCTTGAAAGTGGACTTGTCCTTCCGGTCGAAGCTCATCATGTCGAGGGTTCGCGCGGCCCAGGTAATAAAAAGCGCCAGCGCGGCGTAGAGATAGAACGGATCTTCAATGCGCAGATAGACCGCCAAGGTCGTGACAAGATGCGCCACCATGCCAGCAGCCAGCGTTCCCCGCTTCTGATAAAGCGAGGCGACAAAGGACAGACGGACCTCGTCTGCAAATGTTGTGCTGTCTGCGGGCTGCATGAACACTAATCCGTGAATCTGAGACAGCAACGTATCAGGGGGAGATTAAGAACATATTTATCCCGCCCTGCTTTTGGGCAACAATCTCAACGAATTATCGTTTTTGAATTTTGGATTAACAAGCCGAAAATTAGATAAAGCTAACCTACAACCCAATATCATTCCGCGGCGACAGGAACATCATCTACACCTCCATTATGTAGAGAATGCTTAACGTTTTCTTTATCAGCGAAAACAACTTCATAATTTCGCTTTTTTACATGCCCGTAACCCTTGATTTTCATGGGGTACGATAGAAATGCAGCGACTGCATCACCATTACCTTTCCCCAGAACGCTACTCATCAGCTTCAATTCCTCAATGAAGCCCGACAAGAGTTCACGCTCCATACGCCGTTCCGCGCTATATCCGAACAGGTCGAGGGGAGTTCCGCGCACCACCTTGAGCGCGGAGAGCACAGGAAAGAGCATCGCCATTCCGCGGCCGAACGAGGACTTCACAGGGTTTCCCTTGCTGTCTTTCCGGCCCAGAGCGGGCGGAGCCAGGTGGTACTCCAGCTTGTCATAGCTCTCGAACTGCTTGCCCAGCTGCCGCTTGAAGCTGCCGTCGCTGTAGAGCCGCGCCACCTCGTATTCGTCCTTGATCGCCATCAGCTTGAACAGCGAACGGGCCGCGGCCGCGGACACCGGACCAGCCGCGCCGAACACCCGCTCCTCGGCTTTGACAAGCGGCTGCAGTGTTTCGCGGTACTTGGTTGCCCAGGCCTTGTTCTGGTAGCCCTGCAGGAACTCCGCACGGCGGTCGATGATCTGTGCAACCGTTTCCTCGGCCGCCGCGTCAGTTTCGACAAGCTGATCGGAAACAAGCGCCTGCACCGACTGGGGATCGTGCGCTGCCTTTCTCCCCCACCGGAAGGCGGCGATGTTCATGGCCACCGACTGGCCATTGAGCCGGATGGCTTCTTCAACCGAATCCGGCGTCAGCGGCAATGCACCTTTTTGCGATGCCATTCCCAGCATGAACATGTTGGCCGCGATCGCATTGCCGAACAGCCGAGTCGCGGCAAGCGTGGCATTGAAGAAGCTGGTCTTTTCTGCCCCGGCCGCCTTGACGATGGCCCGCTTCAACCGTTCGGTCGGCAACGAGAAATCCGCATTGCGGGTGAAATCGCCCGGCATGACTTCGCTGGTGTTGACCAGAAACGCCGTTTCGCCTTCACGCACCGAGGTCAGCACCTTTCGCGATCCGGAAACCACCAGGTCACATCCCAGGATCAGGTCGGCCTTGCCGGCGGAAATCCGGATTGCATGGATGTCCTCAGGCTTCCTGGCGATGCGAACGTGTGAAAACACCGCGCCGCCCTTTTGCGCCAGGCCTGCCATGTCGATCATGCCGCAGCCCTTGCCCTCGAGATGCGCCGCCATGCCCAGAATGGCGCCGATCGTAACGACGCCGGTTCCCCCGACACCGTCAATAATCGATGCCCATCCCTGATCCAGCGAAGCAATCTCGGGCTCCGGCAGGCCGGCCAGCGGATCCGGCGCCGACTTGAGCACCGTGGAGTCCGCCTTGCGGATGCGTCCGCCATGCACGGTCACGAACGAAGGACAGAACCCTTCGATGCAGGAGAAATCCTTGTTGCATCCGGATTGATCGATCTTGCGCTTGCGCCCGAACTCGGTTTCGACCGGCTGGATCGACACGCAGTTCGATTTGATGCCGCAATCGCCGCAGCCTTCGCATACCAGTTCGTTGATGAAGACGCGCTTGTCCGGATCGGGATAGGTGCCGCGCTTTCTCCGGCGGCGCTTTTCCGCCGCACAGGTCTGATCGTAGATCAGCACCGTCACACCCGGCACCTCCCGCAGCTCGCGCTGCACGTTATCGAGCTCTGTACGGTGATGAACGCTCATGTTCGGCGGCCAGGCGGTGCCTGCGGGATACCGGTCCGGATCATCGCTGACCAGAGCAATCCGCTCGACACCCTCCGCACGCACCTGGCGTGCAATCGCGTCAGCGGTGAGACCACCTTCATGCGTCTGCCCACCGGTCATAGCAACCGCGTCATTGTAGAGGATCTTGTAGGTAATGTTGGCGCCTGAAGCGATGGCAAAGCGCAGGGCCAGCACACCCGAATGATTGTAGGTACCGTCGCCGAGATTCTGGAAAATATGCTCGCGCGTCGTAAACGGCGCCTGCCCGACCCATTGCGCCCCCTCGCCGCCCATCTGGGTGAAGCCGGTGGTATCACGGTCCATCCACAGCGACATGAAATGGCACCCAATGCCAGCTGCAGCAACAGATCCTTCGGGAACCTTGGTCGACGTGTTGTGCGGGCACCCCGAGCAGAAATAGGGCGTGCGAGACGCCACATCGGAAACGCTTGCCAGCATGCTCTGGAACTGGCGGATGCGCTTGACCTTGGCGTCGATGTCTTCCGCATAGCCAATGACCTTGAGCACCCGCTCACCCACCGCGACGGCAATGTCATTGGGATCAAGCGCGCCCTTGACCGGGAAAAGCCAGTCGCCGCGCTCGTCGCGCTTGCCAACCACAACGGGCTGACGCGCGGTTCCGTAAAGCGCCTCCCGCAGCTGGCTCTCCAGCAGCGACCGCTTCTCCTCGACAACAATCACCATATCGAGGCCATCGACAAATTCGGCCATGTCAGCCAGGTCGAACGGCCACGGGCAAGCAACCTTGAACAGGCGGACGCCGATCTGGCTGGCTCGTTTCTCGTCGATGCCGAGGTCATCCAGCGCCTGCCGCACATCGAGATAGTTCTTGCCAACGGTCAGGATGCCGATCTTGGCGTTTGCACCGCCTGAATAGATGATGCGGTTAAGCCCGTTTGCCCGGATATAGGCGCTCGCGGCATCGCGCTTGTATTCATGAAGCCGCATTTCCTGGCCGAGGAAATCGAGGTCGTTGGCGCGGATGTTGAGCCCACCTGGCGGCACCGCAAATTCCGGCAGGATGATCTTGAGACGATCAAGCCCGGCATCAACCGACGCCGTGGACTCGACATTGTCCTTGACGCATTTGAGCGCTGCCCATGTGCCCGCGAACCGGGACATTGCAAATCCGTGGAGCCCGTAGTCGATCATCTCCTGCACGCCGGCCGGATTGAGGATCGGGATCATGGTGTCGATGAAATTGAATTCGGTCTGGTGCGCGTTGGTCGAGCTTTCCGCCGTATGGTCGTCGCCCATCAGCGCCAGGACACCGCCATGTTTGGACGACCCGGCCAGGTTGGCGTGGCGGAACACGTCGCCCGAACGGTCAACGCCCGGCCCCTTGCCGTACCAGAGGGCAAACACCCCGTCATACTTGCCTGTTCCGTCCAGGCCCGACTGCTGCGTTCCCCAACAGGCTGTCGCAGCCAGCTCTTCGTTCAATCCGGGCTGAAACACGATGTTGTGCTCGCTCAGGGAGCTCTGTGCACGCATGATCTGCTGGTCGAGGCCACCCAGCGGCGAACCACGATAACCGGAGACAAAGCCCGCTGTGTTCAGCCCGGCGAGACGGTCCCGCTCCTGCTGCATCATCAAAAGGCGAACGACAGCTTGTGATCCGGTGACAAAAATCCGGTCCTTGGTCAGGTCAAATTTGTCGTCGAGCGAAACATCATGCACTGTCATTTACAGCCTCCTCAAGCCATTCAGTCCCGGATCAGGACGGGTCCCGGACCGATCACAGGCACTCTCCCAACCCGTGATCCCGGCCATGATATTTGTGCCAGTCGGGGCGCCGGTCAATCGATTTCATGGCTCATTCCGGACTGCGCAATCAGATGGTTGGCAACCGGCACGAAACGAAATTATCTGTCGCCGGAAGTGCCCGGCGCGACCGATTCAGCGCCCTATGGAATGGCCGCCATCAACGATAATCGAACTGCCGGTCATGTAAGCGCTCGCCTTTGATGCAAGCAGCAGCACGACACCATCGAGATCATGCATGTTGCCAAGCCGCCCGGTGGGATTCTGACCGGCCATCACCTTGGCACCCGGTCCCTTGAGAAACGGCGCCGTCAAACTTGTTTCAAACCAGCCCGGCCGAATTTCGTTGACCCTGATTCCGTGCTTGGCCCATTCCAGCGCCAGACATCGCGTCATCTGGCTGACCGCGGCCTTTGATGCACCATAGGCCGACACCTGGCGCTGCGGCATTTCGGACAGAACACTGGAAATATTGATGATCGAACCGCCCCTATCATCACGAATCATGCGCCTGGCAGCCTCCTGCGCAACCATGAACGCTCCCTCGACATTGACCGACATGACGTTGCGGAGCGTCTCCCGCGTCAGCCGGGTCGCTTTGTCGCGGTGAGCAATTCCTGCGTTGTTGATCAGAACGCCGACCGGCCCAAGCTTAGCCTCGATGCGGTCAAAGGCGTCGCAGATCGTATCGTCCCGGCGCACGTCCATCGGTATGGAAATGGCCTCTGCCCCCAGCTCAGCCAAGGCGTCCACACCCGCCTGCAAACTGTCGGGGTCATTGCCTGCAAGAGCCAGCTTCGCGCCATTGAGCGCCAGCGTCCGCGCCATGGCAAATCCGATTCCGGTGCCACCGCCGGTCACAAGTACAATTTCGCCAGAAATATCGAACAACTCGCTTGCTTGCACCATTGACCTCTTTTAATGCACCTACCAATGGGTATAGCCGCAGTCATCGATCAGCGCCACTACCGGGCGTCCGGCTAACTGGTAAAGTTAATGCACCACTCGTTGCGTTTTATGTCTTTTTCCTGATATGGGCTGGCGCAACATCATGCAAATGATATGGATGGTGCTAATGGGAACCATGGTTGATCACACTCCGAAAAACCGGGGGTGATATGACCGGGAGGGCAATATGGGAAGTCTTTTGGCGTTGAGCCGGTTTATCGACCGGATCAACGAATTTGTTGGACGCAATGTGTCCTGGCTGGTTTTGGCCGCGGTGCTGATCAGCGCCGGAAATGCAACAATCCGCAAAGTGTTCGACATGTCGTCGAATGCCTGGCTGGAAGTTCAGTGGTACCTGTTCGGCGCGGTCTTCATGCTCGCCGCAGGCTATACATTGCGCAAGAACGAGCATGTTCGCATTGACGTAATCGCGGGCAATCTCTCCAAGCGGACACGTGACTGGATCGACCTTTTTGGCCACTTCCTGTTCCTGCTTCCCTTCTGCCTGATGATGACCTATCTGGCATGGCCGTTCTTCTGGCGCTCGTTCCAGTCCGGCGAAATGTCCAGCAACGCCGGCGGCCTCATCATCTGGCCGGCCAAGGCAAGCATCCTTCTGGGCTTCATTTTGCTGACGGCCCAGGCTTTCTCCGAAATCATCAAGCGCATCGCCATCATCCGGGGCCTGCTCGAAGAAGAAATCGGGCATGATCATTCCATGCCACCCCAAGTCGAGGCAGCCTCCGACATGAAGGGCCGCGCCGATGCTTGATCTTATTGCTCACAACCTCGCACCGATCATGTTCATCACCGTCATGGCGATGCTGCTGATCGGTTACCCGGTTGCCTTCACTCTCGCCGCCGGCGGCATGTATTTCTTTGTAGCCGGTGTTGAACTGAGCCATATTTCGCCGGAAATCCGGCTGTTCTGGCCCCTCGCTCAGGCCAACATGAACCGCGTCTTCGACGTCATGCGCAACGACACCTTGCTGGCGATTCCGTTCTTCACCTTCATGGGGCTGATTCTCGAGCGCTCGCGCATGGCAGAAGATCTGCTCGATACCATTGGCCAGCTCTTCGGAACCATGCGCGGCGGCTTGGCCTTTGCTGTTATCATCGTCGGAGCCCTGCTTGCGGCCACCACCGGCGTCGTCGCCGCATCCGTGATCGCTATGGGCCTGATCTCGCTGCCGATCATGATGCGCTACAACTACCATCCCGGCCTCGCAGCCGGCACGATTGCCGCATCCGGAACGCTCGCACAGATCATTCCGCCGTCTCTCGTCCTGATCGTCATGGCCGACCAGCTCGGCCGCTCGGTCGGCGACATGTATGTCGGTGCCTTTTTCCCGGCGCTGATCATTGTCGGCATGTATTGCGCCTACATATTCGCCATCACCCTGATCAAGCCGCAATGGGTGCCTGCCCTGCCGCCCGAAGCGCGCCCGCTCGGCAATGGTGGCCGTTCGCTCTTCATCATCATTGGTCTGGCGATCGCCCTGTTCTTCATCTGCGATTACTTTGTCTTCGATGAACTGCGCTATGAAACACGAGTGGTCTGGTCTGCCCTGGTTGCCACGCTCGTTCCCTACGGGTTTGCACTGCTCAACCGCGCCAGGAACCTGGGCTACCTGTCGAAAATGGCCGAACAGGTCGTCATCGTCCTGATCCCGCCGCTTGCGCTGATCTTCCTGGTTCTCGGAACGATCTTCCTTGGCATCGCAACACCGACCGAAGGTGGCGCCATGGGGGCGACCGGCGCGCTGATCATGTCGATCATGAAAGGCCGATTGGACAGGAGAACACTTCTCCAGGCGCTCGATTCCACCGCAAAACTCGCAACCTTCGTGATGTTCATCCTGATCGGCGCGCGCGTTTTCGCTCTGACCTTCTACGGCATCTCAGGTGACCGCTGGGTGGAAGAGCTTCTGCTGGCGCTGCCAGGCGGAGAAGTCGGCTTCCTGATCACCGTCTCGATCGTCGTGTTCATTCTGGGATGCTTCCTCGACTTCTTCGAGATCGCCTTCATCATGGTGCCGCTGCTGGCCCCGGTTGCCGAAAAGCTGGGCATCGACCTGATCTGGTTCGGCGTGCTGCTCGGGTTCAACCTGCAGGCAAGCTTCCTGACGCCACCCTTTGGTTTCGCGCTCTTCTACCTGCGATCTGTCGCGCCGATCAAAGCCTGGCATGATGAAACCACGGACCGGATGATCGAGCCGATTTCGACGAAATCGATCTACACCGGAACCCTGCCCTTCATCATCATCCAGGTTGTCATGCTCGGCATCCTGATCGCCTTCCCGGGCCTTGTGACGCACTACAAGACCGATCCGGTGATCATGAACCAGAGCGACATCGATCAGGAGATCAACAATATCGGCGGCGGTGGATTTGGTCTGCCCGGCACCGGCCTCAGCCTGGGTGGCGGCCTCAGCCTGCCGGGAACGCCGGATCTTGGCGAACCGGGAAGCGATGGCATGCCGGCAATGCCTGGTCTCGGAGAGCCAGCCTCGGGCGGAGCCCTGCCGGCCCCTGGCGGATTGCCCGCTCCGGGCGGCGCATCCGGACTGCCAAACTTCGATTGAACCGACAGAGTTCTGAAAACCCGGCGGGCTCCACCCGCCGGGCTTTTTCATGCGCTCAGGCTGCTGCCCACGTCCCTGAAGCAAAGGCCTCGGGAGAGGCAACACACGGTCAATTCCGTTCCCGGAACGCTCCACGCTGAATGGCTGCATTCAATGCGGTGACAGTTCGACACGGTGTGCCGCGTCCCCCCCACCGCCTCTCCCTCCCGAGCTCGGGGAATGCGAACTTGCCTCGTTTGCCCTGCCTGTCTGGCCAGCCGGCATGACTTTGGTTGCTACGCAGGGTCAGCCAGCCCGTCACCGCTTATTTACCGCACGAAAAAGCCCCGGAGCTTTTCAGCTCCGGGGCCTTGTAGGTTCAGCGTTAAGGCTGGCTCTCTTAGAGCTTGCCGCCGCGCTGCTGGATCATCATGAAGGTGTCCATGTTGTATTCCGACAGCTGGAACCAGAGGTAGCCGTCACCACGGTAGCCCATGTAGCTGTCGTGGATCTTCTTGAACTTGGCGTTCTCGGCGCCGATTTCAGCATAGACCTTGTTGGCTGCATTGAAGCAGGCTTCCAGGATCTCGAGGCTGTACGGACGGAGCTTGGTGCCTTCGGATACCAGCTTCTTCAGGGCTGCCGGGTTCAACGTGTCGTAACGAGCCATCATCACGGAGTTGGCGAGTGCCGAAGCCGACTTGACCACGCCCTTGTAGGCGCTCGGAAGTTCGTTCCACTTGTCGAGGTTGATCAGGTTCATCAGCGTCACGCCGCCTTCCCACCAACCAGGATAGTAGTAGTAAGGAGCAACCTTGTTGAAGCCCAGCTTGGAGTCGTCGTAAGGGCCGACAAACTCGGCCGCATCGATGGTGCCCTTTTCAAGCGCAGCATAGATGTCGCCACCCGGAATGTTCTGCGGCACAACGCCGACTTCCTGGATGATGCGTCCGCCGAAACCGCCGATGCGGAACTTCAGGCCCTGCATGTCGGCAACGGTGTTGATTTCCTTGCGGAACCAACCGCCCATCTGGGCGCCGGTGTTACCAGCAGGGAAAGCAATCATGTTGTTGTCGGCATAGAATTCGTTGTTGAGCAGGTCCAGCCCGCCGCCTTCGTAGAGCCAGCCATTGGTCATGCGCTGGTTGAGGCCGAAGGGAACGCCGGTTCCGAATGCCCAGGTCGGGTCCTTGCCGAAGAAGTAGTACGAAGCGGTATGCGCCATTTCGATGGTGCCGTCGCGAACCGCGTCAGCGCCTTCAAGCGCGCCGACAATCTCGCCAGCGCCATAGGTCTGGATTTCAAAATTGCCATCAGTAGCTTCGGAAACAGCCTGTGCGAAAACTTCCGCAGCGCCGTAAATGGTGTCAAGCGCCTTCGGGAATCCCGAAGAGCAACGCCAAGTGATTTTCGGCATTGTCTGCGCAATGGCCGGTGCAGCCAGAGTTGTTGCCGCGGCAGCGCCTGCGCCGGCCACCCCAGCCTTTTTGATAAAGGAACGACGATCCATAAAAACCTCCCAGTTGAAGTAACGCCGCGAGGCAAGGGATTTTCTTTACCAATTGCACCCCAGCGACATGAGGTTGACCTAACCATGTTGCGGCAGGCCTTTCAAGCGAAAGAGGGCAATTTTGGCCACAATGGTCAATTTTTGTTGCCAGTTGCAGGTCGATCGAAGTCGAGTAAAAATATTCTTAATTTTCATGACCCAATCGGGTCACCGCAGAATTGACAACGATCCCATGAAACGCAAAAACCATGCACTCGGTGTCGCGCAACCGCGAACGGCAAAATCAAGGGAATCGGGCGATGCACAGTGGACTAGTCGCAATACCGGCAGATATCCGCGAATTCGACGGATACACTTGGCACGCTGCCCCTGACCAGTACATCATGGCTGCCGTGAAGGGATCGAATGTCCTGCCGCTGATTGTTCCTGCACTGGCGGAAGGAACGGATGTCGACATGGTACTCGATCGCGTCGACGGCGTGCTGATCAGCGGATCCCGGACCAATGTTCACCCCTCCAATTACGGAGAGGAAGAAACCGAGCATCACGGTCCGTTTGATCCCGCCCGCGATCTGCTAAGTATGTCCCTCATCCGCCGGACTATTGAACGCGGCATTCCGTTGTTGGCCATCTGCCGCGGCATTCAGGAACTCAATGTCGCGCTCGGCGGCTCTCTTGCCACCGAGATCCAGGAGCTTCCGGGACGGATTGATCACCGCAAGCCCGAAACTGAAGACAGGGACAAGGCGTTTGCCATCCGCCATTCCATCCAGGTCCGGGAAGGAAGCTGTCTCGCCTCCATCGTCGGCGAGGGTGAGGTGAACGTCAATTCGCTGCACCGTCAGGCGATTTCAGAACTTGCCCCCCGGCTGGCAGTGGAAGCCGTTGCCGAAGACGGCACAGTAGAGGCCGTCAGCGTTATTGGCGCAACGGGCTTTGCCATCGGCGTACAATGGCATCCGGAATACTGGGTCGGCAACGACGAGATCTCCGACAAGATCTTTGCGGCCTTTGGCGAGGCCGTCCGTGCCCGCCACGCCCTTCCTGCCGCAGCCGCCGAATAAGGCCAGACTGCACCACGCCATCCAATGGCCTCTGTGATAATCCCCGTCAGGCGGGTTTGCGGTCAAAACTGGCGCATTCGGGAACCGGCGTCAGCGCCGGCTTTCCGGCAAGCCAAGCCGCCAGATTGTTGACTACCAGATCCGCCATCGCATTGCGCGTGGACAGCGATGCCGACGCCACATGCGGTAGCAGGCACGTGTTGGGCAGGTCGATGAGCGCCTGCGGCACATGCGGCTCGCGTGCGAACACATCAAGCCCTGCCGCGGCAATCCTGCGGTCCGAGAGCGCCTCGATCAATGCCGGCTCGTCAATCGTCGTGCCCCGCCCGACGCTGATCAGCACACCCTGCGGGCCAAGCGCATCCAGAACCTCGGCATTCACAGCCTTTTCGGTCGCCGCACCCCCCGGAACGACCACGATCAGGGTGTCGACCGCGGCGGCCATGTCGATCAGCCGCGCGTGCCACGGATAGGCCACGTCCGTCCGCTTGTTCCTTGTGTGGTAATGGATCGGCAGGCCAAAGGCTTCCAGCCTCCGTGCGATGGCCAGGCCGATGCGCCCGAGCCCGAAGATGCCGACGGTCCGGCCTCTCAGGCTGAGCGATGTCAGCGGGTAAGCGCCCTCGCGCTCCCATCTGCCCGCTCTAAGGTAAGCCTCGGCTTTCGGAAGCTCGCGCACCGTGTTGAGCAGCAACCCGACGGTGGTGTCCGCAACTTCATCCGACAGCACATCCGGCGTGTTTGTCACCATGACCTGACGTGTTGCGGCATGGGCGGCATCGACTGAATCGTATCCCACGCCAAAATTGGCGATCACTTCCAGGTTCGGCAACAGGTCGATGAAGTCTGCCGAAATCGCGGTCGCGGCAGCCATGCCACGAATGCGAGAGCGGGCATCCTCATCCAGAAGCGCACGGTCCGCGGTCTCTATCGAAATGGCGTCGAAATCGGCTTCAACCCGTTCCCGGACCCGCGGATGAACCTTGCCGGCAAGAAGGACGGTCGGACGTGAAGCGCTCATCGGCCTGCTCCCGGATTGAGTGGCGAGGTTGATTGCCGGATCCGCATCTCCGGCTTGATCAGATGAAGCCCGTCGGCCTCGCTTGAGCCGTTGAGCTTGTCGAGCAGGGCCCGCGCGGCAAAACGGCCGACTTCCGATTGTCCGTTCCAGACAGTGGTCAGGGCCGGAGTGGCGATTGCCGCCTCCTCGAGGTCATCATATCCGGTCACCGATATATCCTTTCCGGGCACCAGCCCCGCACGCGCTATGCCGTTCATCAGGCCAATGGCCACAAGATCGTTCCAGCAGACCGCAGCAGTGGGCTTCAGGGGATTGGCGAGAAAATTCACCGCCGCTTCGAAGCCGCTCTGCTTGGTTCGCGGCCCGGGTATCCTCAGTTGCGGATCCACCTCAAGCCCGGCCTTTTTCAGTGCATTGGCATATCCCGCATAGCGGTCGCGGCCCGTCGAAGTGTGGTCCGTGCCGCCGATCATGGCGATGCGGGTGTGACCGAGGCTGATCAGGTGATTGGTCGCAAGCGCCGTTCCGTAGGCATCGTCGCCGCGGAAGGTCGGCACGTCGATCTCCGGCACCGAACGGGCGATCAGGATCGCCGGCATGCCGTTATCCTCGGCCAGCCGGATATCGGAGGCTGGCGTTCCGATCGCCGGCGACATGATTACGCCGTCACCGCCAAGCTGCAGCAGCGTCTCGATGAAATTGCGTTGCTTGTCGACCGAATCATAGTGATTGGAGAGGATGAAGGTCTGCCGGCTCCGGTCGAGTTCGGTCTCGATCGCCTTGAGGATTTCGGCATAAAACGGGTTCATGATGTCGTGCACCACCACCCCGATGATGCCCGACCGGGAGGTCCGGAGCGAAGCCGCGCGCCGGTTGTAGATATAGCCAAGCTCGATGGCTTTTTCCTTGATCCGGTCCCGCGTCACATCCGCGACCAGCGGACTGTCGCGCAATGCGAGAGAAACGGTTGCTGTCGAGAGGCCCAGGGCCTCTGCAATCGTCGAAAGCTTAATCTTCTGCGCCAAGTTGCGGTTCCCTCTGGCGGAGCATAGCGCTCCGATTCAAACAATTAAACAAATCTAAAAGGTTTAAACCAGACTGGCAATCAGGCAGCGCCTTCTGCGTTGTCGTCGGCCACCGCAAGCCCTTCGACCAGCGGTTGCCCTGCACCGGTGGAGGCGGCCGTGCCGGATGCCGAGACCATATCTGATCGCAAAGACTCCGAGATATTCGCATCCACGGTTGAAAGAAGCTTGAGAAGCTCCGCGACCTGCTTTTTCTTCAACCCGGCAAAGGCCGCCTTTTCGGTCTTGCGCTGGGATTTCCGGATGGACTTGATCTGGTCACGCCCCGCCTCGGTCAGGAATACCAGCATCATCCGCCCGTCGTCGGGCGAACCTTCGCGCCGCAGGAATCCCTGGGCGGCAAGGCGGCCTATGGTCTTGGTCACGGTCGGTGCCTTGACCCCGAGCGAAGTCGCGATGGCGCCCGGCGTCTGGCCATCCTTGGCATCAAGCGCCAGCATAACCCCGTCCTGACCGGCATAGAGCCCCAGATCGAGCAGATGCCGCGACAGCGCCGTCCGCGCATTGCGCGCCACCTGGGTAATCATCAGGAGCGCGTCTGCATGATCGCGCTTCTTCGCCTTCTTGCTCTTGGCCTTCTTTTTGGCGGACATGGACAGCTCCTTCTTGCGGCCTTCGTTCCATCACCCTACGGTTCAGACACTAAAGATGCCTGATCGGAATAACCACCCTATGCCCCAACAACCCGTACCGATTGCCATACTCCCTCTGGGGGCCCATGAGCAGCATGGTCCGCACCTTCCGTTCGAGACCGATGCACTGATCGCACAGGAGGTGGCCGGGCGGCTACGTGATACGGCCTCCGCCAGCATCAAGCCCGAGCTATTGCCGGTCGAACCCGTCGGCTATTCTATCGAGCACATGGATGTGTCAGGCACGCGAACACTTCGCTTCGACGAAGCAATCAACCGCTGGATCGAAATCGCCGGGAGTTGTGCCGCCCGCGGGGTTCGGTGCCTCATGCTGCTCAATGCGCATGGCGGCAACTCGCCGCTGCTGACGATTGTAGCAACCGAGGCGCGGGTCCGCTTCAACATGCTGGTGGTTGCCACAAGCTGGACCCGGTTTGGCGTCCCTGCCGAAATCATTCCACCCGAAGACAAGGCCTTCGACATCCATGCAGGCGATATCGAAACCTCGGTGATGCTGGCCATCCGCCCGGATCTGGTCCGGCTCGACGCGCTTCAGGATTTCCCGTCACGCCAGGCGGACTACGCCCGGCGGTTTACCCATTTGCGCGCCTACGGTCCGCATGCTTTCGGCTGGAAGATGTCGGATCTCAACCCGCAGGGCGCAGCCGGCAACGCAAGCCAGGCTTCCGCCGAAAAAGGCGAAGCAATCCTGGCTCACGCGGTGAAGGGATTGAGCCAGTTGCTCACTGACATGGCCGGGTTCGATGTAGATGAACTGAAGTAGACTTGACCGGCTGAGTTTCCCAAATCAGTGTTGCATACCTATCCGGCAGCCATGTGCCGGGTACACCAGAGGTATTCGTGCCGAATTCAGGTGGGTTTTTGGGCTCCCTGGTGGCGAAACTGAGGATTAGCAATGAAAAATGTTGATATCCTTGTGATTGGCGCAGGTCTGGCAGGCCTGACACTGGCGCGCGAATTGTCCGGCCGCCCGGAGAAGGTTGTGATCCTGGAAAAATCGAAATCCCCCGGCGGGCGGCTGTCGTGCCGTCGCAGCGACAACGGAAATTTCGATCATGGCGCGCAATACCTGACCAGCCGCACAGCCGGCTTTACCGCAGTGCTCAATCAACTCGCGCAAAGCGACGAACTGGCGCCATGGAACCCCAGCGGAAAGGACAGCGCCCGTCCGTGGTGGGTTGGCCAGCCCGACATGTCGGCGACCGGCAAAGCCATGGCTCAGGGACTCGATATCAGGCTGGAAACACGGGTGACCAGGATTGCAAGGAAGAATGACAAGTTCCTCGTCTACACGCAAAATCTCGTCGGAGCAGAAGCGGTTTACACGGCCTCCATGGTCATTGCGGCAATTCCCGCTCCCCAGGCCCTCGATCTGCTCACGCCGCTTGATCCGGCATTCGTGAAACTGCAGCATGTCACCATGGCTCCGTGCTGGTCTGCCATGCTGGCGTTTGACACCCATTTGGAAGGGGTACCGGACCTGTTGCGTGGTCAGGATGCCGAGCTGCTTTCGCTGATTGCCCGCAACGGCTCAAAGCCTGGACGAACCGGTGAAACCTTTGTGCTGCATGCAACACCGCAGTGGAGCCGCACTCACATCGAACGTGATCGCGAGGCTGTGAAATCCGCCATGTTGAGCGCCTTGCGCGAACAGACCGGACTTGGCGGAAACCTGCCCGATCCGGTCTGCTTCGAGGTTCACCGCTGGCTCTACGCCCTGGTGGAAACACCACTGGACCAGCCCTTTCTCGGCAACCAGCAGAACACCCTGTTTGCCTGTGGCGACTGGTGCATCGGCGCCCGTGCCGAAGCCGCGCACCAATCGGGGCAGGCCCTGGCGCATCACATCATGTCCTTGTGAGTGGCATAAGCCAGGCGAAACGCCTATATGGGGTCAAACACACCTTCCTGACTGAGAGATCCTATGAGCGAAGCGCCAGTTTCCACCCCCGTGGCCCCCATTCCCGTGACCGTACTGACCGGTTATCTGGGCTCCGGAAAGACCACATTGCTCAACCGCATTCTCTCCGAGCCGCATGGCAAGCGCTATGCGGTGATCGTCAATGAATTCGGTGAAATCGGCATCGACAATGATCTGATCGTGGAATCCGACGAGGAAATCTACGAGATGAACAACGGCTGCGTCTGCTGCACCGTGCGCGGCGATCTTATCCGCGTCGTCGAAGGCCTCATGCGCCGCCCCGGCCGGTTCGACGCCATCATCGTCGAAACCACCGGTCTGGCCGATCCTGTGCCGGTCGCCCAGACCTTTTTCATGGACGAGGACGTCCGCGCCAAGACCCGGCTCGACGCCGTCGTGGCCCTGGTGGATGCAAGGCATCTGCCGGCGCGCCTCAAGGACAGCCGCGAAGCCGAGGACCAGATCGCCTTTGCCGACGTGGTGATCCTGAACAAGACCGACCTGGTGTCACCCGAAGAGCTCGAATCCGTCGAACGCACCGTGCGGGCAATCAATCCGTCAGCCCGGATTCACCGCACCGAACGGGCTGCGGTACCGCTTGATGCCGTGCTTGACCGGGGTGCATTCGATCTCAGCCGCGCGCTTGAGAATGATCCGCATTTCCTCGATCACGATCATCCGGATCATGCCTGCGGCCCTGATTGCGATCATGATCACGACCATCATCACCACGGGCATGACCATGATCATCATGACCACAGCCACCATGATCACGCCTCGCCGTCCGTTATCCACGACCTGACCATCGAATCCATCTCGCTGCGCGCCGGGCCACTCAACCCGAAGCGGTTTTTCCCGTGGATCGAGAAGATCACCCAGCTTGAAGGACCGAATATCCTCAGGCTCAAGGGTATCATTGCTTTCGAGGACGATGCCGACCGTTACGTGATCCAGGGCGTGCACATGATTGTCGAGGGTGATCATCAACGGCCATGGAAAGAGGATGAAAAGCGCGAAAGCCGCATCGTCTTTATCGGCAGGAACCTGGACCGCGAGAAGCTCGAGCGGACTTTCCTCGCCTGCCAAGCCTGAGGGACGCCTATCATGCCGACTGTCGCGCCGATTGATCTCGACGACCATTGCCTTGCAGCTGCATTTCTGGACGAGGTTCCGGTCTTTGCTCTGGCCTCCGGACATGTGGTCCGCCTCGACCATGGAACCCACCGCCATGAGCTGCACGATGGCTTGCTCGCCACTGCTGTCAGCTGGGACGGCAAGAGCCTTGTAACCGGTGGCGAAGACGGCAAGGTGATGCGGCTGGATGCCGATGGCACAGAAACCACGCTGCGCGCCCCCGCACGCAAATGGGTCAGCGCCGTGGCCGCGGGGCCGCAAGGCGCTGTTGCACTGGCAGATGGACGCACCGCGACGGTACTTCTCGCTGACGGAACCGAACGCACATTCGAGGAAGCCCGCACAATCGAAGGACTTGCCTTCGCACCCAAGGGTCTGCGTCTGGCGATGGCCCGTTACAACGGCGTCTCTCTCGCCTTTGTCCAGGGCAGCGCCCCCGCGCTCGATTTCGAGTGGAAGGGGGCCCACAATCAGGTGATGTTCAGCCCGGACGGACGGTTTCTGGTCACCGCCATGCAGGAAAATGCGCTGCACGGCTGGAAACTCGACGGCAAACCGGGCAGCGAACAGCGTCACATGCGCATGACCGGCTATCCGGCCAAGGTCAAGTCATTGTCATGGTCGAACAAGGGCAAATGGCTCGCTTCATCCGGTGCGCCTTCGGCCATCGTCTGGCCATTCTCCGGCAAGGACGGTCCGATGGGCAAAGCGCCCCTCGAGCTCGGCCAGCGCGCCGACACCATGGTCACCTGTGTCGCCTGTCATCCGTCCGAGGATCTTGTCGCCATTGGTTTCGGCGACGGCATGGTTCTCGCAGTGCGTATTGCCGACAGCAAGGAAGCCCTGCTGCGTCGCCCCGGCAAGGGCCCGATTACTGCCATGGCCTGGAACAAGCCAGGCCGCCTGCTCGCGTTCGGATCGCAAGCAGGCGACTGTGGCGTTATCGACATTGCCGGGTAACAGCCGCCCCGGTTACGACCAGGACAGCTCCAGTTGCGGGCGGCCATTGGACGTCCGGGCATGGCTGACGCCATCCTTGCCGATGACGCCGTTGACCCGCTTGCGGAACGACGAGAAGCTGTCGAATGTGACAACATCCACCGCTTCATCGAGATCCAGCGATACCCGATAGGTCCCCGGCGATGATGTCAGAGCCTGAATGCCGACCACTCGGGCCGAGAATGGCTGACCGAGATAGGCGCCGGTCACCCGCGCACCGGGCACCAGACTTTCCGGTCCGGGCCGGTTGCCCAGCGCCGCATGCAGCGTGTTCCAGTCGTTGAACCCGTATTGTGCGGCGACCAGCTCCAGCGCCTTGGAATGGCCCACGGTGTCACCACCGGCTTCCAGTCGGGTTCTCAGGCGTTTGGCCTGATCTTTCAGTGTATTCAGATTTGGCAATGGCGTGGGGTCACGCATGGCAGTTCTCCTGACATGACATACCGTGTTCAAGGGGTGCCCGCATTCCACCGTCTGGCATGTCATCAACAAGGTGACTGCTTGAAAGCCGGAGACTTCACCATGGCTCAACGCCTGCGGACGGCCGGGGCTCCAGACCCGAAGACGCTCAAATAGGTATGCTCAGGGTGATTGTCAATCTCTTTGCTCCAGCCGCAGAATTGCAGGTCTGAGGCAAAACGAATTGGCGCTGAAGGAAAATTGAAACCTTTTCGGTTTGACTGCGTTGAAGCAATGAACAAGCGAGGAGAAAACCATGCCCCTGCCATCGCAAGGCCAATCGCCCAACGCCACACGGCGAGGTGTTCTGCTCGGAGGCTCTGCCCTCGCCTTCGCATCATTTGTCAGCTGGCCGAAAGACGCCGCTGCCGCAACGATCAACACCGACGCGTTTGTCAAACTTTCCGAAAAGCTGACCGGCAAGCAGGATCTCTACCCGGAAACCGCCGCCAAGTTTCTCCAGGCGTTCCGTTCCGCGGGAAAAGGCAGTGAAATCGATGCCCTTGCCGAAGGTGCAGACAATGAGGAACTGGCAAACGAGATTGTCGCCGCCTGGTACAGCGGCGTCTCGCCCGATCCCGACAGCGACGAGGTGATTACCTATACCGACGCGCTGATGTGGGAAGCGATGAGTTTCAGCAAGCCGATGGGCTATTGCGGTGGAGAGATGGGATATTGGGCCGAACCTCCAGCCGGCTAAGTCCCCATTTCTCCACCCCAGACCTTTTGAATTCCGGGAGCCAGCATTATGGCCAATGACATCACAGCAGACATTCTCATCATCGGAACCGGCGTCGCTGGCGCAATCGCGGGCGCCAAGCTGGCTGCCAAAGGGTTAAGCGTGACGTTCCTGGAAGCCGGCAAGCGGATCGACAGGTACGACGCTGTCGAGAAGTTCTGGAACGCAAAGATCAAGGTGCCGGAATCCGCTTACCCCAACGATCCGGAAGCCTCCCACCCGTTGACGCACAGGATCGAGGATTTCTACCAGCAGCAAGGCCCCGAGCTGTTCAAGTCCACCTACATCAAGGTGGTCGGCGGAACCACGTGGCACTGGCTCGGAACCACATTGCGTAACCTGCCTTCGGATTTCAAGTTGAAGTCTCTCTACGGGCACGGCGTCGACTGGCCGATCACCTATGACGATCTTGAGCCGTTCTATCTCGCGGCAGAAAACGAGATCGGCGTGGCCGGCAACTCATCCGAAGATCTCGGCTCCCCGCGCTCGGGCGAATTTCCAATGCCGCAGATCCCGATGACCTATCTCGACAAGCATTTCGCCTCGGCGCTGGATGGAACCAGGTACCAGGTTCGCTCCACCCCGCAGGGCCGCAACTCCGTGTTCCGCGAGGACCGGCCCGAATGCTGCGGTAACAATTCCTGCATTCCGGTTTGCCCGATCCAGGCCAAGTACGACGCTACGGTGCATGTCGCCCTGGCCGAGAAGGCGGGTGCACAGGTGCTTGACCAGACCACGGCCACCAAACTCAATGTCGGTGAAGACGGCGAGATCACTTCGGTCGATTTCCGCCGCGCCGACGGCACCACCGGGACAGCCTCGGCCAAGGTCGTCATTGTTGCCGCCCATGCGCTTGAAACACCCCGGCTGCTGCTCAATTCCGCCCAGGAAAAGGCGCCCAACGGCGTGGCAAACAGTTCCGACCAGGTCGGTCGCAATTTGATGGATCACCCATCGCGGCTCAGCTGGGCCGAAGCGGCGGAGCCGGTCTGGCCCTATCGCGGCCCGCTTTCGACCTCCGGCATCGAAAACCTCCGCGACGGCGATTTCCGCAAGCAGCGTGGCGCCTTCCGCATCGAGATCGGCAACGACGGCCACAGCTGGCCGACGGGGGCGCCCACCAGCACTGCCGCCGGGCTCGCAGCCCAGGGTTTGAGCGGTGACGAGCTGGATGCGGCCATCAAGGACGCGACATCCCGCCAGATCCGGCTTGCCTCGCTGGTCGAGCAATCACCCGATGCTGAAAACCGGGTGACACTCGACCCTGAAAAACGCGACGCCAATGGCGTTCCGCTGCCGCGCATCCACTATGATTTCGATGACTACACCCGCAATGGCCTCGATGCCGCCGAGGCCGCACACGAGGAAGTCTTCAAGGCTCTGGGCGCGAAAAACATCAAGCACTCGCCTGACATCCAGGGTGCGGGTCACATCATCGGCACGACAAGGATGGGGGCCGACGCTTCAAGCGCAGTCGTCGATGCGGATTTGCGCAGCTTCGACCATCGCAATCTGTTCCTGCTGGGATCAGGCACGTTCCCCACTTCGGCAACCGCAAACCCGACACTGACCATCGCGGCCCTGTCGCTGCGTGCAGTCGATGCGATTGCAGCCTCGGTCAAGTAGCCGGGATGGATCAGGCAACCTCGGCCATGCGGGCCGGTCCGGGCCGCATGGCTTGGCGCCCCTTGGCGACCAGCAGGCCCAATGTCGCGTCGAGATGTCCTTCGGCCAGTTCCAGCCCGAGCAGCCGGTGGCGCTCGACCGGCCCGGGCATCATCAGCCCGCCGGTTTTTGCCGCTGAAAATCCGAACCGCTGATAATATGGCGCATCTCCCACCAGGACGATGGCGCCATGGCCGTGTTCGCGCGCCCGGCTGATCGCGTGCCGCATCAGCGCGGATCCGATACCCCTGCCCCCGGTGGCCGCCTCGACGGCCAACGGACCGAGCAGAAGCAAGGGCCGACCCGCCACAGCGATATCCCACAGCCGCACGCTGCCGATGACCTGCCCGGTTTCGGCGCGTGCCACGAATGCGAGACCCGGCGAGGGCATCCTGCCGCGGCGCAGCTTCTCGGAACTCTTGCGTCGCCGCCCCGCACCCATAGCCCGGTCCAGCAAGGCTTCCCGCGCACGCACGTCACATTCGGCTTCATCATCTATGACAAAGTTGGTTTCAGTGAAGATCATGAGATCGGATGTCATCGGCGGATCCTCGGCCACGGCACCATGAAAGCGGAACACAACTGCCCCTCCGCAAGCACTCAACGCACGCGGAAGGGCCGATCTGAACGGGCCAGTCCGTTCAGATCACGTAGGATCGGAGAGGCTCGATACCGTTGAAGGCAACCGCCGAATAGGTGGTCGTGTATGCCCCGGTGCCTTCAATCAGCACCTCGTCACCGATGGTCAGCGAAACCGGCATCGGATAGGGCGTCTTCTCATACAGAACATCGGCGGAATCGCAGGTCGGGCCGGCGAGCACGCATGGCTCCATCGCATCGCCGTCACGCGCGGTGACGATCGAATAGCGGATGGCTTCATCCATGGTTTCCGCCAATCCGCCGAACTTGCCGATATCGAGAAACACCCAGCGCACATCATCCTCGTCGGACTTGCGCGACACCAGCACGACTTCCGCCTTGATCGCACCCGCATTGCCGACCATGCCGCGGCCCGGCTCGATGATGGTTTCGGGAAGCTGGTTGCCGAAATGCTTGCGCAGCGATGCAAAGATCGACTGCCCGTAGGCCTGCGCGGTCGGGATGTCCTTGAGATAACGGGTCGGAAAACCGCCACCCATATTGACCATCTTGAGAAAGATGCCCTGCTGTGCCAGCTTGTCGAACACGCGCTTGGCGTCGCCAAGTGCTGAATCCCAGGCATCAAGCTTGGTCATCTGCGAGCCGACATGGAAAGACACGCCATGCGAGACGAGACCGAGCTGGTGAGCATAGACCAGCACATCGACAGCCATCTGCGGAACACAGCCGAACTTGCGCGACAGTGGCCATTCGGCACCCTCGCCGTCTGTCAGGACGCGGCAAAACACGCGCGCGCCGGGTGCGGCACGAGCGATCTTTTCGACTTCTTCGTGGCTGTCGACGGCAAACAGCGAAACACCGAGTGCATGGGCGCGGGCAATGTCGCGCTCTTTCTTGATGGTGTTGCCATAGGACACGCGGTTGGCGGTTGCACCGGCCTTTAGCGCCATTTCGATTTCAGCCACCGAGGCGCAATCGAAATTTGATCCCAGATTGGCAAGCAAACGCAGGATTTCCGGCGCCGGATTGGCTTTCACGGCATAGTAGATGGCGCTGTCGGGCAGGGCCTTGCGGAACGAATGGAAATTGTCGCGCACCACATCGAGGTCGACCACCAGGCAGGGGCCATCGGGACGTCGGGTGCGAATGAAATCAAGAATACGTGCAGTCGTCATCGGGTGCTCCGTTCCCGGCCCGTTGTCAGGGCCATATCTAGACAGAGCATCGTACGGCCACTTCCCGACCCGGCCTTTGGAGGAACCGGAGAACAGAGTGAACGCTTGATGCGTCGATGGACCACGCCTTGCCAGACGTTGATCCGCTCTTGTCTGCCTTGGATTGGAGGGAGAACCCGACCGCACTTCCGGCAATGAAGGTGTGCCTCTTCAGTAACCCCGGCTGTTGGAAAGCCGGCAGACACCAGAAAGGCCCGCACCGTCGTTGCTTCAAGATGTCCTCGCTCTTCCGGATGGCCGGAGAAACGACTGGAGGGGTTAGTTCCAGGTACCTTACCGATTCCTCACCATATCGAGGGTCGGCGGACACCCACAGGCACGTGCGACTTTGGGCAAGACGCATTTATGATTTCCATCTGTCGCAATCAAGTGTTTTCTTACGCCGCACTTGAAAAACATGTTTCCTGAACGAATATGCCGTAATCGTTCAAACAATGATGACGGTTCCTTTGACCGGACCGGCGAACCGCAAGGACCAGCAGCATATGGACACATTGACCCGGATTCGCGCTTTCATAGACGTCGTCGAGGCCGAAGGGTTTTCCGCCGCCGCACGAAAGGTCGGCCGATCCAAGGCGCTGCTGTCGAAATATGTCCGCGAACTGGAAGATGATCTCGGTGCCTTGCTGCTCAATCGCACCACACGGCAGTTCTCGCTTACCGAGGCCGGGCATACCTACTATCGAACCGCCTCCGACATCCTCAAGGAAATCGACAATCTTGCAGACCTGGTGCGCGAAGGCTCGACCGATCTCAAGGGCCGGATCCGCGTCTCTGCCCCGCGCACATTCGCCGATGCGGCGGTTGGCCAGTCGCTGATCGACTTTGCCGCCGCCCACCCCGACATCATCCTTGAGGTCATTTCAGACGACCGCTTCGTCGATCTGGTCGAGGAAGGCTATGATGTGGCGATCCGCATCACCAAGCTCGAGGATTCGGGCCTCATTGCCCGCAAGCTTTCCGCGTTTTCATTGATCCCGTGCGCCTCGCCGGAATTTATCGAGAAATACGGTCCGATCACCCACCCTTCACAGCTCTCCGATATCCCCTGCATCGTCGACACCAATGGCCGGTTTCTCAACAACTGGCGCTTCGAGAGCAAGGATGGCGCAGCCATCGGCGTTACCGTCCACGGCCGGCTGGAGGTCAACAGCCCGCTCACCGCAATGCGCGCAGCCGAAGCCGGCCTCGGCGTCGCGGTCCTGCCCGACTTCATTTTCAGGGAACGCCAGCCAAGCGGCACGCTCGTGCCCATCCTTGAGGATTTTTCGTCAAACGACCGCGGAATTTACGCGATCTATCCGCATCGCCGCTATCTGCCGGCCAAGGTTCGCGCCTTCGTCGATTACCTCACCCAGTGGTTCAAGACCGCGCAATGATGCAAATTGTCGTGCAATCTGGCCTGCGTCGAAATTTCGTCCATATTTGATGCGACGGGACTTGAACGAACTCCTCGGACCAGTCGGAAAACAATGAGCAATCCTATGATGTGGCGATTATCGGCCATGGCGATGTTCGCGAGCCTCATGCTGCCAACCGCGGCATCGGCCCATCCCCACGTATTTGCCGAAGCTCGGCTCGAGATCGAGACTTCGGCTGACGGGCGCGTGACCGAACTGCGCAACGTCTGGCGGTTCGACGAGGTCTTTTCCTCGAGCGTCGTGCTCGATTTTGACGAAAACTCCGATCTCCAGCTCGACGCCGGCGAACTCGCCAAGATAAGCGACATGGTCACCCAGTCGCTGGCCGAGTTTGATTACTACATCAACGTCTCCGTCGACGGTAAGGATGCGGGCATTTCTCTCCCCGAAGCCATCAAGGTCGATTTCCAGGACGGACAGTTGCTGATGTTCTTCGCGGTCATTCCGGAAAAGCAGATTCTGCTGAACGGCAAAATCGCCGTCGGCGTGTTTGACCCGACAATGTATGCGGCGCTCGATTTCATCAACGATGAAGACATGATGGTGACCGGCGGTGCCGCTGAACACTGCACACGCACGGTGGTGCGGCCGGATCCCGACGAGATTATCGCCCAGAACCAGGCATCGCTGACGGAAGCCTTTTTCGAGACCACTCAAAGCAGCGATCTGTCAAAACTGCTTGCCACCCGGTTGGAGCTTGACTGTTCATGAAATCGAGTTCCGCGCGTATTTTTCTGGCGGCATCCATTGCGCTTGCCCTGTTGGCAGGAGCCGCCCACGCCCAATCCTCGCTGGGCATCGGTTCGGCCGAGCCGGCGATCACACCGACAGGTTTTGGCGGCTCCATGCTGAACTGGGTCAATCAGCAGCAGCAGGCGTTTTACCGGTCCCTCACCGGCGCCTTGAAGGCCATGCGGTCAGATCCCTGGCAGATGTGGGGGCTGGTCAGCCTGTCGTTCCTCTACGGCGTGTTTCATGCCGCCGGCCCCGGCCACGGCAAGGCCGTGATTTCTTCCTACATGATCGCCAACGAAGTCGCGCTGAGGCGCGGCGTGGTTCTGGCCCTGCTCTCTTCGATGCTGCAGGCGATTACCGCGGTAACCGTGGTTGGCGTCGCCTACTATGCGCTGCGTGGCCTTTCAGTCTCCATGACCCAGGCCACACATTTCATGGAGATAGCCAGCTACGCCCTGATTACCGCTTTCGGTCTCTGGCTGCTAACGCGGAAACTGCTTGCCTTGCGTGCCAGCCAGGTACCGGCCGCCGCTGCCGGACAGCACACGCATCTGCACCACGGTACCGGTCACGATCATCATCATGACCATCATCACGGGCACGGCCATGAGCACCATGACCACGCCGAGGGAGAGGTCTGTGCGACCTGCGGCCATGCACATTTGCCCGATCCCAAGCTGATTTCGGGTCGTGATTTCAGTGTGCGTGAAGCCTGGAGTGCCGTCGTGGCGGTCGGGCTGCGACCCTGCTCGGGGGCGCTCATCGTGCTCACCTTCTCCATGTTGAACGGGCTTTGGCTGGCAGGAATTGCCTCCGCCTTCGCCATGGCACTCGGCACTGCGATCACGGTCTCGGCCCTTGCGACCATAGCGGTCATGGCCAAGGGCGCAGCAGTGCGTCTGGCGGGTGCTTCCATGGGAGGCATGGTCGGGACAGCAATCGAAATTCTCGGCGCGGCAACCGTGTTCGCGCTTGGATTGCTGTTGCTTGCCGCGTCTTTGCAGGCCTGATTAGTCCTGCTTGCGCGTATCCTCGTTTTTCTGCTGGCGCTTGCCGCGCAACCAGAAAACGGCGAAAAACGCCAGCACAAAACCCACGGCCAGGGCATAGGACAGCCAGGGCGATATCTCCGACAGCGACATCATCATCGCCGGCATGAAATAGAACACCAGCCCCGTGCCGAGCAGAATCACCGCTGCGGCAATCGCGGAAGAGCGGTTTGATGTCTTCGGTTCGCTCATGAGGCTGTTCCTTTGCAATCGGTCATCATGCACCAGATAGACCTTTTCACCACCACTGCAACACCCGCGGTCAAGCTATGACAACTGGCTTCCAGCGTTTTTCTGCCGCAGCCGGTTCAAGCCATCCTGGACCGGCATCGACATATGAATGACCGTGCGCCCTGGCTGCACCTCTTCAAGGTCGACCGTGAAGCCCTTTCGCTTGTACCACGAAAGGGCGGGATTGAGGCTGTTGGTGATCAGTTCAACCCTGTGCACCCCCAGTTCACGCGCCCGTTCGAACGTTGCTTCAAGAAGCGCGCGCCCGAGCCCGGACCCGGCGACTTCCGGCGCGGTTGCGATCGATTCCAGAAACAGCGCCCCCTCGAGCATACGAAGGATGAGCACGCCCATAAGCAGACCATCGCGCTCATCGAGCCAGACTTCGCATTCCTGCAGAATCCGGCCATAGTCCCATTCAAGCGGGATGGCACGCGCACCGACGATGCTTTCGGTCCGCGCATAGGCCGCACGCTGGAAATCCTCGATCCGTGACCGGTCATTGGCTGACGCGCGGTGCAGGCCCCTCATGCCTGCGCTGCCCGTATGTCCTCCAGCCGTCGTTTCTGCCGGCCATCCGGTTCGAAATTTGACGGATCGAGCCACGCCTCGAAAGCCTGTCTGAGGCCCGGCCATTCGCCGTCGATTATCGAGAACCAGGCCGTATCGCGGTTTCCGCCCTTGGACACGAGGTGCTGGCGAAACACGCCTTCGAACTGAAACCCGAGCCGCTTCGCGGTGATTTTCGATGGCTCGTTTTCATTGTGGCATTTCCATTCGTAGCGGCGGTAGTCGAGATCCTCGAACACATGCCGCGCCATCAGGTAATGCGCCTCCGTCGACATCGGCGTACGCGCCATGGCTGCCCCATGTGCAACCGCACCGACCTCGACGGCCCCGTTGGCCGGATCGGCACGCATCAGCGATGCCATGCCAACGATGTCACCGGTTTTCCGGCTGCGGAAAACGCAGACAACCACCCCTGCCTTGACATTGGCCGACAGTGAATCGCCCAGTTCGGGGGCCGTTTCGTAAGGTCCGTTGGGAAAATAGCGGATGAGATCATTGATGCCCGCTCCTCCGAGCGCCTGCCACAGCGCCGCCTCGTGAACATCACGCCGGAACGGTTCGATCATCACATGCCTTCCGGTGACCGAAAATCCTTCGGGTGCGGGACGGGGTTTCCAGTTGCTCAAGTCGTGCATTGAATTCGCCTGAATTGAATTTCGCGCCGGGATAGGACATGAGTTATCAGCACAAGACAACCACCCGGACAGGAAAAAATGACCATGATAAAGCCAGTTGCCGCTTTCGACCGCATTGGCGAGGAAAACGCCTTCGCCGTGCTCGCCCGCGCCACCGAACTCGCCAATCAGGGTCGTGACATCCTCAATCTCGGCATCGGTCAGCCGGATTTCAAAACGCCAGGTCATATCGTCGAGGCGGCGATCAAGGCTCTGCGCGACGGGCACCACGGTTACACACCTGCCAACGGCCTGCTGCAGACCCGCGAGGCTGTGTGCCGCCGGACCCTTGCAATGACCGGCGTGGTAATCTCTCCGGACGCCGTGATGATCATGCCCGGCGGCAAACCCACCATGTACGCAGCCATCCGCATGCTGGGAGAACCCGGTGTCGATATCCTCTATCCCGATCCCGGTTTCCCGATCTATCGCTCGATGATCGAGCATGTCGGAGCGACCCCGGTCCCGGTGCCGATGCGCGAGGAAAACGGATTTGCCTTTTCCGCCGAGGAAACCCTGGCCCTGATCACGCCCCAGACACGGTTGCTGATTCTCAACTCCCCCGCCAACCCGACCGGCGGCGTCACGCCAAAGGCGGAGATCGACAAGCTTGTGGCTGGTCTCGCTGCACACCCCCAGGTCGTCATCCTGTCCGATGAAATCTACGATGTGATGACCTATGACGGCGAACAACATACCTCGCTGCTGACCTATCCCGAGATCCGCGACCGGCTGATCGTTCTCAACGGCTGGTCCAAGACCTGGGCCATGACCGGCTGGCGCATGGGCTGGTCGATCTGGCCCGAAAGCCTGATCGGCTATGTCCGCAAGCTTGCAGTGAACTGCTGGTCCTGCGTCAACGCACCGTCGCAATTTGCCGGCATTGCCGCCATCGACGGCCCGCAGGATGCGGTAGCCGACATGCTCACCGCTTTCGACCGCCGCCGCAAGCTGGTCACCGATCTGCTCAATGAGTTGCCCGGTGTTTCCTGCATCCTGCCCAAGGGAGCGTTCTATGCCTTCCCGAACATCTCCGCGACCGGCTGGAAAGCAAAGAAGCTTGCAAGCGCACTTCTTGAAGAAGCGGGAGTAGCACTGATCGGCGGACCGGACTTTGGTATTCTTGGCGAGGGCTATATCCGCGTGTCTTGTGCCAATTCCGACAAGAACATCGAGAGTGCAATCTTGCGAGTCGGAGAATTCCTGAGAACAACCAGGCCCTGAACAGATAAAGGGCGGCTTTCGCCGCCCTCATCCGTCATGCCGTTCTTGGGAGGAGTGAAGTGGCATGTCTGATAATCAAGGTGCGCTTTATAAGTTAACGACATGTAAACGCGATATAGCTTGATTTGACCCGCCGTTACACAATTTCCACGCTTCAACCAGATGCCTGAGCCAGATGACGAGACATTCCACGGGCTGGGGCAATCACAGCCTTCTGATCAGAAGCGTTATTCCGGCGAGGCCGAAGGCAACTGCGAACACGCCCTCGAACCAGCGCCTGAGGCGCATATAGACCGCCACGGTCCGCCCGCTCGAAAACAGCAGTGCGTAGGCGACAAAGACCGTCAGGCTCTGCAATCCGACGGCAACAACCACCGAAGCAATCTCCAGCGGCGAAGCCGAAACCGGGACACCGACCGAAAACAGTGCTCCGAAAAACAGGATCGCCTTGGGATTGGTCAGATGCATGGCCAGTCCCTTGCCATAGGCAGACCTGAAACTTCCCGCTGAAACCGGGCGCAATTTCGTCTGCCCGGAATTCATCGCGCTGCGGGCGCTTTTGTAACCCAGAAACAACAGGTACCCGGCGCCGCAATAGCGCAACAAATCAAACACCCACGCATTGGCTTGCATGACCGCGCCAAGCCCGAGTGCGGCAGCCACCGACCAGCTCCAGGAACCGGTGATAATACCCGCCACCAGCGCAAGCGCCTGCGCTCGCCCCTGTCCCATCGCTGTGCCGGCAATCGCCAGGTTAGAAGGTCCGGGACTGGCAGTCGCCAGAAGCGCCGCGGTCATGATCAGGGGAAAATTGATATCGCTCATCGTGCGGCCAGCATGGCATCGGACGATGCCAAGGACAACGCGACGATCAATGACTTTTTCTGAAACCAGTCATCAGAGGCAATGATTGAACCAACTGATGTCGCAGTACGCCCAAATTTGCAAACCGGGCAAAAAAGCGGGGCGCTTGCGCGCCCCGGTTAGTCTGGATTTGGGTTTTGTCTCGTTGAGGCACCCAACTGCCTATCTGGTGACGATCTCCGGTCCCATCAGGCTGTAGGGCAACCAGGTCGAAAGTGCCGGAACATAGGTAACCAGGATCAGGAACAGGAACAGCACCGCCACGAACGGCATCGCCGCGCGCACCACCTGCACCAGGCTCATTCCGGTGATGCCGGAAGTCACGAACAGGTTCAGCCCGATCGGCGGTGTGATCATGCCGATTTCCATGTTGACCACCATGATGATGCCCAGGTGCACAGGATCAACACCCAGTTCCATCGCGATCGGAAACACCACCGGCGCCACGATCAGCAGCAGGCCCGAGGGCTCCATGAACTGTCCGCCGATCAAAAGCAGGATGTTGACCGCGATCAGGAAGGTGAACCAAGTGAAGCCGTAACCCAGCATCAGTTCGGTAATCGCATCGGGGATCCGTTCCGATGTCAGCACATGCGCAAACAGCAGCGCGTTGACGATGATGAACATCAGCATGATGGTGGTCTTCGATGCGTCCACCATCACTTTGCGGGTGTCTTCGTTGAAGAAGGCCTTGCCGAAATTGCGCCCCATCAGCGACAGGTTGCGGCCCCAGACAGGCAAACCCGCAATGATCGCCGAAGGCACGCCCGCGATCCCCTTTTCGCCACGCCAGGCCGTGTAGGCCACGAGAATGACAAACGAGATGGCAAGCCCGAGATTGGAGCGGCCGACAAAGGTGATGCTGTCGGAATCATTGGTCGCAAAGAACGACAGGATCATCCAGACGAAATAGAACGCAACCGCGTAGACCACGCCGGAAAACCCGGCGCGCGCCCGGCGCGAATCCGTGTCGTTGACCCATGTAATTCCAGCCATCGGTCCCATGTCGCGATAGATGAAGATGGCGATAAAGAACGAATAGACCGCGGCCACGGCAGCAGCTTCTGTCGGCGTGAACACCCCGCCATAGATACCGCCGATGATGATGATGATCAGGAACAGGCCCCAGCCGGCTTCCTTGCCGCCGGCGACGATCTCGCCAAACCCGCGCCAGGGTTCTGCCGGCAGTCCCTTGACCCGCGCCACCACGTAAATCGCGATCATCAGCATGAGACCGGCAACAATCCCCGGGATCACACCGGCGAGGAACATCCGCCCGACCGACACGTCCGTCGCCGCCGCATAAACCACCATCACGATCGAGGGCGGAATGAGGATGCCGAGCGTGCCGGCATTGGCGATGATGCCTGCGGCGAATTCCTTGGAATATCCCACCTGCCGCATGCCGGCGATGGCAATGGTGCCGATCGCGACCACGGTTGCCGGCGAGGAACCGGAAAGCGCGGCAAACAACATGCAGGCAAGCACGCTGGCCATGGCCAGCCCGCCGCGGAAATGCCCGACCGTCGCAATGGCAAAGCGGATGATGCGCTTGGCCACACCGCCCGTCGACATGAAGGCCGAGGCCAGCACGAAGAACGGAATGGCAAGCAATGTGTAGTTTTGCGAAGCCGTGAACAGCTGGATGGCCACCGAGGACATTGAATCGGTGGAGAAGAAAGCGATCAGGATGATCGACGAAAGCCCCAGCGACACCGCCACGGGAACACCGACGAACAGGAGCCCGAGAACGAGCACAAACAGGATTGCGGTTTCCATGACGGGTCAGTCCTTCAAAACGTTGCGGTTTTCGGCAACGAGGTCTTCCGCCTCATGACCGGCAATGACCAGTTCCCGGTCACCACGCCATATCGCCACCATCGCCTGCAGCGCCCGGAAGCCGAACAGGCCAAGACCGATGGGGAGAATGAGATAGGCAATCCAGCGCTGCACGCGTTCTTTCACCCCGAATGCATCCTGCATCCATTCCGGATACCGCAGATCATCGAGGCCAATGCCGATCTGGTACATTTTCGACCAGTAGACCATTGCGCCGCCATTGGTGTCCGCGCCGAAGATCCCGAGCCAGGCCGAGTTGATCAGGATGGCCGCATAGAGAAAGGCGCAAGCCGCGCCGAAGATCGCAAAGAACCTGAACAGCGGCTTTGGAAACAGCCGCAGCAGCGCATCAACCCCGAGATGCATCCCCTGCTTCAGGCCGTAGCTCATGCCGAAAAGGATCATCCAGGCAAACAGGATCCGGGTCAGCTCAAGCGCGCCGGTCCAGCCGCTGTTGAAGCCATATCGGGCAACCACCTGAGTAAAGGAGACGATCGTGATCAGCGCCAGGAGCACCGCCAGTACATTTTCTTCAAACCGGGTGACGGAGTCCGGATTACGCCGTTCCGCGATCCAGAACAGCGCGATCACCGCACCCATGATGAGATAAGGCAAGTAAGTGTTCATTGCGTCCCCCCGGTTCGCCGGATGCCGTCACCTGGCAGTCGGGCGGATCCGGAGGTTCCCCTCCGGATCCTCCCTGCTTGGTCAGTTGGCGTCGTTTGAGGCCACTGCGGCTTCGATCAGATCGGCGCCGATGTCGCCTTCGAACTTGGTCCAGACCGGCTTCATGGTATCAACCCACGCCTTGCGCTGCTCGGCGCTCAGCTCGCGGATGGTACCGCCGGCATCCAGAATGTTCTGGCGGTTGGCAGCTTCCTTTGCGGCAACCGACGCATTTGCTTCGATTGTCACTTCGTTGGCGATCTTGACGAACTGGTCGCGCACATCGGCGTCAAGGCTGTTGAGCCATTCGGTCGATGTCACCAGCAGGTAGGCCAGAAGCTGGTGGTTGGTTTCGGTCACGCCATCCTGCACTTCGAAGAACTTCTGGGTGTAGATGTTCGACCAGGAGTTTTCCTGCCCGTCGACAACACCGGTCTGAAGCGCGCCATAGACTTCCTTGAACGCCAGCTTCTGGGCCGAGCCGCCCATCGCTTCGATCATCGCCACCGCGACATCAGAGGTCTGAACGCGGAATTTCAGGCCGTTGGCATCCGACGGTGTCAGCAGCGGCTTGTTGGCCGAGAACTGCTTGAGGCCCGACGACCAGTACCCCAGGCCGGTGTAACCGACGTCTTCCATCACCGTCAGCAGGCCCTTGCCGGCATCCGACTGGGTGAACGTGTCAACAGCCTTGAGGCTCGAGAACAGGAACGGCAGGTCGAACAGGCGATACTTGAGCGTGTAGGCTTCGAACTTCGAAAGCGAAGGCGCTGCAAGCTGGACATCGCCGAGAAGCAGGGCTTCGAGAACCTTGTCGTCATCGAACAGGGTCGAGTTGGCGAACACTTCCATGCAGGCCTTGCCGTTCATCTCCTTGTTGACCCGTTCGGCCAGCAGGGTTGCGGCATCGCCCTTGGGGTGACCGGTTGCAGCCACGACATGGCTGAACTTGATGACCATTTCGCCATCATCGCAATTGGCCGAAGCGGCATTGGCGGTGAAAAGGAGAGCGGCGGCGGAAACGGCGCCGAGAAGAAGCTTTTTCATGAGATATCCTCCACTGGGGCATTATGCCCGGAACTTGTCTGGCGAAGCGGAGACCGGAGAATACCAGAAAGAGCGACCGTTGACCCGGCATGCTCCTTACGATGTCCTCCCGTCCATCGCATTCAACTGTATCCCGGAGCAAACCCCGTGCCAACTTTGCCCGCAAGGGCCGGAGACGCGGAAACGACGGAAAACCGCCAACAAATCATGTGGAATGTAGAAAACGCGCCCGGATCGCGCATCCCGTGGGGCACCGGACAACCCTCACAGGGTCTCAGATGGGTAATTTACGACCCATCAGAACCGTTGCCCGAGGAAATGCCCAACCGCCGCATTTTCTCGTACAGTCCCTTGCGGGAAACACCGAGATTTTCATAGGTCGGCTTCAGCGCGCCGCCATTGCGGCTGATCTCCGCCCTGATGACCGCGCTTTCAAAGGCATCCATCCGTTCCGAAAGACTGCCGGTTCCAATTGCCGGGGCTTCATTTGGCTCCGATCCGAAGCCCGCCCACATGCCCAGCACGAACCGGTCGGCGACGTTTCGCAATTCACGCACATTGCCCGGCCAGTCATGCGCAAGCAGTCCGGATTCGATCTGCGGCGTGATCTCCGGAATTTCGCGACGGTAGCGGGCCCGGGCTTCGCGCGCCAGATGAAAGAACAGCAGTGGAATGTCGTCCCTGCGTGTCCTCAGGGGCGGAATTTCCAGGGTGATCACATTGAGCCGGTAATACAGGTCCGTCCGGACGGCCGGGTTGTTGTTCAGATCGGCCTTCGTCGCCGCGACAAAGCGCACATCGAGCGCCACTTGCCGGTTCGAGCCGAGCCGCTCGATCGACCGCCCCTCGATCGCGCGCAGCAGCTTGGCCTGCAGGTCGATAGGCATCGATTCAATCTCGTCCAGGAACACCGTACCGCCATTGGCGTGCTCTAGTTTCCCGATCCTGAGTTTCTGCGCCCCGGTAAACGCACCGGCTTCATGGCCAAACAATTCGGACTCGAAAATTTCAGCCGGCAGGGCAGCGCAATTGATAGCAACGAAATTGCCCTTGCTGCGCGGCCCGAAATCATGAAGTGCCCGTGCGACAACTTCCTTGCCGGTTCCGGTTTCACCGGTGATCAGCACATCGGCATCGGTGTCGGCAACCGCGGAGATCTGCGCCCGCAAACGCTGGATTGCAGGATTGCGCCCAACCAGCCTGGACGAGAGGTCGTCACTGCCGTCAAGCGCATTGCGCAGCGACCGGTTTTCCAGCACAAGCCGGCGTTTTTCGAGCGCCCGCTCCACCACCGAGAACAGGCGGTTGGCGGCAAACGGCTTTTCTATGAAATCGTAGGCGCCAGCGCGCATTGCCTCCACCGCCATCTGCACATCGCCATGCCCGGTGATCAGCACCACCGGCAGGGTCGGATCGACCCCCAATATGCGGCGCATCAGCGTCAATCCATCCATGCCCGGCATCCGGATATCGGACACGACAACGCCATACAGGCTGCGCAGCGGCAGATCGGCAACAGCCTCGGCGCCGGTGTGACAGCACACACTCAAGCCCTCAAGTTCCAGCGATTGCTTGAGCGCATGCCTCAGATCGGCATCGTCATCGACCAGATGCACGACCCTGTCCTGCGGCCTCAGCGCGGAACTGTCTTCCAAAATCGGGCCCCTCCCGGCTTCATGTTTGCAACGCCTGAAATCATGAAGCCGCCCTCTTGTCCAGTTTCATCATGCATCGGCACCGGCGGTTGCCGGCGCCTGAACACCGGAAATCCCGGCATCGGACTCGGCCGCCTGCAGGTTGATCGTGAAGCACGCCCCGCCCTCGGGCCTGTTGACCACCATGATCGTACCACCGAAATCCCGGATGATGTTGTCCACGATGGAGAGCCCGATACCGATCCCTTCTCCGACCCCCTTGGTGGTGAAGAACGGTTCGAACACTTTCGGCAACTGCTCCGGCTCGACGCCCGGACCATTGTCGATGACCGTGACCACAACGCGGTCCCCTTCCCGCCGCGCATCGATTTCCACCCATGCATCAGCCTGTCCCGACAAGGCATCGACCGCGTTGTTGACAAGGTTGACGAACACCTGCCCGAGCCTGATCCGGCCACCCAGCACATGAACTCCCGCCACCCCGTCGCCGACGCGAATGGAGGCAACCCCCGCCGCACGGGCACGAGGCCGTGCCAGCAACAACGCTTCGTCGACAACCGTGCCGAGCGGCACCGGCCCGATGGTGGCTCCGGGTTTGCGCGAGAATGACAGCAGCGTTCTCGACAGTTCTGCCATTCGTTCGACCAGGCCGTTGATGCGCGACAGGTTGCCCGACACCTCCGACAGCGCACCTCTGTCGAGAAACCGCAATGCGTTGTCGGCATACGACCGTATGGCGGCAAGCGGCTGATTGTACTCATGGCTCAGCGCGGTCGACATCTGGCCGAGGGCGGCAAGCTTGGCGGTTTGAACCAGTTCGTCCTGCGTCTTGCGCAAACGCTCTTCTGCCTCGCGGCGAACCTCGACTTCCTTGCTGAGCGAGGCGTTGGTGATCGACAGCGCCCGCGTCCGGTCCCGCACCACCCGTTCGAGCCTGAGCGCAATCGCCCGGTCCCTGCGGGCCTTGATGGTCAAACCCTCGTTGCGCCGAAGTGCGGCAAGGGCGATCATGCCAACCAGCAGACTGAGCAATGTTGCAATTGTTGCCGCACTGAGCCGTGCCGCGGCAACCGGGGCAGGATCGGCGAGCACATGCAGATCCCACTCGAGCAATGGCAAGCGGCGCACCAGATCGAGCCGCTCTTCAAGCCGGCCATTGATCAGGTAGCGGTCAACCTCTCCGGTCTGGCGCAGGTCCGACAGGGATTTGAGCCGCCAGCCGGGATCATTGGCAAGAAACACCGTGCCGGATTTGTCGGTCACGAATATCCGGCGCGCCGACAGCGCCCAGGCCGCTTCGACCCGGTAGAAATCGACATAGACGATGACAACGCCGACGAATTTTCCATCGCGGCGCACGCCGGAAGAAAATGCGTAAGTCCGCTCGCCCTGGCTGTTTGACAGTGCTGCCCGGCCCAGCCGCCCTTGCAAGGCAACCGCGATCAATTGCGGCAGGCCTTCGGCGCGCTGGGCAAACGTGCCCCGTGCATTGGCCAGCATTTCGCCGTCGGGGAAGAAAAACGCCACATCCATGGCCGCCGACATGCTGCTTGTCGCCTCCGCCACCCGGCGCGCGTCAACCGACTGGGCGTTGCCCTCGACGTCCCGCACGAATAGTGCGCGGATCGACGATTGGCGTGACAGCAGCGGTGGCAGCAAGCGGTACTTGTCGAGCACGCCTGAGAGAATCTCGGTTTGCACCGACAGCGTTTCGCCAGCCTTCTGCATGACGTCGGAAAGCGCCCGTTCCTTGGCCGAGCTGACCAGCCACGCCACACCCGTCGCCGACAGGATCGCCCAGACGACAAAAAGACCGATTCTGGTCAGGCGGAATTGTTTCTCGATGGCGACGCGTGATTGCATCGCCGGACTTTAGGTTCAGACCTTTGCAGCCGCAACTGTTGCCTCGATGTGGTCAACCAGAGGATCTGCAAGCCCGAGACGACCGGCCAGCAGATCAAGGAAGCCGCGTTCCGCGCGATTGTCCGGCTCGATGGCGAGCCGCGCAGCGGTAAACATCTCGATTTTCTGCGCTTCGCTAACGGCAGCCGCGACGATCCCGTCCATATCGACAGGCTTGGACAATTCCTCATCAAGGAAGGCGATGGCGTCCTCACCCAGTCCCGACAGCGCCAGCTTGTCGTGAATGCGGGCACGCTCGGCATCATCCACATGACCATCCGCACGGGCAGCGGCGATCATCACCCTGATCAGCGAAAGCGCAAAATCACTGTCAACGCGCGCCGGCTCGGCCGAAAAATCCGAGTCCGATGGCGGCGCCAGCACTTCGGGCTGCCCGCCTGTTTCGCCTGCACCCGGAGCCTTGCCTGCCTGATAGTTTTTCCATGCCTGATAGCCAAGGCTGGCTATGGCCGCCATGCCGCCAAGTTTCAGGGCCGATCCGCCGATGGCCCGGCCTGCTCCGGTCCCCAGAAGAACGGCAACGATTGCGCCTGCCGCAAGCGGATTGTCCTTGGCAAGCTTCGTCGCCTGGCCGGCCTTGTCACGCACTGTGCCCTGGGTTCCGGGAATGGTGGAACCGAGAAACTGGTCAAGCAGGGCTTTGGGATCGAACATGGTAGTGGGTCCTTGTCTTCCTCAGTGTGGCAGTGCCGTCCGGTCACTTCCAGATTCAGATAGGAATTCAGGTTCCCGGTTTCAAACCGTTCTCACGGCAAACGCCGTTTCACACCGGCCATAAGTCATGACCGGTGATCCCGTAGCTCGATCGCAAGTTTGGGAGATCCAGCCCTAGGCCGCAAGCCGCGATGCTTCCATCGCCAGCCGGGTGATGCCGTCCCAGTCACCGGCTTCAACCAGCGCCGTAGGCGCAACCCAGGAACCACCGACGCAAACCACGTTGGGCAGCGAGAGATAATCGCGCGCATTGTCCGGCGTGATCCCGCCGGTCGGGCAGAACAGCATTCCGGCCAGCGGCGATGAAAGCGACTTGAGGTAGGCCGCCCCGCCGGCCTGTTCTGCCGGGAAGAACTTGAGAACCTGGTAGCCCTCTTCCTTCAGCGCCATCACCTCGCTGGGGGTTGCTGCACCCGGCAACAATGGCACCGGCGACTTGCGGGCGACATCCAGCAGTTCAAGCGTCGTGCCGGGCGAAACGATGAACTGCGACCCGGCCTCGACCGCCTGGTGGTACTGCTTCGCATTGAGCACCGTACCTGCGCCCGGAACAGCGCCTTCAACCTCGTCAGCCACGGCACGAATGGCCTGCAGCGCCACCGGCGTTCTCATGGTGATCTCGATGGCTTTCAGGCCACCCGCGACCAGGGCACGCGCCAGCGGCACCGCATGGGCGAGATCCTTGATGACGAGCACGGGCACGACAGGCTGCAATTTCAGAATGGAAATGAGGGCTTGGGTTTTGTCACCCATGGCGCTTGTCCTTTCGCGTCATCAACTGGAGCCCCGGAATAGCCTTTCGGCCAAAGCTTGTCCATGCTGCAAGGTCATGTGGACGCCACAGACCGATTGCCTGAATTGCACGAACGCGCTATTCCCGCTGACATGAAGACACCTGCAAAAACACCTGTTCCGAACCAGCCGGTTGTTGTCGCCGCGCTCTACCATTTCGCACGCCTCGCCGACCATGAGGCGCTGCAGCCGCCCTTGGCCGATCTGTGTGTGCAACAGGGCGTCAGGGGCACTTTGCTGCTGGCCCGCGAAGGCGTCAACGGCACCATTGCCGGTTCCCGCTCCGCCATCGATGCGGTGCTCGCGCATCTTCGGGCAATTCCAGGTCTCGAGGCGCTGGAGCACAAGGAAAGCAGTGCCCACAGGATGCCGTTCAGGCGCATGAAGGTCCGCCTGAAGAAGGAGATCGTCACGATGGGCGTGCCCGACATCGATCCCTTGGAAGGCGTCGGTGCCTATGTCGATCCGGAAGACTGGAACAAGCTTATTTCGGACCCCGATACCATCGTGATCGACACCCGCAATGACTATGAGGTCGGCATTGGAACCTTCAAGGGTGCGGTCAACCCCGAGACCAGCACTTTCCGGGAGTTCCCCGAATGGGTGGAAAATGCCGGAATCGAAGACAAGAGCAAGCCCATCGCCATGTTTTGCACCGGAGGCATCCGCTGCGAAAAGGCGACCGCCTTCATGCGCGCCAGAGGCTATGAAAACGTCTACCATCTCAAGGGCGGAATTCTGAAGTACCTGGAGAATGTGCCGGAGGAAGAAAGCCTGTGGCAAGGCTCCTGTTTCGTGTTTGACGAACGCGTCGCGGTCACCCACGGCCTTCGCGAAAGCGATGAAATTCTCTGCCGCGCCTGCCGCAATCCGGTAACGCCCGAAGAACAGGCATCACCGCTTTATGAGGAAGGCGCTTCCTGTCCGCACTGCTATCACAGCCGCAGCGAGGAAGACCGCGAACGCTTCCGCATGCGTCACCGGCAGATGCTGGCTGACCGCGCAGCCGCCAACGCCGGCACCGAAGACGCATGAGCACCAACCGGATCATCATCGTTGGCGCTGGCGTGGTCGGCATAGCCACCGCAGCACAGCTGGCAGAAGCCGGGCACAAGGTCACGGTAATCGACCGGTCCGGCCTGGCGCAGGAAACCAGCAAGGGCAATGCTGCGGCACTTGCATTCTCCGACATCATGCCGCTGGCCTCGCCCAAGATCCTGCGCAAGGCGCCGAAATGGCTGCTAGATCCGCTCGGCCCGCTGACGATCCGTCCATCCTACCTGCCACGGCTGGCACCCTGGTTGTGGCAGTTCTGGAAAGCCAGCCTGCCGGCTCGCTACCAGGCTTCCATCGCAACCCAGACAGCGTTGATGCGGCTGGCTGAATCCGAGATGATGGCGCTGGTCGACCGGGCCGGCATTGCCGGGATGGTCCGCCATGACGGATCACTGGAGCTTTACGAAAGCGAAGCCGAGTTCGACGCCGCGGCCAGCGGATGGCGGCAGCGCGAACAGGCAGGCATCGCCTTCGAGCATGTCCGCGGCAGCCGCCTGGCCGAGCTTCAGCCCGGCCTGTCATCGCGTTTTGTCGCCGGCACTTTCGTCCCCGGCTGGAAAACCGTCTCCGAACCACAGGCCTTTGCCCAGGCGCTGTGGGCCCATGCCGAACGCAACGGTGCCGTCTTCGAAAAGGCAGAGGTTGCCGGGCTGGAGCACTCCGAAAAAGGCCCCTTGATCAGGCTTGCCGACAGTACCACGCACGAGGCCGACCGCATCGTTATCTGCGCCGGGGCCTGGTCGACACGCCTGATCAACCCGGTCACCCGGCTCCGCATCCCGCTTGATACCGAGCGCGGTTACAACACCACGCTTCCCCGGGATGCATTCGATCTCAAGCGGCAACTGATCTTCGGCAATCATGGTTTTGTCATCACGCCATTGGAAACCGGTCTGCGGGTTGGCGGCGCGGTCGAACTCGGCGGGCTCGATTTGCCGCCCAATTACGCCCGCTCGAAATCCATGCTCGAAAAGGCTGCAACCTTTCTCCCCGGACTGAAAACCGGCGGCGGTACTGAATGGATGGGGTTCAGGCCGTCGATTCCGGACAGTCTGCCGGTGATCGGCACCCTCCCCGAAGATCCCTCCATTTTGCTGGCCTTCGGCAACGGCCACCTTGGATTGACCCAGTCGGCAGCGATGGGACGTCTCGTCGCGGATCTTCTGTCCCACCGGACTCCGAGTATTGACATTTCGGCCTGCCGGCCCGACCGTTTCTGACCCCCTCTACCGATGAGTTAGCCATGGCGCGCAATCGTTTCTTCTGTATCGACGGCCACACCTGCGGCAATCCGGTGCGTGTCGTCACCGGCGGCGGTCCGCAGCTTGATGGCGCGACCATGCTCGAACGCCGCGCCCATTTCCTTGCCGAGTATGACTGGATCCGCACCGGGCTGATGTTCGAGCCACGCGGCCATGACATGATGTCGGGCACCATTCTCTATCCGCCAACGCGCGATGATTGCGACATTGCTTTCCTGTTCATCGAAACCTCGGGCTGCCTGCCGATGTGCGGACACGGCACCATCGGCACGGTTACCATGGCAATCGAAAACGGGCTGGTCAGCCCGCGTGAGCCGGGTGTTCTGGCCATCGACACCCCCGCTGGCCGCATCGTCGCCCGCTATCAGCAGGCCGGCCGCAAGGTCACCGAAGTCAGGCTGACAAATGTGCCGGCCTTCCTGCATTCAGCCGGCATCAGGACCCAGTGCGAGGGATTGGGCGAAATCACCGTCGATGTCGCCTATGGCGGCAATTTCTACGCCATTGTCGATACCCAGGAGAACTTTGCAGACATGGCGAACTTCTCAGCTGCCGATCTCGTCCGCATGAGCCCGGCCTTGCGGGAACGCCTCAACAGCCAACATGAATTCGTCCACCCGGAAAAACCCGACATCCGTGGCTTGAGCCACATCCTCTGGACCGGAGCCCCCACCAGACCCGAAGCCCATGCCCGGAACGCGGTTTTTTATGGCGACAAGGCCATCGACCGTTCGCCCTGCGGCACCGGCACGTCGGCGCGCATGGCGCAGTGGGCGGCGAAAGGCAAACTCAAGCCCGGAGATGATTTCGTCCATGAAAGCATCATCGGCTCGCTGTTTCACGGCCGCGTCGAGGCGGCAGCCGAAGTCGCGGGCAAACCGGCGATTATACCGTCAATCGCCGGCTGGGCCGTCGAAACGGGTCTCAACACGATCACCATCGATGACGAGGAAGACCCTTTCGCCCACGGCTTCGTGGTGCGCTGATCAGGTTTTGCCCGCTTTGTGCGCGGCAATCAGCGACTGGTACCAGTAGCCCGATTGCTTGATCGTGCGTGTCTGGGTTTGATAATCGACATGCACGATGCCGAACCGCTGCGAATAGCCTTCGGCCCATTCGAAATTGTCCATCAGGCTCCAGGCGAAATAGCCCTTCAGCGGATAGTTTTCGGCAACAAGGTCGGCCGCGACCGAGAGGTGGGCTGCAATGTAATCCAGCCGCATCGTGTCGCTGACAGCGCCGTTTTCCGCTTCCGTGTTGTCCGCAGCACCGTTCTCGGTGATGTATAACTCCGGCAGCGTGTAGCGGCCATACAGATCCTTGACGACATGGGACAGCCCTAGAGGCTCGATCTCCCAGCCGATGTCGGTCTTCTCCGGCTTGACCGCCGGTGCCGTGGCGACCTTGGGAAACTCCGATGAGGCGTCGTCGCGCACCCGCATCGGCGTGTAGTAGTTCAGACCCCAGAAATCGAGCGGTTGCTTGATCGTCTCGAGATCGCCGGCCTTGATGTGCCCCACCAGATCCGGACATCCTTCGAGTACGGAGTGCGGATAGGCCCCCTTGAACAGCGGTCCGAAGAACACCCCGTTGTGGAAGTCGTTCGCCCGTTCTGCTGCCTTGCTGTCCGCATCGCTGTCAGTCGCGGCCATCACGCTCATCGCATTGAGCACAATGCCGACCGGGAGTTCTGGACGTTCGGCCCGGATCGCCTGTACACCGAGGCCGTGCGCCAGATTGGTGACATGCAGCGCCGCCATCGCCGCTGGCATCGACCGCTCGCCCGGCGCGTGAACGCCCATCAGGTGGCCGAGGTAGACCGAGCACCAGGGCTCGTTGAAGCTGACCACCGTATCGAGCCGGTCCCCGAGCCGCCTGGTGACGATTCCGGCGTAATTGGCAAAGGCATCCGCGGTTGCACGGTCCGTCCAGCCGCCACGCCCCATCAGTGCCAGCGGCAGGTCCCAGTGATAGAGCGTCGCGAACGCCTTGATGCCGCGCGCTTTCAGACCGTCCAGCAGGCGGTCGTAAAAATCGAATCCCTTTTCATTGATCGCGCCGGTGCCATCGGGAAGGATCCGCGGCCAGGCGATTGAAAACCGGTAGGCTTCCGCGCCCAGTCCGGCCATCAGATCGAGATCCGCCTCCAGCCTATTGTAATGGTCACAGGCCTCGTCACCGGTGTCCCCGCCCTTGACCCTTCCGGGCATGTGCGAGAACGCGTCCCAGATCGACGGCTTGCGGCCATCTGCGGTCGCAGCTCCCTCTATCTGGTAGGACGCGGTCGCCACCCCGAAAAGGAAGCTGTCGGGAAAGCGGCGGGCCAGTTTCTGGGGCGAGGTGTCGGATGTCATATCGGTCCCGTCTCGATGTTGGCCTTCAGCAGGCAGGCTTCAGTTTGTCGAAAGCCGCTCGGTGAATGCCTTGATGATTTCGCTGAGTTCCACCGGCTTCTCGATGCAGGGCAGATGCGCACTGCCGGGGATTTCCTGGTACATCGCACCCGGTATCAGCCGCGCCATTTCGCCGACCAGCGAAGGCGGGGTCGAGCCGTCCTCGGATCCGACCACGCAGATGACCGGCAGCACCAGTTCGGAACTCGATTTGGTGAAATCGCTGTCGCGGATTGCCGCGCAGGTGCCCACATAGCCTTCAACCGGTGTACGTTCGAGCATCATCCGGTAGCCGGTAAATTCGGCATTGTCGGCACTGCGATAGTCCTTGGTAAACCACCGCTCCAGGATCGCATCCGAAATCGCGGCGATGCCCTGTTCCCTGATCGCGGAAATGCGCGCATTCCACATATCCGGCGTCCCGATCTTGTGGCCGGTGTCACACAGGACAAGCGCCCGCACCAGGTCCGGCCTCTTTGCCGCCAGCCCCTGCGCGATCATGCCGCCAACCGAAAGCCCGCACAGGATGACGTTCTTGGCCTCGAAATGCTCGATCAGTGCAATCAGGTCATCGATATGATCATCCATGGTGATCTCGGCATCACCCGATTCCGACAGGCCATGGCCACGCTTGTCGTAGGCGATGATGCTGTAGTCTCCGACCATACGCACGATCACGTCACGCCAGATGCGGTAATCCGTCCCCAGCGAATTGGCAAAGACGATCGTGGGCTTGTCCGGGGCCGCACCGATCACCTGGTGATGGATGACAACACCGTTCAGGCGGGCAAATTGCATGGCGAGGCTTCCTTCCGGGATGATCAATCAGACTGGATGCCTGATTTACGCGACACAACGCCGGTACGCAAACAAAACAGGGCACAACAAAACGGCGGCCCATCGCAATGAGCCGCCGCCTGGATCAATTATCTCTCACACATAGCGGTTGACGACATTTTCCAGATATTCCTGCCGCCCGGACTTGGGCTCGGGGTTGATGTCGGCCTTGCGCACCCATTCCTCAATCTCTGCCAGCGAGAAGCCGCCGTCGAGCATTTTTTTGGCTTCCGGTTTCGACCAGCCCTTGTAACGCTCATCGACAAAACTGGTCAGCACGCCGTCCTCGACCATTTTCGCCGCCGCCTTCAAGGCCCGGGCACAGGTATCCATGCCACCGATATGGGCGTAGAGCAGGTCTTCCGGATCGAGCGACTGGCGGCGCAGCTTGGCGTCGAAATTGGTGCCGCCGGTGGAGAACCCGCCGCCCTTCAGGATGGCGTAATAGGCCAGCGCCATCTCCGGCACATTGTTGGGGAACTGGTCGGTGTCCCAGCCCGACTGATAGTCATTGCGGTTCATGTCGATCGATCCGAAGATACCCAGCGCCTGCGCCAGTTCCAGCTCGTGCTCGAAGGAATGGCCGGCTAGAATCGCGTGCCCCTGCTCGATATTGACCTTGACCTCGTTTTCGAGCCCATGCCGCTTCAGGAAGCCGTAGACGGTGGCAACGTCGTAATCATACTGATGTTTGGTCGGCTCCTGCGGCTTCGGCTCGATCAGGATCGTGCCCTTGAAGCCGATCTTGTGCTTGTACTCGACCACCAGGTTGAGGAACCGGCCGAGCTGGTCGTCCTCGCGCTTCAGGTCGGTGTTGAGCAGGGTCTCGTAGCCTTCACGCCCGCCCCACAGCACGTAGTTTGCGCCGCCAAGCTTGTGCGTGGCGTCCATGCAGGTCTTCACCGTCGCTGCGGCAAAGGCGAACACGTCAGGATCAGGATTGGTCGCTGCCCCCGACATGTAACGGCGGTTGGAGAACAGGTTGGCCGTGCCCCACAACAGCTTGACGCCGGTCGCTTCCTGCTTGCCGGCAAAATAGTCGACGATCTCTTCAAGGTTCTTGGTATTCTCGGCGAAATTCGCGCCTTCCGGACGCACGTCGGCATCATGGAAACAGTAGAACGGGCTGCCGAGCGCGGAAAACATCTCGAAGGCAACATCAGCCTTCAGCTTGGCCAGCTCCATCGAGTCTGCCGGAAACCAGGGACGCTCGAAGGTGCGGCCACCAAACGGATCGCCACCCTCCCAGGCAAAGGAGTGCCAGTAGGCGACAGCAAACCGCAGATGGTCTTCCATCCGCTTGCCCATGAGCATCTCGTCGGCATTGTAATGGCGAAAGGCCAGCGGATTGGTGCTCTCCGGCCCCTCGTACCTGATCTTGGTGACGTCTCCGAAAAATCCTGTGCTCATGACGTGGCTCCTTTGATTGCGGGATAGAGAGCGCGATACTTCAGGTATGCCTCGTCGAAGGCAGCTGTGAGATCGCGATTGGGGTGAATGGTTCTTTCCGTGGCCGGCTGAGTGCACACCGAGAAGGGATCGGCGTTTTCCGCTGCGATCAGACCAAGCCGGGCGGCTCCGAAGGCTGCGCCGAAATCGCCGCCTTCGGGTATGTCGACGGGCAGGTTCAGCACGGTGGCGAGCGCTTGCAGCCAGTAATCCGACTTCGAGCCGCCGCCGATCGCCGTGACCCGCGACAGCGATGTGCCGGCCTGCGCCAGCGCGCCCAGGCTGTCACGGAAGGCAAAGCAGACGCCTTCGAGAACCGCGCGGGTCAGGGCGGCGCGACCGGATTCATGTTCGAGACCGGTGAAGCTGCCGCGGATGGCGGCATCATTGTGCGGCGTCCGCTCGCCGGAAAGATAGGGCAGGAACATCACCGAACCCGGTGCCAGCAACACCTCGCCAAGCTCTGATGTCAGCGTTGAGGGTTTCGTCGATGTGATGCCAGCCAGCCAGTTGAGAGAATCCGTTGCCGACAGGATCACGCCCATCTGGTGCCAGGTTCCCGGCAGTGCATGACAGAACGCATGCACCGCGCTGTCGGGATTGGGCAGATAGCGGTTGTTGGCGGCAAACAGCACGCCCGAGGTCCCGAGCGAGGCGAAGGCATGGTTGTCCCCCACGGTTCCCATGCCGCAGGCCGATGCGGCATTGTCACCCGCGCCACCCGCAACCGGAATGCCTGCGGGCAAGCCCAGGTCCTTGGCCACTTCAGTGCGCAGCGCACCGGCACGCTCGGTGCCCTCGACCAGCGCAGGCATATGGCTGCGGTCAAGACCGGTAGCTGCCAGCAGAGTGTCGTCCCAGGCGCGCTTGCCGACATCGAGCCAGGACGTTCCCGCCGAATCCGACATTTCCGAGATCGCCTCGCCGGTCAGCCAGAGCCTCAGGTAGTCCTTCGGCAACAGCACCTTGGCCACACGGGCAAAGGCTTCCGGCTCATTGGCTGCCATCCATTTCAGTTTCGGCGCGGTGAAGCCGGGGAACACGATGTTCCCGGTCAATTGCCGGAACTTCGGATCCGCATCGAGCTCTGCGGCCTCGAGGTGGCTGCGCGTGTCGTTCCACAGGATGCAGGGCCGGATCACCTTGCCATCCCTGTCGATCGTCGTTGCGCCATGCATGTGACCGGACAGACCGATGCCCCTGACACCGGCCAGTTCCGATGCATGGGTTTTGCCAAGTTCCGCCAGCGCCGTCCGCGTTGCCGTGATCCAGCTGTCGGGATTTTGTTCCGACCATCCGTGATGCGGCCGTTCCACGGTCAGGGGCGCACTGGCAGAGCCAAGAATGCGCTGATTGTCATCTATCAGCAGCGCCTTCAGCGATGACGTTCCGAGATCAAGTCCGAGATACATGGCGGCAGATCCTTTCAGGAATTTGCAGGAGTGGGTCAGGACAGGAGCTCACGGAAGATTGTCCTTGAGAAAGATGTCGATGCGAATGCGTTCCTGGGCGCTCAACGGCACAAGCCCGTCGGCCCGCGCTTTCAGCACCCGGATCGCGCTGCGCACCTCATGGCCGCAATCCTGGTTGATGACGGCATCGAAAAGACCATCGGTCAAAGCCTGCCGGGAATGCTCCGTCACTTCATGGGCGACGACTGCGAGCTTTCGCTGCTCTTGACCAGACAGCGCCTCGATCAGCCCGCGCGTTCCCGCCCCGAGACTGTAGATGGCAATGATGCCATTGTCGGCCTTCAACGCCGTGGTGACAGCCTCGCTGACCCTGTCCGCCTCATCATTGGTTTCCACCGGCCCGACAATTTCAAGACCCGGAAATTCCGCGTTCAGCACTTCGGCAAAGCCTGACGCCCGGTCCATGTGGTCCGACAATTTCATCGATCCGGCCACGACCAGCACCTTTCCGGCGCGGCCTCCGCAGAACCGCCCGATCAGGCCGGCGGCTGTCCGCCCCGCTGCCAGATTGTCGATGCCGCAAAAATGAAGCCGTTGCGAACCCGGCAGATCGGAGACCAGCGTCGCGACGTGGACGCCCTTGCCCACAAGCCGGTCCACCGCGGCCGCCACTTCCGGCGTATCGGTCGCAACAAGGGCAACGCCTGTCACTTCCGCCGGATCGAGGGAATCGAGAACCCGGACGATGGCTTTCGCATCGAATGGGGGGACAGTTTCGATCCGGATGGATGTACGTTCGACAGGCGAACGCTGCATGGCGGCGCGGATCTCCGCTTCAAGCCCGCGCATGAAGCTGTTTGGTCCTCCTGGCACAATGAACACCAGCGGATAGACCCGTCGTTTCGCCAGGTTGGCAGCCGACACGTCGCGCACGTAGCCGAGCCGATGGACCGCGGCCTCGACCTTGTCGACAGTCTTCTGCCGCACCCCTGGCCGGGCATTGAGCACCCGGTCGACGGTCGCCAGACTGACCCCGGCTTCAGCCGCAATGTCATGCACGGTTGGTCGCATCCTCGCCTCCTGTCCGGTCTTCTAGAGCAATTCTTGAGGTACGTAAATCAAAATTGCATGAAGCTCCGAAACCCTCCCGTTGCGCGTCAATCGTGCCGTTGCGGGCCAACCCGCAGCCCTCATACTTGACGCAACCGGCACAATATGGCCTAAGGCAGCGCCTGCCGGTCTCCGCCGCGCCTTGCCTGGCTGTAGCGTTACCGGACAGCGATCGCAGCCGGCAAAAGCCGCCGCGCGCACTAATCAACCGGACCTGAAAGCGGGCGAACACAAAATGGCCAACACTGCAACGCGGGTGCGCATCGCACCGTCTCCGACCGGCGAACCGCATGTCGGAACCGCCTATATCGCGCTGTTCAATTATCTGTTTGCAAAGAAAAACGGTGGCGAGTTCATCCTGCGCATCGAAGACACCGATGCCGCCCGCTCGACACCGGAGTTTGAACAGAAGGTTCTCGACGCACTGAAATGGTGCGGCCTCTCATGGTCTGAAGGCCCCGATATCGGCGGCCCTTACGGCCCCTATCGGCAGAGCGAGCGCAAGGACATCTACCGTCCCTACGTCGACAAGATCGTTGAAAACGGTCACGGCTTCCGCTGCTTCTGCACGCCCGAGCGGCTCGACGAGATGCGCGCCGCCCAGCGCGCGGCCGGCAAGCCGCCAAAATATGACGGCCGCTGCCTCAACCTCACAGCCGAGGAAGTCACCGAACGGATGAACGCTGGTGAACCGTCGGTGGTCCGGATGAAGATCCCGGCCGAGGGTTCCTGCAAGTTTGTCGACGGCGTCTATGGCGAGGTCGAAATTCCCTGGGAAGCTGTCGACATGCAGGTCCTGCTCAAGGCCGACGGCATGCCGACCTATCACATGGCCAATGTGGTCGATGACCATCTGATGAAGATCACCCATGTCGCCCGCGGCGAGGAATGGCTGTCCTCGGTCCCCAAGCACATCCTGATCTACCAGTATCTCGGCCTCGAGCCACCGGTGTTCATGCACCTGTCGCTGATGCGCAATGCCGACAAGTCGAAACTGTCCAAGCGCAAGAACCCGACCTCGATTTCCTACTACGAAGCACTGGGCTTCCTGCCTGAAGCGCTGATGAACTTCCTCGGCCTGTTCTTCATCCAGATCTCCGAGGGCGAGGAACTGCTGACGATGGATCAGCTGATCGCCAATTTCGATCCGGAAAACCTCTCCAAGGCCGGTGCGATCTTCGACCTGCAGAAACTCGACTGGCTCAATGGCCGCTGGTTGCGCGAAAATGTTTCCGAAGAGGAATTCGTTTCCCGCGTTGTCGCTTGGGCCCAGGAGAACGGCCGTTTCCGCGAAGGCATGAAACTGGCGCAGTCGCGGATCACCAAACTGTCGGACCTGCCGGATCTGGCCGGCTTCCTGCTCAAGGGTGATCTCGGCCTGACCGCATCCGACTTTTCCAAGATCAAGAAGGTCCCGCTTGAAGACGTGCTGACCATCCTGCAGACGGTTCAGCCCGATCTCGAAAAGATCATCGAGTGGAATGCGGAAACCATCGAAGCGGAACTCAGGGCCATTTCCGAGCGCAGCGACATCAAGCTCAGAAACCTGCTGGCGCCGCTCTTTATTGCGGTTTCCGGATCCTCGCGGTCCTTGCCGCTTTTCGATTCCATGTCCATTCTCGGCCGCTCGGTCGTGCGCCAGCGCCTCAAGCAGGCCGAAACAGCGGTCAAGGCCGGTGTCGAAGCAGCCAAAGCAAGCAACGGGTAGAACAATGAACGACAAGACACCTGAGCCCGGCCTTTCGTCCGACGTCACAGAAGTGCGCGCGCAAAAGCTCGCCAAGCTTCGCGAGACGGTTGGCGAGGTTTATCCCGCACATTTTCACCGCACCATGACCAACCAGGAGCTTGCGGAAAAATACGCGGACATCGAACCCGACACGCTGACCGGAGACATCATCACCGTTGCCGGACGGGTCTATTCGTCACGCAATTCGGGCATGTTCATGGACCTGCATGATGCCTCCGGTAAGGTTCAGATCTTCAGCCACAAGGACACCACGCCGGAAGAGGCGCGCGCGCTTCTGCCGCTCATCGATATGGGCGACATCATCGGCGTGACCGGTGAAGTGCGGCGCACCAAGCGCGGCGAGCTGACGGTCAACGCCCACGAGATCACCATGCTGACCAAGGCGCTTCTGCCGATGCCGGAAAAATGGCACGGCGTTTCCGACGTCGAATTGCGGTACCGCAAGCGCCATCTCGACATTCTCAGCAATGAGGATTCCAAGCTCCGCTTCCAGCAACGCTCGAAGATCGTCTCCGGCATCCGCCGCTTCATGGAGGACGAGGGCTTCATGGAGATCGAGACGCCGATGCTGCATTCGGTCTATGGCGGCGCAACGGCAGAGCCATTCAAGACCCACCACAACACACTCAAGCTCGACATGTATCTCCGGATCGCGCCTGAGCTCTATCTCAAGCGGGCGCTGGTCTCGGGACTGACCGACAAGGTGTTCGAGGTCAACCGCAACTTCCGCAATGAAGGTGTGTCCACCCGGCACAATCCCGAATTCACCATGCTCGAATGCTATTGGGCCTATGCCGATTACGAGGACATCATGGGCCTCGTCGAACGGCTGTTTGAAAAGCTGGCCATTTCCATCCACGGCACCACCGAGATTGCCTACGGTGACAAGGAGCTTTCCTTCAAGGGCCCCTTCCGCCGGCTGCCGATGCCCGACGCGGTCAAGCAGGCGACCGGCATTGATTTCCGTGCCATCGATACCGACGAAGCCGCCCGCGCGGCCTCCAAGGCGGCCGGTTTTGAAATCGAAGATGACTGGACCTGGGGTGAATGCCTCGCCTTCATCTTCGAGGAAAAGGTTGAATCCACGCTCATCCAGCCGACCCATGTCACCCATTTTCCCAAGGACATTTCGCCCTTCGCCAAGGAAGTTCCAGGTGAGCCGCGTCTGGTCGAGCGTTTCGAGACCTATTGCAACGCCTGGGAACTGGGCAATGCCTTCTCCGAGCTCAACGATCCGGAAGAACAGCGCAAGCGCATGGTCGAGCAGCTGGAGCAGGCCCATGCACGCGGCGAAATCGAGAAGCAGCTTGATGACGAGTTTCTTGATGCCATCGATCAGGGCATGCCGCCCGCAGGTGGCCTCGGCATCGGCGTCGACCGCCTGATCATGCTCCTGACCAACGCACCGTCAATCCGTGACGTGATCCTGTTCCCGGCGCGCAAGAACCGCGCCGAATAGCACGAAGAAGTCCGTCAGGCGGGGATCAATGGCCGGCAGGTTTAGCCGGCTCGCCATGCCCGCCTGCGGCAACGGTCTTGGCGTCTTCGTCGACCAGATCACCATCGCAGCCTTCAATCAGCTCGATTTCGTGAGCGAGGGCTTCAATATCAGCCTGCGGCATGTCCACACGCTTGCCGAAATAGTATCCGGCGCTGGTCGGAACGGTGTTCACGTAACGCACTTCCCACGGCTGCGACACCGCAAGAGATCGGGTCGGCACCGGGGCGTAGACAATTTCGGCGCCGATCGCCGAACCGCGCAGCTCCGCCCGCGTTGCCGGGCCGCGATGGTCGGCGACCTGGACGATAACAAGATCAGGATTGATGGTTTCGGACAGGTGGCGGGCAACCCGCAAACCCGTTTTCACCCGGTCCTTGGGGTCGAGATCATTGCCTGAAATCACCGCGATCAGGCGCTTTTCCTTGCCGCGCCTGAATTCGGACTGGTAGACCGTTTTGCAGTGACCCCGGGTCTCTTCCTGAAACCCCGGGATCATGTTCGCCGGCGCAAAAACCAGTGCGGCGGTTCCCGAAGCTCCCAGTACGAACAGAAATCCGCCTGACAGCAATGCCAGCTTGCGGGAGACACGGAACAGTTTGAACAATTGACGCTTGGCAGCGGCCATAACTGAATACCCTTGACGCAGAACAACTCCACGCAATGTATCCAAACGCCCTTACGTAAGTATTAACCGTGTTTATTAAGAGGTGCGTCAGTTCGGTTCAGCGCGGTTCCGGCACCCTGAACCGGCGATCGATATCGGCTTGCCTGCCTGGAATTTCGAGCCGCATCGGCGAGCGCTCACGCCGGGCGATAACCTTTCCTCGCGCCATCACCATCAACCGCGTTGCCCGCAACCTAATCGCCTCGATCGGGTTTCCCGCATCAAGCACGACCAGGTCGGCGCGCTTGCCGACGTCAAGGCCATAGTCATCAAGCCCCATGATCGCCGCACTTTCGGTGGTCACCATCTCGTAACACCGGCGCATGTCATCCGGGCTGGTCATCTGTGCAACGTGCAAACCCATGAAGGCGACATCGAGCATGTCGGCCGTGCCCAGCGAGTACCAGGGGTCAAGCACGCAGTCCTGCCCGAAACCAACCCGGATGCCATGCTTGAGCATTTCCGGCACCCGTGTCATCCCCCGCCGCTTCGGATAGGTGTCATGCCGGCCCTGAAGCGTAATGTTGATCAGCGGGTTGGGAATGGCCGCCACTTCCGCTTCGGCAATGAGCGGCAACAGCTTGGAGACATAATAATTGTCCATCGAGTGCATCGATGTCAGATGCGATCCTGCCACCCGGCCCTGCAGCCCGAGCCGCTGGGTCTCGTAAGCCAGTTGCTCGATATGCCGCGACAGCGGATCATCGGTTTCGTCGCAATGCATGTCGACCATCAGTCCGCGCTCGGCCGCAACCTCGCAAAGCTCCGTGACCGAAGCACGGCCATCCGCCATGGTTCGCTCGAAATGCGGAATTCCGCCGACCACATCGACACCGAGATCGAGCGCCCGAAGCGTATTCGCCCGGGCTGTCGGCGAGCGGTAAAGCCCGTCCTGCGGAAACGCCACAAGTTGCAGATCGATATAGTGCGAGATCTCGCTTTTCACCTCGAGCAGCGCCTCGACGGCCAACAGCCGGTCATCGCAGACATCGACATGGGTGCGGATGGCGAGCAGCCCCATCGACGCCGCCCAGTCGCAATAGGCAAGCGCCCGTTCCTTGACCGCCTCATGGGTCAGAAGCGGCTTGAGTTCGCCCCACAGGCCAATTCCTTCAAGAAGCGTCCCGGATGCGTTGATGCGCGGCTGCCCGTAAGACAACGTTGCGTCCATGTGAAAATGCGGATCGACGAACGGCGGCGAGACCAGGTGACCGGACACATCAATCGTCTCCCCGGCCTCCGCTTCGATACCCGGAGCAATGGCCGCAATCCGCCCGTCGGCAATGGCAATGTCTGCAGCGGTTCCGTCGGGCAGCACGCCGCCCTTGAGCAAGGTGTCAAAACTCATCTCTCGCCTTTCTGATAGGGGATCATCAGCGCCTTGGGATAGGTCGCACGACGGGCGACGACAACCAGTGCCACAATCGACAGCACGAACGGCATCATCAGGAAGATCTGGTAGGGGATCACGCCGCCGGTAATCTGCTGCAGCCGCACCTGATAGGCGTCAAAGGCCGCAAACAGGATCGCCCCGATCAAGGCCTTGCCGGGCCGCCAGGATCCAAACACCACCAGCGCAATGGCAATCCAGCCGCGCCCGTTGATCATTTCGAAGAAGAAGGAGTTAAACGCAGACATGGTCAGGAACGCCCCGCCGATTGCCATCAGCGCCGACCCGGCCATCACCGCGCCCATCCGCACCGCGGTAACCGATATGCCTTGCGCCTCGACCGCGGCAGGGTTTTCACCCACCGCCCGGACGGCAACGCCAACCGGGGTACGGTGGAAAACGAACGCAACGGCGGCAACCGTGAAATAGGCAAGATAGGTCAGTGGTGTCTGGTTGAACAGCGCCGGCCCAAGCACCGGAATGTCCGACAGGACAGGAACCGCGAAGGGCTGGAACGGCTCGATCTTCGGCGGCGAGGACACTTCCGGCAACAGGATCCGGTAGGTGAAATAGGTCAGGCTCGAGGCAAGCAGTGTTACCCCGATACCGGTTACATGCTGCGACAGCCCCAGCGGCACGGTGAGAAATCCGTGCAACAGACCGAACATCGCGCCGGTCAGTGCCGCGACGAATACACCGGTCCACAGATCCCCGCCCATATAGACCGTGAACCAGCCGGAGAACGCGCCGGCCACCATGATGCCCTCGATCCCCAGATTGAGCACGCCCGCCCGCTCGCAGATCAGCTCGCCCATGGTGGCAAAGATCAGCGGCGAGGCAATCCGGATGGCGGCAACCCAGAAGCTGGCGGTGAACAGGATTTCAAAAGCCTCGTTCATGTCATCTCCAGCGCACGCGATAGCGCATCAGCATGATGGCGGCGACCATGGTCAAAAGCGACGTGGCGACCATGACCTGGGCAATGTAGCTCGGCACATTGGCGCTGCGGCTCATCGCATCGGCACCAACAAAGATCCCGGCGACGAAAATCGCCGCGGCGATCACCCCCAGCGGATTGAGCATGGCCAGCATGGCAACAACGATGCCGGTATAGCCATAGCCCGGCGACAGATCGAGCGTCAGATTGCCTTTCAAACCGGCGACTTCGGAAAAACCGGCAAGCGCCGCGAGCCCGCCCGACAAGAGCGCCGTCTTGACGATCACCCGGTTGACCGGGATGCCGGCAAACCGCGCCGCCTCGGCATTGTGTCCAACGGCGCGCATCTCGTAGCCAAGCGTGGTTTTCTTCATGATCACCCAGACCACGATTGCCGAAACGACCGCCAGGATGAAGCCGAAATGCAGCCTCTTGCCCTTGATCAGGCGTGGCAATTGCGCCTCGGCAATGACCCGCTTCGATTGCGGCCAGCCCATACCTGTCGGATCCTTCAGCGGCCCTTCGAGCAGCATCGAGACGAACAAAAGCACGATGAAATTCAAAAGCAGTGTCGTCACCACCTCGTCCACGCCGAACTTTGTCTTCAAGACCGCGGGGCCGAGCAGCGCAAGCGCACCCGTCAGCATCGCCGCGATCATGATCAGCGGGATCAGGCCCGCCGACGGCAAGGTCACCGCGCCGGTGCCGATCACCACGGTCATCACGGCACCCAGATAGAGTTGTGCTTCGGCGCCGATGTTCCAGAGTTTCGCCCGGAAGGCCACTGCCACGGCGAGCCCGGTGAAGATCAGCGGTGTCGCACGGGTCAGAGTTTCCAGCAATGCGAACTGCGATCCCGCCGCCCCTTTGAGTACAAGCCAGAAAACCGTGAGCGGCGACGCACCGGCGATCATCACCAGCACGGAAGAAAACACGATCGTCGCCAGAATTGCGCCAGCGGGCCAGAGGATGGTGGCCGCAACAGATGAGGCGGGTCTTGGCTCAAGCCGCATGGCTCGTCCCCTCTTCATGCCCGTGTCCGGCCATCAATTCACCCAGTTCCATGACTCTAAGTTCACCGCGCAAGGATGGTTTGGACAGTTGCCCACGATGGATCACCAGTATTCTGTCGGACAGCGTCTGGATTTCATCAAGATCCTCGGAAATCAGCAGCACCGCAGCCCCCCGGTCGCGCGCCTCGATCAGGCGCGCATGCACATAGGCCACCGCGCCGACATCAAGCCCGCGCGTCGGCTGGCTCGCCAGAATGATGTCGGGATCGCCGTCCAGCGCCCGGCCCAGGATCAGTTTCTGCATGTTCCCGCCCGACAACAGCCGCACCCGCGCATCCGGCGACGGGCATTTGACGTCGTAGGCCTTGATGATGTCGTTTGCGAAGGCAGCGGCGGCCTTCCAGTCGAGAAAACCGAACCGCGAAAACCGCGAACTGCGATAGGCCTCCGAGATGACGTTCTCGGCAACGCTCATGTCGCCGATCATGCCGGTGGCATGCCGGTCCTCGGGTATGCGTCCCAGCCCGCGGTCCAGCGCGGCACCTGGCGACCACCGGTCGACTGTCTCACCATGCACCAGAATTTCGCCCTCACCAGCATCCAGTGTCCCGGCAATCAGTGCGGCGAGTGCGGCCTGGCCATTGCCTGATATGCCCGCAAGGCCGGTGATCTCGCCGCCGCGCAATTGCATCGAGATCTGCTTGAGCGCCGCCCCGCCAAGCGATCGTGTGAAAACATCCCTGAGCTCGAACAGGCACGCCCCGGGCGAAGCCGGACCAATTTCGTTGACCGGCAACTGCCCGCCGACCATCAGCTCGGCCAGCTCCCGCCGCGTCGCATCGGACGTCCTGCGCTCGCCGGCGAGCTTGCCGCCGCGCAGCACCACCACGCGGTCCGAAACCGATTGCACTTCACCGAGCTTGTGCGAGATGAAGATCACCGACAGCCCCGCGGCCACCAGCTTCTTCAGCGTCGCGAACAGCGCCTCGGTTTCCATCGGCGTCAGCACTGCCGTCGGTTCGTCGAGAATGAGAATGCGCGCCTCGCGATAAAGCGCCTTGAGGATCTCGACACGCTGCCGCTCACCGACCGACAGCTCCGTGATCATCCGGTCGGGATCAACTTCGAGCCCGTAATCCGCCGCCAGCCGCCGGATCTTCTCCCGCGCGGCGGACTTGCCCAGGTTGAACGACCAGAGCGGGCGCGTGCCAAGCACGATATTTTCAAGCACAGTCATCTGGTCGGCGAGCGTAAAATGCTGGTGCACCATGCCGATCCCGGCAGCCAGCGCGGCATGCGGATCTCCGGGTGGCAGCAATGTGCCAAAAGCTTCGATCTCCCCCTCATCGGCGGTGTAATGGCCGAAAAGGATGTTCATCAGCGTTGTCTTGCCGGCACCATTCTCGCCCAGCAGCGCCACCACCTCGCCGCGTTTGAGCGACAGCGAGATAGCGTCATTGGCAACCAGCGGACCAAATCTCTTGGTGATGCCCGTGAGGCGGAGAACGGTCTCCGCCTCCGGGCTATGAGCAGCGTCCATCAGTTGGACTTTGGCTCTTCATCATTGATCGCAACTTCGAACGTGCCGGCCTTTATTTCAGCTTCGCGCTGCATCACCAGCTTCATCGCCTCTTCGGGAACCTTGCCTTCGAATGTGCCGAGCGGGGCCAGCGAACATCCGCCTTCCTTCATGAAGGAATAGACCCCGTAATTCTCGGCCTTGAACGAACCGGCCTTGACCATCTCGATGGCGTGATCGAGCGTCGGCTCGAAATGCCACAACGCCGAAGCCACCACCGTGTCGGGATAATCCGACTGGGTGTCGATCACGTTGCCGATAGCCAACACGCCCTTTTCCTTGGCCGCATCCGAAACGCCGAAGCGTTCGGCGTAGAGAATGTCCGCACCGCCATCGATCTGTGCGAACGCGGTTTCCTTGGCTTTCGGCGGGTCGAACCACGAACCGATGAAGGCGACCTGGAACTTGGTTTCCGGCGCGGTCTCCTTCACACCTGCCATGAAGGCATGCATCAGCCGGTTGACTTCCGGAATCGGGAAACCGCCAACCATGCCGATGTTCTTCGACTTGGTCATCGCACCGGCAATGATGCCGGAAAGATAGGAGGCATCCTGAATGTAGTTGTCGAACACCGCAAAATTCGGCGCATCATCCTTGGGCAGGAAACTCGACCCCATCAGATAGGCGGTTTCCGGGTAGTCGGCAGCCACCTGGCGGGCCGCATCTTCGACGGCAAACACCTCACCGATGATCAGATCATGGCCAGCTTCCGAATACTCGCGCATGACGCGCTCATAATCGTTGTTCGATGTGTTTTCCGAAAACACGTACTCGATGTCGCCGCGCGCAACAGCGGCATTGGCAGCCTTGTGAATGCGGCTCACCCACTGCTGCTCGACCGGAACGGTATAGATCGCGGCGACCTTGAGCGGGCCCTCGGCACGCGCCCTGCCCATGAAACCCGGCATGGCAAGGGCGGCGGCACCGGCAGCGGTGCCGGCAAGAACCTGACGGCGCTTGAGAAAGTGTGGACGGCTAGACGTAGTCGATTTTGTCATGGCTGACGCTCCTGTTTGACAAAGATTTTGGCTGCACCCGTCATTGTTTTTTACCAAAAGATAAAACGCGCGCCCCGCCTTGGCAACAGCGTAATACTTGCTGTGCACAATCCGTGGAACCCTGGGTTCCCGGTCTGGAAATCAGGCCAAAACCGGCCCACATGCCAGACCAGACCGGATTTTCGGTTGCGCATCATGCCCAATCCGGCACAACGGTAGCATCTGTCCACCACCCGGCTCCCGCCGGCCGCCAGAAAGGACCTGATCCAGATGATCGACAGCCCGCACAACACTCTGCTGGCCCTCAATTGCGGCTCGTCCTCCATCAAGTTCGCGCTTTTCACGCCGGACTTCCAGCGCAGCTTCTCGGGACTGGTCGAGGCAATCGGGCACGGCCAGACGCCGAAGCTGAAAACATCGGCTGGCGACAACATGGAGTTCGGTGGCCCAGATCAGGACCATGCCAGCGTGCTGCCGCGCTTGATCGATGAGATCATCCTGCCGCGCGCGGGAACGATTTCCGGGGTCGGTCATCGCATTGTCCATGGCGGCGAGCGCTTCAATGCTCCGGTCCGGATCACCCCGGCCATCCGCCAGGGCATTGCCGAACTCACACCGCTGGCACCGGGCCACCAGCCGCACAACCTGGCGGGAATCGACGCCGCCACCCGGGCATTGCCGGGCGTTCCCCAGGTTGCCTGTTTCGACACCGCATTCCACTCGGGCATCGCCACCGTCCGGCGCGAAATGCCCCTGCCCCGCAGCTACGCCCGGAATGGTCTCATTCGCTATGGCTTTCACGGCCTTTCCTATGAGCATGTGGCCGCGAACCTGCCCGGCCTTGGCTTTGCGTCCGGTCGGGTGATCGCCTGCCATCTGGGCAATGGCTGCTCGATATGCGGCATGATCGATGGTGTAAGCCGATGGACATCAATGGGCTTCACGCCGCTGGACGGGCTGATGATGGGCCAGCGCCCGGGACGGCTTGATCCGGGCGCCGTGTTGTGGCTGATCGAACAGCATGGCGGCGACACTGCGGCTGTCAGCAAGCTGTTTTATCACCAGAGCGGCCTGTCGGGTGTATCCGGACTATCCGGCGACATGCGCACGCTTCTGGCAAGCGACCAGCCCGACGCAGCCTTTGCTGTCGAGATGTTTGTTGACCGGCTGGTTCAGGAGATCGGCGGCGCGGCGGCAGGCCTCGGCGGGGTCGACGCGCTGATCTTCTCCGGCGGCATCGGTGAAAACGCCGCCCCTGTCCGCGCCATGGTTCTTGAAAAGCTCGAATGGCTTGGCTTCAACCTCGACGGGGCAGCCAATTCAGCCGGAGAAAAACGTCTGACCACAGGCGAAAGCGAACGCCACGCCTTCATCGTTGAAGCCGATGAAGAACGCATCATAGCGCAGGAGGTTGCGGGCCTGCTGGACTGAACCCGGCCTTACTGCCAATTGCCGGCCAGCGCCCGCAGCAGGTCCGATCGGCTGATCTGCCCCACCAGCCGCCCTTCCGACATCACCGGAAAGCGCCGGAAAGAACTCGCCAGGAACGCTTCCGCGGCCTCCACGAGGTCAAGATCGGCATCCAGCGACATCGGCTTGTCCGACATGTAGTCGGCAACCGTATCGCCCCACTCCCGGTAATAGCTCGCGTGCAGCGCCGCCTTGAGACAGTCCTTCTGCGACAGCATGCCGACCAGGTTTCCGGTCGCATCGAGCACCGGCGCGCCGGAAATCCTGTTGTCGATCAGAAGATTCATCGCCCGGTTGATTTCCATGTTGGGCGTCAGCGTGATCAGCTCACGGCTCATATAGGTCTTGATCCGCGGCCGCTCACTCATGATCCCCACCCTTGCGGCAACCGCTGCATGACAGCCCGGTGGCGCAGGCCAGACCTCCGCAGGATCCCTTCAACGGCGAGCGCCCGAAGATAACCCCCAGCGCCAGACCGAGGACGGACAGCAGAACCAGTCCAAATGCGAGCAGAAATGTCTCCATCGTCTGTTCCTCCTATGCGGTAACGCGGGCTTCGAACCCACCGGTCATGATTTCGTGGCTGCCGCCCTTGTCGTAGCGGACAAACAGCGCCGCTATGGAATGGGTCTCGGCGAATGCCGCTCCCCGCTCCATCCCCATCACCATCAGCGCCGTCGCCAGGGCATCGGCACGCATGGCGGTATCGGCCAGTACCGACACCGATGCCGGCACCGCGTCAACCGGCCGGCCGGACCGCGGGTCGATCAGGTGACTGACCCCGCCCTCGCCAAGACTGATGTTCTGCCTGCCGGTTCCCGATGTCGCCAGCGCCAGCGGACCCGGAGCAACAATGTGCCCGACGGTGCCAGGCCTTGCATCCGGCCGTTCGATGCCCACCTGCCAGGCCCGCCCGTCGGGATGACGCCCCAGCGTGCGAACCTCGCCGCCGAGTTCAAACAGCGCGGCCTCCACCCCGGCTGATGGCAAGCCCTCGATGATCCGGTCAAGCGCATATCCCTTGGCGATCCCGCACAGATCAAGCGTCAGGCCGGCCACCCGCTTGCGCAATCCATTTGCCGAAACCGACAGGTCTTCAGGCCGCACCCGTTCACCATGGATCGGCCCGAAACCGAAACGATTGACCAGCGGACCGATGGTCGGATCAAACGCGCCGTCGGTTGTTCTCGACATCTCGCGCGCATGGTCCGCGACCTTGGCAAGCGGCGCAGAACAGCGCTGCCAGTCAGCCGTATCGGCGCGATTGAAAACCGAGAGTTCAGACTGGGCCAGATAGGGGGACATGGCCTGATTGATTTCAGCGACCACCGACCCGACAAGTCTGCGCACGGCTTCGGCTTTCGTTCCGTCCGGCAAGGCGGCACGCCAGGTACTGCCAAATGCCGGACCGCCAAAGCCAACCGTCCCGGCTGCAGCAGGCCCGGCGGCCCAGGCCATTGCGCCCGCCGTGGTGACAAGAAAATTGCGTCGCGTCATCTGCATCGCATCAGACTCCGAAATCATCTGAGAAGATATGGGATGGGTCGACGCCGGCGTCATCGAGCATCGCCAGCACCGCGCGGATCATCATCGGCGGACCGCACAGATAGTATTGGCAGTCCTCCGGCGCCGGATGATCCTTGAGATAGTTCTCCCAGGCCACCATGTGCACGAACCCTGTGCTTCCCTGCCAGTTGTCTTCAGGACGCGGATCGGAGAGGGCCACCGTCCAGTCAAAGTTCGGGTGTTTCTCGGCCAGCGCATCAAACTCGTCCTGGTAGGGCAGATCCGCCTTGTTGCGCGCGCCATACCAGTAGCTGATCCGGCGCTTGCTTCCGAGCCGCTCCAGCTGATCGAAAATGATCGCGCGCAGGGGCGCCATGCCGACGCCGCCGCCGATGAACACCATCTCGGCATCACCGGGTTGGGCGCGGAAACTGCCGAACGGCCCGGACGCATCAACCTTGTCTCCCGGCTTGAGAGAAAACAGCCAGGATGAGACCACCCCCGGCATCAACTCGGGAAGCGACGGCGGCGGCAATGCCAGCCGGATGTTGAGCACGATCCGGCCCGCTTCGGTATCCTCCGGCCGGTTGGAGACCGAGTAGGCCCTTGTCACCGGCGCGGGGCTGGAAACCTTGAGCGACCGGAGGGTCTGCCAGACCGCGGCGTGGGCGTCCGGCACATCGAAATCCGCATAGCTTCTCTCGAACGGCGGAGCGGTAACCTGGACAAAGGATCCCGCCTCGATATCGAGCTTCATGCCTTCGGGCTGACGCAGCACGATCTCCCTGATCAGCGGCGTCAGCGCCCGCACGCTTTCGACCGTGCAGACGAAGTTTTCCGCCGACATCAGGTCGTTGTCGACTTCAACCTCCATGTCGCCGCGCATCACCACCTGGCAGGCCAGATGAACCTGATCCCGCAATTCCGCCTTGGTCAGCCGCGCGGCCTCCGTCGGAAGTGGCGCGGAGCCGCCCTTCAGGATCTTGACCCGGCACAATCCGCAAGTGCCCGCACCGGCACAGGCCGACGGCACGAGAATGCCGTTGTCGTTCAATGCAGTCAGAAGTTTGACCCCGGTCTTTGCATCGAACTTGCTCGATCCGTTCACGGTCAGCACCGCCGGACGCGAGGGCGACAGGATGGAGCGGGCGAACATCACCGTGATCGCGAGCGCAAGCACGATCGCGGTCAGCAGCACGGTACCAAGAACAATTTCCGTCATGGCGTCACCAGTGAAAATGCAGAGAAGCCAAGCGACATCAGCCCGGTGACGATAAAGGCGCTGGCAAGTCCTTCCACGCCCCTTGGCATGTCGCTGTATTTGAGCCGCTCGCGAATGGCTGCAAAGGTGATGATCGCCAGCGCCCATCCCGCGCCACTGCCGATCCCGTAGACGACCGACTGCTGGAAATCATAGTGCCGCTCGACCATGAACAGGCTGCCGCCGAGAATGGCACAGTTGACGGTGATCAGCGGCAGGAAGATGCCGAGCGCGCGATAAAGCCGCGGCACGAACCGGTCCAGCGTCATCTCAAGGATCTGCACCATCGCGGCGATGACGCCGATGAAGCTGACCAGCTTGAGGAATGTCAGGTCAACCTCCGGCAAACCGGCCCAGGCCCAGGCACCTTCCAGAAGCAGCAGATTGAAGATCAGGTAGTTCACCGGAACCGTGATCGCCTGCACCACGATCACCGCCAGCCCCAGCCCGACTGCAGTATCAACCCGCTTGGATACGGCCAGAAACGTGCACATGCCGAGAAAGAACGACAGTGCAAGGTTTTCCTGAAAGATGGATTTGATCAGAAGCTCGCTCATGGCCGGCGGTCCTCAACTGTCTCCAGCCGGAATTCCGGCCGTTCCGCCTGTTCCGGACGCAGTACCCGCACCACCCAGACAAGCAGTCCGAGGATGAAGAACGCGCTCGGCGCCAGTTGCATCAACCCGAGCGGCTGGAACCAGCCGCCATCCGCCACGGTGGTAACAAGCGGAATGCCCATCAGCGACCCGGCACCGAAGAATTCGCGCACCGCACCGACGATCAGCAGCACCAGGGCGTAACCAAGCCCGTTGCCGATCCCGTCCAGCACACTTGGCAGCACCGGATTGCGCATGGCGAACGCCTCGGCGCGCCCCAGCACCAGGCAGTTGGTCACGATCAGCCCGACAAAGATCGACAGCTTCTTGCTCATCTCGAACATGAATGCCTGCATGAACAGGTCGATCAGAATGACGATCGAGGCGACAATGGTGATCTGGATGATCAGCCGGATCGACGGCGGGATATGATGCCGTATCAGGCTGATCAACCCGCTCGACAGCGCCAGCACCACGGTCAGCGCCACCGACATCGTCACCGCGGTCGACAGCGTTGTCGTTACCGCCAGCGCCGAACAGATACCCAGGATCTGCAGGGTAATGGGATTGTTGCCGATCAGCGGAGCAGTCAGATGATGTTTGAGCGACATCCTAGAGCCCTTCCTGTTTCAGCCTTGCGAGGAAGGGGCCGAACCCCTTCTCCCCCAACCAGAATCGCAAGAGATTGGTCATCCCGGTGCTTGTCCGGGTGGCGCCGGAGATGCCGTCGACTTCATAAGGCGTCGAGGCCTGTCCGCGCACCAGTTCGATGCGGACGGTGCCGGTCTCATCGGCAATCTTCTTGCCGGGCCAGAGCGCCAGCCATTCCGGCTCCTCGATCCGTGCACCAAAGCCCGGCGTATCGCCCTGTTCGATGATCGCCAGCGCAGCGATCGTCACCAGATCCGCCTCGATGGCGAGAGCCGCACGAATGGTTGACTGGTATCCCGCCCCATAAACGGGCAGCACGATCAACTTCAGGTCGCCATCTTTCTGCAGCAGATAGACAGGTGACTGGTTGGCCCGCCGCTTGATACCGGCGATATCCACATCGGCTTCAAGGGCAATACTGGCTTCCGGATCCTGAAGCGCCGCTTCAAGATCAAAGTCCGCTGGATCGGCGTCGCTGGCAAAACTGCCATCGTCAAGATTGACCAGCCGGGTTTCCAGCGTGTCGACCCCGGTTTCCATCATCAGATCGCGCATGCCCGGCAGCGTGTCGAGCATCTTGTCCATCCGGGCCTGCTGCTCGGCAGCCTGATTGGCTTCCTGGTAGGGTTTGAGCATCACGGCCGTAACCGACACGGCGGCAGACGACACCAGCGCGACAAGAACCGCCATGCCGATGACCTTGACCAGATCATCATTGGAGCGTGCGAAGAATTTGCGAACGGGAGCAAACAAGTCAGCCATGTCTTGCTCTCCGGCGGCGCACGGCCAGTTCCACCACCGCATAATCGATCAACGGCGCGAAAATGCTGGCAAGAAGCGAAGCGAACACGATGGCCGCAGGCGCGATCGCCAAGCCGGCCAGCGTATCAAACAGCACAATCAGCAGCCCGGCGAGAATGCCGAACACCCAGCGGCCCAATTGCGTTGAAGCCCCGGCAACGGAATCCGCGACGAGGAATACCAGGCCAAAGGCGGAGGTTGTCAGAACCGTCAGCACCCCGCTCATCCCCTCCTGCGCAAGACCGGAGGCAACAAGCACGACCACCACGGACACCAGAACCCGCCAGGAGACGAGTCCTCCCAAGAGCAACAGCACAGCCCCGGGAAGCGTCGCCAGCGCCATCGCCTCACTGCTTGCCGACAAGCCGGTGCCGGAGAAGGAAAACACCAGGAACCCGGCAGCGGCCGCGGCCCCCGAAACAATGCCATAGCCCCTGCCGCCAAACACCAGCTCGCCGAACACCACGCCGAAACTCGCAGCCATGGCGATCTGCCAGAGTGGAACCGCCGGCGGAACCAGAACCGCGAAAATCAGTGCCACGGTAGCGGTGTGCAAGCTCAGCGATCGTCCACGGACAAGATCAAACGCCAGTTCCCAGACGAGACAGGTGGCCAGGGCGGTCATCAGCACCGCTATTTGCGCCGTCCCGCGCTCGGCCAGACTGACCCCGGCCGGTGCAGCCAGCGCAACCAGCTGGGCCAGCGTGACCCGCGCAGGCGTCCACCCGGTACGCTGTCGTTTGAGATGGGAATCGAGGAGCCAGTTGGTCATGAATCCTCCGCAAGTTCATCAAGCACGTGGCGAAGCATCCGCCCGTAATCGGCGCCGCTGGTGCAGGCGAGCGAGACGGCGGCCAGATCCTCTTCAACCAGTTCGAGGCATCCAAGCCGGCTGGCGGTCTCCGCATCGCCCACGCTCAAGGCGCGCAGGAACGGCACCACCGGAATATCAAACGCCAGCGCCCGCTCGAGCGCGGCAGTGGGAATTAACGGAGCCGGCTGCACGGAAGCCCGGCGGAAACGCGCCATCAACCCCTGCTCGGAAGCCTTGCCATGCTTGGGTGCATCATCAACCAGGGTAATCTGCTGGTGATAGCGCCCGAGCCAGGAGGCCGGCCGACCGTTCATTGCCGGACCCGAGAGCACGCAAAGCGGAGCCCCGTGATTGCCCGGCACGGCCTCCCCGCGGATCAGATCCTGCAGGCTGGCGCCGGCAATCGTTCTGATCAACCTGGGCTGCCGTGCACGCGGGCCGGCAAGCGCAACAACGCGGCTGAAATCATGCACTCCGGTTTCAATCAGCTTTCCGATGGACAGCACGTCCTGGTAACCGATGCTCCAAACCGACCGGCCCGGACCAACCGGGTGCAGGTTATGAATATGGGTCCCCGCAAGCCCCGAAGCCCCGCCTGGCGCAAAGAACGCGCCGCGAATACGGTCGCCGCACCCTGCCGCGATATCCGCCCCCTGCGTTTGGCAGACATGCACAACCCCGTTGGTCAACAGCGCCAATGCTCTCAGACCGGCCGCAAAAACATCTTCCTGTTCCTTGAGCACCACGCGTGGATCGGGCGCATGCGGATTGTCAGCTGTCACGGTGACAAAGATCGCATCCGGAACCGCATCGGGCGCAGGGATCCGGCCAAAGGGGCGGGTCAGGAAAGCTGGCCAGAATCCATTGGCAAGCAATGCCGCCCGCATTTCCACCGCGGTCGACACGGCCATGCTGACAGGATCCGGCTCCTGCTGGTCTGCTTCCAACCGGATCACCAGGGCCGACAGGCTGCGCCGCGGCCCCAGCGTGATCGATTTGACAACGCCGGATACCGGTGAAACAAAAACAATTTCCGGATGGGCGCGGTCATGAAACAGTACCTGACCTTGCCTGACCCGGTCGCCCTGTTCGCAAAGCAACCGCGGCCGCAAGCCGGGCAGATCCGCTCCCACCAAAGCTACGCGCTCAACCGGCGCTCCATCGTGGACCGCCTGATCGGGCAACCGTCCGTGTTCAATCCTGAAACCGGGCAACACTCTCGACACCACCTGTTTTCTTCAAGCCCGACGGTCATGCGAATCGACCGTACAAAACCAGCACGCAAGGGTTCAATTTCCATGCAATCTAGCAGGACGAAACCGCCCTTCCATTGAGCCAGATCAATGCCAAACTTCAATCGGCTGTCATAGTGTTACGAAAAACCAAGCATCCAGAATTGCCGGATACACTCAATCTGACTGAACCACTGGAGGTCCACCGTGCTTTACGCCCGTACGTTCATATCCCTGATATCAATGATGTTTGTTGCCGCCCCGGTCGCCCAGGCGCAGGAAACATCCCCGGTCACCACAATTGTCGAAAGCTGGATGACCTCTCCGCACGGCGACCGCAAATCCGAAGCGTTCGTGCACTGGAACAAGGATGGCGCGGTGCCGGAAGATTGCGCCACATGTCATTCCGGGCCCGGAATGCTGGATTTCCTCGGCGCGGACGGATCAGCGGCAGGAAAGGTCGATGCTCCCGCCCAGACCGGCTCTCCGGTTGATTGCGTCACCTGCCATAACCAGGCGGCACATGATCTCCAGCAGATCACTTTCCCCTCGGGCGAAGTCATGACCGAAGCAAGCCCATCGGCAATCTGCATGGTCTGTCACCAGGGCCGCGAATCGAGCGACAGCGTCAATGCGGCGATTGCCGGCGCCGAGGATGACACCATCAATGGCGATCTCGGCTTCATCAACGTGCATTACGCCGCTTCGGGCGCCACACTGTTTGGCGGCGCCGTTCGCGGCGGTTACCAGTATGAAGGAAAGACCTACGCCGAACGGTTTGCACATGTGCCCGATTTCAATACCTGCACCACATGCCACGATCCCCACACGACCAAGGTTGTTGCCATTGATCAATGCGTGGCCTGCCATAAGGGTGCGGAAACGATGCGCGACATACGCATCACCCCGGCTGATATCGATGGAGACGGCGACGCCAAGGAAGGCATCAGCGCTGAAATCAGCACGCTGCACGAGAAGCTTGGCGAGGCCATTCAGCTCTACGCAAAGGACGTGATCGGAAAGCCGGTGGCTTATGATGCGCACGCCTATCCGTATTTCTTCAATGACCTGAATGGAAACGGCACGGCAGACCCTGACGAAGCCAAGTTCCCCAACAGCTACAAGAGCTGGACGCCACGCCTGCTGCGTGCAGCCTACAACTACCAGTTCCTCGCCAAGGAACCCGGCGCCTATGCGCACAATCCGCGCTACGCCATTCAGCTCGCCTATGACAGCCTCGAGGATCTGTCCTCCAAGGCAGAGATCGACATGGCCGGCATGACACGTCCGTGATCAAACTGGCCGACTGGCAATCAACGGCCCGGGAACCTGCAACGGCTCCCGGGCCTTTTCCTTGATCGACGATTTCAAGAACCTGTATTGAATGGGGCACTCGCCGGTGGATAATTCAGAAGTTCTCGTTGCAATCGGCATCCTGTTTCTGGCCGGGCTTCTGCTCGACAAGATCGGCCGGATCGTCCATGTGCCCCGGGTGACGCTGCTGATCCTGCTTGGCGCAATCATTGGTCCTCCGGTGATGGATCTGCTGCCGCACAGCTTCAATGAATCCAATGAATTCTACGCCCCGACGGCCCTGACCATGGTTGCCTTCCTGCTTGGAGGAACCCTGAACCCGGACACGTTGAAAACCCACGGCCGCGAAATCATGATCATATCTCTGACGCTTGTCGCGGTCTCGGTCGTGATTGTGGCGACAGGATTGTGGCTGATCGGCCTGCCGGTCGGCATTGCCATCCTTCTGGGTGGCTTGTCCGCTGCCACCGATCCTGCCGCTACCCACGACGTTGTCACCCAGACCGGCGCCAAGGGCCGTTTTGCCACCAATCTCCTCGGCATCGTGGCCATCGACGACGCCTGGGGCCTGCTGGCCTTCTCCATGGCGCTGACATTTGCCGGCATCCTGATGGACCAGGACGCAGCCATGGCACTGGCTCACGGCGCGCGCGAAGTTGGTGGCGCGGTGCTGCTCGGGCTGGCAATCGGCTTGCCTGCGGCCTACCTGACCGGGCGGATCAAACCCGGCGAACCGATCCTCATCGAGGCCATAGGCCTTGTCTTCCTGTGTTCGGGCCTCGCGCTGCATTTCGGGTTTTCGTTCCTGCTGACGGGCATGGTTTGCGGCACAACGATCGTCAATCTCGCCCGCCATCACGAGCGGCCCTTCTACGAGATCGAGAGGATCGAATGGCCGTTCATGCTGTTGTTCTTCGTCATGGCCGGCGCGTCCCTGAAAACCGGAAACCTCGCCGAAATCGGCTACATTTGCGCGGCCTATTGTGTCCTGCGCGCCCTCGCCCGCCTTGTGGGCGGATGGGCCGGCGGCCGTCTTGCAGGCTTGCCTCAACTTGAATCCCGGATGACCGGGCTGGGGTTGATGCCGCAGGCAGGCGTTGCCATCGGCATGGCGCTGGTGGCCAGCGAACGGTTTCCCGAAATCGGCGAAGACCTGCTCGGCGTCGCGGTTGCCAGCACCATTGCCTTTGAGATCATCGGACCATTTCTGACCCAGATCGCCCTCCGCCGCACCAGCGCGGATTAGCCGTCTCGGCCCTTCGACATACCGGCGCCGACCGGCTGGCTTGCGCGCCCGTCGTTTTCAGGTTCAAATCCAGCATGAGCACCCATCAACCAAGCTTCACCCTCGGCGTGGAAGAGGAGTATCTGCTTGTCGACCGCGACACGCTCGATCTCGTCGCTGCTCCCGAAGCCCTGATGGCGGATTGTACCGCGGAGCTTGAAGGACAGGTCAGCCCCGAATTCCTGCAATGCCAGATCGAGGTCGGAACCGAGGTTTGCCGAACCGTTGCGGAAGCTGGCCGCGACCTGGCACGCTTGCGGACTGCAATCGCCAATATCGCCGGCAATTACGGCATGGCGCCACTCGCGGTGTCCTGCCATCCCTTCGCCGACTGGCACAAGCAGCACTTCACCGACAAGCAGCGCTACCGGGAGCTGGAGCGCGATCTCGGCGGCGTCGCCAGGCGGATGCTGATCTGCGGCATGCACGTTCATGTCGGCATTGACGACAATGAAACCCGCATCGACCTGATGGCCCAGCTTCCCTATTTCCTGCCGCATCTCCTGGCCCTGTCGACCTCGTCGCCCTATTGGAAGGGAGATGACACCGGCCTCAATTCCTACAGGCTCACGGTTTTTGACAACATGCCCCGCACCGGGTTGCCACCGCGGTTTTCATCCTGGTCGGAATATCAACAGTCGGTGCAGATCATCATCGACAGCGGGCTGATCGAGGATGGCAGCAAGATCTGGTGGGACCTTCGGCCGTCGTCCCGGTTCCCGACGCTCGAATCCCGCATCTGCGATGTCTCGCCGCGGCTTGACGACGCCCTGGCCATTGTCGCGCTGACCCAGTCGATCATGCACATGCTCTGGCGGCTGCGCAGCAAAAACCAGAGATGGCGAATCCATGACCGGTTTCTGGTCGGGGAGAACCGCTGGCGGGCCCAGCGCTACGGCGTCTCCAACGGGTTGATCGATTTCGGCAAGGGAGCTGTCGTGGAGTTCGCCGATCTTATCGAGGAACTCATCGATCTTGTCCGCGAAGACGCGATCGCACTGGGCTGCTGGCCCGAAGTCCAGTCAGCCCGCCGTATTGTCGAATATGGCACCAGCGCCGACCGGCAACGCGCCATCGAGGCCAACGCAATCGCCGAGGGCGCCAGCGTCATGGAAGCCCAGAAAGAAGTCGTGCGCTCATTGATCGCCGAATTCACCGAAGGCCTTGAGACACGCCTGAACGCAGAGCCGGTAACCGGCTAACCGGTCAGGATGAGGGAGCAAACGCCTCAATCTGGCCGCAGCAGGCTGATATGCATCTGCTTGTGTCCCTTAATTCGCGGCATCTTCCTGCTTGACCCGGAACACCGCCAGATACAGCGCAGGCGCGAAGAACAGGGTAATCACCGTACCGGCAATAATTCCGCCCATCATCGCATAGGCCATCGGCCCCCAGAAGATCTGCCGCGAAATCGGGATCAGCGCCAGGCTTGCGGCTGCTGCGGTCAGCAGGATCGGACGCGACCGCGCATCCGACGCATTGAACACCGCATCCCAGGCCGACTGCCCTTTCGCGCGAAGCACCTCGATCTCATCGATCAGGATGATCGAATTGCGGATAAGAATGCCGATCAGCGCCAGGACCCCGAGAATTGCGACGAAACCGAGCGGCGCTCCCGAGGGAACCAGTGCGGCGACAACGCCGATCAGTCCCAGCGGTGCGACACAAATGACAACGAAGGCCAGCCTGAAACTCTGCACCTGGATCATGATCAGGGTCAGCATGATCAGGATCATCAACGGCATCACCGCCATGATCGGCGCCTGGCTTTTTGCACTTTCCGCAACCGCTCCACCGACCTCCACTTGATATCCCGATGGCAGATCCTTGTTGAATTGCGCAATCTTGTCTTCAAGCGCCGCCACGATCGTCGCCGGCTGGTCCTTGGTAGAAATCGCCGCCTTGACCGTAATGGTCGGTATCCGTCCCCGCTGGTTGATCACCGGTTGCTCGGTCTCGTAGCTGAAGGTCGCAACAGCTCGCAGCGGTATCGTGACCGTGCCGGTGCCCGACAACTGGAGCGCGGCAAGAGCCTCGACCGATTGGCGCGAAGCCGCATCGCCACGCGCGACGATATCAACCAGATAGGCGGCATCGCGCAGCTGGGTTACCGAAGCGCCGTCATAGATCGCATTGAGCGCAGAGGCGATATCACGCTGGGTGATCCCGAGCTGTCGGGCCTTGTCCTGCAGAATGTCCACCCGCACCACCCGGGCGGGCTCGTTCCAATCCATGATCACGCCTTCGAGCCGCCGGTCGGAAGCGACAACCGCTGTCAGCGCGCGGGCCTGATCCCGCAGGATCTCGATATCGGGCCCGGAAATGCGGTACTGCACCGGCCGCCCGACCGGAGGCCCGATTTCAAGCAGCTTGACGAACACGTCAACGCCGGGGAAATCGTTTGCCGCAATCTCGTTGAGTTCCGCCCTCAACGCGTCACGCGCTTCGATGGAAGGTGTCTGGATGACGATCTGGCCGATGTTCGGTCCAGGCGTGGTGACGTCATAGGCAAGCAGGAAGCGTGGCGCGCCCTGGCCGACATAGGTTGACCAGAACAGCACGTTTTCATTGCCCTCGAGCCGGCTTTCCATCCGCGCCATTTCCGCCGAAGTCTGGGCAATCGAGGCGTTCTGCGGCAGGGTGAAGTCGAGGATGAGTTCCGGGCGGTCGGAGTTGGGGAAGAACTGCTGCTCGACGAAACGCATGCTGAAAACCGAAAACGCAAACACAGCGAGCGTCAGCCCGATGGTGATCCAGCGGTGGTTCATGCAGGCCTTGAGCGTCACGTGGAAAGCCCGCGCTATCCGCCCCGGCTGGCCGCTGTGATGCTTGAGCTTGGCCGGCAGGAAAGTCACTCCCAGAAGCGGCGCAAAAAGAACCGCCACGACCCAGGATACGGTCAGCGAAACGGCGATAACGACGAAAAGCGAGAAGGTGAATTCACCTGCAGCCGACGTGTTGAGCCCGATGGGAATGAACCCTGCGACAGTCACGAGTGTTCCCGAAAGCATCGGAAAGGCTATCGAAGTCCAGGCGTAGGAAGCCGATTTGGTCAGCGATTCTCCCCGCTCGAGCCGGGAGATCATGGTCTCGATTGCAATCATGGCATCATCGACCAGCAGACCCAGTGCGATGATCAGGGCACCGAGCGAAATCCGCTGCAGGGTGAACCCGGCATAATTCATGAACACGAACGTGATCGCCAGCACCAGCGGTATCGTCATCGCGACCACGAGCCCTGCCCGCATGCCAAGCGAAATGAAGCTCACCGCCAGGACGATCAGCACCGCTTCGAGAAGCGCCTGCAGGAAATGCCCCACCGCTTCCTCCACCACCTTGGGCTGATCAGCGACCTGATGGATATCGACGCCGATCGGCAATTCGGCTTGGGCCTTGCTAATAACCGCGCTCAGCTCTTCGCCGAAATCGACGATATTGGCGCCCTGCCGCATCCCGACCGCGAGGCCGACAGCGTCTTCGCCCTTGTAGCGGAACAAGGCGGATGGAGGATCCTCGTAGGACCGGCGGATATCGGCAACATCGGTCAGACGGAAGAAACGGTCTCCAACGCGCAGATTGATATTTTCAAGACTTTCGGTCCCGGAAAACTGGCCGCCGATCCGCACCAGCACGCGTTCGGGCCCGGCGTCGATCACGCCTGAGGGAAGGATGGCGTTCTGTGCGGACAAGGTCGCCTGCACTGCCTGCTGGTTCAGCCCCATGGCCGCCAGGCGTTCGGTCGAGAATTCGAGATAGATGACCTCGTCGCGCGTGCCGAAGAGTTCCACCTTTCCAGCATCCGGCAATCGCTGCACCTCGCGGCGAACCAATTCGGCATAGTCGCGCACTTCCCGCGGTGAAAACCCATCGGACGTGAACGCGTACAGATTTCCGAAAACATCGCCGAAACTGTCGTTGAAACGGAACCCGGCGAACTCGGCCGGGAAATCGCCGCGGATATCGGACATCATGTTGCGCACGCGCTGCCAGATTTCCGGCAGGTTCTTGGCAGGCGTTGTCGGCAGCAGTTCGAGATAGACGATGCTTTCGCCGGGCCGGGTGACCGAACGGGTGAAATCCAGTTCGTTCAGATCCTCGAGTTTCTTTTCGATCCGGTCGGTTACCTGTGTCAGCGTCTCGCGCGTGTCTGCCCCCGGCAGCGCCGCAGAGATGATCATCGTCTTGATGGCGAAATTCGGATCTTCCTCGCGCCCGATCGACACGTAGGAGATGATGCCTGCGACCAGTGAAACGATCATCAGGAACCAGACGAGCGAGCGGTGCTGCAGTGCCCAGTCGGAGAGGTTGAAAGTTTTCATTCCGACACACGCGGGCCGACGGCCTGCCCTTCTTCAAGTGAATGGATGCCTCTGGTAACCACCTCGTCACCGGCCGAAAGGCCGGTGGTAATCACCACGAATTCGCCGGCAGTTTCGGAAACCGTGACCGGCCTCAGCGAAACTGTATTGGTGCTCCGGTCCACAACCCACACGGCTGGTGGATCGAGCAGGGCCGACTGCGGCAGAAGGATGTCCGCATCCTCGCCACCAGCAGGCAAAACCTTCACCAGGGACCCGAGGCGGAATTCCGCCGGAGCATCTTCGATCGCCAGATGAAGCCGGTAGGTCCGCGTCGCCCGTTCGGCGACCGGGTCGATCCGTGTCAGAACCGCGTCGACCTTGATGGATTCGGCTGCCAGCAGGCTGGCGGTAAACCGGTCACCTTGTGCGCTGAGCGATGCTTCCGTCTCCGACACGTCAATGACAATTTCCCGCTCCCCGATTGCAGAAAGCTGCAGGATCGTTTGTCCGGCCGTCAGAGTTGCGCCGGGTTCTGCAAAGGTGCCGGTCACGACCCCGTCATACGGTGCGGTCAACGTCGCCAGCTCCATGATATCCAGCGCACGGGCCTGGGAGGCTCGCGCCTGCTCAAGCCGAGCCTGAGCCGAGACAAGTGCCCTTTCGGCGTCCTCGAGCCGGGTAGCACTGCCCACGCCGCGCTCCGCCAGTGTCTTGGCCCGGTCACGGGCATCGGTTGCCGACCGCAGCTGGGCTTCGGCAACCGTCACGCCGGCATCTGCTGTTCGCAGATCGGCATTGAGGTCTTCGGTATCAAGACGGGCCAGCACGTCGCCTTTCCTGACCAGGTCCCCGGTATTCACCGGCCGGGCGGAAACCGTACCGATCATCGGGAAGCCAAGCGCAGTCTGGGTCCGGGCAACAACGGTTCCCGTATAGCTCTGTGAAATGCCGACTTGCGGGTCGACCAGCACGGATACAACCGGACGCGCCGGCCCGGCGGGCTCGACGGAATTTTCAGCGTTTGCCGGAAAGGCCAGAGCAAGGCTGACAAGAACGATGGACAATCTCATTGATCAGCTCCCACACGGCGGACGGCACGTCCGGGATAAAGCAGTTGCGCGCCTTTGGTCACAATCCAGTCTCCCTCGTCGACGCCGCTTTTGAGAATTATTCCGGCTGTTTCAAAGCGATCTATCGTGACCGGCTGCAACGCAACGCGCATTGTCTCCTGATCCACGCGCCATACCGCGGGCCCGTCCACCGTCGCGCTCATCGCGGAATACGGCAGGCTGACCTGTGGCAGGGTTATCCTCGCCGCAGTCCCACGCACCGGATCGCCATATCCCAGGCCGGCGGGCGGATTGAGAACCTCGACCTTTGCCAGGACAGAACCGGTTGCTTCGTCAACCAGCGGTGACACTTCGCTGGCGCGGCCTTCAAACTGCTCGTCCGGCCGGGACAGCCGCGACAACGTGATGCCGGTGGCCGGCATGGAGTCGATCAGCAACACTTCCGGAACTTCGAAAACCGCTTCGAACCCCTTGTCCAGCGCAAGCTCCATCGCCGTTTGAGCCGCCCCTATGATCTGGCCAGGCTCAACATTCCGGCTGATTACCGTGGACGCCGACGGCGCCCGCAGCACGGTATCGGCCAGCGCCTTGTTGGCCCGATCCAGGTCAGCCTTCGCCTGTTCAAGCACGCCCTCGGCCGCTCTGAGCGCATCATGGGTCGCATCTCGTGCCGCACGCGTCGTCGCCCCGTTCGCCAGAAGCGCTTCGGCGCGTTCGAGGTCCTCGACAGCCTGCCGGTAATCCGCCGTCGCCGTGGTCAGGCCGGCTTCCGCGGTTCGAACCGCCAGTTCCTGCTGGATTGAATCAAGCCGCGCCAACGGCTCGTCCTTTTCCACCTTGGCTCCGAGGTCGACCAGAACTTCGGTCACCCTCCCTCCGATAGGAAACGAGGCCATCAGCGATTCCTTGGCCCGGATTTCACCTGTCAGGGAAAAACTCTGCTGGTCCGGGCTCTTCTCGGCAACCACGATCTCCACGGCGAGCGGTGTCTCGCCATAGGCAGGCGCAAGACCGAGAGCCAATAGAAAAGAGCTGCAGGCAAAGACTAATCGTTTCACGGCGCAATCCCGACCTTTGTTGAGCAAGCAGGGTCCCTCATAGTACTCAAAGAATCGCAGGGCCAGTCGAAACACAGCCGCAGAGTAAAATGCTCGTGAACACGTAGTGTCCATATTGCCACATTGGCAAGGAGGGAACTGGCAGGCGCGGGGCATGCTCGGTGAAGTCATCTGCGGCTTCAGCGCGGACATCGCCGCCTGGCACAAACGGCGGGAATCATCCGTCGCCGGTCAGGCGTCCGGGAAAATCGCAAAATTGCGATCGCAGTCGGTGTTACGCCTCGTCCCTGTCGCTGTTCTTGCCCGATCCGCTTTCCGCAATGGTCAGATGCGTGCCCGCCGCAGCCAATGCGGCGGCGATATCCTCGGCCACCGGTTCATCCGTGACCAGGTTGCCGATCGCATCGAAACCAGCCACCGACACCAGACCGGAGCGGCCGAATTTGGTGTGATCCGTGACCACATGGCTTTGCGCCCCGCGCGACAGCATCATTCGCGCAAACTCGGCCTCCTCCAGATCGAAATCCATCACGCCCGACCGTGCATCGACGGCTCCGGCGGAAATGATCGCGTGAGCGACGGAAAACTTGGAGATGAATTCGATCGCGGAAACCCCGAAGGCCGCACCGGAATCGCTTCGAAGTTCCCCCCCGGCCATATAGACCTTGTTGCCGTTTACCGTTGCCAGGGTCCGGGCGATGTCGGAAGAATTGGTCACCACGGTCAGCCGCCTGTGGCCGAGCAGTTCCCGTGCCACGAAGCTTGTCGTGGTGCCTGTATCAAGCATCACCGAATCGCCATCCTGGATCATTTGCGCCATTGCCCGCGCAATGCGGCGCTTGGCATCCGCATTCTCCCGCATCCGGCGCTGGAACGGCGCTTCGCCAACCTGTCCTGCCAGCCCGACAGCGCCATGAATCCTGAGAACCGATCCGTTCTCGGTCAGCGGACGCACGTCCCGCCGGACAGTCTCCAGCGACACGCCAAGCCGCGACGCAAGCCCCGAGATGGTCACGGTGCCCTCGTCGGCCAGTATGCGCATGATCTCGGTATGACGTTTCGAAAGCATCGTCTGGGACCTGTTATTCTGCCCGTTTTCTAGGCGAACCCTGCCTTTGAATCAATCAAAACAAACTCAACCGGGCATCAAAGCAAAAAATAACCACAGAATTGATTGACAAGGAACAGGCCGTGGTGTGGGATCAAGGGGTTAACAAGTCGCGCACGGGTGCGCTGCCGTTTGGCCTTTTGCAGGGTTGCGGAAAATGCGCCGGAATGCGGGACACAACAGGGTGAACAGGAGGCTCGACATGCATTCAGCCAATCTCTTTTCCGGCCGTACATTCAGGCAATTGACCGCGGCGCTCGTCATTTCGGGCGCTTCGTGCTTTGGCTTGTCCGCTCCGGCAATGGCTCAGGAATCCACAGACCCGATCAAGCTGACGCTCCACGACTGGACCGGACAGTTGATCACCACCGAAATCATGGGCGAAGTGCTCAAGAAGGCCGGATATTCCATCGAATATGTCCAGGCCGATTACCTGGCGCAGTTCGCCGGACTTGAAACCGGCGACCTCCATGTCGCGATGGAAATGTGGGAAACCACCGGCCGCGAAGCCATGGATGCTGCCACCGCCACCGGCAAGGTCGAGAATTTCGGCCCTACCGGCATGAAGGCCAAGGAAGAGTGGTGGTACCCCTCCTACATGGTCGAGAAATGCCCTGGCCTGCCCGACTGGACAGCCCTCAAGGACGAAGCCTGTGCGGAAGCATTCTCCACCGCGGAAACCGCACCAAAGGGCCGCTATCTCGGCGGACCGGTCACCTGGGGCGGCTTTGACGACGAACGTGTCGAAGCGCTCGACCTGCCGTTCGAAGTCATCCACGCCGGCACCGATGCGGCGCTGTTTGCGGAACTCGAAAGCGCCTACCAGCGCAAGGCGCCGATCATGCTGTGGATCTACGCCCCGCATTGGGCACCCGCCAAGTATGAAGGCAACTGGGTCGAATTCCCGGAATATTCGGCCGAGTGCTACAATGACCCGTCAGTCGGTCTCAACCCGGACGCCGCTTACGACTGCGGCAAGCCGTTCGGTGAAATCTGGAAAGTCGGCTGGGCTGGCCTGAAGGACAAATGGCCCGGCGCTTACAGCGCGATCAAGGCCTTCACCATCGACAATGACGAGATGGGCAAGATGATCACCGAAGTCGACCTGGACGGCAAGACCGTTTCCGCTGTCGTTGGCGAATGGATGACCGCCAATGAAGGCCGCTGGTCGGAGTGGATCAAGAAGTGATCCTTGTTTGAAGCGGGAATTTTTTCACACCCGCATCAACAAAGGCAGCCGGGCCTTAAGGCCCGGTTGCCGGTGACATCGAAACGGGTTCCGCCGGTTCTGCCCGGCCAGACTCCGGCATAATATCAACTGTATTCCCGACCGGGTTATCCATGACCAATCCCGAAGCCAAGCTCGTCTGCCGCAATGTCTGGAAACTGTTCGGCACTGACGCCGCAGGATTTCTCGCAGCGCATGATGGCCGTCCCGACCCCGCAGCGATCACCGAAGCCGGCCTTGTCGGCGCGGTCAGGCAGGTGGATCTCGATGTCCGTGAAGGCGAGATCTTCGTCATCATGGGGCTTTCGGGATCCGGCAAATCGACGCTCGTCAGGCTGATGTCACGGCTGATCGAGCCATCCGGCGGCGACGTTCTGTTCAAGGGTGAAAACCTTCTCATGGTCTCGCAGGCGCGGATGATCGAAATCCGCCGGCACCAGATGGGCATGGTGTTCCAGCACTTCGCCCTGTTGCCGCACCTCACCGTTCTGGACAATGTTGCCTTTCCACTCGATATCCAGGGGATGGACCGCGCAGCCCGCGAAGCCAGGGCGCGCGAGATGATCGACCTGGTCGGGCTGGCCGGAAAGGAAAGCGCTTTTCCGCGGCAGCTATCCGGCGGCCAGCAGCAGCGTGTCGGCATCGCCCGTTCGCTCGCCGTCGAACCGGAAATCTGGTTTCTCGATGAGCCCTTCTCGGCGCTCGACCCGCTGATCCGCCGCGAAATGCAGGACGAATTCATGCGGCTGCAGACCGTGCTGCACAAGACGATCGTCTTCATCACCCATGATTTCGACGAAGCCATCCGCCTGGCCGACAGGATTGCCATCATGAAGGACGGTGAAATCGTCCAGGCAGGCACGCCTGAGGAAATCGTTTTGACACCCGCCACCCCTTATGTAGCCGAATTCACCCGCAGCGTGGCTCGCGCCAAGGTCATCCGCACCCGCAGCCTCATGGAAGCCGTCAGGCCTGACGACGCCAAAGGTCCGACCGTGTCTGACCGCTCCAACATTGCCGATGCGGCCCCCTTGTTCCTTGATGGCGTCAGCCATCTCGGCGTGACCGACGACGCTGGAAAGCTCATTGGCAGGCTCGACCGCGAAGCGGTTGTCTCACTGATGTTGCAGGGCTGAGCATGACGACTTCGGGTGCACCCATGGCTGAAGCCACAGCAGCACAGGATCATCCGGCTTCAGGCCGGCTGCCGCTGGCATGGTTCCTTGCCCTCACCGCCTTCGTTGTCTTCTGGTTGTTCGCCAAGCCCTACGTGCCCGCCGCCTTCGACTATCCCAAGGCCCATGTGATCAAGCTGGCAAAGTGGATCAGTGCGGCGATGAAATGGCTGATCGACGAAGCGAGTTTCGGCCTGTTCAGCTTCACCGATCTGACCCGCTTCGTCTCTGCGGTTCTCGATGTGCCCTACACCATAGCTTCTAGCCTGCTCTCCACCGGTTTTCTGGAAGGCAGCGGTTCATCGGCGATCCAGATCGTGCCGCCCCTGCCGTGGATCGCGGTCATCGGCGTGGTCATGCTGCTCGGCCATTGGCTTGGCGGCAGGCCGCTCGCCTTGCTGTCAGGTGCCTGCTTCCTTTTCCTGGCTGTTTTCGGCCAGTGGACCAGCGCCATGATCACCCTCGCATCGATCCTGGTTGCGGCCCCGCTCGGCGTCATTTTTGGCCTGCTGTTCGGCATCGCCGCCTGGCGTTGGCGCTGGGTCGAGCGGATGATCATGCCGCTGCTGGACCTGATGCAGACCATTCCGGTCTTCGCCTACCTGGTGCCGGTGCTTTTCCTGTTCGGGTTTGGCCCCACGGCGGCGGTCATCGCCACCCTGATCTTTGCCACCCCGCCAATGATCCGCATCGCCATCCTTTCCTTGCGCGCGGTCCCCGGCGAGATCATCGATCTGGGTCACATGGTCGGCTGCACCGAGCGCCAGATGACCTGGCGGGTGATGGTTCCGGCAGCCCGCGAAAGCCTGATGGTGGGCATGAACCAGGTAATCATGCTGTCGCTCAACATGGTCATCATCGCCTCGATGATCGGCGCAGGCGGTTTGGGCTTCGATGTACTGGCCGCCCTGCGCCGGCTCGATTTCGGCGCAGGCCTGGAAGCCGGTTTCGCCATCGTTGCCCTTGCCATCGCCATGGATCGCCTCAGCCAGGCCGCAGCCGAAAAGCTCTCCGCCCCCTCGCCGGAAGCCCGGGCTTCGGGCTTTGTGGCGCGGCATCCCTATCTTGTTGCCGGCGTGGTGCTGGTGCTGGTCACATCAGCTCTCGGCTATGTTGTCCCGGCCATCCGCACCTACCCGGAAGCCTTGCAGCTTTCGACCGGCACATTCTGGTCGGAGGTCGTCGCCTGGATCAACATCAACTTCTTTGACACTCTCGAAGCCATCAAGAACGCGATGCTGCTCAATGTGCTGATCCCGTTCAAGCGCTTCCTCGGCGACCTGCCCTGGTTTGGCGTCACCGCATTGCTCGGCTTTGCCGGCTACCGGCTCGGCGGCTGGCGCCTGGCGCTGCTCACCATCTGCCTGCCGGTCTTCGTCGCGGTCACCGGCCAATGGGAAAAGGCGATGATCACGCTTTACCTGTGCGGCATCTCTGCGGTTATGGCATCGCTGATCGGCATTCCGATCGGGATCTATTCCGCCACCCGCGACCGGGTCTGGTCCTGGGTTCAGCTCGCCATCGACACGCTGCAGACCTTGCCAAGCTTTGTTTACCTGATGCCGGCGGTGATGTTGTTCCGCGTCGGCGATTTCACAGCCATGATCGCCGTCGTGGCCTTCGCCATAGCACCTGCCATTCGCTACACCGCACTCGGCATCCGCAAGGTGGATCCCAAGCTGATCGAGGCCGGCCGGGCCATGGGCTGCACCGAGTGGCAGATTCTCACCCGCATCCGGCTCAAGCTGGCGCTCCCTGAAATCATGCTCGGCCTGAACCAGACCATCATGTTCGCCCTGTCGATGCTGGTCATCACGGCGCTTGTCGGCACCCGCGACCTTGGCCAGGAAGTCTATATCGCCCTGACCAAGGCCGACACCGGCCGCGGGCTCGTCGCCGGCCTTTCCATTGCCGCCATCGCCATCATTGCCGACCGCTTGATCTCCGCCGGCGCCAGCCATGCCCGCCGCCGCCTGGGCCTGGAGTAACCCATGACCGACAACGCCTCTCTCGACCGTATCCGCGCCCTGCCCTGCTTTTCCGGGGCCATCGACATCGAACCGCTGACCGGCGGCCTGAGCAACGAAAGCTGGCTGGTCAGGGACACGGCCGGCCGTCATGTCGTCCGGCTGGGACAGGATTACCTGTTCCATCATGTGGATCGTCACCGGGAGGTCATGACCGCACGTGCGGCGCACGAGGCCGGCTTTGCACCCCGCGTCGAATATTCCGAACCAGGCATCATGGTTTCGGCCTTCATCGAAGCCCGCACCTTCGACGCAGCTGATGTGCGCGCCAACGCCGAACGCATCGGCCGCCTGATCCGTGATTTTCACGCCTCCATGCCGCGCCATGTCGAGGGCCCGGGCTTCATGTTCTGGGTGTTCCACGTCATTCGCGATTATGCCCGGACATTGGGCAAGGGCGGCTCCCGGATGGCCGACCGGTTGCCCGGCTGGCTCGAGCTCTCCGACCGGCTTGAAGCCGTTCAAAGCCCGCTGCCAATCATTTTCGGGCACAATGATCTGCTGCCCGCCAATTTCCTCGATGACGGGGACCGGCTCTGGCTGATCGATTTTGAATATGCCGGGTTTTCGACGGCCATGTTCGACATTGCCGGAGCCGCTTCGAATGCCGAAATGAACCAGGACGAGGCTCACGCCTTGCTGGAAATAGCTTTGGGCTTCCCGCCCGACCGGGCCGTCACCCGCTCATTGCACGCCATGCAATGCGCCTCGCTCTTGCGCGAGACCATGTGGAGCCTTGTTTCCGAACTCTACCTCGATGCGCCCGGCGCCAACTACGAAACCTATACCGCAGAGAACCTCGCTCGTCTGGACGCGGCTCTCGACCAGTACCATTCGACCTATGGAAAGACATCATCATGACACTCCCGGACCGGGCCCAAATCGTCGTTATCGGCGGCGGCATCATCGGTTGTTCCACGGCCTACCATCTTGCCCGTGACCACAAGGCCGATGTCATCCTGCTCGAGCAGGGACAGCTGACTTCCGGCTCGACCTGGCACGCCGCAGGTCTCGTCGGCCAATTGCGCTCCTCGGCCTCGATCACCAAGGTGCTCAAATACTCTGTCGATCTGTACAAGCGACTCGACCAGGAGACAGGTCTTGAAACCGGCTGGAAAATGTCGGGCTGCCTGCGGCTTGCCACCAATCAGGACCGCTGGACCGAATACCGCCGGCTTGCCACCACCGCGCAGAGCTTCGGCATGGACATGCACCTGCTCTCGCCGCAGGAAGCCAAGGCGATGTTCCCGTTGATGCAGGTCGACGACCTTGTTGGCGCCAGCTGGCTGCCCACCGACGGCCAGGCCAGCCCCTCCGACATCACCCAGTCACTGGCCAAGGGCGCGCGCATGCACGGCGCGAAAATCTTCGAACATGTGCGCGTTACAGGTTTCGACATGAAGGACGGCCGCATCCTCGCGGTAAAGACCGACAAGGGCGACATCGCCTGCGACAAGGTGGTCAATTGCGCCGGGCAATGGGCCCGCCAGATCGGCGCCATGGCCGGCATCAATGTGCCGTTGCAGCCGGTCAAGCACCAGTATGTCATCACCGAGAAGATCGACGGCCTGTCGAGCGACGCGCCAACCATCCGCGATCCCGACCGCCGCACCTATTTCAAGGAAGAGGTCGGCGGCCTGTCCTTCGGGGGTTACGAGCCCAACCCGCAAGGCTGGACCACCGGCGACGTCCCCAATGATTTCGAGTTCCAGCTGTTCGATGACGACTACGACCATTTCGAACAGCACATGATGCAGGCAATCGAGCGGGTTCCGGCGCTCGAAAATGTCGGCGTCAAGCAGATGATCAACGGACCGGAGAGCTTCACACCCGACGGCAACTTCATTCTTGGCCCGGCGCCCGAATGCTCTAACATGTTCGTCGGCGCAGGATTCAACGCCTTCGGCATTGCTTCAGGCGGCGGCGCCGGCTGGGTTCTGGCGCAATGGGTGATCGACGGCGAGGCCCCGCTCGATCTCTGGGTTGTCGATATCCGCCGCTTTGCCGAGATGCACAAGGACCGCCAATGGGTCAACGACCGGACGCTGGAAGCCTATGGCAAGCATTACGAGATCGGCTTTCCGCATGTCGAGTACGAGAGCGGGCGGCCGCGCATCGTCTCGCCACTCTATGACCGGCTCAAGACCCACCGCGCTGTCTTCGGCTCCAAGCTGGGCTGGGAACGCCCCAACTGGTTCGCGCCAGAAGGCATGGAACCGCGCGACATTCCCACCATGGGCCGCCAGAACTGGTTTGACGCGGTCGGCGACGAGCACCGCCATGTCCGCGAAAAGGTCGGGGTCTTCGACCAGTCCTCGTTTGCCAAATACGAGGTCAGCGGCCCTGACGCGCTTGCGGCCCTCAGCCATATCTGCGCCAATGACGTGGCAAAACCGGTCGGTCGCCTGACCTACACCCAGCTGCTCAACACCAGGGGCGGCATCGAGGCGGACCTGACCGTCGCACGGCTGGCGGATGACAGGTTCTATGTCGTCACCGGCACCGGTTTCCGCACCCATGATCTGGCCTGGATCCAGGAACACGTGCCCGACGGCACCGATGTCCGCATCGATGATATCACCGAGGAATACGGCACGCTTTCGCTGATGGGACCGCACGCCCGTGACGTTCTCGAGAAGGTCACATCGGCCGATGTCTCCAACGAGGCATTCCCGTTCGGTCACGTCCGCGAGATCGACATTGCCGGCAGCAGGGTTCGGGCGCTGCGCGTCACCTATGTCGGTGAGCTTGGCTGGGAATTGCATATCCCGATCGGGGCCATCGGCGAGGTCTTCGATGCCTTGATGCAGGCCGGCCAAGCCTGGGACATTCGCCCCATCGGTTACCGCGCGCTGGAATCCTTGCGCCTGGAAAAGGGCTACCGTGCCTGGGGCTCCGACATCACTCCCAACGACACGCCGCAGGAGGCTGGTCTTGGCTGGGCGGTACGGAAAAATTCCAACACCGGTTTCATCGGCGAAGCAGCGCTCAAGGCGGTCGCCGGCCAGCCGCTGACCAAGCGCTTTGCCGGCTTCATCATCGATGATCCAGATGCTGTTCTGGTCGGGCGCGAAACCATCTTGCGCAATGGCGAACCGGTCGGCTACCTGACATCGGGCGGCTACGGCTACACCATCGGCAAGAGCGTCGGCTACGGCTATGTCCGCAACGAGGCCGGCGTATCGAAGGAATTCCTCGAAGACGGCAATTACGAACTGGTCATCGCGCTCGACCGGGTTCCGGCCACGATCGGCCTGAAACCCTTCTTCGATCCGGCCAACGCCAAGGTCAGAGCCTGAGCCGGTTTCAGCTCACCTTCAGCGCAACACAACGGCTCGGCGTGGTTCCTTCCTCGCCGGGCATCGAGACATAGGGCCCAGTATCGTCAATCAGCCTGATCGTTCCCGCCGCCTCAAGTTCGGCGAAACGCCGGTTGAAGCTCTCCTGCCACAGCACATCCTTGATCGTCAGCACGATCACGCCGCCGGGCCTGCATATGCGCAGGAGGTCATCAAGGCCTTCGACACCAACGTGACCGGACGTGAAAACGCCGGCGGATATGATCGCGGCAAAATGATTGTCGGCAAACGGCAACGTCGTGCCGAGCGCTGCCTGGTGCAGCGCCTTGTAGACGCCCTTGCGCCCGGCCACCGCGAGCATGCCTTGGGACAGGTCGAGCCCTTCAACGTGGGTGTACCCGGTAATCGCCAGCCATTCCCCGATCAGCCCGGTACCGGCACCGGCATCAAGCAATGGAGAGGCGTCTTTCGGAACGTGGCGGGCGAGAATGGCCAGCGAGATGGCAGGATGCCGATAGCCGGCAAGCGACATGTCGCTGTCATAGTTCTCTGCCCATTCATCGTAGACGCGTGCGACATCCTCTGCGCTCTCGGCCTGGTACACGGCACCCAGCCGGGCTGTCTTGTCGTCGGTCGTCATATTGCGCTCCACTGTCATTCTGTTGCCGGTTACCATAGCCATTTCAACGACTTTGTGGAACTGTACCGGCATTAATCAATGGGAAAAAGGAGGCGCACCGCCATGTCAGATGAAACCGAGAAACTGTTGCGCGCCAGCCTTTCCGCGATTCCCTCGCTCTCAGGCTACACTGGCCCGGTCGAACGGCTGGGAGGCTTGACCAACCTGGTGTTCCGCGTGGGCGATGCCTGTGTGCGGCTACCGGGTGCCGGGACGGAGGAATACATCAACCGGGCGCACGAGGCCGTCTCCGCCCGGGCCGCCGCCGATGCCGGTGTCAGTCCTGACGTCATCCACGCCGACCCTGAAACCGGTGTCATGGCCACCCGCTTCATCGACGGCGCCATCACCATGACGCCGACTGGTTTCCGCAACGACATCGGCGCTGTCCGCCGCGCCGGCGAGGCTTTCCGGCGCCTGCACACATCCGGCGCCAGGTTTCCCTTCACCTTTGAACTCTTCGCCATGATCGACGAGTACCTCGCAATCCTGTCGACCAAGGATGTGGCGCTGCCCGATGGCTACCATGACGTGGTCGGCGAGGCGCAGACCGTGCGGGCGGCGCTGGCGCGAAACCCGGTCCCGCTGGTTGCCTGCCACTGTGACCCTCTCTGCGAGAATTTCCTCGACACCGGCGAGCGCATCTACATCGTCGACTGGGAATATTCCGGAATGAATGACCCGATGTGGGATCTCGGCGATCTCTCCGTCGAAGGCGAGTTTGATGCCGCCCAGGATCAGGCGCTGCTCGAGGCCTATTCCGGTGGAGAACCCAAAGCCGCCGACCGGGCCCGCATGATCATCTACAAGGCGATGTGCGATCTGCTGTGGACGCTCTGGGGGCTGATCCAGCTTGCCAACGGCAATCCGGTGGAAGATTTCCGGGCCTATGCCGATGGCCGCTTCGCCCGCTGCAGGAAGCTGATGGCGAGCGGCACGTTCGCCGACAGCCTGAAGACCTTGCAGACAAACTGAGAATCCGCAGACAAACGTCCGCCCAGCCGGGGCAGACATCCACCTCCCATCTGGTCACGCCGATGCGCATCCTCGTCATTCAGCATTCCGACAAAGAGCATGCCGGCGGTTTCAGGCCTCTCTTTGCCCGCGACGGCCATCAACTGATGGCCTGCATCGCGCCCGACGAGATTGCTAACGCTGACCTGAACGGCATCGACGGGCTCTGGGTGCTGGGCGGGCCGATGCAGGTTTGGGAAGCCGGTGAATTGCCATGGCTGGCCCGTGAAATCGACCTGATCCGCGAGGCCGTTCTGGGGCGCAAACTGCCCTATTTCGGGATCTGCCTCGGCCACCAGTTGCTGGCGCATGCGCTCGGCGGCGAAGTCGCTCCGGCAGCAAAACCCGAGGTCGGATTCATGCATGTCGAAAAACGCGGCAACCCGCCGATGTTCGACGGTCTCCCCGAAAAGCCGGGATGCTTTCAATGGCACACTGCGGAAGTCAGCAGAGTGCCGGCTGGAGCCGAGATCCTGGCCTCTTCTGCCCGCTGTGCCGTTCAGGCCATGATCTGGGGCGGAACTGCGCACTCCGTTCAGTTCCATGCCGAACTCGATAGCGCCACGCTTGCCGGCTGGTATGAAATCGACAATTGCGAAGAAATGCTGCGCGAACATATCGGCGGCAACGCAGACGGGATCCTTGACGATCTTGCCGCAGCGGAAACGGCCCTCGCCCGCGTGCGTGAAAGCCTCTACCAGCACTGGTTCAACAGCTTCACGCGGTAGGCCCACCATCACGAACCGATCAAAGAGCACAGCTCTTTCCGGCACCGCGAGGCATCGCGGAACTCTGCGACATCCGACCTGTCAAATCCGCTCTCGGGAACTTTACCACGCGCTCCACGTTGTTGGCCCGAGGGGCAGACATTTGCTGCTGGCCTGAAAAAGATCAAAGGAGATTTGAAATGCACGGTATCATTTATCTGGTCGGCCTTGTGGTCGTTGTCATGTTCATCCTGTCCCTGCTCGGCCTGCGGTAAGAACGTGGAACCGACAGGCGTAAAAACTGCACTGGTTCATCCGGATAATCTGCCGCAAGGGCAGTCCTATCTCGAATGGGGTGCAGTATGGGGAGGTAGCGTCGTCGCTATCGCCACATCCACCGTCCTCGGACAATTCGGCGGAACAGCCGGCCTGGCGCTCGGAGATCCGATGCTGGCCAATGGAGAACCATCCTGGCAGGTTGTCGTTGCAAGCCTGTGGCTGTTTCTCACAGCTCTGGCAAGCTCCGCCGGTGGCGGATATATCGCCGGCCGCATGCGCAGCCGCTGGGGTGACGCAGCCAAGACCGAAGTCGAGTTTCGCGATGGCGTCCATGGCCTTTCGGTCTGGGCCGTGTCGACAATCGCGGTCGCCGCCGCCGCTGCCTTTGGCGCAACGCTTGCAGGCATCGGTGTTGATACCGGCACTGGCGAGGACATCCCCGCCAACGTCGTCGAATACACCCGGACGCTGACCGTCGTGTACGGCTTTGCCGCAGGCGCGGCCGCAGCCCTCGGCGCAGGCGCCGCATGGTGGTTTGCAAGCCTCGGCGGACATCACCGCGACGAAGGCACCGACGTCAATCTGCTGACGCCGCGCTTCCTGCGCCGCTGATACCCGGGGTTCCGGTAACAGCGATCCGCCGCAAGACCTACAAAACCAAAAAGGGGCGCCTCATCAGGGCGCCCCTTTTCCATGGCTGATGCAGCCGGCGAACCGGCTGCAAAACCTATTTCATCGAGGCTTTCACCTCGGCCACATCCGCGGCTGTCATCTGGCCAACCGTGACGACTTCACCGTCCTTGATCTGCCACAGGCGGAACGGGCCGGAAATATCGCCGTACTTGTCGAACGACACATTTCCGATCACGCCCTGATAGTTGATCGCCTTGCCTTCGTTGATCAGCGCCAGCGCCTTCTTGAATTCTTCCGGTCCGGCGTAGATCACCTCACCTTCAGGATCGACCACCGAACGGATGGCATCGCGAATGGCGTCGGATTCGGCCTTGCCGGCCTTGGCCACAGCCAGCCCGACAATCGCACCGGCATCATAGGACCGGTCGGCTGCCGGCGCCGACGGTGCAATACCGCCGGAGAAGGCTTCGTAATTGGCATAGAAATACTTGGTCGATTCCGTCTCGGTGGTGCCCGACGAGGTGCCGTAGGCGCCCTCGAGATACTGCGCCCCGACAGCCTCGATGAAATCGGTCGAGTTCATGCCGTCATTGAGCAGGAACTTCTGCGGTCCGCCCTGGCTGATCCAGGCTCGCGCCACGGTCGCGCCATCCACCGGATAGCTGACCAGGTAAAGCGCTTCCGGCTCGCCATCCATCGCGGCGGTGACTTCGGCGCTGTAGTTGGGCTGGTTCTCGTTGTAGGGCGTCGCCGATGTGATCTCGCCGCCAAGCGCTTCGTAGGAGGCGGTGAACTCGCGCATCAGGTTGAGGCCGAAATCATTGTTCACGTGAATGATGGCCAGCTTCTTCAGGCCGGAATCAATGGCATACTTGGCCGCGGCAATCCCCTGCAGCGCATCGGACGTGATGGTGCGGAAGAAGTAGCCCCCGGTCTTGCCTTCCCGGCTCAGCTGGGTCAGCGTCGGGCTGGATGAGGCAGGCGATACCTGCACCACGCCCGCAGCTGCGGTCACCGAGGTCAGAATCGGGATCGACACCGACGAGATGATGCCGCCGATCACCACTGGCACCTGCTTGACGTTGACCAGCTGCGTCGCCTGGTCGACGGCAACATTGCCCTGGCTCTGGCTGTCACGTGTGTCAGTCACCAGATCGCAGCCCAGCACACCGCCGGCTTCGTTGATGTCGCGGAACGCCATTTCCACCGATTTCGCGCCGGCCTGCCCGTAGGCTCCCGCCGGGCCGGTCAGCTCCATCACCATGCCGATTGTGATGTCGCAAGCTTGAGAGCTCAGTGCCGAGGCGCAGAGCATGGCCATGGCGAGGCCCGATTTCCTGATCATGTTCATTCGCGTTCTCCTTGTTATGGGGCCTCTCTCGCCCGCTTTGTTATGTCGAAATCCAGGTTTCCTGCAGTTGCCGCCAGACCACCCCCTCGGGTGCATCCGGATCGGCGGTGAACACCGCGGACGAGCGGCGGGCAGATTTCTGCCCCTCGATCACCTGGTGTTCGTCGTAGATCACCAGCGCAACATCGTCTCCGATCTGCCGCGCCGCGATCATTTCCACCCTGATCTCGAAATCCGCCGGGCGCTTGCCGCGGGCATTGGTGATCATCGCCGCGATTTCATCCGTGCCGATGGTGTTGGCGTCGGGCTCGATCATCACCATGTCGGGCGCAAAGGCGCGAAGTGAAAATGCAAGGTCTGCCTCACTGCCGCGGCCGGTGAACCATTCCACGAAAAAATGGTGCCGGTTGACGACTTCAGCCTGCGCGCGCGTGATCAGGTTCACGGCTCAATGCCCCTCTTTGTTCAGATTGTATTTCATCACCGAGCCGTGCTTGCCGTTGCGGTCCCGCTCCAGCGTGTAGACGTCGCCCGGAACCGGATTGGCCCGCGCCAGCACGGCATTGATCTGGGCAAAATCCTGCCCGGTGAGTTCGATGCCCGGGATCGCCAGGTTGCGGTCGAGATGATTGCGGTTGCGCGCACCGACAATGACAGCGGCCACGCCGGGACGTTCGAGAACCGCCCTACTGGCGATCGAGGCAATGTCGCTTCCATGCCGCTCAGCCACTTCAGACAAGGCCTGCAGCAGTTCCTGGAACAGCGCCCAGCCACCGAACTCGTCGACAATGAGCTTGTACTTGACCAGCGATCGGTTTTCGAAGGGCGGCGTCAACTCGGGCACCCCGAGCATGCGCTCGGAGAACAGCCCGCCACCCACTGAACCGTAACAAAGCAGGCGCACACCGTGTTCCATTGCTGCGGCGACCATCGAACGCGACGGCCGGTCATCGATCAGCGAATACTGCACCTGCATCGACACCAGCGGCACACCTGCATTGATGATCCGCAGCATTTGTTCCGTGTCGAAATTGGTGCCGCCAATATTGGCGATCTTGCCCTCCTGCCGGAGTTCGGCAAGCCAGGTCGCCACTTCCACCTGCCGGTCTATCTCGTAGTCCCACCAGTGGAACTGGACCAGGTTGAGCTCCTCCATCCCGAGGCGCGTCAGCGAGGTATCGATGCCCTCGACCACATCTGCCTTCGTCATGGTTCCGAGTTTGCCCAGATCCGGAACGAACTTCGTGTGAACCTTGACTCGGCTCAGTGCCTCGGCGCCCCGGACACGCTCGTATTCCTTCCGGAATCCGCCGATCAGGGCTTCCACCCCGGTATAGATGTCGGCGCAGTCGAATGTCGTGATCCCCGCATCCGCAAACGCGATCATATCCTCGATGCTGGTCTGCCGGTCGATATCGCCATGCCCGCCGGCCAGCTGCCAGCCGCCCTTGATAACACGTGAAATCCGGTGTCCCGGCGCCAGGTCATAGATCTGCATTGTCGTCTCCCAGTGGCACGGCAGTGGTCTCGGCATGGTTGAAACGCCTGAGCTTCGTACGGGTGATCTTCAACCGCGACGGACAGTGCGGGTCCGGGCAGGCAATTTCCGCGTCGGTCGACATCCAGTCATTCGGATCAGTTTTGCGCTGCTTGGCCGCAAGCAGCGGCAGCACGGATGCCAGAGAGTAGATCGAGATCCCCTGTCCCGGCGGCAGATGCAGCATCTCGCCGCGCAGTTCGAAATAATCGCCCACATTTGCCCCGCACCAGATCTTGGCGCCTTCTGGTGCAACCACCTCCACCTTCAGATCCCAGAGCTCGAAGCCACCATCGCTGCTCATGACACACCTCCATGGCCCTGGTTCCAGAAATCCGGCTCGGCTCTTTCGAGAATGGCGAAGGACTGGCTGATGTCAGCCGTCAGTTCACTGGCAACGCGGACTTTGTCCCCCGCGGCGATCCCCTCGAGAATACCCCGGTGATGAAGTGTGGCTGCCGAATCCGTAAGCGGGCTGTGCAGCTTCGCGGCAGCACGGACATAGGGTCCCGCCTGCATCCACAGGCTTTCAACGATCGGCATGAACACCGAAGAACCGGCAGCCTTGTAAAGCTGGAAATGGAAGGCATGATTGAGTGTGGCGACATCCTGCGGGTCGCGGGTCTCCTCGTACTCGGTCGTCAGCATTTCCAGCCGCTCGATATCGGAAGGTGTCAGATTGGCAATCGCCCGCGCGGCAAGTTCGCTTTCGATCAGGGTACGTGCCTGGGCAATGTCGCGGGCCCGTTCCAGTGTCAGCAACGGCACCCGCACCCGCCGGTTCGGCATTGCTTCCAGCGCCCGCTCCGACACAAGCCGGGCCAGCGCCTCGCGCACCGGCATCGAACTGACCGACATGCGTTGAGCCACGTCACCCGCAAGAAAGATCTCGCCGGCATCGAAACGCGCCTGGATGAGAGCATCACGGAGCTGCCGGTAAATCCGGTCCTGAACCGTCTCACGACGGACAGGCGCCAGCCCGTCGAGCCCGGGTCCGTCAAATTTGGAGGTGGTCTGAATGTTCATTCCGACAATGCCCGCCTTGCTCGTTTGGTTCTTTACTTTAGGCATCAAACATGATCCTGTAAATGATAAATGATAGTTGATCAACTTTGATTGAGGCCATGACCGGATCCAGTCAGCCCCCCATTCTCGAGGCCCGCGGCATCACCAAATCCTTTGGTGGCTTCTGCGTGGTCAACGACATCTCGCTGGACCTGGCCGCGTCGGAAATCCTCGGCGTGATCGGACCCAACGGCGCGGGCAAGTCCACGCTCTTCAACCTTTTGGCGGGCGCCCTGCCGATCGATGCGGGCAGCATCCATCTTGCCGGCAACGACCTCTCGAATGCCCGCCCGGAAGCCAGAATTCGTTCAGGCCTCGGCCGCACCTTTCAGATCCCCCGGCCGTTCCCGCGCATGACGGTTCTCGAAAATGTCATGACGGCGGCCCAGAACCAGCGTGGCGAAGGCCTGCTCGCCGCATTGACCGCGCCGCGCCAGGTTGCAGCACAGGAGCGAAAGAATGCCATCCGCGCCCGTGACCTGCTCGATTTCGTATCGCTCTCGCATCTTGAGGATCAGCCCGCTGCCGTGCTCTCGGGCGGACAGCGCAAACTGCTGGAACTCGCCCGCGTGCTGATGGCCGAACCAAAGGTCATTCTGCTCGACGAACCCGCAGCCGGGGTCAATCCCGCTCTTCTCGACCTGATCATCGACCGCATCCACGCCATCAACGAACTGGGCATCGCCGTGCTGCTGATCGAGCACAACATGGAAATGATCGCCCGGCTCTGCCCGCGTGTCATCGTCATGGCCGCAGGCAAGGCATTGGCCGAGGGCGCGCCTGCCGATGTGACCAAGCGCGCCGATGTGATTGATGTCTACCTGGAAGGGATGCCTGTATGACCGCCTTGGCCGTTGCCGGTCTGCACGCCGGCTATGACCCGGATCTCCCTATCGTCAAGGGTGTCAGCTTCGACATCGCCAAGGGCGAGGCTGTCAGCATACTTGGCCCAAACGGGGCCGGAAAATCCACCATGATCAAGGCCATTGCCGGCCTTGTTCCGTGTTTTGGAGGCAGTGTACGGCTGGGACAGACCGATGTCACCGGGCTCGCCTCGCATGTGCTGGTTCGCAACGGCATGGGGTTTGTCCCCCAGACCGAGAACATCTTCACCCGGCTGACCATTCTCGAAAACCTGCAGATTGCAGCGCAATTGCTGCCGAAATCCGAGCGCGCAGACCGGATCGGGGCAATGCTCGACATGTTTCCTGATCTTGCCGCCCGTCCGGGAGAACTGGCCGGGGCACTTTCCGGCGGACAGCGCCAGATGCTCGCCGCCGCCCGCGCACTTTTGACCGAGCCGGAAGTGCTCATGCTCGACGAACCCTCCGCCGGCCTCTCCCCCAAGCTGGTCGGCCAGGTTTTCGACACCTTGCGCCGTATCTCGGAAGCCGGCGTGACACTTGTGCTGGTCGAGCAGAATGTCCGTGCAGCCCTGGCGCTCACCGGACGCGCACTGGTTCTCGTTGACGGCAAGCTCGCCCATGACGGCCCCACGGACACCCTGCATGACGGCAAGCTGCTGGGCGAACTGTTCCTCGGCCATCGCGCCCCGGAGGCGTCCACATGAACCCGCAAGCCATCATTGACGGACTGATCTCCGGATCGACCATTGGCCTCGGCGCCATCGGCCTGACACTGACCTATTCGATCCTGCGTTTTGCCAACTTCACCCATGGCGATTTTCTCGCCTGGGGCGCTTATCTGACGCTGACCGTGGCGGGGATTCTTGGCGGACTGGCTGCCGGGCTTGGCGCCCCGGTCTATCCGTTCAGCTTCGGATGGGGACTTCCTCTCGCCATGTTTGGCGGCGTGCTGCTGACGGTGGCGCTGACGCTGGGACTGGACCGCATTCTGTTCGGCAGGCTGAGGGCTCGCGGAGCGGATGCAATCATCATCGTCATGGCAAGCTTCGGCGCCTCGATGGCGCTCCGGTCGCTGCTGGAGTTCATCTTCACCGCCAAGCCGGCCTACTTCACCAAGGCGCTGCAGATTGCCAAGCCGCTGGGCCTCGGCATGCGCGCCACGCCTGACCAGTTGCTGGTGATTGGCCTGACCGCAGTTTTGGTCGTCATCCTGCATCTGCTCGTCACCCGCAGCGCCACCGGCAGGGCCATGCGCGCGGTATCGGAAAACCCGAGCCTTGCCGGAGTTTACGGTGTCGATGTCGAAAATGTGATCCGGGTCACCTGGATCATCGGCGCAGGATTGGCCTGCATCGCCGGCGTCATGGCAGGCCTGCTGGTGCAGATCCGTCCCTACATGGGTTTCGATCTGCTGTTGCCCTTGTTCTCCGCAGCCATTCTCGGCGGCATCGGCTCGATACCCGGCGCCATGCTGGGCGGGTTGATGATCGGGCTCGCCGAGGCCTTTGCGGTCCAGATTGTCGGTGCGGAATGGCGCGCAGCCATCTCCTTTGTCATTCTTGTACTGGTGCTGATGTTGCGCCCGCAGGGCCTCTTTGGCCAGAAGGGGGCGTGAATGGAAATCCTCGCCTACGCCGCGTTCTTCCTCACCATAGCGCTCACCTATGCAATCATCTGCCTGGGATTGAATGTGCAATGGGGACAGACGGGACTGTTCAATGTCGGCATCGCCGGCTTCGTCGGCCTCGGCGCCTATGTCTCGGCCGCTCTCACCACACCTGACGCAGTCGAACGCATCGGCGGTTTCGACCTTCCCATTGCTCTTGGCTGGCTGGCAGCCATGGCGGCAGGCGGCATCCTGGCCCTGGCGGTCGGCCTGCTCACCCTGAGAATGCGCTCCGACTATCTGGCAATCACCACCTTCGGAATTGCGGTGGCGCTTCAGCTTGTCTTCCAGAACACCGAAAGCCTCACCGGTGGTGCTTTCGGCATGGCCTTCATTCCCCGCCCGTTTTCCAGCCTGCAGGGAGAAGCCTTCGCTTTCAACGCTCTCAATCTGGCGCTGACGGCTGCAGTCGTCCTCGCCTGCTACCTGCTGCTCGAACACCTTCTGCGCAGCCCCTGGGGCCGCGCGCTGCGTGCCGTGCGCGAAGACGAGGTTGCTGCCCAGGCGCTCGGCAAGAATCCGGTCCTGCTGCGCATTCAGGCCTTCGCCATCGGCGGCGCGATCATGGCGCTGGCCGGGGCTGTGCAGGCACATTTCATCGGCTTCATCGCGCCTGGCAATTACCTGCCGATGATGACTTTCCAGGTCTGGGCCATGCTGATCGTCGGCGGCTCCGGCAACAACCGCGGCGCCATCCTCGGTGCGGTGCTGGTTTGGGCCATCTGGGCACTCTCGGGGGCGCTGATCTCGGAGATTTTCCCGGCCGATCAGCAGGCCCGCGCCGCATCGCTGCAGATCGTCGTCATCGGCGTCATGCTGTGCGTCATTCTACTGTGGAGGCCGCAAGGCATCTTGCCCGAAGTGCGCTCCGTATCGCGCCATCTCGGTCGCAGCAACAAGGACATTGAAACATGAAACCCGACCGCAAGGAACTCGCCCCCGGCCTTTCGATCAGCCGTATTCTGACCGGCCTGTGGCAGGTTGCCGACCAGGAGAAGGATGGCGTCACTCTTGACCCGGTAGCCGGTGCAAAGGCGCTTGCAGACTATGCCAGGGAAGGCTTCGACACCTTCGACATGGCCGATCACTACGGCACTTCGGAACTGATCACCGGCGAATTGCTGCGCAGCTGGCAAGGCGGCGAGCGTCCCAGAGCCTTTACCAAGTGGTGCCCCGAGCCCGGCCCGATGACCGCCGAAATCGTCCGTGCCGGAGTGCAGGACCGTCTCGACCGTCTTGGCGTCGAGCGCGTTGACCTCTTGCAGTTTCACTGGTGGACATTCGAACACCCGGCCTGGCTCGACGCCCTGCACGAGATGAAGCGGCTGAAGCAGGAAGGCCTGATCGGTGAAATCGGCGTGACCAATTTCGACGCCGCCCATCTCGATCTGGCGCTCGCTGAAGGCATTCCGCTGGTTTCAAACCAGGTCTCGTTTTCACTGATCGATCGCCGTGCCGCGGGGCATCTCGCCGACGTTTGCAAGAAACACGGCGTGCAACTGCTGGCCTACGGCACCCTGTGTGGCGGTTTCCTGTCTGAACGCTGGCTCGGCAAGCCCGAACCGGAAGCAGTGAAAGACTGGAGCGGCTCGAAATATCTCAGGTTCATCCACGCCGCCGGAGGCTGGGCAGGCTACCAGGGCATTCTCGAGGCGGCCGATGCGATTGCCCGCAAGCACGGCGTCTCGATCTCGAATGTCGCCACCCGGTGGGTTCTCGAACATGCCCATGTCGCAGGCGTCATCGTCGGAGCACGGCTGGGCGAAAACCAGCATCGCGCCGACAATCTGCGGCTGTTCCAATTCGAACTCGACGCCGATGACCACGCGCTCCTGGATCAGGCCTTCATTGCGACCCGCATGATTCCCGGCGATTGCGGCGACGAATACCGCCAGCCGCCGTTCCTCACCGCATCGGGCGATCTGAGCCATCACCTGGCCGAGATGCCAAGCGCCATGCAGGCTGTCACCGATCCGGACAATCCGGACCGGGCGCGGGTCTTTTCCGGCTCGCTCTGGGAACCGATCGCCGGCTATTGCCGTGCTCTGCGCGATGGTGACCGGATCATGGTCTCGGGCACGACCGCCACCCACGGCGTTGACCGGACGGTTGCGATCAACGATTCGGGCGCCCAGACAACTTATATTCTCGACAAGATTGCAGCCTCGGTGCGGGCACTTGGCGGAGATCCGGAAGACATTCTGCGCACCCGCATGTATCTGCGCAGCGAGGAGGACATCGAGGCGGCAGCCCGCGCTCACGGACTTCGCTTCACCACCAACCCGCCGGCCAACACCACGTTTCTCGTCGGCAATCTGATCGGCGATTTCAGAGTGGAGATCGAGGCCGAAGCCGTCGTCAGCAAGAAACGCGAATAGTCGCCGCCCGGTTCAGATCCCGAGCCGGTCCCGCAACCGGTAGACAGCAACCGACGGAGCCAGGAACCATGGCTTTCCGGTGTAGAGTGGCCGTGTCTGGAACGAAATCTGGCTGAAAGCACCCAGATCCGGATCAATACCTGCGGCAGCCCTGCCTAGCCTCGATCCGAGATAACCGGCCATGCCGACACCGGAACCGCAATAGCCCATGGAGTAGTAAAGGCCCTTGTCTTCGCCGCAATGCATCAGCGTGTCGAAGGTGAAGGCCACGATCCCGGCCCAGGAATGGCTGATGCGGGTGTGGGCGAGTTCCGGAAACAGCCGGGCAAGCTCGGCCAGCAATTTCGGCCCGCTCTTGCGCGGATCGGTCTCCTGCAGCGACACCCGGCCGCCAAACAGGATGCGCTTCCGGTCCGGCGACGGCCGGTAGTAGTAAACCAGCTTGCGTGTATCCGAGAGGATGCGATTGGTGGGAAACAGCCGGTCCATCACCTCCGCGGCAATTTCTTCCGTCGCGATGACGTAGGAGCCGATCGGGATCACCCGCCGCTGCTGCCAGGGCGACAGCGGCCCGGTATAGCCATTGGTTGCGATGATCACCTTGTTGGCGCGAACCCGTCCCTTGTCGGTCGAAACTTCAAATCCGTGGGCTGTTCGTTCGAGGTCGTTGACCCGGCACCGGCTGATGATGCTGGCGCCTGCAGCCTTTGCCACACCGAGAAGCCCCGCGTGATATTTGCCGGGATCGATGCTGGCATGTTTCGGAAAGACGATCCCGCCGTAATAGGCGTCCGTACCAAGCTCGTCATGCTGACTGTCACGTGGCACCATGAAGGCCCCGGTCTCGAAACCCGGGTGACGGACCTCGCAATCCTGCGCCAGCTTGTCGTACTGGCCTGCCGTATGCGCACCGTGGAAACGGCCGACAACTCCGAAATCGCAGTCGATTTTTTCCTCGTCCACGAACCGGGCAACGTGATCAAGCGAAGCTTGGCCTTCCTTCAGGATGGCAACCGCACGGGCTTCCCCGTAGCGCCGTTTGAGCGTCGAGAACGACGGTTTGACGCTGGTCGAAATCTGGCCGCCATTGCGGGTGCTGCACCCGAAGCCTGCGGCTTCCGCATCCACGACAACCGTTTCCAGACCCGCGCGCGCGGTCTGCACGGCCACATGCAAGCCGGTATAACCCGACCCTATGATCAGGACATCGGCAGTCGCCGGCGGCTTGGCAAGATCATCGGGCTGCCGCGGACTCGCATCCCACCAGTAGGGCGTGGGCTTGAAATCGGGACTGAAACAATCGCTCGGCTTTGCCATCTTATGTTCCTGCGTGATCGGAAAGGATCATGTCGGCGCCTTTTTCCGCCACCATGATTGTCGGCGCATTGGTGTTACCGGACGTCACCGTCGGAAACACCGATGCATCGATCACCCGGAGATTTGCCAGCCCGTGCACCTGCAGCTTCGGATTGACGACACTGTCACTGGCATTCTCGCCCATGCGGCACGTGCTCACGGGGTGGAAAACAGTGCCGGCGCGTTCGCGGATATCGGCAATCATCTCTTCGTCGGTCTCCACCTGTCGTCCCGGCCGGATCTCTTCTTCGAGGATTTCCGCGAAGGCCGGAGCCGCGGCAAGCCTGCGCAGGAACCGTGCCCCCTCGAGCTGCTCGGCCACGTCGTGATTGGTCGACAGGTAATTGGGATGGATTGCCGGCGCGTCGAAGGGGTCGGACGATTTCAGGCCCAGATGACCCCGGCTGGTTGGCCGCGTCGGCTGCGTTCCCATGATCACGCCGGAAAACGGATCCGGGCTCATCAGCGGCCGTTTCCCCGGAGGCGCCTTGGTGTAGCTGACCGGCGAAAAATAGAGTTGCATGTTGGGACGTTCCAGTTCCGGGCGCGTCCGGATGAAGCCGCCCGCCTGGTTGACCCCGAGGGAAAGCGGCCCCCTGCGCCTGAGCACGTAGTTGATACCGTGGCGCAGCTTTCCGATCAGCGGCCTGAGGTCATCATTGAGTGTACGCACCTTCGCCCTGTAGGTGTGGTCGATGCACAGGTGATCCTGCAGATGCTGGCCGACATTCGGCTGGTCATGCACCACCTCGATGCCGTGCTGCTTGAGCGTCTCAGCCGAACCGACACCGGACAGCATCAGCAGTTGCGGCGAGTTCACCGATCCGCCCGACACAATCACTTCCCGCGCCGCGTAAGCCCGTTCGGTCTTGCCGTTGCGGACATATTCCATACCGGTGGCACGGGTGCCTTCAAACAGGATCCGCGTCGCGTGGGCGCGTGAAATAACTGTCAGATTGGGCCGCCGGCGCGCCGGGTGCAGATAGGCCCGCGCCGCCGACATGCGGAAGCCACCTTTGGCCGTGTTCTGATACAGCCCGATGCCTTCGTTGGTGGCGGCATTGAAGTCCGGAGTGTAGCTCAGCCCGCATTCTTCCCCTGCCCGGATGAAATTCTGGCAGGTCGGGTGCAGGTCCCGTTCCATGGTCGAAACATACAGCGGTCCGTTGCCGCCGCGCCATTCGGTTTCACCCTGATCGCTGGTTTCGCTTTTCTTGAAATAGGGCAGCACCTCATTCCAGCCCCAGCCGGGATTTCCCATCGCTGCCCAGTCATCGAAATCTCCGGGATGGCCGCGGATATAGACCATGGCGTTGATCGACGACGATCCGCCAATCACCTTGCCGCGCGGCCAGTAGCTCACCCGGTTGCCTGTGCCGGGATCGGGCTCCGATTGGTACATCCAGTTGATGCGTTTGTCATAGAACGCCATGCCATAGCCGATCGGCATGAAGATCTTGAAGTTGAGGTCATGCCCCCCGGCTTCAAGCAGCAGCACCGAGTATCTGCCGTTCTCGCTCAGCCTGTTGGCCAGCACGCATCCTGCCGAGCCGGCGCCGACAATCACGAAGTCATAGGTCTGCACTGGGTGCGTCCGTTTCAGGTTTGGGGTTTGTCGCGTTGGACCAGGATCGATACCAGCGCCAGAAGCGCCGATCCGACCATCAGGAAGAACGAGACCGCGTTGAGCACCGGCGTCGAGCCAACCTTGACCATCCGGTCATACATGGTGATCGTCAGCGGTGCTTCCGAACCGACGAGAAACAATGTGGTGTTGAAGTTCTCGAACGAGACCAGGAAGGCAACGATGCCAGCCGCTGCCATTGCAGGAAACAGGAAGGGAAGCGTGATCGTCCTGAGCACCCGCGCCCGGCTGGCGCCAAGATTGAACGCAGCTTCCTCCATCGATTCATCGAACTTCTTCAACCGGGCAATGATCACCAGCGAGGTGATAGTGGTGATAAAGGAAAACTGTCCCAGAACCACGAGAACGATACCCGGACGCAGGAAGTCCAGATCCAGCGACAAGGCTTCTTCCGCGCCATTGGCTATATTGCTGGCAAGCAACAGGATGGAGATGCCGAGGATGACGCCGGGAATGACCAGCGGCAAGACCATCATGATGTAGAAGAAGTCCTTGGCCGGAAACTTGCAGCGCACGAACAGGAACGCATTGCAGGTACCGACGAAAACCGAAAGCAGCGACACGAAGCTGGCGATGACGAAGGAATAATAGAGCCCGCGCAGCAACCGCCGGTCATGGAACATGCCCAGTTTCGGCTCGGAATCGTTGAAGAACCAGTCGAGCGTGAATCCCTGCCACGGCAGCGACGGAAAGACCGAGTCATTGAAGGCGAACATCCCGGCGGCCACCAGCGGCGCGGCCAGGAACACGAAGAATGCGGCCACGTAGATCCGGTAGCTGGTCAGGAAAGCGGGGTTGGGTTTGATAGCCATCAGCTTCGCGCCACCGTGGAGTTGAGGGTCTGACCGGAGAGCTTCAACCCGCCCCAAACCACCAGCGATGTGAATGCCAGCAGCAGGAAGCCGAACGCCGCACCCGATTCCCAGTTGTAGCGGGTGATGAACTGGTCATAGATCTGCTCGGTAAACCAGCTCGAGTTCTTGCCGCCCAGCAGGATCGGCGTCAGGTAGCTGCCAGCTGTGAGCATGAACACCACGATGCAGCCGGAGACGATGCCCGGCATTGCATAGGGAATGATGATCCGCCTGAGCACGGTCGGACCGTTGCCGCCGAGATTGTACCCCGCCTCGATCATCGAATCGTCCATGCCGTCCAGCGTCGAGACCAGCGGCACGATCATGAACAGGATCACCGTGTAGACCAGTCCCATGATCACCGTGGCATCGTTGTAGAGAAATTCGATTGGCGTGTTGATGAGCCCTGCCCACTGCAGGCTGCTCGAAATGATACCGGTCTCCCTGAGCAGCAGGATCCAGCCGAAGGCACGGATCAGGTCGCTCACCCATAACGGGATCAGGCACATCAGGAACAGCGCTCCGCGGGTCCGGTTGCCGGCGATCTTGGCGATGTAATAGGCGATCGGGAAACCAAGCAGCAGCGCCAGCGCGGTGACCAGCAGCGACATCGACCCGGTCCGGAGCAGCGTGTTCCAGTAGATCGGCTCGGTGAAGAAATTGATGTAGTTCTCGAGCCCGAACTCATACACCCGCGGCCCGACCTTCTCCCGCAGCGAGATGTAGAACATCCCCAGATGCGGCAGGATGATGAGCAGCACGATCCAGAGCGCAAACGGCGCAAACAGCAAGATCAGCGACAGACGCTTGATATCTCTTTGCATCATCGTGCCGCCCTCAAGCCTTGAAGCTCATGGTCTGTTCCGGCGACCATGAAAGCGTGACGTCATCCTTTGGCTTCAGGTCCTGCGGTCCGCCCGTCAGAACGACATCGGCCTCGATCAGCTCGCCGGCCCGGTCCCTGACCAGAACCCGGCTGTTGGCGCCATTGAACAGGATGCTGTCCACCTTGCCATCGATCACGTTCTGACCGTTGCCTGCCCCGTTTGCGGGGCCACCGGCCTTTTCAGCCGTGATGAATTCGGGGCGGACAAATGCACTGACCTTGTCGCCGACACCGGGCGCACCGGCACCGCGAATGGATCCGCGCATGGCCAGGCCGGCCTCGGTTTCCACCTCGACCGTACCGCCCTCGACACGCGTCACCCGGCCCGCCCAGCGGTTGGTGTCACCGACGAACCCGGCCACAAAGGCCGCCGAAGGGTTGTGGTAGAGTTCCTGCGGCGTACCGATCTGGACAAACTTGCCCTCGTTCATGATCGCGACATTATCCGACATCACCAGCGCTTCCGACTGGTCATGGGTGATGTAGACAAAGGTCGTGTCGAACTGGTGCTGCAACAGCTTCAGCTCAATCTTCATGGCTTCGCGCAGCTTCAGGTCCAGCGCGCCGAGCGGTTCATCGAGCAGCAGCACATCCGGGTCCAGAACCATGCAGCGGGCAATGGCGATGCGCTGCTTCTGGCCGCCGGAAAGCTGGGTGATCTCGCGATTGGCAACGTCAGGCAGCGAAATTCGTTCGAGAACGTCGTGCACCTTGGTGCGGATCACCTCTTTCGAGGCTCCGGCGCAGCGCAGTCCATAGGCGATGTTCTCGTAGACATTCATCATCGGGAACAGCGCCAGATGCTGGAACACCATCTTCACATTGCGCCGGTTCGGCGGCGTGCCGATCACCGAATTGCCCTTGATCCGGATATCACCGGAAGTCGGGGATTCGAAACCCGCGATCATCCGCATCAGCGTGGTCTTGCCACATCCCGACGGACCAAGAATGGAAAAAAACGAGCCCTTGGGGATCTCGAAGGAGACGTCATCAACGGCCCGCACGGAGCCAAAGTGCTTCTTGACCTGGACACATTCCAGATCGTTCTCGGTGGTAGCCAAATCGTTTTCGGTCATTGATTGCATCGAGTGCCCAGTGCGGTGACGTCAGGAATTATTGATGGTTTCTTGATGCGGCTGCCCGAAAAACCGGGCAACCGCATATTCTTCACGAAAGCAAAATCGTGGTGCCGGACTTATTCCGAGCCGGTGGCAGCCTTGATCTTCTCAAGCGTCTTGCCTTCCATATCTTCGACACCGGCAGGGATATTGGCGAAGAACTTCAGGTTGTCGATGTCCGCATCGGTAAAGGCGGCGTTGACGGCAGCCTTCTTGTCGTCCGGCAGAAGATCCTTGCCGCCTTCGACAGCAGCGATCGCGCCGGTGCTTGCCGACATGATCTTCACGTTTTCCGGCTCGAGCACGAAGTTGATCCACTTGTAAGCGGCATCATCGGCCTGACCCTTGCGCGGGATCGCGAAAGTGTCGATCCAGGCCAGCGCGCCGGTCTTCGGCGGCACGAACACGATGTCCTTGTTCTCGCCATAGAGCTTGTAGGCGGTCGAGTCCCAGGTTTCCGACGCAACGATCTCGCCCGACATCATCATTGCCGAAAGGTCGTCGCCGCCCTTCCAGTAAGCCTTGAGGTTGTCCTTGCACGAAATCAGCTTGTCGGCGACCTTGTCCAGAATGGTCTGGTACTTGTCGAGATCGGCGTAGGCAGCAAACGGATCTTCACCCATGTCGAACGCCATGCCGAGCAGGATGGTGCGCTTCAGGCGCATCGAGGTCTTGCCCTTGTACTGCGGATCGCAGAGATCGCCCCAGGCCTTGACGTCCGGCGCCAGCGCCTTGTTGGCCATCAGGCCGGAAGTGCCCCACTGGTGCGGAACCGCATAGACTTCACCGTCGATCGTGGTGTTGGCCTTGACGCCATCAAGCAGCTTGGCCTGCATCGCCTCAGTGTTGATCTTGGACAGATCAAGTGGCTTGTAGATGTTGTATTCCTGCTGCACCGCATAAATGCGGTCGTGGCTCGGCTGGGCCAGATCGAAACCTGCACCGCCGGTGGCACGCAGCTTGGCAATCATTTCTTCGTTGTTCGAGAACGTCACCTCCACAGTAATGTCGGGATATTTTTCCTCGAACTTCTTCACCAGCTCGTCAGGAGCATAGGAGCCCCATGTCAAAAGGCGCAAGGTCTCGGCCTGCGCCGGCGCTGCTGCCATGACGGTGGTGGCCAAAAGCCCGGCTATTGCTAGTTTCATGATCATGTTGAACTCCCTTTGAACCCTCTGAATATCAGCGCATTATTGCTTATAACTCGCGCGGATGACAAGAAGCGTAGTCCCTCATTGGACTGCACCGCATATCCATTATAGATATTTTTCCATACCAATTTGTGACACTCCGCCACCCGGTTCCAGACCATTGCACCTGAACCAAACCACGGCAACCATGGCAAGGGAGTGAGGCGTGGATTCCTGCCAGTCTTCACGGGAAAATGGCTTTAGGCAAACAATTGCGCCATCACGTCCAGCCCCTGCTTGATCTCGCTTTCGCTCGCCGCCCCGTAACCGATGACGACTCCCTTGCGGTCGATCGGATCAAGGCAGTAGCGGCCGATACCCGACAGGGTAAGACCCGCCCTTGTTGCGGCGCTGACGAACTCCGCCTCCTCCCTCGCCGGGTCCTTGAAAAATCCCACCGTATGGAAGCCCGCCGATGCACGCTGGATGTGCAAGTGCGGCTCGATCTGCCTGGCATGCGCGTGAAGAATCTCATGGCGCTGCTTGTAATGCTGGCGCATGGTTCTGATATGCGTGGCGAAATGCCCTTCATCGATGAAATCGGCAACGATGGCCTGCGGCCAGGTCGGAACCCCGCTCAGCGCGGCGGAAAAAATTGTCGACATCGCCTCCACCATGCTGGCCGGCGCCACCAGGAAGCCGAGGCGAAGCGAGGGAAACAGGGTTTTCGAGAACGTGCCGACATAGATCACCCGGCCATTGGTATCGATGCTCTTGAGCGTCGGCAGCGGCTGGTCGCCGAAATAGAAGTCGCCGTCATAGTCATCCTCGACAATGAAGGCATCCGCCTGGTCCGCCGCATCCAGCAAGGCCAGCCGCCGCGAAAGACTGAGCACCTTGCTCAACGGCTGCTGGTGCGAGGGGGTGACAAAGGCCAGCCTGAAATCCGGTGCTTTCGCAAGCCCCTCCTCGACCACGATCCCCTCCTCATCGACCGGTACGGCAACCAGTTCCGCTCCACATGAAATAAAGGCATTGCGCGCGCCGATCGCGCCGGGATTTTCAAACCACACCTTCTCGCCCCGGTCGAGCAGCATGCCGCCAATCAGCGAAAACGCCTGCTGCGCCCCGCCGACGATGAAGACCTGCTCCGGATCGCACTGGATCCCCCGGGTGGCATTGAGATGCGTGGCGATAGCGGCCCGCAGGCGGGGCAAACCATAGGGATTGCCATAGCCCATCACCGCATCCCGGTCGGATCTCAGGTGCCGGGCCGAAAGCCGCGCCCATTGCGCCATCGGAAATGCATGCAGGGCCGGCAGCGCGGTGACGAAGGCCTGGGACTTGTGCGGCAACCGCCGGCGCTCGGCAAACTTCGCCCGGGCGCGGACGGTCAGGGGCGACAGTCGCGGCAGCCGCTCCGCGTCGATTGCCGCCGCTTTCGGTTTCACCGGCGTCCGCCCGGTCATCGTGTGACTGACGAATGTGCCCGCCCCGATGTGCGATTCCAGCATGCCTTCAGAGATCAGGCGGCTGACCGCATCAAGCGCAGTCGTCCGCGACACACCCAGTTCGGAAGCCAGGGTTCGTGTCGCCGGCAACCGCTCGCCGCCTTTCAGTCCACCCGACAGGATGATGTCGCGCAGTCCCATGTAGAGTTGCACACTGATTTTCCGGTCCAGGCTTCTGTCGATCCTGATCGCGGAGAGGATTGCTCCTGCCTTGGTTTTCATGGCGCCTCTCGTTGCAGATTAAATTGGTCTGGAAGCTTTGCGAGATTGGACCTTATCGTAAGTCCAATCGACCCGCTACGGTTTATCAAAACGGCGGCATGGAATTGCAAGATATGAAAATCACCGACATTGAAACCTTCACCAACGAGTTTGTCTGCTTCGTCAAGGTGACGACGGATACAGGCGATATCGGCTGGGGCCAGGTGGCGCCCTACTATGCCGACATCACGGCACAGATCGTGCACCGGCAGGTCGCCCCCTACGCGCTTGGCCAGTCCGCGCTCGACATAGATTACCTGGTCGACCTGATTCCCGAGAAAGAGCACAAGTTCCCCGGCTCCTACCTGAAGCGGGCCATTGGGGGTCTTGATACAGCACTGTGGGATCTGCGTGGCCGGCTCGAAGGCAAACCGGTCTGCGAGCTGATTGGCGGCACGCCCGGAACAATCCGCGCCTATGGCTCGTCGATGAAGCGCGACATCACCCCGAAGGAGGAGGCCGCACGGCTGAGCCGCCTGCGGGACCAATTCGGTTTCGATGCCTTCAAGTTCCGCATCGGCGCGGAATGCGGCCGCGGCAAGGATGAGTGGCCCGGCCGCACCGAGGAAATCGTCCCCACCATGCGCAAGGCTATGGATGACAGCGTAGCACTTCTGGTTGACGCCAACTCCTGCTACTCACCGGACCAGGCCATCGAGATCGGCAAGCTTCTGCTGGACAACGGCATCAGCCATTTAGAGGAACCCTGCCCCTACTGGGAATACGAGCAGACCAGGCAGGTGACCGAAGCATTGTCGGCGATGCCCATCGATGTCACCGGCGGCGAACAGGACTGCGAACTGCCCAACTGGCGCTGGATGATCGACATGAAGGCGGTGGACATTGTTCAGCCCGACATCTGCTATCTCGGCGGCCTGACCCGCACCCTGCGGGTGGCCGACATGGCGCACAAGGCCGGCCTGCCCTGCACGCCACACTGCGCCAACTGGTCGATGGTGACGCTGTTCACCATGCATATGCTGCGCGCCATCCCCAATGCCGGCAAGTATCTCGAGTTCTCAATCGAGGGTGACGATTACTATCCCTGGCAGGACGGCCTGTTTGTCGAATCGCCCTATGCCATCGTCGACGGCAAGGCGACCGTGACCAACGCGCCGGGCTGGGGCGTCGAGGTCAGCCCAGCCTGGCTCGCGCAATCCACACACCAGATCAGTTCGCTGGGAGCCTGACAAATGCTCACACAACCCGACAGCCTGCTCAAATACATTGAAGACGCCAGCGGCCTGCGTTTGCCCGACGGCCATTTCATCGATGGCGGTTTTCGTGCCCCGCGCGCCGGGCGCTCTATGCAAAGCGAGGATCCCGGACGCGGCGAAGCCTTTGCCGATTTCGCCCGCGGCGACGCCGATGATGTCGCCGACGCTGTCGCAAGTTCACGCCAGGCCTTCAACACCGTCTGGCTCAGAACCCCGCCGGCCGAACGCGGCCGCATCCTCGCGAGGACAGCCGACCTGATCCGGCGCAACACAGAGCGGCTCGCCATTGCCGAATGCCTCGACAGCGGCAAGCCGATTGCCGAGGCCCGCGGCGATGTTTCCGGCGCGGCCAGAACGTTCGAATACTATGCCGGTGCCTGCGACAAGCTCGAGGGGCATGTCTTCCCGCTGCCATCCGAATATGTCGGCTACAGCCAGTTCGAACCGGTGGGTGTGACCGCCCATATCATTCCGTGGAATTTCCCGATCTCGACCGCAGCCCGCGGCATGGCCCCTGCACTCGCCGCCGGTTGCACCGTTGTCGCCAAGCCTGCCGAGCAGACGCCGTTCACCGGGCTTCTTCTGGCCGAATTGCTGGTCGAGGCCGGATTGCCGGCCGGCGTCTGCAATGTCGTCACCGGCACCGGCATCGAAGTTGGCGCTCCGCTGGTTGCCCACACCGGCATCGATCACGTCACATTCACCGGTTCGGTCGCCACCGGCACAAGTGTCATGCACGCCTGTGCCGAAAACGTCACCCGGTCGGTGATGGAGCTGGGAGGCAAGTCGCCGGTTGTCGTGCTCAATGACTGCGACTTCGACAGCGCCATCGCCAACGTAGCCGGCGCAATTTTTGAGCACGCCGGACAGATCTGTTCCGCCGGATCCCGGCTGGTGATCGAGGCGGGCATTCATGACCGCTTTGTCGAGGCGCTCGGCAAGAAGGCATCATCCATCTCCCTGGGGCACGGCCTTCGCTCACCCGGCATGGGACCGGTGAACTCGGCGTTGCAGCGCGACAAGGTCCTCGGGTTTCTCGACCGGGCGCGCGAACGCGGCGCGGAATTTGTCTGTGGCGGGCACGCATCGACCGATCCCGAAACCGGGAAAGGCTACTTCGTCGAACCGACGATCGTTGCCGACCGGCAGGCAGACGACGAACTGGTGCAGGAAGAGATATTCGGCCCGGTTCTCACGGTCCAGAAAGCCGACGATGCCGAACATGCGCTGCATCTGGCCAACTGCACCCGCTTCGGACTGGTCGCCGGCGTCTTCACCGGCAACTTCTCCAGGGCCCACCAGCTCGCCCGCGATGTCGATGCCGGGCAGGTCTACATCAACGAGTATTTTGCCGGTGGCGTCGAAGTCCCCTTCGGCGGCAACAAGCAATCGGGGTTCGGCCGCGAGAAGGGCCTCGAGGGTCTGAAGAGCTATTGCAAGGTCAAGAGCATCGCCGCCCGCATTGGCTGACCCGCGCTGCGCCCCGTAGAGGGGACGCTGAGCTGGCCTGAGCGGAAAAATACCGAGGCGAATTGTCCGACACGCTGTCTTGGTTGTAAAGGAGCGGGATGGAACACCGTCAACTTGGACAGTCCGGCCCGAGCGTTTCCGCGATAGGGCTTGGATGCTGGAATTTCGCCGGACCCTACGGCCCCACAACCGAGCAGGAAAGCCACGAGACCCTGGCCGCGGCCCGGGATCTCGGGATCAACCTGATCGACACCGCCAACGTCTATGGCATGGGCGTATCCGAGACGGTGATCGGCAATTACCTCAGAAAGCACCCCGGCCATTTCCGGGTTGCGACAAAAGCCGGCATTCGCCGCGATCCAGCCACCGGCGCCCGGCACTTCGACAATTCGGCAGACCATCTCAGAAGCGAGCTTGAAGCTTCGCTCGGCAAGCTTGGCGTCGACCATGTCGATCTCTTCTATGTCCACCGCCGCGAGGCTGACCGCCCGATCGAGGAAGTTGTCGGGACGCTTGAGCGTTTCAGGCAGGAAGGCAAGATCGGCGGTTTCGGCTTTTCCGAAATCGCCCCGAGTTCGCTCAGGCTGGCCCATGCGGTTGCCCCGGTAGCGGCCGTGCAAAGTGAATATTCGCTCTGGACCAGACAGCCGGAGATGGGAATGATTCAGGCTTGCAGGGAACTTGGCGTTGCTCTCGTCGCCTTCTGCCCGCTCGGCCGCGGCATTTTCGCAAGCCAGGCGCCTGATCGGTCGACCTTCGGCGAGGCCGATTTCCGCAAGGCCAATCCAAGGTTCCTCGAACCAAACCTGACCCGCAACATCAACGCGGTCGCACCGTTCAAGGCCTATGCCAGCGACCTCGGCACAACGCCGGTCGCCCTTGCAATCGCCTGGCTTCTCAGCCGCGGAAATCATGTAATTCCGATCCCGGGCACACGTTCGGCCAGCCACCTGCAGGAATGCGCGAAAGGCACTGAACTGAAAATCGGCGACATCGAGCTGGCCGAAATCGCCCGGATACTCCCCCCGGGCTTCGCCCACGGCGACCGCTACTCACGCGAACAGTCCAACGGCGTCGAAGGCTACTGCTGACAGCTCGTCAACGGCAGGCTTGATCAGCATCCGCCCCCACCCGGCGGCGGTGCGCCTGTCCGTGTTTTTGGGAAACCCGATAAACCGGGTTGCTACCGGATCAAAAATGCATAAAAATTGGACATGGATGTTTTTTATGCAGATACGCCCGAAAAGCCACTAGCGCTTCCCAAGCCAATTCCCCGCAGATTGCGCGACGGGCTGCAAATGCTGCTCCGGTCAATCTACCCGGACAGCGATCAGTCGGCTCTGCTGGAACAGACCATTGCGGCTTTCTGGCCCGGAGATGAGCAGCCAAGGCGCCGGGGTCGCGCACCGGCCAACACGCTGTGGTCCGAACAGGACAGCTACGTCATCACCTACGGCAACAGCTTCGTGAATGGCGAACACAAGCCGCTTGACCTGCTGTCCGATTTCCTTGAAAGCCACCTCAAGGGTACCGCCACCGGCGTGCATATCCTGCCTTATTTTCCCTACACGTCCGACGACGGCTTTGCGATTACCGACTATTACGCGGTCGACAGCGGGCTGGGCGCTTGGGAGGATATCGGTCGCATTGCCGACAATTTCCGGCTGATGTCGGACCTGGTGATCAATCACTGTTCGAGCCAGAGTACGTTTTTCAACGAATATCTCCTCGGCCACGCGCCTTACGACAAGTTCTTCTTTGAAGCCTCACCGGACGACGATCTCTCCATGGTGGTTCGCCCCCGCGCCCACCCCTTGCTCCGCGAGGTTGAAACCGCGGGCGGCACCCGGCATGTCTGGTGCACTTTCAGCCATGATCAGGTGGACTTTGATTTCTCAAATCCCGAGGTGTTGCTCGAATTCCTGCGGATCCTCCGCTTTCATATCTCCAGGGGCGTCAGGACACTGCGGCTGGACGCGATAGCCTTCCTCTGGAAGGAGGTCGGCTCCCCGTCGATCCATTTGCGCCAGACCCACGAGATCGTCCGGCTGATCCGGCTGCTTGCCGATTACACCGCGGAACCCCTGGTGCTTCTCACCGAGACCAATGTGCCCAATGCCGAGAACCTGAGCTATTTCGGCAATCGCAACGAAGCCCACATGGTCTACAATTTCTCGCTGCCGCCCCTCCTGCTTCATGCCCTGCTTCACGGTACGTCGAAACATCTCAACGCCTGGCAGATGTCGATGCCCCCGGCGCAGCTCGGATGCACCTATTTCAATTTCACCGCCTCGCATGACGGCATCGGCATGCGCCCGGCGGAGGGTCTCTTGAGCGAAGAGGATATTCAGCGGGTCATCGACACTGCGGTCAACTTTGGCGGCCTTCTCTCCATGCGCAAGATGCCCGATGGCGGCACCCGTCCCTACGAGATCAACATTGCGCTGTTTGATGCGCTGAAAGGCACGATCGAGGGCGAGGACCAGTGGAACGTCGAGCGGTTTCTCTGCAGCCAGATCATAGCCATGGGGCTTGAGGGTATTCCGGGGTTCTACATTCACTCGCTTCTCGCCACCGGCAACGATCATGACGGCGTCGAGAAGTCCGGCCACAACCGTGCAATCAACCGCCACCGCTGGCACTACCCCGATCTGCTCGCGCAACTCGACGATGCGGAAAGCCGCCATGCGCGGGTCTTTTCCGCCCTGACCTCTATTCTCAAAACCCGTTCAAGGCAGGCCGCGTTCCATCCCAATGCCACGCAGTTCACGCTGCAACTGGGCGAACAGTTCTTCGGTTTCTGGCGGCAGAGCATCGATCGGTCGCAAAGCATCTTCGCAATCCACAATCTCACCAACCAGACAACCTCCATTCCCCTCATGTCACTCAACCTGATCGACGGAGACACCTGGACAGACCTGATCTCCGGCGACGACATCCGGGAATTCGGCGGAGAACTTGAGTTCGCGCCATACCAGTGCCGGTGGATCACCAATTGATGGTGATGCCGTGAACGCGCCCGGCATTCAGGAACTGATCATCTTCAGCGACCTCGATGGCACGCTCCTGGATCACCGGACCTATTCCCACGCTCCGGCAGCACCGGCGCTTGAGCGGTTGCGAGAATTGCAGGTTCCGTTGATCCTCGCATCCAGCAAGACAGCAGCAGAGATCATTCCGTTGCGCCGGGAACTGGGTTTTGCCCATTGCGAAGCCATCGTCGAGAACGGATCTGGCATTCTTGAAGGGGGTGATGCGGACAACGCCACCGAAGACAAGTACCCATTGATCCGTCAGGCATTGGACCGGTTGCCGGCAACGCTTCGCGAACAGTACCAGGGATTTGCCGACTGGAGTACCGAACAGGTTTCAGAGCGGACAGGGCTTTCGCTCGCCGATGCCGGGAACGCCCGCAAACGCCGGTTCTCGGAACCCGGGCTTTGGCTTGGCAATGAACGGGACAAGGCCATATTTGTCGAGACACTCACCGCGATGGGCCTGACGGCCCAGCAAGGCGGCAGGTTCCTGACGCTGTCATTTGGCGGCAACAAGGCCGAGCGCATGGTGGAGATCGCAGCCCGCTATGCGACGCCGGGCAAAACGCCGTTCGTCGTCGCACTTGGTGATGCGAGCAATGATCTGGCGATGATCGAACAGGCTGATCTGGGCGTCATCATCCCCAATCCTGCCCACGACGGCATTCCGCAATGCCCGGGAGAAACCACCGGCCGGATCATCAGGGCAGATGCCGCCGGTCCCGCGGGCTGGAACCAAGTCATCATGTCTCTGCTCGACCGGGCAGAGAAGAACAGGAGTTGAAATGGCCGATTTTCACCAGAATGGCAGCGTGGCGACACTCCACAATCTCAGCCGTATGCCTCTGGAGGTCATGGAAGGCCAGCTGCACCAGTTTGCCGCCACCCGCAAGATCACGTTGATCCTGCCATCCCTGTTCTCCGAGCTCGGCCGCGATGCCCTTTCCAGGATCCTCGATGAACTGAGCGGGGCTACCTACATCAACCATGTCATCATCGGGCTTGATCAGGCCAATGAGGAACAGTACCGCTTTGCGCGCGAGTATTTCTCACGCCTGCCGCAGAAAACCGACATCCTCTGGAATGACGGCCCCCGCCTCAAGGCCATTCACCAGAAGCTGGAAAGCTCGGGCCTGGCGCCCAAGGAACCCGGCAAGGGCCGGAACGTCTGGTACTGCATCGGCTATGCGCTGGCCTCTCAGAACGCGGATGTCGTCGCCCTGCATGATTGTGACATCACCACCTACTCACGCGAGATGCTGGCTCGGCTGGTGTATCCCGTCGCCAATCCGGTGTTTCCCTACCAGTTCTGCAAGGGCTATTACCCGCGGATCGCCGATGGCAAGCTCAATGGCCGGGTGTCGAGGCTGCTTGTCTCGCCGCTGCTGCTGTCGATCCAGAAGGTCTGCGGCCACCTCGATTACATCGAATACCTCAAGGGGTTCCGCTATCCGCTGGCCGGCGAATTCGCCATGCGGGTGAGCATGCTGCCCGATATGCGCATCCCTTCCGACTGGGGACTGGAAATCGGTGTCCTGTCGGAAGTCTGGCGCAACCTGTCCAACCGCTCGGTCTGCCAGGTCGACATCTCCGATGCCTATGACCACAAGCATCAGGATCTCTCCAGGGCCGATGCCAGCAAGGGCCTGTCGCGCATGTCGGTCGACATCTCCAAGGCGCTGTTCCGCAAGCTCGCCACCGATGGCGTGGTTTTCAACCAGGAAACCTTCCGCACGATCAAGGCCACCTACTACCGGACAGCACTCGACCTGATCGAGATGTATCACAATGATGCGCTGATGAACGGACTGCACACCGACCGGCACCAGGAAGAGGAAGCCGTGGAACTGTTTGCGGCCAACATCGTCGCCGCCGGGCAGATTTTCCTGGAGAACCCGATGGAAACGCCGTTCATTCCGAACTGGAGCAGGATCCAGTCAGCAGACCCGGACCTGTTGCGCAACATGCATGAGGCCGTCGCCGCCGATAGCGCCGCGAGGTAACCGGGCCGCAACGGCCAAACGATTCTCCGGCACCACGCAATTCGGGCGCAGACGGGAAGTCCCATCCGCGCCCGAACATTGTCATGCCAAATCAGGCAGCGAGGTCGAAACGGTCCGCGTTCATCACCTTGGTCCAGGCGGCCACGAAGTCGTTCACGAACTTCTCCTTGGCGTCGTTCTGGGCATAAACCTCGGCGAGCGCCCGCAGCTGCGAGTTCGATCCGAACACAAGGTCGACACGGGAAGCGGTCCACTTCACCGCACCGGTTTTCCGGTCACGGCCTTCGAAGCTGTCCTCGTCCTTCGACGTCGGCGCCCACTCCGTGCTCATGTCACACAGGTTGACGAAGAAGTCGTTGGTCAGCACGCCCGGCCTCGCGGTGAAGACGCCCTGCTTGGAACCACCGTGATTGACATCAAGGGCACGCAGGCCGCCGACGAGAACCGTCATCTCTGGAGCGGTCAGCTTCAGCAGCTGTGCCCGGTCGATCAGCAGTTGCTCTTCCGGAATGGAGAACTTGGTCTTGAGATAGTTGCGGAAGCCATCGGCCACCGGCTCAAGCACATCGAAGGACTCCGCATCCGTCTGCTCCTGGCTGGCATCGCCGCGGCCGGGAGCGAAGGGCACCGCAACCTCGACGCCGGCAGCCTTGGCTGCCTTTTCGATGCCGACATTGCCGGCAAGCACGATCACGTCGGCCAGGCTTGCCCCGGTCTCCGCCGCGATCTTTTCGAGAACCGAAAGCACCTTGACCAGACGGGCCGGCTCGTTGGCTTCCCAGTCCTTCTGCGGAGCCAGGCGGATACGGGCGCCATTGGCGCCGCCGCGCATATCCGAACCGCGGAAGGTGCGGGCACTGTCCCATGCGGTGGCGACCATCTCGCCAATGCTCAGGCCGCTTGCCGCGATCTTCGCCTTGACGGCATTCACGTCGTAGCCGGTCGGTCCAGCCGGAATCGGGTCCTGCCAGATCAGGTCTTCGGCCGGAACTTCCGGGCCGAGATAGCGCGACTTCGGACCCATGTCGCGGTGGGTCAGCTTGAACCACGCGCGGGCAAAGGCATCGGCGAACTCGTCCGGGTTGGCGAGATAACGCCGCGAGATCGGCTCGTAGATCGGGTCGAAGCGCAGCGACAGGTCGGCCGTGGTCATCATCGGACGATGCTTCTTCGACGGATCGTGCGCATCGACGACCATGTCTTCTTCGTCAACGTCCTTGGCCAGCCACATGTTTGCGCCGGCCGGGCTCTTGACCAGTTCCCATTCGTATTTGAACAGGACCTTGAAGTAGCCCATGTCCCAGGTCGTCGGGTTCGGCTTCCACGCACCTTCAATGCCGCTGGAAATGGTGTCGCCGGCATTGCCGCTGCCGAAGCTCGACTTCCAGCCCAATCCCATCTGCTCGAGCGGGGAGGCTTCCGGGTCAGGGCCGACATGGGCAGCGTCGCCCGCGCCGTGGCACTTGCCGAAGGTATGCCCACCGGCAACCAGAGCGACGGTTTCCTCGTCGTTCATGGCCATGCGGGCGAAGGTTTCGCGCACGTCGCGGCCTGAAGCGACCGGATCCGGATTGCCGTCCGGGCCTTCCGGGTTGACGTAGATCAGCCCCATCTGCACTGCGGCCAGCGGGTTTTCGAGGTCACGCTCGCCGGAGTAGCGGCTGTTTTCCTTGTCGCTGGTGGCGAGCCATTCGGTCTCCGAGCCCCAGTAGACGTCTTCCTCCGGTTCCCACACGTCGGCACGGCCGCCGGCAAAGCCGAATGTCTTGAAGCCCATCGATTCCAGCGCCACGTTGCCGGCCAGGATCAGCAGGTCGGCCCAGGACAGCTTGTTGCCGTATTTCTGCTTGATCGGCCACAGCAGGCGGCGGGCCTTGTCGAGGTTGACGTTGTCCGGCCAGGAGTTGAGCGGCGCAAAACGCTGCTGGCCTGTGCCCGCACCACCGCGGCCATCGCCCAGGCGATAGGTGCCGGCGCTGTGCCAGGCCATGCGGATCATCAGGCCACCGTAGTGCCCCCAGTCGGCCGGCCACCAGTCCTGGCTGTCGGTCATCAGCGCGGTCAGATCCTTCTTCACCGCGGCGAGGTCAAGCTTCTTGAATTCCTCGGCATAGTTGAAGGTGCCGCCCATCGGATCGGACAAAGGCGAATTCTGGTGAAGCATCTTCAGATTGAGCTGGTTCGGCCACCACTCCTTGTTCGAGCGAATGCTCATGTTCGTGGCGCCGTGCACCACGGGGCATTTTCCCACTTTGTCTATGGCGTTCATTATTGTCTCCGATCCTACCTGCGTTGACTGGCTTCATCCGGGGATGAAATCCTGGAAGTCTTTGGGTTTGATAACCGTCACCCAAGGTCCGGTTCGTCCGGGTTCTCTGACCAACGACCGAGCGGCTCTCTTGGATGCCAAGGGTTATCGAGACAAGAAGCAGTTTGCAGTCTGCGCACTCCTCATCTCCTCGCATCAACGTATAGCAAGAATGCTCCATTGATTTAAGTTGTTTTAACTGATCACTCTGATAATTTGAAGTTATGAGAAGTCTGACACTCAAGCAGCTCCGCTATTTCGAGGCTCTGGCGCAACACGGCCACTTCGGGCGTGCCGCCCAGGCTTGCGCGATTTCTCAGCCGGCCCTGTCGGTACAGATCAGGGAACTCGAGGAATCGCTCGGGACCGGGCTGTTCGAACGCGGCGCCCGCCATATCCGGCTGACAAATTTCGGAGAGGAATTCGCCGGTCGTGTGCGCGCCATTCTCCGCTCGGTCGATGAATTGGGAGAACTGGCAATGGCATCGCGCGACCAATTGGTCGGTCGCCTTCGCATCGGCGTGATTCCGACGATCGCCCCCTACCTGCTCCCCGAGATCATCACTGACCTGACCGCGGCCAACAGCAATGTTGATATCCAGATCCGCGAATCGCTGACACCAATCCTGGTGCGTGAACTCGCCGACGGTCGCCTCGATGCAGCGATCGTTGCCTTGCCGGTCTCCGAACCGTCATTGACCGAGGTCTCGCTGTTCGAAGAGAAATTCGTGCTGGTGCGCCCCGTCGCAGACGAAGGCAAACCGGTGCCGGGCCACGAGGACTTGCGCGAGATGAAGCTTCTTCTGCTTGAGGAAGGTCACTGCTTTCGCGATCAGGCACTTTCCTTCTGCAACATTCAATCGTCACGGCCGCGCGAGATGCTCGACGCGAGTTCGCTTGCCACGCTGGTTCAGATGGTCGGCGCAGGCTTGGGCGTGACACTCATCCCCGAGATGGCCATTGCGGTGGAAACCCGCTCCGCACCGGTCTCGATCGCGCATTTCAGGGACCCGCAACCATCACGAACCATCGGCATGATCTGGCGCAAGACCAGCCCGCTTGCCAAGCAGCTCCGGCAGATCTCCGAGGTTGTCAGGAAAACAACAAGCGCCCGGGCGTAGGCCGGAAGAAAGCAAACCTCGAAAGCTGGACCGGACGTTCGCACATCGCCAGTGGCCAGGGCGGCGAACCTACCTTTGATGCGCCAGGATGACTTCCAGGAACTTGTCTCCGTACCGCTCGAGCTTCGACTGTCCAACCCCGGAAATGCCAAGCAGGGCTTCGTGATCAGCCGGCCGGTCCGTGGCAAACGCCACCAGCGTCGTGTCAGGAAACACAACATAGGGCGGCACCGCCAATTCCTTGGCAATTGCCATGCGGGCAGCACGCAGCGCCTCGAAAAGCTCCATATCTGCCTCTTCAAGCGCGGATTTGGCGCTTGCCGAACTGGATGAACTGCCCCGTGCTGCCTTGCCCTTGGTCGGCCGGTCCTTGCGGAAGCGGACTTCGCGCTCGCGCTTGAACACCGCGCGCGCTTCGGGTTCCAGCTTCAGCGCGCCGTAGGCCTCGTGATCGACGCTGACCAGGCCACTGGCGAGAAGCTGCCGGTAGACCGATTGCCAGGTTTTTGCCGGAATGTCCTTGCCCGCACCGAACACGGGCATGTCGACATGGCCGAAACGAATGGTTTTCTCGTTTTCATTGCCGGTCAAGACATCCACCAGGTGCCCGGTGCCGAAGCGTTCGCCGGTGCGATAGACAGCCGCCAGCGCCTTGATCGCGGCATCGGTTCCGTCCCAGGTCTCGACCGGCTTGAGACAGGTATCGCAATTGCCGCAATTGCCCGGATGCGCTTCACCGAAATGGGCAAGGATTGCCTGCCGCCGGCATCCCGGGGTTTCGCAGATCGCCAGCAGCGCATTCAGCTTGGCCCGCTCGACCCGCTTGATGTCGTCGCCCGATGCGCCACCATCGATCATCCGGCCGCGCTGGATCACATCCGCCATGCCGTAGGCCATCCAGACATCCGACGGCAGCCCGTCGCGCCCTGCCCGGCCGGTTTCCTGGTAGTAAGCCTCGACCGAGCCCGGCAGGTCGAGATGGGCGACATAGCGCACATTAGGCTTGTCGATCCCCATGCCGAAGGCAACGGTGGCGACCAGACAGAGATCTTCCTGCTTGAGGAAAGCATCCTGATTGGCGTCACGAACCTCGCGCGCCATGCCTGCGTGATAGGCGAGCGCACGGATCCCCTGCTTGTTCAGCCATTCCGCGGTGTCCTCCACCTTCGCACGCGAGAGGCAGTAGACGATGCCGCTAGATCCCTTGTGACGCGAGAGGAAACGCAACAGCTGCTGGCGCGGCTGGTCGCGTTCGACAATTTCGTAGGCGATGTTGGGCCGGTCAAACGAGGTCGTGTAAACCTCGGCCGATCGAAGCCCCAGCTTGTCGATAATGTCTTCGCGGGTATGCGGATCGGCCGTCGCCGTCAGCGCCATCCGCGGCACGCCCGGATAATGCTCCGCAAGATGCCCGAGTTCGCGATACTCCGGCCTGAAATCATGCCCCCATTGTGAAACGCAATGCGCTTCATCTATGGCGAACAGGGCAATTTTCGCATTGCCGATCATGTCCTTGAAACCCGAGGTGACAATCCGCTCCGGGGTCACATAGAGAAGATCAAGCTCGTCCCTGGCTATGGCTGAACGGACATCGGCGAATTCTTCGCGCGTCAGCGACGAATTCAGCGCTGCCGCGCGCACGCCCAGTTGCCTGAGCGCCTCGACCTGGTCGCGCATCAACGCGATCAATGGCGAGACGACAATCCCGACCCCTTCCCGGCACAGCGCCGGGATCTGGAAGCACAGCGATTTTCCTGCACCGGTGGGAAACAGCACCACTGCATCGCCACCTGAAACCACCTGGTGAACCACCTCTGCCTGCCGCCCGCGGAATGCCGGGTAGCCATAGACCCGGTTGAGGATCGCAAGCGGATCCTCAAAACCACTGTTGGCATGACGGGAGACGGCACGGTCTTGGGGTTGCTGCATGGAATCGCTTTCCTGAGAAGGCCTCGACTATGGCACAAAACCCGCTGCGATCGCGAGCACTTCGCCGGTATTCTCCCGGCCCGGACAAGAAAACGCCGCGCATCCCGGTCAATGCGCGGCGGGTAGTGTCAAAAACGTCCGGGAGCCCGTAAAGCCGGAACCGTCACCGGAACATACTTCGGGTACGCGGCTCAGACGGCAGCGATGCAGATGATTTCGACCTTGTAGTCGGGCGTGGCAAGCTTGGACTCGCCAGTGGCGCGCGCCGGTGCGTTACCGGGAGAAACCCAGCCATCCCAGACCGCGTTCATTTCGGCAAAGTCATCCATCGAGGCCAGCCAGATCGTGGCCTGCAACAACTTGCTCTTGTCCGAGCCCACCGAGGCAAGCAACCGGTCGATGTTGGCGAGGATATCCTGGGTCTGCTGCGTGACGCTGGCGCCGGCAGTACCGACCTGGCCGGCCAGGTAGACGAGACCACCGTGCACGACAGCCTGGCTCATACGCGGGCCGGTTTCGAAACGTTTGATGTCGCTCATGTGTTTTATCCCTGTTGCAAGTTCAATGTCGCCCGCCCGGGGCTGAGTTCTTCTATTATGGTTGGGGCCAGCGGCGATAGCCGTCCCAGGCACAAATCCGCAGCTAGTTGCGACAAGGCGGGCGCTGTCTGCATGCCATAACCGCCCTGCCCCGCGAGCCAGAAGAAACCTTCGGCGTCCGGGGCGAACCCGACCACCGGCGTTCTGTCCGGAGCAAATGTGCGCATGCCGGCCCAGCTGTGTTCCACTCTTGAAACCGGAATGGTCACGGCCTGTTCAAAGCGGTGAAGCCCCTCGGCAATGACCATGTCATCGGCCCACAGATCATGCGGCTCCACCGGGTCTTCGTCCGCCGGCGAGATCATCAACCTGCCCGCTTCCGGCTTGGCGTACCACTGGTCACCGGCATTGGCGAACAGCGGCCAGCGATTGATGTCCTGGCCCGCAGGCGCCGGAATCAGCACCGCCGAACGGCGCAAGGGCACCAGACCCAGAGTACGGACACCTGCCATCTGCGCCACGCTGTCGGCCCAGCCGCCACTGGCATTGATCAGCACCGGCGCGGAGAAATCTCCGGCCGGCGTCATCACCGTCCAGTCGCCGCCACGCCGGGAAATCGACCGCACCGGCGCACCGGTTACGATCTTGCCGCCGTGACTGCGCAGCTTGCGTGCGAAGCCCTGCAACATGCGGTCGACATCGATGTCCTGCGCATCCCATTCAATTGCGGCGGCGGCGATGGCGTCTTCCCGCAAGATCGGCACCAGTTCCTGCGCCTGCTGCGGCGACAATCGTTCGATACCATCGCTTCCGTCGAGATAGGCGTCAAAGCTGGAAAGGTCTTCATCCGTCGCCAGCAGCATTTCGCCGCGCGGCGACAGCAGGCTCGTGTCCGACACGCCTTCAGGATCCGTGAGAAAAGGTGCCGAAGCCGCATTCAGGGCACGCAAGGTGGCGTTACCGTAATTGCGGATGAAGATTGCCGCCGAGCGCCCGGAGGAATGATGGCCGATCATCGGCTCGGCCTCAAGCACGGTCACGCTCGCATCGGGCGCCAGCCGGGCAGCAGCACTGATGCCTGCGATGCCGCCACCGATAACCAGAATGTCCGAAGTTGCGGTCATCCTGCCTGATACCCGTTCGTGCCCACCGTCCCCAGAGCCTCGAAGGCTTCGCCGACAAGTGTCAGGTACTGGGTGTCGTTGGTATTGATGAAACCGGTCCGCTTGTAGAAGGCCAGGGCTTTCGGGTTGTCGTGATAGACATTCAGCTTGAGGAAACTTGCCTCCCACGCCTCAAGGCCGGCAGCGCGAACGGCGGCCAGAAGTTTCAGGCCAAGCCGCTTGCCACGTGCCTGCTCGGCCACCCAGAGGTCCGAAACGTAAATGCCGACAGATCCGTACACTGTGGAGAAGAACGGCGAATAGGCTGCGACACCAACGATACTGCCGTCCCCAGCCTGCGCCAGCAGCGCATGGAAGACAGGTTCCGGCCCGAAGCAGAAACGCGAGATATCGGCATCCCTCGCCCGGTGCTCGTCCCCCATATCCTCTGAAAGCTGCCTCAGCGCCTTGTTCAGGGCAGCCGCGTCCTCGGGTTTTGCCGGCCTTATGCTGATCTCGTCCATGTTCGAATTTCACCCTGTCTCTGTCTTTACCGTTCGTGACCGCGCGCATCACGCACCTGCCCCATCAACCGCAGTCCACGTGCGATGTCCATGCCTGTGGTTCTCGAAACCGGATGGCGGGATCTGCGGCTGGGGTTGTCCGCGTTTGCCTTGGCCGAAGACGGTCCGGTTTTGCAAGTGCGGCGGTGTCTTCGCATTGCTCTTGGCGCGTCTGGCCTGATCCGGCCGCATTTCACCAGGACCAGTAAGGAAACAGGGCCTCAACATTAAACCATTCTTTATTAGAAATGCTTCACATTAAGGCCTCAAGTACAAGAGGCACGCATGCGCAGCTCAAGAACCAAAGTGGTATCCATTCTCTCGATAGCGGTATTGACGCTGTGTTTCACACCCTTTTCTGCCGCGCAGGCCGAAACGCTGCGCATTGGCGGCACAGGTTCCGCGACGGTCCTGATGGAACGGTTGGGCGCTGCCTTTGCTGCCAGCGAAGCCGGAACCACAGTCGAGATAATCCCCGGTCTTGGCAGTTCCGGCAGCATTGCAGCCGCGATGGACAATGTTCTCGACCTCGCGATTTCCGCACGCCCCCTGAAGCCGGTTGAAACCGGGCTGAGCGAGGTGGCTGCCGTGCGCACGCCCTACGGTCTTGTCAGTTCCAATCCAAATCCCGGCGACATCAGCTCGGCCGACGTCGCCGCCTTTTTCTCATCGCCAACATCAACCTGGGCCGATGGCTCCCCCGTCCGGGTCATTCTCAGGCCCAGGAACGAGAGCGACACCGCGCTTCTGGGACAGACATTTCCGGGAATGGAAACCGCCATCGATCAGGTGCGGGAGCGCGTCGATGTTCCCATCGCCGCAACAGACCAGGACAATCTCGAGATGGCGAAGGCCATCGATGGATCGTTGGTGGGCACGAGCCTGGCGCAGGTTGTCACCGAAAGTCATCAGATCCAGTTTCTCACAATTGACGGCGTCGAACCGACACTGGAGAACCTGGACAACGGGCAATATCCCTACACCAAGCTCTACCGTTTCATTTATGCCGAAAATTCGACCCCGCTCGTGCAACGGTTCCTGGCATTCGTGAACTCCGGTGATGGCGCAATTCTGTTGCGCGAGGCAGGTTGCCTGCGGACCGTCCAGTGATCAATTCTGCTCGAACCAAGGGACGGATGCGCATTGCATTGGCGCTAAGCCTGGTGATTGCGCTGGTTCCACCATTCGTCCACGGTCTGGTTTCCTATCGCTACCAGATGCGGGCGATCGAGTTCCTTGCAGATATGCAAGCGGCCAGGGTGTCCAAATATATCTACGCACATGAGGCGATGTGGCAGTACCACAAGGTTCGCCTGACCGAGATCGTCGAGCTTCAGGTCCCGCGGTCCGTCCCCATTCGCCAGCGCATATACGACGCCGAGGGTGAGACTTTGCTCGAAGTCGGAGAACCCACCGGCCGGCCGTCTTTGGCAACCAGTGCACCAATCATTGTTGCCGGCACGGAAATTGGCCGGCTGGAAGTGATCTTTTCGGTTGCGTCGGAAGCGCTCGAGATTCTGCTGAGCGTACTCTTTTTCATGCTGCTCGGCATATTGATCTATTTTGGCCGTTCGATTCCGGTTCGGAAACTGGACGAGGCCATCCTCGAACTGGAAACCGCCAGAAACACCCTTGAACATCGATCCGGTCAGCTCAACGAAGCCCAGCATTTGGGTAAAATCGGCGATTGGAGCTACCAGTTCGATAAAGAGGCCCTCTGGTGGTCTGACGAGATCTACCACCTGCTGGGCTACGATCCGGAGGCTTTTGCAACCACGCGCGATGCCGTCATGGAGCTTTACGCCGATGACGGCGCAAGCCGGTTGCTGGCGGTGCAGGCCGAAGTTATCCGGCACAGCGTTGTCAGGAGCATCGATCTGAAGGTCCGCCGTGGCGACGGTGATATTGGATACTTCGCCATCACCACCAAGCTCAGAACCGACAGCGAAGGCCGCAAGAGTGGAATCTACGGCACCATCCAGGACATCACCGACCGCAAGGCGGCCGAGGAGCAACTGGAGATCCTGGCGTTTCACGATCCGCTTACCGGGCTGGCCAACCGGACCCTGTTTCACCGCCGGATCGACGATGTTCTTTGCCGCTGCGAGCGGACAGGAGAAAGCGGTGCGCTGCTGCTGCTCGACCTGGACCGGTTCAAGGATGTCAACGATACGCTGGGCCACTCTGTCGGCGATGCCCTTCTGGTCAAGGTCGCCCATCTGCTTGCACGCACATTGGGCAACGAACACTTTGTCGCCCGCCTCGGCGGCGACGAGTTCGCGATCCTGCTCGAAGGCGTGAGCGGCCAGGAAGAATGCGAACACATTGCCGCCGAAATCGTCGCCGTGGTATCCGGAATGACCGTCCTTGACCGTGTCGAGGTGACCGTCGGCACCAGTATTGGCATTGCCATCATCGTCGATCATGGCACCACATCGACCGATCTCCTGCGCAATGCCGATCTCGCCCTTTACTGTGCCAAGGAAGAAGGCCGCGGCCGCTACAAGATTTTCGAGCCCGGCATGGACGAAGCCGTGCAGGAAAAAGTCGCACTGGCTCTCGACCTTCGCAATGCGCTGGCAAACGATGAAGGCCTCTCGGTTCATTACCAGCCGCAGGTCGACCTTACGACCGGGCGGGTGATCGGATACGAAGCGCTGGCCCGCTGGAACCATCCCGTGCGCGGCAATGTCCCGCCGTCGCTGTTCGTTCCCATTGCCGAAAGCTCCCATCTCATCTGCGATCTGGGCTACTGGGTTCTCAGGCAGGCGGCCCTCCAGGCAAAGGAATGGCTCGATGCGGGTGCAGCGGCGCCCCTGGTCGCGGTCAATGTATCGGCGGCACAGATCTGGAATACGGATCTGGTCAACGATGTCAGCAGCGTTCTTGCCGAAACCGGGTTGCCCCCCGAATTGCTGTGCCTGGAACTGACCGAAAGCCTGCTGGCCGACCAGAATGAAAGCCGGGTGAGAACAGTGCTGAAATCGTTGAAGCAATGCGGTGTTTCGCTTGCGCTCGACGACTTTGGCACCGGCTACTCGTCGCTGGGATATCTGACCCAGCTTCCGTTCGACAAACTCAAGATCGACCGCATCTTCATTGATGGCGCTCCGGACTCGCGGCGCGCGATCGAACTGCTCAGGGGCATCATCGCGCTCGGACGCGGGCTCGGCATGACAACAATTGCCGAAGGCGCGGAGAAGCAGCAGGAGATTGCACTGCTGAAGGAACTCGGATGCGACCAGGTCCAGGGGTTTGTTTACGCCAGGCCGGCACCGGCCACTGAAGCCATCGCGTTTGCGCTCCGGCTGGACGCCGATGCAATGGCTGTGAAAATCAATTCGCAACAGACGGCAATGGCCTCAAGCGCGTAGCACCTGCGAAACGGCCAGATACCAAACATCAAAATGCAGCCGAGCGGATTGGCAAGACGGCACTTTGCCGGTGGACAAGGCTGCTCAAAATAAATATGAGTGGTTTTGTCATGTATTTTGAAACGCCCTCTTCCGCCGCAGGCGCGGGGTGAGGGACAAAACATCAGTTCGGGTATTTTATGCGTACATCCCATAGCCAAGCACCACTGTCCGTGGAGGCAGACACGGCAGCGTCAGAGGCTAAGCGGTCTCCTGCACCGCAGGCTTTGCCGCCGACCGAAACGATACCCTCAAGCGCACTGTTTCAGGACCGCCGCGAAATCACCATCGCCCACGAAGGCGCGCTCTACCGGCTGCGCATCACCCGCCAGGGCAAACTGATCCTCAACAAATGACGCCAGACCAGCCATCGGTGAATTTGCAGCCGACCCTGCGGGATTACGAAAGCCGGGCCCGCGCCATGTTGAGCGTTGACCGGTCAGCCTATTTCTTTGGTGGCGCGGCCGATGAACGGACGCTTGAAGCCAATCAGCAGGCCTTTTCCAAGCTGGAGCTGCTTCCGCGCGCACTGCGCGATGTGCGCGGCGGTTCGGCGGGCCAGGTCCTGCTGGGCCAGCCCATGCCGCATCCGATCCTTGTCGCGCCGGTCGCCTATCAGCGGCTTGTTCATCCCGACGGCGAGATCGCGATGGCAATCGGGGCTGGCGCGCAGGACACGGCCATGGTGCTGAGTGCGCAAAGCAGCATCGACGCCGCCGAAATTCGTGCTGCCGGCGACACCTGCAACTGGTTCCAGCTTTACTGGGGGCCATCACGAGATGCCAACCTGGCGTTGGTAAGCCGGATGGCCGATCTCGGCTTCACCGCAATCGTGCTGACGGTTGATGCACCGGTCCAGGGTGTTCGCGACCGCGAAACCCGCACCGGCTTCCGGCTGCCGCCGGATATCGCCGCCGTCAATCTGGCCGGCATGCCCGATCCGCAATTCGCTCCGCTGGCGCCCACCGAGTCGATCCTTTTCGACCGGATTGCCCATATCACGCCTCAATGGACGGACGTGGAATGGCTGTGCCGCAACTCTCCCCTGCCGGTAATCCTAAAAGGCATCGTGCATCCCGCTGATGCGCGAAAGGCAATCGAGGCCGGCGCCAGCGCCATCATCGTCTCCAATCACGGCGGCAGGGTGCTCGACACCATGCCGGCATCCATCAGCTTGCTACCCGCCGTCGCGAAAGCTGTCGACGGGGCTGTTCCGGTGTTGATGGATGGCGGCATCAGGCGCGGCACCGATGTTCTCAAGGCGTTGGCGCTGGGCGCCACCGCCGTGCTTGCCGGACGCCTGGCGATTGCCGGACTGACTGTCGCCGGCGCCGCCGGTGTCAGTCATGTCCTCAGGCTGCTGCGCGATGAATTTGAGATCGCCATGATGCTGACAGGATGCGCGACGCTCAAGGACATCACGCCGGACATCCTTTACCGGAACGAATAGCGGATCGGCGCCAGCAGCGTGAAACGATCGCCCTTGAGGTAGCTTGGCGGCGTCGGCAGCTTGCCGATTTCCTCAAACACGGCAAGCGCCGCCTCATCGAGCACCGGCGATCCAGACGATGTCTCGATCTCGGTGGACACGATCGTGCCATACTGGTCGAGCGTGAACCGCACCCGCACCTCGCCCTCGATCCGTTCCTTGCGCGCCAGCGCCGGATATTTCCGGACCTTCGAGATTCTCAACACGATATCGCGCTGCCACTCGCGCACCGCTTCCTTCTCTTCCGCGGTCAGGCCTTCACCGGTCGCCTTGCTGGTGTCCGAGGTTTCTTCGGTTGCAACTGCAGCGGCCGATGCGTCCGCGGCATCACTTTCCTGTGCACCGGTGGTGCTGGCCTGGTCGACATCTTCCGGCTTGTATTCAGTGGCGATCTCGTGCGCGAGATCTTCCGTTTCCTCGGCAGGCTCCGGGCTGGCGACACCGAACTTCAGGCTCTCGTCCTCCACCTTGTAGGGGATCTGGCTGAGGATCGGCTCATCCGCCGCCTTGGCCGGATCGACCACTTCGGGGCTTTCGGTGATGGTCGGGGCTTCCGCCGATTCCACCGCTTCGGCGCTGTCTTCCGCCATGTCGGCAGGTGCTGCAATCAGGTCGGACAGGTCAAACATGATGGCACCGGTGATACCGGCATCAACCTGCTGCTCGGCCGCCTCGACCGGTTGCTCCTGCAATGCGAGGTAGGACAGGCCACAGTGAAGCCCGACACTGACGACTGCGGCGCAGGCCCAGAACCAGACGCCGGATGTGCCACGCTGATAGACGAGGCTCATGGCTCCTGCCCTGCTCCCGTAACCGCACTGCCCGCAGGGCTCTGCTGCTCCGGTCCCACCGCACTTTCATCCAGCCCGACCAGGCCGATCTTCAAGAACCCGTCGGCCCTAAGAATATTCATCACCCGGATGAACTCGCCATAGGGCACCGATTTGTCGGCGCGGATGTAAAGCCGGGTATCGCGCTTTTGCATCGTGGCAATCCCGACATCGATATAGAGCCGTTCGAAACTGGTCTCGGTCTCGCCGACAGAAAGCGACAGATCCTCGGCGATGGTGATGAACACCGGCTTGAGCGGACGCTGCGGTGGGTCCGCGACAGCCACCGGAAGCTCGACCGGGATATCCACCGTCGACAGGGGGGCGGCCACCATGAAGATGATCAACAGCACAAGCATCACGTCGATAAACGGCGTGATGTTGATGTCGTGGTTTTCCGACAGTTCGTCGTCGTCGCCAATCTTGCCCGCCATGGCTCTTACTCCGCAGCCTCGGCAAGTTCGGGGACCGTTTGCACTGCCGCAACGTTGGGGGCCTGTTCGGCAAGATCGAGATCACGCGACAAGGTCCGCTCGACCAGTGCCGACACATCGGCAAGCATCACCTTGTAGCCGCCCAGCCCGCGCGCAATCAGGTTGTAGAAGATCACCGCAGGAATCGCCGCCACCAGGCCGATCGCGGTCGCAAGCAGCGCTTCTGCAATGCCCGGAGCCACTACGGCCAGGTTGGTGGTGTTGCTCTCGGAGATCGAAATGAAGCTGTTCATGATGCCCCAGACGGTTCCGAACAGGCCGACAAAGGGGGCCGTCGAGCCGATATTGGCGAGAACGCCGGTGCCCGACATCATGCTCCGGGCCGCGCCGGCTTCGATCCGGCCCAGTTCGGAGGAAACCCGTTCCTTGATCCCTGCCTTGCCAAGGCCTGCCGCAGCGCTGCGATCCCGTTCACGCAAGGCCGCATGCACCATCCGTCCGACAACGCCCTTGCTGTTGGAAAAGACGGCCGTGACCCCGGTCAGCGTCCCGTGCGCATCCATCCGCCGGAAGCCACGCTTGAGCCGGGCTCGTTGCCAGAACAGGTCGGCAGTCTTTGCAACGAAGATCAGCCATGTCAGCACCGAGGCGAAGGCCAGCGAAATCATCACCGCCTTGACCACCCAGTCGGCAGCCATGAACATGCCCATGGCGCTCAACTCGTCTTCACCGGCCCGCTGCAGCCACTCGGACAATCCGGCGACAACACCATCAAGCCACCCGCCCGGAACAGCGGACTGGACGGCATCCTGCGCGAACGCGCCTCCCGCCAGCACCGTAAGCGTGGTCAAAACACCATATCGGATCAGCTTCGTCTTCATGATTCAGGTCTCTGCCCAGGTGCGGATAAGGTTGTGATAAATGCCCGTCAGGCGAACGACTTCGCCGTCGCCGGTACCCAGCCGCCCGGCAAGCGACTGGATGGTCTGGTCGAGATCGAACAGCATGGTGCGGTGTGAATCCGAGCGGATCATGCTTTGCAGCCAGAAGAAGGACGCCACCCGCGCGCCGCGGGTAACCGGCACCACCTGGTGAAGGCTGGTCGCCGGATAGAGCACCATGTGCCCGGCTTCGAGCTTGACCTCCTGGGCGCCGTAGTGATCTTCGACGATCAGCTCGCCGCCGTCATATTCATCCGGCTCGCTCAGGAACACCGTCATCGACAGGTCGGTCCTCAGACGTTCCTGCGTCAGGTGATTGAGGCGGATGGCATTGTCGACATGGATGCCGAAGGTCTCTTCCGTCTCGTAGCGATTGAACATCGGCGGCAGGATTCTCAGCGGCAGCGCCGCCGACAGGAACACCGGGTTTGCGGAAAGTTTCTGCAGCAGAAATTGCCCGAGCTTGAGCGCGGCATCGCTCTCAACCGGCATCTGCTGGTTTCGCTTGACGCTTTCCGACTGGACACCGGCCGTCTTCGACCCGGATTCCCATTCGGCCTTGTCGAGCACCTCCCGGAAGTGGCGCACTTCATCCTTGCTCAGGATGTCGGGAATTGTGATCAGCATCTGGCTATCCCATCATGGGCGTTCCGGGCGAAAGCCGCCCGGAACGCTGTGTTGCATCAGGCCCTAGAACTTGGCCTTCAGGTTGAACGAGAACTCGCGGCCCGGCGCCACATAGGTGAATGGCGAACCGGAACGGTAGCCGGAGTCGTAGTAGGTCGTGTCAGCCACGTTGGTGACGTTGAACTGCATCTCCGCGTTTTCCGAGAACTTGTAGGTCGCCAGCAGATCGAGCGTGGTATAGTCCGGCAGCGTGTTGCCATTTGCAGACACGCTTCCAAGCTTCCTTCCGCCGGCATAAGTCACCCGGGCGCCCAGCGTCAGCTTTTCATTGTACTTGTAGGTACCCAGAAGGCTGAACTGCTGGTGTGCGATGTTGGCGATGTCCTTGCCGACTTCTGTCGGCGTGTTGCTCGCCAGGATCTTGCTGTCCATGAACACCGCGCCACCGAACAGGCTGATCCTGTCGGTCAGATTGCCCGACACGCCAAGCTCGATACCCGTCATGCTGTATTTCAGCGTGTCGAGATATTGCGTTGGCTCGGGACCGTTTCGGCCATCGGGATCGTAGTCCTCGCGTGCATCCGACTTGATCGTGCGGAAGACCGCGGCTGTCAGCAGCAGGTCATCATTGTACTCGTACTTGATGCCTGCCTCGTAGGACATGTTGCGTTCCGGAGCCAGAACCACGCCACCATTGTCCAGACCGCCGTAGAAACTGCCGCCCGCGGCGATTTCCTGCCCCGAGGGGTTCGACGAGCTGGCGACGGCCGCATAGAGGCTGGTGCTTTCCCACGGCTTGTAGGTGACACCGGCATTCCAGTTGAACAGCGTGTCCTTGCGCGACAGATCGGTGCTGCCAGAGCTGCGCTTGTTGTCGTAGAAGTCGACACGAACGCCGCCATTGATCAGCCAGTGCTCGTTCAGTTCGACCGTGTCGAGCGCGTAAAGCGACGTCGAACGGACCCGTGTGGTGGTCGCGCTGGTTCCCCGGACAGGCGCTTCACCAGACCAGCAACCCTCCCCGATCGGATCGGGATTGACGGCAGTCACCACACAACCGCGCTGCCCGGCCGGGGGGTTATAGTCTTCGCTCTGCAGATTATCGTAGGAGTAGGTATTCACCTTCTCGTCGCTGTAGCTCAGACCCGCCACATAGGTGTGGGACAGCCCGCCCAGCGAGGTTTCGCCGGTCAGCTCCAGCACGTCGGAGAACACATCGGTTTCCTGATAGCGGCTCTTGAAGCTCAGCGACACCTGCCAGTCGTTGATGTCGGTCGAGTTATTGGTAATCAGGCTGCTCGGTGCGGTGAGCACATAATCATTGATCGAACGGGAGTAGCGCGCGGTATTGGTGAGCCTTGCGCTGTCCGAGAAGTCGAAGATCGTCTTGACCGTCCCGACGGTCTGGGTCACGTCCTGGAAATCGCGGCCGACCACGCCGTAGAAGGTGGAACGGTCAACACCGTGCTCGGTCACCGGACCGCCATTGTTTGACAGGTAGGGTACACCCCAGTCCGGGGTCTGGTTGATCTCCGTATGCGAAATATCCGCTTCGATGGTGAACAGGTCGGTCGGCTTGATTGTCGCAGCCGCCGCAAACCCGCGCCGGTCATCCTTGACATTGTCGCGGCCGGCAACGTTGCCATCCTGAACCAGCCCGTTCAAACGGATCTGCAGCTGTTCATTGAAAGCATGGTTGTAATCGATCGTGGCGCGTTTGGTTTTCGCGCTGGTTACCGTGGTGGAAGCCTCGAAGAACGACACGTCCTTGGCCTTCTTGGTAACGATATCAAGCGCACCGCCGGTTGTTCCGCGGCCGCCGATCGTACCTGCCGGCCCCTTGATCACCTCGACCTGCTCGGTGTTGAACGTCTCGTGCACGCTGATGCCGGAATCACGGACGCCATCGACGTAAAGATCGTTGTTGGCCTTGAAGCCACGGATATAGATGTTGTCGCCGAAGGAGTTGCCGCCTTCACCGAACCCGAGCGAGATGCCCGGCGTGGTGCGTGCAATTTCACGAACCGAAGTCATGCCGGTAGCTTCCAGCACTTCCTTGCCGATTGCCGTGACGGTACGCGGCGTATCCGCGATGCTGCCGGGCAGACGGGAATTGGCCAACCGGTCGCTCTTGAACGGGGCGTCCGGATCGGCATAGGGGTTGCCGCGTGCAATTTCCTTGGCCTTCGCCGCAGCTTCAGCCGCAGCCTTTGCCTCAGCTTCAGCGCGCTGGTTGGCTTCCTCAAGCGCTGCGGCGCGTGCGGCCGCCGATTCAGCCTGGCGCTGAGCCCTTGCCGCTGCGGCCCGTTGCGCGGCCCGCTTGCTTGCCGCCGCGGCTTTCTGTTCCGCCGCCGCCGTTGCAGCGGCTGGTTCCTGTTGTTGGGTAGTTTCAACCTCGACGGTCGGAAGAACGATCGGCTCGCCGTCCTGAGCCATACCATGATGAGTGCCCACAGCAACAAAGCAGGCCGCTGCCACGGTGGCGCTCAACATGTCTGAAATCTGTGAGTGAGAATTTTTGCGATTGCCGGAAACCGGCGCGCCCCTGAGCGAGACCTTCATGTCCCATCCCCCATTAAAAAATACAAAGATTGGTGAGCCTCCCGAACGGACATGCCGATGGGAGAAGCGGGTTGGCTGGCTCACAATCCTCAAACAGGGAAAGTTGGCGGGCTACAATGAGACCCCCAATAGTTGACTCTTTTTGTCAAGTAAAGTGCCGGTGCACGGGAAAAAGCCACATCCATGCGCTAACGCCGCGCCTCAGCACCCGGAAAATTGGAAATAATATATTGTTTTTATGAGGTTTTTTCAGATAAGCTGATCACAAATCAAAAACCCTTCAGGCAGCCAAAACACGGCATCAATGTGGCAAATCTGCTACAGATTCGGATTGCAACCACGCTCCGTGGCCTATCGTTGGCGGACGATCGGTACGCCTTGGTGGCGGAAATCCGGGCAATGTCAGGGCACCCGGCGCATGAGCTGGACGCCCACCTCACCAACCTTTTCCCAGGTCACGGCTTCAAGCGATCCTGGCGTCAGCGTTCCGTCAGACCTGTCCGGTCGCGATTGCTTCTTTTACCGCAATATCCGCCATCGCCAGAGCCGCCTCGCGGGTCTTGGCAGCAGCAATGAAGCGGCCATTGTGGCAGAAACTCGCACCCTGAACGCCGCAAGCCGCTTCCAGGTCACCATTTGTCAAGCCAGCCCAGGCAGCGGGCAGATCGGCGCGCTGTTCAAATCCCTCATCCGCACGGCGAATGCCGGTCAGGCACCAGTCCTTGTCGCGCGGGTGAACCACGAACAGCAAATGATCCGCACCCGACTTCATGATCGCCGAACGGAACGGCATGCCCATCGGGAGTTCCAGCACCCGGCTTTCGCCCGCGCTCGAAACCGCCTGCAGCACCAGATCCTCGGCTCTGAGCTTTGCCGCACTTCCGGCGATCCGGGCCTCGAGAAAACTCCGCGCGATGGTCAGCGCTTCGCCGAATGCACGCTCCAGCGCCTCCGGGTCCGGCTCGTCGAAGACCGGCTTCAGGGTTTCAAGCAGAACCGGCAAGGTCAGCACCGCCAGCGGCCCGGCCACGGCCGGACTCATCGCACCGTTGTCCATCAGGTCGATCGGCAGGACGAAGCTCGCATCAAAGCCCGCGTGGACAGCCTCGACATGGGCATCGGGAAGTCCTGTCGCGGCAAGATAGTCACGACCATAATGCTTCCAGATCAGTCCGAAGGAGCTGTAGGGTTGCCCGTCTTCCCGCAGCGGCGCCCCACGCTGATGGTGATCGAAGATCCGCGCTTCGGCATCATAGGCCCCGCCGACATCATAGATGATCCGGTCAGACCCCGGTGTAATCCATTCAGGCGCCCGGCTGCGGACTATCCGCGCCTCGGGAAAAAGCCGGGTCAGAACGACGCTGGACAGCAGTTCGTCAGCATGGAAACCGCCGGAATGGGTAACGAGATATTCTGGGATCATCTGGGAATGCGCCTTGTTGTTTGCGGCAGTCTCGCCTGTGGCAGACACCTGATAGCCACAGTCGGACTTCAACTCAACCCGATCTGCCCAGGTTCGGCACGCAAACCCCGGACATCAACACCAAATGCAACCTGGCAAAGGGCTTCTCCCGCCCCGGTCAAATCGGCGCGCAGACCACCAGGATGCGGGCATCCTCTTCACCGCCCGAGGCATAGAGATGGCCGACGGCACTGTCGAAATAGATACTGTCACCCTCATTCAGGACCACCGGATCTCGGTTCTCGACAAACACCGTAACCTGCCCGGCCATGACGATCAGGAATTCCTGTCCGGGATGACGCACGAATTCTTCGAAATCGACCAGTTCGCGCGCCTTGAGCGATCCCATCATCGGGGTCATCGCCTTGTTCCAGACATCGGGAAACAGCATCTCGTAGACGTAGTTCCTGGTTTCCTGCATTTCGAACTCGCCCTTGCGGGCAACCGCGAAACTGCCGGGCGCGAAGGATTCGCCTTCGGCATTGAAGAACGCCGCCAGATCCACCTCCAGCGCCTGTGCCAGCATCGCCAGCCGGTCGTAGGTCAGCGCGATGATGCCGCGTTCCGCCTTGGATATCGTCGATATGACCAGGCCTGAGCGTTCGGCCAGCTCGGCCAGGGTCCAGCCCTTGTCCTGACGCAGCTTGCGCAGGCGGCGACCGAAGTCCTGCCGCGGGTTGGCGTTGTCAGTCTGTTTGCTCATGCCTGCACCGTGCGGGATAAACCGCGATTGCCTCGTCGATTTTCCAATTGGAAATATTCCTCTTTCCAAAAGGAAAATTAGTGTTAACCTCTTTCCGCTGGGACATTCAAGGGGAAGGCATGACCGCGCACCAACACTATGACATCATTGTCATCGGCGCCGGAATGGCGGGGGCCTCGGTCGCCGCCGAATTGGCAGGCACGGGGCGCGTGGCGCTCCTCGAGCGCGAAAACCACCCCGGCTACCACACCACCGGACGCTCTGCTGCGCTTTATACCCAGGCCTATGGTCCACCCGTAATCAGGGCGCTCTCACGCGCTTCTCACACCTTCTTTCTGGGGCAGGGACCAGGCAATCCACCTGCAGGCCTTTTGCGCTCGCGCGGGGCATTGTTCGTGGCCCGGGCCGATCAGGCCGACAAGCTCGACGCCATGCGCAGTGCTTTGGGTTCGGTCGTCGAGCCGCAGACCGCAGAACAGCTGCGCACCCGTTCGCCGCTGCTGCGCGACGGTTATGCGAGCGCCGGTCTCTTCGACAACTCGGCTGCGGATATAGAGGTCCATGGCCTGCACCAGCATTACCTGCGCCATTTCCGCGCCGAAGGCGGGTCTCTGATCACAAAGGCGGAAGTCACAGGCCTGAACCGCATCGGCGCTGACTGGCAGGTCGAAACCCCGGATCAGATCCTCCACGCACCGATTGTCGTCAATGCGGCCGGCGCCTGGGCCGATGTCATCGCCGGGATGGCCGGCGTCGCCACCAAGGGGCTTCGCCCGCTGCGCCGCACGGCGCTTCTGGTCGACCCGCCTGCCGGAATTGTTCCCGATGCCTGGCCGATGGTCGTCGATGTCGAAGAGCAATTCTATCTCAAGCCCGACGCCGGCAAGCTGCTGATCTCGCCAGCGGACGAAACCCTCTCCGAGCCCTGCGACGCCCAGCCGGAAGAGCTCGACATCGCCATCTGCGTCGACCGCATTCAAACCGCCTTCGATCTGCAGATCAGGCGCATCGACCACAAATGGGCCGGGTTGCGCAGCTTCCTGCCCGATGGCGACCCGGTGGCAGGCTACGCTCCCGATGCACCCGGCTTCTTCTGGTTGGCCGGCCAGGGCGGATACGGCATCCAGAGCGCGCCGGCGATGGCGCGCAGCGCCGCAGCACTGGTTCGCGGGAATGATCTGCCCGGCGATGTTGCGGATCTGGGGGTAACGGCCGCCGCACTGTCGCCCGCACGCCTGCGGATTGCGGCATGATGGTGCTGGTCTTACTTGCCGCAGCGGCGCTGCTGTTTTCCGGACTGGCGATTGCCTATGTGATCGGCGGCGCCGCGGTCCTGGCCTTCATCGCCACAGACAATGCACGCTACCTGGCGATCCTGCCGCAGCAGATATTTTCCAAGATCGACGTCTTCGCGCTGATGGCAATGCCATTGTTCATACTTGCCGGCGAACTGATGAACCGCGGCGGTATCACCGGCGCGCTGATCAACCTGTCGATGGCGCTGGTCGGCCGGATCCGCGGCGGCCTTGGCCACGTCAACATCCTGACCTCTGTGTTCTTTGCCGGGATCTCCGGCTCGGCGGTGGCCGACGCTGCGGCCTTGTCCAACACGCTGGTTCCGGAAATGACCCGGCGCGGCTACACCCTGACCTACGCCAGCGCCATCACCGCGGCCTCGTCGATCATCGGACCGATCGTGCCGCCCTCGATCATCCTGATCTTCTACGGCGCGCTGATGGGCACCTCCGTCACCGCATTGTTTCTGGCCGGAATCGTACCCGGACTGATCCTCGCCGCCGCACTGCTCATCCTCAATGCATTTTATGCGATGCGCCAGCAGCATCCCCGTGTCGAGAAAGCCGACATGCCGCCGCTGCTGCCGACCTTTCTGCATTCCCTGCCCGCGCTCAGCCTGCCCATGATCATTCTCGGCGGCATCGTCTTCGGCCTGATGACCCCGACCGAAGCCGCCGCTGTCGCGGTCTTTGCAGCCCTTGGTGCCGGATGGTTTTACGCGGGTCTTTCCACCGCCGATGTTCTCGAAAGCCTGCGCCGCACCGCCATGCTCTCGGGCTCGATCTTCGTCATCATCTGCGCCGCTTCCGCGCTGGGCCATCTTGGTGCGCTCGAACGCATTCCCGAGATGATTTCAGTCATGGTGGTGGACTGGGGTCTGGGTCCGGCGGGCTACATGCTGGCGATGAACGTGATCTTTCTGCTGGCCGGCATGGTGCTCGACATCCCGGTCGCACTGGCGCTGCTGGTGCCGCTGCTGGCCCCCGTCGCCCTCGAACAGGGCGCCGACCCGGTGCATCTGGGCATCGTGCTGTGCTTCAACCTGTGCATCGGGCTGGTCTCGCCGCCGATGGGAGGCTGCCTGCTGGTGGTCTCGACCGTCACCGGGGTGAACTACTGGAAGCTGGCCCGCGCCATCATCCCCTTCGTTCTTGTCCAGATCGCGGTGCTGGCGCTGCTGATCCGGATGCCTGCCCTCAGCCTGGCCTTGCCCCATGCCTTCGGCCTGGGCGGTGGCTGAGCTATCATGAAGCAAAAAGAAATTCATAAAGGAGAGGAACTGAAATGATCTACTCGAAAATCCTGAGCGGCGCCTTGTTCGCCGCAGCCCTGACCCTGGCCGGTGCGGCCAATGCCGAGATCAAGATCGCACTCGACAGCCCGCCCGACCTGGAAGGCTCCGGCAGCTATGTCTGGGCCCACACCTTCAGCACCTATCTCAACGAGCACGGCATGCCGGCCGAGGAATTCGCCCGTGGCAGCATCGGCGGCGATGACGAACTGTTCGACCAGGTCAGCCAGGGCCTGCTGGAAGTCTCCCTGTCCCCGCTCAACATCGTCGGATCGCTCGACAAGCTGATCTACGGCCTGCGCCTGCCCTATTTCTTCGCCGACGAGATCGAGGTCGACCGCGCCCTCAACGAGGGCGGCATGATGGAGAAAATCAATGCCGCCACGACCAAGGGCGGCGTCCGCGTCATCTCGGTCAACCACGTCGGCCAGGCGAGCGGCATCTTCAACACCAAGAAACCTGTCACATCGGTGGCCGACATGGCCGGGCTGAGAATGCGTGCGCTCGATGAGAGCCAGATCGAGCTCTACAAGGCCTGGGGCGCCGCCGGCACCATCGTCAGCTGGGCGGAAGTGCCAAATGCGCTGCAGACCGGAGTTGCCGATGGCTACATGAACCCCGCCTTCGTGCCGCTTCTGTTCGGGCACACCGATTTCCTCAAGTTCTACACCGATGCCGCCGTTTCTCCGGCGTTGCGCATCACCATCGTGTCGGAAGACTGGTACCAGGGACTGAGCGAGGCTGACCGCGCCACGGTAGACGCCGCCGCCGCGGCCGCAACGGCTGCAAACCGCGAATGGCTGAAAACCCAGGATGCTGTTCTGGGCAAGCTGGAAGCTGCCGGTGTCAAGATCGAACGTCTGGATCAGGCCGCGCGCGACGCGTTCCGCGAGGCATCCGCCCCGGCTTACAATTCCGATCTGCTGAGCCAGGAACAGATTGCGGAATGGGAAGCCGCAAAGGGCAAGTGAGCTGATGCAGCGCTTCGCACAGTGGCTGACCCGGCTGTCGGCCGGTCTCAACAGTATCGCCCTCTGGGGGGCGGTACTGGCCCTGCTGATGATGGTCTTTGCCGCCAGCTGGCAGGTCGTCGCCCGCTATGTTTTCGAAGCGCCGCCGATCTGGACCGAGGAACTGGCGCGCCGGGCCATGGTCTGGACCGGCATGCTCGGTGCATCCTGCGCATTCTACGCAGGCACCGACCCGACCCTGTTTCCCGCCATGCGCCTCCGTCGCGGTGGTGCGGGCGCGGCCCTTGCCGTGATCCGGGCATGCGGCGTGCTGGCCTTCGCGATCCCGATCCTCTGGTACTCCGTCTTCAATGCCAGAATGGACGCCGCGCGCGGCTTTCTCGGGCGCTCCCTCGCCCGCCAGGCCGAGATGCTGGACGTCTCGATGGTCTGGTTCACGGCAGCCGTACCGATCGCCTTTCTCCTGATCCTTGTCCATCTGAGCGCACGACTGGCGCTCCGGTTTTCCGGGCAGATGCCCGATACTGAGACACAAATTTCCTAGGACACCACCATGAAGCTGTTCATTGCCGGACTGACCACCGAAACCAATTCCTTTTCCCCCATGCCCACCGGCCGCGCCAGTTTCGAGGAAGGTGGCATCTTCCACGGAGACGCCACCGCTCATCCGCTGCAATACTGGAGCGCGGCGTTACATATCTGGCGCGAAATGGCCGAGGCCCAGGGCTGGGAAGTGGTCGAATCCCTCTGTGCCGCGGCCCAGCCCAGCGGACCCACCGTCAAGCCCGAGTTCGAAGCGTTTCGCGACGAGATCCTCGGCGATCTCAAGGCCGCCGGAGATGTGGATGTGATCCTTTTGGGATTGCACGGCGCGATGATCGCCGATGGCTATGACGATTGCGAAGGCGAGTTGATCGCCGGGGCCCGGGCCATAGCCCCCGATGCAGTGATCGGCGGTCTGCTGGATCCGCATTGCCATCTGACCGAGCAGATGCTGACCAATGCCACATTGCTGATCGCCTTCAAGGAGTATCCGCATGTCGACGTACCCGAACGCGCCCGGGAGATGTTTGCACTGGCGGACCGCACCGCTAGGGGCGAAATCAATCCGGTCATGCGCGACTGGGATTGCCGCATGATCATCGCCATGCCAACCCCGCACCAGCCCATGCGCGGCTTTGTCGACGCCATGTCCGCACGCGAAGCCGAGGACGGCGTTCTCTCCCTGTCGCTGGCGCATGGTTTTCCCTGGGGCGATCATCCCCGCACCGGCGCCCGTGCGCTTGCAATCTGTGACGGCAATGCCGATCAGGCCGCCGCTGAAGCCGAACGGCTCGGCAAGGCCCTCTACGACCTGCGCTTTGAACTGCACCGCGACATTCCGGGAATCGAGGCGGCGCTGGATCTGGCCGAGGCTGCGCCGAAAGGCCCAGTGGTGCTGGCCGACATGTCCGACAATGCCGGCGGAGGCGCTCCCTCTGACGCGACATTCCTGCTGCGCGCCATGATCGGGCGCGGCATGCGCAACATTGCAACCGGCATCTTCTGGGATCCGATCGCAGTGCGCATCTGCAAGGAGGCCGGCATCGGCGCGACATTGCAGCTGCGCCTTGGCGGCAAATGCGGCCCGATGTCGGGCGATCCGCTCGATCTGACCGTGACCGTGCGCAACATCGCCGACGAGATGACCCAGCGCTTTGGAGAATTGCCCGCGCCGATGGGCCAGACGGTCTGGGTCGAAGCAGACGGTATCGACATTGTCATCAACGACAATCGCAGCCAGACCTTCCATCCCGAAGCCTTCGAGAAACTCGGCATCGACCTGTCGCAGCGGCAATATGTCTGCGTCAAATCCTCCAATCATTACCAGGCCGGGTTCAATCCGATCGCCGCCCAGGTGATTCCGGTGGCCACGCCCGGCGCGATCACCCCGGATTTCGCCAATATCCCCTATACCAAACGTGCCCGTACCTACTGGCCCGCAATCCAGGAGCCTTTCGCATGACCAATCCCCTCATCGACAGCCGCGACGCCTTTGCCGCCAGTCATCCCGAACAGCGCATCGATCTCAATGGCCGCGAATGGGGACTGGTCGATACCGGCTCCGGTCCGGTCCTGCTGCTGATCCCCGGCACGCTGGGGCGCGGCGATATCTTCTGGCAGCAGATCACCGCGCTCAAGGACAGGGTGCGCATTCTGGCGGTGACCTATCCAAGCAACGGCGGCATCGTCGATTGGAGCAACGATCTGGTCACGCTGATGGATCGTCTGGGTGTGGAGCAGGCAACGGTTCTGGGATCGTCGCTGGGTGGATACCTGGCGCAATATCTCGCGGCCGATGCCCCCGCCCGGGTAACCCGGCTGATCGGCGCAAACACGCTCTGTTCCGTCCAGGGGATCGATCAGCGCATGCCCTATGCGCTGGATCTGATGAATGCGCCGATCGCCGATCTGCGTGCCGGGTTTGGCCAGGGCCTTGGCGCTTGGGCGGCCGCCCATCCCGAGCAGGCCGATCTGGTGGCGCTGCTGATGGCCGAGGTCAACGGACGCATTCCCGAAGCCGAGTTGCGCAACCGGCTCAACACCACCAAGACCGCGCCCGATCTGCCAGCGGTAACCCTGCCGCAGGCAAGTGTTTTCACCATCGAGGCCGATGACGATCCGCTGATCCCGCCGGAAATGCGCGCCGCCGTGCGCAGCCGGCTCAAACCCGGTTGCGCCTACCGCTTTCTCTCGGGCGGGCATTTCCCCTATGTGGCGCGGCCTGACGAGTACACCGGGTTGCTGGAACAGGTCATGGGTCTGCCGCTCACCGGAACCGACTGGGGCACCGGAGAGGAACGTGCATTGTGATTGTCCTCAGCCATGACGACGTCGCCGATCTGTTGCCGATGCATGAGGCCATTGAGGCCGTCGAGACGGTGATGAAGCAGGTGTCTCGCGGCACCGCCACCCTGCCCCTGCGCACGGCCACCCCGGTGGGGGGAAACAACCGGATGGGGCTGATGCCCGGCGCCATTGCCGATCCGGCTTGCTTCGGCGTCAAGATGATCAGCCTTTTTCCCGACAACCCCGCACGTGGTCTGTCCTCGCACCGCGGCGCCATGGTGCTGTTCGAGGCCGAAACCGGCGGCGCCGTCGCCATGATGGATGCAAGCCTGCTGACCGCCATCCGCACCGCTGCGGCGAGCGCGGTCGCCACCCGCGCGCTCGCCCGCCCCGACGCCAGCCACCTGGCAATCGTCGGCACCGGCGAACAGGCCGAGCATCACCTCGATGCAATGATGTGCGTGCGCGAGATCACCCGTCTGTCGGTCGCAGGACGCTCTGCCGGCAAGGCCGAAGCCTTCGCCAACCGCGCCGCCGGACTTTATCCGGAGCTCGACATCAGCCACGGCAGCGACATCAAGGCCGCGATCGAAAGCGCCGACATTGTCTGCACTGTGACCGCCTCGCCGACACCGATCGTCAAGGGTGAATGGGTCGCGGAAGGGGCGCATGTCAACATCGTCGGCTCCTCGATCCCGACCATGCGGGAAGTCGATGACGAGATGGTGTTGCGCGGCGATATCTGGGTCGATTACCTGCCCTCGACGCTGTCGCAGGCAGGCGAGATCGTCGACATGATCAAGGCTGGAACATTCAGCGCCGACCAGCTGCAGGGTGAAATCGGTGCCCGGCTGACAGGCGACATCCCCGGCCGCACCGGCCCCGGCCAGATCACCATCTACCGCTCGCTGGGGATCGCCGCCCAGGACCTGGCCACCGCCCATCACGTGCTGACAAGAGCCAGGGCAGAAGCGCGCGGCCAGTACGTCGCGTTCTGAGTGTGCGGAGCCCACGCAAGGCTTTCAATTTGGGTTGGAAATGTTGCTTCAACCCGCAGGCTCAACCGCGAATATTCAGCCCGGCACTTTGCCATCCCGCGACAGCGCGGCCGACAAGCGCGTCATCAGTGCACCAGGCACGGAAATGGCCCATGATGAAGTGCTCGAATTCCGGCAACGCTTCCAGCAGCCTGGCTTTCTCATCCATCGCCGCCTCCATATCGTTGGCTTCCACCAGGAACCAAATCATATGGCAGTGGTAGAAGAACATCCCGGGCAATGGAGCAATCTGCATCTCCGCGACCGCCTCCGCGGCTCGCCCCGTCATTGCAAGGCCGATGGCTTTGGGGACATGATACCAGCCAGGCTGGAGCGGATTAAGCGCAATGGCCTTGTCCAGCAATGGCATGGCCATGTCCCAATTCGCACGCGCCGTGAAACATATGCCAAGCGCGGCCAGCATGTCCCCGTGGCCGGGGTTGAGCGCCAGGGCTTGCCCGGCAGCCGCTTCAAAATGGTCGAACTCTCCGCGGTGAAACCGTGCAACGGCCAAGGCCTCCTGGGCGGTTGCGCTCTCGGGATCGCAGGCCACAGCTTTTTGGGCGTGTGACAACGCCTGTTCCAGGATGCCATTGTCCTGCCGGTTATCAACCGACACCCGGTATTCGTCGAGCATGATCAAGGCCAGCGCTGCGTGGGCATCGGCCGAATTGCCGTCGGTTTCCAGCGCCTTCGACAGACCTTCCCTGATCGCCGACCGGTCAGTCTGATCCAGCTGAATCCCGTACTGGTGATATTGCGAAATCCAGTGGTAGGTCTCCCACTTCCGGGACCGTCCCGATCGCGCGCAACGTTGCGCATATTGCCCCAACGGGCCGAACCGGTCAGCGATCCGCGCAGCAATCATCTGCGCCATCTCGTCCTGCACCGCATACATCGCATCCGGCGTCATCTCGTGGCTGAAGTGCTTCGTCAGGATGACGGCATCACTGGAGGCGACCACCAGGTTGATTGTTATATCGACCGTGTGTTCACTGAACCGGAAGCTCCCCTCCAGGACAAAATCCGGTCGAAAGGCGGCATACATCTGCGAAATGCTGAGCTTGTCGAGCTTTGCCTTTTCTGTCGTCGATCTGGAAAAGACCGACAACTCCCTGAACCGCGACAGGTTTGCGATGATCTCTTCGGTGAGGCCGAGTGAAAAGGTTTCCTCGTTCTTCTCCCGGCTGAAATCATCGAAGGGAAGAACCGCAATTGACGGGCTCAGGGAAGCAGCAGCAGGCAAAGCCCGAGCTGTATCAATCTGCTTTTCCTTGCCTTTGGGAACGATAAATTCCGGCTCATACGCGCCCTTCGCGATCTTGATATGCACGGGATCTTCCACGCCGTCCTGCGCATAATACTGTTCCAGCCTTTGCCGGAGGGCGCGCGCCTGAACGCGCACGATTGTGTCCGTTTGCGGATCGAAGTCCTCCGGCCGGTCAAAAACGTCCAGACCGATGGTGTAGCCTTTCAGCCGATCGACCCGCCCTTCAAGACTTTCCTGCACGACGTGCGACAAGAACCGCGACAGCCGGGGGGCATTGGAAAACATCCGGCTGTCCATGATTCGGGCCAGCTGGGTTTCCACCACCTCACGGGGCAATGATGTCGTCAGTTCCATGGCGTTGGTTCACTCATCATTGGCCCCGGACAACAGCTTCACCTTCCGGTTCACTGTGATTCACTCAAGTCATATTCGAGATTATGGCACCAAAACATGGGCGGCCTTGATGCACGTCAAGGCGGCTTGGTCAAAGCATAAGCATATACAGACACGCGAATGACAACCAACGGGATGCCCCAAGGCAGCCATTCGTGTCCGTCGAAATCGTATGGAACACAAAAAGTAAACAGAACCGAGTTGCAGAGCGACGAGGACGGCGAGGCGTACGCGCAACTGCCGTCAGGCTTCGATTGAGCTCATGAACAAGCAGCTGTCATTCAAACAGGAGTGTGGACGTGACAACATCAAGCGCAACAGTTTCGGCACCGGACATTTCATTTTCGGGAATCAATTCCGCTTCGAGTCAAAGTTCAAATCCGAAGAACATATTTCACATCAACACTCGCCCCACCGGCAGGAGCCTTTCCGTTGAAAGGTCATTCGAACGAAAGAGGGCCTGCGCGACACGCTACAGCAAACTGGCATCTCTTTTTGAAGCCCATTCTTCTCAACAGCATTTCCAGCCAAACAGCACGATTGTGCTTCACGGCGAGCCTGCAGAAGAATTTTACATGATCGTTTCCGGCACAGTCCGCTGCTGCACAATCGGCCCGCAAGGTGCGCGGCAAATCTTCCGCTTTGCAAAGAAGGGCGATTTTGTCGGAATTTCGGACATCGACACCTGGCATTTCACCGCGGAAGCCGTCGACCATGTCATCTTGAAGTCCGTCCCCCATACGCTGGTCGAACAGGCCCTCGCAGCCGATCCCGCATTGCGCGACGAGATGAGAGAGCAGGTTTGCAGCCAGCTGCAGGATCGCGAGCGGCAACTGCTGTCGATGGTCAGCGCCAAGGCGTCCGAGCGCCTGTTCCATTTCCTGTGTGAGTTTGCATCATCAAGGCCGGGAACAGGGTACATCACGCTGCCGATGTGCCGGCGCGACATTGCAGACCACCTTGGATTGTCGGTGGAAACGGTCAGCCGCACGTTCAGCGAACTCAAACGAAAGGGCCGCATTGATCTCGCAAGCTCCGAAAAATACAAAATCTGTACGAACACCGGTATTGATACGGCGGCGAGGCGCATTCCTGGTTTCGCCTGACGGAAATCCAGCGACAGCAAAGCACTCTTCGCCCCCGGTTCTGATCCGGCTCCATCACCGGATCATGCCGCTCTTCAAGAGGCTCGCCTAACTGGCGGGCTTTTTCTTCTTCAGCGCCTCGAACCCGATGATCACATCGAGAAGTTCGGTCGTGATTTCGGTTTGACGCAATGTCCGCGTGTCGGATTTGAGCTCTTCCAGCCTGTCGTCGACCGATTGTTCGGCCTGCTGCATAAGCGCCAGCCGGGCGGCGTTTTCGGTGACCATGGCTTCTGCCGCAGCCCGGAACAAGCTCGCAAACAGATGATTCCGGATCAGCGCCCTGAACAGATCGGCCGGCGGCATCGAATAGTAGGGCAGGCTTCGCGAGACCCAGGGCTTTGTGCGAAGATCATGCAGCAGCGACGGATCAAGCGGCAGCAAGGCCGCGATCCTGAGTGCCGGCGCATCCGCCTCTCCGCGCGCGGAGTAGGCAAGGGACACGGCGATTTCCTGTGGGTGGCTGGCACGCCTGATCTCGTCGAGCCGCCCGGTCAGAAGGTTTGCAAGCCGCTCCAGCCCATCGACGGACGCGGCCGGAAAGAACGTGTCTTCCACATCGAAGCCCTGGTCCTGCAGCGCATCGGCCATTTGAGCGCCAATGCAGAGCACGCTTGTGGCAACGCCGGGGTCATTGTCGACATGTTGCCTCACATGCGCGGCAATAACCTCGTTGTAGTTACCGCACAGGCCATGATCGGAGCCGAAGACAACAATGACCCGCTGGGCGATGTCGGAGGAGGCCGCATCCAGAGGACCGGCCCCGGACAGGAAGGCATGCAGCCCGTCCAGAACCGTTTGATGATAGGCTTCGATGGCCAGGGCGGCGTGCTCGTAGGGAGCCGCATTGATCACCGAGAGGGTTTTCATCGTGTGAACGACGCTGCGAATGCCTTGTATGCTGGCCGTGCGCCGCACCAGGGTTTCAAGAGTTTGCGCCATCTCGCTCCTCCAGAGCCTTGCGCGCGTTTTGCCCGAGCGTGATCATCCGGTTCCGGTCGTCGTCATCAAGGACGGCGTTTTGCGAGATCCGTTTTGCGATATCGTCCAGATCACACGCGGCGGCAGTCCTGATGGCGGTCATGACCCGGAAGGTATCGGCCTCGCTCAAACCGTCGAACCCGCCGTCCATGGCTGTGACCAGAACAGCAAGTTGTTCGATTGCCGGAATTGGATCGCGTTCGGCTTGCCGGAGCGATGCCCGCACCGCAGCGCCACGTGTCAGCCGTGCGCGGGTCGCATCATCCAGCCGTGTGCCGAAACGGGCAAAATCCTCCAGCTCCTCGAATTGCGACAGGGTCACACGCAAATTTCCGGCGACAGACCGGAAGGCCTTGCTTTGCGCCTTGCCGCCAACGCGCGAGACCGACACGCCCAGATCAACGGCCGGAAACTGGTTCTTGCGCACAAGACGGGGCGACAGATAGATCTGCCCGTCGGTGATCGAGATCAGGTTGGTCGGAATATAGGCCGACAGGTTCTCGGCCTGGGTCTCGACCACCGGAAGCACGGTGATCGAGCCGCCGCCGGCTTTGGGCGTAAACTGGCCTGCGCGCTCCAGCAACCGGGCATGGATGTAGAAGATATCGCCGGGAAAGGCCTCGCGGCCCGGAGGACGGCGCAGCAGCAGCGACAGCTCCCGGTAGGACCGCGCGTGATGTGTCAGATCATCCAGCACCACCAGAACATCCCGTCCCTCGTCCGAGAAATGCTCTGCCATCGTCAGCGCGGCATAGGGCGCAACATAGGCAAGGCCGGCAGCCCCTTCATCGCCAGCGGACATGACAATGCTCCGCTCCATCATGCCGCCCTCGCGGATCGCACCCACCACCTTGGCAACCGCATCGCCACGTTGCCCGATAGCGCAATAGATGCAGATCAGGTCGCTGGATTTCTGGTTGAGGATTGCATCAACGGCCAGCGACGTCTTGCCGGTCTGCCGGTCGCCGATCACCAGCTGGCGTTGACCGAGACCAACGGGAACGGCTGCATCGATCACCTTGATCCCCGTCGCCAGGGGACGTGTGATGGCTTGCCGGTCAAGGATTTTCGGCGCGTCCATCTCGACGGGACGTGTGGCCTCTGACTTGATGTCGCCCCTGCCGTCCTGCGGGTTGCCAAGCGCATCGACAACTCGGCCCAGCAGCGCATGGCCAACCCGGGCGCTGACAACCTTGTGCGAGCGCAAGACGCTCTCTCCCACGGCCACGCGGTCGGATGGCCCCAGAAGGACAACGCCCAGACGTCCCGGCTCGAGATCGAGAACGATGCCCTGCACGCCACTGGCAAATTGAAGCAACTCGTCCGACAGCGCGCGCTCCAGCCCAGCAACAATCGCGATTCCGTCACCAACCTCGGCTACCGACCCGATCTCGCTCAGCCGCGGGCCGGGGGACGGGCTGTCCAGCAGTGCCTTCAAGACCAGTTCGGGATTGGTTTGGGCTGAACGGGCTTCAGCGTTCATGGCGTCGCACTTCCGGTTGGCTTGCCTTGCTCAACTGCTCTCCGATCACGGCATCAAGGCCATCGACATAGGAGTCCACGGTCCAGGCGAGCTCCGCACCGCCCATCCGCAGAACCAGACCGGGAGACTGCGTTGCATCGGTCTCGAAGCGCACTGCGATGTCGGGGAAAACCGTTTGCAACTCAGCCGTCAGTTCGGCTTGCGCCGATGACGACAGCGTTTCGTGGCTGGTCACCACGGCGCTTGCCGGCTGCCCCGCAGTGTGACGCAGATCCGCAGCCGTCGACTTTATCTGCCGGGCGAGATGATGTGCCATCTGCCCTTCAAGCTTCTGGTCGGCCAGGTCACTCAATGCCTTGCGCATGAGGGACAACAGCGCCCTTGCTCCCGCCTGATGCATCCCGGTGGTGAATTTTTTCGTCTCCTCGTCAAGATGCGCGGTCCACGTCACATATTCCCGGTCCATCCGTTCCCGTGCCTCGGCGAGAAGCGCGTCGCGTTGCTCTTCGGCTTTCTTCCGGATCGTTTCCGCCATCTCGGATTGCGCGACATGCAGCGCCCGAACCTTTTCGTGATAGTCGGCCTCGACCGATTGCGCCTTTTCCTTCGCGAGCACGGCGGCTTTCATCCTGTCGGCAATCTCTGCCTCGCGTGCATCGATGCCATCCAGGATGGGACGGTAGAAAAAGCGCTTCAGGAGCCAGACCAGCACCAGGAAATTGGCGATCTGGGCCGCGACGGTGATCCAGTCGATGGACATGGGTCAGTTGCCTGCGACTTTTGCCGCTTCCAGGGCCGCGGTCCAGAAAGGGTTGGCAAAGATCAGGATCATGGCGACGACGAAACAATAGATCGCGGTCGACTCGATCATCGCCAGGCTGACGAACAGTGTCCGCGAAATCGTCGAGGCGGCATCCGGCTGCTGCGCGATCGCGCTCAGCGCTGTGGCGGCGGTGCGCCCTTCACCCAGCGCCGGACCGATGGCGCCGAACGACACGGTCAGCCCGGCTGTAAAGATCGAGATTGCGGCAATGATGCCAAGGTCTGTCATGGGGTATCCCTTTCAGGCTGCAAGGATTTTTGAGGAGCGGTGGCGGCGGAGATGTAGACCGTCGCCAGAATTGCAAAGATGTAGGCTTGGATCATCCCGGTCAGAAGGCCCAGCAAGTCCATCACCACGGGAAAGAAGAACGGCACCACGCTGAGCAGGATAATCCCGATCACGGCTCCGCTCATGATGTTGCCGTAAAGCCGCATCGCCAGCGATATCGCCCGTGTGAATTCCGAAATGATATTGAAGGGGAGCATTATGAATGAAGGCTCCAGATAGGTTTTGAGGTAGCCGCGCAGCCCCCGGCTGACAATGCCGAACAGCGGCACGGCAAGCACAACGGAGAGCGCCAGCGCGGTCGTCGTCGACAGGGACGACGTCGGAGGCTCAAACCCCGGAACGACCAGCAGCAGGTTCGACATGGCGACGTAGAGGAACAGGGTTCCCGAGAAATAGAGCAGGTGCCGCGAAGGACCCGGCGCAATTTCCTGGATCTGCCCCTGAATGCCCTGCACGATGACTTCCAGCATCGTCCGCCAGCGGTTGGGCGGCACATCCGGCCGCAGGTTCCGGGTAATCAGCATCGACACCAGCGTCAGCACCGCCATCACCACCCAGGTGTAGAAGATGGTCGCATTGATCGGGATACCCCAGATCTCGAACATGATGGTCTGGTCGGGCGACAGGTTCATGACGCGTCTCCCGTAACGGCTTCGCTGCGGGCAAGTGTCGTGGCCACCAACCGGACGACCAGGAACGCGATGCCATAGCCGAGACCGGCCCACGGTCCACCCTGACTGACGACGACCCAGCCAACGCCGAGGAAGGCCGCAAGGCGCACCGCAGCGCTTAGTGTCAGGATTCCAATCGGGGTTTTGGTGCGCAATGCGCGCCGAATGCCAACGGCCAGGCCAACGAAAAAGACGACCCCCATCACCGTGCCAATGCCGAATCCCAGCATCGCGGCGGTCCAGTCGATATCTATCATTTGCGCCCTCCTTCCTTGCTCATCCACATCCCGGCGATGAATGCGCCGAGAACGACGCCGCCCAGGATCAGGCTGATGGTCCATGAAAAGCTTTGCGGCGCCACACGGTCGAGCCAGATCCCCAGAAGCGCACCACCGACCGTCGGCACTGCGACCGACCAGCCGATCATCCCGAAGGTACTGATGCCCATGAGCGGGCTCGGACCCGGATTTTCACGCGTCGATTTCATCCGCTTGGCATGGCGGCCGATCTCTTCGGTGGGCTTGTCAGGTTTTTGCGTCATTGCTGCGGTCTCCGCAGTTCTGCAAAACGCCGGACCATGTCCGCTTCCAGCCGCGACAGCGCAGAGCGCGCCTGACGCTCGTCCTCGTCCATCTGAATGAAGCTTGCCTCCACGGTGTCCTGCAGACTGTCAAGATCATCACCATGCACACCGCGCAGCGCCGCAACCGAGACGTCGTGCCCCTTCTTGACCAGAAGGCCTTCGTCGAGACCGAAGATTTCCTCGGATCCATCGACAAGGCTCAACGTCATCACGGACGGCACCAGCGCGGTGACAAAATCAACGTGGTTCGGCAAGATACCGAACGCACCATTGGGCGCAACCGCCGTCACGCGCGTCGCCCGCCCCTCGAAAAGCGTCCGGTTGGGCAGGCGCAGGATGACATTCATGTCCGACGCCATGCTCATGACTTGGCCTCCAGGTCATCCAGCCCCCCGATCATGTAATAGGCGCTTTCGGGAAGATCGAACTGGGTTTGCTCGAGAATCGTCTCGCAGCCGTTCAGCGTATCGGCAATCGGCACCATCTTGCCTTCCATGCCGCTGAAGGAGCCCGTCGTGAAAAAAGGCTGCGTCAGGAACCGCTCCAACCGCCGCGCCCGCGCCACCGTGGCCCGGTCAGTCGCCGACAGCTCCTCGAGTCCGAGCATGGCGATGATATCGCGCAATTCCTCGTACTCGGCCAGTGTCCTGCGCACTGCACGGGCGATGTCATAGTGCCGCTGTCCGACCACCGAAGGCGTCAGCATCACCGAGGCCGACGCCAGCGGATCGACCGCCGGATAGAGCCCCTCGCTCGCCCGCTTGCGCGACAACACCACCGAGGCCGAAAGATGCGAGAAGATATGTGCCGCGGCCGGGTCCGTAAAATCGTCGGCGGGCACATACACGGCCTGGATCGACGTGATCGCGCCACGTTTGGTCGAGGTGATGCGTTCTTCCAGCCCGGCAAGCTCCGTGGCCAAGGTCGGCTGGTATCCGACACGCGAAGGCATGCGCCCCATCAGCCCCGACACCTCGGAGCCAGCCTGAACAAAGCGGAAGATGTTATCGATCAGCAGCAGAACGTCCTGGCCTTTGTCCTCACGGAAATACTCGGCCATCGTCAAGGCAGTGTTGCCCACCAGAAACCGCACGCCGGGCGCTTCGTTCATCTGGCCGAAAAGCATCACCGTCTTGTCACGCACGCCCGCCTCGCCCATCTCGCGGTACAGCTCCTCCGCCTCGCGCGACCGTTCACCGATCCCGCAAAACAGGCTCACCCCCTTGTGGTGCTGCACCGTGTTGTTGATCAGCTCGGTGATCAGAACGGTCTTGCCGACGCCGGCGCCACCAAACAGCCCGGTCTTGCCGCCGCGCTCAATCGGCGACAGCAGATCGATGGCCTTGATCCCTGTCTCGAGAATCTTCGAGTGCAGCACGCGATCGCTCAGCTTCGGCGGCGGTTGGTGAATGGAGCGGCGTTCGCTCACCACCGGGTCGGGACGGCCATCGATTGGCGCACCGAAAACATCCAGCATCCGGCCCAGGACAGCGTCCCCCACCGGAACCATGATCGGCCCGCCGGTCGCCTTGACCGTCATGCCAAGGCCAAGCCCGCGCACCGGCGCAAGCGCCATGGCCCGCACCATGCCGTGGCCGATCAGGCCGGCAACTTCCAGCGCGACCTCACCGGCGTAAAGCAGATCGTGAATGTTGGGGACCGTTCCCTCGAACGCCACATCGACAACGCCTCCGCGAATGGCAGCTATGCGTCCTTCAGTCTCTGTGTCAGGATTTAGAAGGGCCGTAGCGCTCATCTGGGTACCTCAGATCTCCTTTAACACACGGGTGCCAGCCGTGCCATCAAGGATGGACATTGCATCGGCCAGCCGGCCAATCGCCGAAACACCACCACGATCCGCAAAATCGCTGGCAGCGCGCAACTTTGGCCCCATCGACCCCTTTGGCATATCAAGCGCACGCGCCTCATCCGGTGTCAGCCGGTCAAGCGGCGTGGCAGCATCTGTACCAAAATTCTGGTAAACCGCATTGACATCGGTCAACAGCAACAAGGCATCCGCGCCAATATCGGCGGCCAGAAGCGCACTGGCGGCATCCTTGTCTATCACCGCCTCAACCCCGATCAGGCTGCCATCCGGTTTGCGCAGCACCGGGATGCCCCCGCCACCTGTACAAATCACGATCACGTCCTGATCCAGCAGCAAGCGCAAGACGCCCAGATCCGGAATTTCCAGGGGCTTCGGAGACGCAACCACGCGCCGCCAATAATCTCCGTCCTGCGCGATTTTCCAACCCGCAGCACCGGCCCGCGCCTCTGCCTCCTGCCTGGAATAGACAGGTCCGACGAATTTGGTTGGCGCTGCGAAGGCCGGATCGTGGGCATCCACGATCACCTGGGTCAAAAGCGTTGCGACCGCGTGTTCGTGGCCAAGCGCATTCTCCAGCTCCTGCTCGATCAGGTAACCGATCATGCCTTCGGTTTCGGCCCCGAGGACATCCAGCGGATAGGCCTCGTCGGGCTTGTAGGCAGCGCCCTGCAACGCCAGCAGGCCCACCTGCGGACCATTGCCATGGGTGATGATCAACCGGTGTCCGGCGCGCACGATTCCGGCCAGCGCGTCTGCCGCCGTCTTGACATTGGCACGCTGCGCCTCGGCGGTCAGGGGCTGGCCCCGTTGCAGAAGCGCGTTGCCGCCCACGGCTGCGACAACCAGCATCTCACGCCCCCAAGGTGGCGACAAGAACCGCCTTGATGGTGTGCATCCTGTTTTCCGCCTGATCGAAAACGATAGAGGCCTCGCTTTCGAACACCTCTTCGGTCACCTCCATCGCATCCAGACCGAACTCCGCCTTGATCTCGGCCCCGACGGTGGTCTCCGTGTTATGAAACGACGGCAGGCAATGCATGAAGCAAACCCGCGGATTGCCGCTCCTGGCCATCACGTCTGCCGTCACCTGGTAGGGTTTCAGCAGCTTGATCCGCTCGGCCCACTTTTCCTTGGGCTCGCCCATCGACACCCAGACATCGGTGTAGATGAAATCCACATCCCTGACGGCATCATCGACGTCCTCCGTGATCATCATGCGCGCACCGGTATCGGCGGCAATCGCCTCGGCTTCGGCGATGATGGCATCGGTCGGCCAGCAGGCTTTTGGTGCGCATAGGCGGACATCCATGCCCATCTTGACGCCGCCGATCAGCAGGCTGTCGCCCATGTTGTTGCCCGCGTCGCCAAGGAAGGCGTAGGCCACGCGATGCAACGGCTTGTCCACATGCTCCTGCATGGTCATGAAATCAGCGAGGATCTGGGTCGGGTGGAACTCGTTGGTCAGCCCGTTATAGACCGGCACGCCGGAATATTGCGCCAATTGGTTGACGACGTCCTGGCCAAAGCCGCGATACTCGATGCCGTCATAGATCCGCCCCAGAACCCGGGCGGTATCCTTGACCGATTCCTTGTGACCGATATGCGATCCCGTCGGCCCCAGGTAGGTGACACGCGCGCCCTGATCGTAGGCAGCGACCTCGAAGCCGACGCGGGTCCGGGTGCTGTCCTTCTCGAAGATCAACGCAATGTCCTTGCCCTGAAGCTTCGGCACTTCCGTGCCGGTGTATTTCGCTACCTTCAGATCGGCCGCGAGTTTGAGCAGGAAGGCAATTTCACGCGGTGCAAAATCCCGCAAGGTGAGAAAATGCCGGTTTTTCAGATTGTAAGCCATTTGCGTAACCTTTCAGGTCAGACAGCATCACGTATGGTCGGGCAGCTCATGCAGTGGCCACCGCCACGGCCGCGCCCAAGCTCGGCACCGGGAATAGCCAGCACCTCGATACCCGCCGCCTTCAGCGCGGCATTGGTGTCATCGTTGCGGTCATAGCCGATGACGACGCCGGGCCGCAGGGCAAGCACGTTGTTGCCGTCGTTCCACTGTTCGCGCGAACGCTCTTCCTCGGTATCACCACCGGTCGGCACGATTTGCAGCTTCTTGTAGCCAAGCACCTCGGCGACGATGTCGAAGATCGGTCGCGGATCGTGACTGAATTGCAGCGGTGCCGATCCGGCGCCAGGGCGGATATCGTAGCAGACCAGTTCGTCGGCGACCTCCTTGAAGGTCGTGACCACATCGCCACCACACAGGGTAAAGACGGTATCGAGATGCATTGCCGCACGTGACTTCGGAATGGCGAAAGCCAGAACCCGTTGTGCTGCGCCAGTCTCGAAAAGCGCCTCGGCCAGTTGCCCGACCCCTTGCGGCGATGACCGTTCGCCCATACCGACAAGCACCGTACCATTGCCGACAGGCATGATGTCGCCACCTTCCACGGTTGCAAGCCCGTGATCGATGGTCGGATCGCCCCAGTGGATCGTTGTCTTGCCCGCAAATTTCGGGTGGAACTTGTAGATCGCCGTATTCAGCAGGGTCTCGGGGCGCCGGGCCGCCCAGTGCATCGGGTTGACCGACACGCCGCCATAGATCCATGCCGAATTGTCACGGGTAAACAGCGCGTTGGGCAGCGGCGGCAGGATAAAGCCGTGGGACCCGAGATAGCTGCCGAACAGGCCGGTCAACTTGAACGGCACATCACTGACCGCCAGGCCTCCGAGCAGGTATTCCGCCAGCTTGGCGCCGGGCAGCTCATCCATCCAGCTGCGCAACTCGGCCATCATGCCGACGCCGATCTGGTCAGGCACGATCCGGTGGTCCAGCACCCAGTCGCGGCCTTTCCCGATATTCAGCGTTTCGGCCAGCAAATCGTTGACGTCCAGGACCTCGACGCCTTCGTCGCGCATCGTGGCGGCAAAGACATCGTGATCCTTCTGCGCCTGCTTGACCCAGAACACATCGTCAAACAGCAACTCCTGACAATTCGCAGGGGTCAGGCGGCGATGGGCCAGGCCAGGACGGCAGACGATGACCTGGCGCAGTTTACCGGTTTCGGAGTGAACTCCGAGAGCTTGATCCGTCATTTTGTTCACCTTTCCAAGACCTAAACGAGTGCGGCAATGCTGATTGCAGCGCAGGACAGCACCACCAGGATCAGCAACAGCGGCCAGATGAAAACGAGCCATTTGTCATAGGGAACCCGGCCGATCGCCAGTCCGCCAACCACCACCGCATAGGTCGGGGCGATGAGATTGGTGATGCCGATGGCTGTCTGGAAGGCGGTAACGGCGAGATCACGGCCTACGCCCGCAAAATCCGACAATGGGGCCAGAATCGGCATCGACAACACGGCAAGCCCGGAGGTCGACGGCACCACGAAGCTCAGCAACGCTTCGGTTCCAAACATGGCGTTCACATAGGCAATATCCGACATGCCTGTGATCTTGCCCTCGAAGTAATTGAGGATCGTGGCCGTGATCATGCCATTGTCCATGATCACGACGATGCCGCGCGCCAGCCCGATAACCAGGGCGACACCCAAAAGGTCACGTGCACCATCGACGAAGGCAGTCGTCATGGCCTTTTCCCCCATCCAGCCGATAAAACCGATCACGATGGAAGATCCCAGGAACAGCGCCGACATTTCTGCCATCCACCAGCCCTGCGAGGACACGCCCCAGATCATCACCACGAAAGTGGCTGCGAAGACGAGCAGGATCAGTTTCTGCCTGCCGGTGAATCCCGTGGCGCGGGTGACGTCACGATCCTTGAGGAAATAGGCCTCATTCGACGCCTTTCTGTCCGCCACGACCGAGCGCTGTGGATCCTTGCGGACCCGCTCGGCATATCGCATCACGAAGAGTACGGTCGCCAGCCAGCTCAGGCCGAGAATGACGAAACGCAACGCCATGCCTTGCGTGAAGGGAATTCCGGCCGCGTTTGAAGCGATGGCGGTCGAAAACGGGTTGATTGTCGAACCAAGCACACCGACACCGGCGCCCAGCATGATGATTGCCACGGCAGTGACCGCATCATAGCCCGCCGCAATCATCACCGGGATCAACAGCGGGTAAAAGGCCAGCGTCTCCTCGGCCATGCCATAGGTGGTACCGCCCAGCGCGAAAAGCGCCATCAGGACCGGGATCATCCACTTCTCGCGGCCTTTCAGCCCGACAATGGCCCGTTCAATACCTCTGTTGACGGCGCCTGTCGCATTGACGACACCGAGAAAGCCACCGATCACCAGCACGAACAGCGACACATCAATCGCGTTGGCAGTATATTCCGAAGGATCATAGAAGCCGGCGATTGGCGCCAGCAGCACGTCGATCAGCCCCTGCGGCTTGGGGTCAACCACGTGGTAGGTTCCCGGAACCGGAGCGTCCTTGCCCAAGGCCTCGTTCATCGCCTGGGTATATTCACCAGCGGGCATGAACCAAGTCAGCGCCGCCATCACAACAATCAACGCGAACAGGATTGTATAGGCAGTGGGAAACCGGCTCTTGCTGTCTCCCCCGAGGCTGTCTGTTGTTTCCAGATCGGTAGCCATCGTGTGTCTCCTTTCAAATCAAAGCGTCCCTCCTCACCGGCAAATGAACAGGTGACTTCAGGCATTGAGAAAGGAATGACAGGAGATGCAGGGTGGCGGATTGACGATCGTCAATTCGCAAGCTTCCGGGAACAATTCGGCAAACGCCGGCGACTGCGCAATCGGGTCACCTGACCATTCGGTCCGGCAGGCCGGAAAACAGATTGCCGGTGATGCAAGGCATGAGCTGTTGCCAAGCCGCGCTCCACGCTCAGTGGGTTACGTTTCCGGTCGTTTTTTGCCATTCCAGGCAACCGCGCAATGCGGTGTTGTCATCGAGGACAAGCTTCACCGGGACAGCAGCCATTGTCTCGGCCATGCGGCCCTTGGCCTTGAATGCGCTCAAGAACCGGCTTTCCGGACCGGACATGAACGCGTCCAATCCACGGGCAACACCGCCGGTGACATAGACGCCGCCGGTTGCCAGGAAGACCAGCGCCAGATCCCCTGCCGCGCGGCCCAGAATGCGGACAAACTCATGACAGGCGCGCACGGCAAGGATGTCGCCTTGTTCAAGCGCGGCAGGAATAATCTGATGGCTGGTTGCGTGAATTGGCGTCTGGTTCTCAAGCCTGCACACTGTTTGATAGATCGCGCCCAGCCCAGACCCGGAGAGAACGCGATCAAACGAGCAGCGGCCGTATTCTTGTGTAAACCAGCGCTGCAGGGCGCGATCAAAATCCGTTTCGGCGACAAAGGTGGAATGCCCGGCCTCGCAGCAAACCACGGATCCGTTCGACAGGCGCGCCGCGCAATTGAACCCGGTCCCCGCTCCCAGAATGAGTTTGGTGCCGTTGCCGGTGGCGCTGTTGCCTTCATTGAGGCTGCGCAGTTCCAACGATTGCGGCGAGGACAACGCATGGCCCAGCGCCTCGAAATCGTTGATCAGGAAGACGTCCGGCACCCCGGTTGCCCGGCTGATTTCATCGCGGTCGATGGTCCAGTCCAGGTTTGTCAGCGCGACGACATCACCCGTCACTGGCGCGGCCAGCGCGATAACCATTCTTTCGGCAGGCGCTATGCCGGAGCGTTCATGGTAGTGCCTCATCAATGCCGTGAAGGAGGCATGATCGCTGTTCTCGAAACGGGCCACGGACGCAGCATCCAGATGACCATCGACATACTGGCCTATGCGGCAGTGGGTCCCGCCCAGATCACAGACGCGCACAATCATCGCGTGACCGTGACTTTGTTGAGATGTTGCGGCGCATCCGGGTTCAGCCCCAGACTGACCGACAGCTCTTCGACGAACAGGTAGAAGCTCAGTATCTGGGCAACCGGATCGAGCAGGCAGTGCCCGGTTTTCACACTTGGCAACACCTGCCCACCGGTGTTCCTGCTATCGACCGTGAACACGATCGAGCCCGTTTCGCGCAGCCGCGCTACTGCATTCTCGGTGCCCGCCCGGCCTTCATCGTCGCTGAGGAATGCCAGCGCGGTCATGGTTTTCCCCGACAGCGCCAATGGCCCATGAATCAATTCGGCAGCACTGAACGCCTCCGCCGGCTTCAGGCAGGTTTCCTTCAGCTTGAGAGCGGCTTCGTCGGCAATACCCAGCCCCGGACCGCGCGCTGTCACGAAAACATTGCCGGGAGCCTGGAATGTCTCAAGTGCCGCAGTCCACTTGCATTCCAATGCCTTTCCAAGATCATCCGGCAGACGGCGCAAGGCCTCCACCATCGACTGATCTCCCGACCATCCGGCGACAACCGCAGCCAGGGCCACCAGGGATGCGATGTAGGTTTTTGTCGCCGCAACCGCCAGTTCAGGGCCGGCCGACATGTCGAGCACGGTGTCCGTAGCCTTGGCCAGAGGGGAGTTTTTATCGTTGGTCAGCGAAATGCCAACTGCGCCAGACTGCCTTGCAGCTTCCATGAAAAGCCGCAGGTCATCACTGCCACCGGACTGGGAAATCGCCATGACCGGCGTTTTCTCCAGCTTCCACCTGGTCCCGTAGACCGATGATACCGACGGCCCGACCGATGCGACCGGGACACCCAGCCGCATCTCCACAAGGTACTTGAAGTAAGTCGCGGCATGATCGGAGCTGCCGCGCGCGCTTGTAACCACCAGATTTGGGTCAAGTGTGGCCAACCGCTCGCCAAGCGCCAGATAGGCCGCCAGCGATGTATCGATCTGCCCCGCCACGACGGAGGGAACAGACAGAATCTCCGCCTTCATCCGGGTCATTCCAGATATCATGTTCATCAACAATGTGCCTGTCGGTTTAGGGGCTGCCTTCAGTCTTGCGGGCTTGCGGCCCGTGCAACCAGCGGCACGTAGTCGTCGAGATCAGCGGTCGGAAAGTTCACATTTTGGCCGATTTCGGCCGAACGGTAGAGACCCATCAGGATCTCGACGACAGCCAGCCCATCATGGAACGTTTCGGCCGGCGTTTGACCCTTGCGGAAGCATTCGGTCATGTGCCGGTTTTCATCGGTATAGCCATAGATGCCTGCCTCATCTTCCAGCACCGGCATCAGCCCCTGCTCGGCATTTTGCTTCTCGACCAGGTCTTCACCTTCCGCGCCGGTGACCTCGCGGGACATGAACACCTTCAAACCGGTGGAGAGTGAATTGAACTCCATGGAGTATTCAGGGCCAAGCAGTTCCAGCTGGATACGCAACCCGGCGCCGACATAGGCCCAGGACGTGGTGGCCTCGATCACCAGTTCGTTGCCCTGCTCGTCTTCAAGCAGGATCGTGCCACGGGCAAAATCCTCGGATGGCCGGTTCCGGTAGTCGACGCCCTTGCCGTACCGCTCTGCCAGTTGGGTCGCATATTTGGGGCGTGTCCACTTGAGGTTGGCCACGGTCCCGTTGACAGATTTGACGCGCAGGGATTTGCGCTCCGCACCAGGCTCGGTCAACAGGTGACGTGCAACTTCGACACTGTGGCACATCATGTCCGAGAGCACTCCGCCGCCCTGCTTGTCGCCCTGCCAGAACCATGGCGCGTGCGGGCCGGAATGTTCTTCGGCGGCGCGGGCGAGGTAAGGCCGCCCAGTCGTCGAGGCCGCACGGCGCCAGATGATTTCCTTGCCCCGCAGAACCGGCGTGCAAAAGACCTGGTTTTCAAGATAGCCGTGGTTCAGCCCGGCGGTTTCAGCCAGTTGCAGCATTTCCCGTGCCTCGCCAATGGTGCGTGCCAGCGGCTTCTCGCAGGCAACAGCAAACACCTTGGAACGCTTGGCGGTCACCTCGGCATGGATGGTGCGCATGATGTCGAGACGTGTGTGGTTGGGCGAAAGGATCCAGACCGCGTCAATCGTGTCATCCTGCAGCATGGCCTCGAGCGTCGCAAATGGCTTGCACGGTCCGAGTTCGAGATCGGTCGCAAGCTTTGAAAACCGGGCACGGTTTTCCTCGCTGCGGCTGTAGACGCCGGCAACTGAAATGTTTCGCACTCCCAGCATGGAACGCAGATGGAACTCGGCGATAAACCCGGTACCAATAATGCCGATATTGAGAGTCTTTTTGGCTGGATTGCTCACGGTCAGGCCTCTTTCTTCAGTCAATTGTGGTCAGGATTGGGAACTGCGGTCGATTCACGAACGATAAGTTCGGTCGGCAGGATAGTCGGGTCGCCGGGTGCGGCCTTGCCATTCATGACATCCAGCAAGACCGACATGGCGCGTTCGCCGATATCCAGCCGCGGCTGGCTGATGGTTGTCAGGGATGGCAGGAAGGCTTCACTGAAAGCGATGTTGTCGAAGCCAATGACGGACAAGTCCTGCGGGGTCTTAAGCCCACGCTGATGGGCGTGGCGAATAGCCCCGAAGGCAATTTCATCACTTGCAGCGAAAATCGCTGTTGGCGGATGTTTGCAATCCAGCAGGGCGCGGGCGCACCGCTCACCGCTCTGCATGTTGAATTCGCCGTGGCATTCGTATTCATCGGGAATTTCAAGCCCGGCCTGCTGCATGGCAAGGCGATACCCCGCCCGCCTGCGAACGCTCATGCCTTCAGGAATCGGACCCGCAATATGGGCAATACGGGTATGGCCCAGCGCAAGCAGGTGATTGACGGCGGCCTGTGCAGACGCCTCGTTGTCGATCAGGATCTGCGGCCCGCTGAAATCCTCGATCATTTCCAGCGCCACGACAACATTCTCGCACGCGTCGCGGCGGCGCTGAACAGCCTCCGGGACGACACCCGTCATCAGGATCATGCCGTCCGCAAGACCATCTCTGAGCATCTCGAAATACTCAGCTTCGCGCTCGATATCGCCCTCGGTGTTTGCCATCAGCACCGAATAGCCGGCTTGCCGCGCAACACGCTCGACGCCCTTGAAGACCTCGAGATAAAACGAGTTGCTGATGTCACGGACAACAATCAGCACCGCCATGGTTTTCTGGGCTCGAAAGTTGCGCGCCCTGACATTCGGACGATAGCCGCACGCATCGGCGACGGCCCGGATGCGGTCGACCGTCGCTTCTGCAATCAGGTCGGACCCGCTTAACGCACGCGACGCGGTCGCGGTCGAAACACCGGCCCGCTGCGCAATATCCTTGAGACTTGGACGCGTTGGCTTGTTCATCCTCTCAGAGCCTTGCCACGGCCGTAAAACAGCATCAGGACAAGCAGCGTCGCGCCAAATGCGAACTGGCGACCTGCCTCCTCGATGTTCAACGTGGTCAATATGCTCTGCAGCAGCACAAGCAATGTCGCACCGGCCATGGTGCCGGTATATCCGCCTTTTCCGCCCGACAGCGAGGTGCCGCCCAGCACGACCGCGATGATGGACGACAACATGTATTGCGCACCCACATTGGAAAACGACGAGCCGGAATAGCCCAGGATGCAAAAGCCCGCCACGGCGGCAAACATGCCCGAGAACATGAACAGGCAGACGCGGATGAGATCAGCCGGGACACCTGCCATCCGGGCGGCATTCTCGTTCGAGCCAATCGCATAGACCCGATAGCCAAACAGCGTCCGCTTCAGCATGGCTGCCATCAGCACGCCGATTGCACCCCACAGCCAGATCATCCCCGGAACACCGAACATCAGCGGCTGGGTGACAAAGTGCGCCAGTCCCGGAGCAGCAAGCCCGGAGGGAATGCCATTGCGAACCACCACAAGAAGTCCCTGCAAAACACCCAGCATGCCCAGGGTCATGATCAGCGGAGGAATGCGAAGAAGAGTGACCCCGAGACCGTTGAGCAGGCCGAAAAACGCCCCGGTTGCCAGGCAGGCGATGATGGCCGGAATGATCCCGGCATCGCTGCCCTGCATCATGTTGCCTGCAACCACAGCACTCAGCGACACGACCCCGCCCACGGAGAGATCAATTCCCTCTCGCCCGCCAAGTATGACCAGGTTCTGCCCGGCCGCGACCACACCAAGAATGGACGCGACGATCAGCAGCCGCATGATCTGGGATAGCGATGCAAACCCGGGTGACAACAGCTCGCCCAGCACCAGCAAGGCCACGATCAGACCGAGTGCTACGACCAGCGGGGTTTTGGCAATTTCGGCCACGACATTGGTCGAGATTTTCATTTGCTGATCCTCCGCGTAACCAGCACGCCCGCCATGAGCGCCAGCAGCACGGCAATGCCTTGGGCAAAATTCTGCCATTCAGACGACACGCCGACAAAGAATACGAACGAATTGATCAGGCCGATGATCAGGGCGCCGATGGCCGATCCCAGCATCGATCCGGACCCGCCGGACAGCGCTGTCCCGCCAAGCACCACCGCGGCAACACTGTAGAGCGTCATGGCATTGCCGACGACCGGATCGCCACTCGCAGTGTCGCCGATGATACAGAGCGCCGCCACTGCCGAGAACAGGCCGCAGATCGCAAAGGCCATGATCCTGATGCGCGTTACCGGCAGCCCGGATTGGTAGGCGGCAAGGCGGTTGTCTCCCACCGCCATCAATTGAATGATGAACCGGGTTCTGACCGCAAGCCAGATCAGCAGGCCCAGGAGGGCAACGACGTAGAACACGAACGGGATGTCAAGAATCCTGCCGCCATATGTCCGCCAGAACGATTGCGGCACGGGCATGCCGGCGACCGGCAACACCCACAAGGCAATTCCGGTAAACAGGATCCCGGTCGCAAAGGTGGCGACGATGGGCTGCAGCCGAAGCGCGACAACCACGATCCCGTTGAAGATACCGCACAGGACGCCGACCAGAATGCCGGCGAAGCAGGCAAACAGCACCGCGGCGGGCCCGCCGCCCAGCTGGTCGATCATGACGACGACACTGACATTGACCAGCGACAGGATGGCACCGACCGACAGGTCAATGTCCGACGAGAACACCACGAAAGACTGCGCTACTGCGAGGAACATCAAAGCCAGGTAGGTTTTGGTCAGCCCGGTGATGGCGCGGAACGAAAGGCTGTTCGGCTCGGCCAGGCCATTGAGGATCAGCAACACCGCCAGGATCCCCAGCGCCGGGATGAATGGAAAACGTTCGAAAATCGATCGCTGCGTGAAACTTGTCTGCATGGGCAAGGTCATCATGCTGCCTCGTAGGCTGCTTGGTAGAGATGGTAGCGTGTCCGCTCGTCGCCGCGCAGCTCACGCACGATGCGTCCGTTGTTGAACACCAGCACCCGGTCTGAATGCTCCAGCAACTCCGCATCCTCGGACGAGTAGAGCAGGATCGCCATGCCCTCGGAAGCCAGCTCCCGCAGCACCCGGAACAGCTCCGTCTTTGATGCGATATCGATTCCCTTGCTGGGGTCATCCAGCAGCATGACTTGCGGCGGCGCCATCAACCAGCGCGAGACGATGACCTTTTGCTGATTGCCGCCCGACAGCGAATTGATGGGATGCGCGAGGCTTTGGTATTTTGTCTGCAGCTTCTCGAGTGCCGCTTTCGCCTTTTCGCCAAGGGTGCGCGGCGAAGTGATGAACAGCCGCTTTCTGAGCGCATAGATGGGCACGGTATTCTCGAGGATCGAGCGGCCCTCGATCACCCCGTCACGGGCACGATCGCCGGACACGTAGGCCAACCCGTCGTGAATAGCTGCACGCGGGGATTTCCCCCGCAGCTTGGCGGTTCCAACCTCGATGTCGCCGGAACGGAATTGGGATACGCCGAATATTGCCCGGAGCACCGCCGATTGCCCCTGGCCATGCAGGCCGCCGAAACCGACGATTTCACCGGCAGCCAGATCGAACGAGACATTGTCCACTCCGGGCGCCACAAGGTTTGCAACCTTGAGCTTTGCCGGCCCGCCTTTTGATTGCACCCGCGCCACGGCTGTGTCTGCCGTTGCAGCAGCGGAGGCTTCCTCCCCCGTCATGGTGCGCAAGATCGCCTCCATGGTGGTGTCCGCCAAGGCTGAGGTGCTGACCGTCTCGCCATCGCGAATGATCGTCACCCGGTCACCGATCTCGAATATCTCGTCCATGCGGTGAGAGATGAAAATGATGCTCTTGCCGTTGGCCTTGAGCTCGCGCAGGACCGCCATGAAGCAATCCACCTGTGCGCGGTCGAGAGCCGATGTCGGCTCATCGAAAATGAGAATGTCGGGATCGGCAGCCAGGGTCTTGATGATTTCAACCAGTTGCCGCTGATCCGCGCGCAAACGCCCCACCGGAACATCCAACCCGAAGCCATCCCCCAGAACACTCTGGAAAGGCGCAATGAACGGCTCTGCCATCGCAGCCATTTCGGCCCGGTTGCGAAACACGCCCCGGCTCTTGCCGAGCCTCGAGAGACAGATGTTCTCGACCACGCTTCGGTGGGCGGCCAGGCTCAGTTCCTGATAGAACACGGCGATGCCAAGATCTCGCGCCGCCTGCGGGCTCGGGATTGTGACGGCGGAGCCATCATATTTGATCAGGCCGCCATCGGGGTTCACGCTGCCGGCGATAATTTTGCTCAGGGTACTCTTGCCGGATCCGTTGGATCCCATCAGCACATGCACTTCGCCGGGCACGAGATCCAGATCACCCCGGCGCAGAGCGACGGTGGCTCCATAGCGCTTGCTCACACCCTCAAGACTAAGTCTCGGCATGACATCCACCCTGATCTGATTGAAGAGAGAGCCGGCCCCGAAAGGGCCGGCAAGATTTTCGATCGATGTTACTTGAACAGCGCTTCGGCCTCATCGATGCTCAGCGAGCTTGTGTAGGAGTAGAAGCCCGGCTTGCCCTCAAGCTCAACCGCCACGTCCTGGACGTTGGACGCATCGATGAACGGAATCGGCAGGTACATTGCATTGTTGTACTGACCGGCAGTTGCAGGTTCCTTCAATTCACGGCCCTGAAGCATCAGCACCGCAACGTTGAGTGCACTGGCCATGACGCCCGGAGGGTTGACGGAAGCGCCCGAGTTCAGACCTTCCTTGACCCACAGATCGATAAAGTCCTTGCGGATCTCGCCGGTCGCGGCAATCGAACCCGCCTGCGGAGAGTCCTGAATGGAACGCCATGCACCGGCAGCCATGCCGTCCTGCACCCAGACACCATCGATATCGGGATAGGTGGCAAGCAGGTTCTGCATTGCCTGCTGGCCCTGGGCCTGATCCCAGTTCGCGTTCACTTCATTGACGATTTCGATGTCGGGATATTCGGAAAACACCTTGCGGTAACCCGCAACCCGCATTTCGTTGGCCGGGTGCCCTGCAACACCGTTGATGGCAACCACCTTGCCCTTGCCGTCGAGCGTCTCGGCCAGCCATTTCGCCCCGGCTTCAGCCCATGCCTGCTGGTCGATACCGACATAAATCGCGTCTGGCGAGGAAACTTCAGCATCGGTTGAAATCACAAGAATGCCGGATTCCTTTGCCTGGGCAAACACCGGATCGAAAGCAGTCGGGCTGTTGGGATTGATGATGACCGCATCGACGCCCTGGTTCATGAAGTTGCGCACATGGGCGATCTGCCCCGGCACATCAACATTGGCACTCTGGACGACGACCTTGACGGTTACACCGCGCTCGGCCCAGGCCGCGGCCGCGGCCTCTGCCTCTTCAATCATCTGCGTCCGCCACTCCGACCCGACCCAGCCGTTGGACAAGCCAATGGTGAACTCTTCGGCACCTGCGGATGCAATGGACATTACGGATGCAGCAAGCGCTGCAATAGCTGTACGTAACTTCATTTTATTCTCCCAAGGATTTGTGCGATCCAAACATTCCACGTTATGCAATCGATTGCAAGAGCTGCTGCAATCGATTGCAAGATTCAATTTGGCGCGATTGCGCGAATTTCCGCAACGCTCCTCATTCCGAGATTGTCGTGCTTTTCAACGAGGGAGACCGGCAGCGAAACGACCCTGATTTCCTTCCGGGTTCGGCGCCGGCAAAAAGACAAACAGCATTCCGGGCACCCCTCGCCTGGGAGTGCCCGGCTGCGCTTGCACCGAAGAGATCAAACTTCGGGTTTGATTGTCATGAACCGAACAGCCCTTGTGACACGGGCCGCTGCTGCCCGCGCCTGACTTGCCGTCCGCCTAGATCACGCCCATTGCCTGCATGGCGTCCGCCACACGCACGAAGCCCGCGACATTCGCCCCGAGAACATAGTCCCCCGGCGCGCCGTATTCCTCGGCTGTCTGGTCGCAGGCTTCGTGAATGCCCCGCATGATCTCGGCCAGCCTGTCTTCCGTCTTCTGGAAGGACCAGCTGTCGCGGCTTGCGTTCTGCTGCATTTCCAGCGCCGACGTGGCCACACCACCGGCATTGGCGGCTTTGCCGGGCGCGAACATCACCCCTTCGGAGCGAAACAGGTGCACCGCTTCAGGCGTACAGGGCATGTTGGCCCCCTCGGCAACCACAAGCACGCCATTCTTGATCAGTACCATTGCATCCGCGCCGGTCAGCTCGTTCTGGGTGGCGCAGGGCAAGGCGATTTTGCATGGCACCTGCCAGATCGAGCCGCCTTTGATGTAGCTGCATCCCTGCCCCTTGAGATCCGCATATTCGGAAATCCGGGCGCGCCGCCCTTCCTTGATCTGTTTGACCAGATCAAGATCGATGCCGTTCTCGTCGACGATGTAACCGCCCGAATCCGAACAGGCGACGACCTTGCCGCCAAACGACAGGATCTTTTCCATCGCATAGATGGCAACGTTGCCCGAGCCGGAAACGACACAGCGCTTGCCTTCGAAATCGGTGCCTTTCTTGTCGAGCATAGATTGCACGAAATAGGCCAGACCAAACCCGGTCGCTTCTTTCCGAGCCCGCGAGCCACCATAGGACAAGCCCTTGCCGGTCAGGACACCGGCTTCAAAACGGTTGTTCAGCCGCTTGTACATGCCGAACATGTAGCCGATCTCGCGCGCACCTACGCCGATATCGCCCGCAGGCACGTCAACATACTCGCCGACATGACGCTGCAATTCGATCATGAACGATTGACAAAACCGCATGATCTCGCGATCCGAACGGCCTTTCGGATCAAAGTCCGAACCGCCCTTGCCGCCGCCGATTGGCATCCCTGTCAGCGCGTTCTTGAACACCTGTTCGAAGCCCAGAAACTTGATGATCCCGACATTCACCGAAGGGTGAAAGCGGATCCCGCCCTTGTAGGGACCAAGGGCTGAATTGAACTGAACGCGAAATCCGCGATTGATCTGCACCTGGTTGGCATCGTCGATCCACGGAACCCGGAAAATGATCTGCCGTTCCGGTTCACAGATCCGCTCGATCAGCGCTTCATCCGAATACTCGGGATGCCGCGCAACGACGCGCCCAAGACTTTCCAGCACTTCGCGAACGGCCTGATGGAACTCCGGCTCACCCGCGTTCCGGTGGAGGACGGTAGCCAGGATAGGCTGCAGCTTTTCATCAATCGCACTCAACTGAATCACACTCCTGCTTGTCATATCGACCTTTTTCTCTGGATCACGATTGGCGCAAACGCAATGCCCCATTCCGGCCCCTCACCAAGAATCAGACCCAGACGCAAATGGCCCGTTTGGTGCCGCAACCACCCCGCCGTTTGCTGCCCCCTGTTTCCCAAGCGGTGTGACGCACAAGTGGCAAGGCCCCGGTCGCGGCCGTTCAGGAGCGTGACAGCAGCGTGACAGTCAGTCCCGGGGCAAACCGCTGACCGGTTGAAATCCAGAGCATTTTCAAAGTCGCCGGCAGCGAGACGGCACAGACCACCGGGCATCAACTCAATCCTCCCTGGCCCGCTCAATGCCAAACGAAATTTATTGCAGTTACGGTGCAAGTATTTCGGTTTGAAATGGTCTCGATCCTCGTCCATCGTAAGGTTCATTCCCAATCACCGAGACCGGAGAGAGCCTTGAGCGTCACCTGGAGCGATCTGGACGACAACGAGCAGACTGCGCTCAAGCGGTTGAATCGCGGTCCCTACCCCGCACTCGAACCATCCATGGCGGAACGCCTGATTGCGCTCGGCCTTGTCGAGCGGAGACCGCGTGGCATCGGGATCAACCGGGCCGGGCGCGAGCTGGTCATCGGCGTGCTACTGAATCAGCGTGAGGGCTGACAGATGACCCAGCCGGTTTGTATCGGGCGTCGCGGCAGATGCGGTCAGCTGACCACGTCTTTCAACCCGCGCAGAGCCTCCTGAATGTCATCTCTCGCCTCGCTTGCTTCGGGATAAACAGCATAGGCGGGATAGGTGAATTCCGGTGCGCCATCGACAATCTCGAGTTCACCCGATGCAATGTGGGGCGCTGCCGCGCCACGGCGGAAATAGCCCATTCCACCAGCCCGCAGAATGTAGTTGAGGCCGAGCGGGCCAAGGCCGACAAACAGCCCGGGCTCGCCGAACGAATTGGAACTTGCATCGTGCTGGGCCGCAAACAACGGTCCCCAATCGACATAGACGTAATCTTCCGCACCAGCCGGTTCGCCGTCTTTGGGTTTGGTCCGCACGAGCACCAGTTGCTCCTCGACCAGCAACTCGACCTTGAAGCCCGGCAAAAGTTTCGGTGCATACAGCACGGCGATATCGAGAACACCCGTCCGGAGCTGCTCCAGCAGCTGGTCAGGCACACCGACATTGGCATGAATGGCGATTTCCGGCTTTCGCTGCTTCATCCAGACCAGCCAGTCCAGCAGCACCGGATCCCAGAGACTGAGCTCGCCCCCCAGTGCGACAACACTTGTGCGGCCCGACGGGATCGCAAGCTGGTGCCGCGCCCGTTCCCATATCTGCACGAATGACTGGGCATAGCGCTCGAACTCGCGGCCGGCCGGTGTCAGCTGTGCGCCATTGCGGTTGCGGACGAACAATTGTCGACCCAGCACATCCTCAAGCGTCCGGATACGGGCGCTGACTGTGGTCTGGGTGACATGCAGCCGCTCTGCCGCCTTGAGAAAGCTGCCTGAATGAACAATCTCGAGAAATGTCCGGGCACGGTCGATGTCCATCACGGCCTCCTTTGAGTGCAATATTATTGCATCAATAGAGCATTTAATTCCGTTTGCCTTCCCGTTTCTTCTGATTGCATTCTGAATTGCAAAATTCCGCCGCCCCTCGTCTTCGGCGGGAACCGGAGCCCGGAATGAGAAACGAAGAAGAACTCCCTCATCGGCCGGTGGATTATGCATCTCCACCAGGTTTCATGCCTGCACTCGTCTCCGGATCCGACGAAGCACCATCGGTGCCGGAATGCCGGGCGAATGTTCTTCGCTGGCGCAAGGCCGAACGCCGCCGGCTTCTCGATGCACGTCTCGCCATCAGCGCCGAAGCGAGGAAGGCCAAGTCGGACCGCATCGCTGCCCGGCTGGATCAGGCCATCGGCAAGGTCAGCGGGCGGACAATCAGTTGTTACTGGCCAATCCGCGGCGAGCCTGATCTGCGCAATTGGGCGGCAAGCATCATTGCACGCGGCGGACAGATCGCGCTGCCCGTGGTCATCAAGAAAGGCTGGCCTCTGGAGTTCCGCATCTGGTCACCCGGAGACCGGCTCGACCGGGGCATATGGAACATAATAGTTCCCGCCGGCGGACCAGCGGTGCAGCCCAATGTGGTGGTTGCACCGGTCATCGGGTTCGATGAGGAAAATTACCGTCTGAGCTACGCTGGCAGCGTTTTCGACAAGACACGGGCAACAATGAAGACGCGGCCGGTTGTCATTGGGGTCGGCTATGCAGAAAGCCGGATTCCGACAATTCATCCCCTGTCGCACAACATCCCCATGGACATCATCGTCACCGACGAATGACACGGGGGCCGGGATTGGCGCTAGTCGGATCGTGTTGATGATGACAGGCCATCACTTTTGGCCGTGGGCGGCACCGACAGCGCGAAATCCTGTTCCGAAAGCATGATGTCGGCCAGCGTGTAGTCGTCGAATGTGGAGATAAAGGCGGCAAGTGCCTTGTTGAGCAGCTTGGGCAGCCGGCACCGGCTTGAGATCAGGCACTCGTTGGTCGGGGTGAAGCACTCCACCAAAGCAAAATCCGTCTCCGTTGCCCGGAGAACCGCACCGAGATTGATCTCTTCAGGACGACGGGCCAGCGTGAACCCGCCGGAGCGCCCCCGCACGGCGCGCAGATAGCCGGCATTGGTCAGCACGTTGACGACTTTCATCAGGTGGGCCTGCGAGATCCTGTAGACCCGGGCGGTTTCCTCGATCGTCACCAGCCTGTCACCAGCGGCTCCCGCGTACATCAGAACGCGCAATGCATAGTCGGAAAAAGTGGTCAGCTTCATGAGATTCCCCGGTATCGATGATCCACTGCATATCGCAGCGGCGGCGCCGCGAACATGGCACGGGCAATATTTACGACCCCATACCCGGATCGATCGGGCTGTGCCAAGGCACCACTCACACGAACATCATGACGATGATTGCGCCGAGCACCACCAGAACAAGCCCGGTGACCAGCATCGGCAACAGCGTGTTGTCCGTATCGATGTCGCGTGTCTCATGGATCAACGGTTTGTTTGGATCTCGCTTTTCCTGCGTGTCTGTCATGACTTGCTTTCCTTCATCAACATCGGTGTTTCGGGTTTGCGTCATCTCATCAAACCGCTGCCGCAGCGCGGTGGGCGGCGAGCGCCATCCAGTCACGCAGCAAACCCTGGTCCTCCTTCGAGAACCGGGCCCGCCGCTTCAGGTCTTCAAACGTGTCGTCCGGATGCAGCCGATTGTATTCATCACGGACCAGCGATTCAAAGATCGCCCATTCCTCATCCGTCCCGGGCCCGATGGGCTGCACAATCCCGTTGGAAGCCATGTAAAGTGCATCTCTCGCGTGTTTCATCGCAATTCTCCTTCCGCTTCGCCTTTGCTTGCGTCCCGCAATCCTTCCAGCATCATCGCCATGACGCCGATATCGCGGCAAAAACCTGTGTTCAGCGCCATGAAAACCGCCTCGGAGGGATCAAGCTGTGGCTGCGCGCTATCGTTGTCGAAATCCACATCAGGCCCGGACTGCGGGCGGCAGACGCCGGTTCCGGCAGCGCACCTGATAAGTCTCACCGGACCTCTCCCGTCTTGGTGGCAATCCGGACCACGCCGGGATTATCCTCTTCATATATTTGAGCGGCCTGGTGGAGTGACAAGACGTGGGCTTGCAGGTGTCCAGCCGGGACAGCCGGCAGAAATCTGGCGAGCAGCGTTTCGAAATACGGCTTGAAGATGCGTCCGGTCACGCCGCGCTCTGCACACAGCAGATCAACGATATTGGCCTCCAGTCGCGACAGGCCGGCAGGTACGGCCGCGATATCCAGAATGATGTGCAAGGCACGTTCAATCTCATCCCAGCGGGCACCGGAAACATGGGTCATCACATTGTTGATGTGGCTGTGCGCCCGGAACGCCGCAACCAGGGCGCTGACAAGAGCAGCGGGGTCCACCACCGCTTGCTGCGGCACAATGTCTCCGCCACCTGGGTTTGCATCCGCATCGAAACTGAAGCCGGTGCCGACGGCCGGATGCAACCCGGCACCACACTCAGTACCGTCGAAGGCTTCAACCGGTCCGGATTGCATCATGCTCATCGTGTGCTCCATCAACTTGTCGGGCCTGTTTTCTCCAAGAGCATCAGTGTTCAGCAGCCGCCCGAAATCCATGGGTCGATATCTAACTCATAAAAGATATATTGACAATGTATCTTTAAATGGGAAAATTGCACACGGTCAAAGCGACAGGAAACCCACCGGCCGAAAAGACCACCGGCGCAACCGGCCCCGGCCCACGCACACAGGCGCAAACGCCTCGTCTCCAAGGGCTCGGAAATGACTTGCTGTGCCGGCGTGATGGATCTTGAACAGAAGGAAACCGGAAATGACCGACACGACCGAAGCCGTAGACTTGCGCAGTCTCGTCCCCGCACAACGTCACGCGAAGATCTTCCAGCTTGTCCACGCTCTCGAGCCGGGCAAGGCGTTCGAGTTGATCAACGATCACGACCCCAAGCCGCTCTACTACCAGCTCGAAGCCGAGTATCCCGGCCAGTTTTCCTGGATCTACCGCGAACAGGGGCCAGAGGCCTGGCGCGTCGAAATCGGCAAGATCGAACAGGCCGCCTGACGGCTGACGCAATGACGCCGGGCCAGCCCGGCGTCATTGTGGAGGAAAACATGATGCCTGGTGTCACCCTGTCCCGCTGGACGATGTCCTATTTCTTTGCCGCCCTCTCAGCGCTGATTGCCGGCGAGGCGCTGATGCTGACCGGTTTCGGTTACCCGGCCGCAGACCTGCGCGCGCCCGAAACGCTGGTACTGGTGCATGTGATCACCATCGGCTGGCTCAGCCTGCTGATGTGCGGCGCGCTTTTCCAGTTTGCGCCGGTGCTGATCGCGCGGCGGCTTTACAGCGACACATTGCCGTTGCCTGCCCTTTTGCTGCTGCTTGCCGGTCTCGGCTTGCTGCTTGCAGGCTTTCTGCAGCTTTCCGGCAGGCTTGCCGATCTGCCATCGCTGTTGCCGGCAGCCGGGATCGTCCTGAGCGCCGGGTTCATGCTGGTGCTGTGGAACCTCGGATGCACCTTGTGGCCGGCGAGGCCGCTGCCGCTGCCCGCACGCTTTGTCGCCACCGGGCTGATCTCGCTTGCGCTGACGGTTGCGTTCGGGGTGATTTTTGCCCTCGTTCTGGGCCAGCAGACAAGTTCAGACCCCATGCTCGCCATCGCGGGGGCGGCGCTTCCCTTGCATGTCGCGGCCGGCATCGGCGGATGGCTGACCTTGACCGCCATCGGCGTGAGTTACCGGCTGCTTGCCATGTTCATGCTCGCCCCGGAACTTGACGGAACACGGCCGAAGCTTGTCCTTGCACTTGCCGGTGCGGCCTTGGCGGTTGTCGTTGCGATCGGGATTGGCGCGATCCTGAGCGGGGCAAGCCTGTTCATTCCGCTTCTCGCCGGCAGCCTTCTCGGGCTGGCTTCGCTTGCCCTCTACGGCGCTGACATCCTGCATCTTTATCGCGCACGCAAGCGCCGCACCATCGAGCTCAACAGCCGCATGGCAATCTATGCGCTGGCTTCACTCGCAGCCGCCATTGCCCTGGCAATCGGGCTGGCCATCCTCGGTCGGCTGGAGGATGGCATTGGCGCTGTGGTGTTTGTTCTCGTCTTCGGGTGGCTCTCGGGCCTCGGGCTCGCCAAGCTCTACAAGATCGTGGCGTTCCTGACATGGCTTGAATGCTACGGTCCCGTGCTGGGCAAGATGGCTGCTCCCAGGGTGCAGGATCTTGTGGTCGAGACCCGTGCGCGAAAATGGTTCAGGCTTTATTTCCTCGCCGTCTGGAGTGGTACGGCCATTCTTCTGACCGGTCAGACCACCGTCTTTCGTATTGCCGCAGCACTGATGCTCGCAGCCACGATCGGGATTGTCAGCGAACTGGTCCGGATTCGTCTTCTCTCGGACGTGGCTTCCCGCTCCGCTGGACCGGCTGCAGTGCCAAGACCGCATCTGCTGCTCTCCCGCCCAACTTCGATCTGAACCCACAGGAGTGAAACCAATGACCACGACATTCGTCGATCTCGACGTCCGCCCGACCCTGAGGGACGGAGGCGAGCCGTTCGAACAGATCATGCAGGCAGTCAGCGCACTCGCCCCTGACCAGGGCTTGCGCCTCCTGGCAACCTTCGAACCGGTGCCGCTGTTTCATGTGCTGGGCTCGAAGGGATTCACCCACGAGGCAACCGAGTTGGCCGATGGCGACTGGGAGGTACGGTTTACGCCCTCGCAAACGGCAACACCGGCCATGCCTGCTCCCCCGGCCGCCAGCAGTGATGCCACCGACTGGCCTGAACCCGATCGGCATCTCGACAACCGGGAACTGGAACCGCCCGAGCCGATGGTGCGGATCCTGGCTGCAATCGAGGCCATGCAGCACGGCCAGGTCCTGTCCGCGCTTCTGTGCCGCGAGCCGATGTTCCTGTTTCCCGAACTTGAAAAACGCGGCCATCAATGGCGCGGCGGCTTCGAGCCCGACGGAACGACCTACAGGATCCTGGTCCGCGTTGCCCGCAACAGCGAACAGGTGGTTTAGCCGCACCGGCGGTCCTGCCTTCATGGAGTTATGAGCGATGTTCATCCAGACCGAACCGATGCCCGACGCCTCGAAGCTGAAATTCATTCCCGGCAGGGAGGTGTATGTTTCCGGAACCATCGAATTTGCCGATCGCGACGAAGCCGCGGCATCACCGCTGGCCCAGCGCCTGTTCGGCATTCCGGGGGTGGCGGCCATTGCGTTCGGTTACGACTGCATCATCATCACCAAGTCCGCCGGCGATTGGCAGCATCTGAAGCCGGCATTGCTGGGCACGATCATGGAACACTTCATGGCGAATGCCCCGGTGATGCGCCCGGCACGAAAAACGCCGGGCGGGAAAGACGGCGAGACCAGCGCATTTGTCGACCAGATCATGACATCGCTGCGCGAGGTCATCGATCCGGAACTTGGCTACAACATCGTCGATCTCGGCCTCATCTATGATGTGGTGGTTGAAGCCAACGGCGCGACGACCGTTGCCATGACCACGACGACGCCCGGATGCCCGGCGACGAACTATCTCAAGCAGGGCGTTCAGGATCGCGCCGGGGCCGTCGAAGGCGTCAAGAAAGTGCAGGTGGAGCTGACCTACGAGCCACGGTGGGAACCGGACATGATGAGCCCCGAGGCCAAGCAGCACCTGGGAATTTACTGATGAGCAAAACCGGCATTCCACGCAGCGGCCAATCCGCGCCAGCTTCCAGCATGCCGCTCGATCAGGACGGGCTGGTCAGGCTGCTGGTGACAAGCCTTGAGGCTCTGGCGTCCTCCGGGCAGGTCGACGCGGCCTGCCGGCTTGCGGGCCAGGCCTGCGCCGGCTTGCGTCATTCCGACCCACGCGGATGGAGCAGGCTCAACGCGCTGCTTCATCGTCTGGCCCGGCACGCGCCGCCGGTCGGATGCAATGTTTCAACAAAGGCAGGATGACATGACAATCGAAATTGAAGATGGCGGCATTGTCATCGATGCAACGCTTATCGGCCCCCTCCTTAACGTGGCGCCGGAAGACGTTCCGAAACTGATGCGCGACGGCGCAATCACCAGCCTGTGTGAAACCGGGGTTGGAGACGATGCCGGCGCCTACCGTTTGAGCTTCTTCTACCAGGGGCGGCGCGTCCGCTTGCAGGTCAGCGAAGCGGGAGAGGTCCTGCGTCGGTCTAGTGTCGATTATGGCGACATCCCGCTGCCGCAGGCGATGCACCGGCCGGGTGGATGAGACGTGCAAAGACGGCCAGCCCATTATTCCCCAGACAGGAGCCAGACATGAAACGTCACACCATCATGAAGCTGCCGGAAGCGGCTGCCGCCTTTGTCGCGATCCTCTGGCTCGGCATGTTGCTCGGCGTTTCCTTCATTGCCACGCCGGTGAAATTCGAAGCCCCGTCGCTCAGCCTGCCGGTGGCGCTCGAAATCGGCAGGGCGACTTTCTCGCTGTTCTCCAGGATCGAATGGGGGATGGCACTGCTGCTGATCCTGTCGCTTCTCGCCTGCCGACGCAGAACGCTGTCCGGCTTGCTCGCTGCGGGCCTTGTTGCAATCCTCATTGCCGAGACGTTCTGGCTGTTGCCCATTCTCGATGCACGGGTTGAAGCGATCATTTCAGGGGCGCCTGCGCCCGCCGGCTGGCATCATGTTGCCTATATCGGCATCGAAATCATCAAGGCAGCCGCTCTCGTTGCACTGTCCATCCACCTTTTGGGCCGGCTCTCGCCCGCGGCCACCCCGTCGGAAGGTTCAAAGCCATGACCATGAGGCCTGCCCGGGATTTGACCGGGGTCGGGCACGACCACCGGTACAGCGATGCCAGCCGCTCCCCATCCCGGAACGCCATTGCCTGGAGGCTTGCATCAGGGGGCGATCATGATAATAGGTATTTCAAATACCTATTAATTGAGAGGCCCAATTCGACGGACTTTCTCTCCGGCTCAGGCCTCCGCACGCCAATGCGGACACCGATGCGTCCGGATTTGAATTCCACCGGGATCAGGTCAACCAAGACAACCCTTATGCGCGCCGGCCCACATTGCCTGACAAGGAAATTCCAATGATTGCACAATTGTCCCGAACCGAACGTCAGTTGGGTGCAGTCCTTGCGATACTGCTGACGCTGCTGGGTCTGACGATGGCGATCGCGGCAAAACAGGGCCCGATGGCAGTCCACGGGTTCATGGCGGTGGCGCTCGGCGCGGCGCTGTTCATTGCCGTGGCCAGTGTGCTGGAAAAACCGCAGTCCGACCCGGGCAGGCTGCAGCAATATTACGACGACCCGACCAAGGTCGGTATCGCTCTTGCCATGGTCTGGGGGCTGTTTGCCATGGGGATCGGCCTTTGGGTTGCAGCCCTGATGGTCTGGCCGGACGCCACCTTCGGCCACGCCTGGATGAGCTATGGCCGGATCCGCCCGGTGCACACCACCGGCGTGATCTTCGCTTTTGGCGGCAATGCCCTGATTGCCACCTCGTTCCATGTCATGCAGCGCACCAGCCGCACCCGGCTTGCCGATCAGTTGAGCCCCTGGTTCGTGCTGGTCGGCTACAACCTGTTTCTCATCTGGTCGGTCACCGGCTACATGATGGGTGTCACCCAGTCCAAGGAATATGCAGAGCCCGAGTGGTATGCAGACATCTGGCTGGTGGTGGTCTGGGTTGCCTATCTGGTGCTCTATCTGCGCACGCTCGCGCGCCGGGCCGAGCCGCATATCTATGTGGCCAACTGGTATTATCTTGCCTTCATCGTCGTGGTCGCCGTGCTGCACATCGTCAACGGCTTCGCCCTGCCGGTGAGCTTTGCCGGCGCCAAGAGCTACCCGGCATTCTCCGGCGTTCAGGACGCGATGGTGCAATGGTGGTACGGCCACAACGCCGTCGCCTTCTTCATGACCTCGGGCTTCCTGGGGATGCTCTACTACTACCTGCCGGTCAGGGCGCAGCGGCCGATCTATTCCTACCGGCTGTCGATCCTCAGCTTCTGGGGCATCACCTTCTTCTATCTCTGGGTCGGCTCCCACCATCTCCATTACACGGCCCTGCCGCACTGGGTGCAGACGCTGGGCATGACCTTTTCGATCATGCTTCTGGTGCCGAGCTGGGCTTCGGCAGGCAATGCGATTGCCACCCTGAACGGGGCATGGGGACGGGTCCGCGATGACGCAACGCTGCGCTTCATGTTCGTGGCGGCGGTGTTTTACGGGCTGTCGACTTTCGAGGGCTCGTTCATGGCAATCCGTCCGGTCAACGCACTGTCGCATTACACCGACTGGACCATTGGCCATGTGCATTCCGGCGCGCTCGGCTGGCTGGCAATGGTCACCTTCGGCGCCTTCTATTCGACCGTGCCGCTGATCTGGGGCCGCAGCGGAATGTATTCCGCCAAGCTCGTCGAATGGCATTTCTGGCTCGCCCTTGCCGGCCTGCTGACTTACGTCTTTTCGCTGTGGAACGCCGGCATCACCCAGGGTCTGATGTGGCGGACCTACAATGCGGCTGGAACGCTCAACTATTCCTTCATCGAGAGCATCGATGCGATGCACCCCTACTACATCGCCCGCTTCCTTGGCGGCGTGCTGTTCCTCGCCGGGATCTGTGTCGGGGCGGTCAACATCTGGCTGACGGTCCGCGGTGTCCGCGGCGAGGCACCCGATCGTCCACTCGCATTGCAGGGAGCGGAGTGAAGCCATGTCTCTGTTCAAAGCCCACTACAATCTTGAAAAGAAGTCCATCTGGCTGGTTGTCGGCATCATCGCCGCCGCCAGTGTCGGCGGCCTGGTCGAGATCGCACCGCTGTTCACCATCGACCAGACCGTGGAGACCACACCGGACATGCGGGTCTACACCCCGCTCGAGCTGGCGGGACGCAATATCTACATCCGCGAAGGCTGCTATGCCTGCCACAGCCAGATGATCCGCACCCTGCGCGATGAGGTCGAACGCTACGGCCCCTACTCGCTGGCGGCGGAATCGCAATATGACCATCCGATGTTGTGGGGCTCCAAGCGAACCGGCCCGGACATCGCGCGGCTGGGCGGCAAATATTCCGACGAATGGCATGTCGCACACCTCAACAATCCGCGCGACGTGGTGCCCAGCTCGATCATGCCGGCCTATCCGTGGCTGGCCCAAACCGGGCTCGATGTCTCCGAACTGGGCGCACATCTGTCGACACTCCGGACGCTGGGCGTGCCCTATACCGACGCCATGATCGAGAATGCCTCTGCGGATGCGCTGGCACAGGCCAGCCCTGACAGCGATGGCGCCAGCGGCGTTGCCGAGCGCTATGGCGAGGCGACCAACATGCGCCGCTTTTCGTCTCGGAAGACCGTGACAGAGCTGGATGCGCTGATCTCCTACCTGCAGATTCTCGGTCAGATGACCCAGGCCGCTTACACCACCGAGCAGAAGGAGGCTGAGTGATGTCCCCGAGCCATGACCTCATGGTGATGATCGCCAAATCCTTCGGCCTGTTTTACCTGATGGGGTTCTTCATCATCGTCGTGATCCATACCTACCGTCCCTCGAGCAAGGCCCTGGCGGACCATGCCGCACGCTCGGTTCTCGAACAGGAGGATCAGCCATGTCGAAAATAGAACGCGATCCGGTTACCGGCTACACCACCACCGGGCATGACTGGAACGGCATCAAGGAACTCAACTCGCCGATTCCGCGCGCGGTGATCATCTTCATCATAATCACCCACCTTGCGGCCCTGGTCGGATGGATCCTGCTGCCGACTTGGCCGCTCGGACGCACCTTTACCAAGGGTGTGCTCGGGATCGATCAGAAGACGGATCTGGCCGCAGACATCGCCGCGGCCAACACCGCGCGGGCCGACTGGATGGCGCAGATGACCACACTGGATTTTGACGCCATCCGCGCCGATCCGGACCTGATGGCCCGGGCGCTGGAAACCGCAGCCCCGATCTTCGGTCAGAACTGCGAGCCCTGCCACGGCAAGGGCGGAACCGGTGGCCCGGGATTTCCGCGGCTTTCCGACAACACCTGGATCTGGGGCGGGACGGCGGCAGACATCGCCGAGACCATTACCGTCGGCATCAACAGCGACCACCCCGACAGCCGCTTTGCCCAGATGCCCGCCTTCGGCCGTGACGAGATGCTCGACCGCGCCCAGATCGGCATGATGACACGCTATGTCCAGACGCTTTCAAACGGCGTCATCCCCGGCGATCCATCGGAAGCTGCAATGCTGTTTCAGGAAAATTGCGCAGCCTGCCACGGCGAAGACGCCCGTGGTGTCGAAGGCACCGGCGCGCCAAACCTCACCGATGCAGCCTGGATCTACGGTGGCGATGCGGCAAGCATCTGGCAGACGCTGATGAATGGGCGCCAGGGCCACATGCCGACCTGGCAGCATCGCCTGAGCACCGCCGATATCCGCATGCTGGCGCTGTATGTCGAGACCATGCCGGAGAGAGCCCAATGACACTTTCGCCACGCCTCCTTGCCGGACTGGCCGCCGCCGCAGCCATCGCACTGGTGATCGCGGCGAACTGGCAGTTCGTTTCGCTCGCCACCCGCTCTCACCCCGGTTGCGTTCCGGTCAATCCAGCCAAACCTGCCGCTGCCGCAGGCTGTTGAACGAGGTTGCCATGCTTGACCCCCTTCCCGCCGTCCAGCCTCCGATCCGCCCCGACCGCGGCTTTGCCCGGCATCTGCCGGCCACGGCGGCACTGTCCTGGCTTGCGGCCGGATGGGCGGACTTTCGTCACAACCCGCTTCAGAGCCTGATCTACGGCCTGGCCAGTTTTGCCCTCTCGGTGCTGGTGATCTGGGGACTGGTTGTGGCCGACCTGCTGTGGCTGATCTTTCCGGCCCTGTCGGGCTTTCTGGTCATCGGCCCGCTTGTCGCCATTGGACTTTACGAGAAGAGCCGCAAGCTGCAGCGCGGCGAGAAGGTCAGCCTTGCCGACATGCTGCTGGTGCGTCCGCGTTCGGGCGCCCAGCTGGCTTTTGCAGGCCTGATGCTGTGCCTTCTGGTAATGGTGTGGCTCAGGGCGGCAGACCTGCTTTACGCGTTGTTTTTCGGCCTGCTGCCGTTTCCCGGTTTTGATCATATCCTGAACCAGCTTCTGACAACGCCGCGCGGATGGGCGCTGATCCTGACTGGCTCGGCGGTGGGCGGCCTGTTCGCGGCCTTCGCCATGGCGATCAGCCTTTTCTCAATTCCGATGCTGCTCGACCGCCGCACCGATGCGCTGACCGCGCTGGGCACATCGTTCGCGCTGACAACACACAATCTGCGCGTGGTGCTGCCCTGGGGCATGATCGTTGCCCTCGGCTTTGCCATGTGCGCGGTGACGGGACTGCTGAGCATGATCGTCATTTTCCCCCTGCTCGGACACGGAACCTGGCACGCATGGGTGGCGCTGCGCCCCGAGGAGTTGGCCGAATGAATTACCTGTTCCTGATCCCGATCTCGATCAGCCTCGGCGTCGTCGGGCTGGGTGCCTTTCTGTGGAGCCTGCACACGAACCAGTATGAGGACCTCGAAGGCGCTGCCGTCCGCATACTGAACCCGGAAGCCGCTCCGGTTTCGCCCGTGGACAAGTCAAACAGCTAGACCTTCGCCAGAAGATTGTTCCCGCTGGCGTGGGGCCTAGAGTTCACCCTTTGAAACAAGGCGCGCGACAACCGTGTCTGCCATGTGCGCACAGCGGGCGCCATCGAACGGAAAGATGCTGCCGAACCCACCCTGCAACCGTTCCTCCAGTGCCGCACGCAACTGGCGCCGGGCGCGAAACAGGCGGGTTTTGACGGTAATGGGGTTGAGTGACAGATCGCGCGCGATGTCGCGGATCTTCATTCCCTCGACCTCGTGCAGCAGGAACGGCAGCCGCAGCTCGGGTGTCAAACCAGCCACCGTCGCTTCAAGAATGCCGCTGATCTGGGTTCGGCCGAAATTCGCTTCAGGCGTCTCGCTCCCGCCGACGAACCTGAGAATATTGCCGTTGTTCTCTTCGGACACTGTGTCGTATTCCTCTTCCGGGCGCGCACGCCTTGTACGCATCAATGCCGTGTTGATGGCGATACGGGTGATCCAGGTTGAAAACCGCGCCCTCCCGTCAAAGCGTTCCAGCCCGGTAAAGGCGGCGAGATAGGCCTCCTGAACCACCTCCTCCGCCTCTGCATCGCTGGACACGATTCCGCGTGCGATCCGGAACAGCCGTGGATTCAACCGCCGGATCAGTTCGCGGATTGCCGCTTCTTCCTTCATTCGCGCCCTGGCGATCAGATCCGGCTCCGGCAATGACGACCAGGACGCATGGTCAGAGGCTTGATTGACATTTGTCGTCATGCTGCCGGTTTCCTTTCCACGCGTCCGCTGGCGAGAATATCTTCCACCGAAGGCAGGGCAGCCAGCGCCTCGGGCATCACATCCCCTGTGTCGGCGGCAGGCCCCTCCCATCCGGGATCATCCGGCTGGCCCACAACAATCCGGCCGACCATGCCGCCCATCTCGTGCGGGATGCAGTAGTAATCATAGACACCCGGCACGCTCAGCTTGATCTCGAACATGTCGCCCGGCAACAGGAAATCGCTGTCCCAGGGCATCGCCGCCGCTGGAATCCTGCGCATGCGGCCATACAGCGAAGGGTGATAGGCGGTGGCAGTGTGAGAGTTGCCGGGATCACGATTGATAATCCGTATGGTCGTACCGGCCGCGACAGCAAGGCCCTGCGGTGAAAACCAGATACGTTCGCCGCGCGCGGTTCCACGCATCTCGATCACCGCGACCGGTGCCGCCACCGAACGGCGCGGCACCACCAGAAGGGCGGCAAGCGCGCCGCCCCCAAAGCCGAGAAACGCCCTGCGCGACGGCATCATTTCGCCAGTCGCGATTTTGCACCCTCATCGTGAAAGAGCACCACGTGGGCATGCGGTTCTTCCACGCCAGGATGACCGGCATTGTAGTAGATATCGACACTGGAGACCGTGTGCGATCCGATACCGAGACCGTCATAGGACGTGCCGCCCGCCAGCGCCTTCAACGGCGTCATGTACACCGTCGCGGACAACTTGCCATCGTGATCATAGGCCAGGAAGGGTCCGGCCGGCAGGGTGTCCGGATTGACAAAAAGCGTTCCCAGGCCGGGAAGGAACTCGGGCAGCGGCAACACATCGCTGACTTGCACGTAGGGCCCGTCCGGAGGGGCATTCATCAGCGCTTTTTCGTCATGGGCAAGTGCAGGTGTCACGGCCAGTGCCAGCGCCATCGTCAACAGCGGGAGTGGGCTTTTCATGTCGTTTCCTTTCCAATGATTGCCGGGTGCGTTTCCAGGCACCCTGACCATTGGATGCGGCAGAACCGAAAAGGTTCGCCGGCATTTCAACGCATTGAATGCGATCCCGTTAATAGCAACAATTTTGCATTAATCGGGCATTTAATTCCATTTGTCTTGCCGCTTTGGACGGTTCATCATCGTCAAGCCGATCCGCGGCAGGACCGTTGCCGTGGTGTCAACGTGTGACGGAGAGGACGATGCACGACGAGACTGCCACCCACAGCAAATCACCAAACCCCACCACGCTTCAGGAAGACCACAAGCCGCCGTTTTTCAGGCGGTGGGCATTTTCGACCAACCACAAGGATATCGGCACGCTCTACCTGCTGTTTTCCATCCTTGCCGGGCTGTTTGGAACCGGGCTGTCCGTCCTCATGCGGATGGAGCTGCAGCAACCCGGGATGCAGATATTTGGCGATCCGGGTGCCTACAACGTCGTCGTCAGCGCCCATGGGCTGGTGATGATCTTCTTCGTCCTCATGCCGGCGCTGATCGGCGGCTTCGGCAACTGGTTCGTCCCGATCCTCATCGGCGCACCCGACATGGCGTTTCCACGCCTGAACAACATTTCGTTCTGGCTCCTGGTGGTCGCATTCGTGCTCTTCATCGTCTCGATGTTTGTGGAGGGAGCACCTGGAACACCGGGGCACGGAGGCGGGTGGACCCTCTACCCGCCCTATTCGACCGCAGGGCAGCCCGGACCTGCGGTCGATTTTGTCATCTTGTCGATTCACTTGTCGGGCATCTCGTCGATCCTGGGCGCGATCAACTTCATCACCACCATCTTCAACATGCGCGCGCCGGGCATGACCCTGCACAAGATGCCGCTGTTTGCCTGGGCCATGCTGGTGACAGCCTTCATGCTGTTGTTTTCATTGCCGGTGCTTGCCGGTGCGGTCACCATGCTTCTGACCGACCGCAACTTTGGCACCACCTTCTTTGCCCCCGAGGGTGGCGGCGATCCGATCCTCTACCAGCATCTGTTCTGGTTCTTCGGCCATCCTGAAGTCTACATCATGATCCTGCCGGCTTTCGGCATTGTCAGCCAGGTCGTCTCGACCTTCTCGCGCAAGCCGGTCTTCGGTTACCTCGGCATGGTCTACGCGATGCTCGCCATCGGCCTGATCGGCTTCATCGTCTGGGCGCACCACATGTTCACAGTTGGCCTCTCGATCGGTTCCCAGCGCTATTTCATGGTTGCATCGATGGTCATCGCGGTGCCGACCGGTGTGAAGGTGTTTTCCTGGCTGGCTACAATGTGGGGTGGGTCGATTTCCTTCCGCACCCCCATGCTGTGGGCGATCGGCTTCATCTTCCTGTTCACCGTCGGCGGCGTCACCGGCGTTCAGCTCGCCAGCGCCGGTCTCGACCGGCCCTTGCACGACACCTATTACGTTGTCGCCCATTTCCACTACGTGCTGTCGCTGGGCTCGGCCTTCGCCATCTTCGCCGCCTGGTACTACTGGTTCCCGAAAATGTCCGGCTACCTCTACAATTCCGTGCTTGCCAAAACGCATTTCTGGCTCATGTTCATCGGCGTCAACTTCGTGTTTTTCCCGCAGCATTTTCTTGGCCTTGCCGGCATGCCGCGCCGTTACGTCGACTATCCCGACGGCTTTGCCGGCTGGAATTTCGTGTCCTCGATCGGCTCCTATGTTTCAGCATTGGGCCTGGTCTTCTTTATCATCACGGTGATCGAAGCCTTCATCAGGAAGCGCGTCGCGGGAGACAACCCGTGGGGCACGGGCGCAACCACCCTGGAATGGACGCTGTCGTCGCCTCCGCCGTTTCACCAGTTCCAATCACTGCCGCAGATCAAGTGAAGCTTTCGCCCCTGCGATGCCGCGCGCACTGAGCCCGGCCTGAAGGACCTTGGAGCTAAATCTGCCGTCCCGACCCGAGCGTGAGCCAGGCCGGGATTGGTCCGGTTTGGCCTGCACTCGCCATGCAATTGCAACGCCAGTTTACTGGAGCGGCGAAGAAAACTGTCACACTCTGCGTCCAGCGGGAAACTCCGAAGCATCAAAGGCCGGAATCCAGGTTCAAGCCGATCCGAGCACAAAAACCGCCCGGACCGCACCCAAATAACGCGATGACCACCAAAACCGGGCCGAAAATCGATTCCAAACGGCCTAATGACCATCCCATTTCAAACAATTGCGCGAATGCCTCTGAAAAAGAAATGATCGAAGCTTGCATTGATTAGATGATTGGCATTTGATCACCGCAAGCTGGGGGGCGGGAAGTCCGGTCCCCGGTGAAAAAACGAATTACGCGTACAACCATAGGGGATGCGCCATGAAAAAGTTCAAGTTACTTCTGGCCACGACCGCGCTCGCAGCGATGTTTGCATCTGCGGCGCAAGCCAAGACACTGGTCTATTGCTCGGAAGGGTCGCCGGAAGGTTTCGATCCCGCGCTCTACACCTCGGGAACGACCTTCGACGCCGCGTCGAAGAACATCTACAACCGCCTGGTCGAATTCAACATCGGCACCACCGAGACCAAGCCCGGCCTGGCCGAGAGCTACGAAGTCTCCGACGATGGCCTTGAATACACCTTCAAGCTGCGCCCCGGTGTGAAGTTTCACACCACCGACTACTTCACGCCGACGCGCGACCTCAATGCCGACGATGTGATTTTCTCGTTCGAGCGCCAGCTCAAGGAAGACAATCCCTTCAACAAGTATGTTGAAGGTGCGAGCTGGGAATATTTCAACGGCATGTCGATGCCGGACCTGCTGAAGTCGATCGAAAAGGTCGACGACATGACGGTCAAGTTCGTGCTCAATCGTCCAGAAGCGCCGTTTATCGCCAACATGGCGATGGATTTTGCCTCGATCATGTCAAAGGAATATGCCGACAAGCTCGCAGCTGACGGCAAGGCCTCAGATCTCAACCAGAAGCCGGTCGGCACCGGCCCGTTCCAGTTCGTGGCCTATCAGCCCGACGCCGTGATCCGCTACAAGGCGCATCCGGACTACTGGGCAGGCAAGGAAAAGATCGATGATCTGGTGTTTGCCATCACCACCGACGCATCCGTGCGTCAGCAGAAGCTGATGGCCGGCGAATGCCATATCGCACCTTATCCGAACCCCGCAGATCTGGAATCACTCAAGGCGAATGAAGATCTTGTGGTGATGGAACAGGAAGGCCTGAATGTCGGCTACCTGGCCTACAACACGATGGTTGCGCCGTTCGACAACGCCAAGGTTCGCAAGGCGCTCAACATGGCGATCAACAAGCAGGCCATTCTGGACGCCGTGTTCCAGGGCTCCGGCCAGGCTGCCAAGAACCCGATCCCGCCGACCATGTGGTCCTACAACAAGGACATCGAAGACGACCCGTTTGATCCTGAAGCCGCCAAGGCAATGCTTGAGGCCGAAGGCGTGAAGGATCTGTCGATGAAGATCTGGGCGATGCCGGTGCAGCGTCCCTACAACCCCAACGCCCGCCGCATGGCCGAGGTGATGCAGGAAGACTTCTCGAAGATCGGCGTCAATGTCGAGATCGTTTCCTATGAATGGGGCGAGTATCTCGACAAGTCCAAGGCCAAGGACCGCGACGGCGCAGTGCTGCTCGGCTGGACCGGCGACAACGGCGATCCGGACAACTTCCTCGCCGTGCTGCTGGGCTGTGACGGTGTTGGCGGCTCGAACCGTGCACAATGGTGCAATGACGAGTTCGAAGCGCTGATCCAGAAGGCCAAGACAGTTTCCGACAAGGCCGAACGGACCAAGCTGTACGAAGAGGCACAGGTTGTCTTCAAGCGCGAAGCACCGTGGGCCACCATCGCCCATTCCGTGGTCTTCATGCCGATGAGCAAGAAGGTCAGCGGCTACGTGATGGATCCCCTCGGCGGCCACTGGTTCACCGGCGTCGATATCGCCGAATAACCCCAACAGGAAAGACGGGGGCGTTGTTCAGACGCCCCCGTTACCATTGATCATATGTTCCGATTTTTCCTTAAACGTGTAGGCCTGCTGATCCCGACTTTCATCGGGGTTTCGATTGTGGCCTTCGCCTTCATCCGGCTGCTGCCGGGCGATCCGATCATGCTGCTTGCCGGTGAGCGCGGCGTCGACCCCGAACGCTATGCGGAACTGCAGGCGATGCTCGGTTTCGACAAGTCGATCCCGGTCCAGTACTACAATTATCTCGTCGACATCCTGCATGGCGACTTCGGCACCTCGATCGTCACCAAGCGGCCGGTGCTTGACGAGTTCCTGACCCTTTTCCCGGCGACCATCGAACTGGCGCTTTGCGCCATCATCCTGGCGACCTTGATCGGCATTCCCGCCGGTGTGGTTGCCGCCGTCAAACGCGGTTCCTGGATTGATCAGAGCCTGATGGGCACGGCGCTGGTCGGCTATTCGATGCCGATCTTCTGGTGGGGGCTTTTGCTGATCATCCTGTTTTCCGGCATTTTGCAGTGGACCCCGGTGTCGGGGCGGATCTCGCTGATCTATTTCTTTCCGCAGGTGACCGGCTTCATGCTGATCGACAGTCTGCTGTCGGGTCAGTCCGGCGCCTTCAAATCGGCCGTGAGCCATCTGGTGCTGCCGACCATCGTGCTGGCCACGATCCCGCTGGCCGTGATTGCCCGGCAGACGCGTTCGGCAATGCTGGAGGTGCTGGGTGAGGATTATGTCCGCACCGCGCGCGCCAAGGGTCTGCCGCCCCGGCGGGTGATCGGGGTGCATGCGCTGCGCAACGCGCTGATCCCGGTGATCACCACCATCGGCCTGCAGGTCGGCGTTCTGCTGGCCGGCGCCATTCTGACCGAGACGATCTTCTCCTGGCCGGGTATCGGCAAGTGGATGGTCGATTCGGTGTTCAAACGCGATTACTCCGTGGTGCAGGGCGGCTTGCTGTTGATCGCCGGCGTCATCATGGTCGTCAATCTCATCGTTGATTTGCTTTACGGGCTGATCAACCCACGCATCAGACATTGAGGGTGGGCCATGACTGACACAACAGTTGCTTCCCCCGACCAGACGCCGCTGCGCCGCGGCCGGTTTTCCGAGTTCTGGTATTATTTCAGCCAGAACCGCGGTGCCGTGATTGGCCTCGTGGTGTTCTCCATCGTCGTTTTCGTTGCAATTTTCGCACCTCTGATCGCGCCGCATTCGCCGAGCGTTCAGAACCGCGAAGCCTTTCTGCTGCCGCCGTTCTGGCAGGAGGGCGGCAACATGAGCTATCTGCTGGGAACCGATGCCGTGGGCCGGGATATCCTGTCCCGGCTGATGTACGGATCACGGTTTTCGCTGTTCATTGGGCTGTTCGTGGTGGTGCTTTCGGTTTCCAGCGGCGTGCTGATCGGCCTGATCGCCGGCTATTTCCGCGGCTGGGTCGACACCGTGATCATGCGCATCATGGATGTGATCCTGGCGTTTCCGTCGCTGTTGCTGGCGCTGGTGCTGGTGGCCATTCTGGGCCCCGGCCTGCTCAATGCGATGATTGCCATCGCGCTGATCCTGCAGCCGCATTTTGTCCGGCTGACCCGCGCCTCGGTGATGTCGGAGCGTGACCGGGAATATGTCATCGCTTCACGGGTAGCGGGCGCCGGCAAGCTGCGGCTGATGTTCCTGACCATTCTTCCCAATTGCCTGGCGCCTTTGATCGTGCAGGCAACGCTGTCGTTTTCCTCGGCGATCCTCGACGCCGCGGCGCTGGGCTTCCTCGGCATGGGTGCACAGCCGCCGACGCCTGAATGGGGCACCATGCTGGCCGAGGCGCGCGAGTTCATCCTGCGGGCCTGGTGGGTGGTCACCTTCCCCGGCGTGGCGATCCTGGTCACCGTGCTGGCGATCAATCTGATGGGCGACGGTCTGCGTGACGCGCTCGATCCGAAACTGAAGAAAAGCTGATGTCCCTGCTCGAAATCAAGAACCTGACCGTCAGCTTCGACACCGCGTCCGGACCATTCCGCGCTGTGGACGGAGTTGACCTGAATGTCGATGGTCGCGAAATCCTGTCGATCGTCGGTGAATCCGGATCCGGAAAATCAGTGGCGATGCTGGCACTGATGGGGCTGTTGCCCGACACCGCATCGGTGACAGCCGACGTCATGCGCTTTGACGGCAAGGATCTGCTGACCATGTCCGCGCGCGACAAGCGCAGCATCATCGGCCGCGACATCGCCATGATCTTCCAGGAGCCGATGTCGAGCCTCAATCCGTGCTTTACGGTCGGCTTCCAGATCGGCGAGATGCTCAAGCGCCATACCCGGCTTGGCCGCGCCGAGCGCAAGGCCCGGGCGATCGAGCTGATGCGGGCGGTGGGCATTCCCTCGCCCGAGCAGCGGCTGTCGGCCTTTCCGCACCAGTTGTCGGGTGGCATGAGCCAGCGGGTGATGATCGCCATGGCCGCCTCGTGCCGACCCAAGCTGCTGATTGCAGACGAGCCGACGACGGCGCTGGATGTGACCATCCAGGCACAGATCCTCGATCTGCTGCGCGACCTGTGCGCCGAATTCGACATGGCGCTGGTTCTGATCACCCACGACATGGGCGTGGTGGCGCAGATGGCGCACCGGGTTCAGGTGCAATATGCCGGCCAGAAGGTCGAGGAGCAGAGCGTGCAAGAGCTGTTTGCCGATCCGCATCATCCCTACACCGCGGCATTGCTTTCGGCCCTGCCCGAACGGGCCACCGGGCGCGGACATCTGCCATCAATTCCCGGTGTTGTGCCCGGTCAGTTCGACCGGCCGGCGGGATGCCTGTTCGAGCCGCGATGCACGTTTGCGACTGACAGTTGCCGCGCCGGTGCGGTGCGGCAGGGTCCGGAAATGGGGCTCGCCTTGTGCAACCATCCCCTTGCCAACGGCGTTCCCGCTGACAGCACCCCGGCACGGGAGGTGCTGGCATGAGCACGGTTATTCACGCCACCGACCTGACCCGCACCTACGAAGTCAAGCGCGGCATGTTCGGCAAGCCGGCGCTGGTGCGTGCACTCAACGGCGTCAGCTTCGACCTCAGCCCCGGCAAGACGCTTGCCGTGGTGGGGGAGTCAGGCTGCGGCAAGTCAACGCTTGCCCGCCTCGTCACCATGATCGAAGAGCCGAGTTCAGGCACGCTGACGATTGACGGCAAGCCGGCATCGCTGACCGACAAGAGCCTCCGGCGGACCGTACAGATCGTGTTTCAGAACCCCTATGGCTCGCTCAATCCGCGCCAGAAGGTCGGGGACATTCTCGAGGAACCACTCAAGGTCAATACCGGTGACGACGCTGCGACGCGGCAACAGAAGGCCCGCGCCATGATGCAGCGGGTGGGGTTGAGGCCGGAGCATTATGACCGCTACCCGCACATGTTTTCAGGCGGCCAGCGGCAGCGCATTGCCATTGCCCGGGCGCTGATGCTGAATCCGAAAGTGCTGGTGCTCGACGAACCCGTGTCGGCGCTCGACCTGTCGATCCAGGCGCAGGTGCTCAACCTGCTGATCGATCTGCAGAAGGAATTCGGCCTCGCCTACCTGTTCATCAGCCACGACCTGTCGGTGGTCAAACATATCGCCGACGAGGTGATGGTGATGTATCTCGGCCGTCCGGTGGAATCGGGGTCCGCGGAAACCGTGTTTGCCGATCCGAAGCATCCCTATACCAAGGCCTTGCTGTCGGCGACGCCGGTGGCCAATCCGGCCATGAAACGCGAGCGCGTACGGCTGGAAGGCGAATTGCCCTCCCCGCTCGATATCCCCAGCGGCTGCGCATTCCATCCGCGCTGTCCGATCGCGATACCGGAATGCGCCAAGGCAATCCCGCCGGAACGCAGCGTGGCCGGACGCCAGGTCGCCTGTATTCGAGCCGAGTAGTGCGGCAGGCGCCACGGAACGGTCTGACAAACAGCCCGTTTCCGGTGTGATACGAGTTATCCGGATCTTGCCCGGCCGAACCGGCTTGGCGGCATAGTGCTGCATGAAGACACCGCCCACAACGGTTGCGGGCGGTCACGGCCAAAGCCGCCAATCAAGCTCGCCAGCCCTGGCCGGCGGACGGTTCGTGGGCGATTACCGCAGCTCATGACTTCATGGCTACGACACCCCTCAGACTAAGAGGAGCATCAGCTCGGCTATGAATGTTGGTTCAGCATCGGAATGTTCAGCCCATGCTTCTGCGCGCACTCTATCGCGGTCTCATATCCGGCGTCAGCATGGCGTATGACACCGCTTGCGGGGTCGTTCCAGAGTGTCCGCCCGATCATCTCGGCAGCTTCGTCAGAACCGTCGGCAAGCAACGCGATGCCGGAGTGCTGGGAATATCCCATGCCCATGCCGCCGCCATGATGAAAGGACACCCAGGTCGCACCGTTTGCCGCATTCAGCAGGGCATTCAGGATCGGCCAGTCCGAGATGGCGTCTGATCCGTCCTTCATCCCTTCGGTTTCCCGGTTGGGGCTTGCCACCGAGCCGCTGTCCATGTGGTCACGGCCGATCACGACGGGTGCGCTGAGTTCACCGGTCTTTACCATCTCGTTGAATGCAAGACCAAGCCGGTCCCGGTCGCCAAGACCGACCCAGCAGATACGGGCAGGAAGCCCCTGAAACTGGATATGCTTGCGCGCCTTGTCGAGCCAGTTGTGCAACGGCGCATCATCCGGCATCAGTTCCTTGACCTTGGCATCGGTCTTGTAAATGTCTTCCGGATCACCGGACAGGGCCACCCAGCGGAACGGCCCCTTGCCTTCGCAGAACAGCGGCCGGACATAGGCTTCGACGAAGCCGGGGAATGAGAAAGCGTCTTTCGCTCCAGCCTGTTCGGCCATCGCACGCAGATTGTTGCCATACTCGAACACCGTCGCCCCGGCCGCGCGAAAACGCTGCATCAAGGCGACATGCTCGATCATGGTTTTCCTGGCTTCGGAGCTGACCATATCAGGATCAGACTGCTGGCATGCTTCCCATTTTGCGACGCTCCAGCCTTGCGGCAGGTAGCCGTGAACCGGGTCATGGGCGGAAGTCTGGTCCGTCACGACATCAGGAACGATCCCGGCCTGCTCCATCTCTCCAAGCATATCGACAGCATTGGCCAGCACGCCAACCGACAAAGGCCGGCCGTCCGCATTGGCTTCGGCAATCATGCGCATAGCCTCGGGCAATGTTTCAGCCTTGGCATCCAGGTAGCCAGACCGCAGGCGGAATTCTATCTTGCCCGGCTGGCACTCGGCCACGATTGCGTTGAAGCCTGCCATCGTCGCGGCCAGCGGCTGTGCACCGCCCATGCCGCCCAGGCCTCCCGACACGATGAGCCGGCCCGAAGGGTCGCCATCGAAATGGCGCCGCGCGATCTCGGTGAAGGTCTCGTAGGTTCCCTGAACAATCCCCTGCGAGCCGATATAGAGCCATGACCCGGCTGTCATCTGGCCATACATCGTCAGGCCAAGGCGATCGAGTTCGTTGAACTTTTCCCAGGTCGCCCATTTCGGCACCAGATTGCCGTTGGCGATCAGGACCCGCGGCGCACGGCGGTGGGTCTTGAGCACACCGACAGGCTTGCCCGATTGCACCAGAAGCGTTTCGTCCAGTTCGAGAGTTTTCAACTGGCTGACGATTTCATCAAATGCGGGCCAGTTGCGTGCCGCCCGGCCGATGCCGCCATAGACCACGAGATCGTTCGGACGCTCGGCCACATCGCGATCGAGATTGTTCATCAACAAGCGCAACGGTGCTTCGGTCTGCCAGTATTTGGCAGTCAGCGTTGTGCCGCGAGGGGCACGGATTTCACGGCTGTTCGGAATTGGATTGGTCATGTTTCACTCTTGCTCATATCGCCTTGTTCTTCCGAAGGCTGGCGATTTCATCGGCAGTCTTTCCGGCCATCCTGGTCAGGATCACATCGGTATGCTGGCCCAGCGTGGGCACGAATTGATCTGCACGCGGTTTCTGTCCCGCGACCCGGACGGGCTGCTCAACAACCGGCACCGTCCCAAATCTGGGATGCTCTGCCTGGCGCACCATCTCGCGCGCTTCAACATGTTCGGATCCGGCCAATTGCGCCAGGGTCCAGACCGGACCGGCGGGAATACGGGCCGCCTGAAGCCGCGACACCAGTTCCGCCTGGTCCTGTGCGGCCGTCCAGCCGGAGATCAGGCCGCGCAATTCCTCTTCGTTCTCGTTGCGTGCGGCATTGGTAGAAAAGCGGGGATCTTCGGCCAGTTCCGGTTTGCCCATCAATTCGCAAAGCGCGACGAAACTCGCATTCGAAAAGCAGACCATCACGATGTCGCCGTTCGACGTGGGAAAGCTGTCGACCGGGTAGGTAACGGGATGGCGGTTGCCGGCAGGCCGGGGCGTATCCCCGGAATAGAGCTGCCGCGACAGACCGGTCAGCTGCATGGCCATCACGGAATCGAGCATCGCCACATCCAGCGTATGACCCTTGCCGCTGCGTTCGCGGTCAAACAGGGCAGCGACGATGCCAAAGGCGCCAAACATGCCGGTCGCGACATCGGCAATGGATTCACCCACCGCGGTTGCGGGGCCACCCTTGGGACCAGTCAGGCTCATGATCCCGCTCATTGCCTGGATAACCAGGTCGAATGCCGGCCAGTCGGCCAGCGGGCTTTCCTGTCCGAACCCGGAAATGCTGGCGTAAATCATGCTCGGGTTCAAGGCGCGAACCTGCTCGGCACCAAGCCCCAGCCTGTCCATCACGCCGGGACGGAAATTCTCGACCAGAACATCGCATTGCGGGATCAGGGCGCGAATGATCTCGATGCCTTCCGGCGACTTGAGGTTGACCGTAACGCTCTGCTTGGCCCGGTTCAGCATCATGAAATAGGTGCTTTCATCCTCCTGGTAAGGGCCGAAATGGCGTGCTTCGTCGCCGGTCACGGGAGCTTCGATCTTGATGATCTCGGCCCCCATGTCTGCCAGCATCGACGTGCAGAACGGCCCAGACATCACGCGTGTCAGATCCAGCACGCGGATCCCGGACAGCAGGCCTGTTCTATTTTCCATCGGGTTTTCCTTCGCAGTTGAACCCCAGGACCAGCTTTCCGGTCGAGGCACGATTTCCCAGGCTCTCCAACGCCTGTGGCAAATCTTCGAGCGTGTAGTCCTGGTGGGAGAGCGGGTTGATCTTGCCGGCTATCAGCAGATCGACCATCTGGCGGGTGACCTGCGCGATCATGTCGGCGTCCAGATTGTGATCCCACATCACGCCCTGTGCGCTGACCTTCTTCAACAACAGAAGATTTGAAGGCAGCTCGGCAATTTTCCCCGATGCAAACCCGACAATCAGAAGCGTGCCGCCACGGGCAATACACCTCAGGCTCTGCAAGGCGACATCGCCACCGACAGGATCGACGATGATGTCGGCACCCCTGCCATCGGTTGCGGCCTTGACCTGGTCTTTCCAGTCGTCGTCACGGTAATTGATGGTCACGTCCGCACCGTGATCAACGGCAATCTGCAGCTTGCCGGGACTGCTCGCGGTGGCAATGACGCGGGCTCCCGCGGCTTTCGCGATTTCGACTGCAGCCAGACCAACGCCGCCTGCCGCGGCATGAACAAGCACTGTCTGGCCGGACTGGACCCGGGCCGTGTGATGCAGGGCGACCATTGCTGTGGTGTAGACAACCGGCAGCGCCGCTCCCTGGGCAAAACTGATGCTGTCGGGGAGTGGAATGACCATGTCATCGCGCAACAGCACATATTCCGCAAAGCCGCCCCAATAGACCTTGGCGGCAACCCGGTCGCCAGGCTTCCACTTGCTGCCTTCGGGAACGGCTTCCACAACGCCCGCCACCTCCTGGCCCGGCACAAACGGACGCTCTGGGCGGACCTGGTATTTGCCGTCGATCATCAGAATGTCTGAAAAGTTCAATGCCGCGGCTTCGGTCCGGATCACCACGTGGCCGGGTTCGGGACGTGGCTTGTCCCTTGTTTCGAGCTTCAGGTTTGAAAGTCCGGCCTCTTCGCCGGCGACCCAACACCGCATGTGATTTGATCCCTTCATGGCTGCTCGCCACTCAAAATGTTGGAGATTTGTCTGGCTGCGTTCTGAACCATGACTGCGATTGTCTCGATGCGCTCGGGCGTGGACCTGAGCTTGGGGAAGGCAACCGCAATGCTGGCGACAACCCTGCGCGACGGCCCGAGTACGGGCGCGGCAATGCCGATCGTCCCCTCGAAGGTTTCCTCGGATGAGACGGAGTAGCCCCGCTTGATCGTGTCTGAAATGTCCTGGCGTATCTGCTCGGGGGTCGACAGCGTGTGTTCCGTGAATTTCTCCAGCGGCCCACTCAGAACGCGGTCCTGATCTTCCTTTGGCAAGAACCCGAGGATGGCCTTTGGCGCCGCACCGGCATGCAATGGAAACGCGGCCCCGATTTCCTCAAACACACGCAAACCGCGATGGTTGCCTTCGATTTGATCCACGCATATCGCCTTCATGCCCATTGGATCAAACATACTGAGAACAACGGTCTCGCCGCATTGGGCCGCCAGGTTAGCCATCGTCGGTTTGCACAAGGCACGAAGGTCCAGGCTGGCACTTGCGCGGTTGCCGAGATCGATTGCCGCGATGCCGAGCGAGTAGCGTCCTGTTGCCGCATTCTGGATCAGATAGCCGTTCGCAGCCAGGTATCGCATCAGCCGATTGACCGTTGAACGGTTAAGGCCGGTTGCGCGAACCATGTCGGCCTGCGACCATAGCGGCGCATCCGCCTGAAAGGCGTCAAGAATCTGAAACGCCTTGGCGACAAGGGCAACTCCAGCCTGAGATTCTTTCTTGACATCCGTCATTTGTTGGCCCGTTATGTGTGTCATCTGCCCATTATATGACCACACTTGAACTGATGGGCGCAAGCCGAAACGTCAAACCAACCGCCAAAAGAGCAGAAAAACTGCTCAACGGCACAACACCAGGGGAAAAAAATGAAATTTTTCGTGACACTTGGGGCTGTTGCCCTGGCCGCAAGCATAGTTGGCTCACCTGCTCTGGCAGCGGATACAAAATCGGTTGCCATTTCGACCATTGTCGAGGTGCCCGCGCTTGTGGAAACCAAGCAGGGAATTCTGGAAGCTCTAGCGGAACGCGGCTTTGTCGAAGGCAAAAATCTGGAAATCGACTATCAGAACGCCAACGGCAACATGCCCACCCAGCAGCAAATCGCAAAGAAGTTCGTCGGCGATGCGCCTGACGTGATCGCCCCGATCACCACCCCGACGGCGCAGGCAATGATCGCGGCCACATCTGATATCCCGATTGTCTTTTCGACCGTCACCGACCCGATCAAGGCCAAGCTGATTTCGCAGTATGTGCAGCCGGGCGGCAATGTCACCGGCGTGTCCGATGCGGCTCCGATCGGTGCGCAGCTGGACATGTTCAAGGAAATTCTGCCTGATCTGAAAAAGATCGGCTTCATCTACAACCCCGGCCTGGACAACTCGCTGTCGACACTCGAACAGGTCAAGCTGCAGGGTGCGGAGCGCGGCATCGAGGTTGTCGAATCGGCAGCTCCTACAACCAACGAAGTCATCCTCGCAACCAAGAAGCTGATCGGTGAAGTCGAAGCGGTCTACGTCCCCAACGACACCACCGTCGTGGCTGCTCTGGAAGCGATCTTGAAGATTGGCCAGGACGTCGACCTGCCGATTTTCACCGGTGAAACCGGTGGAGTTGCACGCGGAGCCGTTGCCTCGGTCGGGCTGGACTACGTTGCCGTTGGCCACATCGCGGGCAACATGGTGGCGGATATTCTTGAAGGCAAGGCGCCCGGCGAGATCGATGCCGTTCTCGCCTATGATCAGGCCGACAGCTTCAAGGTCGTCGTCAACCTTGGTGCAGCCAAGGCAATGGGCGTGACCATTCCGGACTCCATCATGTCCCGCGCAACGCAGGTCATCGACTAACCTCCCTGCGGGGCCTCGCAAAAGCGGGCCCCGACACTCCGGCCAGGGCAGCCAGTCTTGTGCTGGCCGGATTCTAGGAAGAAAGCCCAAACACATGTCATTATATGAAATTCTAGGCACTCTGGAGACCGGGTTCATATTCGGGATCGTGGCCCTGGGGGCCTACCTGACCTTTCAGGTGCTTGATTTTCCCGACCTGACGATCGAGGGAAGCTTTCCGCTCGGAGCCGCGGTGGCGGCGACGCTGATGGTTGGAGGTGATTGGAACCCCTGGCTTGCAACGCTGGCTGGAGGGGTTGCAGGATTCGCCGCAGGCTTTCTGACGGCCCTGCTGAATGTCCGCTTCAAGATACTGCACATTCTGGCCGGCATTCTGGTGGCGATCTCGCTCTACAGCATCAACCTTCGGATCATGAGCGGACCGAACAAACCTCTGCTGCAGGTGGATTCGGTCTTCGACAGTTTTGATTGGGTCGGCCTGCCCGGCTACATTATCAACCCCATCATCCTCGGGGTCATTGTGCTCGTGTTCAAACTGGCACTGGATGCATTCCTGTCCACGGGCTGGGGCATTTCAATGCGGGCGGCAGGCGCCAATCCCGCGATGGCCGAAGCCAACGGCGTGAATGTCGGCAACATGAAGCTGTTCGGCGTCGGCGCAGCCAATGCGATGACCGCCATCTCAGGCGCCCTGTTCGCCCAGATCTTCGGTGCATCGGATGCCTATATGGGAATTGGCGTGATCATCATCGGGCTGGCATCCGTCATTGTCGGCATGTCGGTGCTGCCTTCGCGAACGATCTTCCTGGCGACACTTGCCTGCGTCATCGGGGCGACGCTTTACCGGTTTGCAGTAGCGCTGGCGCTGAACGCGGATTTCCTCGGGTTTCAGGCCTCGGATGTGCAAGTCATCACCGCCGTGCTGGTCATGGTCGCGCTGATTGCCAAGCAATCGGGCTCTTTGCGCAAAATCTTTGGAAAGCGAGGTTCGTGATGATCCGCATTACTGACGCCCATGTCACGTTCAACCCCGGAACCCCGCTTGAAACCCGTGCACTGCGCGGCGTGGATCTCGAGGTGCCGACGGGCCAGTTCCTGACCATCATAGGATCAAACGGTGCGGGAAAATCCACTTGCCTAAACATCATCGCCGGGCTGATCGGCGTTGCCAGGGGCCGCATCGAGATTGACGGCCTGGATGTGACCGACATGCCGGTCTACAAGCGCTCGAAGATGCTGTCCCGGGTGTTTCAGGACCCGAAGATGGGGACCTGCGAAGACCTCTCGATCGTCGAGAACTTCGCGCTCGCCTATGGCCGGACCAACCCGCGCAAAATGCGCGTGGCCATCACGCCCGACATGCGCGATGCGATTGCCGAGAAGCTGAAAGTTCTGGGACTGGGTCTTGAAAACCGCCTGAACGACAAGGTTGGCCTGTTGTCCGGTGGCCAGCGTCAGGCGGTCTCCCTATTGATGGCGGCAACCGGTGACACCAAGGTGCTGCTTCTGGACGAACACACCGCCGCTCTCGATCCCAAGACCGCCGACTTCGTGCTGGGTCTGACCAAGCAGATCGTCGCCGAACTCGATCTCACTGCGGTGATGGTGACCCATTCCATGTCGCAGGCACTCCATACCGGTGACCGGACAGTGATGTTCCATCGCGGCAAGATCGTCTTCGATGCCGGCGGTGAAGCGCGCGCCAAGATGGGCGTCGCCGACCTGCTGGAACTCTTCAAGCGCGAACAGGGCGAGGAGCTTGCAGATGACGCATTGCTACTTGGCTAGGCGCACTGCCGCCCGTTCCCTCACCGGACGGGGGCTGCAATGAGCGTGGGCTGGACACCCGGGGAAATCCCGCTTTCGGCCTGGCGCAACTTGTTCTTCGGCGCTGGTTTTGCAGGCTTCGCCGAAGGCACCAAGGCACAGGTTGACCTCTGCCAGCAAACCGTGATGCAAATGGTTGACGGGGAGCGCGCGGTCTACGGAGTCAACACCGGTTTTGGCAAGCTTGCCCATATCCGCATAGCGCCGGAACAAACCACCGAACTGCAGCGACGGTTGATCATGTCGCATTCCGTGGGCACTGGTCCGCTGCTCGATGATGCGGTGGTGCGGCTGGTGCTTGTGCTCAAGGCCAACGCGCTGGCTCAGGGCCATTCCGGCATTCGCTGGAGCGTGATCGAACTGCTGCTGGAACTGGTTGCGAAGGATGTCCTGCCGGCGATCCCGTCGAAGGGATCGGTCGGGGCTTCGGGCGATCTGGCTCCGCTGTCGCACATGGTCGCCACCCTGATGGGCGAAGGCGATATGCGGGTCAAAGGCGAACTGGTGCCTGCCGCCGAAGCGCTTGCCGCGATCGGCCGCGCACCGATTGATCTCGGCCCCAAGGAAGGCGTTGCCCTGATCAACGGCACACAGGTATCAACCGCACTGGCGCTCAAGGGGCTGTTCATGGCCGAAGACCTGCTGCGCTCGGCGCTGGTAACCGGTGCGCTAAGCGTCGATGCCTGCAAGGGCTCCACCACACCTTTTGACGCCCGCATTCATGCGGTCCGGCGCCAGCAGGGCCAGCAACAGGTGGCCGGTGTCTACCGGCGCCTGCTCGACGGCAGCGCCATCCGCGCTTCGCATCTGGACTGCGAAAAGGTTCAGGATCCGTATTGCCTGCGCTGTCAGCCGCAGGTGATGGGAGCCTGTCTTGACCAGCTGGAATTTGCCGGGAACGTTCTGGGCCGCGAAGCCAATTCGATCAGCGACAACCCACTGGTCTTCCCCGATACCGGCGAGATCATTTCAGGTGGCAACTTCCATGCCGAGCCGGTCGCCATGGCCGCAGACAACATCGCGCTGGCCATTGCCGAAATCGGCTCCATCTCCGAACGCAGGCAGGCGATGATGGTCGATGCCTCGGTCTCCGGGTTGCCTGCATTCCTGGCGTCCGAAAGTGGCCTGAACTCAGGCTTCATGATGGCTCAGGTCACCTCTGCCGCGCTGGTGTCGGAAAACAAGGCACTGGCTCATCCATCCTCGGTGGACAGCATTCCGACCTCTGCCAATCAGGAAGACCACGTCTCGATGGCCACCTACGCGGCGCGCCGTCTGACCGATATGGCGCAGAACTGCCGCATGGTGATTGCAATCGAGTGGATGGCCGCCGCGCAAGGTCTGGAGTTTCACAAGCCCCTGCAAACGGCTGCACCGCTGCAAAGCGCAGTCGCGGCACTGCGCAGCGTTGTTCCCTCATTCGAGCGCGACCGGTTCTTCGCGCCTGAAATGGAGAAGGCCGCAACCCTCCTGGCCGGCAACACACTCAGCGCCCTGGTCACGGAACCGGTCGGCGCCAGCTATCAATAATCAAGAGGAAACCCCATGCCTTGGATCGAAACCGTTCCCTATGAAGAAGCAACCGGCAAGCTGAAGATGCTGTATGACCGCGTCAAAGGACCGGACAACAATGTCGACAACATCATGATGATGCATTCGCTGCGCCCCCACTCGATGGAAGGGCACATGGCGATCTACAAATACGTGCTGCACCATTCCGGCAACACCATTCCCAAGTGGTTTCTGGAAGTGCTCGGTGTCTGGGTCAGTTCACTCAACGAATGCAACTATTGCGTTGACCACCATTTCGCCGGGCTGAAGCGCCTGCTGGCTGATGATCCCCGCGCCGATGCAATCCGCGTCGCCATTGAAACCCGCAATGTGGATGCGGCCCCGCTGGACGATGCGCAGAAACTCGCCATGGAATACGCCCGTCAGTTGACCCGCGATCCGGGCGGCATGAAGGAAGACATCGTCATTCGCCTTCGGAACGCCGGCTTCAGCGATGGTGAAATCCTGGAGATCAACCAGGTCAGCGCCTATTTCGGCTACGCCAACCGCACGGTTCTCGGGCTTGGCTGTTCGACCAAGGGCGACATCCTCGGGCTTTCCCCCAACAAGTCGGATGATCCCGACGCCTGGAATCACTCCTAGAAGGTCTTGCCAGATGAGCCTCCCTACCGCCCGTGTCCGTGCGATCACGTTCCCGCCGCCACCGATCACCGCCGAGCCTGACAGCCCGGAGGGCGCCGGGCTGGCGCGGCTGCATCTGAACGAAGCGCCCATGGGCCCTTCCCCCAAGGCACTGGCGGCGGCGGTTGCGGCACTGGCCTATGCGCATCGCTATCCCGACCATGCCGCGTCCGAACTGATCGGGCGGATCGCCAAAGCAACCGGGATCGCGGCAGATTGCATCTCTGTCGGCAATGGTAGCGGGGAGATCCTCGTTGCCCTTGCGCAGATGGTGACAGACCCCGGCGATGAGGCCGTGTTTCCCGCGCCAACCTTTCCGACCTGCGGCAAGGGCGCTCAGATCGCGGGAGGCCGGTTGATCAATGTGCCGTTGCGGGCCGATGGCGTGAACGATGTGCCGGCGATGCTCGACGCGATCACCGATCGCACGCGGCTGTTTTACCTTTGCACCCCCAACAACCCGACCGGTGGAATACTGCCTGCCGAAGATCTGGCCCTTGCCGCGCAGAAGGTGCCGGACGATTGCCTGCTTGTCGTGGACGAGGCCTATTTCGAATTCACCACGGCACAGGATGGCGCGGACGCCCTTTCGATCCTGCGCAACCGAACCGCCCCATGGGTTGTGACGCGCTCCTTCTCCAAGGCCTATTGCCTTGCCGGGCTGAGGGCGGGGTATGCGCTGTGCAGCAGCCGTGAAATCTGCGATGCGCTCTGGACCTTGCGGCCCAATTTCAACATCAACCGCCCCGCGCTTGCGGCGGCGTCTGCTGCCCTGGCCGACACTGAACACCTGGCGGCCGTTCTCGATCACGCCAACACCGAGCGTGCTCGCCTTTCCGGGAGCCTTCGCGCTCAAGGATGCAAGCTGTTCCCGGGTGCGACGAACTTCCTCACCTTTCAACCTACGGGCAATGCAAACGCCATCGCCGCGAGGTTGAAGGAGCAAGATGTCGTGGTGCAGGCGTTGCCATGGCCCGACGCCGACGGCTCCTTGCGTGTCACCCTGGGTAGCCGTGAGGAGAACGACCGTTTCCTCGCCTTATATGCCAGCGCCGTTCAGGATCCCGCATGACCTTCGATCTGACCGTGCTGTCGCAGCGCTTGGGAGCAAATCAGGTGCTCACCGAAGCGGCGGACATGGCCAAGTACCTTGCCGACCCGCTGGGCGCCGATGTCGTCGCCCCCCTCGCCGTAGTGCGACCGGATTCGACCAAGGCCGTTGCCGACACCGTCAAATGGTGCACCGGCCACGGTATCGGCATTGTGGTTCAGGGTGGGCTGACCGGTCTGGTCAGCGGCGCGGTGCCGGTGAGTTCCTCACCCTGCCTGATCCTGTCGATGGAACGCATGCGCGCGGTTCGTGACCTCGATCCCGTCAACCAGTCGATCACCGTCGAAGCCGGCGCTGTACTCGCCGATGTGAAATCCGTGGCCGAACAGGCGGGGCTCTACCTGCCACTCAGTCATGGTGGCGAAGGTTCGAGCCAGATCGGCGGCAACCTGTCCACCAACGCCGGAGGGATCAACGCGCTGCGTTACGGCACGGCCCGCGATCAGGTGCTGGGACTGGAAGTCGTTCTGCCAGATGGCAGCATCTGGAACGGATTGCGCAAACTGCGCAAGAACACCGCGGGCTATGACCTCAAGCACCTGTTCATCGGGGCCGAGGGCACGCTCGGCATCATAACGGCCGCAGTCCTGAAACTCCGACCGCTCCCGACCCAGCGCGCAACAGCCTGGATCGCGCTGGAGACACCCGAGGCGGCACTGAGCCTGCTGCAAATCCTGCAAACCCAGCTGGGCGAAACATTGTCGGCCTTTGAGCTGCTGTCGCATACCGCGATCGATCTTGCATTGGGCATGCCGGGCACCCGCCTGCCGCTCGACCAGCCGGCACCATGGTATGCCCTGATTGAAACAGAGACCGCTGCGGCCGCATTCGCACTTGAACCCGCATTGCTCGAAAGTCTTGGGGCTGCATTGGAGACCGGGTTGATTTCCGACGCGGTGCTGGCGCAATCACAGGCCCAGCGTCTGGCTTTCTGGGCGCTGCGGGAAGCCATCGCGGCCGCGTTCATCGAGGACAAGACCAGCATCAAGACCGACACTGCGGTTCCCGTCAGCGAGATCGCGGCCAGCATTCACAGCACCACCGGGAGCCTGACAGCCTATCTCCCCGGCGTCCGTTGCGCACCCTTCGGCCATGTCGGCGACGGCAACATCCATTTCAACGTGCTCCGCCCCGTGACGATGACATCGGCCGAGTTCGCAAAGCACGTCCCCGGGATACGCTCGATACTGGAATTAGAGGCCTTGAAATTCGGCGGCACCATCAGCGCCGAACACGGCATCGGCACGCTCAAATCGAAGGCCCTCGCCGGCACTCAGGATCCGATCGAACGCGAAATCATGCAGCGGGTTCGCGCCGCCTTCGATACCGGTTCCTGTTTGAACCGATCTGCGACAGGACTGTAGGCACTGCTCTCCGCACCAGCCCGGATTCCGTTGCTTGTTCGGTCGTTCCAAATGTCTGGCACACCGTGCGCAGCTTTGAACGCGCCGACGCCAATGCAATCCAGTTGGAGGATCAGGTATTTCCCAAGCGCTGCGGCCATTTCGAGGGCAAGGCTGTGATCCCCGGCGAGGAAATGGCCGAAAAAGTACGGGCCGCCGTCGAAGCCCGCAAGTCGGATGATTTCCTCGTGATTGCACGCACGGACGCCTGTGCCACGCATGGTTTGGATGAGGCGATGTGCCGGGCCGAGCTGTTCATCGAAGCAGGCGCCGATCTTACTTTTGTGGAAGCACCGCGCGAGATCGACGATTTTCCAGGGGCGCAGGTCTCCTCATCCGAACCTCTCATTTGAGGTCCGGATGAGGATTATTCGTCATTACCCGCAATTGCTGGTCTGGACGCCGCCGCGCCAACTGGCATGAGGCTGCTGAAGGGTTTGCCCGTGGTCTCTTCGTATTCGGCCTCGTCCCAGAAGCCGATCAGGATTCCGATTTCTGCCGCCTTGCCCTGGCGTGCCAGAACATCCGATGTCGCGGTGATCCGTGTGTGATGCTGCAATGACCAGGACAGCAGCGCCTTTTCCATCTTCGCCCGGATTTCCTCGTGCTCGGGCGCGTCAGAGCCGCCCAGATCAATGAGCTCGTGTGGGTCGGATTCAAGATCAAACAGCACCGGCCGGAAGCCTTCGCAGCGGATATATTTCCAGCGCCCGTCAAAGATCATCACCGTGCGCGCATCCTCTTGCGCAACGTTCAGGGCGCTTGCCATTTCAAAGCTGGAGTAATCATGTTCGCTGATGGCGTAGCGGCGGGAAAAACCGTCCGTTTCATGCAGCAGCGGCGTCAGATCCCGTCCTTCGACCACATGAGGTTTCGCCGGGCATCCCAGAGCGGCCATGAAGGTCGGGGCGAGATCGATCATTTCCACCAAGGCGTCAGACGTGGTACCGCGCGTTGGGTTCGCCTCTGGCCGGGGATCTGCGATGATCAGCGGCACTTTCGCCGCGACCTCGTGGTAGAAATCCTTGTCGCCCATCCAGTGATCGCCCATGTAGTCGCCATGGTCCGAGGTGAACGCGATGATCGTATTCTCGGTCAGCCTCTTTTCGTCCATCCAGGCAAACAGCCGGCCCAGATTGTCGTCCAGCTGTTTGATCAGTCCCATATAGGCAGGGATCACATGCTCGCGCACATGATCGCGCGAGAAGCTGCGGCAGACCCGCGCCTCCTGGTAGGCCCGCAGCAACGGATGATCGGTGCCCCGTTCTGCCTGCGACCGGATCGGGTCGACAATATGCTCGGGGCCATACATGTCGTGGTAGGGCGCAGGAACGATATAGGGCCAATGCGGCTTGATGTAGCTCAGGTGGCAGAGCCACGGCTTGTCGCCCTGCATCGCTTCGGTCATGAAATCCATCGCCCGGTTGGTCATATAGGCGGTTTCCGAGTGTTCCTCGGGCACGTTGGCGGGCAGGCGCGAATTCTTCAGCAGCCAGGCCGACATCAGCTCGCCATCCGGGTCCAGGCCGGAATTGGCAAAATCTTCCCAGGGGTTGTCGGACTTGTATCCAAGGCCGACCAGATAGTCGTCATAGGCCGACCAGTGCTGGCGGGCACTGTCGGGGTGCAGGCCGTCGTCGCGCTCGAACGGTTCAAAGCCACATTCGGAGACACGCACACCGATTTCGCTGGCCGGATCGATGCCAAGCCAGGCCATGCCCTCGCGATCCGCGATCATATGGGTCTTGCCCACCAGCACCGCCCGGGCGCCGGCTTCACGCAGGTGGTCGCCAAGTGTCGGCTCTCCGACACGCAGGGGCATGCCGTTCCAGGTCGAGCCATGGCTGCGGACATAGCGTCCGGTATAGGCCGACATCCGCGACGGGCCGCAGACAGGCGATTGCACATAGGTCCTGGTAAATCGCACGCCGCGGGCCGCCAATGCATCGATATGCGGGGTGTGGAGATGCGGGTGGCCGTAACAGCTCAGATAATCGAACCGCAACTGGTCAGCCATGATCCACAAGACATTCGGCGTATCGGTCATTCTGTCGGCTCTCTTTTCACAATCGTGTCGATGGGGCGTCGCAGCAGGTTTTCGAAACGGTCCAGAAACTCGATAAAGGTGTCGATTTCCTCGGCCGAGAATTCTGCTTTCAAGGCATCACGCCGCTGCTTCATAATCGGGGCTGCGGTTTCATAGGCAATTCGTCCCGCCTCTGCCAGTGCGACGACGACCTGCCGCCCGTCGATGCTGTCGCGGGTCATGGTGACAAACTGCTTTTTTTGCATCGCAGGCAAGGCCCGGCTCAGTTGCGAATGATCGGTGCGCTGAATTTCGGCCAGGTCACGGATCGTCATCGGGCCGGCTTCATACAGATCCCACAGCACCCGCCATTCGACGACGGACAGTCCGCCCGCCCGCTGCAAGATGCGTTGCCCCTGCAGCCGGGAGGCCGCGTAGGTCGCAGGCAGGCGCGAAAACAGGTTTTGCTGTTCGCGTACCCGCCGTTGCCTGATCCGTTCTGCCTGCCGTGTCGACGGTTGTTTCATTGCCGCTCCCCCATGGCCGAAGTAGACACTGAAAAAAAATGCGTGACAAGTCATATATTATCTGTAACGTTTCACGAACAGCTCCTGCGAAAAGGGGCGCAGCACCTTTGGAGGGGTGCTCAACAGGGAGGAACATCATGATTAGAACCGCACTTCTGGGGGCGACCCTTGCGCTTGCCCCGCTGAGCGTTGCCGCGCAGCAGGTCACCCTGACTTCCGAGACGTCGAGTGTCGGATCGTCACCGCATTATGTCGACACCACCCTTGCTGCCGTATTGGAAAGCGCAGGCGTGGCGACGGTGCAGATCACCGAAGGTGCGACGCTGACCAATTCGGTCCAGGCGGTCGCCGAGGGGCGGCTTGATATGGCCGCCTCACCGCTGATCCTTCCGTTTCTGTTGTCCCGCGGGATTGGCCCGTTCAGCGGCGTCGGACCGGAAAAGGGTGCAGAACTGGCCAACAACATCCGGGTGATTTTCTTTCACGCCGGATCGCACCAGATTTTCGGCCATTACAACTCCGCCAGGATTGACGACATCCGCAAGCTCGATGGCCTGCGCATCTGGAATGGTCCGCCGCGCGGAGCGGCGCTGACATCCGGACGCGCCATGATCCAGCTTCTGGCCGGCCTGAAGGACGGCGAAGGTTATGAGGGTGTCCAGACCCCGTGGCCCGACGCCATCTCGACAGTGACCGGCGGCGGAGTTGACGCCTGGACCTCGCCTGACGGCCTGCCCTCCGGTCGTCAGATCCAGATCGCCGCAGCAGGCGGCACGACACTCTACGATATCCCCTCGGACCTTCTGGAGAGCGAGTTGGGACAGCAGATCGTCGCAGCCCCCGGGCACGCACCGTTCTCCATGCCGGTTGAAAAATACAGGGCAGCCTATGCCGGCAACGACATCACCATTGTCACCGATGATGATACTTTTGACAGCTACGCCACGGCCTTTGGTGAAATCGTCCCCGCCGGCATGGATGAACAGTTGGTGTATGACATCGTCACGGCCTTCCTTGCCGCGCAGGAGCGGTTTGAAACCAGCTCACCCATCGGTCCGAACCTCGCTTTGACGTTTGGTGATGTCGACGGGGTCAGCCAGGGCGCTTGCGGTGTCGTGAAGGTCAAGATGCATCCTGGTGCGATCCGCGCCTACGAGGCAGCAGGCCACAAGATCGCTGACTGCTTGCGTCCATAATGGCTTCAGTCCGGCTCCGGGACACCCGGGTAACTCCGTGGCGTTCCGGAGCCGGACGTTCTCTCCGTCGACTGGATCCCTGCCGTGACATTTGAAAGCTTGCCGCGCCGTTCGACGGGACGCTACATCGCCATGGTTTTGGCGCTGATCCTGGTACTGGTTGGCATGGTCAACACCATGCCCGAAATTGCCGGCCTGCAGGACTGGGCCCGCAGTGTTACGGGTCAACCTTACTTTCGCGTGTCGGGTTTCCCGACCGAGTATTTCTTTCCACCCGTATTCTTGCTGATGATGACCATCGTGGTCTTCGATGCCAGCATCTACAGGGCGTGGAAGGTGGATAAGCCGCATTTGGCCTGGCTGGGTCTGGCTCTGGATCTGGGGCTCTTGCTGGCGGCTTCTCTGGCAGCTTTCGGCTATCTGGTCGAGGTCGACAGTGTCTGTCTGATCGATCAGATCACCGGCGAACGCGCCCGCCTTATTGCAGAGGCCGCATCCCGCTCCGACGTCATCCCCGGCATCTCGTTTGATGCTGAAGTGCCCGCATGTCAAACCCGCTTTGGCGTCTGGACCCTGCCGCTGCTGTTCACCATCATCACGCTGTTTTTCCTCTACAATGTGCGCATCTGGGGTCTGCCGCTGGTCATCGTGGCCAGTACGGTGGTGCTTTACACCGTCGGCACAGCGCTGATCTGGGTGTTTGATCTTTCCGACAACAACTTCCTGCTGACCAAGCTTGGGGCCGATGGCGGCGACGTGATGGCCGCGGCCACCCAGAAGGCGACCAACATTTTAATCTCGCCCGACGGGTTCATGGGCCGGTTCATGGACATCGTCGTCAATCAGGTCTTTCCCTATGTCATCCTGGGAGCCCTGTTTGGATCCTCGGCCGGAGGCACATCCCTGATCAAGCTGGCCGTGCGCCTGACCCGTCACCTGCGTGGTGGCCCGGCACATGCGGCAATCGTCTCCTCTGCCCTGTTCGGCACCATTACCGGCGGGCCGGTGACCAACGTGCTCTCCACCGGGCGGCTGACCATCCCGATGATGATGCGCAACGGGTTCAGCAAATATTTCGCGGGCGGCGTCGAGGCGGCGGCCTCATCGGGCGGGCAGATCATGCCGCCGGTGATGGGCGTGGCTGCATTTGTTCTCGTGGCTCTCACTGCCGTGCCTTACACCAAGGTGATCACGGCAGCGTTTCTGCCTGCCATGGCGTTCTTCTTTTCGATCTTTCTCGCGGTAATGTTCCAGGCTCGGAGGGACAAGATCGTGGCGATGAAAGAGATCCCCGAAGACCTCGTCATGCACCGGCAGGACTGGCTCAACCTGGTCATCATCTTTGTCCCCATCCTGGTCATCCTGTTCCTGCTTCTCGGCAACAAGGATGCTGTCGGACTGGGTCCTCTGGGTTGGCTGCTGGGCGCTGAAACTGCGCTGCAGGACGGTGTTCGGGTCGTCACCGAACGCAGCGGTATGCTGCAGACCGTGGTCAATGCAACCGGAGATGCGGTTTCTGCCGGGTGGTGGGCGGTAGCTGCCCTGGTCCCCCTGCTTTTCCTCGACCCCGGAACCCGCGCGAAACCGTCGAAAGTGCTTGTTTCGCTCGCGGAAGGCGGAATTCTGATTTCTCGCCTGTTCCTTTTGCTGTTCGCGGTATCGATCATTGCCGCCTTCCTCAATGAAAGCGGCCTGACCGGCGAATTGACCCGGGCAGTGACCACATGGCTGGAAACGGCCAACATGCTCAGTATCTTTGGCTGGCAGATCCCGATCGCAGGCGGCGTTTACCTGATGCTGGCGCTGGGCTGCGCCATGCTGTGCGCAATTCTTCTGGGCATGGGAATGCCGACGGTACCGGCCTATGTCAATGTGGCGCTGCTGCTTGGCCCGCTGCTGGCCAATCTGGGCGTCAGTTTCTTCACCGCACACATGTTTGTCTTCTATTTTGCCGTGGCTTCGGCCATCACGCCGCCGGTTGCCGTCGCCGCCTTCGCCGCGGCTTCGATCACCGGCGGAGAACCGATGCGCACCGGACTGGCCGCCGTGCGCGTGGGCATCGTGATGTTCACGATCCCCTTCATCTTTGCCTGGTATCCGGAGATCCTGCTGATCGAAGAGGCCGTCACCATCACCAATGCTGCGGGCCAGAAGGTGCTGATCGAGGGCTACTCGGGCCAGACCGACTGGCTCCAACTGGGCCTGTTGCTCACACGGCTGGCCCTCTGCCTGTATCTGGTTGCCTCGGCGCTGGCGCGCTTTGACAAGAGCCGGATTTCACCACCTGAAATGTGGCTCAGGCTGTTGCTCGCAGTACTGGTTCTTTGGAAAACGCCTCTGGTCATGGCGATCGGAATCGGCAGCGCCGCAGCCGTACTGGCCTGGCACCACTTCTTGCGCGTCGAGAATGGACAACCATCCCGTCATTGAAATCAATGGCCGGCTAGGGGCTCCATAGAGACCCCGCCAAGGCCATCAACCCAGACCTGCTCCTCCGCAGAAACACTATCGAATTTAAATTGGTCTGCTTCTTATTTGGAGAGGCCGACGATGAAACGATCCAGGTTCACTGGAGAACGAAACATTCGTTACCCGCCAGGTACTTGGTCCTAAATCGTCCGAGAAGGGGCAAGTCAATGCAGAACGGCCCGTCCATTGCCGCTGCGGCAGTCAGGCCGGCCCCATAGCGGTCTCTCCAAACGCAAGCAGCGCCCGTGGGGGCGCTGTTGATGCATTGCTGTATGTTTTGATTTGGTTGCGGGGGCAGGATTTGAACCTGCGACCCGCTGATCCGGCAGGCGATTGCGCAGCAAACGCCGAGAGGATTTCAGGTTATGGCGCATAGTGCGAGGCGCAACCTCGCCAGTAGACGCGAAGCGTCTGCGCCTGCGACGTCTGCATGTCATTTGGGAATTTGGTTGCGGGGGCAGGATTTGAACCTGCGACCTTCAGGTTATGAGCCTGACGAGCTACCGGGCTGCTCCACCCCGCGATAAAGTCTGAGCTTCCGGACAAAGCCCGGTCTTTTGTTTGCCGGTCCTCGAGGTTTTTGGCCTCTGCGGTTCGGCGGGGGCTGCTCCACCCCGCGACAGGCCTTGAGGATTGTCTCAAGGCATAAAAGCAAAAACGGGCCGCGACTGCGACCCGCGGAAGTTCCAATTTTCGTAAGAATGAGAAGATATGTGTTGCGCTTTGCAGACCTGGCAGCGACCTACTCTCCCGCGTCTTAAGACGAAGTACCATCGGCGCTGGGGCGTTTCACGGCCGTGTTCGGTATGGGAACGGGTGCAGCCGCCCCGCCATGACCACCAGGTCGGCAAAGCGCAACATATGCACATGGGCTGCATGTGCAAGTTGATTGAGAAGCTGGCGGATGGCTAATCCTAATGGTTTTGAACACGTCATTGATGCGCATCGTGTTTTGATGGGCACGAGCAATGAGAACAATCAAGCCGATCGAGCTATTAGTACTGGTAAGCTTCACACATTACTGCGCTTCCACACCCAGCCTATCAACGTGGTAGTCTTCCACGACTCTCAGGGAATACTCGTTTTTAGGTTGGTTTCCCGCTTAGATGCCTTCAGCGGTTATCCATTCCGTATATAGCTACCCTGCTATGCCGTTGGCACGACAACAGGTCCACCAGAGATACGTCCATCCCGGTCCTCTCGTACTAGGGACAGATCCTATCAATATTCCTACACCCACGGCAGATAGGGACCGAACTGTCTCACGACGTTCTGAACCCAGCTCACGTACCGCTTTAATTGGCGAACAGCCAAACCCTTGGGACCTGCTCCAGCCCCAGGATGCGATGAGCCGACATCGAGGTGCCAAACAACCCCGTCGATATGGACTCTTGGGGGTCATCAGCCTGTTATCCCCGGCGTACCTTTTATCCGTTGAGCGATGGCCCTTCCACGCGGGACCACCGGATCACTATGACCGACTTTCGTCTCTGCTCGACTTGTCAGTCTCGCAGTCAGGCAGGCTTATGCCATTGCACTCGACGACCGATTTCCGACCGGTCTGAGCCTACCATCGCGCGCCTCCGTTACTCTTTCGGAGGCGACCGCCCCAGTCAAACTACCCACCATACACTGTCCCGGACCCGGATAACGGGCCGCGGTTAGACATCCACGAAGATAAGGGTGGTATTTCAAGGATGGCTCCACGCGAGCTGGCGCCCACGCTTCAAAGCCTACCACCTATCCTACACATGCCTTGGCGAATGCCAGTGTAAAGCTATAGTAAAGGTGCACGGGGTCTTTCCGTCTGACCGCAGGAACCCCGCATCTTCACGGGGAATTCAATTTCACTGAGTCTGCGTTGGAGACAGCGGGGAAGTCGTTACGCCATTCGTGCAGGTCGGAACTTACCCGACAAGGAATTTCGCTACCTTAGGACCGTTATAGTTACGGCCGCCGTTTACTGGGGCTTCGATTCAAAGCTTGCACCTCTCCTCTTAACCTTCCAGCACCGGGCAGGCGTCAGGCCCTATACGTCGTCTTGCGACTTCGCAGAGCCCTGTGTTTTTGATAAACAGTCGCTACCCCCTGGTCTGTGCCACCCTCATCTACTTGCGTAAACAAGGGTCACGCTTCTTCCGAAGTTACGCGTGCAATTTGCCGAGTTCCTTCAACGCAGTTCTCTCAAGCGCCTTGGTATTCTCTACCTGACCACCTGTGTCGGTTTCGGGTACGGTCTATACGGTGGAGCTATTTCCTGGAACCTCTTCGCTGCCTTCCCAATCCAGTAAGGAAAGACAACACACGAGATCCGTCACTACCACCAGGCCCACGAATATTAACGTGGTTCCCATCGACTACGCCTTTCGGCCTCGCCTTAGGGGCCGGCTCACCCTGCTCAGATTAACTTTAAGCAGGAACCCTTGGTCTTTCGGCGAGGGAGTCTCTCACTCCCTTTATCGTTACTCATGTCAACATTCGCACTTCTGATATCTCCAGGAGCCCTCACGGGTCTCCCTTCACAGACTTACAGAACGCTCCGCTACCACGTGCAGTAAACTGCACATCCTCAGCTTCGGTGCATGGCTTTAGCCCCGGTACATTTTCGGCGCAAGACCCCTTAATTAGACCAGTGAGCTGTTACGCTTTCTTTAAATGATGGCTGCTTCTAAGCCAACATCCTGGTTGTTTTGGGAGTCTCACATCCTTTCCCACTTAGCCATGACTTAGGGACCTTAGATGGAGGTCAGGGTTGTTTCCCTCTTCACGACGGACGTTAGCACCCGCCGTGTGTCTGCCGACTAGTACTCCTCGGTATTCGGAGTTTGGTTAGGATCAGTAAGACGGTGAGTCCCCATAGCCCATCCAGTGCTCTACCCCCGAGGGTATTCGGTCGACGCTCTACCTAAATAGATTTCGCGGAGAACCAGCTATCTCCGAGTTTGATTGGCCTTTCACCCCTAACCACAAGTCATCCCAATCTATTGCAACAGATGCGGGTTCGGTCCTCCAGTTGGTGTTACCCAACCTTCAACCTGCTCATGGCTAGATCACTCGGTTTCGGGTCTAATGCAACAAACTAATCGCCCTATTAAGACTCGCTTTCGCTGCGCCTACACCTATCGGCTTAAGCTTGCTTGATGCACTAAGTCGTTGACCCATTATACAAAAGGTACGCCGTCAGGCTTTCGCCCTCCGACTGCTTGTAGGCATCCGGTTTCAGGAACTATTTCACTCCCCTTGTCGGGGTGCTTTTCACCTTTCCCTCACGGTACTTGTTCGCTATCGGTCATGCACGAGTACTTAGGCTTGGAGGGTGGTCCCCCCACGTTCAGACAGGATTTCACGTGTCCCGCCTTACTCTAGGACAAGATTAAGGATTACGTGTACGGGGCTATCACCCGCTACGGCCGAACTTTCCAGATCGTTCCACTTTACTTAACCATGCCACTGGCCTGGTCCGCGTTCGCTCGCCGCTACTGACGGAGTCTCGGTTGATGTCCTTTCCTACGGGTACTTAGATGTTTCAGTTCCCCG
>NZ_JBBMQQ010000002.1:267500-432500 GCF_038900095.1 Hoeflea sp. AS16 | reverse complement strand
GTCTGGGGGATCAAGAGTTTCGCGTCGCGTCGCCCCGTCGCGGATTGCCGGTGCCCTATGCCGCCAGGATTCATATTTCCGGGCCATGGCAATTCCCTTCGATGTTATCGAATTCAGGTCAGATCGAGTTTCCAACACAAACCACACCGGCTCTTGGAGGTCTTCCAAAAATGTCATGTTTTGAGTTCAGCTAGTCGCCACAGAGCAATACTCGGGTTTAGAAGAACCGCTTGCCCAAGCGGATGAACTTCCAAACGGCCTCTCTGGTCGGCATGGGAAAATAGCGGCCTTCGCCTTCCGGGATGCGATACGTGACACTATCGCTTCCGATTTCCCTGATCGACTTTATCAGTAGGTCGGCAGCTTTCTCGGTAATCATCCGGTAGACCGAGTTCATCGGCTGTTTCGGGTCAAGAGGAAGAACCGCTTCGTTCAGCACTTTACCGCTGTCCACTTTGACCTCGGTCTTAAACACACTGACGCCGATGGTCGGTTCGTTGTTCACCATTGCCCAGAAGAAGACCTCAAGACCGCGGTAGTCAGGGAAGATCGACGGATGGGTGCCGATGCCACCAAGCGGGGCGATCGCAATAAACTCGGCCCGGTAAATGTGCATGGTGTAGAGGGAAAGGATCAGATCTGGCGCGAACTCCCTGGCGGAGGCGACAGATTGGACGTCGTTGATATCTCTGGTGCGAAATGAAAAAAGGCCATCGCGCTTTACCTTGTTCGCCAGCGTGTCTCTGCCCATCTTGTACAGAAACAGGTCAAAGGCTCGCACGGCACAGAAAATTATACTGCTTTCGCGGACCAACTTCATCACAGATTGAAGGGCCGTCTTGCGGTAATAGAGACCTTCGGTGATGGCCAGGCCAAACTCTATCTCCGGGAAAGCCTTCGAGACATTCTCGAAAAGCAACCTTGACCCCGAATTATCGTGCGCGACCGCCAGCACCCTGCGAATGGGTGTCATGCTGGAAGATCCCCGAAAGCGCTCGTTATCGCATTGCGATTGAGCAGGAATGCGACAGAGGTTTCTGCAGAAGCATATCGGCTTGTCGGTACGGGGACACTTTGGTCCGCAATCACGTCAGGATAGCCGAACTGAAGCCCCCTGAGCGAGAGCAGGACGCGATATCGGAACGCTTCAGCGGTTAGATCCGAGCCGAGCAACCACCGGGCAGAGGGTGCGAAAACCGCCGCGGCCACAGGCGCCACCACATTGATATAGAGCCAGGCCGGGATAATGTTTGCGACGGCTACCACAGCGCGCACTGCGGCTGGCCGGGGCTTTTGAAAAAGAACAAGAAGTCGGCCATTCTCGCTGAGCAGCCGTCCCATCTGCTTGAGAGCCTCACCCCACTCATCGGGCTTTAGATAGCAAAGCACACCGGAGCAAATAATGAAGTCAAATGAGCCCGCATCAAGGTGGGAGAGGTCCTTGACGTCAGCGACGCCAAATCGGTCAGCCATCTCTGGATGCAGGACTTTCGCTTCGTCTATGCATTGGGCACTGATGTCGATGCCGAATGCTGTTGCGCCCATTTCAGACAGCCCGACAACAAATTCGCCGAGCCGGCAGCCAACGTCCAGCACTGATTTCCCCCGGATTTGCTCAGGGTTTACAAAATGAGACAGGAAAGCATGAATATCGGCTGGGTCCAGAACATGCCCGCGCGATGCTGCGAAAAAATCAGGAGCGGTAGAGGCGGGAACTGGCATGGGCACTTTCTAGTCGAGAGCCCTATGGTGAGCAAGTGAAACCTGAAACCGGATGGCTGATTCTTCGCTGGACCTTACGGGGCATTGGAGTCCTTGGATGCAGCGACATCAACGCGGCGGGGCTAACCTTGCCAAACTCCCCGCAGAAGCGCCGGCGACGGAGCCGAAGCCAATGGCCGTCAGCAGCCCGTTTCCGGAGAGATAGCCGGAAACATCCGGGCCGGACACTCCGCAGGCTGCGCCGCCGCCTGCGAACAGATTGGCAAACGGGCTGCCATTTTCACGCAGCACACGTGCCTGATCATCAATCATCAAGCCACCCTGGGTGTGAAACAGCGCCCCCGTCACCTTCACGGCGTAATACGGCGCGGCCAAAGCCGGCTTGCCGGTGAAATCGCGGCCAAACGGATCGGTGGCCTGGCCGGATTGATAGAGCGCCGCTTCGGAAAGCGTCCGCGCCAATGCGGCCCCTGGCAATCCGGTCACACGGGCAAGCGCGCTCACATCGGCAGCCTCGCGGATTGCGCCCACTGTCATTGCCTCCCGATAGTCCGGGAAGTTCTGGGCGAAATCATGCAGCCGCGCATCATAGATGTTCCAGGCGATACCACCCGGTTGCGCCAGCACGTTGACCGCCTGTTCCGAATAGCCGCCGTGCTCGTTGGAAAAGCGCAGGCCCTCGCTGTTGACCTGGATACCGCCTTCCATCATCAGCGCCCAGGAAATCAGGATGCCATGCGGATGCGCCAGCGAGCCGTGGCCCTGATAGCCGGACAGGTGCCTTATCCGTGCGCCCAGAGCTTCGCCCCAGGTCAGCGCATCCCCGGTATTGCCTTCGTGACCGTAATAGAGACCGTCAGCAATTTCAGGAATATGCTGCCTCACCAGCGCGCGGTTGCCGCCAAAACCGTTGCAGGCCAGCACCAGTACCTTGCAGCCCAGAACCTCCGTTGCGCCATCAGGACGGGTGATCTCGACTGCTGAAATCCGGTCATGTCCGTCTGCATAAAGCCGGGTGACATGCGCTTCGGTGACAACCGGGATCTCCGCCGCCTCGACCGCACTGAGCAGCCGGGCCTCCAGCGCCACGCCGGTCTTTTCCGGCACCGCATGCATCCGGTGCCGCGAATGGCCGGGATAGAGGAAATCATCCAGCACGATCCATTCCAGTCCGTGCGCATCAGCCAGCCATTCGAGCGCCGGGCCGATGCTGACACTGGCAAGCCGCGCGAGAGCGGCATCCGACTTGCCTTTGGATTTGGCAAGAATGTCGGCCGCAAAACGCTCCGGCGTGTCATCTGTAACGCCGATTTCCTTCTGGAACCGGGTGCCTGGCGCGGGCACGAAACCCGATGACATCGACGTGGACCCGGAGGGTGAGGCATCACGTTCAAGCACGATGACCTCGCTGCCCGCAGCCCGGGCCCGCAAGGCTGCAACCAGACCACAGGCCCCCGCGCCGATGACGACGACATCGATTGCGGCATCAATGCTTTCGGGGATCTCCCGCGATATCCGGCCGCCGTTCATCTCAGGCACCCGCAATCAGCTCTGCTGCTTCGCTGCAGGTCATGGTCTTTGCCACAGTCGACAGGTCACCGATGGCGCGTTCATGCGTTTCGGCCGAGAACGCCGCGCAGCCATCGCTGAGCACGAAAGTCGAAAAATCCCGCACATGCGCGTCGCGCACGGTCGAGGCAACGCCGCCATTGGTAACAATGCCGCAGACCATCAGCGTGTCGATTCCGGCCTTGCGCAACACCCATTCAAGCCGCGTCATGTAAAACGCCGAATAGGCGACTTTCTCCACCGACAGATCAGCCGGCTGCAATTCGTCCACCAGCGAATGCCCCCAGCTTCCCGGCGCGAAATCACCTTTGGTCAGAAACGGGCGGATCTGCTTGAGGTGCGGCGAGATGAATGGCTCCCCACCCTTCCCCGGCACCAGCGTGAATTGCGTCGAGACAATCCATCCGCCTTTTTGCCGAAGCGCGTTGGCAACCGGCAACACCCGTTCAGGCAGTGCAGCAATATCGGCACTCTTCTGCCCGCCGCGCGCGTAAGCCCCGTCGGGATGCAGAAAGTCGTTCTGAAGATCAACGATCAACAGGCCGGTACGCGCCGGATCGAGAGGATGAGTTGCCATGATCTAGACTCCCGGGGTGATCACAAGATTGCCGAATGCATCGACCACGGCATCGAGACCCGGATCGACAAAGATGGTGGTATCGGCCTGCTCCAGCAACGCCGGCCCGGCAATGGTCGCGCCGACAGCCAGCTGCAGGCGCTCATAGACGCCCGCCTCGTGCCATGTGCCATCGGCAAACACCCGGCGTGTTCCGATCCGGCAGGCATCGGCAGATTTGCCGTCGACCGGAGCAAACACCGCCATGTCCAGCTTCGGCCGACGGCCGATCACTGCTATCCGGTAATTCATCACCCGCATCGGAATACCGTCGAGAAGCCGGCCATAGGCTTCGCGATAGGCGGTTTCAAAGGCTTCGCGGATACCTTGCGCCGTCAATCCGGTTTCAGGGATATCTATCGCAACATTCACCGTGTGGGTTTGGCCGAGATATAGCATGTCGAGTTCGACCACCCGGTCGATGCGGGCAAACGCAACACCGGCGCCTTCAAGCAACGCTTCGGTTTCGTCACCAACGCGGATCATCTCGGCACCAAGCTCTGTGGCATCAATCTGGTCGAGCAGCCGGTTGACCGTCTGTACCCGGTCGTGCCGCATGTCGGCCACGACGCAGCCGAGTGCCGAGGTGACGCCCGGAAACCGTGGAACCAGCGCCGAGGCAAGACCGACTTCCTTGATCAAGGCGCCGGTGTGCAGCGCTCCGCCGCCGCCAAACGGCATCGCCGAGAACTTCGCCGGATCGTGGCCTTTCTCGATCGAGACCAGGCGGATCGCACCGGCCATCTTGGCATTGGCAAGCTGCAGGATTGCTTCCGCCGCCTGCTCGATGGAAAGCCCGAGTGGTGTGGCCAGATGCGTATCGATCGCCTGCCGCGCTGCTTCGACGTCAAGCCGGTTGAGCTTGCCGCCAATCGGTCGGTCGGGGTTGATACGGCCGAGCACGACATTGGCGTCGGTAACCGTTGGCCGGTCATTGCCGAGCCCGTAGCAGACAGGGCCCGGATCCGAGCCAGCCGATTCCGGACCGACCTGCAACAGCCCGCCCTTGTCGAGCGAGGCAATCGATCCGCCACCGGCGCCGATCGTGGTGATCTCGATCATCGGCGTGCGCACCACCATGCCGAAATCGATCGCCGTCTGGGCCGCGAGCGCTGCTTCATTGTTGGCGACCAAAGACACATCGAACGAGGTGCCGCCCATGTCACAGGTGATGATGTTGTCAAAACCTGCGGCTTTGGCAATCGCGGTGGCAGCGATGACACCGGCCGCCGGGCCCGAGAGCGCGGTCTTCACCGGATAACGCTTGGCCATGTCGATCGACATCACGCCCCCGTTCGACTGCACGATCAGGATGTCGCCGCCAAAGCCCTTGGCCTCAAGCCCCTTTTCCAGCTTGTCGAGATAGGAGGAAACAACCGGCTGAAGATAGGCGTTCAGCGTCGCTGTCGATAGCCGTTCGAATTCGCGGATCTCGGGCAGGATTTCCGTTGCCGCCGTGACATAGGCATTGGGCCAGACCGAGCGCACGGCTTCGACCGCCCGCTTTTCATTGTCATTGTTGGCATAGCCATTGATGAAGAACACACAGACCGCCTCGCAGCCGGCATCGGCCAGCTCTTTTGCGCGAGCCTTGACCTGCACCTCGTCCACGCCCTCAAGTACGGTACCGTCAGACAGCACCCGCTCGCTGACCTCGACCCGGTCGGGCCGCTCCACCACTGGGGTGAAGGATCCTTTCAGGCCCCAGGTCGTCGGCCGGTCGCGGCGGCGCATCTCCAGCACATCGCGAAAGCCTTCGGTGGTGATGATGCCGGTGCGCGCACCCTTGCGTTCCAGCAGCGCGTTGGTGCCGACCGTCGTGCCGTGCACGACGGTGGAAATGTCGGCGAAATCTTCCACCTTGCTGGCAATGCCTTCGACGAAACCTTTCGACTGGTCGCCGCGGGTGGACGGCACCTTGGCGGTGAACACCTGGCCGTTGCTTTCGTCCAGAATGAAGACATCGGTGAAGGTGCCGCCGACGTCGACGCCGATTACATAGGCTGGTCGTGTCATTGGGCTGTCTCCCGGGCGCGCAGATCTCGTGTGGCAGCTTCATCGACGGACCCATCAGGTCCGATAACGACGCCATAATCGGCCTCGGTGTGCTCAGCCGTGATGTAGCCCAGCCGCAGATCGCGCGCGACGCTTTCAGGGTTCCGGTCAAAGGCTCGGCCATAACCGCCACCGCCCGGTGTCTCCAGCCGCAGCTTCTGGCCACGGTCGATGTGGACACCGACAATTTTCGAGGCCATCGGTGGCTCATGGTCGCCATCCGCTTGCTGGTAATGGAATGTATTCAAGGCACCTGCCCCGCCGCCAACCACACCGGGTGGTGGAAACCTGCCTCGCTCGCCAAACAGGAAGACATCGGCCTGTTTCTCCAGCAGCTCGATTTCATAAACAGCGCCAAGCCCGCCGCGGAATTCACCCGCGCCACCTGAATCGGGTCGAAGCGCCCACTGTGTAAACCGCACCGGATAGGCCGCCTCGAGAATTTCCAGCGGCGGGATCGTCGCGGTGGAAATCGGTGCATTGCCGTGGTTGAGACCATCGCCGGCCCCATGCGCACCGTGGCCGCCGCCGAAGAACGAGAACATCACCCAGCGCTGGCCATTGCCGCGGTGCCCGGCCAGCGACAGCGCATTGATGGTGCCGTAGGCGCAGGCCATCGCCGGTTCCGGCGCGATCTGCGCCACTGCCTGAAACACCACGTCGATCAATCGCAGGATCGTCTCGGTATAACCGCCGACAGGTTTGGGCGCGCGAACAGACAGCAGCGAATCCTCATCAATGCGGAATTCGACCGGTTCGAGCACCCCGGCATTGGCCGGCACGTCACCAAAGATGTGCTTCAACGCCACATAACAGGCGGCAATCGTCGTCGCCCGCGAGATGTTGACCGGACCGGCGCAGGCTGGCGACGAACGCGAAAAATCCATCACCATCTTGTCGCCGTCGATGATCAGGTCGAGCGCGATCTTCAGCGGCTCGTCATTGATACCGTCATTGTCGAGAAAATCCTCCGCCGAGACCGTGCCCGAGGGAAGATTGGAAATCTGCGCCCGCATCATCTGCGCCGCACGCGCCGTCAGCTCGTCCATGCAGACGGCCACCTTGGCGTCGCCATACTCGTCGAGCAGGGCATTCATGCGCTTTTCACCAAGTTGCAGCGCATTGATCTGACCATTGAGATCGCCGTAGAGCGAGAGCGGCAGTCTCGAATTGGACGACAGGATATCGACAATGTCCTGCCGGAACTCGCCGCGATCATAGAGCTTGACCGGCGGGATCAGCATGCCTTCCTGGAAACACTCGGTGGCGGCAGGATTGTAGTTGCCCGGCACATTGCCGCCAACATCGTGCCAATGCCCGACCGACGCCAGGTAGCAGAACACTTCGCCATCGCGGAACACCGGTTTGACCAGCCGGAAGTCCGACAGATGCGTGCCGCCATCATAGGGATCGTTGAAGATCCAGACGTCTCCCTCGTGCACGCCACCCTGTTTCGCCGCCTTGTCGATCACCGCCTTCACCGCAAACGCCATCACGCCGACGAAAATCGGCAGACCGGATTTCCCCTGCACCAGCGTGTCGCCGGTCTTCGCATCATAGATACCGTGCGAAGCGTCATGCGCCTCGGCAATGATCGGGTTGAACGCGGAACGGAACAGCGTCGCGTCCATTTCGTCGGCGATCTGTTCCAGGCGGCCCTTCAGGATGGCCAGCGTGACCGGATCAATCGTCATTATTCGGTGTCTCCATCGTAGCGCTTGCCGCTCGCAAGCAGATCATCGGTGCCGATAACGCCATTGAGCCCTGCGAAATCGAACATGCGGTTGCGGAAAGCTTCATTGGAACCCGACGCAGCGAGATTGGCGTAATAGTCCCGCGCGGTGGCCGCGATGGCGCGCACGATTCCGCCCGGGAATATGACGAAGCTGAAACCGAGTTCCTGCAAGCCGGACGCATTGATGATCGGCGTCTTGCCGCCCTCGACCATGTTGGCCATCAACGGCACCCGCCCGCCGAAGCGTTTCACAATCTGATGGATCTCTTCCATCGATTGCGGTGCCTCGATGAACAACATGTCCGCACCGGCCTCGACATAGGACTCCGCCCGGTCCATCGCCGCATCAAAGCCTTCGACTGCGATGGCATCGGTGCGGCCGATCACCAGCGTTTCGTCCGACTGCCGGGCATCGCAGGCAGCCCGGATCTTGCCGGCCATCTCGCCCTTTGAGATCAGCGACTTGCCATCGAGATGGCCACAGCGCTTGGGCATGGTCTGGTCTTCAAGCTGCAGCGCATTGGCACCCATGCGTTCGAACACCCGCACCGTGCGCTGCACGTTGAGCGCGTTGCCAAAACCATTGTCGGCATCAACGATGATCGGCAGCGAGATCCGGTCGCGCAACGCCGCGATGGTGTCGGCGACTTCGCTCATCGAGACCAGCCCGATATCGGGCCGTCCGAAACGTGTGTAAGCGATCGATGCGCCCGACAGATACACCGCCTCCGCACCCGATTGTTCGGCGATCAGTCCGGTCAGGGCGTCGTAGACACCGGGTGCAAGCAGGATTTCTGCCTGGCCCAGCCGTTGTTTCAGGCTCATGCGCCTGCCTCCTTTGCGCGTTCCGCCGCGAAACGCTTTTTCAAGTGCGGCACCAGCCCGCCATCTGCGAGCATCGGTTTGAGATTGTCCGGCAACGGCTCGAGCCGGACAGTCTGGTTTTTGTTTGTCAGTCGAAGTTCGCCCGCCACTGCGTCAAGGACAGCCCGGTCACCATCGGCAACTCCGGCCAGATCACCCGCCACCAGCACCGGCAGGCCGAGATTGAGCGCATTGCGATAGAAAATCCCGGCAAAGGATTTGGCCACGACACCGGCAAGGCCCAGATGCTCCAGGGCTTCCGCCGCCTGTTCACGTGACGAGCCCATGCCGAAATTCTTGCCGGCCACGATCACGTCACCGGGTTTTACGGCCCCGGCAAAATCAGGCCGCGCCGATTCCAGGCAATGGGCGGCGAGCATGTCGAGACCGCCCTTCATGTATTTGCCCGGTGCCAGCTGGTCGGTGTCGATATCGTCGCCGAGAAGGAAAATTCGCCCGCTCATGCCGCACCCTCCCCGCCATCAAGAAATTCTCTTGGGTCGGCAATGCGCCCCGTGATCGCCGACGCGGCAACGGTCAGCGGCGATGCCAGCCAGACCTTCGAAGATGCCGCGCCCATTCGGCCCTGGAAATTGCGCGCGGTTGACGAAATGCAGGTCACATTCTCGCCCAGCCGGTCGGTGCCATAGCCGGCACAAATCCCGCAGGCATTGGGAAGGATCTGCGCACCGGCATCCTCGAAGACCGCCATGATGCCCTCGTCTGCGGCGCGCTGCTGATCCCGCATAGATGCCGGCGCGACCTTGAGCACAATGCCCGGAGCCAGCTTGCGGCCACGCAGGATCGCGGCGGCGCCCTTGAGATCTTCATACTTGGCCCCTGTGCAGGCCCCGATATAGGCGACGTCAAAACCTGTGTCGGGTGCGTCAGTCACCGGCATCGCATTGGCCGGCGAATGCGGAGCGGCAACCTGCGGCTCCAGTGCCGTTGCATCAAAGACATGATGGGCGGCGAGCTCCGCGCCCGGATCGGTCACCAGCCCGCGCCAGTCACCGGCCGAGCCGCCGACACTTTCGAGATAGGCCTCGGTGGTCACATCCGGCGCGATCAGCCCCACCTGACCGCCAAGTTCGGCCGCCATGTTGGACAGTGTCATCCGCTCCTGCATCGACAGCGCCGCAATCGCCTCGCCTGTGTATTCCACCGCCTGGTATTGCCCGCCATCCATGCCGAGCTGTCCGCACAGCGCCAGCATCATATCCTTGGCAAGCACACCCGGCGACAGCCGCCCCTGCCATTCGATCAGGATGGTGCCGGGAACCTTGAGCCAGATCTCGCCGGTGGCCAGAACACCCGCCATCTCGGTGGCGCCGATGCCGAACATATAGGCCCCGAAAGCACCGCCCGTCGGCGAATGGCTGTCACCGCCGACAACCAGCATCCCCGGCTTCAGATGTCCGCGCTCCGGCAGCACCACATGGCAGATGCCTTCGCCATCATGGAAGGTGACCTTGCGCTGCTTGGCCCAACGCCGGGTCAGCTCGAGAATATGCGCGCCTTCATCCGTGTCACCCGGCACGAAATGATCGGAAATCAGCACCACTTTGGAGGCGTCGAACAAACCGACGCCGAGGTCCTGCAGGATCGGCTCGACCCGGCGCGGACCACCTGAATCGTGGATCATGGCAAGATCGACCTTGGCCGTCACCACTTCGCCAAGGCGGACCGTTTCCAGCCCAGCGGCGCGTGCAATGATCTTTTGAGCCAACGTCGATGCCATCATGCCAGCCCCAGGTAGGAACGCTGCAATTCCGGGTCATCCATCAGGTCGGCCGGAACGCCCGACAGCTTGATCTCGCCGTTCTCCATCACGAAGGCACGGTCGGCGATTTCCATGGATTGCAGCACGTTCTGCTCGACCAGCAGGATCGTCAGCCCATCGGTGTTGAGCTGCTTGATCAGCGAGAACATCTCCTCGACCAGCAAGGGCGACAGCCCGATCGAGGGCTCGTCGAGAATGAGCAGCAAAGGTTCGGCCATCATGCCGCGGCCGATGGCCAGCATCTGCTGCTCGCCGCCCGACAAGGTGCCGGCATTCTGTGAGAACCGTTCTTTCAGACGCGGAAAGATATGCGCCACATGCTCGATATTCTTCGACCTGTTGGCCCGGCCGCGTCGGTAACTGCCGAGCTCGAGATTTTCCCGCACTGTCAGGTTGGGAAACACGTGCCTGCCTTCGGGAACCTGGATCAGCCCTTCATCGACAATTGCCTGAGGCGACAGGCCTGCAATCGGCTTGCCTCCGAAAGTGATTGTGCCGCTCCACGCCGGCATCAGTCCGGAGACAACCGCAGAAAACGTGGTCTTGCCGACACCGTTGGAGCCAAGCAGCGTAACGATTTCGCCCTTGCTGATCGAAAGGTCGATGCCGCGCAGCACCTCGACCGCACCATAGCCGGCACGCAGATTGCTGACCTCAAGCATTGGCTGCCTCCCGCTTGGCGATACGTTCGGCCATTCCCTTGCCGAGATAGGCTTCGATGACGTGAGGATCGGAGACAACCTCCCGCGGCGGCCCCTCCGCGATAATTGCACCCTGGTTCAGCACCCAGGTGTAATCCGAGAGACTCATCACCGCCTGCATCACGTGCTCGATCAGCAGGATGGTCACGCCGGCATCGCGGATGGTGTTGATGACCGGGATCACATCGCGGATTTCAGACGGGTTAAGCCCGGCCAGAACCTCGTCAAACAGGATCAGCTTCGGATCGGTCGCCAGCGCCCGCGCCACTTCAAGGCGCTTGCGCCCGGCAACGGTCAGCGAGCCTGCATCCATGTCGAGCCGGTCATCGAGACCGACCTGCTGCGCCACCGCCTCGGCCTTGGCCAGGGCATCGGCGCGGTTCCGGATTTTCAGATGCGCGCCCACGGCAATGTTTTCCCGCACCGTCTGCCCGGCAAACGGCTGCACCGTCTGGAACGTGCGGATCATGCCCCGCTTCGCGATCGCCTCGGGCGGCAAGCCCGTGATGTCTTCGCCGAGAAACCGGACCGATCCGGAATCCGGCGTGTGAAAGCCGGTGATCAGCGCAAACAGCGTGGTCTTGCCCGCACCATTGGGGCCGATCAGCGAGGTGATGCCGCCTTGCGGCACGGTCAGCGTCACCGATTGCGATGCCTGCAATCCGCCAAAGCTCTTGCACAATCCGCTGATCTCAAGCATGGCCCTTGCTCCCCTCGGTCCGGGATTGGCCCGGCTTTCCGCTGCGCAGATGCGACATCAGTCCGGCAAGCCCGCGCGGCACGAACAGCACCATGATCACCAGCAGCACGCCATACAGCACGAGGCTGATCCCTGGCGCGTCGCCGATCACCGCCCGCGAAAGCTCAGACAATCCGTGCAGGAAGGCAGCCCCAAGCAACGGGCCGAACAACGTTCCCATGCCGCCGATGATCGGAACCAGCAGGCTTTCCACCGAAATCGCCGCGCCATAGGCAATGTGCGGATCGAGATAGAGAAAATATTGGGCGTAGAAAACGCCGGCCAGACCGGCAAAGAATCCTGACAACATGATCGCCCCCATCTTCACCCGGAAGGCGTCGACGCCGAGCGCCCGCGCAGCATCTTCATTGTCCCGCACCGCCATCAGCTGCGCGCCGAAGCGCGAATTGCCGATCTTCCACACCGTCAGGAATGCGGCGAATGTCATTGCCCAGATCACCCAGAAGAAACCATCCTTGGTCAGAAACTGGAAATTGGCCGCACTCCGCTCAAGCGGGATCAACAGTCCCACCCCGGCGCCGGTGAAATCGACCGAGTTTGAAAGGATCCGCAACACTTCGGCGAAGGCGAGCGTCACCAGCGCGAAATACGATCCACGCATTCCATAGCGGAACGTGCAGAATCCGATGAAGGCCCCGACTGCGGCGGCGGCGAAACCGCCAACAGCCAGGCCGATCCATGGATTGATCCCGAACTGCACCTGCAGCACCGCCACCGTATAGGCTCCTGTACCGAAATAGGCCGCATGGCCGAACGAGACCTGTCCGCCGTAGCCGCCCAGGATGTTCCATGCCTGCCCCAGCAAGGCCGCGTAGAGTGTCATGATGACGATGTTGAGCAGCGATTCCTGCGTGATCAGCAAAGGCGCAAAGCCAATCAGGCCAAAGACCACGATCAGCATCAGCAATTTTGTGTCGGTCTTCATGCCTTGGCTCCAAACAGGCCGGTCGGCCGGAAAATCAGCACCAGGATAAAGATCAGGAAAATCCCGATCTGCCCGAGGCTTTCGCCCAGAAACAATCCGCCCAGCGCTTCCACCACACCGACGATCAGCCCGCCGATCAGTGCGCCGACAAATGATCCCATGCCGCCAAGGACGACGATGGTGAAGGCGATCAGGACAAAGCCGCCACCAACCTGCGGATTGACATAATAGCTCGGCAGCAACAGGCAGGCCGCAACGCCAAGACAGGCAACGCCGAGCCCGAAGCTCATGGCGAACACATGGTCTGCGTTGATACCGACCAGTTGCGCGCCCTTGCGCTCCTTGGCCAGCGCACGGATGGCACGGCCGAGATCGGTCCGGCTCATCAGCAGCCAGAGCAACCCGGCCGTCACCAGCGCACCGATGAAGGCCACCACTTTGGGATAGGGCAGGAAGGCCCCGAATATCTCGACCACGTCGAAGGAATAGGGTGTGTCCACGGTCCGTGTGTCGGACCGGAAGAAAAACAGCGACAGGTTTTCAACGATGATCGAAAGTCCGAGCGTCACCAGAAGTATGTTTTCGTCCCTGCCGTGGCTGGCCCGGCCGATGATCCCGCGCTGCAATCCGTACCCCAGCACAAACATCGCCGGAGGCACGATCAGCAACGCCACATAGGGATCAATCCCGAACTGCGCATTGAGGAAATACACGGCATACAGCCCGAGCATCAGCAGCGCCCCATGGGCGAAATTGATGATGTGCAGAACGCCGTAGATCAGTGTCAGACCGAGTGCCACCAGGGCATAGAGCCCGCCGGTGGTCAGCCCGTTGAGAACCGATGGAATGATGATTGCGCTGTCTGGCATGCTGGCCTGCGATCACGAAGGGAAATTGCAGGCCGGGCGGCGTGCGCCCGGCCCGTCGATGTCGGTCGAGAAGCCTACATGTTCATCGGGAAGACGGTTTCGGCAGACGCGAACTCTTCCGGATAGATCACCTCGATGGCGCCCTTCTGAACCTGTGTGTTGACGGGCTGGGCACCCTCGTTCTGGCCGTTGACCATCTTGGTCGGACCGTAAGGCATGCCGTGATTGTCCCATGTCGAGGACGCCAGCGCTGCATTGACAGCATCGTGATCCGTCGACCCTGCACGCTCGATGGCGTCGGCAAGGAAGGCCACGGCATTGTAGGCCAGGAACACTTCGTAAGTGTAGACCAGCCCCTTGGCCTCGGCCGCCTTGCGGCGTTCCAGCGCAACATCCGAGTTCGGATTGTACCAGTGATTGCAATCCATGATCAGCTCGGCCGCTTCCGGGAATTCATTGACGAACTGAAGGTTGGAAGCAGCTCCGCCAAGCACCGAATAGATGCCCATGGCCTCGATCTTCTGCTGGCGCAGGGTACGGGCCAGAAGCACATACTCATTGTAGTAGTTGGCAGGAATGATCAGGTCAGGCTTCTTCGACTTGATCTGCAGCGCGATGTTGGTGAAGTCACGCGTCGGGTTGGCGTGCTTGATCACATCAACCACTTCGATGCCGATGCCCGGAAGCTGCTTGGACAGAAGCTCTGCGGTACCCGTTCCGAACAGCGATTCCTCGTGAACGATCATCGCGGTCTTGGCCGGTGAGCCGGCAGCCTTGTTGATGGTGTCGAGGTTGGCGACAGCCATCTGCGCAACCTTGCCGTAGCCGGGTCCGAAGCGGAACGTGTTGGCGAGGCCACGGGTGACGATCGAATCCGACACCCCGACATCGACCACGTGCGGCGTGTTGGTCTTGGCGGCTTCCTGCGAGGTCGCCAGCGAAATCGCCGAGGAATAACCGGCAACGATGCCGTGCACGCCGGCTTCGGTCATCTTGGTCACTTCGGCTGCACCGATATCCGGCTTGCCCTGGCTGTCAGCCAGCATTGCTTCGAGCATGGCGCCGCCCAACGACTTGATGCCGCCCGCAGCATTGATGTCGGCAATTGCCATCTCGGCACCGGCGCGGCACTGCGAGCCGGAGAACGCGATGAAGCCTGAAACCGGATGGATCAGGCCGATCTTGACCGGCGCAGCCTGGGCGCGCAGCACTGCCGGGAACCCGGTGATGCCAACGCCAAGCGCTGCCGCACCGGTTGCGAGGAATTCGCGCCGGCGAACCCCTGCGGAATTGGTTTTCGTTGTCTTCGTATCAGCCATCATTCACCTCCTGTTTGGTCGACCTTCGGGTCGAATCAGTGTTCCCCGGTTAGATTGGTTTCAGCGCCGCCGGCCGGGACCGGTGACGAGGTCTGCGTCGCCCATCTCATGCCTTCTCTCTCGCGAACGCGATTCATGGACATTTCGAAATGATAGACGTCGGGTCGATACAGCACCCGGATGTACTCGACCGGCCGACCCGCACTGTCGCGAACGACGCGGCGGACTTCGATCAGCGGAGTGCCGGCATGAACCGACAGGGCACTGGAAACTTCTGAATCGGCGAGCGTTGCCGAGATGGTCTGGCGCGCCGAGGCCACCTTGACGCCGGCCAGCTCCAGCAGCAGCAGCAATGGCTTTGTATCAAGATCGTCGCGATCATACTGACGCCCGATATCGGCAGGCACGTAGGTCACCAGATAGGACATCGGCTCGCCGTCGAGACTGCGCACGCGCACGGCATGCTGCACGTCCGTGCCAGGGTCGAGCTCAAGCGCGTGGGCAATGTCCTCGCTGGCCGCGACATAACCGAAATCAAGCACCTGGGCTTCCGTGGCGATGCCCATCAACGAGATGTTTTCAAGCCAGCCCTCGATGGACGAGGTCACAGCCGGCGCCTTGGGCCGGTGGGTCACGCGGGTCCCGCGGCCACGTTCGCGAACAACAAGCCCGGCGCTGGCAAGCTCATTGAGCGCGCGCTTGGCGGTGATGCGGGAGACGTTGAATTCTGCAGCCAGTTCCTGCTCACCAGGAACAAGTTCCCCCGGACGAACCTCGCCTCCGAAGATGCGGTTGCGCAGAATCAGGAAGATCTGGTGGTAAAGCGGCACGCGGGCATTGGGATCAAGCCGAACGGACATGCGTTCATTGCCCGCGTCAACCTTGCCCGAATCTCCGGATTTTGTCGTTTTCATATCCGCTCCAACGCCAGTTGAAACTAATGGTATGTCAATATGCCATTATGTCAAATATATTTTGCACAAAGCCGATTTTGACAGCCCCGATGGACCGGACAAGGCGGGGCTTTGGCGATTGAGGGCTGCCACTCGACACGGGAAACGATCAGGCCAGGATTTTTCCGGAAGCCGCCAACGCCACGGCGTCAGCAGAGACGGCCCGTCGATTTCAGAACCTTCGTGTCCTCTGGAGCAGGTCTTGGGAATTCAGGCGATTATGGCGGCGGCGCTGTTCTTGTCCGAACAGGCAGCAGGCCTCTCGGGTGCAAGCTTGAGAATGGTTTCCAGACCGCAATTGCCAGCCACAAGATCATCCAGGGTGACCATGTCCAGTTCATGATAGAACGCCTCGACCGCCCGGATGATAAAGCCGCGCAACCGGCATTCCGAAATCAGCGGACAGGTGTTCTGGTCACGGGCAAAGCACTCCGCGAAGGGAACGCCGGATTCGAATATGCGGAAGACTTTGCCGATGCTGATATCGCCCGGCCTGAGGCCAAGCTGCAGCCCGCCCGCGCGTCCACGCAGGGTCTCGACAAAACCGTGCTGCCGGAGTTGATGAATGACATGACCGAGATGATTGCCCGACGCATTGCAGGCCTTGGCGATGTCGGATGAACGGACGACCTGTCCATCATTGACAGCGCAATACATCAAAACACGAGTGGCAAGGTTTGTTCTGGTGGTCAGGCGCATGGCGCGGTTCCGGTGACATCGATCACCTCGCAAAATAGACCAGGCCGAACCGCCGCGGATTGATTCAGATCACTCTTTCGCGCAGTGAGAACCGATAACACACATTCTGAAAACAACTTTACAGGCAGACATGTCCTCACGGCCGGAAGCAGATCTCAAGGCAGACGAACGCACGCTGGATCAATTGATACGCACTACCGGCGGCCAGGTTCGCATGGCTTCAATGCTTACGGCGGCATCTTCGCTGATCTGGCCGCTGCAGGCGGCAATCGTGGCAATGGCAATCTCGGGCCTGCTCGGTCAGCACCCCGGCCCCGGCCCGATCACCTCCGCAGCCGCCTTTATCGGCCTCGGTGTCGCGCGTGCTTTGCTGACCAATTACGCCGAGGGACTGCTGTTTACCGCGGCCACGAAAGTGGTGACCGGGGCGCGAGAGGAAATCGTCCGGCGCGAGATGCAGACAATCGATACCGGAGGCGCCGGATCCATTGCCGCGCTGGCCACCGAAAAGCTCGACACCCTCCTGCCCTACATCACCCGCTATGCCCCGGCACGTGCACGGGTGATGATTGTTCCGCTGATCATTCTCGCGCTGGGCTTCGGGTTTTCATGGGCGGTCGGATTGGTGCTTGTCGTAACCGGCCCCCTGATCCCGGTGTTCATGGCGCTGATCGGGCTGGCCGCCAAAGAGGCAAGCCAGCGGCAGATGGCCGACATCGGCTCGCTCAACGACCTGCTGATCGAACGGCTGTCCGCTCTTGTCGACATTAGATTGCTGGATGCCGGTCCCGCGGTTGTCTCCGGTTTTGCCAGCGGCGCGGAAAGCCTCAGGGCCAAAACCATGAACGTGCTGCGGATCGCCTTCCTGTCCTCGACAGTGCTGGAACTGTTTTCAGCCATCGGTGTGGCGATGGTGGCAGTCTATGTCGGCTTTGCCTTGCTCGGCTCCATCGGGTTTGGCAGCTACTCGGCTCCGTTGAGCCCCGCTGCAGGAATTTTCCTCCTGCTTCTGGCGCCCGATTTCTACCAGCCATTGCGGGATTTGTCGGCCGCCTGGCATGACAAGGCGGCGGCGCTGGCCGTTGCCGGCGAACTCGCCGCATGGCGGGACCGCGCGCCCGCGGCATTGCTTGGCCAAGGCGCGAGAACCGCGAAACTCCCCGGACCGGCCGAAATCAGCCTGCAGGGCGTCGCCGTGCATTTGGGCGACAAGGTGATCCGCTATCCGGACATGTCGATCCGGCCGGGCGAGAGCGTTGCCCTGATGGGGGCCTCGGGCGCAGGTAAGACCACGCTGCTGCGGTTGCTCGCTGGTCTGACTGCGCCGGATGAAGGACTTGTCACCGTGGCCGGAGAGAAGCTTGACACCCAAACCGCAGATGCCTGGCGCGCGCGACTGGGCTGGATGCCGCAAGCCCCGCATTTCCTCAACGCCAGCGTGGCCGACAACATAAGCCTTGGACAGCCCGGCAATCTCGGCGAAGCCCTGCGCGCCGCGGCAGTCGAGCCAGTAGTCGCGGCGCTGCCTGACGGAACCCGGACACTGCTGGGGGAAACCGGCGGTGGACTGTCCGGCGGCGAAGCCCGTCGGTTGACGCTGGCGCGGGCAGTCTTCGCCCGGCCCGATATCCTGCTTGCCGACGAGCCAACCGCAGATCTCGACGCTGAAACCGCCAGCATGGTGATGACCGGGCTGAGCGCGCTCACCGCACAAGGGTGCAGCCTGATCGTCGCCACCCATGATCCTGAGCTTGCTGCGCGTATGGACCGGATAATCTGCATCGGGGCGGGCGCATGAGCGGGACCAACCATGATCGCGGAATGAGTTCCTTGTGGCGCATATTCCGGGTGATCCTTGCAGATCAGAAAACCGCGCTGATGCGCGGCGCGGCATTGAGCTTTGCCGTGCTGGTCGCCGGCATCGCCCTTCTCGGACTGTCCGGATGGTTCATCACCGCCGCTGCGGCGGCAGGACTGGCGGGCATGGGCGCGGTTTTCGACGTATTCAGGCCCTCCGCCATGGTGCGGTTTCTCGCGCTTGGCCGAACTGCCGCGCGCTATGGCGAGAGATTGCTGACCCACGACGCAACGCTCCGGGCGCTGACATCGATCCGGGTACGGCTGCTGGCCACCACCATCTCCGCCCCGCACGATCTTCTGGTCCGGTTGCGCGGCCCCCAGGCCCTGAACCGGCTGATGGCCGATGTCGATGCGCTCGACGGCGTGCCGCTACGGCTGATCCTGCCGGTCGCGGCCGGCCTCGCCGCCCAGATGCTGACATTCGCGGCACTTTGGTGGCTGGTGGACATCCGTGTCGCGCTCTGGATCGCGGCAGGTTTTCTTGCTGCCTCCACTGTCACGCTGTATCTCGCCGCCCGCGCTGCCTCCAACGCGTCTCGCAACGAGGAAGCCAAAGCCCAGGCGTTCCGGTCAGGTTTCATCGATCTGATCCGGGCACGAAGCGATCTCGCCGTCTATGGGCAGCTGGCACAACGCGGAGAGGCCGTACTGGCGACCGACGCCCAACGGCAAACCGACAGGGACAGGCTTGACCGCGTTGAAAGGCGCGCCGGATTTGCCCTCTCGCTGACAGGAACAATCGTGGCAGCGGGCGCACTAGCGCTGGGCATGGTGCTGACCCGGGCAGGCACCATCACGCCGGCGCTTGCGGCAATAGGCTTCTTCGCTTCGCTGGCGCTGATGGAAACAATCGCCCCGTTGCGCAGGGCGATGGCAGAGCTGGGCCGAATGGCTGTTGCCGCGCAAAGGGTGAATGAAAATCTCGCTTCGGCCGGAATCCAACACCACGGCAACCGTTCCAGCGAGACTGCCGACCTGTTGGTCGAAGACCTCTCGTTCCGGCGCGCCGATGCAGCACGGCAGGTTCTCGATCATGTCTCCATCAGCCTCGCAGCCGGCGAAAGCCTCGCCATCACCGGCGCCAGCGGATCCGGAAAAAGCACCTTGCTGCTGATCGTCGCCCGGCTTCTGCCAGCCGGTAGCGGACGCATACTCATTGGGTCCGTCCCGCTGGCCGAATGGGACGAGACCGGATTGCGCGCGGTCCTCACCCTGGTGCCGCAACGCAGCACCCTGATGGCCGGAACGATCAGGCAGGCATTGCAGCTTGGTGCACCGGAGGCAACGGACACCGAACTCTGGCAGGCTCTCGAAGCCGTGTCGCTGGCCACCGTCATCCGCACCAGGGGCGGGCTCGAATTCCTGTTAGGACCAATGGGCGCCGGCCTGTCGGGTGGAGAGACGCGAAGGCTCGTGCTGGCCCGAAGCCTGCTGCGGCGGCCAAAACTGCTGCTGCTCGATGAGCCGACCGAAGGGCTGGACGAGGCCACGGCGCTGGCTGTTCTTGAAGGAATCCGGGCCTACCTGCCTGAAGCCGCCATCCTGACCGCATCACACCGCACGGTCGAAACCCGGTGGGCTGACCGTGTTCTCAGGCTGGACCAGACAGGCAGAGGGGCGCAATGATATCGCCAGTCGAATGTGTGCGGCTCAAAGCCACATCCCCAATGCAAGTTAATTGATCCACATCAAGGTTGACCTGTTTGCCTACGTATATCTAAACTCGCATATATACATTTGGGGACTTTTCCGCGTCCCCTGTTCCAAGGAGCACAACAAATGGAATTCGGGATCGTCGAGTTGTCACGGCTGCAGTTTGCCGCGACGGCTATGTATCACTTCCTCTTCGTGCCGCTTACGCTGGGTCTCTCCGTCGTCGTCGCCATCATGGAGACGGTCTACGTGATGACCAACCGTCCGATCTGGCGGCAGATGACGAAGTTCTGGGGCATGCTTTTCGGCATCAACTTCGCTCTGGGTGTGGCCACGGGCATTACCATGGAGTTCCAGTTCGGCATGAACTGGAGTTACTACAGCCATTATGTCGGCGACATTTTCGGCGCACCGCTGGCGATGGAAGGCCTGATGGCGTTCTTTCTCGAAGCGACCTTTGTCGGCCTGTTCTTCTTTGGCTGGGACAAGCTGAGCAAGGTGGCGCATTTGGCCGTGGCTTGGCTGGTGGCGATTGGGTCGAATTTTTCGGCCCTGTGGATCCTGATCGCCAATGGCTGGATGCAGAATCCGGTCGGCGCCGAGTTCAACCCGATGACCATGCGCATGGAAATGACCGATTTCTATGCGGTGCTGTTCAATGAAGTGGCCCAGGCCAAATTCGTGCACACCGTGTCGGCCGGTTACGTGACCGCCTCTGTCTTCGTGCTCGGCGTCTCGGCCTGGTACCTGCTGCGCGGGCGCCATATTGAACTGGCCCGGCGGTCAATCACGGTCGCCGCGGCTTTCGGACTGGCTTCCGCATTCTCGGTCGTGCTGCTGGGTGATGAATCCGGCTACAGCGCCACGCACAGCCAGAAGATGAAACTCGCGGCCATCGAAGGCATGTGGGAAACCGAGCCGGCTCCGGCAGCATTTACCGCCTTCGGCTTTCCCGATCAGGAAGCCCGCGAAACCCATTACGCCATCCACATTCCCTATGTGATGGGGTTGATCGGCACCCGCTCGCTGACCACCTCCATTCCCGGCATCGAGGAGCTCGAGACTCAGGCCGAAACCCGCATCCGCTCGGGCATCATCGCCTATGACGCACTGATGCATATCCGTGAAACGCGCGACAACGCCGATCCTGCTGAACTGGCAAGGTTCGAGGCGCATTCCGCAGATCTCGGCTTCGCATTCTTGTTGCGCAAATATGTCGACGATCCGCGACAGGCGACGCCCGAACAAATCGTGCAGGCCGCCAACGACACCATCCCCAGGGTTTGGCCGCTGTTCTGGGCATTCAGGATCATGGTGGCTCTGGGTTTCGGTTTCATCGCAACGATGGCCTATTTCTTCTACCGCGCCTCTTTCAAGCGCATGAACTTTCCACGCCCGGCCCTGCATCTGGCCGTCTGGATGATCCCGACCCCCTGGATTGCCGCCGAACTGGGCTGGTTCGTCGCCGAATATGGCCGGCAGCCCTGGACGGTGGACGGCGTCTTGCCGACAGCCATGTCGGTCTCGGCGCTGTCAATGACCGAGGTGGCGATGACGCTTGCAGGCTTTGTCATCTTCTACACCGTGCTCTTCGTCATCGAGATGGGACTGATGCTGAAATACATCCGCAAGGGTCCCTACCAGGATGTCGAGGAAACCGACGCCTGGGTGATCAGACACAATGAACGGCTGGCCGGCCGGCAGAATGCCGACGCCATCGCCATGCCAGCGGAGTAAGAACCATGATTCTGCACACTCTTATCGACTATGACATCTTGCGCGTGATCTGGTGGGGCCTGCTCGGCGTGCTGCTGATCGGCTTCGCCCTGACCGACGGCTTCGACATGGGCGTCGGCGCGTTGCTGCCCTTCGTCGCCAAAACCGATGTCGAGCGCCGCGTGGCGATCAACACCGTGGGCCCGGTCTGGGAAGGCAACCAGGTCTGGTTCATTCTCGGCGGTGGTGCGATCTTCGCCGCCTGGCCACCGCTTTACGCGGTCTCGTTTTCCGGATTCTATCTGGCGATGTTCGTGATCCTGGCGGCGTTCATCGTGCGGCCCGTGGCCTTCAAGTACCGCTCAAAGCGCGATGATGTACGCTGGCGGACGTCGTGGGACTGGGCCTTGTTTGCCAGTGGCGCGATCCCGGCCCTGCTGTTCGGCGTCGCCGTCGGCAACGTGATCCAGGGCGTGCCGTTCCATTTCACCGATGATTTGCACACCATCTACGAGGGGGCTTGGTACACAAAGTTCATCGGCCTGCTGGATCCATTCTCCCTGCTGGCTGGCGTGGTATCGCTGTCCATGCTGGTCATGCATGGCGGTGCCTGGCTGACGCTGAAGGCCGAAGGCACTGTTCGTGACCGGGCCCGCCGTTTTGGTTCCACCGCGGCCCTGGTCGCCATTGCAGCTTACGTGCTGGCTGGTGTGTGGCTGGCTGTGGGCATCGACGGTTATCGCATTGTTGGTGACTATGTGACGGGTGGCCCGTCCAATCCGCTGCATTTCGAGGTTGAAAAGACTGCGAGCTGGCTGACCTCCTATGCGGATCGTCCATGGATCGCCATTGCTCCGATTATGGGCATCGTCGGTGGCCTGCTGACATTTGCCGGTCTGCGAGCCGGACGTGAAGTCTCGACACTGCTGTTCTCCAAGATGGCAATCCTCGGCGTGATCTCGTCTGTCGGGCTCACCATGTTCCCGTTCATCATGCCGTCCTCGTCCGATCCGCGCTCGTCGCTGACGGTCTGGAACAGCTCATCGTCCCACCTGACCCTGTTCGTCATGCTGGTGTCGACTGCAATCTTCATGCCGCTGATCCTGGCCTACACGGCATGGGTCTACAAAGTGCTGTGGGGCAAGGTCACCGAGGCCGATGTCTCCGACAACTCTCACTCCGTCTACTGATCAGGAGGATCAAGATATGTGGTATTTCGCCTGGTTGCTCGGTCTTCCGCTGGCCGCAATGTTCGCCGTCGTCAACGCAATGTGGCTGGAACTGCAGGAAGACAGTCGCATTATAAATGATCAAGGCGAACACGGCCGGAAGGGCGGCGCACAGCGCTAAATCATCTGCCATTGATTACCCTGAGTTTGAAGGGCGCCGCACCATTGCGGCGCCCTTTTTCGTGTCGGCAAATCGAGACGTCTATAAAAGAATTTGGATATACGAATGCATTTTGACCCAGATCAACCCGCAGCGCAGAAACCTGTGACATCAATGCGGAATATGTTTTGGAGGATACCCAGAATGACCGATTCAGACTTTGCAACATCGAGACGCATGTTTCTGGGCCTCGCCGCAAGCGGAATAGCCGCTGCCGCCATCAGCGGTCCCGCTGGAGCTGCGCCGGTCAAGACGTCCGCGCGCGTGGTGATCATCGGAGCAGGTGCAGCCGGCACGGCACTGGTCAACCGGTTGGTCGACCGGCTCGACGGCGCTGCCATCACCATTCTCGACGCCAGCAAGGAGCACCTTTATCAGCCCGGACTGACACTTGTGGCCGCCGGGCTGAAACCAGCCTCCTACACCCAGAGCAAGACCACCGACTGGTTGCCCAAGGGGATCAGCTACATCAACGAGGCCGCTGCCGGCATCGATCCTGAAGCCCGGACCGTCACCACCTCAGGCGGCCAGACAATCGCGTATGACTTTCTCGTCGTCGCGCCCGGACTGGTTCTGGACAATGATGCAATCGAGGGATTTTCGCCGGACCTGATTGGCACGAACGGCATTGGGTCGCTTTACAACGGGGCGGATTATGCCGCCAGCACCTGGAAGGCCGCCCAGAAGTTTACCGAAGACGGCGGCGTTGGAATTTTCACCCGCCCGGCGACCGAAATGAAATGCGCGGGCGCACCGCTCAAGCATGCCTTCCTGATCGATGACATTGCCCGCACCGCAGGCAATGCCGGCAAGAGCGAAATCATTTACGCATCCAACAACGAAAGCCTGTTCGGCGTGCCGATCGTGTCGGAAAAGGTACGGATGCTGTTTGACGACCGCGGCATCGAGCCTGCCTACAGCCATGTGCTCAAGGCAATCGAGCCCGGCAAGAGGATCGCCACCTTTGCCACGCCTGAGGGCGACACCGAGATGGGCTATGACTATCTGCATGTCATCCCGCCACAGCGGGCACCGGATGTGGTGCGCCAGTCGGGTCTGTCATGGGCCGACAAATGGATCGGCCAGGGCTGGGTTGAAGTCGACATGCAGACACTTCAGCACCTGCGTTATCCGGAGGTTTTCGCGCTCGGCGACGTCGCCGGTGTGCCCAAGGGCAAGACCGCGGCTTCGGTGAAATGGCAGGTTCCGGTGGTCGAAGATCATCTGGTGGCAGCGATTGAAGGCCGCGAAGGCACCGCGATCTACAATGGCTATACCTCCTGCCCGATGATCACCCGCATCGGCCGGGCCATGCTGGTCGAATTCGATTACCAGAACAATCTGACACCTTCCTTCCCTGGCATCATCTCGCCGCTGGAAGAACTCTGGATCAGTTGGCTGATGGAAGAAGTGGCGCTGAAAGCCACATACAACGCCATGCTGCGCGGCAAGGCCTGAGGAGACCGCCATGAAAGACCTGACCTTCACTACCCTGATCGCGGTGTTCGAGGAAATTTTCGGCCGCGGCCTGTTCTGGGCCATGGTAGTTGCCGCCGTGTTGATAACCGTTGCCTATCTCTATGTGCTGATCCGCGACCGCTCGATGTCGATGCGGAAGTTCCTGCTGGCACAGCTTTCTATGCCGTTCGGTGCAATCGCCGCAGTGCTGTTTGTGCAAGTGATGACCCATTCCGGGTTCAACGATATCGGCGGGCCGATTGATCTGATCGTGCTTCTGGGAGTCGCAGCTCTGGGCGCTGTCGGCACCGCCATTCTGGTCTACACACTGCAATCGCTGATGCGGCCACGTTCAAAATAACCGCAAGCAACGTGGCTGCGCGCGCGCGAGCACGCGCCCGCAAACACCTGAAACCCGGCCCTACTTGCTTCCGGACACGCCCAGCAGCCGCATGGCATTTTCCTTCAGGATCAGCGGGCGCACCTCTTCCTTGAAGTCGGCCTTGTCGAAGGCATCCAGCCATTTCTCCGGAGCAATCATCGGCCAGTCCGAACCAAACAGCATCTTCTTTTTCAAGAGCGTGTTGGCATAACGGACAAGGATCGGCGGGAAGTATTTCGGCGACCAGCCGGAGAGGTCGATAAAGACATTGGGCTTGTGGGTCGCGATCGACAACGCCTCTTCCTGCCACGGGAACGAGGGATGCGCGAGAATGATCGGCATGTCGGGGAAGTCGACCGCCACATCGTCGATATACATCGGGTTCGAGTATTTCAGCCGCATGCCGTTGCCACCCTTCATGCCCGATCCGACACCGGTCTGGCCGGTGTGAAACAGTGCCGGCTTACCGGTTTCCGCAATCGCCTCGTAGAGATCGTAGGCCATCCGGTCATTGGGGTAGAAGCCCTGCATGGTCGGGTGGAACTTGAAGCCCTGGACACCGTGGTTCTTCACCAGGTCAAGCGCTTCGCGGGCACCAAGCTTGCCCTTGTGCGGGTCGATCGAGGCGAACGGGATCAGGATATCGCTTTCCTTGGCGCACGCCTCGGCGACTTCGTAGTTGTTGTAGCGGCGATAGCCGGTCTCGCGCTCCGCATCGACGGGAAAAATCACCGCCGCGATGTTCATTTCGCGGTAATGCGCCGCGGTCTCCGGAATGGTCGGCGGATGCTGCCAGGGCGCGCCGAAATATTTCGCCATCGTCGTCTGCAGCTCGTCATAGCCGTCATCCGCGTGGCAGCCGCAGGGCTCCTCGGCATGGGTATGCGTGTCGATTGCGCGAATTTTTGAAAAATCTACCATTGTTTCCTCACACCCGGATCAGCGCCGGATCTTCATTGTCGTAAAGCCGTTCGAGAAGTTCGGCCCGGCGGGTGATGATCTTGCGGACATTGAGCGAGCCCTTGTCCGTCATTTCTGAATCCTTCAGGCTCGGCGGCTCCGCAAGTATGATGGCCCGGCTGATGCGTCTGGCCGATCCGGTGGACGCCTTGGCCAGGTCCCGCAAACGAGTCTCGATCGCCGCCTGAAGCTCCGGATCGATGACCGCACCTTCCGAGGTGTTGTCGCCGTGCACCTGGTCGGGCTTGGGGAAGATGAACAGGCCGATCTCGCCGCGGTCATGACCACAGACGACGACATCCTGCACCAGCCCGCGCAGATGTTCGAGCGCATCGAGCCGCAGCCTTCCCGCCTGCACCCATGTGCCGGTCAGCAGCTTGAAGTCTTCCGACACCCGTCCGTCAAAGATCAGGCCCCGTTCCGGATCGTCCGGATTGACGAAACGCACCACATCCCCGGTGATCAGAAACCCTTCCTCGTCAAAGGCTGCCGCCGATTTTTCCGCGTCGCCCCAGTAGCCGGACATGACATTGGGGCCCTTGACGCGCAATTCGCAGCGCATCTCTTCATCCGGGATCAATTTGATTTCGGTCCCGGGCAAAGGCACGCCGATCACGCCGGACCGGCCGATCGGCTCATGCACCATCAGCGTCGCCGGTGCCGTCTCTGTCATGCCCCAGCTCGATATCATCAGCGGCAGCCTGCCGCGGATTTCGATCGCCATCTCCTCAAGCCGCGTCCAGACGTCCTGCGGCAGCGATGCGCCGGCATAAAACAGCATGTCCAGGTCGCCGAAATAGGCTTTCCGAAGCGCCATATTGGTTTCCATCTCGTTGACCAGCATGGAGAAGCCCACGGGCACGTTGAAGGACAACGTACCCGGCTTGTCGATGACATTCCTGACCGTCTGCTGGAACCCCGAACTCGTCGGCTTGCCATTGTCGATGTAAAGGCTGCCGCCATGCGCCAGCATCATCAGCGTGTTGTGCGAGCCGCCAAAGACGTGGTTCCACGGCAGCCAGTCCATGATCCGCGGCGGCCGTTCCTTGAGGAAAGGCAACACGCTGCTCATCTGCGCCTGGTTGGCGCACATCATGTGCTGTGTCGTCAGAACACCCTTCGGATCCGAAGAGGACCCCGAGGTAAAGAGGATCTTGGCCAGGGTTTCGGGACCGACCTTGGCATGGACGCTGGCGAGATCGACCCCGCTGTCACCGCACAGCAATTCCGCAAACGGAGTCACCTTGACCGGCGAATTTTCGGTCCGGCTTGCAACGATCTCGACGCCTTCCAGTTCGGGCCGCGAAATGGCGGCGCCGTAGCGTGAGGCATCATCGACAAAAGCCATGCTCGGCCGGATCTTGTTGAGCACATAGACCAGCCGGTCATGCGCCTCGGTGATCAGCGAGTATTGTTCGGCCAGCGGCACCGTCGGGATGCCGGCATATTGCGCCCCGAGCGAGAGCAGCGCGTGATCGAGACTGTTGCCGGACATGATGACGATCGGGGTCGAGGCATCCATCCCGCGCCCCGCCAGGCTCGATGCAATCGCCCGAACCGCATCGCGGACTTCCGCATACTCCATCTCGCGCCAGCCCTCGCCTGACCTTTCGGCGAGGAAGATGCTCGATGGTGTTTCATCGGCCCATTTGTCGAGCCAGACACCGGTGTTCGAGACCACCGGATCAAACGGGGTCCCGCTTGTCATCACCAGGTCGCTGGCACGCCGCTCCATCGCGACGGCATGAGACACAAGTGTCAGCCCCGTTGAGTTGTCTTTCATGACATGCCCTCCCAAGCGGTCAGTCAGCTCTTGCTATTGTCTTCGATGATGCGCCCGAGAAGCATCTTCAGCGTCTCGCGCTCTGACGTGGTCAATCCGGAAAGAATGCGGTCTTCATGTTCGTGAACCCGCTTCTCGGTGCGGCTCCACAGGTTGCGGCCCTTCAACGTCGCCCGCAGTGCATAGGAGCGGCGGTCGCCTTCGACCTTGTTGCGCGAAATCAAGTCGGCGTTTTCCAGCTCGTCCACAATGACGACAACACCGGAGCGTTCGATCTGCAGCGCCTGGGCCAGTTGCGTTTGCGAAATATCCGGGTTTTCAACGACGATGCCGAGCGCCGAGAATGTCACGATCCTCAGGCCGGTTGGCTTGAGAATGCGCATCATGTCTTCATGGATCAGCAGGTAGGCCAGTTTCATCTCGTAACCGGCGAATTGACGGAGATTGCTCTGCGCCAGTTGCTCATCCTTTCCGGCCATATCAGTTGCTCGCTTTTTCATTTCTGCTCCTGTCGTGGCATCCTTGCCGTGCAGTGATCGCCGGGATTGCGGTGGCCTTTGACGAGGATCCCGCCTGCCATCATTGAGTTCACCGGAAAACCGGGCGCCGCTTCTCGAGGAAAGACCGCAGACCTTCCTCGGCGTCGGCGCTGGTCTGCGACACCGCCGCACAGAGGCTTTCGGCAAACAAACCGTCCGATTTCGACATGTCGGAAATCCGGCTGATCGCCTGGATCATCATGTAGTTGGACAGGCTGGCATTGTTGGCAATCTTGTTCGCAAGCTTTTGCGCCAGCGCCATGGCTTCGCCCTCGCCGACCGAGTAGTGCGTCAGACCAAGCGCCAGGCCTTCCTCGGCGTTGTACTTGCGCCCGGTCAGCATCATTTCGCACATCCGGTCCGACCCGATGATCCGGCCGACGCGCACGGTGGCGCCGCCGCCGACGAAAATGCCGCGCATGCCCTCGGGCAGCTGGAAGATGGTCGATGGTTCCGCAATCCGCACATGGGTTGAGGTGGCAAGCTCCAGTCCGCCGCCAATCACCGCACCGAACATCGCCGAGACAACAGGTAGACCGGAGAACTGGATGATATCCATCACCCGGTGCCAGTTGCGCGAGTGCCGCATGGTGCCTTCCGCATCGCGCGACACATGCTCCGACAGATCAAGCCCGGAGCAGTAATGCCCGGCCGTCCCTGTCAGGATAACGGCCCTGACGCCTTCCGGCGGCTTCGTGAAAAAGGCCTCGAGCGCTTCGAGCAGCTCGTCGCACATGGCATTGCGCTTGGCCGGACGGTTCATGGTCAGCGTGGCCACCGGTCCGTCGGCCGTCACCACCAGTATGTCACTGGAATTGGTCATCTTTATCTGTGCAATCCTATTTTGCGGGCATACGGGCCGCACCATCCAGCCGGATGACGCAACCGTTCAGCATCGAGTTTTCAACAATCTGCTGGACCAGCTGCGCATACTCTGCGGGCAGGCCCATCCGGCTCGGAAAGGGCACATTCTTGAGAATGTCGCCGCGAATATCGTCAGGCAGCCCGGCGCTCATGCCGGTTTCGAACAGGCCGGGCGCGATGGCGACGACCCGGATTCCGAACCGCGCCAGCTCCCGCGCCGCCGGCAACGTCATCGATACCACGCCGCCTTTTGAGGCGGAATAGGCCACCTGTCCGATCTGGCCGTCCTCGAACGCCACCGAAGCCGTGTTGACGATCACGCCGCGCGTGCCGTCCTCATCCAGCGGCTCGGCAGACGCCATTGCCCGGGCGGCGACATTCATGACCGCATAGGTCCCCATCAGGTTGACGCGGATCGTGCGGTCAAAGATCTCTGTTGTCAGCGAGCCGTCACGCGGAAGGATGCGGGACGCCGTGCCGATCCCGGCGCACGAGACGACCACACGCGGTGCGCCTCCCATCGCCTGAACCGCCTGCTCAAACGCAGCCTCGACTTCGGCGGCGCTGGAAACATCGGCCGCAAGCGCCTCGCCACCAATATCGCCGGCAACCCGCCTGGCCGCCTCCATCGAAAGATCAAGCACTGCGACACGCGCACCCGCTGCCGCCAGACGCCGGGCGGTCGCCTCGCCAAGGCCGCTGCCGCCACCGGTCACCAACGCGATGCTTCCGCTCAAATCCATGACGTTCCTCCTCACTCGTTCATTTTTGTTAGCAAATATAATTGTTATGTCAATTAACAATTATATTTGACACCAAACCGACGGCCGGACATTGACTGCCCCGCCGACAGACCCTGTCCGTTGTGACCTATGCCAGGGGCGCCGGATGGATGAAGGGCCAGGGTGAACTGTCCGACCCGCGCGGGATGGTTACCTCGATCACCACCGGTTCATTGGCCTGCAATGCCTCGGCCAGTTTGCCGCGAAGGTCTTCCGGACTGTCGGCTTTCATCGCCATGACGCCAAAGGATTTTGCCAGGGCAACGAAGTCCGGGTTTTCCAGATCGGCGCCAAGCAGGCGGTTGCCATAGACAGTCTGCTGGTCCCGCCGCACATTGCCGTAGGCCGAGTTGTTGAAGACGATGGCAACGACCGCAATGCCGAACTGCTTGGCTGTCGCAAGTTCCTGAACCCCGAACATGAAACCACCGTCGCCGGAAACAGAAACAACCGCCTTGTCCGGATTGGCAACCTTCACACCCAGCGCCGTGTTGAAGCCGAAGCCGAGATTGTCCTGGTAACCGCAAGTGACATATTGCCGTGCGGCATAGACCGGAAAGCACATCCGTGCGGTGAACCCGACCTGCGAAACCTCTTCGACAAAGAACCCGTCTCGCGGCAGCACATCGCGGATCACCCGCAGATACCCCTCTTGCGGCTGAACGCTGGTCAGCGCCTCGGCGGCATCCGCTTTCAGCTTGCCTAGCTCGGCCTCACGGGACGGTCGCGCCGGCATGCCCTTGAGTTCGTCAATCAGCGCACGGACACCGGCAGCCGAATCCGTCACCAGTCCGACATCGGGTTTGAGCCGCACCATCTCGGTCGGATCGATATCGATCCGCACGACTTTCAGCCCCTCGGGCATCCAGCGCCAGCGGAAATATTGCAACTCAAGCCGCGAGCCGATGCCGATCAGCAGGTCGCATTTCTGCCAGTAGTGCCAGGCTGCCGGCGGCAAAAGCGCAAGCGGATCATCATCGGGCAACACGCCCTTGCCCGAGCGGTGCGCGGTGACCGGCGCCTGCAGCAAGCGGGCAAGTTCGGCAACTTCGGCTTCCGCACCGATGGCGCCAGAACCGAGCATGATCATCGGGTTCCTGGCTTCGCGGATCAGCGCCGCTGCCTTTTCGACAGCCTCGGGATCCGGACGCGGCGCGGCAACCGGTTGCGCAGCTTCGGGCATGTCTACTTCGGCAGCCATGCCGAACACCTCCCACGGCGCTTCAACACCGACAGGCCGCTGGCGGCCCGACAGCATCTGCTTGAAAGCCTCATCCATCACCGCACCGGCTTCGGTCGGATGATTGATCCGCTCGGCCCACTTGGTCAGCCCCTTCAGCGTTCCCAGATGATCGGGCAATTCATGCAACTGTCCCCGGCCCTGTCCGATCAGGTGCGACATGATGTTGCCGGTCAGGCACATCACCGGCGCATTGGCACCATAGGCGGTGCACAGGGCAGCGCCCGAATTAAGAAGCCCCGGGCCCGGCACCACCGTGTAGGCTCCGACCCGCCCGGTGGATTTGGCATAGCCATAGGCCATGTAGCCCGCACCCTGCTCATGCCGGGTATGGATGAACCGGATGCTCCCGGCTTCACGCGCAATCGCATCGTTGAAATCATACATATGCGCGCCGGGAATGCCGAAGACGGTATCCACGCCATTGGCAATCAGCGACTTTGCCATTACTTCGCCGGTGGTCATGCGGGTCATTGGAACATCCTACTTTGCAACGCTGAGAATCTGGACAGTCGTGTATTCGCGCAAGCCTTCCTCGCCGAACTCGACGCCGATGCCCGATTGCTTGACCCCGCCCATTGGAACCGTCGGATTGAGGACGCCGTGCCGGTTAACCCAGCGCGTCCCGGCGACGAGTTTGCGCGCCACCTTGGCCGCCTCCTCCGGATCATCGCCCCAGGCCGAGGCACCCAGCCCGACTTCCAGCGCATTGGCCCTGGCAATGGCATCATCGAGATTGCTGTAGCGGATCACCGGCAGAACAGGCCCGAACTGCTCTTCGGCGACAACGCGCATGTCGTCGGTCGCATCGGCAATGATGGTCAGCGGATAGATGTAACCCTTGCCGTTCGGTTTCTCGCCGCCGGTCAGGATCCGTGCGCCCCTGGCCCGCGCATCCTCGACCAGGTCGACGATCTTGTCGAATTGCATCTTGTTCGACAGCGGCCCGATCAGCGTGTCCGGTTCCGCGCCGTTGCCAACCTTGATCCCGCCAACGAATTCCGCCAGCCCCTCACACACGGCGTCATAGTCGTCGTCATGAACGTAAAGCCGCTTGAGACACGAGCAGGTCTGGCCGGCATTGATGAATGAGCCCCAGAACAGGTCTTCCATCCGTTTGCTCATGTCGGTGCCGGGAAGCACGATGCCCGCATCATTGCCGCCAAGTTCCAGCGTCAGCCGCTTCAGCGTCGATCCCGCCCGCTCCATGATCCGCCGACCGGTCGCGATAGAGCCGGTGAAGGCAATCTTGTCGATATCCGGATGGCTGGAAATGCGGTCGCCGACCTCGGCGTCACCGGTGACGACATTGAGCACACCGGCGGGCAGGATGCCGGCCTCGTTGATCAGCTGAACCAGCTTCAATGTGCTCAGCGGCGTATGGGGCGACGGCTTCATCACCACGGTACAGCCCGCTCTCAGCGCCGGCATCACATGCCAGACCGCGATCATCAGCGGCCAGTTCCACGGCGTGATCGAGGCGACGACACCGACCGGCTCGCGGATCAGCTCGACCCGCTCTTCGCCATTCTCGATCAGAACCTCGGATCCGGTGGAAAGCCCTTGCGTCACACGGGTCCAGGCCACGCAGCCGCCGACTTCGAAAGGTGCGCCCGGTCCGGCCTGCGGTTTTCCCTGTTCCGCGGTGATCAACGCCGCCAGTTCGTCCTGGTGCGCCTCGATGAGATCTGCGATCTTGCCGAGCGCGTCCTGGCGGTCCGCATCCGGCTTCGCAGCCCAGCCCGGGAATGCACGCCGGGCGGCTGCCACCGCCCGGTCAAGATCCGCAACCGAAGCCTGCGGACAGGCTGCCAGAACATCGCCGGTAGCCGGGTTGACGACATCGAACGTCTCCCGCGTCTCAACCGCTTTTCCGTCGATGGTAAGTGAATAGGTCATCGGGTTTCCTTCCCTTGCATACGGCAATCCAGAACTGGTCTCCGGCGGCGCCGTTGAGTGCTTCAATTCCAGAACGACACCAGCCAGTAACTGAGCCACGGAAACGAGATCAGCAGCACGATCCGCACGAGTTCCGACAGGATGAACGGAATGGTTCCCCTGAAGATTTCCCGGGTCGGAATGTCCTTGGCGATGGCGGCAATGATGAACAGGTTCATCCCGACCGGCGGGGTGATCATGCCGACTTCGACGACCACCAGCGTCAGGATCCCGAACCAGATCGCCTGCTGTTCGGGCAACAGGCCGAAATCGAGGCTCATCACCGTCGGAAAGAACACCGGCACCGTCAGCAGGATCATCGACAGGCTGTCCATGACGCAGCCCATCACCAGGTAGAACACGACGATGCACAGAAGCACCACCATCGGCGCAATGTCGGCGGCGATGAACCAGTCGGCCAGCGCGGTCGGCATCCGCGACAAGGCCATGGCGACATTGAACAGGTCCGCGCCAAAGATGATGACGAAGATCATCGCACTGGCCGCAGCAGTGTCGATCAGGCTGGTGATGACAGCCTCGAGCGTCATTTCCCGGGTCAGCAGTCCGGCAAGCGCCGTCAGTACCACCCCCACAGACGCCCCTTCGGCAGGGGTGAAGAAGCCGCCGTAAATGCCGCCGAGCACCACCACGAAAATACCGACAATATGCCAGACCTCGCCAAGGCTCTTGAGCCGGGTACGCAGACTGGCGGGCTCCTGCGATGGCCCCTCCTCGGGATAAATCCGGACATAGATGGCGATGGTGATCAGGAAGCCGACGATTGCCAGCAGACCGGGCAGGGTCGCGGCAAGGAACAACTTGACGATGTTCTGCTCTGTCAGCAGGGCATAGATGATCAGCACGATCGAGGGCGGAATGAGAATTCCCAGTGTGCCGCCGGCGGCCAGCGAGCCGGAAGCAAGCGCGTCCGAATATTTGTGCTTGCGCATTTCAGGCAGCGCAACGCGCGCCATGGTTGATGCCGTGGCAATGGAAGATCCTGAAATCGCACCGAACATGGCGCATCCGGCCACCGACGCCATGGCCAGCCCGCCACGAAAATGCCCGATCCAGGCATTTGAGGCAGAGAACAGCGCGGCGGAAATACCGGTGCGGGTGGCAAGGTTCCCCATCAGGATGAACAGCGGCACGATGGCCAGTTCGTAGGACAGGAAACGGTCCGGCCAGGCCGAGGCGATATAGGCCTGAAGACCGGCGACACTGGAAAGTGCGGCATACCCCGCAGCACCAACCAGGCCCATGGCCAGGCCGATCGGCGCCCGCAGCAGAATCGCGCAGAGCAGCACCACGACCATGATGGCTGAAAGAAGTGTGGGATCCATGATCAGTGTCCAATCGGCCCGGTGATCTCGTCACGCCAGAAAAATGTTTGCGCCAGGGCAATCAGGCTCGACAATCCGGTTCCCGCGATGGCCGGCACGAACGCCCACCACATCGGTATTTTCAGAAGCATCGACCGGTCGTCATAGGCCCGGATATCTTCCATGCCCCTGAACATGAAGAAGAACAGGCAGGCCCAGGCCAGTGCAAAGGCAAAAGTCCAGAACTGGTCGATCCGGGCAACGACCTTTTCCGGCAACCAGTTGGTGAACAGGTCGACCATGACATGGCCCTTGTTCAGCTGGCATAGCGGCAGAAACAGCCCGGCCGCATAGACACAGGACATCTGCACCAGTTCAAAATCGCCGGTAATCCCGCGCAATCCGACATTGCGCATGACCACCGACACGGTGACGATCAACGCCACCGTCAGAATGACAGCGCCGCCCAGCGCACCCGAAAGCGTCGCGAGCCGCAGCAGCCAGGTGTGCAGGGGGGATTGCCCCCCCTGCTGCGCCGGCCAGAGACTGGACCAAGTGGACATGCTTAGCTGTCCAGCAGTTCATTCGCGCGGGCAATGATCGCCGCGCCGTCATGCCCGGCATCGTTCAGCGTCTTCTCCCAGTTGGCGTAAACCGGCTTGGAAGCTTCCTGCCATTTGGCGATTTCGTCCGTCGAGATTTCGACGATCTCGTTGCCGTTCTTCTCGACGATGCCGCGGCCAACCGCCTCGAACTGATCGAAGGTCTGGCCGATCCGCTGTGACAGGGCGATGCCGCTGTTGGCGTCGATGACACCGCGCAGATCGTCCGAAAGCCCCTCATACGAGGCCTGGTTCATCAGCAGCGTATTGGTGTTGGCATAAAGACCACGCGCACCCGGAGCTGCCTCGCAGGAAAACTTGGTCAGTTCCTGCAGCTTGAACGGCGGCACAACTTCGTAAGGCAGGCAGCAGCCGTCGATGACGCCGTTGCTCAGCCCGACGACCATTTCGGTGACCGGGAAGAACACCGGTTCGGCACCCATCGATTCCAGCAATTCGCCCATTGCCGAGTTGGGGCTGCGGATCTTCATGCCCTTGAGATCGTCCGCGGTGCGGATGGCCTTGTCGCGCATGTGCAGCTTGCCGCCGTCATGGCTCCAGTAAGCGAGATTCTTCATGCCTGCATATTCATCGCCACCGAACTCATCCATCAGCTTGTGCAGCGCGACGGATGTCTTCTCGGCGTTGGTCACCATGAACGGCAGGCCCATGGTTTCCGCAACGGGGTAACGGCCCGGCGTGTAGGTCGGCAGCGCCCAGGCAATGTCGACGATGCCGTTCTTGACCTGGTCGGCCAGCTGTGGTGGCTTGCCGCCGAGCTGCATCGCCGGGAAGATCTGAACCTCGATTGCGCCGTTGGATGCCTCCATGATTTCCTTTGCCCATGGCTCGAAGAACTTCGAGTGCATCGGAGCCACCGGCGGCAGGAAATGATGCAGGCGCAGCGTTACTTCCGCAGCCTTGGCATCGCGGATGAAAGCCGGAGCGGCAATGGCTGCAGCCATTCCACCCAACACCTGGCGTCGTGAAACTTTGAATATTGTCATCTACATTCTCCTCCTTCGGATCCGGAGATCCGTTCGACATGAAACGGGGTCTATTCCCCGTTTCTGAACAGGGTTGCCCCGCTTGATTTTTCCTGCACCGCCAACTGCGTGGCACTTGCAGGACCTGCTGCATGAGAGACCGGAAAGGCCGGCGGCACATTGATTGCGTTTGCCGCCGCCGTCTGCGCGAACCGCCAGACAGCCACCGCGCCCAGACCACCACCCGCACAGGCGATGAGTGCCGCTGATGTATCAAGACCCATGTCGCTCCTCCTCACGCAAGTTGTGAATAAGAATAATTGTTATGTCAATGAACAATTATTCAATGGTCGCATATGCCGGTTCAACCTCCAGAAGCCGGCCTTTTGCAGCCCGACAACCGGCAACCGGCCGGCCGCGCTGAAGATGCGGACGGCCAGTTCGAAGCCATGATATTCGACCCTATTTCTTCTTTTCGATCTCCAGCCGCTCCACTGCTCCGGCCCGCAGTGTCGCAACCTGGTTGAGCAACGCTTGCGGATCGACAAAAACGTTCGGCTCACCCGGCTTTCGCGCCAGATGTTTCTGCCGGTTCTCGTCCAGATCATTGGAAAATCCGTGCGTGGTCAGATGCACCTCGACCTTTTCATCCCCGCTCTCGACCAGGGCCCGCACCTGGTCGACGCTTTGAATGTAGGCTTCCACCTGGGTCGGACCGTCGATCGCATTGAGGCCAAGGCCACCAATGGTGATCGCCCGGTAGGTCTCGTCGCCATCCTTGACATCGAACAGGTACGACGCCGTCCCCCAGGTGTGGCCCGGTGTTTCGATCACCTTGAAGCTGTTGCCGCCAAGTTCGATCACATCGCCGCCTTTGACCACGACATCAGGCTCGATCATTTTCCAGGCACGTCGCGTGCCTTCCGATTTCTCGGCGGATTCGATCGCCTCGTCCCAGCCGCCCTGCGTCATCACGAACCTGGCATTGGGCAATTGCGGCTTGAGCGCCGCGGCACCCCCGACATGATCGAAATGCCCGTGCGTCATCAGCACATAATTGATGTCGGCGAAATCGACCCCGGTGGATTTCAGATTGTCGATCAGCTGACCGATGAACGGGCCGTACAGCGTATCGATCAGGACATAACCGTCATCTGTCTGAACCAGCCAGGCCGAGACCCAGCAAACCCCGACATAATCGACATTGTCGAACGGCTTCCACGGTTCGACCTTCTGTGCGGCGGCATCGTTGAGCCATTTGCCAAGGTCCGGCGGCATCTTGCCGGTGCGGCCGAAATCCACGAAACGCTCAAGGATGGCATCCGACGGGCACCCGTCAAAAAGCGATTGTGCCGATGCAGCCGGTACAGCGGTCATGCCTGCCAGGCAAGAGATCAGGGTTGCGCCGGCCATCGCCCTGATCCGAGCCCGAACCGCGCTTTCCTTCATCTGTGTGCTTCGAGTTTCCATGTCTGCTTTCCCTGTTTCTTCGCCAACCGGACGGGCTGGCGGTTCACTCCACCCCTGGAACAAGTCTGCCCGGATTCATGATGCCTTCCGGATCCAGCGCCCGCTTTATTGCCCGCATGGCATCAAGCTGGGCCGGCTCCTTGAGCATGCGCATGACATCGAGTTTGCTCTGCCCGATGCCGTGCTCGGCGCTGAAGGAACCGTTCAATCGTGTGAGCAGTTCGAATGCCTTGGTTTTCGCCTGATCGAGCGGAAGCGTCAGCCACCTGTCCTGGTCGGCACAGACCAGGGCATAGTGAAGATTGCCGTCGCCGAGATGGCCAATGGTCAGGGTTTCGAACCCAAGCTCAGCGGCCATCGCGTCCATCTCCTGCAGAAACCAGGAAATATTCGCCAGCGGCAGCGAGATGTCGAAATGATAGGACGCGCCGTATTCCATGATCGCTTCCAGGACGGATTCACGCATGCGCCAAAGAACCAGGCGTTGCTGTTCCGACGTTGCGATCGCGGCATCGACGATGTCGCCCGCTTCCATCAGCTCCTCAAGAACCGCCAGGAGTTCGGTAGCGAGGTAGGTCGAACCGGCATCGTCTGTTCTGGCGTCCGAGACACGGCTCGACCCGACCTCCAGCAACACGCCCGTTTCGACCGGCCCCTCGAGTGGTGACTTCAGGTCCGGGAAGGACTTTTCCACGGCGCTGAGCACCGGCTGCGGAATGTACTCGAACGCCTCGACCGACTGACCGGTCCGGTCCTGGATCCGGTTCAGCGTCCGGATCGCCGCCTCGACGGAAGCCATCGACAAAAACGCGGTGACCCGGGTCAACGGCTTGGAAAAAAGCTTGAAGACCGCAGCCGTTATGATGCCGAGCGTCCCCTCTGACCCGATCAGCAGGTCCTTCAGATCGTACCCGGTGTTGTCCTTGCGCAGCCCGGTCAGCCCGTTGAAGACCGAGCCATCGGGCAGCACCGCCTCGACACCAAGACACAATTCACGGGTGTTTCCGTAACGCACCACGTTGGAACCGCCCGCATTGGTCGCAAGATTGCCGCCGATGCTGCAGCTGCCCTTTGCCCCGAAGGTCAGCGGAAACAGCAGGTCGCGCGCCTCCACATATGTCTGGAGAGCCTCCAGAACCACGCCGGCGTCGGCCACGACAGTGCGGCCGGCCTCGTCAAAATGGCGGATAGCATTCATTCGCTTGAGCGACAGGATGATCGATGGAACGTCCGGCGAAGGTATGCCGCCGCCGGCAAGCCCGGTGTTGCCGCCTTGCGGGACAATCCGGACCCCGGCCGAACCGCACAGCCTGACGATCCGCGACACCTGCTCTGTCGCCGAAGGCCTGACCACAGCGATCGCATCGCCGGAGAACTGCCGCGTCCAGTCGGTCAGGTAACCGGCCATCGCGGCCGCCTCGGTCAGAACGTGTTCCGGGCCGACGATACCGCAAAGGCCATCGACGAAATCGACTGAAACACCCTCAACAGGTTTGACGGTTTGCCTCACGCTTCACTCCCCGCCGGACCTGCTTTTCACGATCCGGCTCCATCCAAAACTAACATGCTACATGGTAGATTGGATTGTCAACTACCATGTAGAATGTTAGCTAGAGCCATGAGCAGCAGCCTGAAACGAATCGATCCGCCGACCTCCCTGATGGAGGTCACCGTTGACCGTATCCGCGACGCGATCATCGCTGGCGAGTTGCCTCTGGGGTGCAAATTGTCCGAGCAGCGCCTGGCCGACATGCTCGGCATCAGCCGCTCGCCGGTCCGCGATGCGCTAGCCGCGCTTCAGGTCGAGGGACTGGTGACGATTTCCCCCAAACGCGGCTCCTTCGTCTTCACGCCCGATCTCAAGGCCGTCGACGAGATCAATGAGCATCGCTGCATTCTGGAGAAAGCATCAATCCGCAAGGCTATCGCCAACAATCATGCAGCACTGCTCAAGAACATGGCCGCCGCATGCACACGCATGGCCGAGGCAGCCAGGCGGGAGGACGCCCTGCAATACACCAGGGGTGACATGGAGTTTCACAATTCGATCATCCTGAGCGGCGGCAACCACTCCATCACCTCATCCTACAAGCGGACGATCGGCCCGCTAATGGCGCTTCGGACCCATCTCTTCACCATCATGAACGAGAATCTTGCCCGCTCGATGAAGGAGCATCTGGCCCTGCTTGAGGCATGCCGCGCCAAGGATGCCGACGAAGCCGAAAGGCTTGTCGATGTGCATGCAGCTCACCTGGTTGACGCCTATCGAGTGGCCCTGTCGGAAACATCGCTGTTTGACGGCCTCTCCACCGTAACCGCCTAATCTCGCAGCCGTCGCTGGCCTTACATCCGGATCTGCTGAAGCTCGTCCAGCAGGTCGAGCAGCAGGTCGAGCTTCTCCCGGCCAAATTCCGCTTCCACGGTGGAAAAGATGTTTGCATTGCGCTCACGATGCCTGGCGATAAGCGCCTTGCCTGCCGGCGTTACACTGACCAGGGTCCGGCGCCTGTCGCTCTCGTCTGTCTTGCGGGCGACCAACCCGTCGTTCTCCATCGATCGCAGGATCCGCGTCAGGCTGGGAAGCTGCAGGCAGGCGGCCTGGGCAATTGCTGTCTGCTCCATTTCGCCCGCCTCGTCGACAACACGGAGAATCCGCCACTGCTGCTCCGAGATGCCGCTTTGCTGCAGCATCTCCCGGATCGGAGCCATGATCCGCTCGCGCGTGCGCAGAAGCGCGATCGGCAGCGAGCGCGAAGTCGGCCCGAACTGGGAGGTGCCGTTTGCCGGCCTGGAATCTGGCTTGTCCATAATCTCTCTGACACTCTGCAATTGGGCGTGACCGACATTGCAACATAATAGTTGACAAGGCAACCAATATTACTTAACAAAGCAATCAATCGGGAGGGTTGCAGCATGCCGCATTTCCATATCGACTATTCCGCAAATCTCGAGGAGAGGTTGCAGATCGCCGACCTTCTGGTGGTCATTCGTGACGCTGCGATGGAAACCGGCGTTTTTCCACTTGCCGGCATCCGCATCCGCGCGACCGCCTGTGACCATTGGCTCATTGCTGACGGCAATCCGGATCACGCCTTTCTGGATATTTCCATCCGCCTGCGTGCAGGACGCACCCCCGAGGCCAAGAAACAGGCCACGCAGCACATCTTCGCGGCCGCCGAGGCATTCTGTGCCGAGGTGATGGAAACATCTTCCTTCATGCTGTCGCTCGAGATGCGCGACATCGATCCCGAGCTGAGCCCCAAGGCCAGTTCAATCCGTAAACATCTACCGGGAGACGGCAAATGAGCGACCTTTCCACCCATCTCGCCAAACTCGAGACCCATTTGGCCCGCTACCGCGACAAGGGGATCCTCAACCTGATCAATGGCGAGGACGCGGCCGCGACCGAAACCTTCGAGACCCGCTCGCCGGTCGATGAAAGCCTGATCTGCAACGTCGCCCGCGGCTCCGCCGCCGATATCGACGCCGCGGCCAAGGCCGCCAGGGCCGCTTTCCCCGCCTGGGCCGCGATGAGCGGCGAAGCGCGCAAGAAAATCCTGCACAAGATTGCCGACCTCATCGTCGAGCGCGCGGAGGAAATCGCGCTGTGCGAATGCTGGGACACCGGGCAGGCTTACCGCTTCATGTCCAAGGCCGCTTTGCGCGGGGCGGAGAACTTCCGCTACTATGCGGATCTGGCACCCAGCGCCCGTGACGGTCAGTCCCTGCCGACAAAGACCCATCTGAATGTCTCCAGCCGCAGCCCGATTGGCCCGGTCGGTGTCATCACCCCGTGGAACACGCCCTTCATGCTGTCCACCTGGAAAATCGCGCCGGCGCTGGCCGCCGGTTGCACGGTGGTTCACAAGCCGGCCGAATTCAGCCCGCTGACCGCGCGCATCCTTGCCGAAATCGCCCATGAGGCTGGCCTGCCCGCAGGCGTGTGGAACCTGGTCAACGGTTTCGGTGAAGACGCCGGCAAGGCGCTGACCGAGCATCCCGACATCAAGGCCATTGCCTTTGTCGGTGAAAGCCGCACCGGTTCGATGATCATGAAACAGGGTGCCGACACGCTCAAGCGGGTTCATTTCGAACTCGGCGGCAAGAACCCTGTCATCGTCTTCGATGACGCCGATCTCGACCGCGCACTCGATGCAGCGATCTTCATGATCTATTCGCTCAACGGCGAACGCTGCACATCCTCGAGCCGTCTGCTCGTCCAGGAGAACATCGCCGACGAGTTCGAAGCCAGGCTTGCAGCACGGGTCAACAATATCAAGGTCGGCCATCCGCTCGATCCGGCCACAGAAATCGGTCCGCTGATCCACAAGGTGCATTTCGACAAGGTCACCGAATATGTCGGCATCGGCAAGACCGACGGCGCGACGCTTGCCGCCGGCGGCGAACGGATCGGCGATGCGGGCTGGTTCATTCAGCCAACCCTCTTCACCCATGCAGACACCACCATGCGCATCGCCCAGGAGGAAGTCTTTGGCCCGTTCCTCACCTCCATCCGGTTCAAGGACGAGGACGAGGCGCTGGCGATTGCCAATGACGTGCAGTACGGCCTCACCGGCTATATCTGGACCAATGACGTCACCCGGGCACTGCGTTTCTCGGATGCGCTGGAAGCAGGCATGATCTGGGTGAATTCGGAAAACGTGCGCCACCTGCCCACACCGTTCGGCGGCGTCAAATCCAGCGGCATCGGCCGCGATGGCGGGCAATGGTCGTTCGAGTTCTACATGGAGCAGAAGAACGTGGCCTTTGCCCTGGGCCAGCACAAGATCCAGCGGCTGGGCGCCTGAGGAGGAAAGACCATGGGAGAAATAGTCCTCGCAGCAAAATGCACCCATGTTCCGACCATGCTGATGTCGGAACAGGACGGACCGGTGAAGGGCAAGCGCCAGGCGGCAATCGATGGTCACATCGAAATCGCCCGCCGGGCAAAGGAACTCGGCGCGGATACCGTGGTGGTCTGCGACACACACTGGGTGATCAATGCCGGTTTCCACATCAATGCCAATGACCGGTTCAGGGGCGTGTTCACGTCCAACGAATTTCCGCAGTTCATCCAGGATCTGGAATACGACTACGAGGGCAACCCGTCTCTGGGCGACGCCATCGCCAAATGCGCCTCCGACAAGGGCGCCTACACGCTGTCGCACCACCTCGACAGTCTCGAACTCGAATACGGGACACTCGTGCCGATGCGGTTCATGAGCCGGGAGCACAAGATGAAAGTGGTCTCGGTCGCCGCCTGGTGCACCGTGCACGGCCATGATGAAAGCCGGATCGTTGGCGAGGCCATCCGTCAGGCGGTCGAGGCCTCCGACAGCAAGGTCTTGCTGGTGGCGTCCGGTTCGCTGTCGCACAAGATTTGGCCCAACAAGGACTACGCCGCCAACAACGGCACCTTCACCATCAGCTCCGAGTTCAACCGGCAGATGGATCTTCACGTGCTGGAAATGTGGAAGAACGGCGATCACGCCACTTTCCTCAAGATGCTCGGCGACTATGCCAATTTCTGCTGCGGCGAAGGCTCGATGCACGACACCGCCATGCTCTACGGTGCCTTGGGCTGGGATGCCTACGACGCCAGGTGCGAAGTGGTGACCGAATATTTCCCGTCGTCCGGCACCGGGCAGACCAACGTCATTTTCCCGGTCACCTGAACCGGTTGGAGGAGAGAACCATGTCCATTCCCGCACCGAACCTCAATCCGCCCTTCAACATCGTCCGGCTCAGCCATACCGAGTTGCGCGTCACCGACCTTGCCTGGTCGCGCGGCTATTATGTCGACACGCTCGGCCTTCAGGTCACCCATGAAGATTCCGAGACGATTTACCTGCGCGCCATGGAGGAACGCGGCCACCACTGCATGATCCTCAAGAAAGCGGCACAGCCGTCGGTCGGTGTGCTCGGCTTCAAGGTCTGGAGCGAGGAAGACCTCGACAAGGCCGAAAGCTGGTTCAGGTCACGTGACCTTCCCACCGCCTGGATCGAGCGCCCGTTCATGGGCAGGGTGCTCAGCACCCGTGATCCCTTCGGCGTGCCATTGGAGTTCTACGCCAAGATGGACCGGCTGGAACCGGTGCACCAGAAGTACAAGCTCTATCGCGGCGTCAAGCCGCTCAGGATCGACCACTTCAACCTGTTTTCCTCCAATGTCGATGAAAGCATCAAGTTCTACGGCGATATCGGTTTCCGGGTCACCGAATACACCGAAGACGCTGAAACCGGCCGCAGCTGGGCCGCGTGGATGCATCGCAAGGGCGGCGTCCACGATATCGCCTTCACCAATGGTACCGGCCCCCGCCTGCACCACACGGCGTTCTGGGTCCCGACCCCGCTCAACATCATCGACCTCCTGGACCTGATGTCGACAACCGGCTACCTCGCCAATGTCGAACGGGGCCCCGGCCGTCACGGCATATCGAATGCCTTCTTCCTCTATATCCGCGACAATGACGGCCATCGTACCGAAATCTACTGCTCGGATTACCAGACCATCGATCCCGATCACGAACCGATCAAATGGGATCTCAAGGATCCCCAGCGCCAGACGTTGTGGGGTGCACCTGCGCCGCGCAGCTGGTTCGAGCTGGGGTCTGAATTCGAGGGCGCCAGGCTGGTGGAAAGCGATCTCAAGTCGCAGCCCATTATTGCACCGTAAGGATTGATCATGGAATGGACCGAATTCTCCCGTTGGGGATCGCACATTTCACAATGGGCGGCCGATTATCACGCGACCCTGCGGGAGCGTCCAGTTCGTGCCCAGGTGCAGCCAGGTGAAATTTCCGCCCAGCTTCCGGCCCATCCTCCCGAAAACGGAGAGCCGATGGACGCGGTAATGGCTGATTTCGAGCGCATCGTTATGCCCGGAATTACCCACTGGCAGCACCCGCGCTTCTTCGCCTATTTCCCGGCCAATGCCGCCCCGCCATCGATGCTGGCCGAAATGCTGGTGTCGACCATCGCGCCGCAATGCATGCTCTGGCAAACCAGCCCGGCGGCGACCGAAATGGAAACCCGCATGCTCGAATGGCTGCGTCAGGCTCTCGGGCTTCCCGGCAATTTTTCCGGCGTCATTCAGGACAGCGCCTCCTCGGCCACGCTGGCTGCTGTGCTGACGATGCGGGAACGCGCACTCGGCTGGACCGGCAACGCCAAGGGCCTTTCCGGCCAGCCGCGGTTGCGGGTCTATACCAGCGCCGAGGTTCACACATCGGTGGACCGTGCGATTTGGGTCTCCGGCATCGGCGAGGAAAACCTGGTTCGCATCCCCACCGGTGGGCCATTGCGTGCAATGGATCCCGCAGCGCTTGATGCAGCCATCCGTGCCGATATCGAAAACGGCTTCCTGCCATGTGGCCTTGTTGCCTGCACCGGCGGCACGGGAACCGGCGCGTGCGATGATCTTGCCGCGGTGATCAAGGTTGCCAAGGCCTACAATCTGTATACCCATGTCGATGCCGCATGGGCGGGATCGGCGATGATCTGCCCTGAATTCCGCACACTCTGGGAAGGCGTCGACGGCGCGGATTCCGTCGTCTTCAATCCACACAAATGGCTGGGTGCGCAATTTGACTGCTCGGCACATTTCATTGCCGATCCCGAAAGCCTGGTCAAAACGCTTGCGATCCAGCCGGAATATCTCAAGACCCATGGTGCCGATGGCATCATCAACTATTCGGAATGGTCGGTACCGCTTGGCCGCCGCTTTCGGGCACTCAAATTGTGGTTCCTGATCCGCAGTTACGGACTTGAAGGACTGCGCCAGCGCATCCGCAACCATGTTGCCTGGTCGCAAAGTCTGGCCGAACGGCTGCGCCAGACGCCCGGTTTCGAGATTGTCACCGAGCCGGTTCTCTCGCTCTTCACGTTCCGCCTTGCCGACAAAACCGACGCTCAACTGATCGAATATGTAAACCGGATCAACACCGACGGGCGCATCTACATCACCCAGACACGCGTGGACGGGCAGATCGCCATTCGCTTTCAGGTCGGCCAGTTCGACGCGACGCGCGATGATGTTGATACTGCGTTTGACGTGCTGTCCGAAATTGCGGAGACCATCTGATGTTTGCCACGTTTACCTCTGAGGGAACAAGCCACTGGGGAATAGCCCGCCCGGAGGGAATGATTGCCCTTTCGCCGGATTATCCGCATCTGCACACCCTGCGCAATGTCATTGCGGCAGGCGCGCTGGAAGAGATTGCCCAGGCGGCAACCGGCCGGGCCGTCACCCATCCGCATGGCAGCTTCACCTACGAAATCCCGGTTCCCGATCCCGAAAAGATCATCTGTGTCGGCGTCAATTTCCCCGACCGCAATGCCGAATACAAGGACGGTCAGGACGCGCCGCCAAACATGAGCCTGTTCATCCGTTTCCCGCGATCCTTCGTCGGTCACGAGACACCGCTGACCCGACCGCCGGAAACGCCGCAACTCGACTATGAAGGCGAGATCGCCATCGTGATCGGCAAGGGCGGACGCCGGATACCGGAAGCAGAAGCCCTGTCCCACATCGCAGGACTGACCCTATGCAATGAGGGCACGCTGCGCGACTGGGTGCGGCATGCGAAGTTCAACGTCACCCAGGGCAAGAATTGGGACGGTTCCGGCGCCATGGGCCCCTGGCTGGTGCCGTTCACCGATCCTGCCCAGATTGTCGATGTGCACCTGCAGACAAGGGTCAACGGCGATATCCGCCAGGACGACCGGACCGGCCGCATGCTCTTCCCCGTGGCCCGGCAGATTGCTTACATCTCGACCTTCACCACGCTGGTTCCCGGCGACATCATCGTCACCGGAACCCCGACCGGCGCCGGCGCCCGCTTCGATCCGCCCGTATGGCTGGTTCCCGGCGACACGATCGAGGTCGAGGCGGACGGTATCGGCACCTTGCGCAATGGAGTGGTCGACGAATGACACCCGACCAGATTGCAGAAGCCGCAAGCCGTCTTTTCGAAGCCGAAAAGACCGGCACCCAGTGTGGACTCCTGAGCCTTGCCTACCCCGGCATGACACTGGACGATGCCTACGCAGTTCAATCGGCACTTGTGGCGAAAAAGCGCGCCGCCGGTCTCGCTGTCATCGGCTGGAAGATCGGCCTGACCAGCCGCGCCATGCAGCAGGCACTCAACATCACCACGCCCGACAGCGGCGTGTTGCTGGAAGACATGTTTTTCGCAAACGGTGCGACGATCCCTGCCGGACGATTCATCCAGCCGCGCGTCGAGGCCGAGATTGCTTTCGTCATGAAAACCGGTCTCGCAGGCAGGAACGTGACCCGCGACGATGTGCTCGCCGCCACCGCTCATGTCGCGCCGTCGCTCGAAATTCTCGACACCCGAATACTTCGCGCTGACCCCGAAACCGGAAAGGCGCGGATCATCACCGATACGATTTCCGACAACGCTGCCAATGCGGGCATCGTTCTGGGCGAAGCACTTCATGCCGTCGATGCGTTTGATCTGCGCTGGGTCGGCGCCATCGTCAAGCGCGACGGCGTTGTCGAGGAGACCGGCCTTGGCGCCGGGGTCCTCGATGATCCGGTCACCGGAATCTTGTGGCTGGTCCACCGCCTTGCCCAGTATGGAGATGGCCTGTCCGCAGGTGACATCGTCCTCTCGGGTTCCTTCATCCGCCCCATCGAGGCGCCATCAGGCTCAATCTTCGAGGCCGATTTTGGCGGCTTCGGTTCAGTCTCCGTGACATTCAGCTAAGGATTTTCACCATGCCGGCTCCTCAAAACACGCTCAAGCATCGCCTCCAGGCAGGTGAAACACTGATCGGTTGCTGGCTTGGCATGGCGGAGCCCTATCTTGCGGAAATCTCGGCCACGGCGGGCTTTGACTGGCTGCTGATCGACGGCGAGCATGCGCCAAATGATATCCGCTCGATGGCAGCCCAACTGGCCGTGCTCGAAGCCGGCGGGGCATCAACCGTGGTGCGCTTGCCCGATGATGACCCGGCCAAGATCAAGCAGGCACTGGATATCGGCGCGCAGACGCTGCTGATCCCGATGGTCGAGAGCGCAGAACAGGCCGGGCAGATCTACCGCGCCACACGCTATCCGCCGCTTGGCTTCCGCGGGGTCGGTTCCGCCCTCGCCCGCGCTTCGAAATTTGCCGCCATTCCGGATTACCTGACCACCGCCGATGACCAGATCTGTCTGCTGGCCCAGGTTGAAAGCCGTGCAGGCCTCGAAGCGCTGGATGCTATTCTCGCCATTGACGGCGTCGACGGCGTGTTCATCGGCCCCTCGGATCTGGCTGCCGACATGGGCCATATCGGCAAGCCCTCGGAACCGGCCGTCAAGGACGCGGTGCTTGACGCGCTCCGGCGCATTCGCGCTGCCGGGAAAATCGCGGGCGTGCTGTCCCTGGACCCCGCCTACATCGCCGATTGCCGCACAGCGGGTGCAAACTTCCTCGGTGTCGGCATCGACATAACGCTGTTTGCCGGCGCCATGCGTGCCCACGCGAAAAAGTTCAAATCAGGCGTTTGAACGCCTGATCCGGATCTCAGAATGTAGCAAGCAGGCTGGCATGGAACCGGTCGCTGTCGCCGCGGGTGGTTGCGCCAGCCTTGAAGGCATGCCCCCGGGCCGCAGAAGCGGAAAGGCTGCGCGTGAGCTTTGCTCTCATGCCCGGTTGCGCTCGATCCTGATGTCCCGGCCGGTGGCACAGCGTCAGGCCGGGCTGTTGCCCGGTTTCAGCATCTCCGCCATCTGGTCGCGCATGATGAATTTCTGCGGCTTGCCGGTGATCGTCATCGGCAGCGCCTCGACCACCCGGATGTGCCGGGGGACCTTGTAATGGGCGATCTGGCCAGTGCAGAAGGCGCGCAGCTCTTCCCCGTCAAGGCTGGTATCAGGCTTGGCAACCACCCAGGCACAGACCTCTTCGCCGTATTTCTCGTCCGGAACTCCAAACACCTGCACCTCGGAAATCTTGGGATGGGTGAAGAGGAACTCCTCGATCTCGCGCGGGTAGACGTTCTCGCCGCCGCGAATGATCATGTCCTTGACCCGCCCGACGATGGTGCAGAACCCCTGCTCGTCGAACACCGCCAGGTCGCCGGTGTGCATCCATCCGTCCCGGATCGCCTCGGCGGTCTTTTCCTGGTCGCCCCAGTAGCCCTTCATCACCGAGTAGCCGCGTGTGCACAGCTCACCGCGAACGCCGACCGGCACGATCCGTCCGTCGTCGTTGACGATCTTGACCTCGAGATGCGGGTGGACCCGGCCAACGGTCTCGCAGCGCTTGTCGACCGCATCATCGCTGAAACTCTGGAACGACACCGGCGATGTCTCGGTCATGCCGTAGCAGATGGTCACCTCGCCCATGTGCATCCGCGCGATCACGCGATGCATCACATCCACCGGACATGGCGCACCGGCCATGATCCCGGTCCGCAGCTGCGTCAGGTTGCGCGGTGACCGCTCGAGCTCCTCGAGCATGGCCACAAACATGGTCGGCACACCATAGACCGCGGTGCAGCGTTCGGCTTCCAGCGCCGACAGCGTTGCGGCCGGATCGAAGGCCTCGCCGGGAAAAACCATGGCAGCGCCCTTGCTGACGGCGCCCAGCACCCCCATCACCATGCCGAAGCAATGGTAGAGCGGAACCGGAATGCACAGCCGGTCACTTTCCGTGAGCGCAATGCGATCGGTGACGAAACGGGCATTGTTGACGATGTTGTAATGCGAAAGCGTCGCGCCCTTGGGATGGCCGGTCGTGCCCGAGGTGAACTGGATGTTGATCGCGTCATCCGGGCCAAGCTCGGCCTCGATTGCCGGCAGCCGCAACTGCTGCGCCGGGCCGCCCAGGGTCCTCACCTGCTCGAAGGAAAACACGCCCGGTTCGCTGGCCTCGCCAAGAACGATCACCGCCCGCAGATGCGGCAACCTTGAAGCCCGCAGCCGACCGGGCGCACAAGCCTCGATCTCCGGCGCCAGCGCCTGGATCATCTCGAGATAGTTCGAACTCTTGAAGGCTCGCGCCGTCACCAGCGCCTTGCAGCCGACCTTGTTGAGCGCATATTCCAGTTCCGACAGCCGGTAGGCCGGATTGATGTTGACCAGCACCAACCCGATCCGGGCTGTTGCGAACTGGGTCAGCACCCATTCATAGCGATTGGGCGACCAGATACCGATGCGGTCACCCTTCTGCAGGCCCATGGCAAGGAACCCCGACGCCAGTTCGTCCACGGCGCGGTCAAACTCGTAGTAACTCAGCCGGATGTCCTGTTGCGGGCAGACGATCGCCTCGCGCGGACCGAACAGCGACACGGCCTCGCGCAGCAATTGCGGAATGGTGATGTAGCGCAGCGGCAGATGCGTGCTTCCCCTGACATAGGAAAGATTGTTTTCCGGTTCGCTCGACTCGATGGCTTGCGCCTTGTCCGAACGGCCGAAATCGGAAAGTCGTCCTGCCAGGCTCTCGTTCAGAATGGACATGGGCCTCCCCCCTTTACATGCTGCGCCAGTCTTCGCTTTGTTCAAAGGCGTGCGCCGCCTGGTAGATCTTCATTTCGCCAAAGCTCGGCCCCACCAGCATCATGCCGATCGGCAGGCCCTCGCTCAAACCGCATGGCACGCTCATGGCGGGCAGGCCTCCATTGAAAGGCGCTGTGTTGCCGATCATCTCGAAAGCGCGCTGGACATACAGGCTGATCGAACAGTCGGCAGGCGGAATTTCCTGCGGTTTCATCGGCATGGTGGGCATCAGCAGCACGTCGAAACGCTTCAGCGCCTCGGCATATTTCTCATTCACCCGGCGCATGAGATTCTGCGCCTTGCCGTAGAACCGCCCCCGGTACTGGGTCTGGAAATGCTCGCCGAGAAACATGCAGGTCTTGAGTGAATGACTGAGTTCGTCGGCACGGTTGCGCCAGTGCGACATCTGGTCGATCATCGATGGCAGGAACAGTCCGCGGTAATTGGTGCCGCCCATATTGCCGTGCATCATGTGGTCCTGCAGACCTTCGACCGTGATCGCCGTCCAGCAATCGACGGCCAGGTTGTGCTCGGGCACCGAGATTTCCTCGACCATGGCGCCCAATTGCCGGAACCTGTCCGCGGCGGCCAGCACCTTCTGGTCGACATCGGCCTCGCTTTCGGGCCGGTGAAACCCTTCTTTCAGGATCCCGATCCGCAGTCCCTGCGCACCCCGGCCAAGCGCTTCGGTGTAACGATAGATCTTCGGATTGTACTGGCGCGGGTCAAGCCCGTCCTCGCCCGCCAGCACCTCGAGCAAGAGCGCATTGTCGGCCACCGTGGAGGTGACAGGACCGACATGATCGATGGTCATCTCCACCGGCATCACGCCGGTATAGGGCACCAGCCCGTGGGTGGCCTTCATGCCATAGACGCCGCAGGCCGAGGATGGCAGCCGGATCGAGCCGCCCTGGTCGCCGGCAATGGCCATATCCACCTCGCCCGCCGCGACAAGGGCCGCCGAACCGCTCGACGAACCATTGGCCATGTAGCCCCGCTTCCACGGATTGTGCACCGGTCCCTTGGCATTGGTATGCGAGCCGCCGGAAAGACAGAAGTTTTCGCAATGGGCCTTGCCCGCGATCACCGCCCCGGCATCCAGCAACCGGGTGACGATGGTGGCGTCGATTTCCGGCGTATAGCCCTCGATGATCGAGGACCCGTTCATCATCGGCACACCGGCAAGGCAGATCGTGTCTTTCAGTGCGATGCGCTTGCCGCGCAATGGCCCGTCGGGCGCACCGCGCACCTCGGTCTTGACGTACCAGGCGTTGAGCGGGTTTTCCGTTGCATCGGGAAAGCGCCCGGGCGAACGCGGATAGCGCACCTCCGGCAGATTGTCCGGCATGGCGTCAAGCCGGTCATAGGCCTGGATATAGGGTTCCATGATCTGGCTGTACTCAGTCAGTTCCGCGTCCGTCAGGTTCATACCGAAACGGCTCGCCATGGCGCGCATCTGCGAAAGGCTGGGGCGTTTGATAGTCATGCTTGTCACCGAAGGCTGGGGGGTGATGGGAACAGGCGCATTGTTTTGCTGCGGCCTTGAGGGCGTCGGCACCGGGCCGGGCGCTGCATTTGCCGCCCCCGCCAGATTGCCGCGGGTCGAGCGCGCGGCGCCGAAACCCAGGAACTGGTCAACCTTGGCCTGGTCGGCCAGGTCCGCCTTGCCGAGTTCGCCGGCAATCCGCCCGCGCTCCAGCACCAGCACCCGGTCGGACAGGTCGGCGATGAAATCGAAGTTCTGCTCGACCAGCAGGATCGAAAGCCCGCGCCGCTCACGCAGGTGCAGCAGGGTTTCCGACATCTCCTCGATGATCGAGGGCTGGATTCCCTCGGTCGGCTCGTCAAGCAGCAGGAACTCCGGATCGCCCATCAGGCTGCGCGCCAGCGCCAGCAACTGCTGTTCGCCGCCCGACAGGGCGCCGCCCATCCGGTCGAGCAGCCGCGCCAGCCGCGGGAAATCGGCCAGAACCGCCTCGATCACCTCGTCCTCGCTGCCGCCGGAATAATCGTGCCAGGCAAAACGCAGATTGTCGCGCACGCTCAATTGCGGAAAAATCCCGCGTCCCTGCGGCACATAGCCGATGCCGAGCCCGGCCCGTTCATAGGGTGAAAGGCGGGTGATCTCGACACCGTGAAACCGCACCGCACCCGAACTGGCCGGCAGGAAACCCATGATGGTCTTGAGCAAGGTGGACTTGCCCATGCCATTGTGGCCCAGGATGCCCACAACCTCGTTTTCCGCCACCGAAAACTCGATCCCGTGCAGGATCGGCACCTTGCCGTAGCCACCAGACAGGCTCTTGAGATCCAGGCAGCTCTTCTGATCCTCGGCCATGATCACGCTTTCTTTCCCAGGTAGACGTTGCGCACCGTGGGATCGGCCATGACGCGGTCGACATGATCCTCCATCAACACCGCGCCCTGATGGAAAACGGTGACGGTATTGGCGATCGAGCGGATGAACTGCATGTCGTGCTCGACGATCACCACGGCGGCTGTACGTGTCATCTCGCGGATGATGTCGCTCATCCGTTCCACGTCGTCGGCGCTCATGCCGGCGGCGGGTTCATCAAGCAGCACAAGCCAGGGATCGCCGGCAACAACCAGGCCAAGCTCCACCCGTTGCCGTTCACCATGCGCCAGCCGTCCCAGTTCGGTCCGCGCGATGGGACCAAGGGCCAGCCGCTCGATCACCTCCGTCGTCTTGCGCATTGCATCCTGCATCGGCAGAAACCGCCGTGCCGCCATCCAGATATTCTCGAAGACATCGAGGCCGTCCATCAGGTTGGGTACCTGCGTCTTGATGCCGACGCCGAGGGCGGCGACCTGATGCGGGTTCCAGCCGGTGGTTTCGTGCCCGCGCATGAAAACCTGTCCGCCGGTCGGGGTCAAAAGTCCGGTGACGCATTTGAAAAACGTCGATTTTCCGGCGCCGTTGGGCCCGATCAGGCAACGCAACTCTCCGGCCCTCAGTTTGAAGTCGACATTGTCGCTGGCGACGACACCACCAAACCGCATTGTCAGGCCAACGGTTTCAAGCACGACTTCAGCCATTGCCAACGCCCCCGTTGCGAATGCGGCGCGCGCCATGCCGTGGCAGCTTGCGGCGGCGGCCAAAGCTGATGCGCCACAAGGATGCAATCGCCGGGACCAGCCCCTTTGGCAGGAACAATACGAAGAGGACGAGAATGATGCCTGTCAGCAGCGTGTTGTCGATCATGCTTTGCTGACCGAGCAGGAACTTGAGATAGGCAAGGCCTGCCGCACCGACGATCGGGCCGATACGGGTGCCAAGACCACCGACGATGCACCAGATGATGATTTCGGCTGACTGGCCGAGACTGAACAGATTGGGCGTGACGATCTCGCCCCAATTGGCAAACAGCGCACCGGCCAGTCCGGCGATCGCAGCACCTGCCGCAAAGAGCACCGTCTTCCGGGCGCGGACATCGTAGCCCATCAGCGCCACCCGGACTTCGTTTTCGCGAATGCCGACAGCCACACGCCCGAAGGAGGATTTCAAAAGCCAGCTGACCAGCAGATAGACGATGAGCAGCAGGATGGCGCAGAAATAATAGTACGGATCACCGTAGATATAGTCGTTCGGCTGTCCCGGCACATTCAGGGTCTGAAAGCCAGGAATGCCGTTGAAGCCGCCGAGCCGCGCCTTGCCGATCACATATTCGGGGCCGGCGGTCGAGTTGATGAACTTGAACAGGATCAGCGTGACCACCAGCGTGATCACGCCAAGGTAGACATCCGTCAGACGCCCGTAAAACATCATCGCGCCGAGCAATGCGGCAAACACGGCCGGAACCAGAACCGCAAGCAGCATGGGAATGGTGCTGTCGCCGATATTGATGGCGGCAATGGCATAGGTGTAGGCCCCAAGCCCGAAGAACGCCGCCTGGCCGAAACACAGGATCCCGCCAAAACCCCAGATCAGCCCGAGGCTGAAACCGAGCATTCCGTAGATCACAAGCACGGTCAGCGTATAGGTGCCGATCATCATCGGCATGACCCACATCAGCACCGCCGCGACGAGGATGGTGGCCGGAACCTCTTTTGCCCAGAAGGAAGCCATTACATCCTGCCCCGGAAGAACCGGCCGGTCACGCCCTGCGGCAACAGCCTGAGCAGAACCACCGCGGCAACCAGCAGCGCCACCTCACCCATGACCGGTGAGACCGCAAAGGTGAAGATCTGGTTGATCAGGCCGAAAAGCCCGGAACTGGCCATCAATCCGGTGATCAGGGATGGACCGCCGGCAATCACGGTGATGAAGGCCTTGGCGATGTAGGCCCCGCCGGATGTCGGCACCAGGCCGACCAGCGGCGCCAGGATAGCACCCGCCAGCCCCGAAAGCGCCGAGCCGCAAAAGAACGTTGCCATGTAGATCCGTTCCGGGCTGTAGCCGAGCGCTGCCGCCATCTCCGGCAGTTGCATCGCACCGCGCGCGATCAGCCCCAGCCGGGTGCCCTTGAGCACGGCATACATCAGGCCAAGCAGCACGATGGCGATGAGAATGATGAAGAAATTGTAGCCGTTGACCTGGTAGTCTCCGACCGTGAAGCCAGAAATCGGCGTGGAGATTCCCGTCGTGGTGTTGCCGAAGATGGTGGTCGCCAAGCCTATGAAGAACAGGCTCAACCCCCATGTCGCCAGCATCGTGTCGACCAGGCGGCCATAGAGATGGCGGATCACCAGCCGTTCGACCACCAGCCCGATCAGGCCGACAACAAGCGGCGCGATGATGAGCATGGCCACAAAGACATTGGCGCCCAGGGAGACGGCCGTGATCGTCACGTAGCCGCCCAGCATCATGAACTCGCCATGCGCCAGATTGATGATCTTCATCATGCCGAACACGATGGCCAAGCCAGCGCTGATCAACACCAGCGAAGCGACCGCGTAGAGCATTTCGACAATGATGACGAATACCAGATCCATGAACGGGTGGCCTTGGAAAATTGGGAGGTGAACGGCAGGGCCACGCGTCCGGCGGCCCCGCCCTCATCTTGGGAAGGTGTCAGATCTGGATTTCGTACTGCGTGTTGTCGTCAGGGTTGGCGCTGAGATCGCAGACCGCCTGGGTGTCGATCGGCTGGCGTTGAGGCAGCGTTTCGACAACCCGCATCCCCTGGTTTTCGACGTCCATCAGGTGAACATCGAGAACCGCATGATGGGTCTTCGGATCGACGGTCACCTTGCCGCCCGGACCGGTGATCGAAATGCCGGTTTCCAGCGCTTCGACAACCGCGTCGCGCTCCAGAGATCCGGCAAGACGCACGCCCTCGGCCCAGGTAAGCACCCCGTGATAGTTGGACACGGACAGTTCGTGCATGCCACCGGGTTCGCCACCGGCAGCCACCCAGGCCTCCTTGAAAGCGGCGTTCTCGGGCGTATCCAGTTCCTGACTGTAATTGTAGGCGACCATGATGCCGTTGCCCTCTTCGGCGGTCAGCACCTTGTGTTCATTGCCCACACCCAACGTGGTCGAGGCCAGCGCAATCCGGTCCTTCATGCCTGCCGCTGCCCATTGCCGGAAGAACGACAGATGTGCGCCTCCCACCAGCGGCGCGATCACCAGGTCCGGGCCCGCAGTCTGGATCTTGGCAATGGTCGAGCCGAAATCCGAGACATCCAGCGGGAAGAAGTCAACGCCCACCGTTTCACCGCCATTGTCGGCAATGAATTTCTGCAGCCAGCGCGCCGTGATCTGTCCGTAATTGTAGTCGGCGGCGACGATATAGACCTTCTTGCCGGATTTCCCCATCGCATATGGCACGAGCGCTTCGGCCTGCTGCGCCGGCGTCACGCCGTTGATGAAGATGTTGCGGTCGCACACACCGCCCTCGTAAAGCACGTTGTAGAAGTAGAGCGTCTTGTTCTTGTGCAGCGTCTGCCGGATCGCCTCGCGCGACGCCGACAGGATGCCGCCATGAACCACATCCACCTTATCCTCCCGGACAAGCTGCTGCGCATACTGGGAATAGAGCGCCATGTCGGACTGGGTGTCGTAACCGACAACCTCGACCTGCTTGCCGAGCAAGCCGCCCGCCGCGTTGATCTGGCTGACCGCCAGCCGCATCGCCACATCCATCGGCTTACCGTAGGCGTCAAAGATACCGGAAACATCGAGAACCGAGCCCAGCTTGATCGTGTCGGCGGCCATCACCGCGCGCGGCAGCATGGCGACACCGGTTGCGGCGGCGGCGGAGGCTAGAAAATGGCGTCTGTTGATCGACATGTCGTATTCCTTCCGTGAAATGATTGGATTGCGCCCGGGCAACCGGGATGGTGGTCTCAGTCCTTGTCTTTCTGCTTGGTTCGCTGGGCGTAATCGGCGGTGCGCCCGGCCAGGTTGGCGTCAAAGTCCAACCCGATTTCCTCGCCCATCTGCTTCATTGCCGGCAGCCGCACGGCCATTCCGAGGATCTGGTCCATCGCGGCGCCAAAGGCGTTGTCGACGCCGGTGCCGCCGGCGCTGCCGGTAGCAGGACCTCCCATGCCGCTGATCTGGTTGATGCGAATGGAATCGATCTTTTCGACCGGCTTCATCATCTGGGTCATGATCTCGGGCAGCCGGTCGAGCTTGCGCTCCTCAAGCCGCATCCGGATGACGGATTCGCTCAGTGTGTTCTCGGCCTGGTTGAGAGCATGACGTCCGGCGGCCTCCGCCTCCATGCGCCGCTGCTCTGTCTCGGCAATGGTCCGGGCAACCTCGGCCTCGGCCTTGGCCTTGGCCAGCATGGTGTCCACGTCGCTCTGGACCCGTGCATCTTCCAGGGCGATATCCTTCTTCTGCCTGAGGCTGGAAATTTCCTGCTCCCGCTCGACGATGGCGCGCTCTTTCTGCACCTGCACCCGTTCGGCCGCGAGCAGCACCTGCGCCCGAGCGTCCTCTTCCGCTGCCTTGGTCGAGGCCTCCTCGATCCGTCGCTTGGCAAGCTGGACCTCGTTTTCGATCCGGGTTTCCTCAAGCGCCAGCACCGCCGCCATCTCGGCACGCCGCAGCGCTTCGTCATTGGCAACCTGGGCTGCCTTCACCCGTTGCGTCTTCTCGATCCGGGCCTGTTCGGTCGCGAACTCGGCCTGGGCCTCGGCCTGGTCCGATCGCGCCCGGGCTTCCGACTGCATGCGCTTGAGATGTTCCTGCTGGGCAATTTCGGCTTCCTGTTCGGCGCGCTGCAACTCCAGTTGCTTCTGATGCTGCGCCAGCCGGCTTTCGCGGATGGCGATTTCGGTCTCGGTTTCGACCTTGACCCGCGCCTTGCGCTGTTCGGCGACCATTTCGGCAAGCCGCCGCATGCCCTGGGCGTTGAAGGCGTTGCCTTCGTTCAGCTGGCTCAGATCGCTCTGATCAACGCTGACCAGCGAGGTCGAGACCATGACCAGCCCCAGCCGCGCGGCATGCTCCGCCACCGATTGCGTCACTTCCGAGGTGTAACCGGAACGGTCGAGATGAATGTCGCCCAGATTGCGCCTGGCCGCGGCGTCCTGCATGGCGTTGATCAGGGCACCGCCGACGACCTCGCGGATTGCGTCGCCACCACGAGCGATCCGCATTCCCAGCACCTGCGCAGCGGTGGCGATGCCTTCCGGCGTCGGCTCGACCCTCAGCTCGAATTCCATTTCGATGTCGGCGCGCAGCTGATCTTTCGTCAACAGCGATTCACGCCCCTTGCGGTGGACCGGAAAAGTCACCGACCCCATCGAGACCCGCTGGATCTGGTGCAGGATCGGCAAGGCGAAACAGCCGCCGTCAATGATGACACGCCTGCCACCCAACCCGGTGCGGACAAGCGCCGTATCCAGCGTCGCCTTGGCGTAATAGCGCTGCAAAAACCAGATCGCGATGATCAGCAGGAGCGCAAGAGCGAGCAGCGAAAAAAACCAGACCAAGGCCAAATCCCCCAACGGCATGTCGATTGCCTTCCCCCTTTTGAGACCGGAGGTATCGGCGTCACATAACCATGGAGAATTTTATTTTCCTTTTCAAGTAAAATATTTTCCAATTCAATTAAATTGGCAAGCCACTGATTTATATCTGTTTTAGCACTTCAAACATGATCCCGTCGGCGCGGGCCAGATAGATCGGGGCACGTGCCACCGGCCGCTTCGGAGAAAAGGCGCGCTTCACGCTTCGATAGCGGAAGGCCGGTCCGGAAAGGATGTTGCGCCCACGCCAATCAGCGGATTTGTCGTCCATCAGCGCCGACAGGTAATGAACCCCCTCATAGGTCGACTGGCCGATGACATTGAGCACCGGAGCCTTGTCGCCGTGCAATCCGTAATAGCTTTCCTTGAAGGCGCAGTTGCCATCGGTTCTCAGCGAGCCGAAATAGCTCGCCGAGGAAAAGAACCGTTTGAGATTGCGGTCGCCACAAGCAAGCAGCCCGTTCTCCTCGATGCAGCATGACAGCCGGATCATCTTGCCATCCAGTCCCGCCGCACCGAATGCCCGGTTGAAGGTCACGGCATCCTGGCCGACCAGCGAGATCAGCAGCGCCTCCGCCCCCGAATGCGCGATTTCGTCGACATAATGCGCCATGTTGCGCACGCCGAACGGCAGGTAGCGCTCGTAGCAAAGGCCGACGGACAGTTCCTTCAACCTGGTCTTGGCATAGGAATGGGACGTGTGCGGCCAGACATAATCATTGCCGATCAGCGCCCAGCGCTTGGGCCTGAACTGCTGCTGCAGCGTCTCGATGGCGGGGCCCAGCTGCTCATGCGGCGTTTCGCCGATGGCAAAGATCCCGGGCGTGTTCTCGCCGCCCTCATAGAGCGGAGTATAGATATAGGGCACCCGCTGGCGCACGACCTTGCTCAGCCGTTGCCGGATGGCGCTGATATGCATGCCGACGATCGCGTCTATGGCGTTGGCCTCGATCAGGTCATTGACGACTTCCTCGACCGGTTCCTTCGCCTCGAGCGCCGAGTCGATCATGATCAGCTGGACCTGGCAGCCATTGATGCCATTGCCGCGATTGATCTCTTCCACGGCGAGCTGGGCCGATGAAATGCACGACGGCGCCCAAAGTCCGGCGGATCCGCACATGGGAATCAGCAACGCCACGCGATAGAACCCCGCCGAGCTCACAGAAGCCCAGTCGCGAAGGTCATTCAGCTCTGCCGGAAATGCCACTGTGGCCCGGGAAAACTCCATGCACGTGTCCCCTATCAGCCGTGCTTGTTGGTTTTTCTTCATTGCAATTGAAATTATTTTCCAAGTCAACTATTTTCTACGCACCACGTCTTCTGGGAAGTGACATGAAAAGCCCGATCGAATCCTACATCTCGTACACATTGGCCGCAGCGCACCGCGCCGTACACCAGTCGCTGACGGCAGCACTGAAGGAACACGGGGTGCAGGTGGAGGTGTGGCGCGTGCTCGAGACGCTGGACGCACAACCGAGTCAGACCATGGGCGAACTGGCCAAAATCGTGCTGATGAACCCGCCGACATTGACCAAGATGGTCGACCGCATGGTCATGGACGGGCTGGTGCACCGTCAGGCTGGAAAGAGCGACCAGCGGCAGGTCAACCTGATGCTCACCGATCTGGGGCGCAAACGCATGGCCCAGATCCGCGACGTGGTTCAAAGTCAGGATGATGCGATTTGCAACCTGCTGGGCGAAAACGAGGTGGCGAAGCTCACCGATATCCTCGGCCGGTTGATGTGACGGCAAAACCTGGGGGAGACGCCCGGCCGGCCTAGATGCTTTTTCCGATCTCCAGCATGAACTCCCGCATCAACGTTGCCTCGACATCAAATTCCTGATGCTCTTTCCAGGTAAGGTATTCCGTCAATGGCGGGATGTCACAGGGCGGATCGAAGCAGACCAGATCCTTCAAATGTCCGATCTGGCTGAGAAGCCGCTTGTGTATGGTTGCAATGTTGGCGGTGCCGGAGATGTAATGCGGAAGCACGACAAAACTGGGCAGGGACGCGACAATCTTGATGTCGAAATTCTGCTCATCCAGCCAGTTCTCGAAATGACTTTTGCCTTCGCCGACAAAGAAGTTTGTGACCACATGCGGCGAATCCTGGAACTTTTCAAACGTCAGCCCGGTCTTGCAGACAGGGTTGGTCTTGCAGACAATGCACTCGAAGCCATCCTCGAACAGCGCGGCACGCTTGTAACTCGCTGCCGACCAGTAGGAAGGCCCGATCATGAAATCGATCTTGCCGCGATGGAACCTGTCCATCGAATCCTCGCTGAACGGCACCACCGCCAGCGACACGTCTGGTGCAACCAGGGAAAGCCGCTTGGAAACAGCCGACAGGCAGACGGCGGCCACATAGTCTGACGCGATCACCGTAAACTGGCGGTTGAGCGACACCAGGTCTGTTGTGGCCCGCATCCGTGAAAGCGCGCGAAGCCGCGTCACCATTTCGGGCACGATGCCCGCGATCGACTGACCGAAGGGTGTCGGGCTCATCCTCTGGCCGTCGTAGAAGAAGATCTCGTCTTCGAAATGCGCCCGCGCGCGTTTGAGCGCGCTGCTGACCGCAGATTGCGTCAGATTCAGCTCCGCGGCCGCATCAGTCACGCTGCTGGTGCGAAACAGCGCGTCAATGACGACAAGCAGGTTCAGGTCGAGTTTCTCAAGATGCACGAGGTATTAACATCATCACTGACGGGTAGCGTCAATATCAATTTCCTTACTTTGCGGCATTCGCGTTAAGCTCCGGCCCAAGTCACGGCTGCAGGGAGGAGCCCGGCAGCGCGTGGTCTTTTTGGGAGGACACCATGAAATTTGCCGGATTGGGCGCTGCTGCGCTTATTCTCCTGTCGTCGACCGCCGTGTTTGCCGACAATTACAACGTCACCATCGTCGCCGGTCATCCGCCGGTCTTCCGCTGGGTGAAGATGCTGCCGGAGGCATTCATTCCCACAGTGACCGAGAAACTGGCCGAAGCTGGCCACACGATCACCTTCTCGGAGCAATATGGCGGCGCGATTGCCGGCGTCGGCGAAGAGCTTGAAACCGTCGAGGCCGGCCTGGCCGAAATCGGCGTCTGCTCCAGCCTGTTCGATCCTGCCAAAATGGCGGTTCAGAACGTTACCTATTACACGCCTTTCGTCAGCGCCAATGCGCGTCTTGTTGCAGACACGATGCACGACCTCCACGTCGAGGATGCCCGTATGCAGCAGGCCTACACGGACAACAATGTTGTCTATCTTGGCGCACCGACATCGATTGACGATTACACCCTGATGACCAATTTCCCGGTCAACTCGCTGGCCGATCTCGAAGGCCGCAAGATTGCCGCCCCCGGCGCTGCCATCAACTGGCTGTCGGGCACCGGCGCGGTTGGCGTTCAGGGCAACCTGACCACGTATTACAATGAACTGCAGACCGGTGTGTATGACGGGGTGATCGTTTTCGCCTCCGCCGCTTTCCCGGGCAAGCTTTACGAAGTCGCCCCCTACATCACCAAGGCCGGGCTTGGCGCCCAGTACGCCGGCTCGCTGTGCGCGAACAAGGATTGGTGGGATGGCCTTCCGGAGGACGTGCAGTCTGCTTTCCGCACCGCATCCGAGATGACTGCCGAATGGTACATCGGCGACCTTGAAGCCTTCGTCGATATTGCCTTCAACAAGATGGCCGCCGCCGGTGCAACGATCACCGACGCCAGCGACGAGCTGCGTGAGCAGTGGGCAAGCGGAATGGACAATGCCGCCAGGACATGGGCCGAAGGCCTCGACGCTGCCGGCAAGGACGGTTCAGGCGTACTGGCCGAATACATGGACCGCATGCGGGCCGGGGGCGCCAAGCCGCTGCGCGACTGGGACAAAGAATAAATGTCATCGCCATCCCTCCCCCTGCGTGTCCTCAATCTGGCCACGCAGGGGGCAAATATCGGCGGCACGATGTTGATCGTCGGGCTGGTCCTGATGATCTGCATCGACGTGCTGGGCCGCAACCTGTTCGGCACACCGCTGCCCGGCGTACCGGAGATGGTGTCACTCTCTATCGTGGCCATCGTCTTTCTTCAGGTGCCCCAGGCGCTCAAGGCCGGACGGCTCACCCAGTCGGACGCCGTGATCACCACATTGCGCTCGCGCGCACCGCGCGCAGCCAATCTGCTGGAGATCGTTTTCGAGATCCTGGGACTGCTGGTCATTGGCGCAATTCTCTATGCCCATTGGCCAATCCTGGTCAAAGCCTTCACCCGCAATGATTTTGTCGGCGCCGTCGGCAATTTCACCATGCCGACCTGGCCGGCCAAGCTGATGATCATGATCGGCGGAACGCTGCTGGCCCTGCAATTTCTCGCCCGGATCATCCAGCGTGTAACCAGGGGCGCAATCGAATGACCGACTTTGCCATCGGCATGATCAGCCTGCTGGCAATGGGCACGCTGGTTCTGGGCGGGCTTTATGTGCCGATTGCCCTGATCCTGTGTTCCTTTGTTGGCGTGTGGGCAATCAAGGGCACACCGCTTCTGGCCGCCAAGATGCTCGGCCTTGCCGCCAATGACGCAATCTCCAGCTATTTCTTCGGCGTGGTTCCGGTCTTCGTTCTGATGGGCTTCCTGGTGTCGGAAAGCGGCATGGGGCGCGATGCCTTCGATGTCGCAAACGCCATGTTCAAACGCATCAAGGGCGGGCTTGGCATCGGCACCATCGCCGCCAACACGATATTTGCCGCCATAACCGGAATATCCATTGCCTCGGCTGCCGTATTCACCAAGCTCGCGGTGCCGGAGCTGCGCCGCCATGGCTACACCGCCCGCTATTCCGTCGGCGTGGTGGCTGGCAGCTCGGTGCTCGGCATGCTGATCCCGCCAAGTCTGTTGATGATCCTTTACGGCCTGCTGGCCGAGCAATCCATCGGCGACCTGTTTCTCGCCGGTGTTGGTCCGGGCCTGCTTCTGGCCCTGCTGTTTGGCGTCGGCACGATTCTGATGGCCTATCTCGCGCCCGGCTTCATTGGCCGCGCGCTCAGTTCCGGCACCGAGACGATGCCTCCGTCCGAAGTCATCTCGAAGGGCATGCCGATTGCACTGCTGATCGGCCTTGTCCTGGGCGGGCTCTACCTCGGATTCTTCACACCGGTCGAAGCCGGCGCGGTGGGTGTGGCCGGGGCCTTGATCATCGGCGTCGCAAAACGCCGGCTGTCGCTGGCGGCCCTGTGGCGGGTCCTGGTTGAAACCGGCCTGATCACGGCAGCTATATCGTTCCTGATCATTGCCGCGCAGATGTATTCGCGGATGCTCTCCTTTTCCGGTGTCCCCGCCCAGTTCGGCGTGATGGTTGCCGGCGCCGACATGAGCATGCTGTCGATCATCCTGCTCTATGTGCTGGTGGTGATCCTGTTCGGCATGATCCTCGACAGCGGCTCGATCATGCTGATCCTGGTGCCCTTGATGTTGCCTGTGATGGCCGGGCTGCATGTCGATCTGGTCTGGTTTGGCGTCATCACGGTCATCGCCGTCGAAATCGGACTGCTGACGCCGCCCTTCGGCATCTCGGTCTACGTGATCAAATCCACCCTGAATGACCCCGACATCAGCCTGAAGGACATCTTCATCGGTGCGGCTCCCTTCGCCTTGATGATGCTGGTCTGTCTGGGCCTCGTAATCGCTTTCCCGGTTATCGCAACCGGACTTCTGGGGCGCTGACCCCTTTCAAACGGAGAGTCTCATGAAACTTGTCGATCTGTCCCGGCCGTTGGAAAACACCGATTACGCCGACCCGCCCGGCCTGGGGCCAAAGATTGCCTACATGGGTCATGACACCACGGCAGAGCAGGTGCTCGGATTTTTCCCCGGAGTCACCCGCGACCAGTTGCCTGGCGGCGAGGGCTGGGCGGTCGAACAGGTTACCCTGAGCACCCACAACGGCACCCATCTGGATGCGCCCTACCATTTCCATTCCACAATGGACGGCGGCAAGCGCGCCATCACCATCGACGAGGTGCCGCTGGAATGGTGCTGGGGCCCGGGTGTGAAACTGGATTTCCGTCATTTCGGCAATGGCTATGTCGCCACCGCCAAGGACGTGGAAGACGAACTTGCCCGCATCGGCCACACCTTGCGCGAAGGCGACATCGTGCTGGTCAACACCGCCGCAGCCGACGCCTATGGCACGCCCGCCTATGTCGGCACCGGTTGCGGAATGGGTCGTGAGGCCACGCTCTACCTGACCGAACGGGGTGTGCGGGTGACGGGAACCGATGCCTGGAGCTGGGACGCGCCTTTCACGCACACCGCGGAGAAAGTGGCGGAGACCGGCGATGCCTCGCTGATCTGGGAAGGTCACCGCGCCGGAATGGTGCGCGGCTATTGCCACATGGAGAAGATGGCGGCGCTGGACACCCTCCCCGCCTTCGGCTTCGAGGTGATCTGCTTCCCAGTCAAGGTCAAGGATGCAAGCGCCGGCTGGTGCCGGCCGGTGGCAGTCTTCAGGGACTGAGTGGCGCCGACACCATCATCCGCTGCGCCGCGGCGGCAGTGGTGACGACCGACAGGCCCTGAAACTTCTTGGGACACGGAACTTTCAGGGCCACCAGATCGCCGCCGTTGCCGCGGTTCCAGCCCCTTCCGGCCTGGCGGACACCGACCGGACCACGAATTGAGGAAGCACCAAGTGCACATCGTTACCCGAACCGAAAATCCGCCGGAGCTGCAATCTTTCGAACCGTATGAAAAAGCCAGGATCAAGCCGGGTGAACCCGTCTGCTTTCCCTACCATGTCATCGCCGAACCAGGCGAAGGCCAGCGCAAGCGCGGCGTGATCCTGAGCCCCCGGCCCGATTACAGCAGCTGGGAAGTGATATGCGACGAAGGCACGGGGATGGGCGGGGACGATACGGCCCCCTCGCCATTGGGGTATCTGATCATGGGCGTTGCCTTCTGCCTGCTGACCCACATCAAGGGCTACCTGCACAAGGCCCCCATGCAAATCAGCAGGATCAAGGTCGAGATCCGTGCCGAGTACGCCACCCTGCAGCCTGACCCGCAGAACGGTGGACAAGGCGTGGGGCGCTGCGACGCCTACAGCTGTCACGTGCTGATCGACAGCGACGAGCCCGACGAGAAAATCCGGGAGCTTGTCGCAATCTGCCGCGATGCCTGCATGGCGATTGCCACGATTGCCAATGCCGTACCGACAACAACCAGGGTTTTCGTCAACGGCGCGACCGATGGAATAGCCGTTTGAAGTTTGCCGACGGAAACATAACCGATCAATTCAGGGTGCAGGATCTCACGCGAGACGGCGCCCGCGAAGACGACACAAGGAGCACATGCCAATGAAATTCGTTACGCTCGCCAACGGCACACCTGACGGACGGCTTCACATCGCCTCGCGCGACGGAAAGCACGCAGTCGCTGCGGAAAAGGTCGAGACCCTGCAGCAGGCGCTTGAAACATGGACTGAAAACGCCTCGGCCTGGAAATCCCAGTATGACAAGCTCAATGCGGGCGAGGCCCCCGGTGCGCAGCCGCTTACCGCCGATGCCATGCTCGCGCCGTTGCCGCGTGCGTGGCAATGGCTCGACGGCTCGGCCTTTGAAACCCACTCCTTGCTGCTGCAGAAAGCCTGGGGCCTGCCCGAAGTCGGCCTCAATGAGCGCCCCTTGATGTACCAGGGCATGTCCAATCGTTTTCTGCCGCCAACGGCAACAGCGGTCTTTCCCTCGGCCAAGGACGGGATCGATTTTGAAGGTGAATACGGGGTGATCCTGGATGCCGTGCCGATGGGTACCAAGGCCGAAGATGCCGGGAAATACATCCGGCTGATCGTTCTGATCAATGACTGGAGCCTGCGCGCGCTGGGTCCGATCGAGATGGCCACCGGCTTTGGCTGGCTGCAATGCAAGCCCGCCTGCGGCATCGCACCTCTCGCCGTCACACCGGACGAGCTGGGGACGGGCTGGCAGAACAACCGTGTCTGCCTGCCACTGCAGATCCGTCTGAATGGCGAGGAATTCGGCCGCACCAACGGTGACGAAATGAAGTTCGGATTCAACCAGCTGATCGCCCATGCCGCCTATTCGCGCGATCTGCCCGCCGGTACGATCCTTGGCTCCGGCACGGTTTCGAACAAGGACTACGAGAGCGTCGGTTCAAGCTGCATCGCCGAGCGGCGTGCCATCGAGACCATCAAGCACGGCGAAGCCCGGACCTCGTTCATGCAGCATGGTGACCGGGTCGAGATGCGCGCTGAAACCGCCGCCGGTGACAACCTCTTTGGCGACATCACCCAATCCGTCTCCGTTCTGGGCTAACAATTGCTCGAGCCGGCCTGCTCACCCACGAGCAGGCCGGTCATGACACCAGGCAGGCGGGACATCGGCTTTCCCGCCAGTCGCACATTCCCCAAGCCGATATTTACTCACCGCCCTCGAAACATGCGCGTCAGCTTTCGGGATTGTACTTCCGTACCAGGGCGCCGGTCTGTTCCTCTGTCAGAAGGTTCGGCGACAGGCCACGGCACATCAGGGTCAGCTTTGCCGCTTCCTCCATCTCTTCCATGGCATAGACAGCCGCATCGAGATCCTTGCCGCAAACGACCGGTCCGTGATTGGCGAGAAGAACCGCCGAACGCTTGCCAAGCAGACCGCGCACGGCGTCACCCATGGCCGGATCGCCGGGCATGAAATAAGGCAGCAGCTTGACGCGGCCAAGCTTCATCACGCTGTAGGCGGTGATCGGCGGAATGACGTTGTCCGGATCGGTCTCCGGCAGCACTGACAACACCACCGAATGGCACGAGTGCAGATGCACCACCGCGCCGGCACCATACCGGGTTTCGTAAAAGGCACTGTGCAGCGGGATTTCCTTGGTCGGCGCATCGCCGCTGACCAGCTGACCCGTCGTGTCGATGAGACTGATGCGCGCCGGATCAATGAACCCCATGCTGGAACCGGTTGGCGTAACCAGCAACCGGCCATCGGACAATCGCACCGAGATGTTGCCGGACGAGCCGTTTGTCAGTCCGCGGTCAAACATCGATTTTGCCCAGCGGGCTATTCCGTCCCGGGCCGTGGTTTCCTCGCTCATTGATCCCCCGCCAGCTTTGCCATGGCCGTTGCAAAAAAGTCCTCGTCACCGAAATTTCCGGATTTCAGCGCGATCACCAGCGCCCGGTCGTCGACCCTCAAAGCCGGAACCCCGGCTGCAAGCCGTATCCCGACAGCCAGTGTCCCGGCCTCAAGCCCCTTGACCACCGCGCCGGAGGTTTCACCGCCTGCCGAGACAATGCGGCTAACCCCGCGACGCGCCAGTTCGGCGGCAAGGTCATGAAACAGGCCCTCGATCCGGGTGGCGACCACCGTTTGGCCATAGCGCTCCTGCGCGGCCTTGACCACTTCGGGCTCCGCCGAGGAATAGACCAGTGGCGCATCATGCGTCTGCGCCATCACCCAGTCGGCAACAGTCTCTGCAGTGTGAGTACCGGCCATAATCCCTTCGGCGGTCAATTCAAGCGAAGGTGCGGATTGCTTGTATTTGCCGATTTGCGCCCGCGTCGCCAGCGAACAGGAGCCAGACAGGACCACGCCCTTACCCGAGACTCCGGCCCAGGACGGAGAGCCGGGCTGAAAACCGAAATTGCGCGGCAGCCCAAGCGCGATGCCCGAGCCACCGCACAGGAGCTTGCGGCCCTTGGCTGCAGTGCCGATGGTATAAAGATCGTCATCCCCGATGGCGTCGACAATGAACATTGCCGTCTGCGTCTCAAGCGTCGTGGATACCGCCTCGGCACCCACCGAAACTGTCCGGATGGGCACATGCGCCACCGGCCAGATTGTCTGGCGCGCCAGCACGCGCCGCAGGTCCGGATCGGTCATCGGCGTCAAGGGATGGTTCTGCATGCCGCTTTCATTCAGCAGCCTGTCGCCGACGAAAAGGTGCCCCTGGTAGACACTTCGGCCATTTTCCGGAAAGGCCGGACAGACGATGACTGCGCGCTCGTCCAGGCGCACGGCCAGAGCATCGAGGACCGGGCCGATATTGCCCTTGTCTGTGGAATCGAACGTTGAACAGACCTTGAAGATGATCTGCTCGGCACCTTGCGCGACCAGCCAGTCACAGGCCTTCAGCGATTGCTCGACGGCATCGGCAACCGGTGCTGTCCGGGATTTCAACGAGATCACGGCCGCGTCGCAGGCCGGTGACGCTTCGCCCGGAATATCCGCCAGCAGAAGCGTGTTCATGCCGGCTTCGGCAAGGGTCAGTGCGATGTCGGAGGCACCGGTGAAATCATCCGCGACAACCCCGATCTTCACAGCGTGAACTCCCTTGCCGGACCCGTATCGAGCCGCACGGCATAGTCTGCCCCTGCCCGCTCGAACAGGCTCATCACCAGCGGATCGTGGCCGGGGATGAGCAGGCTGCGGTCACTGGCAAGCGCCGATATCCGGTCGAACCCGTCAAGCATGTTCTGCATGTCGACAACGATCGGAAAAGGTTTTCTGGAAAACACGTTTTCATAGTAATGCGCGGCGTCAGACGCCAGGCACAGCCATCCCGACGCCGTCCGCACCCGAACCGCCTGCAGTCCGCGCGAATGGCCACCGATGCAATGCACTGTCACGCCATCGGCAACTTCGCCGTCGCCATCATGAAAAATCGCCCGCCCCGAATAGACCCGCTTGACCGCCTCGCAGACATGATCGGCGGAAAACGGCATCCGCAGCGTGTCGTGACACATGCAGGGCCCGGTGGCGTATGCCATCTCGGCGGATTGTAGGTGAATGGTCGCGTTGGGAAACTGGTTGAGACCACCCGCATGATCATAGTGCAGATGGGTAACGATGAGGCGGGTGATGTCTTCGGGTCTAATGCCGATGCCCTGCAGGGCGGCGGCAGGTTCCCGGATGATCGGCCGCTCCCGGCGCCGGGCTTCGGCCTCGTCATAGCCCGTATCGACCAGGATTACCTCATCGCCGCATTTCAGCACCCAGATGAAATAGTCCATCGCATGCGGCTGGTCATGATTGTCATCGAAGATGAAACTGTCCTTGCGCGTGCGGCTGTTCCGGTCGGCATATTTGAGCGCATAGACTTCCCAGATCATCGGTGGACCTGCGCGAAAGTCCGCACATCCTTGGCCTCGACCATCGGACCACCGGTCGTGCCGAATTGCTGGAAATGCGGAGTCTGCTGGTGGGCTTCGAACGCGGCGAGATCCGAGTAAAGCTCGTAGAGAAACACGCTGTCAGGCTGCGCCTCGTCGGTGCAGACATCAAACTGATGGCAACCGGGTTCGTCCCGCAGCGAGGCCCGTGCATTTTCGAGCATCAGCGGCATGAACTCGTTGATCATGCCGGCCTTGATTTTGAACGTCACAACGACAGCAAACATAACAACCTCACTTAACGGAACAGGTGGACCATCGTCATCGACACCGCGGGAACGTAGGTCACGAGAAGCAGCGCGCAGATCGCCGCGAAATACAGCATGCCCATTCTGCGCGCGATGGAAAGCACCCCGACCCCGGATATGCGCGACGCCACGTAGAGCGTCGCCCCCACCGGCGGGGTAAACAGGCCGACGGCCACGTTGCAGGTCATGATGACGCCCAGATGCACCGGATCGATACCGAAGGCCTGTGCGGTCGGCAGGAACAGCGGGGCGGTCAGCAGGATCGCCGGCACCGGATCGAGAACCAGGCCGAGAACCAGCAGCACCAGGTTGACCAGAATGAGGAAAACCCAGGGGCTTGAAGACAGGTCCTGAACAAACCCGACGAGAACCTGCGGCATCTGTTCAAGCGTGATCAGCCAGCCGAGAACCGTCGTTGCTCCGATCACCACCATCACCGTGGCGCTGGTCACGAACGCATCGATCATCAGCTGAGGCAGATCCTTGATGCGGAAATCCCGGTAGACGAAGATCGTCACCACCAGCCCGTAGACCACGGCCAGTGCCGCGGCCTCGGTGGGTGTCACCCAGCCACTGAAAATACCGCCAAGAATGAGGATCGGCATGAACAGCGCCGGTGCTGTTCCGACAAACGAACTCCACAATTCGGCGCGTGTGGTGGTGCGCCCCCCGGGATCGCAGCCGGTGGATTTGCCGACGTAGTAACAGACCAGCATGAACGCGAGACCGAAGATGATGCCCGGCACCATGCCGGCGAGAAACAGATCGGCCACCGAGACGTTGCCGACAAAACCGTAGATCAGCATCGGGATCGACGGCGGAATGATGATGCCGATGGTACCGGCAGCAGCGACGAGACCGGCGGCAAACGCCTTGTCGTAGCCTTCCTTGGCCATGTTCTTGATCATCACCGCGCCGATGGCGGCGCTGTCGGCGATTGCCGATCCGGAAATGCCGCCGAATATCATCGAGGCCCCGACCACAACCATGCCAAGCCCGCCCGGCATGAAGCCGAAGGCGGCGCGGGCAAACCCGATGATGCGCAGGCCAACGCCGCCGCGGCTCATCAATTCACCCGCGACGATGAACAGCGGGATGGCAAGGAAGTGGTTGGGCTCAACCCCGCCTATGAAATTGAGGTAAAGCGCCTGCAGCGGATAGCCCAGGTCGAACACGAGGATCGGCAGGATCGCGGTGATCAGGATGGCCCAGACCAGCGGCACCCCGATGAAAACGGTGGTGAGAAACACCGCAATGACAAACAGCAGGATCACAGCACGGCTCCCGTATCGGCACCATCGACATGATGGGCGATCGGCGGACCATCACGGTCCGGCGGCGAACGCCAGTCATGCAGCGTATTGAAGACATGAAAAATCAGCGAAAGCCCCATGCCGACCGGCATCGAGGCGTAAAGAAAGCCGACAGGCCAGTACAGGACCGTCGTTCTCTGGGCCCAGGTATGGCTGGAAATCGAGTATCCCTCTACGATCAGGCTGACCATTGTCACCATCACCACGATGTTGATCGCGACCGACAGGAACCGCTGGGCCTTTGCCGGGAAGAACATCTCGACAATCTCGGTGACGCGCATATGCGCACCGCGGGCGATTGCCGCGGCACAGCCAAGAAAGGTTGTCCAGAGCAGAAGAAAGGCGGTGACTTCGAGGGACCAGGCAAGATCGAACCCCGCCGCGCCCCTGAGCGTCGCATTGACGAAGACAAGCGTGACGATTGAAATGCCACCCAACACGAGACAAATGTCGATCAGGCCGCTCAAGACCCGTAACGCGAACGGGTAGGTAACCCTGTAATCCATGCCGAAGCCCCAGACAAAAGGATCAGGACCATCAAGGCCCTGATCCAGGTTTCACCGAAAGCGAAGACTTATTTCGCTGGCATCATCTCACGGATCTTGGCTGCATCAGCCAACACCTTGTCAACAGCCTCGGCGCCGTAAACGCCACGGGCCTTGTCATAGACCGATGCAACCGCATCGCGGAAGGGGCCGATTTCAGGTGTCGACACCTTGGCGCCGGCGGCAGTCATTTCCTCGAGCTGTGCGTTGACCGAGTTCTTGACCAGGTCACGACTGAAGGCGGAGGATTCGACGGCGGCTTTCTTGACCGCTTCCTTGTCCGCGTCCGAGAAACTCTGCCAGGTCTTTTCAGACACCGTCAAAGGCAGCGGGCTGTAAACATGGCGCGTCAGGGTGATGTAGGGCGCCACTTCGTAGAAGCGGAGCGACTTGATCGTATCAACCGGATTTTCCTGACCGTCGACTGTGCCTTGCTGGATCGCAAGATAGACGTCGGTGATCGGCATCACCACGGTCTGGAAGCCGACAGCTTCCATGGTCCAGCGGATCATGTCGTTCGGAAACACGCGCATTTTCTTGCCGACCGCATCTGCGGGCGATGTCAGCGGGTCCTTGGTGGTGTAGCTGCGGAAACCGGCTTCCCATGTCGACAGAACCCGGAAACCGACTTCAGGCAGCTTGTCGAATTCACCCTTCAGCCATTCGGAATTGTCATAAAATTCCCAGCCCTGCTCATAGGTGTCGACCAGGAAAGGCATCGCGGTCAGGTTGAGCGTTGTCAGGTGCGTGGCATAGGAGCCCGTGGCCGAAACGGTGAAATCAACCCCGCCCAGCTGCAGCTGTTCGATGGCCTTGGGGTCATTTGCGAGCTGTCCGGCCGGGAAGATGCGGACTTCATACCGACCTTCCGTATACTCCTTCACCTTCTCGGCAAAAACCTCGGCTGCAGCCTGACGCGAACCGCCAGGATTGTCGGTATGGCTGAACTTCAGAACCGTTTGGGCGTATCCGGATGTGGCAAGCGCGCCCATCAATGCGGTTGTGACGGCCAGCGTTTTGATCAGAGTCTTCATGTTGTCCTCCCAGGCAAAAAATCTGTGTTGCAATTATTTAACGTATACATTAAAAAATTCATTGTCAAATTCGTTTTGCAGGCTCATCCGGCCCTTTCAATGCCGGTTCATCACTCAGGGGAAATTCATGGTCCATTCATTCGAAATCGCAGTATTCGAGGGCGACGGGATCGGGCCGGAGATCACAGCCCCGACGATGCGCATACTGGAAGCCCTGGCAAAAGGGCAGCCCGATTACGAGCTGGCTTTCACCAAGGCTCCGGCTGGCGCCGCCTTGTATGCCAAGACCGGAGAATCGCTGCCATCCGCCTCGATGGAGACGGCACGGCGCGCCGATGCAATACTGCTCGCAGCCATGGGTCTACCATCGGTTCGCTACAAGGACGGCACCGAGATTTCCCCGCAACTGGATCTGCGGATCGAACTCGACCTGTTTGCCGGCGTGCGCCCCGTGCGGGTCGTGCCGGGCCAGCCCACCCCGCTCAAGCTTTCCGGTGGCCAGTCGATCGACTTCGTGCTGATCCGGGAAAGCACCGAGGGCCTGTTTCATTCCAAGGGCAAGGGAGAAGTGACAAAGGACGAGGCGCGCGAAACCCTTCTGATCACGCGCAAGACCAGCGAAAAGCTGTTCCGCTTTGCCTTCGAGTATGCCCGGCAGCGCAAGGCCCTGGGCACTGGCAAGGGCCGGGTGACCTGCGTCGACAAGGCAAACGTGTTTCGCGCCTTTGCCTTTTTCCGCGAGATCTTCGATGGCGTGGCCAAGGAATATTCCGAGCTGACCGCCGACCACGCCTATGTCGACGCCACTGCACTCTGGATGGTCGAGAAGCCCTGGCTGTTTGATGTTCTGGTCACGGAAAACATGTTCGGTGACATTCTTTCCGATCTCGGCGCCGGCATCATGGGCGGGCTTGGACTGGCGCCATCCGCAGATATCGGCCACGACCACGCCGTGTTCCAGCCTTGCCACGGCTCGGCCCCCGACATCGCCGGAAAGGGCGTGGCCAATCCATTCGCCATGGTCCTGTCAGCCGCGATGATGCTTGACTGGCTCGGCACAAAGCACAACATCGAGAAAATGGTCTCCGATGGGGCGAAATTGCGCGACGCCGTTTACAAGGTGGTCGCTGACGGCAGCGTCCTGACACGCGATCTTGGCGGAACCAGCGGCACCGAAGCAGCCGCCGATGCGGTTCTGGAACAAATCACGGAAAAGGCATGATCGTGGACAAAACCTTGCGGGTCGCCTGCCTGGGCGCGGGATATTTCAGCCAGTTTCACTTCGACGCCTGGGAACGGATTGAAGAGGTGGAACTGGTCGGCATAGCCAACCGGAACATCGAAAAGGCCCGGCAGACCGGTCATCCGGCATTCGCCGGTCTCGAGCAAATGCTCGAAGCCACGTCTCCGGATCTTCTCGACATCATCACGCCACCCGAAACCCATCTGGCTGCAATCAAGGCGGCGCTGGATCACGGCGTCAAGGCAATCATCTGCCAGAAGCCGTTCTGCGCCTCACTCGAGGAAGCCCGGATTGCTGTCTCTCTTGCAGAAAAGGCGGGCGTTCCGCTGATCGTGCATGAAAACTTCCGCTTCCAGCCATGGTACCGGGAAATGGCGCGCTCTCTGGCTGCCGGCGAGATCGGTGATGTTCATCAATTGACCTTCCGCTTGCGGACCGGTGACGGACAAGGCCCCGATGCCTATCTCTCGCGGCAGCCGTATTTTCAGAAGATGGAGCGCTTTCTCGTCCACGAGACCGCGGTGCACTGGATCGATACCTTCCGGTTCCTGCTCGGAGACATCAACGCTGTCTATGCCGACCTGAGAAAGATGAACCCGGTGATCGCGGGCGAGGATGCCGGCTACATCATTTTCGATTTCGATCACGGCGTCCGGGCCATCTTCGACGGCAACCGCCATCTCGATCATGCATCCGAAAACACCCGCACGACCCTGGGCGAGGCATTGCTGGAAGGCACCACCGGCACCATCACCCTGTCCGGCAACGGCGCCTTGCATCTTCGCTCTTTCGGCCAGACCAAAACCCGGACCCTGCTCGAGCCACGGGACTGGCGCGGTTTTGCCGGCGATTGCGTGTTTGCACTTCAGCGCCACGTTGTCGATGGTCTCATGGGAAGCGGGCCATTCGAAAATACTGCAGCCGATTATCTTCGTGTTATAGAGGTCGAAGAAGCGATCTACCGGTCAGCAAACGAGGGTCGGAAACAAGGGGTTTAGAGTGTCCGTGGAAGCAAAATCAAAGTCTCAGAGTATTCGGGCAGTGGATGCACTCAGAGCGTTGATATTTGCGGGCGAGTTGCCTCCGGGGTCGGATCACCTTGAAAGCGAACTCGCCGAAAAACTCGGCATGTCGAGAACACCGGTCCGCGAGGCGACCCTCGTTCTCGAATCGCAAGGCCTGCTGGAAGTCCGCCCGCGCAAGGGCGTCCGGATATCGGCCTTGTCAGCCGATGACATGCGCGAAATCTACGAGGTGCTGACCGAGCTTGAAAGCCTGGCCGCATCGCTTGCCGCCGAAGCGCGTTATTCCGAACAAGAACTGTCCCGGCTCAAGGCCGCGACCGTTGAGATGGAAGCCAGCGTGGAAGCCAATGATCGCGAGGGCTGGGCCCGCGCCGATGCTGCCTTCCACGACGAACTTGTCCGCCTGGGCGGCAACAAGCGGATCCAGACAATCGTTTCCAATTTCAACGATCAGGTCAGACGGGCAAGGGCCCTGACGCTGCATATGCGGCCAATGCCCAGGAAATCCAACGAAGACCACCGCGCACTTTACGAGGCCATTGCCAGGGGCGATTCCACGGACGCGCGACAGATCCACTGGAGACACAGGACCGAGGCCAAGGACATGCTCATCAACCTGCTCAACCAGCACGGCCTTCGCCGGGTCTGATCCCCGCTCCTGCCCGAGACTATCAGCGCCGGCAAGCAATCGCCACGTTCTCCATTTGCAGACGCCGCGGCCGGGAACCCGGCAAGAAAATCCCGTCAGCTCAAAACGCCAGCAGCGCCCCTCGGGGCGCTGCTGGTATGAAATTCGATTGTTTCGATTGCAGCAAGTCCTGTGCCCGCAGCAGCTCTAGTAGGTGGCCCGGCCACCAGACAGATCGAAAGCCGCGCCGGTGGTGAAGGAATTTTCCTCCGAGGACATCCACATCACCATGCTGGTGATCTCGTCGACCGTGACAAACCGGCCGCGCGGGATCTTTGACAGCATGTAGTCGATGAACTCGGGGCTCATCTGCTCGAGAATCCGTGTCTGGGCGGTCGCCGGTGTCACGCAATTGACGGCGATGTTCTGCCCTGCCAATTCCTTGCCCAGTGATTTCGTCATCGCGATAACCGCGGCCTTGGATGCCGAGTAGGCCGAGGCATTGGGATTGCCTTCCTTGCCGGCAATCGACGCGATATTGACGATCCGGCCGTAATTGCGGGCCATCATGCCAGGCACCACGGCCTTGCAGCACAAGAACGTGCCATCCACGTTGACCTGCTGCACCTTGCGCCACACCTCAAGCGGATATTCGGCCAGTGTGCTGGTCGGACCGGCAATCCCGGCACTGTTGACGAGGATATCAACCTTGCCGAAGGCTTCCTCGGTTTTGGCAAAGGCAGCCGCCACCGCGTCTGCATCACTGACATCGACCTGAACCAGCAACCGGTTCGCCTCGGCGATCGCGGTAATCTTGGCTTCCGGTGAACCGATATCCATGTCCCATATCGCCACACGTGCGCCGGATCTGGCCATTCGCTCGGCAACCGCAGCTCCGATGCCGTTGGCGCCGCCGGTCACGACCGCAACCTTGTCCGCATAATCATAATTGTTCATTTCACCCTCTCCTTTATCTCGGTCATAACCACACACGCGCCGCCGGGCTTTCATGTGACCTGAGCCCCACCGTCACCTGGACCAGGGAAAGCAAGCGCACTTTCCCGGGGCCATCCCGCGTCAAGAACGCTCCAGCGCAATGCGGCCTTTGAGCTTCACTCCTCGACATAAGTTTCCAGCAGGTACCGTGCTGTCATCGAATAGTGCGAGGACAGCGCTTCAATCGCGCGCGGCGCGTCACGCGCGATTGTCGCCTCGGCAATTTCCCGGTGTTCATTCCTGGCGTTCCGCCCGCCGCCTTCCAGAACAAGCGACAATCTCCGGTACCGGTCACTCTGGTCACGCAGGGTTTCACAAAAGCCAAGCGTGAGCTTGGAGCCACATTCGGAAATCAGGGTGTTGTGAAAATCGGAATGACGGGTTTCCCATTGCTCGTTGTAGAGGCTCTGGTCTTCGGGGTTTTCCCTCGGCAGCCGTTCGAGAACATGCAGGCTGGAGAGAATTCGTCCCTCCCACATCTCATCGCCATTCTCGATTGACCGCTTCAGCGCCCAGGACTCCTCGCGGATCCGAGTGTCGACGAGATCCTGCAGGTCAGACGCGCTGAGCGGCGCCACGCGGTATCCATGATTGTGCTCGGCGGTCGCAAGACCCGTCGCCACAAGGCGTGCCAGTGCCTCCCGGACCGGCGAGACACTCATCCCGCACAGTTCCTGAAGTTCAGAGGTTTTCAACGGCGCACCGGGCTTCAATCGCCCCGATACGATCGCGTTGCGCAAAATTTCCCATGCTTTCGTGCTTCTGCTAATCATCTAAAGGTTGCCAAACTTTCGAAAGTGTTTTAGATCATGCACAATGTTGCCATCAACAGGGTGGCTCATGCAATAGATATCTTTAGCAGGAGGAGGAATTTATGAAGACCATTTTGGCCCTCGCAGCCGTAGGCATGACTTTGTATGCCGCGCCGGCCGTTTCCCAGGAAGTCACGATCCGGTTCCCGGTCGAGTATTCGCTGGAAATCACGCCTGGCGCCGCCAACCAGGAATTCAAGAAGATCGTTGAAGAGCGGTCCGACGGACGGATCGAAGTCAAGTTTTTCCCAAGCGGCAGCCTCTATCGCGGCCTCGATCTCGTGCAGGCAATCCTGCGCGGCGATGCTGAAATGACGACGCTGATTTCCGCTTACTGGAGCGCACTTGCGCCAAGGAGCGCCGTGTCGGAACTGCCTTACGCATTCCCGACCAAGGAATCCTTCTACAAGGCCATCGACGACAAGTTCTTTGAACGGGTCTATGCCGAAACCGAAGAAAAGGGCGCAACCGTAATCGGCATCCTGCCGTTCGACTACCTTGTTCCCGGCACCCGCGAAACGGCGCTGATCAATCCCGAAGACATGGCCGGACTGAAGTTCCGCGGTCTGGGCAAGGTCAATCTTGCCATGCTGCAGAAACTCAACGCCCAGCCGGTCTCGATCAACTTCGGCGAAATTTCGCCGGCCATTCAGCAGGGCGTCATCGACGGCCTGAACGTTCCGACCGACAGCTACACCGTCTACAAGTGGGAAGAGAGCATCCGGCACGTGACCTACGCGCCCTACTACATGGCTTTCTATCCTTGGACCGTGAACACCGCATGGTGGAACGGACTTGACCCCGAGCTTCGTGAAATCATCCAGACAGCTGCCACCGAGGTTGCCAAGAGCCACCGCAAGCGCTCGGAAGAAGCCTCCGACAAGGCGCTGGATGACCTGCGCGCTGCCGGCGTTGCCGTTCACATGCAGTCGGAAGCAGAACGCGACAACTGGATGAAGGCAACACGTTCGGTCTGGACGGAATTCGAATCGCAGATCGGCACCGATCTGATGACTGAACTCGAATCCTACAGCAAGTGATGTTGAACAAGGTCAGCAATATCCTGGCCCGAGCTGAGGACGGCCTTGCCGTCCTCAGCCTCGCAGGAGTCTTTCTTCTGGTGACTTACGACATGACGTCCCGGACATTCTGGGGTGTTTCCCTTCCCTGGTCTGAAGAATTCGCCCGGGTTCTGCTGATCATGCTGGTCTATCTCAGCGCCATCGGGCTGACACGCCGCAATGATCATATCCGCGTCGAGTTCATCGTCAGCCTGCTTGGCGAGCGGGCCCAGAAACGGCTCGGCTGGTTCGCGGATTTTCTGTGCCTGGCGTTCACCCTGTCGGCCACATGGCTCGGCGTCGTCTTCGTCAAGGAATCGATCCGCTTCAACCTGAGTTTTGCGCATTCCAACCTGCCGTTCCCGGTCTGGGTTGCCCAATTGATCGTACCCATCGCCTTCGCGCTGATCAGCTTGCGGCTCGTCCTGCGCCTGCTCGGCGCCGGACAGGCCACCCAGCGCGAAACCGGGGAATAACCCAAATGTCCATTCTTCTCGTCTGCCTCATCCTGTTCTTGCTGGTGATCGGCGTTCCGGTCGGCTTTGCGCTGTGGCTTTCAGGCCTCGCCTTTGTCCTGGCCACGGGCGCGACGTCGCTGACGCAGGTGGCGCAGTCCATCTATTCGTCGCTGGACAGCTTCGTGCTGCTGGCCGTGCCGTTTTTCATTCTCGCCGGCAACATCATGCTGCGTTCCGGCTTTGCCAAGCACCTCTTTGCCTTCATGCAAAGCCTGGTTGGCGGCGTCCCCGGCGGTGCCTCGATCGGCGCCACCGGCGCCTCGGCCATTTTCGGCGCCATGACCGGGTCCTCGGTTGCCTCGGCTGCCGCCCTGGGACGGACGATGATCCCGACCATGGAAGCGCTGGGCTATCCGCGCCGCTATACCGCTGGCCTGATGGCAGCAGGCGGCACCCTGGGGATCCTGATCCCGCCGAGCGTAGCGATGGTGATCTTCGCCGAACTGTCCCAGCAATCGGTCAAGAGCCTGTTTCTTGCCGGCGTCGTTCCCGGCCTGATATCGGCAACCGCCATCGGCATTGTCGCTTTCACCATTGCCTTCCGGCATGGCTACGGCACCCGCACCGAGGCCTTCAGCCCGCATGCCGTGTGGCAGACCTTCGTCAAGGCGGGCCCGGCACTGGGCATGCCTGCCATCGTTCTGGGCGGCATCTATCTCGGCTACACGACACCCACCGAGGCGGCGGCGCTGTCAGTCGTCTACGGGTTGTTCATCGGCATGTTCGTCTACCGCTCCATCGGCATCAGCGACCTGCCGCAGATTTTTCTCGACAGCGCCCGCGGCACCGGATCGATCCTCTTCATTCTGTCGGGTGCGCTGTTCATCGGCATGCTCGCCACGCTGGTCGGCATTCCCCAGTCCATCGTCGAGCTGATCACCGCATACAACCTATCGCCGATCGGCTTCCTGCTGCTCGCCAATGTGATGCTGATTGCTCTGGGGTGTTTCCTCGACGGTTTCACCCTGCTCACCGTGGTTGCGCCGTTGTTGCTGCCAACCGTTGCGGCGCTCGGCATTCACCCGATCCATTTCGCCATCGTTCTGGTTCTCAATATCGAGATCGCGGCAGTGACGCCGCCCATCGGGCTGAACCTGTTTGTCATTACCGGGATCTCGGGAACCAGCATGAAGGACGTTGCCATCGGCGTCGCTCCCTTTGTCGCGGCACTGGTGGCCGTTCTGCTGCTTTTGACCTTCACCCCTTACCTGTCCCTGCTCCTTCTGTAACCGAGCGGACATCACATCAAGAAAAGGATACAACATGAAACTCGTCAGGTTTGGTGCCGAAGGCCAGGAACGTCCGGGCATTCTTCAAGACAACGGAACAATCCGCGATCTCTCCGGCGTGGTTGAAGACTTTGCCGGTTCCGCGATCAGCTGCGACGTGATCGAAAAGCTGAAAACGATTGATCTCGACAGCCTGCCTGAAGCCGACAAGGGCGTTCGCCTGGGTTCGCCGCTTGCCAGCATCGGCAACTTCATCTGCGTCGGTCTGAACTACACCAACCACGCCAAGGAATCGAACTTGCCGATTCCGGCCGAACCGATCCTGTTCAACAAGGCGCCCAACAGCCTGAACGGCCCCAATGACCCGGTTATCAAGCCTGACAACGCCAACAAGCTCGATTGGGAAGTCGAACTGGCAGTCGTCATCGGGCGCCCTGCCTACAGGGTCTCGCGCGCCGACGCGCTGAGCTATGTCGCCGGCTACGCGATCTGCAACGACGTCTCCGAGCGCAGCTGGCAGGCCGAAGGCACCGGCCAGTGGGTCAAGGGCAAGAGCGCCCCGACCTTTGGCCCGCTTGGCCCATGGCTGGTCAGCGCCGATGAGATCCCAGATCCGCAGACGCTGGACCTGACGCTGGAACTCAACGGCAAGGTGATGCAGTCCGGTTCGAGCGCCGACATGATCTTCCCCATCGACGAGATCATTGCCTTCACCTCGCAGTTCATGAAGCTAGAGCCCGGCGATGTCATCACCACCGGCACCCCGGCCGGCGTCGGCATGGGCTTCAAGCCGCAGATCTGGCTGCAGGCGGGTGACGAAATGCGCCTGACCGTGACCGGCCTGGGTGAACAGCGCCAGACCGTGCAGGCCGGCTGAGGCCGTAAACACAGGAGTGGGTCATGGACATTATCGACAGCCATCATCACATCTGGCGTCAGGTCGACCTGAAATGGTTGCAGGGGCCGATGCAGCCCCGGATCTTCGGCGATTATGAATCCATACGGCGCGACTACCCGATCGAGGAATACCTCGATGACGTCGCGTCGTCGGGTGTCACCAAGTCGGTCTATGTGCAGGCAAACTGGCCGAACGACCAGTTCGAGGACGAGGTTCGCTGGGTACAGGAGACCGCCGACAGATCCGGCTGGCCACACGGCATCGTCGGCTATGCCGACATGACGCTCAGCGATGCCCGCCCGCAGCTGGAGCGGCTTGCCGCCTATCCCGCCATGCGCGGGATCCGGCAGCAATTCCACTGGCACGAGAACCCGCTTTACCGCTTCGCCGCCAGTGCCTCGATGGCAGAGGAACCGGTGGTTCAGGACAATATCCGCAAGCTGTCGGAATTCGGCTGGACCTTTGACCTGCAGTTGTTTGCCGGCCAGATGAAGGCGGCTGTGGGCCTGGCCAGGGCCTGCCCGGATGTCACCTTCATCCTGCAGCATGCGGGCATGCCCGAAGACCTGTCGGTCGAGGGCTGGGCCGCATGGCAAACCGGCATGCGTGCGATGGCAGAAATGCCGAATGTGGTCAGCAAGCTGTCGGGCTTTGGCACCTTTGTGCATCGCGTCGATGCCGAGCTGATCAAGCGGATTATCTTCGAAACCGTGGAGATGTTTGGCCCGGAGCGATGCATGTTCGGTTCGAACTTCCCGATTGAAAAGATCTGGAGCTCCTACGAGGCGCTGGTGCAGGCCCACATGTCCGCCGTCAGCGAACTGGGCGATACCGCCATGCAGCAAATTTTCCACGATACGGCCGCCAGAGTTTACCGGCTCTAGGACAAGAAAATCCGACCTCGCCAGTCAGGCGAGGTCGGATGAAACGTCTTTTGATGACTCAGTCCTGCATTATCCGCCCGGCATCAGTGCCTAGCCAAGGGCTGCGATCACCGCATCTGCCCGGGTGACGGTTGCCACGTTCTGCATTGCGTAATTGATGGAGACCTGGTGCCATTCCGCATTCATGCTCGAACAGGCGTCTTCGGGCACGATCATGTGAAAGCCCTTGTCGGCACCTGTGCGGGCGGTGTGCTCGACGCTCATGTTGGTCCAGCTGCCGCAATTGATGATGGTGTCACGGCCGCCGTGGTGGAGATAGGATTCCAGCCGCGAGGTTTCCCATGCGCTCATGCTCATTTTCTCGACGACGAGATCCCCGGCTCTCGGCTCGAGTCCCGGGGCCGGCTTGACGCCCCAGGTGTCACGCACCAGCGCCTTTTCGGTTTTCAGCCCCTGCATCAGCGCTGCATGCTGCGCCAGATAGGGTGCGCCGGGTTCGATCACCATCCAGACATGGATGATCATCACTCCCCGCGCCCGCGCCGCATCGACCAGTCGGGCGATATTGGCAACCACGTTTTGCTGCCGGGCGTGCTCGGGTGAGCCGGTCGCGGCAAAGGCGCCGCCATCGATCATCACGTCGTTCTGCATGTCCTGCACGATCATCGCCGTGCGGGACGGGTCGATCCGGAAATCCAGCCGGTCCTTGAGGATCAGCGGCGAGGCAACAGCCGGGGCCGGTGTTGCCGCTGATGCGGTTGATGCGGTTGATGCTGCAGGAGCAACTCCGCCACGTGCACTCATGAAAGCCTCCTGCTGGCCGCGTGTTCTGGTCTGCACGCGATACAGCGAGGTCGAGGCGCACAGGTACAGCGTGCTCCAGTCCGGCCCGCCCCAATGCAGGTTGGCAACCATTTCGGGACACTCGATCTTGCCGATCAGTTCGCCATGGAACGAGTAGACCCAGACACCGCCGGGCGCCGTGACATAGACATTGCCATGCTCGTCGGCCTTCATGCCGTCGGGCAGGCCCGCAAGCTGATCGTCCTTGATGCCGCCGGCGAAGACCCGTCCATTGACCAGGCGTCCATCGTCGGCCACATCGAACATCCGGATATTGGCCTGATCGGTGTCGTTGACCCACATCCAGCGCTGGCAGGGGGAAAAGCACAAGCCGTTGGGCTGGGTGAACAGGTAGCGGTCGACAACCAGTTGCGGCTCGTCCCCCGGGCGATGGTTGGGCGGCAGGCGGTAGACCCCCTGGAACCCCATCTGGAGCGGCCGCGGCACACCGAAATGCTCCAGCCGTCCATAGGTGGGATCGGTAAAATAGATCGAGCCGTCACGGGCGGCGATGATGTCATTGGGGCTGTTGAGTTCGCGGCCCTCGAAATGCGTGCACAGGACCTCGCGCCGTCCATCCGGCCGGATGCGCACCACCGAACTGGTGGCGTGTTCGCAGACCAGAAGGTTGAGCTCGGCATCATAGGTCATGCCGTTGCCCTTGTTGGACGGTCGCGCGATCTCGGTGACACCACGCCCGGGTGTGTATTTGCGCCGGACATCGCCCGGCATGTCCGAGAACATCAGGGATTGCTCGACCGGATGCCACAACGGGCCTTCGGTGAAGATGAAGCCCGACGCCAGGTGTTCAACCGGGGCCGAGACATCGAATATGCTGTGAAATCCGTCCGCTATAGCCTTGTGCGCCATATCAATCCCCATTGGTAAAACCCGGCCCTGCCATCATGGCAGGGCCGGGGACATGCCCCTCAGACGGCGAACCAGGGCCGGTTCGGAAGGGTTTCGGTCAAAGGTCCCGGCACCGACATGCCAAGGCGGCCGACAACTTTCTGCCGTTCGATCTTGGCCGGCCGGTCATGGATTGGCAGCAGGAAGGTGTAGTTGTTGAGCAGCTTCTTGATCGCGCCCTTCTCCTCACGCTTGGTCTGCGAGTGGTTGCCGGTCACGCGCGGCTCCATGTCGTTGTTGGTGTAGACGTGATTGACGATCTGGTCGTTGAAATCATAGATCACGTCGCCACAGATGCAGGCCAGGCCTTCCGATGTCTCGACGATGACATTCATGCTGCCTTCGGTATGGGCGCCTGCCCGCTCGCACCAGACGCCGGGAATGATTTCTTCCGCGCCGGTGATCTCCAGGTCGAGGAACCGCATGGCCTCCGGCTCGTAGATCCGGTCGACAAGGTGCTTGATGTCGGGCTTGGGATATTGCGGGAACATGATGCCGGAGACGGAGAATTCCATTTCCTTGCGGTTGATGACCACGGTGGTGTTCATCGGGAACTTGTCGTCCTGGCCGGCATGGTCGATGTGCAGGTGGGTGTGCAGGATATAGCGGATATCGCCCAGTTTCAGACCATGCTTGGCCAGCTGGTTCTCGATCATGTTGTCATGGAACTGCAACCCGCGCATGCCGAGCGATTCCATGATGGCGTTGTCGCGATAGCCGGTATCGACCAGGATCGGATACTCGCCTCCGGTAATCAGAAAGCCGTAAACCGGCACGCGCCGAACGCGCCCGCATTCATGCCCCAGGACCAGAAAGCTGGTCTCCAGTTCGATATCGCCCAAGTCGAGAACGTGAATTTGCAAGGCCATTGTGGTCCCTCCCTTTAATAACGGTTACAGCCGGTAGATCCGGGCCGCGGTATCATTGAAAATCGCGGTTCTCTTTTTCTTGGAAAGTCCCGCTGTGGCATCCTGAAAGGCTGCGAAGAGCTCGGAATAGCTCGTCCATAGCTTTTCGATTGGAAAGTTCGATCCGAACATGCAGCGATCGGCACCGAACAGTTTCTCGGTGTCGGTCACCATCTGCGCGATGAAGTCCGGATCATTGCGATGAATGAAGGTCCCGAAAGCCGACAGCTTGGTCACCACGTTCGGACAATCGGCGAGACGTTTCATGCCTTCGCGCCAGGCCTTGTGCCCTGCAGGCGACGTGTCCTCCTTCATGCCAGCATGCTGCAGGATGAAGGTCACTTCCGGACACGCGCGCGCTAGCTCGGCTGCCGCTTTCATCTGGCCGGAGAACACCTGCAGATCAAAGGACCAGTCGTAATCGGCGAGCCTGGCGATGTTTCTGCGCAGCTGTGGCGCACGGCAGATATCGGGGTCGCTGGCAAAGCGGTAGAGCGGGTTCTCGTGCCAGTGCAGCTGCTGCCGGATGCCGCGCATCAGCGGGTACTTCTTGAGCTTGTCGAGCTGCGGCCTGACGTCTTCGACCATGAAATCCGAATAGCCGACGATCCCGGCAATCAGACCGTGCTCATCCGCCACGTCCTGAACCCACGCCACTTCATCGGCAAACCAGTTGGGTGCCCAGTTGGCCTGCACGTAGACCGACTTGGTGATCCCGGTCCCCGCGATATCGGACTTGTATTCGTCAATGGTGTAGTCGCGCATCAGCGCGCCATAGGGGCCAAAGATACGTGGCTGTTCAGGGCCAAGCAGCCAGGGCAGATCCTTCTGCAGCCAGATATGGTGATGTGCATCAATCATGCGGACCTCGACAGGGACAGGAGATGGTCAACGATGGCGGGGCTGTTTGCCCCGTTGCCCAAATGATCAAGCATGGGCAGAACGGCTTTCAGGCCTGCGGTCGCCGGCATGTAATCCGGATCGGCGGCAAGCGGGGTCAGCCAGTCCAGCCGCCAGGCGCTTCGGGACAGTTTACGGACCGCCTCGATCATTTGATCCGGCGCACCGCGTTCCAGCCCGTCGGAGATGAAAACCACCGCCGCTCCGCGCGCATATCCGGCAAAGCGAGGCACCGCGAGGAAGGCCTGCAAGGCTTCCCCGATACGGGTGCCGCCATCGAAATCGGCAATCGTGGCTGCGGCACGCGCCAGGGCAAGGTTCGGCGTCGAAGGCCGCAACGCGGCGGTGATCCGGGTCAGGCGAGTCCCGATTGTAAAGACTTCCACCCGGTCCGCCGCTTGCACGACGGCATGGGCAAGACGCATCAAGCCTTCTGTCCGCTCTTTCATCGAGCCGGACACATCGATCAGAAGCAGCACCCGGCGCTGCCGTGTCTTGCGCCGGGTTTCAAACAGCCGCAGCACATCGCCATCACGCCGCGCAGCCTCGCGCAGGCTGCGCCTCAAATCGAAGCGGTTGCCGCGTTTTGCCGATTTCCGGCGGTAGGACAGCCGGCGCGGCAGTGCCCGCTCGGCTTCACGCGCCAGCCGGTCAAGTGCGGCCCGGTCATCACTGTCACTCAAGCTTCTGCGGGAAAGCCGTTCGGCGGTGACGGCCTCGCCGCCCACCTCGCTCTGGTCGTCTTCGGCATCGATCTCGACGCTGGTTTGTGTCGGCTCGTAGGCCTCCACGGATTCGTCGTCATCATCGTCACCCACCGGTGCCTTGATGACCTGGTCCAGAAAGACCGCCCTGAAGATTGCGTCGTACTCGGCCATCCGCTCGGGCGGAACGCCGAACAGCGCCCGGCCTGCACGATGGATATCGGTCATGTTGCGCGGGCCAAGCAACCCGACACCCTCGATGAAATGCACAGTTTGGTCCGGGGAGACGGCAAAGCCGGACTGCCGCAGAACCTGCGCGAAATGCACGAAGGGATCGAGGGTCCGGGGCAGCTCGCTCATGCGGCTTCTCCGGGCAGGATCGCATCCAGGCGCGACGACAGATAGGCGAGATCATCCTGATCCTTGATCGCCACGCCGATGGCGCGCTTGAAGGCTTCGGGCCAGTGAACGCCTTGCGAATTGAGCAGGGTTGCCGCCTCGGCCCATTCCACGGTTTCGGCCACGCCGGGCGGTTTTGCCAGCGGCTCTGCACGCAGCAAACCGACCGAAGCCACCACGGCTTCAGCTGTTGCATGGGCGACGGAGCTTGCACGCGCCATGACGATGCGGGCTTCGAGTTCCGGATTGGGATAGTCGATCCAGTGATAGACACAGCGGCGGCGCAACGCCTCGTGCAGGTCGCGCGTCCGGTTCGATGTCAGCACCACCACCGGCGGCCGTGTGGCGCGCACGGTCCCGGTTTCGGGAATGGAAATGCTGAAGTCCGAGAGGAACTCCAGAAGAAACGCCTCGAACTCGTGGTCGGCGCGGTCAATCTCGTCAATCAGCAGCAGGGAATCCGCGGGGTTTCTCAGCGCCTCCAGCAGCGGCCTTTGCAGCAGGAAATCCTCGGAATAGAGGTTGACGAAGCCTTCCTGGGCCTGCCGGATCGCCAGCATCTGGCGCGGGTAGTTCCACTCGTACAGGGCAGCCGCCGCATCGATGCCCTCAAAGCACTGCAGGCGGATGACGTTGCGTCCGAGAACCCCGCCAAGGGCCTTGGCCGCCTCGGTCTTGCCAACGCCGGGAGCGCCTTCCAGCAGAAGCGGCTTGCCCAGCGCCAGCGCCAGATAGGCGGTCGTAGCCAACGCATCGTCAGCCAGGTACTGCGCGTCGATCAGGGCGCGCTGCAAGCCGGTGGGATCGGTAATCCCCGATATGTTGGATACGACGGCCATCAGGCGGGCATCCCCTTGGGCCGGGCGCCACCATTTTCACGCAGGCCACGCAGGATTTTCTCCGGCGTGATCGGAAGGCGGTCGCAACGCACGCCGACCGCATTGTAGATCGCATTGGCGATACCGGGCAGCACCGGGTTGGCGCACATTTCGCCAGGTCCCTTGCCGCCGAAGGGCGCGTCTTCTGCCGGTCGTTCAAGCACGGCAATGTTGTGCGGCACGATCTGGCCGGGGCCAGGCATGAGGTAGGTGTTGAAATCCTCCGGCCCATGCTCGCGCACCGGATAATAGGGTTCCGTCGTTTCATAGAGCGCGTGGCTGACGCCCATCCATGCTCCACCGATCAGCTGTTGCTCGACCAGCCGCGGGTTCAGGGCGCGTCCGACTTCATAGGCCGAATTGATCTCCTTGACTTCAACCTCACCGGTTTCGTCATCAACTTCAAGATCAATGACGAGGGCGGCGTGGGCAAAGCAGGTGACCGGCGTCATTTCGCCGGTGTCGGCATCTGCCTCCGACGGCGGGATCAGGAAGATGCCTCGCCCAGACAAGGTCCGTCCCTGCTTGAACTGCGCGGCAATGGCGGTTTCGGCAATGGTGATCGAGCGGCTGGGCGCACCCTTGACGTGGATGTTGCCCTTGCCGTCGGTATCGAGATCGCTGGCATTGACCTCCAGTTCCTCGGCGGCGGCCTCCATCATCTGCTTGCGCGCTTCCGCGGCGGCCCGGATGACGGCGTTGCCAACCCGGTGCGTTCCGCGTGAGGCGAAAGACCCCATGCAGTGCGGGCCGGTATCACTGTCGGCAGTATCGACATAGACGTCGGCCACCGGGACACCCAGCGTTTCAGCCGCGATCTGCCGGGTCACGGATTTCATTCCCTGCCCGAGATCGATCGAGGACAGGGCAACCATGAATTTGCCGTCCGGGGTTGAATGGACCAGAGCCTGGGACGGGTCGCCACCCAGGTTCATGCCGATCGGATAGTTGATGCAGGCAAAGCCCCGACCTTTGTGAATGGTCATGTCAGCGTCTCCTGATGCCGGAGGTAAAGGGAGAGGATCCGGGCCGCTTCACGCCCCGCGAGAACGGCTGGGCCGGCGCATAGGGTGCCGGTTGCGCTGCAGGCGGCGTCGGCGGTGATGCCGGCTGGGGCGCATAGGATGCGGGTTGTGCCGGGGCTGGGGTTGGCGCCTGTGCCGGTGCTGATGTTGGCGGCGCCGGCTGCGCGTAGCTTGGGGTCGCAGGACCGGACGGCGCAGCAATGGGCGGCGTCGGCTGCGGTGCCTGGTAGGATGGCGCAGCCGCCGGTCGTACAGGAGCACCCGGAGCGGCCGCGACGGGCGGTGCACTCACGGGTTCGGCCCCCATCCTGTGACCGATCCGTTCGGCATCGATCTGCATGTCCGGATTTTGAACCGGCGCACCGCTGACCGCCACACCATGCGTACCCGCAGGCACGCGTCCGGTGCCGTTTTTGGCAGGCGACGTGCTGCTGGTCCGGCCGGCGCGCCGTTCACCGATGCGGCCCTCGGAATCAATTACCGTTTCGGGGATGGCGACGCGTTCCGGCGTACCGCCGCCAGTCAGTGACGACTGCGCGGCAGCCTCCGCCGAGATCGGCCAGTTGGCCTTGCCGGCCGCCACCTGGCAGCACTCGATCAAGGCGGTGTTCTTGGCCTTGCGCCGGTGCGCCTTCATGTCACCGTCGCGGTAGGCATTGAGAATGCGGAACTCGATCGGGTTCATGCCGACTGCTTCGGCTCCCCGGTCCATCTGGCACTCGATCGCAAAATCCACCGCGGTGATGCCGAAGCCGCGCATGGCTGTCGCCGGCGTCCGGTTGGTGATGCAGCAAAACACGTTGGAAGCGACATTCGGAATGAAATACGGCCCCGGAACATGGCCGGTTCCCTTGATGATCGCGTAGGGCGACAGCCGCATGTAGGCACCGCTGTCGAAGAACCCGGTGAGTTCGCGCGCGATGATCTTGCCATCCCGCGTCAGCCCGTCCTTCAGCCGCCAGCGTTCCGCACCGCGCGGAGCGCCAACCTGCATTTCCTCGTAGCGGTCCCAGGCAAACTTCACCGGCCGGCCGGTAAGCATCGCCCCCAGAACGGCAGTCGGTTCGACAACCGAATCCACCTTTCCACCGAAACCGCCGCCAACCGTGCCGCCGATGAAGTGCAGCCGCGACGATGCGATGTCGAGCAATTTGGCAGTGGTTCCGAGCGAGAAGAACAAGGCCTGGGTGTTGGTGTAGCAGACGAACCGGTCGTTGGTCTCCGGCGCGGCGATAGCGCCGCAGGTTTCCATCGGCGCCTGCTCGATCGGGGACATCTGGTACTCGGCCTCGATAACATGATCGGCACGGGCGAAGGCGGCGTTGACATCCCCAAAGCGCAGCTTCTGGTGATCGTAGGTGTTGTGATAATCAAAGGTGTTGTTGGGATAGACCTCGTTGACCACCGGCGCATTCGGCTGCAGTGCTTCTTCCGGATCGAGAACGTGCGGCAACACCGAATAGTCCACCCGCACCGCGGCACAGGCATCACGCGCCTGGCGTTCGGTGTCGGCGATCACCCAGGCGACAGCCTCGCCCAAATAGCGAACCTTGTCATGCGCGCACAACGGCTCGTCATCACGGCCGAAGTTGATAAGCGAAAGCAGCGTGTTGAGATTGTTCGGCACATCCTTGGCGGTGGCGACCCGGCGGACGCCGGGCATGCGTTCGGCTGCCGATGTGTCGATGGATCTTATCTGGGCATGATGATGCGGCGACCGGACGGCGCGCATATGCAGCAGCCCGTCGAACAGATGGTCGTCATAAAACGGGGTACGGCCGGTGACATGACCGAGAATGTCTTGCCGGATCGTCGGCTTGCCGATCTCCTTGAGCGTGTCGTCACGTTCGTTGGCAAACAGGTCTTTGCGAAATTCGACAGATGACATCAGACGGCCCTCCCCTGCATTCTTGCGGCCGCCAGCAGGATGGCGTCGACGATCGGCTCATAACCGGTACAGCGGCACAGGTTTCCTGAAATCGCCTCGATCACCTCGGCGCGGTCAGGATTGGGGACCCGCTCCAGCAATGCCTTTGCCGCGAGCAGCATGCCCGAAGTGCAAAATCCGCATTGCGCCGCAAACCCTTCCATGAAGGTGGTCTGCAAGACATCAAGGTGCTGCCCGTTGGCCAGTCCGCCAACCGTATCGATCCGGCGGCCTTCGACTGTCTCGGCAAGCGTCAGGCAGGACAAATGCGGCTGACCGTCGATCAGCACGGTGCAGGCACCGCACGTTCCCTGGGCGCAGCCCTGTTTCGGCGTGAGGTCTCCGACACCGCGGCGCAACACATCGATCAGGGCTGCCCCGTGATCGGCGAAAAGCGCCACTTCGCTGTCGTTGAGGGTGAAGGTGATTGGGGTTTTTGCCATCAGAGGCGCCCTCCGTTCAGCAACAGTCGTTTGAGATGAACCGGCGCCACTTCGCGGCGATACCAGGCCGTGGCCAGCGCATCGTCGGCGGGTTGCAGATCCTGCGTGCAGACCGCGAGTGCAGGCGCGATACCCGCCTCATCCAGTTGCCCGCCGCTGCTGAGAGCCCGTTCAGCCGCCTTCGAACGCAGCGGTGTCGGTCCCATGCCACCCCATGCCAGCCGGACATCGCCGCGACGCAGCCATGCGGCAACCGACAACAGCGCAACGCCCTTCGGTTTGACGCGGCTGATCTTGGCAAAGCGGAATTCGGTTTCACTGACGTTCGGAACGATGACGGCCGTCACCAGGTTGCGGGCATGAGACCGGCCAGCGAGGAAACTTTCCATCGGCTCTGCCTGGCCATTGGTCATGACCACCCGTGCGTCGAGCGCCAGCAAGGCTGTTGCCAGATCTCCGTAGGGATGGGGAGCAAACAGATTGCCCCCGACAGTTGCCATGTTGCGGATTGCCGGGCCGCCGATCAGCCGTGCGACCTGGTGCAGGAAAGAGACCTCCCGCGATGCCAGGATATCGGCCATTGTTGCGCCGGCCCCGATGCGAATGCCGCCGGACTCTGACCTTATCGAGTTCTCGATCTGGCGCGACCGGATGATCCGGTCGAAACTCTGGTCACCGTAATTGACCGCGCGCATGACCAGGGTTCCTCCACCCAGAAAGCGTGACCGGTCGGTCATGGCCCCGGCCGCCTCGGCCATTGTTTGATATGTTTCGACTGACAGCATGTCAGCTCTCCAATCCCAAGTGCGTCCGGATTGCTCCGAACCCTGCTTCGTAAATATCTGTCCCGACCAGCCGCACCATGGCGTCATGCTGGTCTGCGGGCGTATCGAAACGCCCCTCCCACTCCCAGAACGTATGGTCGCTGTCCGTTACCGGCATTAACCGCAGGTGGCTGACATAGTTGAACAGCGGGATCGGGGTATCGAACAGGCAATAGCTGTAGGCGGTCTCCGCATCGCTGAGCGTCAACAGCTGTTCCCTGAGTTCCGATCCGTCTGTCAGCTTGAAGCGGCGGATGCTCCCCACCCGGTCCGCATCCCGCCCACGCTCGATCTCGCTGCTTGCCACCGCAGGATGCCAGCGGTCATGCCCGTTGAAATCGCGCAGGACGTCCCAGACCACCTCGATGGGAGCTGGCAGAACCGTGCTGCGAATAACCTTTGCCATGACCCTGTTTCCCTGGTTCAGCTTGAATTCGACCGTATGCTTCAGCCGCCAAAGTGCCGCTTGAGCGCATCGAAACCGCCCTTGAACACGTTGGTTGCAATTCCATTGGTAAGATCGGTTTCCTTGTCGGGGTCACAGGAGAACTCCGCCGACCATTCCGCAAAGGTCCGGCCGCCGTCAGTGACGGGAGTCAGCCGCAAAGTGGCCATGTAATCCCAAAGCGGCATCGGCCCTTCCAGCATCACGTAGCTGCAGAACAGGTCGTAGTCCGACATGCCCACCAGTTGCTCGCGGATCATGTCCCCGTTCTGAAGGTGGAAGTTGCGGATGCACCCGATCTTGTCAGACGGCAATCCCTCCTCGATCCGGCTGTCGCGAATCCGCGGGTGCCATTTGGGCATGGCGTTGAAATCGCGGATCCTCTCCCAGACAGCGCTGGCTTCGGCGTTGATGACGGATGAAACAAAGACGCGGGCCATTACTTTTCATCCTTCTTGGAGGCTGCCTTCGAGCGGGCGGATTCCGTGACCGCACGCGACATGTCGCTGGCATTGCGGAAGATGTCGGAGCGCGCGATGTTGGCCCCGTCGATGCCGATGTCGCTGAGCAGACTGTCCACGAACGGTGCCTGGACGCGGTAGCGCAGGGCGGAGTTCATGACCTCGTCGGTGGGGCTCGGCGAACCGCTGCCACCACCGCCGCTGCCGCCGCCATTGCCGCCATTGGCCCAGTCAAGCCCCTGGGTGCCGGAGCCGCCCAGCTGCATGATCCGGATGTCGTTGATCTTCTCAAGCGGCTTGGCGGACGCAGACACGATGCCCTCGACGTGTTCCAGCATCTTGCGCTTGAACAGGCTTGCACGTGCGCCGTCGGTGAGAACGTTCTCGGCCTCGTTGATGAGCTTCTGCGCTTCGGCCTCGACCGCTGCACGGATCTTCTCGGCTTCGGCGCCGATCCGCTTGCGTTCTGCTTCCAGTTCGGCCGCGGTGACACCGATCGTCTTGGCCCGCATGGCGATCTCCTTCTCGCCGGCGGTCTTGGTCTTCTCGGCAGCTTCCACAGCACGGGCCCGGGCACTTTCCGCCTCGATGGCAGCCGCACTCTGGTCCAGAGATTTCTGGTAAAGCGCGATGGCCTTTTCCATTGTCGCCTCTTCGACAGCCCGCTCGCGCGCGATCTCGAGACGACGGCGCTCTGTCTGGTGACCGATGCGGGCATCGTCCAGTCCACGCTCGGAGGCGATACGTGCACGCTCGATCTCTTCCTGGCTGGCGATCTCGGCTTCGCGCAGGACCTGGACACGGGCGATTTCGAGCTGTTCGAGAGCCTTCTTGCGCTCGAGCTTCCTGGCTTCAAGCTCCTGCTCGGCAAGGATCTTCTCGGCGTCCACGGTCTTCTGCTTGGAGACCTTCGCCGCCTCGATGGCCTCGTCTGCAGCGATCTGGGCGCCGTCGAGTGCCTTGTTGCGGGCAATCTCGAGATCCCGGATCTTCTGGTCGCGGGCGATCTTTTCGGCCGTTGTTTCGGCTTCCTTCTCGATCCGCTGACCTTCGATCAGGCGACGGCTGGAGATCTCGGCGGCTTCGATTGCCTCCTGCTTCTCGATTTCGCGGCTGCGGATTTCAGCATCGCGCATGATTTCCGCGGCACGTGTCTTGCCATGTTCGTTGATTTTGGCGGCGTTGATGACCTCCTGGGCGGAGACGCCGGCGATTTCGACGGCCCGGTTGCGGGCAATCTCGCGTTCGCGCATGTCCTGCTCGTAGGCAATGCGTTCGGCGGCCAGTTTCTTTTCCTTGGCGATCCGCTTGGCTTCGACCGCTTCCTGCTTGGCGGTTTCGGCATGGGCGATGGCCAGATCGCGGGCCAGGTCGCGCTCCTTGGTGCGTTCCTCGTTCTCGATCCGCTCGACCGCGGTACGTGCCTCGGTGGCGATCCGCGCCTTCTCGACAGCCTCGCGGCTGGCGATCTCGGCCTGATCGATGGCTTCGTTGCGGGCGATCTCGAGGGCACGCAGACGTTCCTGCTGGCCAATGCGCTCGCGGGACGTGATTTCCGTTGCTTCGATCTCCGCCGTCTCGAGTGTCTTGCGACGCTCGATCTCGAGACTTTGTGTCGCCAGTTCGGATGCAATCCGTTCTGCGGTAAGTGTCTTCTCGCGGGCAATCTTGGCGGCTTCCGTCGCCTGCTGCGAAGCGATCTCGGCTTCCTCGAGAATCTTCTTGCGCTCGATTTCCAGGGTGCGGGTGGCCTTGTCGGCTGCAATCCGCTCCTGGGAGACCGATTTTTCCTGCGCAATGCGCAGCTTTTCGGAGGCTTCGCGCGCAGCGATCTCGGCTTCTTCTATGGCAAGGTTGCGGGCAATTTCGCGTTCGCGCGTCGAACGTTCGAGCGCAATCCTTGCTTCGGTGATTTCCTGCTGCTGCGCAATCCTTGCCTTCTCGATCATCTCTTGCGCATTGATACCGGCGGCATCGATCTTCTGCTTGCGGTCGATCTCGCTGGCCTCGGTTTCCAGTTCCTTGGCAATGCGGGCCTGGGTCAGCACGCGTTCCTGTGCGATGCGGGCCTTCTCGATCGCTTCCTTGGCAGCGATGTCTGCAGACTCGGTGTCCAGGTTGGTCTGGATCCGGGCTTCGGTGAGAACCTTCTCCTGTGAAATCCTGGCTTTCTCGATAGTCTGACGGGTCGAAATTTCAGCCTCGTCGATAACCTGCTGGCGTTCGATTTCCTGCTCGCGGATCCGCCGTTCGGAAGCGATCCGCGCCGCCGCGATCTGTTCGTCGTTGGAAATCCGTGCGGTCTCGATCGCCTCACGGCTCGACAGGGTCGCCTGTTCGGCTTCCTTCTCCCGCTCGGAACGTTCGCGGGCCAGGTCGGTGCGCTGCTGGGCCCGGCGGAATTCGATTTCCCGTTCCTGTTCAAGGCGGGCGCTTTCGCTCTCGCGCTCGATGTTCAGCGATTCTTTCTCCGCCTCCAGGTTGCGGGCGCGGATCTGCAGCATCGTGCTCTGCTCGATGTCATTGCGCAGCTTGCGGCGGCCTTCGATGGCCTCGATCACCGAGGTCAGACCTTCAGCATCGAACCGGTTGGACGGATTGAAATACTCGATCTCGGTCTGGTCGATATCGAGGATGGCGACGCTTTCGAGTTCGAGCCCGTTCTTGTTGAGCCCCTCCTGCGCCATTTCCATCACCCGGCGGACATAGTCGCCGCGCTGTTCATGCAGCTCTTCCATCGTCATGTCGGCGGCCACGGTCCGCAAGGCGGAGACGAACTTGCCGGACAGCAACTGGTGAATGCGTTCGGGTTCGAGTGTTCTCCGGCCCAGTGTCGACGCCGCCAGGGTCACGGCCTTGCGGCTCTGCTCGACGCGCACGTAAAACGACGCTTCGATATCAATGCGCATCCGGTCCTTGGTGATCAGCGCGTTTTCCTTGTCGCGCACCACGTGAAGGTCCATGGAATTCATGTTGACCGGCGTGATGTCGTGAATGATCGGCCAGACGAAGGCGCCGCCGTCGATCACCACTTTCTCGCCGAGAAAGCCGGTGCGGACGAAGGCGATTTCCTTGGTCGAACGCCGATAAAGCCAGTTCATCACCCAGTAGGCGATGAAGATCACGATCACGGCCATGATCAGCCACAAAATCAGCTGCCCTATGAGTTCTCCGGTCATGTCTATCCTCCTGCGCGCGTGCGCCTGTCGTCTTGGGCCTTACCGGCCGATTTGCTTGAATTTCTTGGTTTGCGCGGTCAGCGCGATCTCGGTCGGAAGCCGTTCCATCGAGGACGCCCCGTAAAATCCGTGACAGTATTTCGTGTTCTTGAGAACGAAGTCGGCGTCCTCGGGGCTGGCGACCGGGCCGCCATGAACCAGCACGATGACATCCGGATTGACGTCCAGCGCGGCCTTGGCCCAGGCATCCGTCAGGGCCGGTGCATCCGCCAGCTTCACCCCTGTCTCCGCTCCGATGGAACCGCCGGTGGTCAGACCAAGATGCACGACAATGATGTCGGCGCCGGCTCCCGCCATCGCCGCGGCATCGGCTTCCGAGAAGACATAAGGCGTAGTCAGCAAGCCCTTCTTGCTGGCCATCGCGATCATGTCGACCTCGAGCTGGTAGGACATTCCGGTCTCTTCGAGATTGGCCCGGAAGGTGCCGTCGATCAGACCCACGGTCGGAAAGTTCTGCACGCCGCTGAACCCGGCGTCCTTTACCTGGTCGAGAAACTTGTCCATCAGCCGGAACGGGTCGGAAGCACAGACGCCGGCCAGCACCGGGGTTTGCTTGACGACAGGCAGGACTTCTCCGGCCATTTCCATCACCACACCATTGGCGTCGCCATAGGGCATCAGCCCGGCAAGGGACCCGCGTCCAGCCATCCGGTAACGGCCCGAATTGTAGATCACGATCAAGTCGATCCCGCCGGCTTCCTCGCACTTGGCCGAAAGCCCGGTGCCCGCGCCGCCGCCGATGATCGGCTCCCCGGCATCGCGCATCGCACGGAATTTCTTGATCAGCTGGTCTCGGTCAAACATGGTTCAGGCTCTCTTGGCTGGTCGTGAAGGGCGGGCGTGGAAAGACCGGAAAGTCTTGACCACGAGCTCGGCGAAGGCGGGGTCATTGATGTTGTGCGGAACCCGGATCAGCTGCCGGTTTGCCGTCTGGCGCACGGTCTGCTCGAGCGTTTCGAACAAGGCCTTGTCGGCGGCCGGATCCCAGAACGGCTTGCCCGGCGCATCCAGTGCCGAAACACCGCCTTCAGGCAGGAAGAAGCGCACCGGACCGTTCATCTGGTTGAGCTTTTCACCGATGAACTTGGCCATGGCGATGTTCTCGTCCACGGTGGTCCGCATCAGCGTGATCTGCGGATTGTGCTCGTAGAACAGCCTGCCGCGATAGCGCTCCGGCACTGTGTCAGGCGCGTTGAAATTCACCATGTCCAGCGCGCCGCAAGCGCCGATATAGGGCTCGCCGCTGTCGATCATGGCGTCAAAGCGGGTCTCGTCGGCTGCAAACACACCGCCGGCGACCATGTCGCAGATTTCGGTGGTCGTCAGATCCAGAACGCCCGCCAGCATGCCCGAGGATACCAGCTTCTCCATTGCCCGCCCGCCGGTGCCGGTGGCATGGAAGACAAGGCAGTCGTAATCGGCTTCAAGCTTTGCGGCGACGGCCTGGACGCAGGGTGTCGTTACGCCGAACATGGTCAGGCCGATGGCTGGCTTGTCTTCGACAGGCTTCGCGGCACTGCGCGCCTTGGCCATTCCCGCCATTGCATTGGCGGCGTTCCCCAACACTTCGCGGGTGATCGAGTTGATCCCCTGAACGTCGGCAACCGAAGGCATCAGGGTGATGTCGGACGGGCCGATATACTGGGCGGTGTTTCCCGACGCGACGGTCGAGACGATGATTTTCGGCACACCGACCGGCGGCACGCGAAACGCCGGGGCAACAATGGCCGTTCCACCGGAACCGCCGGCGGCCAGCAGGCCGGCCACATCGTTTCGCTGCGCGATCCAGCGTTCGAAAGCGAGCGTCATGCCGGCGACGGCGGTTCCGCGATCCCCGGTAAACACACCGGAGCTACCGCGCGGGTGGAACCCGGCCACGGCCGTCGGCGGCACTTCGGCGCCGGAAGGCTTGCCGCTTGTCGACAAATCGACAAGTGCCACGCGCACACCCTGCGCCTTGATGATATCGCGCATGAAGCGCAACTCGTCGCCCTTGGTATCAAGCGTGCCGCAAATATAGACGACGCCGGTCCGGCCGGTATCCACGCGCGGCATCGCTGTCTTGACCGCAGCAGCTTCCGGCGTGACCGTCCTTGCCGATTGCCGGATCACACTGATCGGGACGGGTGCGCTCCAGCGGGTCGGCAGCTTCGGATTGGACACGTATATCTTGGTGATTTTCTGCGCTTCCGGGGCACTCGCCGGGCGCGCTTCCGGTGTTTCGCTCGCAGGCGTCTCGTCATGCGCATGACGGCCGACACCGAGCAAGGCTTGCTGCAGGTCGCGGTCCGCGGCCAGCACCCCCGCATCCATCACGCGGTTGACCTTGCCATTGACCATGATGGCAACCTGTTCCGCGACAGAGCAGGCCACGCCGATATTCTGCTCGATCACCAGAACATCGATATCGCCCTCGCGCCCCAGGTTGACCAGCATCTCGGCCACCTGGTTGACGATCACCGGCGCCAGCCCTTCGGTCGGCTCGTCCATCACCAGAAGCTTCGGATTGAGAAGCAGCGCCCGGCCGATCGCGAGCATTTGCTGCTCACCACCGGACAGCTGCGCGCCGCCGTTGGTCTTGCGCTCGGCCAGACGCGGAAAGACGCTGTAGATGCGTTCGGGCGTCCAGGCTCCGCCCTTGGTGGCGACGAGCCGCAGATGCTCATCGACGGTAAGCGATTTCCAAAGCCGCCGTCCCTGCGGCACATAGCCAATGCCCAGGCGGGCAATTTCGGACGAAGACAGCCCGGCAAGGTTCTGCCCATTGAAGGCAATCGACCCGGAAGTCGTGGGAACCAGGCCCATGATGGCTTTGCACAGCGTCGTCTTGCCCATGCCGTTGCGGCCGACCACGGACAGAACGCCCGAGCCCAGCGTCAGGTCGACGCCCTGCAGTGCGCGCGATTGGCCGTAATTGACGTGGAGATCGCGGACTTCGAGGATAGGGGTGCCGGAGCGGGACTCAGCCATGCGCTTCACCTCCCAGATAAAGGGCCTGAACCTCAGGATCGTCCTCGATCTCGGCCGGCTTGCCTTCCTTGAAGATGCGGCCGTTGTGCATCATCGTCACCTGCTCGCTGACGCGCAGCGCAACATCCATGTCGTGCTCGATGATGATGAAACCGACATGGCTTGGCAGCCGGTTGAGAATGCTGATCAGTTCGCGGCGCTCTGTTGGCGACAATCCCGCGGCTGGCTCGTCAAACAGGATGAACCGGGGAGCTCCCGACAGCGCCATGGCGATCTCCAGCTGGCGCTGCTGGCCATAGGAAAGATCGCTCACATTGGTGTTGCGCACATCGGCCAGGTTGACCGTCTCAACCAGCTCTTCCGCCGTCTGCACGAGCGGATCCGAGCGGCGCGGCCGGAGGAAGGAAAAGCGCCCGCGCGACACGCCACGGCAGGCCAGATAAACATTGTCGAGAACCGTCAAGCCGCTGAACAGCAGCGATATCTGGTAGGTCCGCCGCAGCCCCCGCCTGATCCGCTCGTGAGCCGGGAACCCGGTGACATCCTCACCGAAAAACCTGATCGCACCCGAAGTCGGCGCAAAATCCCCGGTAATGCAGTTGAACAGCGTGGTCTTGCCCGCGCCGTTCGATCCCAGCACCGCGCGGCGCTCCCCCGGACCGACCTGGATGTTGATCCCGCCAAGCGCCTGGAGCGCGCCGAATGACTTGGACACATCGCGCAATTCCAGCGCAAATCCTGCCCCTTTTTCCACTCCGGCCTGACCGGGGTTGAGTGTCGCAGCATTCATGTCCGGTCACCTCCACGGTCCTGCCCGGTGAGCGGATCCCGGTTGCTGCGTGCACGCAGACGCGCCCACAGACCGAGAATGCCGTCAGGCGAGAAAAAGACGATGAGCAGGAACCCGATGCCGATAACCAGCTGGAAGCGCTCGCCGGCCAGCCCCAGAACCACCAGCACGTCAACCGCGAAGGTCTTCAGAAGAACGTAGATAAAGGCACCGATGAAGGCCCCTATCGGGTGACCCAGGCCACCGATCACGGCAATGACCAGAATGTCGATCGCAGCCCCGATACCCACTGTTCCCGGAGAAATCTGTGAGGATTGCCAGGTCAGCAGGATGCCGCCGACCCCGGCGATCAGGCCGGCAAATGCATAGGCGGAAACCCGGTGCGCGGTAACATTGTAGCCAAGCGCTGCCATCCGGCGCGGATTGTCGCGAACGCCCTGAAGCGCAAGACCGAAGGGGGCGCGGCTGACATAGAGCACGGCGCCGTAGCCCGCGACGGCCCAGAACAGCGAGAGATAGTAGAACGCGACCGGTCCGCGCCAGTTCACGCCGAACAGTTCCGGCGGAAGAACCGTGTTGAAGCCCTGAAAGCCATTGAACAGATCGTAGTTCTGGCGGGTGAAGTAGAAGAACGCTGCGGCGATCGCCAGCGTGATCATGATGGTATAGATCCCCACCGTGCGGACAGCGAGCCAGCCAACGGCGCAGGAGACGACAACGGTCAGTGCCAGGGCAAGCGGGATGGTGATCCACCAGGGCCAGCCTTGCGAAATGCCGGAAATGGCACTGTCTCCGAAGATGGCCACCATGTACCCGGCAAAGCCTGCAAGGGCCATCTGCGCCAGGCTGACCATGCCGCCATAACCACCCAGAAACATCAGGCTCAGGGCGATCAGGCCGAGAATGAATGCCCAGCCGAAAATCTGGAACATGACGAAGTCACTGACGAAGGCAGGAACAACCAGCAGCAGCAGCCCGAGAACCCAGTAGGCTGGCGGCACACGCTCCAACCAGTTGCGGACTTCGCCGGCCGGCTCTTCGGATCTGTCGAGAACGGTCATGATCTACGCCTTCCCCAACAGGCCCTGCGGGCGGAATGCAAGGACGACAATCATGATGACGAACGTCAGCACGACGGCGTAGGTCGGGAAATAGACAGACCCGAACTGCTCGGCGAGGCCGATCAGCAGGGCGCCCAGAGCAGCGCCGGGGATCGAGCCCATGCCGCCGACGATGACGACAACGAGGCTGGCAAGCAGGAAGCGGATATCCTCTCCCGGCGCGACCGACTGGAATGTTCCGCCGACCACGCCGGCCATTCCCGCAAGCCCCGCGCCGAAGGCAAACACACCGACAAAGACAATCTGGATACGGGCGCCGGTGGCGGACAGCATCTCGCGGTCATCCACCCCGGCACGGATCATCATGCCGATCCGGGTCTTGTTGAGCGCCAGCCACATGGCAATGCCCAGCACAACCGCGGCCAGGAAAATGACAATCCGGACCATCGGGTACTTGAGCAGCACCAGCTCGCCCGAGCTGCGCTGGGCGGTCACCAGGAATGTCGTCACAGGGCCGGACAGCCATGACGGGGGCGAGATGTTGATGAAGTCGCCGCCAAAGCCCCACAGCATGAGGTCCGCCACGACCACGGAGATACCGATTGTAACCAGGGTCTGACGCAGGTCTTCGCCTTCCATCCGGCGGAAGACGAACAGCTGCAGCAATATGCCGAAGGCGCCGACCACGATAAAGGCCACCGGAAACGCCAGCAGCCAGTAGCCCGTGATCTTCGCGGCATGAAATCCCACGTAACCGCCCATCAGATAGAGCGTCCCGTGGGCGAGATTGACATTCTGCATGAGCCCGAAAATCAGGGTAAAACCGCTGGCGACAAGAAAGTAGAGCCCACCCAGGGTGATGCCGTTGAACAACGCGTTGAGAAAGATCTTCTTTTTGCCGATGGCATCGACCAGGCCCTCGGGCCATATCGCAAAGATCAACCAGAGAAGTACGGCAACCGCCAGTACGATGATCGCCGACCAGACGGGATGCCGGCTGGCAAACTTCCTGACTGGCCCGCTGCGCGGGTCCGGCACAGCTGCGCCGTCCATGGGGCGACCATTACTCACCTGACTTCTCCTCCTCACTCCTTATCCGGAGCCATGAGAGGACATTAGGCGTTGGGCTGCGCAAACCGCATACCCACAAGTCTGTTCGGGTTTCACATCATCGGAAAAGACGGCGGGTTGACGTGGGCAACCCTTCGATAGTCGCTGGGCGATATGCCGACATTGGACGAGAAGAACCGGGTGAAGCTCGCCTGGGACGAAAACCCAAGGTCAAACGCGATGTCGGTAATCGACTTGCCGCCGGTCAGCAGGGAGTCAATCGCCCGCTCGCTTCGCAACGTGTTCATGTAAACATTCGGCGTAACGCCAACATGCTGCTTGAACAGTTTGAAGAAATGCGGCCGGGACAACCCCACCTGCCGTGCCAGAACTTCAAGTTCGAAATTGTCGCCGACGCATTCCTGGATCAGGCGCAACGACCGGCGAACCCGGAAATCGGTAAACCGCCGCAGGGATTCCGTGCGGCAGTTTTCAACCACGGTCTGCCAGGAATGGTCGAAACTGGCTTTCGTCAGGCCGAACAACAGCTGGTCAAACGGCACACGCTGGTCATCATCGAGCAGAAGAGAGGTCAGGCGCATGACGAGATCATTGATCTCCGGGGTCAGGCGCAGCCTCCGATTGCCGAACCGCAGGGCGAATTCGGCGGATGGGCTGTTTTCGAGAAACCACATCGGCTTGATGTAAAGCACCAGACACAACTGGGCGGTGCCCTCTTCAACCTGAAAGCTGTGCGGTTCCCACGGACTGACTGCCGTGCCGTAGCGAGCGTTGAGATCGGTCATCTCCTCCCCGACTTCAACCTGCGCGTCAGCACCGTCAACGTAGAAAATCAGATGCCCCTCGCGATGCGCATGGGTGACGATTGTCTTGTCCAGGTGATACAGCGCTGCGCGGCCGAATTCACCGTGGTAAACTGAGACTGCATAACTCACCGAGCGATCCTCCCAAATCGCGCTGCGCCGAGGCGTCAGCATATCAGTGCTCCCTTAACACTCACCAGACTGGGCGTAGAAAACCGCCATTGGCAAGCCATAAGGCATAAAATTCATACTCTAGGTTATTTCGTAATCCCTTTGTTTTCCCGCGTGTATTCATGCAAATATTCACCTTAAGCGGCAGTATAGGCGGTCTTTACAATGGTGAAGAATTCGGCCGCATGGCTGCCTTGTTCGCGAGAACCATGGCTCGACGCCTTGCGCCCGCCAAACGGCACATGATAATCGACGCCGGCTGTCGGCAGGTTGACCATGACCATGCCGGCTTGCGATTTGCGTTTGAAATCATTGGCATATTTCAAACTCGTCGTGCAGATACCGGCACTCAGTCCAAACTCGGTATCGTTGGCGACGAACAGGGCTTCCTCATAGTCCCGCACCCTGATGACCGAAGCCACGGGGCCAAAGACTTCCTCACAATTGATCCGCATCGCCGGTAGAGTTTCCGTCAACAATGCAGGTGACAAAAAGTAACCTTCAGTCTCACGCCGGACGAGCTCTCCGCCCTGGCGCAGATGTGCTCCCTGCGACCGGGCGATGGCGATATAGTCCAGATCCTGCGCAAGCTGGGCCGCATCGGCCACCGGACCGATATGCGTGGCGGCATCAAGTGCGTGGCCGACACGCAGGGACGCAAGCCGCTCGGCAACGGCGCTGACAAAGCGGTCGTGGATGCCTTGTGTGACGACCAGGCGCGATGACGCCGTGCAGCGTTGTCCGGTCGAGAAGAAGGCGCCGTCGACAGCACACTGGACTGCGAGATCGAGATCAGCGTCATCAAGCACCACCAACGGGTTCTTGCCGCCCATTTCGAGCTGGATCTTGCGCATGAACGGCAGGCTGGCGCTGGCGACCCGCGTACCGGTAGCCTGCGATCCGGTGAACGTGATCGCATCGATGCGCTCGTCATCCAGCATGGTTTGGCCGACGACCGAGCCGGCACCGATGACCAGGTTGAACACGCCTGCCGGCACGCCGGCCCGGTGCAGGATGTCAGCCAAGGCCCACGCGGACCCCGGCACCAGCTCCGCCGGCTTGAACACAACCGCGTTGCCGTAACAAAGCGCCGGAGCAATTTTCCAGGCAGGGATCGCTATCGGGAAGTTCCAGGGCGCAATGATGCCAACCACGCCGACCGGTTCACGGGTGATCTCGACCCCGACCCCTGGCCGGACCGACGCCACGATCTCGCCGCGCTGGCGCAAGGCCTCGGCGGCAAAGAACAGGAATATCTGGCCTGCGCGCTGAACCTCGGCAATCGCTTCCGGCAGGACCTTGCCTTCCTCACGGGCCAGGAGTTCGCCAAGCTCCTGCTTTCGCGCCAGGATTTCGTCCCCCGCACGGTGAAGGATGTCGTGCCTTTCCTGGGGACCGCTCAGCGCCCATTGCGGGGCTGCCGCCTGTGCGGCGGCGATCGCCTGCTGCGTCTCGGCTCTGCCTGCCTGCGCGTAGATATCGACAACATCGCTGATATCCGAGGGATTGATGTTCTCGACACCGTGCGATGTGGTGACCCATTCACCACCGATCAGCATTGGTTTCATTGCTGTGGTCCTTCAGTAAACATCTTCGAGAGCGGCAACCGCCGCAGTCTCGGTAATGTCGTTGCGCCCGGATATGGCTTGAATGGCGTGTTGCAGGTTTTGCGGGACGGCTCCCATTTCGGAAAGCCGCGAGGAAAGCGGGATGCGGGACAGGAACTCCCTGAGTGCCTGATCGAGATCTGGCGCTTCGGGTGCGATGATCTGCTGCAGGATGGCTTCCTTCCGGCTGTCATGTTCGGTCACCTTGATGATTCCGGGCAACAACAGCCGTGCCGCGTCGGCGGTCTTCACGGTCTGGCATTCAGATGCCAGGGCCCGCGAGAGAAGCTGCGTCGGGCCGATACCTTTCTCCTGGGCCAGCGCTGCATTCAGGCATGCCGCCATGAGTTCCCGGCGAATGGTCAGGTCGCTGCCGAATTCCGAGGCACCCAAAACCGCCACGGCGCGGATGAGACCGTCCAGCGCCATGCCGTCGGCGGGCGGGTTGTAGGCCTCGCTGAGATAACTCTCGATACACCGCACCAGGCTGACGATCGCCGATGGAATGGTCTGTACCGAGGTTGTCGAAAGAATCAGGGCCGGATCAAAAATCAGCACCGAAGGCAAACCGTTGCGCCAGCTTTCAATCTGCCGTGTGCAGGGATCTGGCAGCCCGTCGACGCCCGGTATGGCATAAAGCATTGGCCGATGGCCGGTTGCATCCTGCAGTGCGCGCCTTGCCTTGCGCCCCATCTCCAACGCACGAACGCTGCCAAAGGCGATGATCGCGTCCAGTTGCTCGCCGTCGTAAAGACCGGGCAGGCTCTTCGCCACGCCTGAAAGTGCCGAATGCTCCTCCAGGCAAAGAAAGCTGGGCTTGATCCTGGGCGGCAAACCACCCCTGACCCGTTCGTAGAATTCGGTATCGGCCAGGGACTTGTCGCAAATCAGAAGCGCCGTCTTGTATCCGCCCTGCTGCAGCTCGGAATGCAGCGCCATCTCCACAACATCATCAGCAAAATGGACACGCGTCGGATACGTGATGAGCGTCATAGCTTTAACCGAAGGCCTGCAGGGAAAATGTCCGGGCGCCGCAGCTAGCGACGCCCGGATGAGCGACCGATCAGTAAGAGGCTTTGCAAGCCGGGGTGTCGCGGCTCGGCAGGCCAATGGCGGCAAAGGCTTCGGGATCAATACCCAAAGTCTGGTTCACATTGTCCACCCTGGCAACCATTTCGGTAGCCAGCGTACCGTCGGGCAGTTCGACAACTTCGGATACGAAGTTTGAGCCGATTGCCTGGCGGTTTTCATCAAGCTTGATGGTCCCGGTGGGTGTTTCAAGAACCAGATTGCTCAGGCAGCCTCGAAACGCGACCTGGCCGTCAGACAGATCGCCACCCACGGTGTCCATGCACTGCAACATCGCATTCGTGGCGTTGTAATAGCCGGTTGCGAACATCGACGGTGTCGGGAACCGCTGATCTGGCTCGAAGGCATCCTGATAGGCTTTCACGAAAGCCTGCCACTTGGGATCGTCCCATGTGTCGGCTTGCGGTCCGGAAGAGGGAGTACCGATCAGCGCCTGCTTGGCCGCGCCTTCGGAAGACAGCACCGTGCCGTCGACCATGATGGTACCGCCGACCAAATGGGCATCACCACCTGCCTGCTGGTACTGGTTGAGGAAGTTGACGGCATCACCGCCGCCAAGACCGAGGTAGATGGCATCCACATCATCGGGCAACGCCGCGATGATCGAACCGAAGTCCTTGGTCCCGAGCGGCACCCACAGACGCTCCGACACTTCCCCGCCGGCGGCGCAGAATTCGGTGACCAAGCCAAACACCTGCGTGTAGATGAACGAGTAGTCCTCGCCTACGGTCGCAATCTTTTTGTAGCCCTTTTCGTTGTAGATGTAGTTGCCAAGGCCGGCCGACCACTGCGCTCCATCGATGTTGAAGCGGAAGAAGTTCTCGGACGGCTCCACAAACGTGGTTTCCATGGCACCGGAAATCCCGTTGATGAATGTCGTCTGCGGCTGCGTTTTGGAGTAGTCACGGATGGCGATGCCTTCCGATCCTGAGACCGGCCCGATGACAATGGAAACGCCATCCTGCTCGACCAGCTTGCGCGCGCCGCGCAAGGCGCTGTCGGGCGAAGTATCGGTAGACTGGATGATGACTTCGATTTCCCGTCCAGCCGCCTTGTTGCCCGCTTCCATGAGTGCGGTTTTCAAGCCACGGATGCTGTCTTCGCCGAGAGCCGTGTAAGTTCCTTCGAGCGTTGCGAGAACGCCAACCTTGAGAACCCCGGATTTGTCATCGGCTGCCGCTGTTGTCGCGTTGGCTGCGACAAGCGCAAGCACGGACAATGACCCCAAAAGTACCTTCTTCATCGTATTCCTCCCAATTGAACTCCCCCGTCCCTGCGTCCAGCCCGGACACAGACGGGGATAGCGAGAGATTGGCGGATGAAGACCCTATCCCCGATCTCCGGCAGTGCGCCTGTGTACCCATTCGTCTTATTTTTTGGGATCGACAGCGGCTTTCCGCAGCGGGCTGGAAGGCCCCCAGACCCGTAGCGCGACAAAAACACTGCTGATGGCGCCAAACAGGACCAGCATGATCAGCGAAACGTACCAGGTTGCCGTCGCAATGCTGAGATCGGACAGAAACAGCAGCAGAATTCCCGTCAGCGTCAGCAGCAACGGCTCCAGCAGCTGGAAGGGCTCCATCGTGAACATCAGCGCGGCAAACCGGAAGCCCGCGATCGTGATCAGGAACTGCGCCAGCAGCTCCACCGTCTGCGCGCAGCGGATCATGTTGCCGAGCGTGTTTCCGTCTGCCAGGCAAACCTGGTCGGTGAAGATCAGCATGTAGACCTTCAACACCAGGGCAATCGCCAGCCCCAGGCCAATCAGCATCTGGCAGACGATCATCAGCGTAAAGGCAGGGCGCTCAAGCGCGGTTACCAGGATCTGTGCCGGGTGCTGGCTTCGGGTTTCCATGGGTTGATCCTTGTTTCTTCAAGACAGGCCCATCGTCTTGGAATCAGGGATTGACGGCAACCGCGCGAAACCTCCTCACATTACCAAGCGTCTGAAAAAGGATCGGCGGATGTCCGCGCTTCAGAGCCACACTGCTGTTTGCCATCGGACCCAACGACCGCCGCCGCGGACCGAACCTCGGGATCGCCTGGTCAGAATCTACGGGTTTTCAGGGGACACTCCAATGGGCTACGGGGTGACATGAAGGGCGGGATCAAAGCGCTATCGAACGGGTAAGCGGTCTGCCGGCAGCGCCTGTCCCCGCCGAGGCAGATGTCAGCCCTTCCATCTGGCAAGCGCTCTGGTATACTCATCCTAACAGTTGGACAGGTCGGATATTGCACACAGGTGGCAGCTGGTTTCCAGATGTGGCATGGCTGATTCAGCTTTCGTACCGCACGCAACAGGAGTGCACCCCCGCCATGACCCAATCCGGGCCGATAATTCGACGCAAACTATCCGATGAGGTGCTTGAACGGTTGAAGCACCTGATCACCGAGGGTGAACTCCAGCCGGGTGACGACATGCCTTCGGAGCGTGAACTGATGGCCCGCTTCAAGGTTGGCCGGCCGGCGATCCGGGAAGCAATGCAGGCGCTTTCGAGCATGGGCCTGGTCGCAATCTCGCACGGCGAACGCGCCAAGGTGCTCAAGCTGTCGGCAAGATCGATCATCAACCAGGTGGATGCCACCGCCAAAATGATGCTGGCCTCGTCAAAGGATTCACTCGAACATCTCAAGAATGCCCGGATTTTCTTTGAAGGCGGCATGGTCCGGGAAGCGGCGGAAAAGGCATCGAAGGAAGATATCGCCCGGTTGCGCGATATCGTGACAAAGCAGCGGGCCGCACTCGGCGATGCCGAAGCCTTCATTTCAGCCGACATGCTCTTGCACACCCAGATTGCGGTCATTTCCCGCAATCCGATCTACATCGCCTTCAGCGAGGCAATGCTCGGCTGGCTCAAGGAATATCATACCGAAATGCTGATCTGGACCGGCAAGGAAAGCACCACGCTGGCAGAGCACGACGAGATCATCGACTGCATCGCCCGCCACGATATCGACGCCGCCGAAAATGCCATGATCAGGCATCTCGAGCGATCACGGGCGCTTTACGTGCAGAATCCGGCACCCTGAAGCCTGAAAAGGCCTCTGTACCGGCGCCGGACGGCGACCCACCAAGCCTATGCTGAAAAGACACATCCGGTTGCACAATCCAGCTGGTGGCTCCTGTCGAGGGCCACCAGCGCCGCAGCGATGACACTATGTAATACGGCGAATGCTGGCGGCAATTTCATCGGGTTCGAAAACGCGCTTCCAGTCATCGCGCATCAGGACCGGCTTGCCGAATTCAATGGCCTTGTTGCAGGCATCGGAAAACACCCCCTGGGTTTGGCCGAAAATGACCGCGCCAAGGACGTTCATGTGGCCGAGCAGAAAATCCGATGCGGCCTGGCGGTCAACACCCCGCTCCACCACTTCGTCGATGGCTTCCTTCATCACCGTGAGAAGTGATGCGCACACCGTTTCCGACAGCCCGGGTTCGAGCAGGGCCATCTGCTCGACCGACACCCGGTGCGATCTCATCACAGGCGCCCAGATCACCTGGGCGATTTGCTCGCCCTTGGCATAGTCCTCTTCGGGGCCCTGCATCAGCGCGCTGACAATGTGCTGCTTGGCCTTGGTGCCACCGAAATAGTCGCGCTTGGCTTCCATGTCGGTTTCATCGTTGAAGATCGGCGGGTGGCACGGGTGGGTGATGAAATAGGTCAGATCGGGCCGGTCAGGCAAATGCCCCGCAAACGGTGCCGCCGCATCGAGCGCCATCACCATCGTGCCCGATTTCACCTTGTCGTTGATGCTCGCCATCACCTGGCCGATATGCGTATCGGGCACCGCAAGAATGACCACTCCGGCCCCGTCCAGCGCCGCATCGGCAGATACGGTCTCGATGCCCAGCCCGGTTTTCAGGCGTTCGCAGCCAGCATCGCTGACCTCGACATGGTTCACCGAAAATCGCGAACCGAGAAAATTGGACGACAGGCGATATCCCATCTTTCCGCCAGCTCCAAACAACGCAATTTTCGTCATGTCCATGTACTCCTGCTTCGATGTTTTGCCATCACCACTCCGGGTCGGGTGTCCTGGCTTGAATTGGGTGGCCCGTCGGTTTTCAGCTCTTGCCGAACGACGCCTGCAAATTTTCGTTTCTTCTGAACCTGGGTTGGCTCAGCTCAGTGACTTGATCTCCGGCTCCGCCTCATCTTCGTCATCGCCTGCATCCGGCGTCGGCTGCGAGACGCGCCGGCTCAGGATTGGCGCGCCGCTGGCAAGGAACAGGACCGCGAGAACAAGGAAGCCCTTGAGAACATTCTGGCCCGCGTAGCTCCACCCGATCAGGTTCAGCAAACCGTCCAGCAGGATGAAGAACAGCGCCCCGCCCCAAACGCCTGCCGGCACGGCGCGGCCACCACTCATCAAGGTGCCGCCGATCACCACAACAGCGATGGAATCGAGCAGATAATCATTTCCCAATTCCACGTTGGGGGCCGAGAATGAGGCACGCAGCGCACCTGCAAGTGCCGCTAGGACGCCACTGGTCAGGTAGACGATGACGATGGTTTCCTTGGCGTTGACACCCGCGTATTCGGCGGCACGGCGGGCCTGGCCGAACGCCAGCATCTGGGAACCCCATGTGGTTTTCTTCAGGATCAGGGAAACCAGGATCGTAAACAGCAGCACCACGATGGCGAAGGCCGGAATGCCAAACGGTGCCCAGCTCAGAAAGCTTTTCAGCACCGGGTCGGCGGATCCCTGAAACCCCTTGGCCAGCGTGAGTGATATGGCCGAGGCGATGAGACTGGTGGCGAGTGTCGCAACAATGGGCGGGATACGCACATAGAGGATGGAAACCACGCTGATGGATGCCATCGCAAGCCCCACCCCGACAGAAGCCCCCAGCCCCAGAGCCCAGGATCCGGTGACATCCCCCACGGCGATCGCCACGAGGCCGCCAAGCGAGAACACCTTGGCAACCGAGACATCGATATTGCCCGGGCCTGCGCTCATCACCAGCATTTGCCCTAGTCCGACGAGGACGAGATAGGGGGCAACGGTGAAGGCAAGCGTGATTGTCTGGGAGCCGCCACGGCCCGACACCATGTAGGTCAGGACGAGCACGATGACGGCGGCCAGGAATGACCATGTCCATGGCGGGATGGAGTGATTTCTCAACTTGATCATCGGGTCATCCGCTCCACAACAAGCCGCCCGGCCAGAACCGCGATGACGATGAAGCCCTGAACAGCCGGTTGAAGGTTCGACGACAGGTTGAGCAGCGTGAGCAGCACGGTCAGAAGACCAAGTGTGACGGCGCCCGCCAGGGTCCCCCAGGCCACCGCACGCCCACCGGTAAACATCCCGCCGCCCAGAATGACTGCAGCCACGGTGGTCAGCGTGTATCCGGGGACCGCGTTGACATCTCCGCCGCCGATTTCAGCGGTCAGCGTGATCCCGGACAGCACGCCCAGGATGCCCACGGTTCCATACGCCAGCATCCGGGTGACAACGAGTGATCCTCCCGATCGCATCAGCGCGACAGGGTTGCTGCCCAGGCTGCGGAACTTCACACCGAGCCCGGTGCGGCGGGTCACGAACCATGTCAGCGCCGTGGCCACGACCATGGTCACAACCGGAGCCGGGATCGACAAGGGTGGTTTCCAGAACGCGTATTTGAACAGCCAGTCAGGCGCCGCCCCTCCGGGCACCGGCAGGACAAACAACCCCAGCCCCAGCCAGACGAAGGAAGCACCCAGGGTCGCGATCAGGGAGGGCACGGAACGAAGCTGAACCAGCGCGCCCAGCAGCGCATAGGCCAGCACGGAACCAGCCAGCGCCAGCACGCCCAGCATCGGGGTTTCCCGCAGCAGCGTGGCGACGATCGTGGTGATCATGCCAACGAAAAAACCGATGCCGAGATCAATGTCGCCGATGCTCATCATCACCATCTGCGCCATCGAGGCGATGGCCAGCGCCACGATCGGTGACATGATGAGGGTCAGGCCGTTCTGGGACCAGATCCGCGGCTGGATTGTTCCGCAGACCAGCAAGATCAGCACCATCGCGATGAGAGTGAGAAACCCGGGCAAGGCGCGGCGGGCATAGCCTTTGGGCAGGTTGAAGCCGACGTGGTCGAGGATCGCAGTACTCACGCGTGAGCCTCCCTGGCTTCTGCGAACGACAGCGAGATAATGCGTTCATCGCTGATATCGCGTCCGTGCAGTTCGCCTGCGACACGGCCCGCCCGCAGCACATAGGCGCGGTCGCAATGCTGCATCTCGGAGTTCTCGCTCGAATACCAGATGATCGTCCGCCCCTTTTGAGCTTCGGACTTGATCAGCTGGTAGAGTTCGGCCTTGGTATGAACATCAACGCCGCGGAACGGATCATCCAGCAGGATTGTGTCAGCGTCGGACGCGAATGCGCGCGCCACAATGACCTTCTGCTGATTGCCGCCCGAGAGCCCGGTGATGGCGGCACTTGCGCCTCCGCGGATCTTCAACCGCTCGACCCACTCTGCAACCAGTGCATTCTCCTTCTCCGTTTGCCGGATGCCGTTCTTGCTCAGGCTGGGCAGGGCAGTGATCGTCAGGTTTCTCGCCACATCCCATATCGGCAGGATCCCGGAGCGCTGCCTGTCACCGGGCACGTAGGCCAGAGCTGCGCTGGCTTGCACATCGCCGTTGCGGCGCCACAGCCGGTCAAGAACCTGCTCCTGCCCCTGGCCGGCAATTCCTGCCAGTCCGATAACTTCGCCCTTGTGCGCGACAATCTGTGTGGCGGCGCCATCAACCGTGGTCATCGGCACCTTCACGCAAACCGGACGCGAGCTGTCTGTAGCGGTTGGTCTGGCCCCATTACCGGTTTTCTGGATCGCGACTTCGCCGCCCATGGCCAGAAACAGGTCCTGTTCGGTCACGCTGCCTGCGGCATGGGTGGAAACAACCGCGCCATCCTTCATCACCGCAACACGGTCGCACACCGAAAGGACTTCTCTCAGCCGGTGGGAAACCAGAATGATGGCATGACCGCTCGCACGCAGCTTGCGAACATAATCATACAAATGATCGACCGCGCTCCCGCTCAGGGATTCGGTCGGCTCGTCAAGGATCAGCAGCCTCAAGTCATCGGCAATCGTCGCCCGCGAAATCTCGACCATCTGCCGGTCGGCAAGCGTGAGATCATCGACATAATCGGCCGGTCCGACCACGTGATCGGGAAAAATTTCATCCAGCCGTGCCATTGCGCGCCGCGAAGCAGCGCCATGCCATCTCCGGTCCGGAATCCAGCTTTTGCTGGACAGGTAAATGTTCTCATAGACGGTGAGCTCCAGCGCAAGCGAGCCCTCCTGGTAGGCCATGCGAACGCCGGGAAATCCCCTCTCGGACGGCGTGCTCACGCCACCGATTTGCACGGATCCGGAATCGATTGCATCGAGGCCGCTCAGCACCCGCATGAGCGTGCTTTTGCCGGCGCCATTGTGGCCGACCACGCCAAAGACTTCGCCCGCATGCACATCCAGTGTGACGCCAGAAAGAGCCTTGGTTGGTCCGTAGGTTTTGACTGCACGCCTGACCTGAACCAGAGGCTCACGGCCGGCAGCAATTGCAGGTGTGGTTGTAGATGTATGTGTCAGCACGGCAGCTATTTCACCATTTTGGAGACAGGGTCTGCGCCATTTGTCTGGCGCAGACCCGAACGCATTTACCTGACTGGAACCGGGGGAAGTGCTGCGTCAGCCACCGTTCCGTCGATGTTGGCTTTGAGTTGCGCATCGACGAGTTCCTGGGTCCACTGCCATGAAGCGATCTCGTCATCGCCAACAGCGGCAATCCACTGGTCGCGTTCCTCGTCGCTCACCACAACAGGCGGGAAAATGGTGATCCGGGGGACCTCCTGCCCGTTATGGATGTTGATGCCGGTGAACAGTGCGGCAACGCCCTGGCCCGGGTCGGACATGACGGCGACCGAACCCGGCGCACCGTTGCCTTCACCCCAGAACTTCAGCGCACGTCCGCTCGGCGCGAAGGCCACGACCGGGATGTCGCGCCCTGCAGTCTGGAATGCCTGGACTGCGCCCAGACCCTCGCCGCAGCCAATCACGCCGTCGATCTCGGGCAGGCTGGCGATGGTGCCGAGCAAGGCTTCCTGTGCCTTGGCGCTGTCACAGAATGTGAAGAACTCGCCGACAACCTTGACGTCCGGATTGTCATACAGCAACGCCGTCTGGACGTCGTACATTTCAATCTCGGGCGGCGACCCCTGCACGCCGCGGGCGATGATGACATTACCCTTGCCGCCGATGCCGTCGATGACGGCCTGCGTGGAAAGCCGGGCCCAGTCGCCGAAGCTGTTGGTCACGATGTGAACGCACTCGAGCTCGGTCGAGCTGTCAAAGACGACAACAACGATACCCTGATCACACGCCTGCTGCAGTGTCGGGTTCAGTGCCGTTGGCGACGCCGGATTGACCAGCAGGATGTCCGGCTCGTCAAGCAGCAGTGCCTTGAGCTGCGCAATCTGCTCGGTTGCCGAGTTTTCGCCAGGGGCGTTGGAAACCTGAAATGAGGCAATCAGACCATCGGCCTCGGCCTTGATCGCAGCTTCTTCAAATGCAGTGATCATGGAACGACGCCATGCATTGCCCAGGAACGCGTTGCTCAATGCAACGGTGGGCTTCTCGGCGGCAGTGGCGGGCACAGACGCAAAAGCTGACACCGCGGCAGCGGCCCCAACCAGCGTTCCGATTATTAAATTCTTCAATTTCAATCCTCCCAGATTTTTGGATGGCTGGCGCACCCCTTCGTAGACGTCAGCTCTTCAACATGTTATACCAGTTGGCGAACAATGCAAGCGGCGACCGAGACCGGGGGAAATGTGACGTGACAGTGGGGCGAGGAGGTTGCCGATGACCGGCCAACCGGATGGAACCGGCTTTGAAGCGCATGATCCGCGTTTTTCCGCACTGTTTGCGCCACATATCCATGTCGAACGGCTGTGGACCGGCGCGCGGTGGTGCGAGGGACCGGCCTGGTTTGCCGCCGGGCGTTACCTTGTATGGTCCGACATTCCCAACAACAGGATGATGCGGTGGGACGAGACCGACGGCTCGACCTCGGTATTCCGGTCGCCATCGAACAATTCCAATGGTAACACCGTCGACGGACAGGGAAGACTTGTCACCTGCGAGCATCTGACACGGCGCGTGACGCGCACCGAGCATGACGGTTCGATTACCGTCCTCGCCGACTGGTTTGAGGGCAAACGGCTCAATTCGCCCAATGATGTGGTGGTGCACTCGAACGGATCAGTCTGGTTCTCCGATCCGACTTACGGAATCCTGACCGATTATGAAGGTGATGTCTGCGAGCCGGAACTGGGCGGCAATCATGTCTACCGGATCGATCCAGCCGACGGCTCGGTGCACCAGGTGACGGGCGACTTCGTCCAGCCCAACGGCCTGGCTTTCTCGCCGGATGAACGGCTTCTCTACATCGCCGATACCGGCGCGTCCCACCTGCCCGAAGGTCCCGCCCATATCAGGCGTTTCGAGGTGCAGGACGACGGCACATTGCGTGGCGGCGAGATTTTCGCAACCTGCCAGTCCGGCTTTTTCGATGGCTTCCGCGTCGATCGGGAAGGCCGCATCTGGACCAGCGCTTTTGACGGGGTCCATTGCTACGATCCCGATGGCACACGCATCGGGATTATACGAATTCCGGAGATCGTGGCCAACCTGACCTTCGGCGGTGCCAAGCGCAACCGCCTTTTCATCTGTGGCACCACATCGCTTTATGCTGTCTATGTTTTTGCCAACGGCACCACCATGGGATGATGCACGATCCGTCACCGAACAGTTGGAATTGAAACAATGGAAACGTCAGCTTGGACGCGTTAACCCGCCAGATTTTTCAAAACGGAACAACCGAAATCCGTCCTGCACCGAAGCTGGTGAAGGCAGGCGAACTGACGGCCGTCATCGATGACGGGGCCTTGCGCCGGATTGCCCTCGGTCCGGTCGAAATGGTGCGCCAGATCGACTTTCCGGTCCGTGACGAGAACTGGGCGACACTTTCTCCAAACGTCGTCTCCGAGACACTGGAAGAGATGTCCGGAGGGTTTCGATACGAGCGTTGCTTCACTGTGACCGATGGCGCCCTCTCCTGCCGCGTGATCTATCAGGCAAATGAGGACGGCTCGGTCACCGCGACCGGCGAGGCAGAAGCCAGCCGCGACTTCGTCACCAGCCGCACCGGGTTTACCGTTCTGCACCCGCTGTCCGGTGTCACCGGCATGCCTGTGACTGTCACCAATCCTGCCGGTGAACGCCGCCACGAGACGATGCCCGACGCCATATCGCCAAGACAGCCGATCATGGATATTGCCGGCCTCGCATTCGAGACGCGCGGCATGGCTCTGGAGATCGAATTCGAGGGTGACGTCTTTGAAATGGAAGACCAGCGCAATTGGTCGGATGCCTCCTTCAAGACCTATTCCCGCCCACTGGCCTTGCCGTTTCCCTACCGGATCGAAGCCGGGACGACGGTTCGCCAAGAAATCCGCTTGTGCATGTCCGGGCGCCCGGCCGCTGCACAGGTTTGCCAACCGCCGGCAATCAGGATCGGTTCGCCACGGCAAGAGAAGCTCCCGGAGATGCTGCTCGCAGCGCAGGGCGACTGGTTGCCAGCGGCAGACGAAATTGCCCGTCTGGCAACAGCTGACCTGGACAGGATCTTGCTGCGCACCGAACCCGGCAGCGCAGCATCAGACATCGCGGCGGTGTCTGAAGTTCTGGCCGCAACCGGCGGATCACTCGATCTGGAGATCGTTCTCGATGGCGGCCAGCCCGCCGGGCCGCAACTCGATCGCGTGGCCTCCGCCTGCCGGGAGACCGGCATGAAACCACGCCATGTCACGGCCCTGCCCTCGGCCTATCTTCAGAGCTACCAGCCCACAGGCCGCTGGCCGGACGGTCTTTCTCCATCGCAGGCCTGCGCGGCAGCACGGCAATCCTTCCCCGATGCCAGAACCGGCTGCGGCATGCTGACCAATTTCACCGAATTCAACCGCTGCCGCCCCGATGGCGATACGGCGGACTATTTCACCCATGGAAACTCCGCCATCGTCCACGCTGCAGATGACTGGAGCGTCTCCCAGACCATCGAAACCCTGCCCGATATCTTTCGCACCGCGCGCGAGATCGGCGGCGATCTCCGTTACCGCCTAGGCCTGACCGCGATCGGGATGCGTTCAAATCCCTATGGCAGCGCGGTATCGCCAAACCCGGACCAGATCCGTCTGACCATGGCCACATGGGATCCCCGCGCCCGCGCCCTGTTCGGCGCAGCCTGGGCAGTCGCGATCCTGGCACAGACCGAAGGCTTTGGCATCGAGGCGATCGCGCTCGCAGCGCCCATCGGACCGTTTGGCATTCTCTCGCGATCCGGAGGCGTTGCCCGCCCCTGGTATGACGACCACCCGCAAGCCGTTGTCTACCCGATCTTTCATGTCCTGAAATTTGTCTCGCAGGGCGGCTTGCGTTACCGGGTGTCCGGGCTGCCCGCCGGCTTGCACGCCATTGCCTTTGCCACCGGCACCGCAACGCGGTTGGTGATTGCCAATCCGGGCCAGGCCACCGTTCGGTTCGGCCTTGCCGAAACCGGGCGGATGGCAATCCTCGATACAAACAGCTTCGCGGCCGCCGTGACCGACCCGGATTGGTTCGATCACGCCTGTGCGCCGCTGTCATCGCCATCGATAGATCTGGCCCCTTCAGCCGTCCTGTTCCTTCAAACAGACACCGTCGAGACACCAGCAAAGTGAGTGCACATGTCTGATCCAGTTCGCATTGAGGCCGACTACCTGATCGAGACCGCCTTCGATCCGGCCCGGGCCGCCGAGATCATGGCCGGCGAACAGTCCTCCGGCACCTTTGTCGCCGTGCCCGGTGAAACCCCGGAATTGAAAGCCCGTTCGGCGGCCAGGGTCGAGACAGTGCGCCTGATCGATGAAGTTGCCGGGCCCTCGCTTCCGGGTGCAGGCGTTCCGGCCGGATCGGCGCCGGTCTATCGGCGGGCATTTGTCACCCTGTCCTGGCCCATCGACAATATCGGCGCTTCGCTGCCCAACCTGGTCGCGACGATTGCCGGCAACCTGTTTGAACTCAAGGCGTTCTCCGGACTGCGGCTTCTCGATGTACGGCTGCCCACCGCGTTCGCCCGAAAATACTCCGGTCCGAAATTCGGCATGGCCGCCACCCGCGAACTCTCCGGAGTTCATGGTCGCCCGCTGATCGGAACCATCATCAAGCCAAGCGTCGGATTGTCGGCAGAGGCAACCGGCGATCTGGTCGGCGTGCTCGCGGATGCCGGGATAGATTTCATCAAGGATGACGAACTTCAGGCCGATGGCCCTGCCTGCCCGTTCGAAGACCGGGTGACCGCGGTCATGCGCGCGGTAAACCGGGCTGCAGACAAGACCGGCAAGAAGACCATGGTCGCCTTCAACCTGACCGGAGAGATTGACGAAATGCGACGGCGGCATGATTTCGTCCTTGCTCAGGGCGGGACATGCATCATGGCGAGCCTCATTTCCGTCGGATACGCCGGCATCGTCGAACTGGCCCGCCACACCGAGTTGCCCCTGCATGCGCACCGAAACGGATGGGGCGCGCTGACCCGGGCGCCAAGCCTTGGATGGTCATTTCCGGCATGGGCAAAACTCTGGCGGCTTGCCGGGTGCGATCACCTCCACGTCAATGGTCTCGCCAACAAGTTCAGCGAACCCGATGAAAGCGTGATCCTGTCTGCGCGCTCCCTGCAGAAGCCTTTGTTTGACCAATCACCAATGCTCGCTGTACCGGTGTTCTCGTCAGGCCAGACCATCCGGCAGGCTGGAGGCACCTGGGCAGCGCTGAAGTCGCCGGATCTGATCTTCACCGCCGGTGGCGGCGTGGTGGCTCACCCGATGGGTGTTGCGGCAGGTGTGGAAGCCATGGTGCAGGCCTGGGAGGCGACAATGTCGGACGTCGCGATCGAAACACAGGCCGAGAATAGCCCGGCACTCGCCGCCGCACTCGACGCTTACCCGGCTTAAGGAACACCCTGTGGCAGACCCCATCCTGGCCTTTTACGGCGACGATTTCACCGGATCCTCCGCCGTGATGGAGGTCCTGTCATTCGCCGGCATTCCAACGGTGATGTTTCTCGAGCCGCCGAGCGCGGAGGAACTCGCCGGCTTCCCGGATCTCGCCGCCATGGGAATAGCCGGCGTGGCCCGGTCGCGTGATCCGGCCTGGATGGAAGACAACCTGCCCAAAGCTTTTTCCGCGCTGGCCGGTTTCGGCGCGCCGATCGTTCACTACAAGGTCTGCTCCACCTTCGATTCATCACCCACCTGCGGCTCGATCGGCAAGGCCATCGACATCGGCGCTCCCATCGTCGGCGGTGCCTGGCATCCCCTGATCGTCGGCGCACCCGCAATCCGCCGCTATCAGGCCTTTGGAAACCTCTTCGCCGGCACCGACGATGGCGTCTACCGGCTTGACCGGCATCCGGTCATGAGCCGTCATCCCACGACCCCGATGGATGAAGCCGATGTCCGGCTGCACCTGTCGCACCAGACCGAACGCAAGACCGGCCTTGTCGATCTTGCCAGCATCAAGTCCGGGCACACGGACCGGATCCTTGCGGACCAGATCGAAAACGGCGCGGAAATCATCGCAATCGACGTTGTTGACGACGAAACGCTGACCGAGGCCGGCCGGCTGCTGTGGCATGATGGCCAAGGCCCGGTCTTCGCAATCGGCTCACAGGGGGTTGAGTACGCGCTGGTGAAACATTTGCGCGCACTCGGGCGGATACCGTCCACGTTCGAGCAGCCGGGGCTCATGCCGGTGGATCAGCTCTTCTGCGTGTCAGGCTCCTGTTCCCCGATCAACAGTTCACAAATCGAGGCCGCGGAAAAACACGGATTTCAGATCATCGATCTCGACGCGACCTCCGCGATCAGCCCGGATGAATGGAACAACGCTCTGGAACACGCACGGCAAAAATCCCTCGCAGCGCTTTCCCAAGGGCGTGACGTTATCGTCGCCACTGCGCGCGGGCCTGATGCGTCTTCGCAAAGCCGTCTCGCAGAGGCGATCATCAAGTCGGGACGGTCCGCAGCAACCATCAATGACCGGATCGGAACCGGCCTGGGGCAGCTGGTTGCAGACATTCGCAGGAAAACCGGTTTGCCACGCGTGGCAGTCGCGGGCGGCGACACGTCGGGACATGCAATGACGGCGCTGGGCGTGAGAGCCTTGTCAGCGGTTGCCCCGCTTGCACCGGGCGCACCGCTTTGCCGGGTTCATTCAAGCAGTGACGATATCGACGGGCTGGAAGTGACGCTCAAGGGCGGACAGATGGGTGATCGCGACTTTTTTCGCAAGGCAAAAACCGGGACATAGCCGTCACACGACCGGACTTCCATTCGGATTGGTCCATCGCCAAACAGGCATGAACTTCCCTTGTCATGCACCAATGCGACGGGTTGATTGGCTCAAACCCCGGTGCCTGCACGGATGCCGATCGCCAGCTTGTCGATCAGCTCCCCGACCTGTTCGGGCGTGATGATATAGGGCGGCGCCAGAAGCACGTGATCGCCGCTGCGGCCGTCGATGGTTCCCGACATCGGATAACAGATCAGGCCTGCGTCAAACGTCGCAGCCTTGATTTTGGCTGAGATGCGATCACCCGACGCGAAAGGCTGCTTGGTCTCACGATCCTGCACCAGCTCGACACCGACGAACAGCCCGCGGCCACGGATGTCGCCGACATGGGGGTGCTGACCGAAACGGGCCTGCAATCCGGCCCTGAGCAACCGGCCCATTTCCTCGACCTTCGGCAGCAGGTTCCTGTTTTCAATCGCCCCAACCACTGCTAGCCCTGCAGCACATGCCGCCGGATGACCCATATAGGTGTGGCCATGCTGGAAAAAACCGCTGCCGTTCTCGATCGCCTGATAGATCTCTCCCGAACACAGCATCGCGCCAAGCGGCTGGTATCCGCCGCCAAGTCCCTTGGCGATGGCGATGATGTCCGGCTTGACGTCATCCTGCTCTGACGCGAATAGCGTTCCGGTGCGCCCCATGCCGCACATGACTTCATCCAGGATCAGCAGAATGCCGTAACGGTCGCAGATTTCCCGGATCCGCTTGAAATACCCGGGCGCCGGCGGCACCGCGCCCGAGGTCGCGCCCACCACCGGCTCGGCCATGAACGCCATCACGGTTTCCGGCCCGACCCGCAGAATTTCCGCCTCGAGCGCGTCGGCCGCACGCAAGCCATAGGCTTCCGGCGTTTCATCGACATGCCGCAAGCGGTAGTCGTAACAGGGATCGATATGGCTCACATCCAGAAGCAGCGGACCGAATTGCGCCCGGCGCCATTCATTGCCGCCGGCCGACAAGGCGCCGATGGTGTTGCCGTGATAGCTCTGCTTGCGCGCGATCAGCCGCGAGCGGCCGGGCTCGCCCTTCTCCACGAAATATTGCCGCGCGAGCTTGATCGCAGCTTCCGTCGCCTCGGACCCGCCGGAGACGAGATAGACCCGCTCGATGCCTTCGGGTGCCTTGGAGATCAACAGGTCAGCCAGAGCCTCTGCCGGTTCGGAGGTAAAAAAGCCGGTATGGGCGAAAGCGATCTTGTCGAGCTGCGCCTTGACGGCGGCGATGACATCCGCGTCACCGTGGCCCAGGCAGGACACGGCAGCACCGCCTGATCCATCGAGATATTGCTTGCCGCTCTGGTCAAACAGGTAGCAGCCCTGCCCCGAGGCCACGACGGGTGGGTGAATTTTCGTATGGCGGGAAAAGACATGGCTCATGTCACGCGGGCTCCTTGGACCGGTATATGGATCATCCGCTGATCCTCGACGAAATTATGGATATCGAATGGCCAGGCGCCCAAAAGCCGGTCATGCACCAGCTTTCAAGTGGGGCCAATCAAGTGAGGCTGCTCGCATGGACCGTTTCCAGATCAAGGTCCGCGCGATAGCGGACCAGGCCCCGACCTTGCTATTTCCTGACAACCAGAACCGAAACGGGTGAACGCCGCACCACCCGGTCGGCTTGCGACCCCACGAGGAATTCACGGACCCGGTCCGGAGAATGGCTGGCCATGACCACGAGATCGGCCTTGACCGTCACGATGGCCTTCAAGACCTCCTCATGCACAACGCCATGCGCCAGATGGACATGGCTCTCGATCGAAGGGTCGATGTTGTCTTTGGCAATCTTGCTGAGCTGTGAGCTGGCGTCCTCGAGTGCGTGGGTTTCGAAGCCGGGCGGCAGATACCCGGCAACCAGCGGCGACCGGACTTTCGGCACCACCGACAACACGTGCAGCACCCCGCCACTGGCCTTTGCCAGTGCCGCGGCTTCAGGCAGCGCCATTTCCCATGATGGTTTGTGTGTCAGGTCGATGGTGACAAGGATGGTCTTGTACATGGCGTTTCTCCTCGTTCGGGTTATGCAGCTGCGGTTGAAACAACGCCCGGCGACCGGCGCCGCTGCATCATCACCACCATGGCCAGGAGCAACAGGGCCGGAATGAACATCCAGTACTTGCTCGGCACGTCGACAGGCTTGAGAACACGCAACACCTGCTGGTCCCAGTCGAGGCCGGCAGACGAAGCAGCTGACCCGAACGCCACATCATCGATCATCATCTTGTCGCCGTCCTGGCGGAAGCTAAGCCCCGCGGCGGAGAGTTTTTCTTCGCCCGTGGCACCTTCTCCGATCGGCAGCAGAGCAACGAACTCGATCGGATCGCCAAGATCATTGACGCCGGCAACCCGGACCCTGAGCGAGTCCCCACTTGCTGTGTCTGCGGCAGCTTCGGTGATCTCAGCCGGATCCGTTTCCAGGTATGGAGGGAAGATCATGTCCATGAAGAATCCGGGCCTGAACAGGGTGAAGGCCACCAGCAGCAGAAGCGCGGATTCATACATGCGGTTGCGGACCAGGAACCATCCTTGCGTCGCCGCGGCGAACAACAGCATCGCCACCGTGGCTATACAGAAGACGAATATGCCCTGCAGCCAGGTGACATTGATCAGCAGCAACTCGGTGTTGAAGATGAACAGGAACGGCAAGGCAGCGGTGCGAAGGCTGTAGAAGAACGCAATCACACCGGTCTTGATCGGATCGCCGCCCGACACCGCCGCAGCGGCAAAACTCGCCAGGCCGACCGGAGGGGTCACGTCAGCCATGATGCCGAAATAGAACACGAACAGATGCACCGCGATCAACGGAACCAAGAGACCGTTCTGCTGCCCGAGCGTGACGATCACCGGCGCCAGCAATGCCGAGACCACGATGTAGTTCGCCGTTGTCGGCAGGCCCATCCCCAGGATCAGCGACAGGATCGCGGTGAGGAAAAGGATCGCCATGATATTGCCGCCCGAGAGAACCTCGACGACGTCTGCAAGCGAGGACCCGACACCGGTCTGGCTGACCGTTCCGACAATGATGCCCGCCGTCGCGGTGGCAATGCCGATGCCGATCATGTTGCGGGCGCCGACCACCAGACCGTCGATCAGGTCTTTCCAGCCCTGGCGCACGGCGGTTCCGATTTGGCTGTTGCCACGGAAAAACGCCATCAGCGGCCGTTGGGTCAGCAGAATGAAAATCATGTAGGAGGTTGCCCAGAATGCGGACAGACCGGGAGACAGGCGATCCACCATCAGTGCCCAGACCAGCACGACGACAGGAAGAATGTAATGCAGGCCCGAGCGTACCGTCGGTCCGGGCAGTGGCAGCTTGGTCACCGCCGCATTCGGGTCATCCAGCTCAAGCGGCTCTTCCCTGGAGGCAACACGCACCAGGGCGACATAGGCCGCTGAAATCAGCACGAAGACGATATAGGGGGCCATGACCGGGAATGCCGGGCGCAGCCAGCCCATGCCGTAATAGACGGCAAACGAGACCGCACAGATGGCCGCGATGGTAAAGGCAATGCCGATCAGCCGCTGCACGATGGGCTTGGGTGTATAGGCGCGAGGCAACCCCTCCATGCCCGCCTTCATGGCTTCAAGATGCACGATGTAGACCAGCGCGATGTAGGAAATCACGGCGGGAAGAAATGCATGCTTGACCACGTCGAAGTAGGGAATCCCGACATACTCGACCATCAGGAAGGCGGCAGCCCCCATCACCGGCGGCATGATCTGCCCGTTGACGGATGAGGCAACCTCGACCGCGCCCGCCTTCTCGGCCGAAAACCCGACCTTCTTCATCAGCGGGATCGTGAATGTGCCCGTGGTCACCACGTTGGCGATCGACGAGCCTGAAATCAGTCCGGTCATCGCCGAGGACACGACGGCAGCCTTTGCCGGTCCGCCGCGCATGTGGCCCATCAGGCTGAAGGCCACCTGGATGAAATAGTTGCCGGCGCCGGCGCGGTCGAGCAACGAGCCGAACAGCACGAACAGGAACACGAACGAGGTCGAAACGCCCAGCGCGATGCCGAAGACACCTTCCGTGGTGATCCACTGGTGGTTGACGATTTCCGACAGGTTGTTGCCCTTGTGGGCAATGATGTCGGGCATGTAGGGCCCTAGCACCGTATAGGCCAGGAACACCGAGGCCACGATCATCAGCGCCGCGCCCAGTGATCGGCGGGTTGCTTCCAGCAGCAGCAGGATGCCTATCACCGCGACCACGAAATCCTGGGTGATCGGGGCGCCCACGCGGCTTGAGATGTCACGATAGAAGAAGAAGAGGTAAAGTGCGGCCATGGCGCCGATAACGGCCATCGCCCATTCCCAGGGCGGAATCCGGTCCCGGTAGGAACCGAGATACACCGCGCCGGAGATCGCCAGCGCCACCAGCGGGATCCACCACACCGCTGTGCCATCTTTCGACGACATCATGAACAGGGCTGCAAGGATCAGCGGCACCGCCATTCCGAGCCCGAGTTGAAACTTGGTCCGGTCTGCCGGAAACGCTGCAAAGGCGAGAAAAATGGCAAAGGCCAGATGAATCGAGCGGGCTTCGGTGTCATTGAAGACGCCAAATCCGATCACGAACGGGATGGGAGATGCAAACCAGAGCTGAAACAGCGACCAGAACAGGGCAACCAGCATAATGAACTTGCCGACGGCGCCGGTTGTCCCTCGAACACCGGTATCAGACGATGCGACGAGCGCATCGAGTTCCGATTGAGACAATTCGTTCTTTGCTGCATCCCCAGCGGTCTGCGTGTTGTTTTTGTCCGTCATGAAGTCCCCCTCGCCGCCCGGTTCCGGGTCGGTCACCTGTCCAGATCTGAACATTGAGCTTTCAGCAAGGGCGCAGGATTGCGCCTGCGTCCTTGCGAATTCAGGTGGCTAGCCCAGTTGGGCCAGCAGGGCCGATTACATCCAGCCGCGTTCCTTGTAGTACTTTACAGCACCGGGATGCAGCGGAGCGGACAGGCCGCCGGAGATCATGTCCTCTTCCTTGAGGTTGGCGAACGCCGGGTGCAGGCCCTTGAAGCGGTCAAAGTTGTCAAACACGGCCTTGACCACCTGGTAGACCACATCATCATCAACATCTGCGGAGGTGACAAAGGTGGCCTTCACGCCGAAAGTTTCGACATCGTCCGGAGTGCCGGGATACATCCCGCCCGGAATTGTCGCCTTGGCATAGAAGGCGTTGTCGGCGACCAGCTTGTCGATGGCTTCACCGGTGACCGGCACCAGCTTGGCTTCGACGGTCGATGTTGCTTCCTGAATCGAGCCGTTCGGATGGCCGACCGTGTAGATGATCGCATCCACCTTGTTGTCGCCAAGTGCAGCGGCCTGCTCTGCCGGCTTCAGTTCTGACGCCAGCGAGAAATCGTCCATGGTCCAGCCCTTGGCTCCCAGCACGACTTCCATGGTTGCAAGCTGCCCGGACCCCGGGTTGCCAACATTGACCCGCTTGCCCTTGAGATCGTCGAAACTGGAAATCCCGGCATCGGCGCGGGCAATCACAGTGAACGGCTCGCCGTGAACCGAAAACACTGCCCGGAGCTTTTCGACCTTGTTGCCTTCGAACTTCGAAGTGCCGTTATAGGCATGATACTGCCAGTCGGACTGGGCCACGCCCATGTCCATGTCGCCGGCAGCAATCGCATTGATATTGGCGATCGAGCCGCCGGTCGACGGGGCTGTGCACTTGAGATTGTGGTCGGCAGTGCCGCGATTGACCAGGCGGCAAATCGACTGTCCAACCACGTAATAGACACCGGTCTGGCCGCCGGTACCAATGGTGATGAACTTGTCTTCGGCTGCCGAAGGCGAAACAGCCAACGCCATCGCTCCCGCGACTATAAGATTCCTGACATGCTTCATGTTTCTTCTCCTTTGTAAACTTGATGCAGTTGCCGCCCTTCAGCCTTCAGCGGCAAGGGCAGTATTAATCCTTTATGCTTCCAGAGCCACCTCTAATATACCGGGTTCCCGATGGAGAGGCGCCATATCGATGGCCAGCGCCGGAAAAATCCGGATTTTGTTGCCGAAATATCCACAGGAAAGCGGCGTCATGTGGCCTCGGGAACGAGATCGTCCATACTGGCAAGCGCGTTGAATAAAACACCACAATTTGGAATGATGGTCAAAAGTGCACCAGTGCTTGGGGATTGCCCGCCAGATGACAAAAACAATCAAAATCCAGACCCCGCAGGCAGCATTGCCGGCCCTCATGGTTGCACCGAACGGCGCGCGGCTGAAAAAGGCTGACCATCCGGCCATCCCGCAAACCATTCCCGAAATTGTCTCAACGGCCCTGGCCTGTGCCGAGGCCGGCGCGGACGGGATCCATGCGCATGTGCGCGACGAGAACGGCGACCACACGCTCGATGCCGGTCTTTACAAGGAGCTGCTGGCCGAGCTTGCCCAGGTGGTTCCAGGGATACAGCATCAGATCACCACCGAAGCCGTTGGCCGCTACACGCCTGACGAACAGATCCGCCTTGTCAGATCCGTCCATCCCCGTTCGGTTTCGGTCTCGCTGGCGGAAATGACCGCGCAGGGATGGACCAGCCAGGTCGAAGGTTTCTACAAGTGGTGCAATGAGAGTGAGGTGGCAGTCCAGCATATTCTCTATTCCCCGGATGACCTCGGCAACCTGATAAAGCTGTCCAATCAGGGAAGCATTCCGGACACGCGCCTCAGGATGCTGTTCGTCCTTGGCCGCTACGGGCAGGGAGTGCCGAGCCAACCGGATGCCATCGCAGGCTTTCTGCAAATGTTGCCGCAACTGAAGGCGAAACCCGACTGGGCAGTCTGTGCCTTCGGGCAGAGTGAAACCGCTTGTCTCAGGGCCGCCGGACAGATGGGCGGAAAAGTCCGCATCGGCTTTGAAAACAACACCATCAATGAAGACGGCGCCATTGCCCGCGACAATGCCGAACGCATTGCGCAGTTCATCTCAAGCCGCGACCGCTCCTAGCCCTTATCGAGTCCCGTGAACTCTCACCCGGCCAGACGCCAAGCCAGACGCCAGGCCGGATCCCGCGTTTACGCAGGCCCCGGCTCTGCGGCTGGTGCGCTTTCAACCGCCAGGCGCCTCGATGCCATGCCGGGTTCCGCGCCCCACACCGCGATCCAGCGGTAAAACACCGGCGTCAGGAAGAGGGTGAACACGGTGGCAAAGCCTAGTCCGCCGATGATCACCCAGCCGACCGCGATTCGCGCCTCGGCGCCTGCGCCCGATGTCAGGATCAGCGGCAGCCCGCCCAGCACGGTCGACAGCATCGTCATCATCACCGGCCGGATGCGCAGCCGCAACGCATCACGGATGGCGCTGTCGATATCCTGCCCCGCCTCGCGCAACTGGTTTGCGAATTCGACGATCAGGATGCCGTTCTTGGCCATCACACCGATCAGCATGACCAGCCCGATCTGGCTGTAGTAGTTCAGCGACCCGCCGCTGAGCGAAATTGCCATCAGCGCAGCCGCAAGCCCGAAGGGCACCGTCAGCATGATGACAACTGCGCTGGCAAGGCTCTCGAACTGTGCGGCCAGCACGAGGAAGACAACCACGAAGGCCACGCCGAACACCATGTACATGCCTGCCTGACTGTCCGACAGCGACGCCGCCTCGCCGGTAAAGGTAACCCCCATACCGTCTGGCAACGTCTCCGCGGCAATCTCGCTCAGCCGTGTCATGGCATCGCCGAGATCGACACCCTGGCCAAGATTGGCCTGGACCGACACCGCCAGCGATCCGCCCTGGCGCTCGATTTGCGACTGGCTGACCACCGGCTCAAGCGTCGCGGCTGCGGACAGCGGGATATAGGCGCCGTCAGGCAGGCGCAGGAAGATGGATTCGAGATCGGTCGGATCGTTGATCGGAGGGCCACCCGGCACCACGTTGACGTCGATTTCTGTATCGTCCTTAAACACGGTGACAGCCACTTTACCCTGCACCATCGAGCTTATGGTTTGGGTGATTTCGGCTTCGGTCAGACCGAACATGCCCGCCACGTCTCCGTTCACCCGCACCTCGTACTGGGCCTGAACATTGTCGCTGGACAGTTGCGGATTGAGGAACATGCCGTCCTGGGCCATTGCCGCGACCAGCACATCGGCCGCATCGGTCATGGCCGTGACATCGGTGCCGGTGACCGCGAATTGCAATCCCCGTCCCGCACCGCGGATGTTGAGACTGTTGGTCGAGCGCGCACTGACCTGGACACCGGGCACTTTCGACAACTCACCGCTGACCTCGGTGATGATTTCCTGCTGGCTCCGGTCGCGCTCATTCCAGTCCTGCAGCCGCACGATGATGAAGGCGCTGGTGCCACCACCAACGCCGATGATGCTCTGCACCGCGGTCACCTCACCGCTTTCACGGTAAGGGGTGAGAATGTCCTCGACCATGGCCACCTGGCCATCGAGATATTCGGGCGTGGTGTCGGGCGCGCCACGCGCCTGCACCAGGAAAAAGCCGCGATCCTCGTTGGGCGTGATGGAAGAAGACAGGGTAGCCGCCGAGCCCGCAGCAATGATGGCAAAGCCGCATGCAACGGCAATCACGATCAGCGGCGCGCGAATGGCCCGGTCCATCACGACGTCGAAAGCGCGGGACAGCCGGCCCGGCCCGGCTTTGGGTTTTTCAGCCCCCGCCCGGCCGGGATCGAGAAACGCCGCCATCACCGGCGCCAGCGTCAAGGCCGAAATCGATGACAGGGTAACGGCAAAGGCCAGAACGAAACCGAATTCACTGAACACGCCTCCTGCCTGACCGGGCAGGAACGAGATCGGAATGAAGACGGCGGCCAGCGTCGCTGTCGTCGAAATCACGGCAAAGAACACCTCGTTGGTTCCTGCGGCAGCGGCGGCGAAGGCCCCCATGCCCTGCTGGCGTTTTCGCACGATGTTCTCGATGACGACAATCGTGTCATCGACGACCATGCCCGTGGCCAGGACCAGCGCCAGCAGGCTGATGGTGTTGACCGAAAACCCGGTGAGCCAGATTGCCGCAACGGTGCCCACCAGGGCGACGGGAATTGTCACCGCGGGGATCAGCGTTGCACTGGCAGAGCGCAGGAAGGCGAAAATCACCGCAACCACGATCACGGCCGCCAGACCGATGGATTTGACCACCTCATTGATCGATCCTTCGATGAACACGCCGTCATCGGAGGTGATGAGGATGTCCACGCCGTCGGGCAATTCTGTGCGCAACTCTTCGACGGCAGCGCTCACCGCCTTGGAAATTTCCAGTGTGTTGCCGACCGATTGACGGCTGATATCCAGCCCGATGGCGGACTGGCCGTTGACGCGGGCAAACACATCGCTGTCCTCGGGAAGCAGCTGGACAAAGGCAATGTCGGAGACACGGGTGGTGGCATTGATCGGCACCTGGCCAACGCTGTCGGCAGTCACTTCGGCATTGCCGACACGCAAGGCGATGGTTTGCGATGTTGCCTCGAGCGAGCCCAGCGGGGTGTCGTCACGCAATGCCAGCAGCGCGGTCGAGACATCGGAAACCGTCAGCCCGCGATTGAGCAGCGAGGGTATATCGAGCGTAACGCGGAATTCATTGGCCCGGTTGCCGCGAACCGATACCTCGGCAATGCCGTCGATAACCGAGAGCCGGTCATAGATCACCCCCTCGGCCAGGGTGGTCAGTTCGTCGAATGTGGCATCGCCCAGCACGGCGAGACGGATGATCGCATCGGCATTGCTGTCACTCTTCGAGACCACCGGGTCGTCGATATCATCGGGCAGTGCCCGCTGCGTTGCAGACACGATCTCGCGCGCCTCGTTTGCGGCGATATCAACGTCGGTCCCTTCCGAGAGATCGATGGTGATCCGGCTTTCACCTGTGGTAGAGCGCGATTCGATATAGGACACGCCATCAAGCGCACTCAGCGCGTCTTCCAGAACCTGCGTCACCTCCTGGTCGACGGTGCCGGGAACGGCACCTTCATAGGTGGTGCGGATCGAAAGCACCGGCTGATCGACATCCGGCATCTCGCGCACATCCACCGAGGCCAGCGCCGCCAGGCCCGCGATCAGGATCAGCAGATTGATGACAACGCCGAAAATCGGGCGGGCAACGAAGAGATCAGCCAGACCTGACTTGCGGCCTTGCGGCTTTTGCGCGCTCATATCGGCTTCTCCGTCGAGATGGACTGTTGCGGTTCGGCCTGACCAAGCTTCAGCTCAGCGCGCGCAGGCACGGCATCTTGCCCGCCAACCACCGGATCTCCTTCAGCGGCGTTCGCCGCCACGATGGGAGACCCGGCCCGCAGTTTCTGCGCGCCCTCGCTTACAACCATCGCACCCGGGGCAATGTCGGCTTCAATCCAAACCTGGTCGTCGCGGCGATACAGGATCGCCGCAGAAACCTGTTCGGCCACTCCGTTGTTATCAATCCAGACGCTCGATCCGCTGCGCGACCAGGTGATCGCGGTTGACGGCAGAACCGCCAATGGGTCGCTCTCGTGGACAATGCGCACGGCAAAACTCATGCCCGGCCACAGCCGCCCATCGGAATTGTCGATCAGGGCATGGACAGTCACGCTGCGGGTGACGCTGTCGATGCGGCTGTCGAAGGAGACGATCTCTCCTTCGAACACCTGCCCGGTATAGGTCGGGGTGCTTGTCAGGACGGTCTGGCCCTTTTCCAGCAGACCGACCGAGCGTTCGGGCAATTCGAACACCACCAGCAAAGCCTCGGCATCGTCGATGGTCACAATGGCACTGCCGGCGGACAAGGTGTCACCGATCTCCACATCGCTCAAACCCAGCTTGCCTGAAATCGGGGCCTTGATGGTCCGGTCATCCAATGCCACTCGGGCAAGGCCCACTTTCGCCTCGGCCAGCCGCTGGGCGACACGCGCCTCGGCCAGGGCAACATCGGTTATCGACGAATTTCCGGATGCGAGCAGCCGTTCGTAGCGCAACACCTTGTCACGGGCCTGTTCAAGTTCGGCCTGGGCGATTTCGAGATTGTACATTTCGGTGCGGGCATCGAGCTGCACCAGCACGTCGCCAGCCGACACTTCCTTGTTGGCGGAAAGGTTGGTCTCGATCACGTCGCCCGAAACATTGGAAATCACGCTGGCACTGCGCACTGCGTCGGCACTGCCGATCGCGCGCAGGATGTCTTCATAGGGCTGCATTTGCAGCGGGGTCAGAACCACCGTTGTCGCCCTCGCACCACGCGGCCCGCCAGCACGCCCTGCCGGCGACGGTCCCTTGGCGGCCCTGCCTTCCCGCTGTCCGCCTTCGGTCTGGATGTCCGATGAGACCCCGAGAGATGCGGGAACGCCGAATGCAATGAAATATGCTCCGGCAACTATCGCCGCCGAGACAACCAATGTGACAAGCCTGCGCATCTGGGAAACCTTCTGAATGTTGATCGTCATTCTGGATTGAGTGTCGCCGCTGCCCTTGCGGGCAGAACTCAGGCCGATCGCAGGGCCATGCGGCGCAGCGTCATGTCGCGGTCGATGAAATGGTGTTTGAGTGCACCGCCGACGTGGAGAACCAGCAGGCCTGCAAGTCCCCAGGCCGCGAATTGATGGGTCATGCCTGCGGCATTGGCCAGCCAGTCGATCTTGCCCTGCGCCGGAATGATCAATCCGAAAACATCAACCTCCCGGCCGCGATAGATGGTCATCAGGAGACCGGAAAGCGGCATCGCCAGAACGGTAGCGAGCAGGCCCCAATGGGTTAGCCGTGACGCCACCGCCTGCCAGCGCGGCATCACCGCCGCATCTGCGGCAAACCCCTGCACCACACGCCAGCCAACACGCCAGATGCCGTAAGCGAGAACCAGAACCCCGATAGCCTTGTGCCACCCCATGATCACGAACACGGTCTCACGCTCAAACGGCCCGTAGGCCATGACCAGACCGGAAACCAGCATTCCGATCATCGCCGCCGCAACGATCCAGTGATTGAGCCGCGAGACCAGGCCATAGCTACTGGAGCTGTCGTTGAGAGGTGCCGTATCTGTCTGCCGTTGCATCTGAAATTTCCACAGTGAGCCGGGCGCGATCTGGGTCGCGCTTCGTTGCAGTCCATATCGTTCTGAAAACAGGTGTGGCGAGGGCTTGAATGCCCTCGCCATGTCAGCGTCAGCCGCGGCGGTCGCCGTGACGGGACCCATCGCGGTCATGCCCCTTACGGTCATGGCCCCGCCGGTCGTCGCGGTCCAGCTTGCCGTCGTCATTGCGGTCCATACGCTCGACAACATTGCCAAACTTGGCGTCCATTTCTGCGTGCGTCACCATGCCGTCGCCGTCTTCATCAAGACGCTGGAAGGCATCGACCATCTTGTTGCGGACCATCTGGAGATAGATCGTCTCGAATTCATCGAGCGAGATATTGCCGTCGCCCGACGCATCGGCTTCAGACACCACGGCAGACCTGTAGGTATCGATTTCGGCCTGCGTCACGGCGCCATCGCCATTTGCGTCAACCTTTTCGAGGATCTGGCGCATCATCCCGCGACCGCCGCGCTTGCCGTGGCCGTCACCATGGCCGCGGAAATCAACATTCATGACCTTGGGTGCCTGCACCTCTTTGTCCATCGCGGTTTGCGCGCTGGCGACCGTGTAACCGGACACAACGGCCATGATTGCCACAAGGCCGACGGGGAGGAGTTTGGAGTTGTTCATGTCGTATCCTTTCGAGATTTCCATGAGGCGTGCATCGCCCTGGTGAAACAGACTTAGGGGCTATTGCGCCGGAAAGTGTGTCAGCGCCACTGCCGCTTTGTCGTCATTTGTCGCAAGGCATCCGGCTGATACATCTTGCGACAAATCAACCGCGAAACCGCCCGTTCGCCGGTTGATTGTCCCGGGGCAAAGAATGCTACTAAGGGAAATGTGGACGCCAAGAGCGGCCAAGGAGAGACCTCATGACAGACCCGATCGCACCGCAAATCCTGATCGTCGACGATGCCCGCGACATTCGCGAGCCGCTTGGCCAGTATCTGCGCAAGCAGGGGTTCCGGACACGGCTTGCCGCACATGCCGCCGAAGCGCGCGAAATCCTCGCGGAAGCCTCCATCCATCTGGTCGTGCTGGACATCATGATGCCCGGTGAGGACGGGTTGAGCCTGTGCCGGTGGCTGGTTGCGCACAACGGCCCGCCCGTATTGTTGCTGACCGCCATGGCGGATGAAACCGACCGCATCGTCGGTCTCGAACTGGGCGCCGACGATTACCTGGTCAAACCCTTCAATCCGCGCGAACTGCTGGCGCGGGCTCGGGCAATCCTGCGGCGCGCGCCACCGGAAGCGGCGGCGCCTCCGAGCATGCGTCGCAAGTTCGCCGGTTGGACACACGATCCGGACGTCATGAAACTCACCCATGAAGATGGCCGGAGCGTCGATCTGACCACCGCCGAAAACCGGCTTCTTGCCATTTTCCTCGATCAGCCGCGCACGGTGCTGACCCGCGCCACGCTGCTTGACCTGACAGCCGGGCGCGAGGCGAAGGCCTATGACCGCGCCATCGACAACCAGATCAGCCGGTTGCGCCGCAAGGTCGAAGACGATCCGAAAAACCCGCAGCTTCTGGTGACCGAATGGGGCGGTGGGTACCGGTTGGTTGCAGACGTGAGCGAGGCAGGCTGATGAACCGTCTCAAGCACCTGGTGCCCGATTCTCTCGCCGCCCGACTCGTCTTCCTGCTGGCGATCGCCATTATTGCCGCCAACATCATCGCGCTCGCCGTGCTCGCGTTCCAGCAGCAGAGTTTCGATCAGCAGGCCCGCGAGGAACGCGAAATCGAACGGATCGCAGCACTCATCCCTGCAATGGAAGCAGTCAACGTCCAGCTTCGGCGGGTGATTGCGCGGGATGCATCGACACGCTTCGCCCGCGTCCGGGTGGAAGACGCCCCGTTGCTGACCGAAACCGCGACGGGCACACGGTCCAGGTACATTGCCTCCCAGCTCGCCGAAACGCTGGGCCGGCAGGATGTCAGCGTGGCAATCATCGACCGGCCGCTTCCGCCCGGTGCGGATCGCAACGGCGCCACCCATGCAGATCAGGTGATTGCCATCACCATTCCGCTGAGCGCACGAAACGGGCAGCCCGAATGGCTCAATGTCGTCACCAACGGTGCCCCGTCCCGCGCCGGCCGTGTCGACAGCAGGCCGTTTCTGACCGTGCTGTCCCTGTCGTTGCTGTCCGTGCTTGGCGTGGCGATCATTCTTGCCCGGCACCTGACCAGACCGCTCAGCCAGCTGTCCGAGGCAGCCCAGGCTGCAGGGCGTGGCGACCACACCGTTCGGGTTCCAGAAACCGGAGCCCGGGAAATGCGCCAGGCGGCGCGGGCCTTCAATGCCATGCAGGCCGAGATCTCCCAGTTCGACGCCGAACGCATGCGAATGCTCGCCGCCGTCGGCCACGATCTGCGCACCCCCATGACCAGCCTGCGCATCCGGGCTGAAATGGTCGATGACGACGAACTGCGCGAAGCCATGGTGCGCACCCTCGACGAGATGACCGTCATGGCCGATGGCCTCATCAGCTATGCCCGGGAAGGCCAGGACGCGGAAAAAATGGAACCGCTCGATCTCGGCAAACTGCTGAGGCAGCTGTGTCAGGACCGGGGGGCAACGTGCGATGTTGCCAGCGGCGTCGAGGTGACCGGCCGCCGCGTCGGCCTTGGCCGTGCCATTGGCAACCTTGTCGACAACGCCTTGCGGTATGGCGAAGTGGCCAAGGTGACACTCACGCAGGACAGGCACAATGCCATCGTCACCATCGAGGACAACGGCCCGGGCATCCCTCCCGACCGTCACAAGGCCATGTTCCAGCCCTTCACCCGCGGCGACGACAGCCGCAGCCTCGAAACCGGCGGCGCCGGCCTCGGCCTCTCCATCGCACGAACGATCATTGTCGCGCATGGCGGCAGCATTGATCTTGCGAACCGCGAACAAGGCGGACTGCGGGCAACGGTAAAACTGCCGCTGACCCGGCAAGCCTGACAGACAAGACAGCCACTGCCGGCAGCATTCCAGCGCGCAGCCGATATCCGTGGATTCCGTTTTGCGGCTCTTGCATATTGAAACATGAATCAGTATTCATGTTGTATGTCGACCAACGCTTACCCCAGAACCAAAAGAGGCGTCGCCCGGCGCGAGCAGATCCTGCGCGCGGCCGAGGCCATGATTGGCGAGCAGGGATTTTCCGCGGCTTCAATTGCCGACATTACCCGCCATGCAAAAACGGCTTTGGGCACGTTCTATATCTACTTCTCCAGCAAGGAAGACGTCTTCCGGGAACTGGTTTTGGAAATGGGGCAACTGACCCGCGCCGTCGTCACCCAGGCCGTGGCGGATGCACCCAGCCGCCTGGAAGCCGAGCGGGATGGATTGAAGGCGTTCTTGCGCTTTGTTGCAGAACGGCCGTCGCTCTACCGGATTGTCGAGGAAGCCCGCTTCATCGATGCCGATGCCTACAAGGCCTACTTCACCAGCTTCGCCAAGGCCTACGCGATCCAGCTTTCCGAGGCGGTTGCAGCCGGCGAATTGCGGCCCGGTGACTCCGAGGTCCGCGCCTGGGCGCTGATGGGCATCGCCAAGACCCTGGGCGAACGCTATGTCCTGTGGAGCGATACATCCGATATCGATCATGTGGTCGACGAAGCTTTTTCGATGATCCGGAACGGTCTCGCGCCATGACCACGCGGGTGGCCACCGAAACCTTTCCCATGCCTGATGGCTCGCTGGGAGCGCGGCTGACCATGACTGCCGGCCGCGCCAATTCGCTCGAACCGGGACTGCTGGGCGACCTCGCTTCGGCGCTCGACGAGGCCGAAGCGCAGGATACCAGTGCCATTCTCATTTGCGGCGGCCGGAATTTCTCCAGCGGCGGTGATGTGCGTGCCTTTCATCGCGCATCGCTTGACGGCGAAGCCGTAGCCTATGCCGATGCGGTTGTTCCGCGTCTGCAGGCAATTGTCGCGCGTCTGATTGCCATGCCGCGGCTGGTGGTGGTGGCTGCGCGCGGGGCTGTCACCGGGGGATCTGCCGGGCTCCTGTTTGCTGCCGACCTCGCGGTGCTGGCGCCCGATGCATTTGTGCAACCCTATTACGCGAAGGTCGGCTTTGCCCCCGATGGCGGCTGGACTGCGCTGCTGCCCGAACGCATCGGTGCCGGGCGCGCACTGGAATGGCTGCAGTCCGACCGGCGGCTTGACGCTTCCGCACTCTGCGAAGCAGGGCTGGCGACGGCGGTTTCAGACACTCCCGAGATGACGGCGGCCCGGTTGGCCGCAGAGGGCGAAATCGGCACACGGCTGGCGACCAAGGCGCTTGTCTGGGACGAGGCTCGCCGTGCCCGGATCAATGCCCGGCTGGAGGCTGAAACCGCGGCTTTTCTGGAGCGGATTGTCCAGCCCGACACGGCTCTGGGCATGTCACGATTCATAGAACGCATTGGAAGCTGAGCCGATGTTTGACCTAATCCCCGACATGGCCGCGAAACGGGCCGAAATTTCCCCCGATGCCACTGCCTTCATCGATGCCGGGAGCGGCAGGGAGTGGCTTTTCTCTGAAATCAACACAGCGGCCAATGCGGTCGCCGCCGGGTTGGGGCAAGCCGGGTTGCAGCGCGGTGACCGGCTGGCGATCCTGTGCCTCAATCGGGTCGAGTTCTTTATCACGCTGTTTGCATGCCAGAAGACCGGCATCATCCTGTGCCCGCTCAACTGGCGGCAGCCAGCGCCGGAACTGGTTGAAACGCTTGAGCCGGTGGGCGCAAGGGCCCTGATCCATGATGCAGCGCAGGCCGGTCTCGCCGCCGAAGTGGCGCAAGCTTGCGGGATACCGAGATTTGGCCTCGAGACCGATATCGCTGCGTGGATCGAGACGGAAGCAACCGTGCCGGCTGCCGAAATCGCCCCGGACCAGCCATGGTATCTGCTGTTCACATCGGGAACGACAGGCCGGCCAAAAGCCGTGATCCAGACCGCGCAGATGGCCTGGGCCAACGCGGTCAACATTTCCCAAGCCACGCGGATGACCGCCGATGACCGGTCGGTCAATTTCCTGCCGCTGTTTCACACCGCGGGCATCAATCTCTATACCCTGCCGCTGTTTCTCATGGGCGGCTGCTCGACGGTCCTGCCGAAATTTGAACCGGGGCAGATTTTCGACCTGCTCAAGCACGGCAAGTTGACCCAGTTCTTCGGCGTTCCGGCAATCTATCAGGCCTTCAGCCTGTTGCCCGATGTCGGCGAGATCGATTGGGGTGCGGTCCGCTGCGGCTGCGGCGGCGCGCCGCTGCCCGAACCGCTGATCCGGCTTTTCGCCCGTCTCGGAGCCAAGGTTCTCAACGGATTCGGCATGACCGAAACCGGACCGACGGTGTTTCTGATGGATCCGGAAAATGCCGAGAGGAAGATCGGCTCCGTCGGACGGGCACAGATGCTGACCGACATACGGCTTGACGGAGTTGCCGCGGGAAAAACCGGTGCCGGCGAGATCCAGCTCAGGGGACCCAACATCACGCCCGGATACTACCAGAACGAAAAGGCCACGCGCGAAGCCTTCACCGACGATGGCTGGCTGCGGACCGGCGATGTCGGGCGGCGCGATGAGGATGGCTACATCTTCATCGTTGACCGGATCAAGGACATGTACATTTCCGGCGGCGAGAACGTCTATCCGGCCGAAGTCGAGCGCGTGCTCAACGAACATGCCGATGTGCTGGAAGCCGCGGTGATCAGCATGCCTGACGAAAAATGGGGTGAGGTCGGCGCGGCCTTCATCATTGCCCGCCCGGGAGCGAGCCTCGACCCGGTCGAACTCAGGAGCTGGAGCCGGGAACGGCTGGCTGCCTACAAGGTGCCGGTCAGGATCACGCTGGTTGAGGATTTTCCACGCACCGCGGCCGGAAAGGTCCGCAAACCGGAGCTAAGGACCTTGCTGCCATGAAGATCGAGCTTTCAACCGTTTGGACACCAAGCCAGGCCGAATTCGATCTGTTCGCGCAGATTTCCGGCGATGACAATCCGATCCATGTCGATCCGGAATTCTCTGCCCGGACAGCCTTCGGGCGCACGGTCAGCCACGGCATGCTGATCTACACCAGGCTGTGGGGATTGCTGACCGCCGCATATCCGGATGTCTCGCAAAAGGCCCAGTCGATGATGTTTCCCAATCCCTGCTACACCGGAGAACCGGTCGATCTGACGATCAACGGCGAGTGTCCGGGGACCCTGTCAGTGCGCGCGGTCAGATCCGCCGATGGGGCGGAGCTTCTGGTCGGCGAAACGGAGGTCGCGTGATGCAGGTCGGACAATCAGCCACCGTCAGCCGCAGCTACAGCCGCGCCGATCTGGAGGGCTTCGCCGAACTCGCCAATTCGGCGGTTCCAACAACCATTCCCGAACCGCTGATCGCGGCGCTGTTTTCCTATCTGCTTGGTGTGAAATTGCCCGGCCCGGGAACGAACTACCTCAAGCAGGAGCTCAGGTTCCTGGCGCCGGCTGCAGTTGAGACCGAGCTGACCGCAAGGGTCGAGATTACAAGGCTGCGCCCTGACAAGCACCTGGTCGATCTGTGGGCCACCTGCACCGACGCCAACGGCGTGCTGGTCTGCGAGGGCCGCTCGCTGGTCAAGGCAAAGGACGTGGCGGCGTAAACCGGCGCTTGCGCGCCTCTGCAATCCTGACGCGTGTTTCTAGAGGCTGCCCGCGAATTCGATGAGTTCTTTGGCGAAAGCTTCAGGCTCTTCTAGATGCGCTGAATGGCCCGAATTTTCGAACATGTGCATGCTCCCGTGCGGGGCCGTGTTCGCCAGCCACCTGGCAGCGGACCCCGGATAGACCCGGCTGCGCGCGCCGCAGGTTGCCAGAAGCGGGAACGGCAGCGTCCCGATCAACTCTCTCTTGTCCATGCCGACCAGCGCTTCCCACATGGCGACCATTTTCGCCGGGTCGTTGGTCAGGATCTGGGTGAGGGCATCCTGCCGGCTGTAGATTGCCGCACCGGTGCGCTGGCCAAACATGGTTGTCGCGATCGCTTCAGCCATGCCGCGCCAGTCCGCTTTCATCCGCCCGGTGGTGGTGGCGAGATCGCTCTCGCCCTGATCGATCAGACCGTGCGGCCAATCCGCGGTGCAGCCAAGCTTCGGGCTCATGTCCACCGTCATCAGGCCAGCGATCCGGTCAGCGCCGAATTGCTCGACGAATTGCCACGCGACCGCCGCGCCCATCGACCATCCGACCAGAACAGCCTCAGTGAGATTGTGCGCTTCCAGCAGATCGGCCAGCGTGTGCGCCGCCGCCTCAAGCGAGGGCTCGACCATTGCCCGGTCGCCATGCCCGGGCAGGTCAGGCGCATGGCAGTCAAACCCTTCCGGCAATCTGGCGATAAGATCGTCGAAGATCGATCCGCGCATGGTCCAGCCATGCAACAGCACCACCGGCCGTTGCCGGTGCATGGTCCGATCCGCCATCAGTCTTCTGCCCTTAGCCGTCCGACAATCCCCGTGGGAAAGAAATAGACACTGAGGATGAAGAGCACGCCGAGCCACAACAGCCAGCGGTCGGGATCAAGCAATTGCGGAATCAGCGGCAGCCCCTCGGTTGCGCTTGCTGCAACGCCCATCAGGTTTTGCAGATAGTTCTGCGCCAGCACGAAAATGGTGGCTCCGATCACCGCGCCATACATCGTGCCCATGCCGCCAATCACCACCATCAGCAGAATATCCAGCATGATCTCGAAGGACAGCGTCGTGGCCGGACCGACATAGCGCAGCCAGATCGCAAACAGGCTTCCGGCAAGAGCCGCGACTGCAGCCGAGAGGCAGGTCGCCAGTGTGCGGTAGAGGACGACTCGGTAACCGATCGCTTCGGCGCGGAAATCATTTTCGCGGATTGCCTTCAGCACTTGCCCGAACGGGGAGTTGACGATCCTGAGCAACAGCAGGAACAGCACAAGCGAGGCGAAAAACACCAAGTAGTAATTCAGGATCTTGCCGGTGATGCTGATGCCGAACAGCTTGCCCAGCCTGAATGCCGGGGTGAGTTCGCGCGGAATTGAATAGTTGAGCCCGTCCTCGCCACCGGTCAGGCCGGAAAGCTGGCTGACGAGCACGGCCACGGCCGAGGCAACCGCAAGGGTGATCATGGCAAAGAATATGGCCCGCACCCTCAGTGAAAACAGCCCGATCAACAACGCCAGCACGGCAGCGGCGACTGCGCCGGAGATGGTGCCGACGATCAGCGCATCGTAACCGCGGCCCATATGGGTGGAGGCCAGCGCAACGCCATAGGCGCCAAGCCCGAAGAACATTGTGTGGGCGAAGCTGACAATGCCGGAGTACCCGAGCAGAAGATCATAGCTCGCCACCAGCACGATGAAGATGCAGATCCGGGCCGCCGTTTCGAGCGACCTGACGCCCGGAAACAGAAACGGGGCCAGGGCCAGTGCCGCCAGAATGGCAAGCAGCAGGGCGGTCAGGACCAGGGAACGGGGACGGTCGCCGGAGATTAGGTTCGTCAGCATCTTACTTCGCCTTCACAACGGGCATCATGCCCTGCGGCCGCCACATCAGAATGGCCGTCATCAGGGCAATGTTCGAAATCAGCGCCAGCTTGGGTTCGAGAAACGCCACGTAGTTTTGCAACAGCCCGACCATCAGCGCGCCGATGAATGCGCCCTCCACCGAGCCGAGGCCGCCGATGATGACGACGATGAACACCAGGATCATCATCTCTTCGCCCATGCCGGCAGTGATGACCTCCTGGTAGAGGCCCCACATCACGCCCCCCAGGCCGGCGAGCGCCGAGCCGGCGACAAACACGCCGATGAACACGAGCCGCAGACGGTAGCCCAGCGCCTGCACCATTTCGCCGTTCTGCACGCCCGCGCGGACGATCAGCCCGATCTTGGTGCGCTTGAGCACCAGCCGCATCGTCACGAACAGCACCAGTCCGAACACCACGGCGAGCAACCGGTATTTCTCGATTGCAGCGCCCGCGAAGGTGACGGCGCCCTTCAGCATTTCCGGACGGGTGAGATAGATCTCGTCAGGGCCCCAGATCACCTGGATCATCTGTTCGATGACGATAAGACCGCCGACGGTAACCAGGATCTGCTTGAGATGCGCGCCGTAGACCGGCCGCACGATCACCCGCTCAAAGCCCCAGCCCAGTGCACCGGTGACGCACATGGCGGCGATCACCGCGGCCAGCACGGCAGCCACGTTGAGCACCAGCGACGGCACGCCCGTCCAGCTCTCAAGCGCCAGCAGGGCGGAGATGCCGACATAGGCGCCCACCGAGATGAACGCGCCATGACCGAAATTGATCACATCCATCAGCCCGAAGACCAGCGTCAGGCCCGAGGCCATGATGAAGATCATCATCCCCATCGCCAGGCCGGAAACCGTCAGCGTTAGCCAGCTCGATGTCGAGCCGATCAACACGAAGCCAAGAACCACCAGCACCGGCACGAGCAGCAACGGCATCGCCTTTCCGATTCTGTCGGTCAGCGACAGGCTGGCATATTTCGGTGCGTGGTCGGGTGCGGCAGCCATGATCAGTGCGCCTCCATGCTCAGGCCCATCAGCCGTTCCTGCAACGCGGCGTCGCCGGCCAGCTCAGTCATCTCGCCGGCCCAGACAATCCGCCCGTCATCCATCACTGCGGCGGTATCGCCGAGCGCCTTGGCGACGGCAAAATTCTGTTCGACCAGCAGGATGGATGCCCCCTTCTTCTTCAGATCGCGGAGCGCCCTGGCCATGGTCGACACGATCGCCGGCGCCAGCCCCTTGGTCGGTTCGTCAATCAGGTAGAGCTGGCGTTCCTCGGCCATGGCCCGCGCGATCGACAGCATCTGCTTCTGTCCGCCCGACAGATTGCCGGCTTCCGAGCGCCAGAATGTCCTGAGCGGCGGAAACGCCGCGAAGATCCATTCCAGCCGCGACGGATCGAGCGGACCGGAGGCGGCTGCAAGGATCATGTTTTCCTCCACCGTCAGGTCGGAAAAAATGCCCATGTCTTCCGGCACGAAGCCGATTCCGGCACGGGCCCTGGCAGGGGTGGGCATATTGGTGATGTCGGTGCCGTTGAAGCGCAGGTTGCCGGATTTTGCCTGCCAGTGGCCGATGATGGTGCGCAGCGTCGTCGTCTTGCCGACGCCATTGCGCCCCAGAAGCATGGTCACGCCTCCGCGCGGCACCGCCAGGTCGACGCCCTGCAGGATGTGATACTGGGCGATGTCCGTGTAGACACCGGAAAGTTCGAGGATCGGATCAGACATCGGCTAGGTCCCGTCCCATATAGGCTTCCTGAACGACATCCGAGGCCATCACCGTGGCAGGGTCGCCGTCGGCGGCGAGTGCGCCGTTGTGCAGCACGATGATCCTGTCGGCGAGCGAGCGGATGACATCCATCTTGTGTTCGACCAGCAGGATGGTTCGGTCCTTCTCGGCCTTGAGTTCGGCAATCAGGTCGAGCACCACCGGGGCCTCGTCGACGCTCATGCCGGCGGTCGGTTCGTCGAACATGTAAACCACCGGGTCGAGCGCGATCAGGATGGCGACCTCGAGCTTGCGCTGGTTTCCGTGGCTGAGCCCGCCGACCTTCTGCTCGCTCAGCGGATGCAGCCGGACCCGTTCCAGAATGGCCATTGCAGCGACCGTAAGTTCGGTGTGGGAACTCGCCATGCTGAACAGGTTGAAACCCATCCGGCGCCGGGCCTGGATCACGAGCCGGACATTTTCCAGCACCGTGAGATTGGGAAACAGATTGGTCAGCTGGAAGGCGCGGCCCAGCCCCTTGCGGCAGCGCTGGGCCACCGGGTCGCGCGTCACGTCCTCGCCCATCAGCCGCACCGTTCCGGCGGAGGCAGTGATCTGTCCCGAGATGAGATTGAAATAGGTGGTCTTGCCGGCGCCATTGGGCCCGACGATCGCGGTAAGTTCACCGGCCCGGAAGCCGCAGCTGACCGCATCGACCGCCACATGGCCGCCAAAGCGGACGGTCAGGCCATCCGTTTCCAGAAGCATCTGTGTCATGGCGCACCTATGGAAGAAAAGTGGAGAATGCCGCGGGCGCCACAAGGCGGGCGTCCGCGGCAGGAAGGCCTAGTTGCGGACAGGAATGTCCATTTCGTCAATGCCGATCTCGCGGACCAGGACCGGAACGCCGTAGTCCTTGCCGTCCTGGACCTCGGTGCGGAAATGATACATCGACTGCAGCGCCTGGTGATCTTCCTTGCGGAAGCGCATGGTGCCCTTCGGCGTCTCCCATTCCATGCCTTCCATGGCCGAGATCAGCGCTTCGGTGTCGGTCGAACCGGCCTTCTTGATGGCCTCGACGACTGCAATTCCCGCTGCCATTCCGCCGGCAGTGAAGAAATCCGGGGGCGAGCCGAAGCGGTCCATGTGCTCCTTGACCAGCCAGTCATTGACCGGGTTTTTCGGGATCTCGTAGTAGTAATAGGTCGCACCTTCCATGCCCGGCAGTTCCTTGTAGGCCTTCAGCGCCGCCAGGATGTTGCCGCCGGTGGCGATCTCGATGCCGAAGCGCGAGGGATCCATGGCGTTGATCTTGCCCATCGGATTGCCGCCGCCGGCCCAGATGATGAACAGCTTCTTCTTGCCTTCGACGCCTTCCATGGCATTGAAGATGCGCTCCGCTGCCGCGGTGAAGTCCGTGGTGTCGGTCGGCACATATTCCTCATGCGCGATCTTGGCGCCCGAGCTTTCCAGCGCCTCGCGAAAGGCTGCGACGCCATCGCGTCCGAATGCGTAGTCCTGTGCCAGCGTGGCGATCGTCACGCCTTCGCCACCCAGGGCCACGGCATTGGAGATGGCATCCTGCGACGAGTTGCGGCCGGTGCGGAAAATGAAGCGGTTCCAGTTCTCGCCGGTGATCGAGTCAGCCACCGCCGGCTCGACGATGAGGATCTTCTCGTATTCCTCTGCGACGGGAAGCATGGCCAGTGCGACGCCGGAACTGACCGGCCCGACCGCGATATCGGCCTCGTCGTCACCAAAGGCTTCTGCCAGCATCGCCTTGCCGACATCCGGCTTGATCTGGGTGTCCTTTTCGATGACGACGAGCTTTTCGCCGTTGATTTCCATGGTGCCGCCGGTGGCATATTCGAGGCCAAGCATCAGCCCGTTATGCGATTGCGCCGCATAGGCCTCGAGTGCTCCGGTCTTTCCGTAAACATGTGCAATCTTGATGTCGGCGAGCGCCGGTACCGTCAGCATTGCAGCTGCCACACCGGTTGCCAGTATCGTTTTCATCTTCATTTCGGGTCTCCTCCCATGAGCGAACAACGTTGAAAACATGAAACATGAATCAATATTCATGTCAAGATTCTGTTCACGCCGTGACATGGCCTGATTTGCATCGCCGCACGTCAGTTGTGTCGGGGTTTGCAGACCCAGTGCATCAGGCCATTGAGGGATTGAACGAAACCGCTTTCCACCCCCTGCCCGGCAGGAGAATGAAATTCCGCCCGCAGAGCTGGGCCGGGAGCGATGAAGCCATCGACGACGGCCGGAACATTCAACCGGCGCATCCGCGCAAATGCAGGGAATATGAAATCAAGGCTCCATCGGTCATTCGCTCTGCCGGGCAAGGACAGAGGCCGTTGCGGCCGGAGGCGAAGCGCGAGTTAAAGACCTCGCTGAAACTTGACAATGATCCTTTATTGTATATGAACAATGGTTATCAAATAAAAAATGAGACGGGGTACAAACCCCGCGGAGAGGGTCGCATCAGCTTACGGAGGAACACGCGAGATGCTCAATTACCAACGCAAGGCAATTCAATTCACCAGTGTGCTGGCTGTCGCCGGCGCGCTTACGGCAGGCGGCTCGGCGATGGCAGCAGACATGCCGGAGGCGTTCGGCACGCTGCCGGACGATGTGCAGGCGCTGTTCGGCGGCATCGAGAGCACGGTTCAGCCCTCGGCCTATGACGGCTTCAAGATGCCGGAAAAACCGTGGAAATGGTGCCACTCGGAATCCTACCAGGGCAATCCGTGGCGCGTTTCGGTGACCAACGAACTCAAGCGCCTCGTCGACGAGTATGTCGCCAAGGGCTGGGTGTCCGATTTCGAAATGTCGGATTCAAATGGCGACGTGAGCGCGCAGATTTCCCAGATCCGCAGTTTCATCGACAAGGACTGCAGCATCATCACCTCATTCGCCGGTTCATCGACCGCACTCAACGAAGCGATCAAGGCCAGCTTTGACGCCGGCATCCCGTTCGTGACCGGCGCCGGGGCCGTGACAAGTCCCTATGCGATCAACGTCGATTCCAACTACGTGAAGTTCGGTTACGATCTGGCCAAGGCAATCGTCGACGACCTCGGCGGCAAGGGCAACGTATTGCGCGTTGAAGGCATTGCCGGCAGCCCGCTCGTGGCACAGCAGAAGGAAGGTGCCGACAAGGCTTTTGACGCGGCAGATGGCGTCAAGGTGGTTCGCGACGTCAATGGCAACTGGTCGGGCAACGTCACCAAGACGGTGGTCCTGCAGACACTTGCAACCAACCCCCAGCCCATTGATGCCGTGTGGACTTCGGGCAGCGAAGCCCGGATCATCGCCGAAGCCTTCAAGCAGGCTGGCCGTCCGGTACCACTCATCACAGGCAGCATCTCCGGCGATGCACTGGGATACTGGAACGAGAACCAGGACGAGTTCAAGTTCGCCGGCGGGGCACTCATGCCAACATGGACCGCACAGACGATGTTCCGTGTCGGCGTGCGGGTTCTCGAAGGTCAGGAACCCAAGCTCAACATGGTGATCGTTCCTGTCCCTGCCGTGGAATCCGACAAGCTCGGTGAATGGTACAGCTCGTGCATGACACCGTCATCCTCGTCGATCTTCCCCGTGGCGCCGGCCGATCCGCTGCCGGCGGAAATGATGGATGCCTACTTCAACAATCCGGCGCCGGTTGCCTTGTTTGACTATTCCAAGACACCCGACCCGTGTGAAGGGCAGTAAAAGCCGCTACAATCCGCCCCGGTGCATCACGACGGTGTGCCGGGGCGGCTCCATATACCGGCCACGGCGGTGGCAGAAATCGACAAGGAACGGCGATGTCGATACTTCAGGTCAACAACGTTTCCAAGCGCTACGGCGAAACAGTCGCGATGGACCGCGCGACAATTTCCCTTCAGGCAGGCGAAATTCACACGATCCTCGGCGAGAACGGATCCGGCAAAAGCACTCTGGTAAAATTGCTCTCGGGCGTTATCGCGCCCGACGACGGCGAGATCTTGCTGGCAGGAACCGCCATGACCGAAGCCACGCCATCGGCCTTTCAGGCGCGCGGCTTCGCGACCGTTTTCCAGGAGGTGCTGGTGGCTCCCGACCGCAGTGTCGTCGACAACATCCTGCTTGGACTCGATGGCTTGATAAAGCGCCGGATACCACGCAATCAACGCGAAACTGTCGCCGGCCGGATACTCTCGGAATTCGCCGTCACACAGATCGATCTGGACGAACCTGCCGGTCATTTGCCACTGGCCGCCCAGCAACTCGTTGTGATCGCCCGCGCGCTTGTCCGCAAGCCGCGCATCCTCATTCTCGACGAAGCGACAGCGGCGCTGGACTTCGCCGACCGTGAATCCGTTTTCAGGCTGATCCGGAAACTCGCCGCCGACGGCTGCCTGGTGATCTTCATCACGCACCGCATGGACGAGGTCATGTCGCTGTCGGATCGTGTGACCGTGCTGCGGAGCGGCAAGGTTGTCACCACCCTGCCGCGGTCCGCACTCGACCCCGACGAACTGCTGGCGCTGATGGCACCGGAAATGGTGGGGGCCGGACATTGAGCGCTTCAACGGCAAGACTGACCGTGAAAGACATGTCCCTCCGTCCGGAGCGGCCCTCCTTTGACGAGCAGATCCACGAAGGAGAGGTCATCGGACTGGCGGGGCTGGACGGCAACGGGCAGGAAGCATTTCTCGAAGCCCTGGCCGGATTCCGCGCGCCATCCGGCGGCGCGGTTTTTCACGGCGACGGTGAAACGCCAAATCAAAGATTGCGCAACCTGCGCCATGCCGTATCGAACGGCATCGTCTACCTGCCACGCGACCGGCGCGCCAGCGGCATCTTTCCAACCATGTCCATCCTCGACAATTTCGCGATTTCTTCGGTCTGGAACGACAGCCGGATGGGGCTCATCAGCAAGCGGCGGCGGCGCGAACGCTACGAGCATTACCGCGAGCGGTTGTCCATCGTGGCCCCTCACCCGTCCAACCTGATCACCTCGCTGTCGGGAGGCAACCAGCAAAAGGTTCTCCTGGCCCGGGCACTCGCGCTCGAACCGCGTGTGCTGTTGCTCAATGACCCCACCCGCGGTGTCGACATCGCCACCAGAAGGGTCCTCTACGACGTCTTCAGGGAACTGGCTGCGGAGGGCATGGCCCTTGTCGTCCTTTCGACCGAGATCGAAGAAACGCTGCACCTGTGCGACAGGGTCCTGGTGTTCCGCGACTACGCGATCGCCAACCGTCTTGCCGAAACCCAGATGACTGCCGACCGCATCATTGCAACAATGTTTGGGCGTGAACAATGAGTGGCACCACAACAAGCAACGCCAAATCCGGCAAGCGTCTGGGCACTGGTTTTCTGCTATATGCCGGCTTCGCCCCCCTGTTGTTCGTCATTCTTCTGGTGATCAATATCTACCTCAACCCGGCGCGCTTTTCGCCCGCCGCATGGGGAACACTGATCGGCCTCGCAGCTCCGTTGATTGGCGCCGCGATTGCGTCGACCCCGGCCATTCTCGGCGGGCGTGGTGGCATCGACATTTCGGTTGGGCCGTTGATGGGGTTCGTCAACGCCGTGGTCGTGCTGGTGTTCATACAGATGCTTGGCATCACCTCCCCCTTCATCATCGTGCCTGCGGCACTTCTGACCGGCCTTGCCGGCGGGGTCGTGAACGGCTTCCTTGCCGCGGTGCTCCGCATCCAGCCGATCGTGGCGACGCTGGGAACCTATCTTGTCTTGCTCGGCGTGACGCTGACAATCCTGCCCTCGCCATCCGGTACCGTGCCGCCTTGGTTGACGCAACTGGCCGGCACATGGGCAATACTGCCGCTGGGCGGCGTCCTTCTGGCATGGTGGCTGATCTGCCGCCTGCCCTATCACGGTCAGCTCATGGCGGTCGGGAGTGACGACCGCGCGGCCTACACCGCGGGAATTCCGGTCACGAAGGTGCGTTTCCTGTCATTTGCCATCACCGGTGTCTTCGCGGGCGCCGCGGGCCTGATGCTCACCGCACTGATCGGATCGGCCGACCCTGCCGTGGGGCCCACCTATACCCTGATTGCAATCTCGGCGGTTGCGCTCGGGGGTGTCAGCCTCGCTGGCGGACGCGGCGGCGTGATCGGCGCGGCCATCGGCGCCATCGATATCTTCCTGCTGCAGAGCGCACTGACCTATCTCAACGTTTCGACTTTCATCCTCCAGATCAGCTACGGCGCTATTCTGGTGATCGCGATCATGCTGACAGCCGTTCAGGAACGGCTGATCGGCAGCGGGCGGGCGGGAGCTTCAAAATGAACCGGCTAACGACAGACCAGCAGCGCGCGCTTGGCGCCCTGCTTATCGCCCTGGCACTGCATCTTTTCGGCACCGTGATGATCGAGGGATACGGTTCGGCCTTTTCATTGCGTGCCATGCTCGTACTGGCATCATTGCTCGCGCTGGCTTCCGTGGGCCAAACCCTGGTGATCATCCTCGGCGGCATCGACATGTCCATCCCGTTCGTGATCGGCTTTGCCAATGTCATCGCCGCACAGCTTTACGGCGACGGCATGAGCTTTTGGCTCGTTTGCCTGATCGTGCTGTCACTCGCCACCCTGATCGGAGCGCTGAACGGCACCATCTCCGGCGGCCTTGGCATCCATCCCCTCATCGTAACCCTGGGCATAGGCACCATCATCCAAGGTGCAGTGCTGCTGTGGACGGCAGGCTTTCCCTCCGGGTCCGCTCCACCTGCCATTTCGGATTTCGTGTCCATCGGTGGCAGCGCAATGGGGCTCCCTGTTCCCGGCATCGTTCCCAGCCTGGTGGTTGTTGCCATCGCCATTACGCTGCTGCTTGCACGCACCCCCTATGGGCGCCGCGTTTATGCCGTTGGCAGCAACCAGCGCGCCGCGGTTCTCGCACTCATCAGCCCGCTCGGCATGTGGACCCTCACTTTCGCCATCAGCGCCTTCTTTGCGGCGGTGACCGGGATCCTGCTGCTGGGTTTCACCGGCAGCGCATATGCGGAGGTGGGGCAGCCGTATCTCTTCCAGACCATCGCTGCCGTCGTGATCGGTGGAACGGCGCTTGTCGGCGGCCGCGGCTCGTTTCTGGGCACCGTCGCCGGCGCCCTCGTCCTGACCGAACTCAACACCTTGCTGATCGGCTTTGGCCTGAAGCCATCGGTAGTGCAAGCGGCTCTTGGCCTGGTCATCATCCTGCTGGTTTCGCTCTATGCACGGGACCCGCATGTCCGCACCAGGATCTGATCGGCAGGAGAGAGGCTAGACGGCGACCTGGTAGAAATCGCGCGCGCAATCATGAAAGATCGAGCGCTTCTCTGCGTCCGAAAGACTGCCGACGATCCCGCTGAACACCGACAGCCATTCCTCGAACGAGATATGCAAGGCTGATACCGGATAGTCGCTGGCGAACATGCAGCGGCTGGGCGTGAAGCAATCTATGCAATGATTGACAACCGCCGCCAGGCTTTCGACCGTCCATTGCGGATCATAGGCAACAGGATCGGAAATTTTCAGGACGACGTTGTCAGCCGCCGCCAGCGCATGAAGGCCTTCGCGCCAGCGGGCAAGCCCTTCCGCATCGCGGTCCATCGGACTGCCGCAGTGATTGACGGCAAATCGGATTTCGGGATGATCGGTCGCGAGCTGCAACGTATCGGCCAGCTGCCATGGCGAGATCAGCAAATCAAAACTCAGGCCGTGGCGATGGAGCGCAGCAAGACCCTTCAGCCACGCCGGGCTTTTCATGATCCCGGCATCCGCCGTGCGCGCCTTTGCCGGATCCGGGTGCCACGTCAGGATTTCCCTGATGCCGGCAACGCGTGAATGGGCAGCAAGCCGCTCGAGTGTTGCTTCGACGTCGGCTCTCGCCAGCGCCGCGTAAGCGACATAACGCGCAGCAAGACCATCCGGCCGTGCCAGGGTGTCGAGCCATTCCACTTCACCCAGGGGATCGGCGGGATCCCAATTGGCCTCGGCATGAACCGTGGCGACAATATTGGCGCATGCGGATTGTTGCAGGTAGTCCTCGACCAGGAAGTTGCGCCGCAACGGCGCCAACCCGTCACCGCGGCCGGTGGCCGCCAGCCAGTGATGGCGGTTCAGGCTCAGGTCCCACAAGTGGTGGTGGGCATCGATGATCGGTCCTTGGTAGATCGTGTTGCTCATGGCTGATCCTCAATCAGGAATACCTTCCGTTCCCGTACCACAGACAAGTGCGCAAACCTGCTGTCCCGCGGCAAACGAAACATGGCCGCCGCGCAAGGCCGCAACGGCTGCGGCACCGCTGAGATCGGCGGCAAGGCCAAGCTCGGACCAGAGCCAGCGCGCGGCGTCCTCCATCTCGGAATCGTCCAGAAGCACAATGTCATCGATCAGGTTGCGCGATATCTCGAAGACACCAGGGTCCGTGCGGGCACAGGCCATGGTGGCCACGCGCGTGGTCACTTCGGGCACGGTGACCACCTTTCCGGCGGCAATGGAAGCGTGGAAAGTCGGGCAGCCGCGGGGCTCGATGCCGATGATGCGGATCGAGGGCTTGAGCGTCTTCAACGCCACAGCCATGCCGGTTATCAGCCCACCGCCACCAATGGCGATGAGAATTGCATCGAGATCCGGCATTTCGTCCAGTATCTCGAGCGCCAGTGTTCCCTGCCCGGCCATCACGGCCGGATCGGCAAAGGGGTGAAAATAGGCCGCGCCGGAAAGCCTGGCGAATTCCAGTGCATGCTCGTTAGTCTGGTTCCACACCGAACCGGTGACGTTGACGGTGGCGCCCATCGAGCGCAACCGCTCCAGCTTGTATGGAGCAATCGTGTCAGGCACGAAGATCGTGGATTTCACACCAGCGGAATTGGCTGCACGCACCGTCGCCAGGGCATGATTGCCGCCCGAGGCCGTAACGACCCCCTGCGCAAGTGCGTCACGGGGAGTGCACAGCAGCTTGTTGGTTGCCCCCCGCGCCTTGAATGAACCGCTGACCTGCAAGCACTCGAGCTTGAGCCGAAGCGTCGCATCGGTGAGAGGCGCGCTCAGTGCTGCCGCCTCCATCAGCGGAGTTTTGCGGATGGAGGGGGCAATTCGCACCCGCGCTGCGGTGATGTCGTCGAGACCAAGCTTCATTGTACCGGGCACCGCGATGCAACGACGGCGCAGCAATTGCCCGGGCGGACGCGGCCGGGATGGCGCAGACCGTAAAGCACGCCGTCAGTCGCGTAGATCAGCTCTGCCGGCTTGCGTCTCGGATCGGACAGGAAGTGGACCCTGCCCGCCAGTTGTCCGGCGCGCACTTCCGTCCCCAATGTGTGAAGCGGTTCAAAAACGCCATCATCTTCCGACAGGTGATGCGCCTTGGGCGTCAGTTCATGGACGATGTTTGGGGTTCGGCTTTCGGCCGGTGTAGATTTGCTTTCAATCATGCCGAAATGGCGCAGCAGGTTTTGAATGCCGTTCCGGCAGACCTTGATCGCATCAGGCGACACCGTACCGGCACCGCCAAGTTCCGTGCCCACGGTGACAAGTCCGGCACGCACGGCACTGGCTGTCGAGGTTCGCGGGTCGCCGCGATTGGAGATGACAACGGTCATCGGCGCTTCAAAAGCGGCAACCGCGCTTCGGATCTTGTCAGTCAGCGCCGGGTCATCGGAGGGATCGATGATCGCACTTGGAATGATGGAGAGGGACGATCCGCCCGAATGCAGATCGACGAAGGCATCGGCGATCGGGAACAGGAAGTCGTTTACCAGCGACGACAACTGCATTGTCGGAGATCCGAACGGGTCGCCGGGAAAGGTCCGGTTGAAGTTCAACCCGTCGATGGGGGAGACACGCTGGCCCGCATTGACCGCGGGAAGGTTGATCGCCGGAACAATGATGAGCCTTCCATTGAGGCTGGCCGGATCGAGTTCGCGAATGACTTCGCCCAGAACAATCGGTCCTTCATATTCGTCGCCGTGATTGCCGCCCTGGAGAATGACGGTCGGCCCCTCGCCGTTGCTGATGACCGCGATCGGCACCGGCAGAACACCCCATGCATCATCATGCCCCGAATAGGGCAGGCGGATGAAACCGGTCTGTTTTCCGGCCTTGTCAAAGTCGATGTCTGTTTGCCACGCCTGCTGTGTCACGTTCATTCCAGTTCATGCTTTGGGTGCCTGAAAGGGTGTCCCTCGTGGGGCAGATGCAGGGCAAACATCCACCATCTATTTTTCTATATAAAAACATTTGTTTACCCGTGATACTAGCATCTGTCAATGCTTGGTGCTAATAGGTCAGCGGACAACAGGGGGCTCAAATGGCCAAAGTTGAGACGAAACGAAGGGGCAGAACCCCCGACAAGGAACCGGTCGCTTCCGCCTACCGCGCGCCGGCTCTCGAGAAGGGTTTGGACATTCTCGAGTTGCTGGCCAGCCAGGCCGAGGGCCTGACCCTCAGCCAGATCGCACAGCGGCTGACGAGGTCGGTTCAGGAGGTTTACCGGGTTGTCCTGTCACTGGAGCGGCGGGGCTATGTCCGGCGGGACGAAGACGACTCGTTCCAGCTGTCGATGAAGCTTTTCGACCTTGCCTCGAACCATTTGCCTGTCAAACGCCTGCTGCAATCAGCACTTCCCCTGCTCGACCGTCTGGCGACGCGGGTGGAGCAGGTTGTCGTCATCTCGATCATCGAAGGCCAGGAAACCCGCGTTGTCATGGTCGCCGACAATCCCGCACCTATCGGTTTCAGGGTGCGCGTCGGGACCCAGCGCCCTGTCTTCAAAACCGCATCCGGAAGGGTGCTGCTGGCCTTTCAGCCCGAATCGTATCGCCAAAAGCTCGTCCGCGAACTGGCCGAGGCGAGCAGCGAGAACGACAAGCAAGCAAACAGGTACATTGCCGCCGTCGAAGAGATTCGGAAGCGCGGATATGAATTTGTCAGCGGCGAAACCCTGGGCGGCATTACCGACATCAGCTATCCGGTGCTGGATGCGAACGGAGTGGCGATGGCCGCCCTGACCATGCCCTACCTGGTTTGGGTCGAAAACAACGTCCAGCTCAAGGACGCCGCACAACAGCTCTATGAATGCGCAGCGTCTCTGTCGGAGGAAATCGGTGGCCATCTGCCGCAACCCGATCTTTCCGGCCTAAAATCGTAACACCAGAATTCAAACCGATCCCGGGAGCGGTGGATCGAAAACAAGCGGAGGACATCATGGTAAAGCAGTGTTTTGGAAGCGCGAAAGTGCCGCTGTCGCCTGCCGTTCGTGCGGGCGACTTCGTCTATGTTTCGGGACAGGTTCCCGTGAGGGATGACGGCACCTTCGTTTCCGGCGGCATAGCGGAGCAGACCGAACAGGTTCTCGAAAACGTGAAAGCGGTACTCAAACTTGCAGGTTGCACGATGGACGATGTCGTCAAGACGACCGCATGGATCGCCGACGCCCGTGATTTCAGCGGATTCAATGCCACCTACGGCAGCTATTTCCCGAAGGATCCGCCTGCGCGTTCAACCGTCGAAAGCCGGCTCATGCTCGACATCAAGGTCGAGATTGAAGCCGTAGCCTACAAGCCGCTATAGGCGTTTATCAGGCAGGGCACACGGCAAACTTGATGCACATCGGCGTACCAACCTCTATTGTGCGCCCGGTATCTCTCAGCATTCCACTCTCTGCATCGCGCCGGAAGATCGCGATGCAGTCGCCGTTCTGGTTCGCGGACAACAGCGTGTTGCCCGATGGTGTCAGCGTGATCTTGCGCGGCGTCGCCCCGCCGCACGGCACATGGCCGACAAGCGACAGCATGCCGCTGTCCTGATCGACGGCATGAATGACAATGCTGTCATGCCCCCTGTTCGAAGCATAGACGAAACGGCCGTCCGGCGAGATCTGTATATCGGCGCAATGATTGTACGCCCGCGCATCGGCAGGAACCGCCAGCTGGGTGTCGAGCAATTCCATCTGTCCGTTCGTGGCATCCAGCCGCAATGAAGAGATCGTGGAATCGAGCTCGTTGGTGACGAATCCGAACCGCCCCTTCGGGTCGAGAGCAAGGTGCCGGGGGCCCGATCCCTGCGGCATCGCCACTTCGGACAGACGTTCCAGTCCGCCATCATCGCCGATCCCGTAGCTGATCAGCTGATCGAGTCCGAGATCACAGGCTATCGCGATATTGCCCTGAACCATCTCCGTGAAACTGTGTGCATGGCTGCGCTCCTGGCGCTCCTTGTTCGGACCGCTTCCATGATGCATCACGCTTGCAAGAGGCTCGGTGAGGCCGCCGTCCTCGCGGATGCCGTAGACCACCAGCGATTGATCCGGCCCGCCATCCCCCATTGCATAATTGGCAACCAGAAGCTTGCTGCCGTCGCGCGTCACCATGTTGTGCGCCGTGATGCTGCCCATTGAAGGGCGCATGTTGATGTGTTGCAATTCCGCGCGCTCACGGTCGAAGGCAAATGCGGTGACAAGCCCCTCACCCCAGACGAAAACCTCGGAATTCGCATAGACCCGGCGTCCATCCTTGCTGACAGACAGGAAAGTCGGATTGTCGACGCCCTCGGTTTCGCAAATCAGCTCTGCTTCGAGTGTTTGTTCATCAAAGCAATAGACCACAAGGCCTTTTCCCCGGGCGCCTTGGAAATAGGGTGCCTCACGATTGAGACAGCCAACGAAAGCAAGCAATTTGGTTTCCATGTCACCCCTCATCCCCGGATGGCAAAATTATATACAGAAAGGATGCATTTCCGATACCCGGGAAGGGCGGGATCCGGGCGACAATTGTTCAAACTGTTTAAGGTCGGAGGTACCAAAGACATAAAAAGGAACGGGCCCGAAGGCCCCGGACCCGTTCAATTGGCTCATGCAGTCGACCACGGACGGTTGTGGCTGAACCAGATGCTGCCGGCGGCCAATGCCGCGACAACAATACCGGCAATCACATGCGCCCACATGGCAGCAGTCACGGCTGAGAAGCCGAGCACCCAGGGAGCGGCCAGCGCCCATACACCAAGCGCGAGGTTGATCCACTCCTCCACCTCATAGAAGGCATAAAGCGCAGCGACGGCAATCAGGGCGATGGCCGCGCCCACGATCCAGCCATTCCAGGCGGCGTAGGTCTCGGCGGTGAAGCCGAGCAGCCAGGGTGAAACCAGAAGACCAAGACCGGCAACGACATTGACGATATCGAAAGCCGTCCGGTTGTTCAAAGACAGGGACTTCAGCATCGTTCTTTCTCCTCATCGGTTGGTTGCATCATCAATGGGCCGCCTCCCGGGAGGAGGCGGCGGGGGCGGCGGCGGCATCCGAACAGCCGTCGCCGCGAAGCTCGGGTGTTGTGGAGCTGGGTGCAGGAAGACGCGTGAGCGCCGTCGATGCAAACAGGAACGGCGCCAGTTCATCCTTGTTGAACGCACCCCGGGCGATCTCCTGCAATGCGAGATCGCTCGCGTTCAGACCCTGCACATCAAGTCTCGGCTCTGCCCCACGGTTCAGTGCACGGGTGCGCGCGGCTGCAGCCAGCACCAGTGCAAACCTGTTGGGAAGAACCTTCTCGCAGTCAAAAACAACAAGCGGATCCATGGGTCACCTCATGCGGCTTTGCGCCCGGCCACAGGATGGGCCTGCGCGCGTTTGACCTCCCGCTCGAGCGCGAGCAACGCCTGCTCGACGTCGCATAGGCGCGACGGACGCCCATTCTCCGGCATGCCCTCGTTGGTGGCCTGGTCTGCGAGGTATTCCGTCCAGGCCCAATTCATCAGGATCGAGCGCTTTGCCTCAAGTGACAGCGCCGGGTCGCGCGTGACGTCCATCGGGTTCGGCCAGGTGGCCGGGCCGGAGGCATCATCGCGGATTGCCGCCCCATCCATGGCCCTCCCGTAGCTCTCCTGCAGCGCAGCAAGACCGAGCCGCTCCAGTACCGCATCAGCGAAGGCATGTGATGGCCGGTCCGGTCGCCGGACGGTTCTCTGCTTGGCCGAGGCAACCGCCTTGTCGACCGGTCGTCTCACGACATAAGCCAGCCCCTGCCGCTCTGCATAGCGGATGGCGGATTGAAGGGTGGGGAAGGTGAGCTCCACTTGCGTGAGCGTATCCCCGCCGCCGGTATAGCCCATCAAGGGCTCCACGAACGGCGCACTGCGACGCTCGAAGACGAGCCGCCAGCCCTTCGTACGCGCTGTCCCCGACGTGGTTACCGAGCGTGACGGCTTGAAGATGAGCGCACGCGCGTCCTTGGGAAACACAGAGCCTCCCGAGGCAAGAAAACTTCGCCGGTTGTCGTTTAACGCACGTAACCCGGCTGCCATCGTTTCGATTTCTGGTTTTGTCTCTCTTGCAGTCTCCATCATTGATCCCTCCCGGTTGGCGAAGGATATTGGCGGCCGCCACAGGGCCGGCCGCCAATGTGGGTTGAACCGGTCAACTCTTGATAGCGATGCGCTTGACCTGCGACTGGGCCTCTTCGGTCTTCGGCAAGACGACCGTCAGCACGCCGTTCTTGAAGCGGGCGTCGACCTGGTCCTCCTTGATCTCGGCGCCGAGCGGAATGCGGCGCTCGAAACGGCCGTAATAACGCTCGGAGAACCGGCGGTCCTTGTCCTCGTTTTCGGAGTGCTTTTCGCCCTTCAGCGTCAGCACGCCATCATTGAGGAGCACCTCAATGTCCTTTTCCTCAAGGCCGGGCACTTCCGCCGTCACCGTGATCTGCTTGTCGGTGTCGGAGATCTCGACGCTCGGCCAGCCGCCGCTGAAGCCGAAGCCGTTGCCGAAGGCCGGCAGGCCGGAGCCAAAGCGGCGGAAGGCGTCGTCAAACAGCCGGTTCACTTCGCGATGCAATGACAGGAAGGGATCGCGGTCGTCATCGCGCAGGAGACTCGGAACCTGGTTGCCATTGTTGCGGCCCCAGGGGATCAGATCACGAACACTCATGTTTTTTCTCCTCTCTACTGGTTGATTTGGCAAAGTCTGTCCGTGGCGCGGGGCCATGCCCTGCGCCTTGGTTGATACCGCGTTGTTTCGGGTGTCAGGCCGCCTGCTTCTCGGCCTCGATCTGTTTCGTATCGACCTTCGGCAGAGCCATCTCGGTCGAAATCTCGATCTTGCGAGGTTTCATCTCTTCAGGGATTTCCCGCTTGAGATCGATGGTCAGCAGGCCGTTGACAAGTCCCGCCCCCACGACCTTGACGTGGTCTGCGAGTTCGAACCGGCGCTGGAACGTCCGGTCGGCGATGCCGCGATGCAGATATTGCTCTTCCCGGGTATCTTCCTTCTGCCCCGCAACAACGAGCATGTTCTGCTCCTGCGTGATCGTCAGTTCATCCTGCGAGAAGCCCGCCACTGCCATAGCAATGCGGTAATCGTCTTCACCGGTCTTGATAATGTCGTAGGGTGGCCAGTTGTCGATCGACTCGACCCGGCTTGCAGCTTCGAGCGCGTCCAGCATTCGGTCAAAGCCGATGCTCGACCGGAAAAGGGGAGAAAAATCGAGGTTTGTCCTCATAGCCATATCCTCCTTATAAGCAACATGGATACAAGGGGGCGCCAAGAGCACAGGCGCCTCCTGGACTTGCCGACCCCCATTTGGGCGATCAGGCAATACTGATTTAATTCGGCACCTTGCTGCTTCAAGAGGCATCCGACAGCAGCCTCGAAAAATTTGCGCCCGGGTGTTACCGCCGAACGAAACAGCTCAGCTCGACAGGTGCAGGCAGCTTTTCCCGCGTTCGATGCCGCGCCGGCACGCCCCCTCACCGGGGTGTTGAAAAATCCAAAAAATCCTATTGAAGCGAACCTCCCGCTTCCTAAATCCAAATTGGCTCCGCAATTTGCGGAGTGTTCAGAACATTGTTGTCATTGATCGGAAGGAGCGTTTGCGAGACCGTATCCGCCTGAACCTTGTTGGCGTGTTCTCGATGGCGGAGCGACAGTGCGGGTGCGATGGCCCGGCTGGGCAACACGCAAAATCTCCAGAAGAGGATGACGCGGGTGGCCTCAAAGGTGCCCCGGACCGGAGATGGCGAAAGCGATCTTCGCTTGTTCATTGTCCGAACTTCGCTTCTCAAAGGAGGTTTTGATGAAAATCGCACAAATCGCACCACTTGCCGAACGGGTCCCGCCAAAGCTCTATGGCGGCACGGAACGCATTGTCTCCTATTTGACGGAAGAACTCGTCCGCCAGGGCCATGATGTCACCCTGTTCGCCAGCGGTGATTCCGTGACATCCGCCAAACTCGTGCGGTGTTCGGATATGGCGCTACGGCTCAATCCCGCCATTCAGGATCCAACCCCCTATCACGTCATGATGCTGGAGGAAGTGCGCAAGCGCGCCGACGACTTCGACATCCTGCATTTTCACATCGATCTCCTGCACTTCCCGCTGATCAGCACGTTCGCTGGCAAGACCGTCACCACGCTGCATGGACGGCTGGACTTGCCTGATCTCAAACCTCTCTACGCGGCCTTTCCAAATATCCCGCTGGTCTCGATTTCCAACGACCAGCGCCGTCCGATGCCGCCGGTCAACTGGGCTGGCACCGTCTACCACGGGCTGACTTCAGACGTCCTGCCGTTCACCGGGACACCCGGGGGCGGATATCTCGCTTTCCTGGGACGCATTTCACCGGAAAAACGCCCCGACCGTGCGATCGAGATTGCCGCGCGCGCAGGCATGAAGCTGAAGATCGCCGCCAAGGTCGACAAGGCCGACGAGGCCTACTGGCAAAACCAGATTGCCCCCCTGGTCGAGAAACACGACAATGTCGAATATGTCGGCGAAATCAACGAGACGCAGAAAGCCGATTTCCTCGGCAATGCGAAAGCGCTGCTGTTCCCCATAGACTGGCCCGAACCTTTCGGCCTGGTCATGATCGAGGCCATGGCGTGCGGCACGCCGGTCATCGCCTTCGAATGCGGGTCCGTCCCTGAAGTCATCGACGACAATGTGTCCGGCTTCATTGTCCACGATATTGACGAGGCTGTGGATGCCGTCGGCAAACTGGACCAGCTTGACCGCAGAACCGTCCGCGGCACGTTCAACAAGCGTTTCACCGCAGCGAGGATGGCCAATGACTATGTCGAAATCTACCGTTCACTCGTCAGCGAGTACGGCAACATCGGACAATTGCCGCTTCATGCTGCCAATGGAAACGCGGCGCCCTTTGCCATCGGCGACACGGCCTGACCCCCGTCTGATCAAGGAAAACCTGCCGTGGATCCCGCGCTCGCATTGACCGACAGAAAGGAGCCGGCCCCTGCCGGCTCCACCACCACGCCGCCAGGCGGCGTACCCGAAGCCGCGATCCGCTATGAACGCGGCTCGCGAACACTTAAACACGGCGACACATTCGCCGTGTTCGACGAACATGGCGATGCCGTGTCCTGGCCTGGCAACCCGGAAGGCATATTCCACCGGGATACGCGGCACCTGTCCCACCTCAGCCTGACGATCAACGGTCTTCATCCGTTGCTGCTGTCCTCGACCCTGGGTGACGACAACGCCACGCTGAACTGCGACCTCACCAACCCCGACATCATCATCGAACCCGGCGGTGACACGCTCTGCCACGATTTGCTGCACATAAGGAAGACAAGGTTTCTGCTGAACGGTGTCTGCTACGAGAGGCTCCTGCTCCGCAATTTCGATGACAGGGAACGCACGGTTCATCTCGATATCGCATTTGCGGCCGACTTTGCCGACCTGTTCGAAATCCGCGGCCAGCAACGCACCAGGCGCGGGCAGCTGGCCGAACCCGAGGTCGAAGCCGATCGCGTATCCCTGTCCTATCTCGGTCTCGACGGGCGCACACGCGCAACGATTCTGCGTTTCGATCCCGAGCCCGAAACCATTGCGGGAGATCGTGCCCGCTACCACGTCACCCTTGCGCCACGCGAAGCCCGGTCCTTCTTCATCGAGATTATCTGCGACGAGCGAAGCGAAGAAAGAACGCCGCCAAGAAAAGCCTATTTCTCCGCCCTGCGACGCGCCCACCGTGCGCTTCGGCACGCGTCCGCCCGTGCGGCCTCGATCGAGACCTCCAATGACATTTTCAATGAGGCCGCCCGCCGCAGCGTCGCAGATCTCTATATGCTTATGACCGATACACCGGAAGGGCCATACCCCTACGCCGGCATCCCCTGGTTCAGTACGGTCTTCGGCCGTGACGCGTTGATAACGGCGCTTGAAACTCTATGGCTCGACCCGGCCATCGCGTGCGGCGTCCTGAAGCATCTGGCGGCCAACCAGGCAGTGGACTTCGACCCCGAAGCCGACGCCGAACCCGGCAAGATCCTGCACGAAATGCGCTACGGCGAGATGGCCGAACTCGGCGAGGTTCCCTTCCGGCGATATTACGGCAGTATCGATTCGACGCCGCTTTTCGTCATGCTGGCGGGCGCCTATCTGCAACGGACTGGCGACCTCGAAACACTGCGCGGCCTCTGGCCCCATATCTCCGCGGCACTGGACTGGATTACCCGTTTCGGTGACCGCGACGGTGACGGTTTCGTCGAGTATGGCGCCCGAACCGACAAGGGACTGGCCAATCAGGGCTGGAAGGACAGCCACGACTCCGTGTTCCACAAGGACGGCAGGCTTGCGAAAGGGCCAATCGCCCTGGTCGAAGTCCAGGCCTATGTCTATGGCGCTTGGCGGGCGGCAGCGGCCATTGCCCGCCAGCTGGACAAGGATGACGAGGCCTCGAACTTCGACCACATGGCCGAGACATTGCGCATCCAGTTCGACAAGGCATTCTTCGACGAAGAGTTGCAGACCTACATCCTGGCACTCGACGGCGAGAAGAAGCCTTGCCGCGTTCGATCGTCAAATGCCGGGCATGCACTGTTTACCGGAATTGCCTTTCCGGAACGCGCAGGCGCGGTCGTCGATACCCTGATGGCGCAGTCATCATTTTGTGGCTGGGGCGTGCGCACCATCGCCGCGTCCGAGGCGCGCTACAATCCGATGAGCTATCACAATGGATCGGTCTGGCCCCATGACAATGCGCTGATTGCCGCCGGTTTCGTACGGTACGGATACCGGGCCGAGGCCGCGCGCATCTTCGAGGCACTGTTCGCCACATCGACCTATATCGACCTCAGGCGTTTGCCCGAACTCTATTGCGGTTTTGTCCGCCAGCGCGGCAAGGGCCCGACATTCTATCCCGTCTCGTGCATTCCGCAGGCCTGGGCCGCCGCAGCGCCCCTGTTCCTCCTTGCGACCGTAATAGGCCTCGGTTTCAATCCGCGTTCGGGACAGTTGTCACTCAATCAGCCGGTGCTTCCATCCATCACCGATGAAGTTGTCCTGAGGAACCTGAGGCTGGGTTCGGCATCCGCTGATATCGCCCTGCGCGGAACCCGATCAAAGGTCGTCGTCGATGTTCTTGAACGCAAGGGAGAAATCAAGGTTGTGACGACCAACTGAGGCCTGGACCAGGATCGATGCGGTATGGAAAATCAAGGCCATTTCGCATTCGCGTACGGGCCATCCATCGCTTCCGTTGCTTGCACGGCCGCCCCCGGGTCTCTCCAAACGCAAGCAGCGCCCGTGGGGGCGCTGTTGATGCATTGCTGTATGTTTTGATTTGGTTGCGGGGGCAGGATTTGAACCTGCGACCCGCTGATCCGGCAGGCGATTGCGCAGCAAACGCCGAGAGGATTTCAGGTTATGGCGCATAGTGCGAGGCGCAACCTCGCCAGTAGACGCGAAGCGTCTGCGCCTGCGACGTCTGCATGTCATTTGGGAATTTGGTTGCGGGGGCAGGATTTGAACCTGCGACCTTCAGGTTATGAGCCTGACGAGCTACCGGGCTGCTCCACCCCGCGATAAAGTCTGAGCTTCCGGACAAAGCCCGGTCTTTTGTTTGCCGGTCCTCGAGGTTTTTGGCCTCTGCGGTTCGGCGGGGGCTGCTCCACCCCGCGACAGGCCTTGAGGATTGTCTCAAGGCATAAAAGCAAAAACGGGCCGCGACTGCGACCCGCGGAAGTTCCAATTTTCGTAAGAATGAGAAGATATGTGTTGCGCGTTGCAGACCTGGCAGCGACCTCCTCGCCCGCGTCTTAAGACGAAGTACCATCGGCGCTGGGGCGTTTCACGGCCGTGTTCGGAATGGGAACGGGTGCACCCGCCCCGCCATGACCACCAGGTCGGCAAAGCGCAACATATGCACATGGGCTGCATGTGCAAGTTGATTGAGAAGCTGGCGGATGGCTAATCCTAATGGTTTTGAACACGTCATTGATGCGCATCGTGTTTTGATGGGCACGAGCAATGAGAACAATCAAGCCGATCGAGCTATTAGTACTGGTAAGCTTCACACATTACTGCGCTTCCACACCCAGCCTATCAACGTGGTAGTCTTCCACGACTCTCAGGGAATACTCGTTTTTAGGTTGGTTTCCCGCTTAGATGCCTTCAGCGGTTATCCATTCCGTATATAGCTACCCTGCTATGCCGTTGGCACGACAACAGGTCCACCAGAGATACGTCCATCCCGGTCCTCTCGTACTAGGGACAGATCCTATCAATATTCCTACACCCACGGCAGATAGGGACCGAACTGTCTCACGACGTTCTGAACCCAGCTCACGTACCGCTTTAATTGGCGAACAGCCAAACCCTTGGGACCTGCTCCAGCCCCAGGATGCGATGAGCCGACATCGAGGTGCCAAACAACCCCGTCGATATGGACTCTTGGGGGTCATCAGCCTGTTATCCCCGGCGTACCTTTTATCCGTTGAGCGATGGCCCTTCCACGCGGGACCACCGGATCACTATGACCGACTTTCGTCTCTGCTCGACTTGTCAGTCTCGCAGTCAGGCAGGCTTATGCCATTGCACTCGACGACCGATTTCCGACCGGTCTGAGCCTACCATCGCGCGCCTCCGTTACTCTTTCGGAGGCGACCGCCCCAGTCAAACTACCCACCATACACTGTCCCGGACCCGGATAACGGGCCGCGGTTAGACATCCACGAAGATAAGGGTGGTATTTCAAGGATGGCTCCACGCGAGCTGGCGCCCACGCTTCAAAGCCTACCACCTATCCTACACATGCCTTGGCGAATGCCAGTGTAAAGCTATAGTAAAGGTGCACGGGGTCTTTCCGTCTGACCGCAGGAACCCCGCATCTTCACGGGGAATTCAATTTCACTGAGTCTGCGTTGGAGACAGCGGGGAAGTCGTTACGCCATTCGTGCAGGTCGGAACTTACCCGACAAGGAATTTCGCTACCTTAGGACCGTTATAGTTACGGCCGCCGTTTACTGGGGCTTCGATTCAAAGCTTGCACCTCTCCTCTTAACCTTCCAGCACCGGGCAGGCGTCAGGCCCTATACGTCGTCTTGCGACTTCGCAGAGCCCTGTGTTTTTGATAAACAGTCGCTACCCCCTGGTCTGTGCCACCCTCATCTACTTGCGTAAACAAGGGTCACGCTTCTTCCGAAGTTACGCGTGCAATTTGCCGAGTTCCTTCAACGCAGTTCTCTCAAGCGCCTTGGTATTCTCTACCTGACCACCTGTGTCGGTTTCGGGTACGGTCTATACGGTGGAGCTATTTCCTGGAACCTCTTCGCTGCCTTCCCAATCCAGTAAGGAAAGACAACACACGAGATCCGTCACTACCACCAGGCCCACGAATATTAACGTGGTTCCCATCGACTACGCCTTTCGGCCTCGCCTTAGGGGCCGGCTCACCCTGCTCAGATTAACTTTAAGCAGGAACCCTTGGTCTTTCGGCGAGGGAGTCTCTCACTCCCTTTATCGTTACTCATGTCAACATTCGCACTTCTGATATCTCCAGGAGCCCTCACGGGTCTCCCTTCACAGACTTACAGAACGCTCCGCTACCACGTGCAGTAAACTGCACATCCTCAGCTTCGGTGCATGGCTTTAGCCCCGGTACATTTTCGGCGCAAGACCCCTTAATTAGACCAGTGAGCTGTTACGCTTTCTTTAAATGATGGCTGCTTCTAAGCCAACATCCTGGTTGTTTTGGGAGTCTCACATCCTTTCCCACTTAGCCATGACTTAGGGACCTTAGATGGAGGTCAGGGTTGTTTCCCTCTTCACGACGGACGTTAGCACCCGCCGTGTGTCTGCCGACTAGTACTCCTCGGTATTCGGAGTTTGGTTAGGATCAGTAAGACGGTGAGTCCCCATAGCCCATCCAGTGCTCTACCCCCGAGGGTATTCGGTCGACGCTCTACCTAAATAGATTTCGCGGAGAACCAGCTATCTCCGAGTTTGATTGGCCTTTCACCCCTAACCACAAGTCATCCCAATCTATTGCAACAGATGCGGGTTCGGTCCTCCAGTTGGTGTTACCCAACCTTCAACCTGCTCATGGCTAGATCACTCGGTTTCGGGTCTAATGCAACAAACTAATCGCCCTATTAAGACTCGCTTTCGCTGCGCCTACACCTATCGGCTTAAGCTTGCTTGATGCACTAAGTCGTTGACCCATTATACAAAAGGTACGCCGTCAGGCTTTCGCCCTCCGACTGCTTGTAGGCATCCGGTTTCAGGAACTATTTCACTCCCCTTGTCGGGGTGCTTTTCACCTTTCCCTCACGGTACTTGTTCGCTATCGGTCATGCACGAGTACTTAGGCTTGGAGGGTGGTCCCCCCACGTTCAGACAGGATTTCACGTGTCCCGCCTTACTCTAGGACAAGATTAAGGATTACGTGTACGGGGCTATCACCCGCTACGGCCGAACTTTCCAGATCGTTCCACTTTACTTAACCATGCCACTGGCCTGGTCCGCGTTCGCTCGCCGCTACTGACGGAGTCTCGGTTGATGTCCTTTCCTACGGGTACTTAGATGTTTCAGTTCCCCGCGTTCGCTTCTTACCCCTATGTATTCAGGATAAGATACCTTGTAACGATACCTAGAAACCACAATTGCCATTGCTGACAATTCTGATTTTCTAGGCATCTAAGGTGGGTTTCCCCATTCGGAAATCGTCGGATCAAAGCTTATTCGCAGCTCCCCGACGCTTATCGCAGCGTATCACGTCCTTCATCGCCTGTGCATGCCAAGGCATCCACCGAATGCCCTTATGACGCTTGATCATTCTCATTGCCAATGCCCATCCCTATTTGCCTGGTTTGGCAAACCTGATCCACTTCGCATACGCTCGTGGGGTGCCAAACTAAGCCTGCCTCCAGATCACGAGTGATTGGAAAGCACCGAATGGCCCGGATCCTTGCAAGGATCAGAACCACTCAAAAAACCAGGACTACCTTTTACAGCCCTGGCCATGTCAGATGTCATCGACGTGTTCGGATCCTGCCTGTCCGATGAACGCGCC
>NZ_JBBMQQ010000002.1:0-262500 GCF_038900095.1 Hoeflea sp. AS16 | reverse complement strand
CAATGCCCTGCTAGGCATCGAGACCACGAACAAGGAACTCGCAAGCCGCTGATGGCTGCAGCCGCCGTTTCGGGATTTATTCCGGGAGTGGCGGCGCCTGCAGCGCCAGCCGTTTCTTCTTGCTCAACCCGGCCATCACCATGGCATGGGACTGGCGGACATAGTCACGCAAGGCCGGCTCATCCAGCATCCGCTCATCAAACCATTGCAGCCATGTAAAGCCGCGAGACGCAAGATAGGGCGCGGGCCGCATTCCGGGCTCACCCTTCAACATCTCGAAACTCGTCTCCGATGCCTTGAATGTAACCCGTACATCATTGTCCGGCCCGGTGACGGCAATCGCGAAAACCCTGCCGCCCACCTTGTAGACGTCGGAACCGCCCCATTGAACCACATGCGTCGCCCCGCGCAGGGACATGCAGAACGGGTGCAGCTCTGGAGGCGTCTTGTCCACGTCGTTTGTGCTCCTGATACCAAAAAGGCGGATCCTGAGATCCGCCTCCTTGTAAGTTGTGCCGGGGTTCAGGCCGCTTCGCCGTGCGACTCTTCCGTCTCGGTGGCTTTCTCGTTGGAAACCGAGAACACCAGCCGGTCGGAGCCGGCCCCGACAGTGACATGCGAGCCCTCGCCCACCTCGCCGAGCAGGATTTTCTCGGCCAGCGGATCCTGCACATATTTCTGCACCACCCGCTTGAGCGGACGTGCGCCATAGGCAGGATCGTAGCCCTTGTCAGCGAGCCAGGTGCGTGCTTCCTCGTCGAGCGTGACTTCGATCTTGCGGTCGACCAGCAGTTTGGCCATCCGCTTGAGCTGGATGTCGACGATCGCGCCCATTTCCGACCGGCGCAACCGGTGGAACAGGATGATCTCGTCGATCCGGTTCAAAAATTCCGGACGGAACGACGACCGCACCACGTTCATCACGTCGTCACGCGCGGCATCCGCATCCTGATCATCAGTGAGCGCAGCCAGATACTCGGAGCCGAGGTTCGAGGTCATGACGATCAGCGTATTGCGGAAATCCACCGTACGCCCCTGGCCGTCGGTCAGCCGGCCATCATCAAGCACCTGAAGCAGCACGTTGAAGACATCGGGATGGGCCTTCTCGATTTCGTCGAACAGGATCACCTGATAGGGCCTGCGCCGCACGGCTTCCGTCAATGCGCCGCCTTCGTCGTAACCGACATAACCCGGAGGCGCTCCGATCAACCGCGAAACCGAATGCTTTTCCATGTATTCGGACATGTCCATCCGGATCATGGCCGTCTCGTCGTCGAACAGGAATTCGGCCAAAGCCTTGGTCAGCTCCGTCTTGCCGACGCCGGTGGGGCCGAGGAAGATGAACGAGCCCATAGGCCGGTTTGGATCCTGCAGGCCGGCACGGGCACGCCGCACGGCCTTGGAAACCGCCTGAACCGCTTCCTCCTGGCCCACGACACGCTTGCCGATCTCGTCTTCCATCCTCAGAAGCTTGTCGCGTTCGCCTTCCAGCATCCGGTCAACCGGAATACCGGTCCAGCGCGACACGATATGGGCGATATGATCCGGCGTCACGGTTTCCTCGACCATGCCAGCCGTTTCGCTTTCGCCATGGGCTTCGGCTTCCTTCAGCTGGCGTTCGAGCGCCGGAATTTCGGCATAGGCCAGTTCGCCCGCCCGCTGGTACTCGCCACTGCGCTGAGCGATGGCAAGATCGTTGCGCGCCTCTTCAAGCTTGAGCTTGAGATCGGCTGCCAGGCCAAGCTTCTGTTTTTCCGACTGCCAGCGCGCCGTCAGCGCCGAGGATTTTTCCTCGATGTCCGACAGTTCCTTGTCCAGCCGCTCAAGCCGGTCCTTCGATGCCTGGTCGGTCTCTTTCTTCAGCGCTTCGCGCTCGATCTTCAGCTGCATGATCCGGCGGTCGAGCTCATCGAGCTCCTCCGGCTTGGAATCGACCTGCATCCTCAGCCGCGCAGCGGATTCATCGACCAGATCGATCGCCTTGTCTGGAAGGAACCGGTCGGTGATGTAGCGGTTGGACAGCACGGCAGCCGACACCAGCGCCGAATCGCTGATCCGCACCTTGTGATGCTGCTCGTATTTTTCCTTCAGCCCGCGAAGGATCGAAACCGTGTCCTCGACTGTAGGTTCTTCCACCATGACCGGCTGGAACCGCCGGGCAAGCGCCGGGTCCTTTTCCACATGCTTGCGGTATTCATCAAGCGTGGTGGCGCCGACGCAGTGCAGCTCGCCGCGTGCCAGCGCCGGCTTCAGCAGGTTGGAGGCATCCATGGCGCCGTCGGATTTCCCCGCACCGACAAGCGTATGCATCTCGTCGATGAACAGGATGATATTGCCATTGTTGGCCTGGATTTCGGACAGCACGGCCTTGAGCCGTTCCTCGAACTCGCCGCGATACTTCGCCCCGGCAATCAGCGAGCCCATGTCGAGCGCCATCAGCTGCTTGTCCTTCAGCGATTCGGGCACATCGCCATTGACGATCCTGAGTGCGAGCCCTTCCGCGATGGCTGTCTTGCCGACACCGGGTTCACCGATCAGCACCGGGTTGTTCTTGGTCCGGCGCGACAGCACCTGGATGGTGCGGCGAATCTCGTCGTCCCGGCCGATCACCGGATCAAGCTTGCCTTCGCGGGCAGCCTCGGTCAGATCGCGGGCATATTTCTTCAGCGCATCGAAACCCTGTTCGGCACCGGCGCTGTCTGCGGTCCGGCCTTTGCGGATATCGTTGATGGTCTGGTTCATGGCCTGGGCGGTAACCCCTGCATCCTTGAGGATCTTCGAAGTCTCGGCGGATGGCTCGATGACCAGGGCCAAAAGCAACCGCTCGACCGTGACAAAGCTGTCACCGGCCTTCTTGGCGGCCTCTTCGGCAGCCTGAAACACCTTGGCGACGGGTTGCGATAGGTAGATCTGGCCGTTGCCACCGGTCACTTTCGGCAATTTCGCAATCGCCGCCTCATTGGCCAGCCGCACATCTGCCGGACGTCCGCCGGCGCGTTCGATCAGCGATGACGCCATCCCCTGATCATCATCCATCAGCACCTTGAGCAGATGCTCCGGCACGAATTGCTGGTGGCCTTCGGCAAGAGCATATGATTGTGCAGACTGGATAAATCCGCGAACGCGTTCCGAGTATTTTTCAATATTCATGGTCTTCTCCTTTGCATGTCCTACCCTTTCATGGCGCAGGACAGCGGGTCCGGATGAGCTCCCTGTTGCGGCAAGCCCGATGAGATAAACCAGATATGGGTACTCACAGTTAAGTGATAAAGACCTCTTTGAACATAAAAACCCCGGTTGTGATCAACCGGGGTTTGATTTTCATTCCCTGAAAGGGTGCGCTTATTCCGCTGCAGCGGGCTCCACCGGAGCGCGCGTTTCGCCGGATGATTCCGCTGCATCCGCACCTTCTTCCGTGCGAACCCTCTTCGGACGGCCGCGGCGGCGAGGCGCCGGACGTGGTGCCTCGTCCGTTTCGGGTGTTTCCTGTCCTATGGCCACTTCGGCCGGAACACCTTCGATCACCGGCTGCGGCGAGTCGGCATCATAGACCGGCTTCGGCTGCGGCTCCGAACGCGGTCTGCGCTCCTGGCGTTCACCCCGGTCGCTGCGCTCGTTACGTTCGCCGCGATCCTGACGCTCGTTCCGGTCCTGGCGCGACTGCCGCTCGGAGCGGTCCTGCTGCTGCTCGTTCCGGTCGCCGCGCTGATCCTGGACGTTGCCGTCATTGTCATCATCGCCATCGCGATCAGAATCGTCCTGATCCTGCGAATCGCGGGCCTGGGACGCCGAATCATCGCGCTGGAAGCGCTCTTGCATCTGGGCCTGGGCTGTCAGGATGATCCGGTTGTAATGCTCGGCATGCTGCAAATAATTTTCAGCCATGACGCGATCACCGGAACTTTGCGCATCACGGGCAAGGTTCATGTACTTCTCCGCCACATGCTGGGCGGTTCCACGGATTTTCACATCGGGACCGGAGCTGTCGTAGGAGCGCGATAGCGGGTTCTGGCCTTTGCGATTGCCGCCGCCGTTATTGTTGTTGCTTCCGCTACGTCCGCGACCGCGCTTGTTTTGCTGTCCTGGCCTCATTCGATAGTCACCTGGTTGTTTTCCTGAAAAAAATCTGTTGGGCGCTTTGGCCAGAATATCTGGCTCGCAGGTTGCGCCGCGACAAAGGACCGTCCACCGATCCAGTCACCGTTATGGGTTCAAATTCAGATACCCGCGCCAGAGGCTTTCCTGTGAACCGACGGCCAAAACTGGCGGGTTCCTAGAGCCGAGCCACATCGGATCGAATCTGTTTCAAGACTTGCTATCCGGCGCTGACCGGGAAACTAGCCATGTTTGCCTGTAATTCCAAGCCTTTTCTTGAAGTGCGCTTCAAAAGTCCTGCCGGGCGACGTTTGTCATGCCTTCCCATTTGAACAGCAGCACCCTTTCAACCCCGCCCAGATCACGAAACGTCCCCACCTCGGCAAAACCGTGCGCAACGGCAAGCGCGGCCACGGAATGCCGTTGGCCGATACCGATCTCCAGCGCCAGATACCCGCCCGCCTCAAGCCGGTGACCGGCCTGGGAGGCAATCGCGCGGTAGGCGTCAAGTCCGTCCGCCCCGCCATCGAGCGCCAGCACGGGGTCATACTCGGTCACTTCTCGGGAAAGAGACGCCAGATCACTGGTCGGAATATAGGGCGGGTTGGAAACGATCAGGTCGAACTGTACATCAAGGTCCGACAGCCAGTCCCCCTGCACTGCCTCGTAGCGGTCACCCAGCCCAAGTGCATCAGCGTTCTTCAACGCGGCCTCGACGGCCTCGGCAGAGACATCAACGCCAAGGCAGCGCGCTTCCGGACAGGTTGCCAGGAGCGCCAGGCCGATTGCGCCGGTACCGATTCCCAGGTCGGCAATCGAGCAGGAGCCTTTCGCCGCCACCCTTTCGCGAACCAGGGGCAGCACCGCGTCAATCAGCGTTTCGGTGTCGGGACGAGGCTCAAGCGTTGCAGGCGAGAGGCCGAGCGAGAGCCCGTAGAACTCCCGCGACCCCAGGATACGGTGCACCGGCATGCCCTCGATCCGGTCGTGCAGGGCTTGGTTCAGCCGGTTCCGCACATCTTCCGCAAGCGGCGTGTCACCTGCCGTTACCAACTGGTGAGGTTCAACCCCCGCCAGGTTTGCCGTCAGCAGCCGGGCATCGAGGTCAGCGGTTTCCAGACCTTCCGAGCGGAAGGCCGTCCGCATCATCAGCCATGCCTCGCCCAGCGTCGCAGCCCTGGTCAGGTCAGGCCTGGCCATGTTCGCCAAGAGTGGCCAGCTGGCCCGCCTGGTGATCGGAAATCAGCGCATCGACGATCTCGTCAATCTCGCCCATCATCATCCGGTCGAGCTTGTAAAGCGTCAGGTTGATGCGGTGATCGGTCACCCGGCCTTGCGGGAAATTGTATGTCCGGATCCGCTCCGACCGGTCGCCCGACCCGACCTGGCTCTTGCGGTCGGCCGAACGTTCGCTGTCGGCTTTCTGACGTTCCATGTCGAACAGTCGTGAGCGCAGCACCTGCATTGCCTTGGCGCGGTTCTGGTGCTGCGATTTCTCCGAGGATGTCACCACCAGCCCGGTCGGCAAATGGGTGATGCGTACAGCCGAGTCCGTGGTGTTGACGTGCTGACCGCCGGCGCCCGACGCCCGCATCGTGTCGATCCGGATATCCTCCGGACGCACTTCGATGTCGATGTCCTCCGCCTCCGGCAGCACCGCAACAGTCGCAGCCGACGTATGAATGCGCCCGCCGGATTCCGTTTCCGGTACCCGTTGCACCCGATGCACGCCGGATTCGAATTTCAGCCGCGCAAACACGCCCTTGCCCGAAACCGTGGCGATGATTTCCTTGTAGCCGCCGGCTTCACCCTCGCTCGCCGACAGCACTTCCACCCGCCATCCCCGTGAGGAGGCATAGCGCTCGTACATGCGGAAAAGATCGCCTGCGAACAGGGCCGCCTCGGAGCCGCCTGTTCCTGCGCGGATTTCAACGATGGCGCTGCGCTCGTCGGCAGCGTCCTTGGGCAGCAGCATGATCTCGATCTGCTGCTCGAGCTTTTCAATCCGGCTCCTGATCGCCTTCAGCTCTTCCTCGGCCATCTCCCGCATCTCGCGGTCGGTTGAACTGTCAGCCAGCATCGCCATCAGATCGGCGCGCTCGGCTTCGGCTTTCGACAATTCCCTGATCTCGCCGACAAGCGGCTGCAGTTCGGAATACTCGGAAGCCAGCTTCACATAGGTTTCCGCATCCGGACCTGCCGACATGCGCGCCTCGACCTCGTCGAAGCGGCGCTCGAGTTCACGGATTTTCTGAATCGGCAATCTCGCCATTACTTGATCCTAAAGGCTCACGCCATTGGCGTCGGCAAAGTCCATCAGGAACTCGCGAACTGTTTTTTCGCTTCGCGTATCGGCAATGATCGGCAGCAGGGATTCTTCCAGTTTGCCCAGATCGAGCGACAGCAGCATCGATTTGACCGGGCCTATGGCTGCCGGCGACATCGAGATGTTGCGGAAGCCGATGCCGAGCAGCGCCATCGCCGAGAGCGGCTTGCCGGCGATCTCGCCACAAAGGGTCAGCGGTGTATTGGTCCTGTTGGCCGCTTCGACAATCTGGCGCAGCACGCGCAGGAAAGGCCGCCCCAGGGTATCGAACCGGTCGGCCACACGGGAATTTCCCCGGTCGACCGCCATCAGGAACTGGAACAGGTCGTTGGAACCGACGGAAACGAAATCGATCTCTTCCATCAACTCGTCAAGCTGCCAGAGCAGGCTCGGCACTTCCAGCATTGCGCCAAACTGCAGGCTGCGCGGCAACTGGTACCCAAAGCGGGAAAGGTGCCGGACCTCCTTGTTCAACAGCTCGCGCGCCAGGCGAAGCTCGTTGACCTCGGTGATCATTGGAAGCATCAGCTTCAGCTCGGCTCCGGCGGCGGCTTTCAGAAGCGCCCGCAGCTGGGTCCGCAGCAATCCCGGCCGGTCCAGCGCAAGCCGGATGGCGCGCCATCCAAGCGCCGGGTTTTCCTCTTCGGCGGAGCGGAAATACGGCACCACCTTGTCGCCGCCGATATCCAGCGTGCGGAATGTGACCGGGCTTCCGGCCGCCTGCCGCAACACACTGCGATAGAGATTTTCCTGCTCGTCGACCTTCGGCATGGTCGAGGCAATCATGAACTGGAGTTCCGTCCGGAACAGCCCGATGCCGCTGGCGCCGGATTCACTGAGCTGCGGCAGATCCACCAGAAGGCCGGCGTTCATCTGCAAGGTGATGTATTGGCCGTCGCGTGTGCGCGGCTCCACCGTGCGCAACGCCCGGAACTGTTCCTGCCGCTTGGCCCGGAAGCGGACCTTGTCGGCATAGGCATCCTGGACGTCCGACATCGGGCGCAGGTGCACAACACCGTCCTCGCCATCAACGATGATGGAATCCCGGTTTTCCGCAAGCGACGCGATGCCGATCACCTGGCCGACAACCGGTATCCCCATCGCCCGGGCAACAATCACCACATGGCTTGTCACCGCGCCGTCCTCGAGCACGAGGCCGCGGATCGCTTCGCGCGGATAATCAAGCAGTTCGGCAGCACCCATGGCGCGCGCCACGATGATCGCATCCTGCGGCAATCCCTTGCTGCCGGGGACAAAGCCGGTCAGCTGCCTGAGCAGGCGGTTGGCGAGATCGTCGAAATCGTGCAGCCGTTCGCGCAGGTAGGAATCGGTCATGTGGATCATGCGGGCGCGGGTGTCGCTCTGCACTTTCTCCACCGCTGCCTCGCAGGTCAGCCCGTTGCGAATCGCTTCCTCGAGCTTCCGCACCCAGCCGCGATCATGGGCAAACATCCGGTAGGCTTCGAGAACCGCACGGTGTTCCCCCTCCATCGAGACATCCCGCCGCGACAGCATGTCGTCGATGGAAATACGCAGCGATCCCAGGGCTTCTTCAAGCCGCTTGAGTTCGGCATCGATGTCATCATTGAGAAGTTCGGTAACGACAATGCGCGGTTCATGCAGGACGACGTGGCCAAGGCCGATGCCGTCTCCGTAAGCGTCACCCTCGATTGTCACCGGACGGTTCAGGTCAAGCTCAAGTCCAGGCCGGGTGATCTGCTTGAGTTCGCCCGTGGCGATCATCTCGGCCAACACCATCGACGTGGTCTCGAGAGCCTCGACCTCGTCCTCGCGGTACTTGCGATGCGCCTTGTTCTGGACGACCAGAACACCCAGCGACCGGCCGGCCCTCAGGATCGGAACCCCGAGGAAGGAATTGTAGATCTCTTCGCCGGTTTCCGGCAGGTAGGTAAAGGCCGGATGGGACTGGGCGTCCGACAGGTTGAGCGAACGGGCGCTGGCGGCAATCGTGCCGACCAGACCCTGGCCCATCTTCAGCTGGGCCAGGTGCACCGAGTCCTTGTTCAGGCCTTCGGTGGCGAAAAGCTCCAGCGCACCATCGGCGCGCAGCACGTAAAACGAGCACACTTCAGCGACCATGTTGGCCGCGATCTGGCGGACAATCTGGTCAAGGCGCTCCTGCGGCTCAAGGGGCTCCGCCATCAACTCGCGCAGCCGCCTGAGAAGGACGCGCGGACCTGTCGAAAGGTCTCTCATCGCGCTTCATTCTCCCAATTCGTGTGGCCCGCCCAGAAAAGCTCCCGGCCGGTTAACAGAGTTCGGCTTTTGCCGGTTTATATTGATCCCGTTGGCTAAGTCTTATCCAGACCGTAGACGGAATGCAAAGTCCTAACCGCGAGTTCTGCATAAGCGCCGTCGATCAGGATCGAAATCTTGATTTCTGAAGTCGTTATTGCTTTGATATTAATGGATTTCTCCGCAAGGGCCTTGAACGCGCTTGCAGCCACGCCGGCGTGGCTTCGCATGCCGATGCCGATAACAGAAACCTTCGCCAGACCTGATTCGCTCTGAACCACGTCGTAGCCGATCAGCTCTTTCTGGCCGGCGAGCACCGTCAACGCCTTCTCGGCATCGCTCGAGGGCACAGTGAAAGTCATGTCGGTCCGTGATCCGTCTTCGGAAATGTTCTGGACGATCATGTCGACATTGATGTGCGAGTCCGCAAGCGGACCGAAAATCGCCGCCGAAACGCCGGGCCGGTCGGCAAGCCGCCTCAAAGAGATCTGCGCTTCGTCCTTGGCGTAGGCAATGCCGGTAACGACTTCCTGTTCCACGATTTCTTCCTCGTCGCAAATAAGAGTTCCGGGCGGATTGAGCAGATCCCCCATTCCTGGCGCATCCGGATCGTCAAAGCTCGAGCGCACGAAGGTTCTCACCTTGTGAACCATCGCCAGTTCGACCGACCGGACCTGCAGCACCTTGGCGCCGAGCGATGCCATTTCAAGCATTTCCTCGAACGCGATCTTTTTCATCCGCCGCGCCTTCGGCTCAACCCGGGGATCGGTGGTATAGACGCCGTCGACGTCGGTATAGATATCGCAGCGGTCAGCCTTCACGGCTGCCGCGATCGCGACAGCACTGGTATCCGAACCACCGCGCCCGAGCGTTGCCAGCCGGTTGTCCGGGCCCACGCCCTGAAAGCCGGCAACAACCGCGACCTGCCCCATTTCGAACCGGCGGATCAGTTCGGACCCGTCGATATCGACAATCCGCGCCGCCGCATGGGCATTGTCGGTCTTCACCGGAATCTGCCAGCCCTGCCAGGACCGGGCGTCCACGCCCATCGATTGCAGCGCGATGGCGAGCAGTCCGCTGGTTACTTGTTCGCCTGACGCAACGATCGCGTCATACTCGCGCGCATCGTAAAACGAGGCGCTGGCACCGGCGACCTTCGGCATCTGCTGCACCCAGTTCACCAGTTCGTTGGTCTTGCCGGCCATCGCCGACACCACCACGGCAACCTGGTGCCCCGCGTCCACTTCACGCTTGACGTGCCGGGCAACGTTGTGGATCCGTTCCAGGTCGGCGACCGAAGTGCCGCCAAATTTCATCACTATGCGGGCCATGCTGTCTTATCCGCTGCCGAACCCGCTAACGGGCAAGAAAAACCGCCCCGGGTTCCGGAGCGGAAGGTGGCGGTCTCATAGCTAAAAATCCGCCGCGCTGCAACCGGATCGCTGATGTGACATTGCCTGCTCTTGACAAGGCAGGCCCAACGCCCGAGTTGATTGTCTGGAATACAACACCGGAGAGACCGATGAGCCAGGCTGCCCAGACAACGATCGATCAGGACGAAGTTGCGCGGTTTTCGGCCATGGCGGCGGAATGGTGGAGCCCCACCGGCAAGTTCCGCCCCCTGCACAAGTTCAATCCGGTACGCCTGACCTATATCCGCGATCATGTTGCCGCACATTTCGGCCGTGACCCGAAAAGCGACAAGCCCCTGGCCGGCTTGAGGTTGCTCGATATCGGCTGTGGCGGCGGGCTTTTGTCGGAACCGATGGCCCGCATGGGCGCCGAGGTGCTTGGCGCCGATGCATCCAGGACCAACGTCGAAGTGGCTTCGATCCATGCGGCACAGAGCGGCGTGAACGTGAACTACGAGGCCGTAACGTCCGAGGAATTGGCCGCCCGCGGCGAACGCTTTGACATCGTGCTCAACATGGAAGTGGTCGAGCATGTCGCCGACGTCGACCTGTTCCTCACCTCCTGCGCCGAGATGGTCAAGCCGGGTGGCCTGATGTTTGTCGCCACCATCAACCGGACCATGAAGGCCATGGCACTGGCAATCATCGGCGCCGAATATGTCTTGCGCTGGCTGCCGCGCGGCACGCATCAGTATGAAAGACTGGTCCGGCCGGAAGAAATCGAAACACCATTGGCCGCATCGGGCCTGAACGTCATCGACCGCACCGGCGTGTTTTACAATCCGCTCCAGGATCAGTGGAACCTGTCCCGCGACATGGACGTCAACTACATGATGCTGATGGAGCGCCCCAAGGCCTCCTGATCCCCCCGGCACACCACCTCGCTCGGCCCGCTTTACCCGGACAAGCCCGGTGTCAGACGGGCATTCCCTTGAGCTGCTCAAGCAGATCGCCCTGGCCCGGCGCGTTCGCTTCAATCAGGGTTTTGACCCGGGCACGGTCGATTTCCACAAGCCCGCCGTCCGGATCATAAGCCTGCTTGAAATTGAATGCCGATGGCCCCGGCCCGTGATCATGCAGCCGTTCCAGCCTTTTGGTCGCCTGTTCCCAAACCGGGCGGTCGCCGGCCTGGATCCACCAGAGAACCAGGGGCGGCCAGTCATTTCTGGTGTTCCAGTTGCGCGCATTTTGCAGCGCCTCGGCATGGACCCCGGCATAGGTGAAAGCCATCAGGCTTTCGATGTCTGCCCAGACCGATAGTGATGACGGCCCGCAGTCAAACCCGCTGCCTTCGAGAAACCGGGGAAAGACCTGGACGCCCCAGCTCTCCGGTCCCGGCTCGCCGTCATAGCCCGAGCGGCCGACAAATCCTGACGCCTTCTCAGCAGCGGCAAAGTTCAACGGTTCGCGCTTGAGAAACCCCTGCACCCGGGGTGAATCGTAAGCCGCCACATGCAGACCGAAATTGTACATCGCAAGATGAAAGCCGGGCGAGGCCATCTCAGCTCAGGTCGTCCGGAAATTCCGGCAACGGGGCGATCTCGATTCCTTCCTCGACCAGTGACCTGGCATCATCACTCGACGCTTTGCCGATGATGCCGCGTGCTTCGGCTTCGCCGTGATGGATCTTGCGCGCTTCATCGGCAAACCGGTCGCCGACATCTTCGGAGTTCTGCTTGATTGTCTGCACCATGTCCCTCAGCTTGCGCATCATCTCGCGCTTTTCGGGATCGAGCGCCAGAGGCCGCGCCGGAGCTTCCTTCGATACCGCAACCGCCGGCGCCATCAGCGCCTTGCCGACCTGCCGGGAGCCGCAGACCGGGCATTCAACCAGTCCGCGCTCGGCCTGGCTGTCAAAATCCTTGCTTGAGGAAAACCATCCCTCAAATTCATGATCCTTGTCACAATGCAAAGAAAAGCGGATCACGCCACTCTCTCTCCTCTTGTTGCCTCTATTCCGGTTTCGACCCGGTACTCCCGGGCATTCTTCAGATTGGGAATTTTCGACCGCGCCGCGGCGACCTCGTCAAGCTGCAACGAGGCGACGATCACGCCGGGCTCATCATGGTCGGCCTCCGCGATCACGCGTCCCCACGGATCGACGATAAGCGAATGGCCGTAGGTTTCCCGCCCGTCTTCATGCACCCCGCCCTGCGCCGCCGAGATCACGAAAGCACCGTTTTCGATCGCGCGGGCGCGTTGCAGCACATGCCAGTGCGCCTCGCCGGTCTGACGCGTAAAGGCAGCCGGCGCGGTCAGAATATCGGCACCGGCCAGCGCCAGTTCGCGGAACAGGTGCGGGAAACGGACATCGTAACAGATGCCCATGCCGAGCCGGGCGACATCGAGATCCACGGTCCGCGCCACTTCGCCGGGCTGATAGACCGAGCTTTCCCGCCAGCTCTCGCCATTGTCGAGATCCACGTCAAACATGTGGATCTTGTCATAATGGGCAAGCGCACGGCCGTCGGGACCGAACACCACGCCGCGATTGGCCGTCATATCGCCACCGACATCGATCGCCGTTGACCCGACATGCAGATAGATGCCCAGTTCGCCGGCAAGCGACGACGCTTCCTTGAGAACGGGGTCATCGGCTTCCGTTTTGAGAATGCTGCGCAGGCCGTCACGGTTTTTCTGGACGGCACCGGTCATTTCCGGTGTCTGCACATAGCGTGCGCCACGCGAGGCCGCATCGCGGACCAGGCCGGCCATGGCTTCAATGTTCGCCTCGGGCGTGACACCCGACCGCATCTGTACTGCGGCGACAACCAGTTCACGCATGTCTCAGCCCCCTGTCAGCATGGGATCAAGCTTGCCGGCACGATCAAGAGCATGCAGCTCGTCGCAGCCTCCAACATGAACACCATCAATGAATATCTGCGGAAACGTAGCCCGGCCGTTGGCCTTGCCGATCATTTCCTGCTTCAGCTCCGGGGAGAAAGTCGCATCATGCTCGGTGTAGCTGACGCCTTTTCCGTCCAGCAAACGTTTGGCAGCGGTACAGAAACCGCAGAACTGCCGGGTATAGAGGATTACGTCTGCCATGCGGGTCTCCATTCGTTCGACGGCCTTCGCGGCCCTTCAAGCATATAGGGTTTCCTCACCCGGGCTTGCAACCCTGGCAAAGGTCAGCACGTTGACCCGGCTCGCGCCTGCACGCAACAGCGATCGCGTGGCTGCCTCCACAGTTGACCCGGTGGTCAGCACGTCATCGACCAGCAGCACCTTGAGCCCGGCAACCCGCGACACCTGTTCGGGCACCGTCTGGAACGCCCCGCGAACATTGTCCTGCCGGGCCTTCAAGCCCAGGCCGACCTGCTGCCGCGTGGCACGAATCCGCCGCATCACACCGGGCAGGAACGGTTTGCCGCAATGCCTGGCAAGCGTCCGTGCCAACTCCGCCGACTGGTTGTAACGCCGGGCAAACAACCGCCCCCGGTGCAACGGCACCGCAATGATGACATCACTGTCATCGATAACGTCCCGCCCTGCCCGGATCATCCACTCCGCCATCATGGTGGCGAGATCGGCGCGGTCAGAATACTTCAGCCCATGGACAATCTTGCGGGCAACGCCATCATGAAACACCGCCGCCCGCGCCTTTGCATAGGACGGCGGATTGGCGATCGCCTCGGGCGAGACATATCCGTCACCCCGGTCATGATCGAAGGGCATGCCGGTGATCTCGCAATAGGGCCGCTCGATGAACCGCACCGTCGACCAGCATTCCGTGCACAAGCCGGCGGGCCGCCCCACCATTTTGCCACACCCCGAGCAGACCGGCGGATACACCAGTTGCATCACCCCCAGACCCGCGAACTGGCATGCAGCCAGCAATCGGAGCCTGAATTGAAGGAAATCCGCACGGTCCATCAGTTGACTTTACTGCCGTTCCATCCAACAAGCGAGCCGCAACCCGGCCAACAGGCCTCAGTTGAACCCGAAACCTACCGATAGGCCACGATCATGGATCGTCTCTTTGATCACACCCTGCTACGTCAGCGCCGATTGCGCGCATTGGCCGGTTTTGAACCGGGTGCGGATTTCCTCGTTCGCCGGGTCGCCGAAGACATGGCCGAACGGCTCTCGGTGGTGGAAAGGCAATTCGATCACCCGGTCCTGGTTCATGCCGGCTTGCCGCTTGCCGCCACCATGATGAAAGCCACCGGTAAGACCGCCGATTTCACCTATGTCGACATGTGCGAGATCCCCGGCGTCGAGCCGGACAGGCAAGTTTTCGCCGAGCCCGATCTTGTGCCGCTGGAGCCGGGCAGTGCCGATCTGATCGTTTCACCTCTGGCGCTGCACGTGACCAACGACACACCGGGCGTGCTGGTGCAATTGCGCCATGCGCTGAAGCCTGACGGACTGCTGCTCGCAGCCACCCCGGGTGCCGGCACCCTGGGCGAGTTGCGTGAATCCCTGCTGGCTGCGGAAAGCGAACTGACCGGCGGCGCCAATACCCGCATTCATCCCTTTGCCGATATCCGTGATTATGGCGCTTTGCTGCAACGCGCCGGCTTTGCCCTGCCCGTCGCCGATATCGACGACATCGTGGTCAGGTATCCTGACATGTTTGCACTGCTCAAGGACGTGCGCGCCATGGGCATGACCTCGATCCTGACGGACAGAAGCCGCAAACCGGCAAGCAGATCGCTGTTTCTGAGAGCCGCGCAGATCTATGCGGAACGGTTTTCCGACCCCGACGGGCGTATCCGCGCCAGTTTCCCGGTGGTTCACCTCTCCGGATGGGCGCCGCATGAAAACCAGCAAAAACCGCTCAAGCCAGGCTCCGCCAAGGCGCGTCTGGCCGACGCATTGAAAACGCCGGAACAAAAGCTTCCCCGCTGAGGCCGGTCAGGCCTACTGGGAATTCTTGAGGTGTTGCGCGGTGCTGTCCATGTTGTTGTTGATGGCCTCGCCAATGACGGTCATCCCGCTGATCAGTGCGGTCGCAATCAATGCGGCAATGAGGCCATATTCAATTGCGGTTGCGCCAGACCTGTCTTCTATAAATCTGCAAAACAAGGATTTCATGGCTCAATTCCGCTTCCATTTTGGTGCCGGGGTCGGGGTCGCTCAGCAGTCTCCCGACTTCCGGCCGTTGCTTCGAATGATGCAGAGCGCGCCCGGGTTGTCCTGCAGGATTGATCTGCGGACAGTATAGGACGTGGTTTTCGAGCGCGGCGGAATCGATCCGGTGGTAATGTTGTCGTACTGGTCGGGCATCCATGCAACCCGTGCCGAAGTCGTCCGGTCGGCAGCAATCGGCGTAAGAATGGCTGCAATGGCGATGGCCGCGGTGCCAAACAGAAGAGCAACACGCACCGCGCCAAATCTCTTTGGCTGGCTTTCCTGTCCGTCTCTGTCCATCACCGTCATCCAGAAATCACCGTTGCTCATAACGCCTCCACCAAGAATCCTTCCGGATCCAACACTCATGCTTATTCATGCGTGAAGTAAATTGAAGTTTCATTAACGATAATGACAACAAACAGCATTTGCCGTGTGGCAGCATCAACTCACAAGAGATCGATGAGATAGGGAATCAGCGGCTCGTCGGCCGGCGGCATCGGATAATCCCGCATGTCCCGAGGGCGGACCCACTTCAGCGCCTGCCCTTCAAGTCCGCGGGCGGTGCCTTCAAACCGGCGGCAGACGAAAAGCGGCATCAGCAGATGAAACTCGTCATAGCTGTGGCTGGCGAAGGTCAGCGGCGCCAGGCACGCCTCCCTGGTGGTCACCCCGATTTCTTCGGCAAGCTCGCGGATCAGCGCCGCTTCAGGCGATTCCCCCGCTTCCACCTTGCCGCCGGGAAATTCCCAGAGTCCGGCCAGCTGCTTGCCTTCGGGTCTCTGGGTCAACAGCACCCGGCCATCCGCATCCACGAGGGCGCAGGCAGCAACCAGCAGTATTTTCCTGTCGCTCATCCGCTCAGTATCCCGGCTTCTGGCGATAGGCATAACGGTACACCTCTTCAAAGCCCAGGCCTTCGTAGAGCGCCACGGCTGCCGTGTTCGCGCTTTCCACCTGCAGCCACGCCTTCTCGGCGCCGCGATGCCGCGCCCATCGCAGAGCCGCTGTGACCACGTCACGGCCATGCCCGGAACGCCGCTTGTCCGCCCGCGTGGCCAGCTCGAACAGGCCGGCAAGATCATTGTCGTGAACGCAAAGGGCCGTCGAAACCGGACCGGATTCCCCTTCCTCCAGCACGAACAACCCGCTCGGCGGCCGTATCGAGCTCAACACTTCGGTGAGGCCCGGCTTGAGCGACTGGTCCCGGCCATGCACGGCAATGGAGGCATCGACGTATCGCCCGATATCGCGCATCGGCAAATGATCCATGCCGCTGTCGATGTCGAGACTGTCGATCATGCCGGTCATGACGATTGTCTCGTCGAACCGGCGCCAGCCGAGCGCATCCAGATAAGCCTCAAGCGGCGGCGGTGCCAGCGGCGATTGCCGGAACACCAGCGGCCGGTCGTAGGAATCGAACCGGCGCGCGGCACGCTCCACGCGGCCTTCAATGTCATCATGATCGGACGGATCGAGAGGATTGACCGAATTCAGCCGCTTGGACGGATGCCCCGCGGTCAAACGGATCTGCCAGCTGCCGTCATACTGGATCGATGCTGCGGGCCAGGCCCTGAATCCAACGGCTTCAAGCCTTCTGACGATTGCAAGATTCGGCAAGATGTGTCCCGTACTCTGTTCTTCAGGCAAACCGCTCAGCTGCGGTAATCACCATTGATCTCGACATAGGCCTTGGTCAGATCACAGGTGAACACGCGGGCCTTGCCACGGCCGATGCCGAGATCGACCCGGATGGCGATCTCGTCCTGTTTCATGACTTCGGACGCTGCAGCTTCACTATAGGCAGGATCGCGTTCGCCATCGACGGCCACCCGGACATCGCCGAACCAGATCGCCAGCTTGTCGCGTTCGGCCTTCTCGCCCGCCTTGCCGACCGCCATGACGACGCGGCCCCAATTGGCGTCTTCACCGGCAATGGCGGTCTTGACCAGCGGTGAATTGGCGATCGAACGGGCAATCCGCCCGGCCGCCTTCGCCGACGCGGCGCCTGTCACCGTGATCTCGACCTGCTTGCGCGCACCCTCGCCATCGCGAACGATCTGGATCGCCAGATCTTCCATCAGGTCGGCCAGTGCCTTTGAAAAACTCCGCGCACGCGGATCGGAAGCCGAGCTGATCGCCCCTGCACCCCGTTCAGAAGCGGAACCTGCGGCAAAAACCATCAGCGTATCCGATGTCGATGTATCGCTGTCGACGGTCACGGCATTGAAGGTCGAACCGACATGACGGTTGACCATGGCCTGCAATGCACCAGCATCGATGTCGGCATCGGTGACGATGAACGAAAGCATTGTTGCCATGTCTGGCGCGATCATTCCCGCACCCTTGGCCATGCCGTTAAGCCTCACCGTCACGCCGTCGATCCGCGCCGTGCGCGTGGCGACTTTCGGATAGGTGTCGGTGGTCATGATCGCGCGTGCCGCATCCAGCCACCGGTCGCCACTCGCCGATTCCGCCATTCGCCCCAGAACCGGGGCGAACTTGGTCGCGTCAAGCGGCTCGCCGATAACCCCGGTCGATGCCAGGAACACTTCCGACGGCTGACAGCCCACGGCCTGCGCCGTTGACCTGGCGGTGAGATCCGTTGCCTCGCTCCCCTTTTTCCCGGTGAACGCATTGGCGTTTCCGGAATTGACCACCAGCGCCCGCGCACGGCCGCCAGCAAGGTTCGAGCGGCAGAAATCAACCGGTGCGGAGGGGCATTTCGATGTGGTGAAGACCCCGGCCACGGCCGCTGGCTTGTCAAACACCATCAGCATCACATCGGTGCGGTCCCTGTACTTGATCCCGGCCGCCGCGGTTTCTATGCGAACCCCCGCGATCGGCGGGAGTTCGGCATAGGATTTTGGAGCCAGGGGCGAGATGTCGGTGGACATGAAGCGATCCTCGAGGCGGCACGTGGCCCGAAAGGGTTACTGCTGTTGCTGGCTGATGGCGTCGTAAGCGGTTTTCAGATCCGGATCGAGCACATTGATCTCGGTCTCGCTGCGGGCGGCCTTGATGAGGTCGCCGTAACGTTCGCGCATCACCACCTGCCGGACCTGGTCAGCCACTTCCTCAAACGCCGGAGGCGCAGTTTCGCGGCGTTCCTCAACCTTGATGACATGCCATCCGAACTGGGTCTGCACCGGTTCCTTGGCATATTCGCCGGCTTTCAGCGTAAATGCCACGGCTTCGAATTCGGGGACCATGCGGCCCTTGGTGAAGAATCCGAGATCTCCGCCCTGTGCGGCGCTGGGGCCGGTGGACTTTTCCTTGGCCAGTTCTGCGAAATCCTTGCCGCCATCCAGCTCGGCGATCACGGCCTTGGCTTCGTCTTCGGTCTTGAGAAGAATGTGACGGGCGCTGATTTCCTCTTCCGGCGAAACTGCCGCGATTTCCTTCTCGTAACGCGCCTTGATATCCGCGTCGGTAACCGGATCGACCACCGTCGACTTGAAGATGGCATTGTGCAAGGCGCGGTCGCGCTGGAACGCCATCAGCTTCTTGAATTCCTCGGTCTGGTCGAGCTTCTCCGATTCAGCCTTGCGCGCCAGCGTCTTGATATCGATGACGGCAGCCAGAGCGGCCACGCGGCGCTGCTCGTCCGGAAGACGGGCGAACTGCGGATCGAGATCGCCTTCTGCCAGGGTCAGTTCCGATGCGAGAATCTCAACACCGGCGACTGTTGCCACCACCGGGTCGGCCTCATCGGCGGCATGGACGTGGACCGGCAGGAAGGTGACAGAACTCAGGAAGAGTGTGGCTGCAAGCTGCGATAGGCGCATGGATAGACCTTTCATTGTGAAGCTTTTTACGGTCTGCCGTCCAAGTGCTCTTGGATTTTGGCAACCCTAAGACGGCCTTTCGCCGCCGTTGACATCGTTCAAACCCCCTCTTATCTGTCAGCCAACCGTCCGTCCAGACGGCTTTCACTGGATGAAGGCCATCCGGACAGCGATTTCCAACCGATCCACCGGTCGCAGGCCAGCACCGGTTTCCATAACTGCAGACTGTGCAGCCTCAAGAAAGGACCATTGAAATGGTCAAGTTCGGCGCAATCGCCCGCAAGCTTTTCGGCTCATCCAATGATCGCCGGATCCGGGCCTACCAGCCAAAAATTGACGCTATTAATGCATTGGAATCTGAACTTTCGGTGCTGAGCGATGCTGATTTGGCAGCCCGGACAATCCAGTTCCGCGAACAGCTTGCCGCAGGAACCAAGCTGGACGACCTCCTGGTGCCCGCCTTTGCAACCGTGCGCGAGGCAGCGCGCCGGGCAATCGGGCTGCGGCCATTCGACGTCCAGTTGATCGGCGGCATGATCCTCAACGAAAACGCCATTGCCGAAATGAAGACCGGTGAAGGCAAGACACTGGTGGCCACGCTGCCGGTCTATCTCAATGCGCTGTCCGGCGAAGGCGTCCATGTCGTTACCGTCAACGATTACCTGGCGCGCCGTGACGCCGAATGGATGGCCCGGATCTACAGCTTCCTCGGGCTGACCACCGGCATCATCACACATGGCATGGACGATGACGAGCGCCGTGCGGCCTATGCCTGCGACATCACCTACGCCACCAACAACGAGCTCGGGTTCGATTATCTTCGCGACAACATGAAGTATGATCGCGCCCAGATGGTCCAGCGCGGACACAACTACGCCATCGTCGACGAAGTGGACTCCATTCTCGTTGACGAAGCCCGTACGCCGCTGATCATCTCCGGCCCGCTCGATGACCGCTCGGATCTCTACAACAGCGTCGATGCGCTGATCCAGAAGCTCGAGCCCGACGACTACGAGATCGACGAAAAACAGCGCTCTGCCACCTTCACCGAGGCAGGCACCGAGAAACTCGAAGCCATGCTGACCGAGGCCGGCCTGCTCAAGGGTGAATCGCTTTACGACGTCGAAAACGTCTCTGTCGTGCACCACATCAACAACGCGCTGAAGGCCCACCGGCTGTTCACCCGCGACAAGGACTACATCGTCCGCAACGACGAAATCGTCATCATCGACGAATTCACCGGCCGCATGATGCCGGGCCGTCGCTACTCCGAAGGCCAGCACCAGGCGCTTGAAGCCAAGGAAGGCGTCAAGATCCAGCCGGAAAACCAGACCCTGGCCTCGATCACCTTCCAGAATTATTTCCGCATGTATTCGAAACTGGGCGGCATGACCGGCACGGCCTCCACCGAGGCCGAGGAGTTTGGCGACATCTACGGGCTGGAAGTGGTCGAAGTCCCCACCAACGTGCCGATTGCCCGTATCGATGAAGACGACGAGGTCTACCGCACCGTCGAGGAAAAATACCAGGCCATCATCGACGACATCAAACAGTCGCGCGAGAAGAAGCAGCCGGTTCTGGTCGGCACCACGTCAATCGACAAGTCCGAGATCCTGGCCGATCTGCTGCGCAAGGCCGGCGTGGAAGACTTCAAGGTGCTCAACGCCCGCTACCACGAGCAGGAAGCCTACATCGTTTCCCAGGCCGGCGTTCCCGGTGCGATCACCATCGCTACCAACATGGCCGGTCGCGGAACCGACATTCAGCTCGGCGGCAACGTCGACATGCGCATCGCCCAGGAACTCGGCGACATGCCTGAAGGTCCCGAGCGCGATGAAAAGGAAAAGGCCATCCGCGCGGAAATCCAGAAGCTCAAGGATGAGGCGATCGCAGCCGGCGGCCTTTACGTTCTGGCCACCGAACGCCATGAAAGCCGCCGCATCGACAACCAGCTGCGTGGCCGTTCCGGCCGTCAGGGTGACCCGGGCCGCTCCAAGTTCTTCCTGTCTCTGCAGGATGACCTGATGCGGATTTTCGGCTCCGAGCGCATGGACGGCATGCTCAAGACGCTTGGCCTGAAGGAAGGCGAGCCGATCATCCACCCGTGGATCAACAAGGCGCTTGAACGGGCACAGAAAAAGGTCGAGGCGCGCAACTTCGACATCCGCAAGAACCTGCTCAAGTTCGATGACGTGATGAACGACCAGCGCAAGGTGGTGTTCGAGCAGCGCAAGGAACTGATGGATTCGGAATCGATTTCCGAAACCATCGAGGACATGCGCCACGAAGTGATCGACGGTCTCGTCAAGCTCCATATTCCCGAACGCGCCTATGCCGAGCAGTGGAATGTCGCCGAGTTGAAGAAGGGCGTTCAGGATTATCTCAACCTCGATCTGCCGATCGAGGAATGGGCCGCCGAAGAGGGCATCGCCGAAGACGACATCCACAGCCGCATTGTCGAAGCCGCGGACAATCTCGCCAGGGAACGGGCCGAACGGTTTGGTCCCGAGGTGATGACTTACGTCGAAAAATCCGTTGTTCTCCAGACACTTGACCATCTGTGGCGCGAGCATCTGGTCAACCTCGACCATCTCCGCTCGGTCGTCGGTTTCCGCGGCTACGCGCAGCGCGATCCGCTACAGGAATACAAGTCCGAAGCCTTCGAACTGTTCCAGGCCCTGCTCGCCAACCTGCGTCAGGCCGTCATGGCCCAGCTGATGCGGGTCGAAGTCGTCCGGGAAGCCGCCACCACACCGGAACCGGAACTGCCGGAAGGCATGGAGGCTCACCACATCGACGCCTCCACCGGCGATGACGAGTTCGCCGAAGCGGGCTTGACCGCAGCGCCGGGCGTTGTTGCACCGGAAGACCGCGATCCCGAGGATGAATCGACCTGGGGCAAGGTCGGCCGCAACGAGGCCTGCCCTTGCGGATCCGGCAAGAAATACAAGCATTGCCACGGCGCCTACTGATTCTCGATCAAAGCGTATGAACAGGGCCGGGACCGATTTTTCGATCCCGGCCTTTTTGTATCGTAGCCGATGCTGACGCATGCTTGAGCCGAACAGGCTGGATGGGTCCTGCATCGGCGCTACCGGTCGGTTTTTCAGCAGGGCTAGGCAGATTGGGACAAACACGCGCCCCGGTGCGGCACACGACCGCCGGAATCCCGGATCTTCGAGTTCCCGGCCAAACCGTTTCTTAACGTCGCCATGACAGGGTGCCCGGACAACAACGGGATACAAACCTGATCATGACGTTGATCGACACCGCAGGCAGATTGTTGCCGCCGCGCTATGTGGCGCGGCTGATGCCGGTGCTCGACCGTCTCACCACCATTGCAACCTCCTCTGACGAGACCAGCGCGGCGCAGCGCATGGCGATAATCGCGTTTGCCATCCGCATCTTCAGCGCGGCCATCGCCTTCGTGTCCCAGATCATTCTGGCGCGGTTGATGGGTGAATTCGAATACGGCGTTTTCGTCTTCGTCTGGGTGATCGCCATCATCCTCGGCAACCTGTCCTGCCTGGGCTTCCACACCGCCGTTATCCGCTTCCTGCCGCAATACCGCTCGGCCGGTGCCGACGAGGCCATCATCGGCCTTGCCGTCACCGCCAGGATATTCTCGATGGTCTCGGCAACATTGATCGCCGGCACCGGCATCGCCGCCCTCTACTTCCTTGGAGACAGGATCCAGTCCCATTATGTCCAGCCGCTTTTTGTCGGCGCCTTCATTCTGCCGATGATCGCCCTTGGCGACGTTCTCGACGGCACGGCACGGGCGAATGGCTGGCCCGTCAACGCACTGAGCCCGACCTACATCGTCCGCCCCCTGCTCATTCTTGCCTTTGTCGCCGGAGCCATCTGGCTTGGACGCATGGCCGACGCCAACACGGCCATCGTCGCGGCCCTTGCAGCGACCTATTTCACCACGCTGGCCCAGTTTCTTCTCATCACCACACGGCTGAGAAAGCGGTTTCCGGCGGAACACGTCGAGGTCCACTTCAAGACCTGGCTGATGGTCGCCTTTCCGATTTTCCTGATCGAGGGCTTCTACTTCATGCTGACCAATGCCGACGTCATTATCGTCGGCATCTACCTGCCGCCTGAAAAGGTCGCCGTCTATTTCGCCGCCGCCAAGACCATGGCGCTGGTGCATTTTGTCTATTTCGCCGTCAAGGCTGCAGCCGCCCCGCGCTTCTCCTCGCTGGTTTCCGGCAAGGATCGCGTCGCCCTGGCTTCCTTTGCCAGGCAGACGGTGCAGTGGACCTTCTGGCCGTCGCTGATTGTCGGAGGCCTCGTCATCGCCGCCGGCCCGTTCCTGCTGTCGCTGTTTGGACCCAGCTTCCAGGAAGGGCACCTGATCATGGTCATCCTGTTTGCGGGCATCATCGCCAAGGCAATGATCGGCCCCGGCGAGGTGCTTCTGACCATGGCCGGCGAACTCAAGATCTGCGCCACCATCTATGCCTGCGCCCTGGTTGCAAATCTCGGCCTCAATGTGCTGCTGATCCCATTGTGGGAGCTGCATGGCGCCGCAACCGCCACGGCCGGAGCGATGGTAATCGAGGCCGCTCTTCTGCATCTGGTCATTCGCCGTCGGCTCGGCATCAAGATGTTCATCGCATCCACCGCATTGCCTGCGCGTGATGCCTCTTCAGGGGAGGCCGGATAAGTTATGGCTTCAAGTCCCATCATCCAGGATGAAGTCGCGAGCCAGGCCAACTCGCTTATCGGCGAATTTGCCGACGTGGAAACCGGGCGTCCGCTGCCTGAACGCGAAGTTGCCGTCGGCCGCCCGGGACGCCATCTGGCCATCTACCCCGCACGTGCAGGATATGAACTGCAGGAAGAACTCGACTTCCTCACCAACCGTGCGCTCGAGCCCAATATATTCTTTGCCGCCCGCTTCCTCGCACCGGCCATGCCACGGCTCGAAGACCGTGTGATCCGCCTGATGCTGATGCGCGATGAAACCGAATCCCATTCGCGCATGCGCATGCTGTTGCCCTATTCGATCGAGAAGCCGGGCTTTTCGGTCGGCCCGTCGATCATCCGCGCCTGGGCCAATCCGTTCGGCCCGCTGGGAACGCCGCTTCTCGATCGCGAGGATGCCGCCGAAACCCTCGACAACATGCTCGAAGCCCTCATTCATCCTGACTTGGGACTGCCCGGCATCCTCGTCCTGCCCGACATGCGGCTCGACGGACCCGTCGCAGGGCTTCTGCGCGCCGTCGCAATGGCCCGCAACCTCTCGGTCGTTGTCACCGATCAGGTCCAGCGCCCGTTCCTGGAGAGCAACCTCGACGCCGATGAGTATCTTGCCAAATCCGTCTCTTCCCATCATCGCCGCGAGATGCGCCGGCAATGGCGGAGATTGTCCGAACATGGCGAACTGAGCTACATGGTGGCCCGCCAGCCCGAAGAAATCCGCTATCACCTCGAGGAATTCCTGACGCTCGAGGACACCGGCTGGAAGGGCCGCCGGAAATCGTCAATGGTGTCAGATCGCTACCGTGCGGCCTTTGCCCGCGAAGCCATCAACAGCCTTGCCGAGACAGACAGCGTCCGCATTCACTCCCTGGCGCTCGACGGCGAGGCCATCGCCTCGATGATCGTGTTCGTCTCGTCAGGCGAAGCCTGGACCTGGAAAACGGCGTTCAACGAGGACTGGGCCCGCTATTCGCCAGGCAAGCTTCTGGTCGACAGGCTGACCGAATGGCATCTTGACGACCTCAACATCCGCCGCACCGATTCCTGCGCTGTCCCGGATCATCCGATCATGAGCCGCATGTGGTCGGAGCGTGAGAACATGGGAACCATGGTCATTGGCCTGGACCCCAGGCATGACCGCGACGTCCGCCAGGTGGCAACCCAGCTCCACATCTACCGCAACACCCGCAACATCGCCCGGCTGCTGCGCGAAAAAATCCGCGGCATGGCCAAGCGCTAGCAGGGCCTCAGGCAGGCTGCCCGCCAGCTATGTATCCGCCGCGGCCTCCGCAATGGCCTGGTCTCTCAGGATTCGCCGGATCACCTTGCCCGTTGTGGTCAGCGGCAGGCTGTCGACAAACTCGATCTCCCGCGGATACTCATGCGCCGACAGCCGCGTCTTGACCCACTCGCGCACGGACTCCGTCAGCTCCGCATCCGGCTCGATGCCGGGCGCGACCACGATATAGGCCTTGACGATTTCGGTGCGCATCGGGTCCGGCTTGCCGACGACCGCGGCAAGCGCCACCGCCGGATGGCCGGTCAGGCAATCCTCGATTTCGCCCGGCCCGATCCTGTATCCCGCCGAGGTGATGACATCGTCATCCCGTCCGAAGAAGGAGAAATAGCCTTCCGCATCGCGCACGCCCTGGTCTCCGGTAAGCATCCAATCGCCAATGAACTTGGCTTTCGTTGCCGCCTCGTTGCGCCAGTATTCCAGGAACATCACCGGGTCTGGCCGCCTGACCGCGATCTGCCCCGAAGTGCCATCCGGCACCACGTTGCCCTGATCATCAATCACCGCCACTTCGTGCCCCGGCACCGGCTTGCCGATCGCCCCGCCCCGGCTGGCCCCAAGCATCGCACTGGACGACAGCACCAGGTTGCACTCGGTCTGGCCGTAGAACTCGTTGATGGTCAGGCCGAGAACCTTCTGCGCCCACTCATAGGTCTCACGCCCCAGCGCCTCGCCGCCCGATCCCACCGTGCGCAAATTGAGCCGGTGCCGCGACAGCGGGTCTGAAACCGTGCGCATGATTCTGAGCGCCGTCGGCGGAATGAAGGCATTGCGGACATTCATCTCCGCCATGATCCGGTAGGCCAGTTCCGGATCGAATTTCTGCGCCTGCGACGACACCACCGGCACACCGAGCAGCAATCCCGGCAGCAGCACGTTGAGCAGGCCGCCGGCCCAGGCCCAGTCGGCAGGTGTCCAGAACTTGTCACCCGGCTGCGGCATGAACTCATGATGGGTCTGCACCCCGGGAATGTGGCCGATCAACACCCGGTGCCCATGCAGCGCGCCCTTGGGCGGACCGGTGGTCCCCGAGGTGAAGATCATCAGCGCCGGATCATCCGCCCGCGTCCTGACGGCCACCGAAGCATCGGAATGACCGTTTTCAAGACCGCTGAAGCTGACCGCATCGCCCATGTCATTTTCACCGCCGGCAACGACAATGGCCTCAAGCTCTCCCAGCCGCTCGCGAATTGACGAGACCTTTTCGCTCCCGCCCGGTGTCGTCACCAGCACCTTCGCCCCCGAGGCGGAAAGCCGGTGTTCAACGGCCTCAACCCCGAACAGCAGCGCCAGCGGCACGGCGATGGCGCCCAGCTTGTAAATCGCCACATGCGCGATCGCGGTCTCGAACCCCTGCGGCAGCATCAACGCCACCCGGTCGCCGCGCTCAACACCCAGCGATGCAAGGCCGCGGGCGAACGCGTTCGAGCGCCGGGACAGCTGTTCATAGCTCATCCGGTCCGGCTCGGCATCGGGATGGAAATGTTCCAGACACACCCGGTGCGGCTCGCGCGCCGCCCAGTCGTCCGACACCGCACTGCCGATGTTGAAAAACTCCGGCACATCCCATGAGAACCGGGTTGAAACGTCTTCGAGGTTTTTCCCCACCGGCAGCAACATGATTGCAAATCCCTACACAAAGGCTTTGGCCCGCCACAGCGATCCTGCCGGGCAATTACGACACTGTATCTGTGCAATCCCTATCAGGCGTTGGGCCGGGATTGAAGAGGTTCGGCATTTTTGCCGCTGACCTGCCTCTGCATCAACGACAGCAACGCCCCGGAGGCAAGACCGCCCCCACCGGCCCACGGTAGCGTGGATCAGGATTGATGTTGGTCAACACGAAAAAACGGGATCTCGCTATACTTCCACATCATCGCCAAACTCGAGCTCCAGTCTTCTCGACATCAGGAGATCGGGCGCTTGGATGCCGGGCACGCTGCACATTGAATCGGAGAGAACAAATGATCGAGTTCATGAGTGAAAGCAGTGGCAACACACTTGGCATTCATGCCAGTGGCAAATTGACCAAAACGGACTACGAGACCATTCTCATTCCGAAACTGGCCGAACTGTTCAAAGCCCACGGTCAGCTCAATATCGTCTTCTACATGGACGAGACATTTCAAGGCTGGGATCTCGAAGCCGCCTGGGACGACGCCTCTTACGGTCTCATGCATCGCGCTGATTTCGGAAAACTGGCCGTAGTCGGCGGTCCTGCCTGGGTCGACCGCAGCATCAGGCTGATCGGATTTCTGATCAAGGGCGAGATCAGGGTCTTCGGATCAGACCAGCTGGCGCAAGCCTGGCAATGGATCAGGACCTGAACTCCCGGTCAAACGCCGCAAAGCCCCCATACAACCAACCAAAGGAGTTCCAACCGATGCGTGAGAGCAAGGATATTTCGGAAACGGCACAGAGAGTTCAAGCTGTCGAAACGCGACTGGCCGAAAAGCTCCGGGCAACATTTGGCGTAAAGACCCCGGCGCCCGAGGTGTCGGCAAAAGCCGACGCGATCCGTGGCAAGTCGGGTGAGCTGACGAAGAAGCTGGCCGAAAACAAAGGCGCGGCATGGGCCGGGGTCAAGGATGAAATAAACCGGGATCTTCACGCCCTTGAAGGCGATTTTGACCATTGGGTTCAATATCTTGACAAGCACTACAAGGAATAGGCAACAGCCCCTCGAAGAACTTGTTTTACGGTTTTCCACCGACGGCCGGCAACCGAGCCAAGTCTCCACAACATTGGTTTTGGTGATTTGGGATACTCGGCAGGACGCAGTTGCACACACCCACGCTTTTCACTCTTGATTGCGCGAATGGTGCGGGGTTAGGTTCCGCTACGTATTGGGGAGGCATCATGAACAAGACCGCTATGGCAATCGTTGTCGCTGGCGTAGCACTAGCTGGCTGCACCAATTCCAGCGCAATCCGCACATCGCAGAACACCGCGATTATCAAGACCAGCGCCGAACCGATGTGCGGAAGCGTGGGCGCTGCCCGTGTCGCTCAAAAGCAAGCGGCGATTGAGACCATCAAGGCCGGATATGATCGCTACATCATCACGGGTGCTGCCAGCGACAACAGCGTCGGCGTGACCCAGTTGCCGGGACATTACAACACCTACGGCACTGCCAACATGTACGGGAACCGAGGAACGTTCAGCGCCACTTCCGTCTACCAGCCGGGGCCGACCATTGTAACGGGCAGCTATGACCAGAGCTTCGCAATCCGAATGTTCAAGAACGGTGAAGCAGGGGCAAACCAAGCGGTGTCGGCAAGGGAAACCTTGGGGCCGGAATGGGAGAAGATCGTGAAAGACGGGGTGCGCATGTGTACTTGATCGTTCCCCGACATTAGCCGCACCGGGTGAGGAGACATACAACGGCCCTCAACATGGCTGGCAGGTTCTGTGCATGTTGCCGTCAACCGGAATTACTGCCGCAACGGGACTTCGGTAGGGCAAGGGTAGCCAGAACAAGCAAGGCATCAACAAAACACGTCTACGTAAACACCAAGGAGCATGAGTGAACTCTTGTCCAATTCAACGATGGGTAGTAGCATCCTACGATTAAGTCGATTGGATTGATAGATGACGAATGCAAAGATCCGCTTGAAAGTTGGCTCGATGGAGCTGGAGTATGAAGGAGATCCGTCCTTTCTAACGGGCGGCATCGAAACTTTGTTGACTACTATGGGCGAGCTTTCCACACGCGTACCTGCGGAACCAACAAGCGCCCCGACCTCCGCGCCTGTGAATGTCAATGCCGAGCCACAAATCGCTTCCGGAGCCGCCAATTTCTCGACAAATACAATAGCGGCTCATTTGGAAGCGAAGACGGGACCAGAACTCATAATTTGTGCGATGGCAAACATTGAGTTGGTGCAAAAAAAGCCATCTTCTACACGTGCCGAAATATTGGCCGAAATGAAAAATGCAACGACCTACTTCAATGGAAACATGGTGGGTAATATGGGAAAGAACCTTTCTAACCTCACTAAGAGCAAGCGGATCAATCAGGTTGCGAAAGATACCTACGCCCTGAGCGCAACCGAACGAAAGCAAGTCGAGGCTAAGGTTGCTGAAATCGGATGAGCTAAAGGACTGGCTCCACCGCGATCTCTCCCGTCTCGATAAACTATTACTCGTACTTGCCGCCTCGAAAAGCCCGTTGTCGGTCGCGCAGATAAAACAGATTGCCGCCTCCGCCGGTTTTCACGATCCGAAGAGAAAGCACTGGAACATCTCAGGAGCCCTCGGCGCAAGCAAAGGCAGGGCGATCCGAACGACTGCTGGTTGGGAACTGACAGACGCAGGTAAACTGCACCTACGCAATCTTGGTGTTGCGAAGATTAGCCCTGCCGCGATGCAAGTGGCTGTGGACCTTAGGGCTCACCTTAGCAAGCTAACCGACGATGAAACGCGCGACTTCGTCGAAGAGGCTATCAGATGCCATGAAGCAGAGCTTTACCGTTCTGCGATCGTTATGTCATGGCTAGGGGCAATGGACGTTCTTCACAAGCACGTCCATACCCACTATCTCGCTGCTTTCAACGCTGAAGCGAAGCGAGTGAATGGGAAATGGAAAACGGCAATCACACCCGATGATCTTGGGAGGATGGGAGAAGCCGAGTTTCTTGACCGACTTGCCGCGATATCAGTGATCGGAAAGAATGCTAAGGAAGAGCTACAAAAGGCGCTCGGTCTGAGGAACGGTTGCGGCCACCCAAATACGCTCAAGGTAGGCGCGAACAAGTCTGCAGCCCACATTGAAACGCTGTTGCAGAATGTTTTTGAAAAGTTCCAGTAGCCCAAAACAGCGTGTCACTGGTCACGCTCAAAAAGGGAGATTAAACCGTGACTTGAGCGCCAACTGCGTTTGCCATCGAGCCCGGCCCCACTTTTTTGAGGCCCTCGATACATAAGGCAACCGGCGAATTTTTTACAAAATCCGTGAAAGCCCATATCAATATATGTTTGTGAGCCTATCCCCCGTGCCGGGGTGGGCCGCGTCGGCAATCCTATACCGCAGCATCTACCACCACAAAGCGGCACACAATCCAGTACACAAACCGGCAATCTGGTACACAGTGAAGAGCGAGGAAGCCTTGATCTCCAAGGACTTGAAAAAGCCAATGGTGCCCCCTTCCGGACTCGAACCGGAACTCCTTGCGGAACCGCATTTTGAGTGCGGCGCGTCTACCAATTCCGCCAAAGGGGCGTCCTGCCGGGCGAACCGGTGCGGACGGCGGGACTATAGTCGGCGATTTTCTCCGGTCAAACGCTTTTTCAACATCTGTGCCACATAGAATGATATTGGCCGCGGCAACGCCATTGCGCGGTTTACCCTGCACTGCTTTCACCCTAGAAGGCTGGCATTGCTGCTTGGATAGAAGGTCTCCCATGCTTCGCAGACTTTATGACTGGACCATGTCGCTGGCGGCCACCCGTCATGCCGAGAAGGCGCTTTTCGGAATCTCCTTTGCCGAAAGTTCGTTCTTTCCGATCCCCCCGGATGTCCTGCTGATACCGATGACGCTGGCCAAGCCGCGCAGCTGGATCCGGTTTGCCCTGATCTGCACCATCGCCTCGGTCATCGGCGCGTTTGTCGGCTACGCCATCGGCATGTTTCTCTATGAAAGCATCGGCGTCTGGATCCTCGAAACCTACGGTGCGGCGGACAAGTTCGAAAAGATTTCCGAATGGTACAACACCTGGGGCGGCTGGGGCGTGCTGTTTGCCGCCATTACCCCGTTTCCCTACAAGGTGCTGACCATCTTCTCCGGCGTGACCGGGCTCAATCTGGTGGTCTTCGCCGCCGTCAGCGTCATCGGCCGCGCCTTCCGCTTCTTCCTGGTGACCTGGCTGCTGTCGAAATTCGGCGAGCCGATCCGGCTGTTCATCGAGAAATATCTCGGCCTTCTTTTCACCCTCTTTATGGTCCTCCTTCTGGGCGGATTTTATGCAATCAAATATGTGTTCTGACCATGAAAGCTTCTGACCTGACCGCTTCCTCAGCCAGCCACTCGCGGACCCTGACCGCACTGTTTCTCGCCGTTGCAATGGCGGCGGTCGTCGGCTCCGCACTGGGCTTCGAGCATATCGGCGGCTATATCCCCTGCGCACTTTGCCTCGAACAGCGGATCCCCTACTACATTGGCGCACCGCTTATGCTCGTCGCGGCGATCCTCTCCAAAGCCGGCGGCCCGTCCTGGGCCGTGCGCGGATTGCTCGCCATCGGCGGCTTGCTGATGCTCTATGGTCTCGCGCTTGGCGTCTATCATTCCGGCGTCGAATGGCACTGGTGGGAAGGCCCCGCCTCTTGCGCGACGTCAGCCGATGCCGTGACCACGGATGCCGGGTCGCTGCTCGGTGATCTCAGCTCGAAAAAGCCGCCATCGTGCGATGCGGCAGCCCTGCGCGTGCTCGGCCTGTCATTCGCCGGCTGGAACGTGCTGGCAAGTGCCGCCCTGGCGGCCATCGCCTTCCGCGGCGCGCGCTAGGCGTTGAACAGCTGCAGCCGTCACGGCTGCAGTTCGACATCCCAGTAGAGATAGTCCATCCAGCTTTCATGCAGGAAGTTTGGCGGAAACATCCGGCCGTTGTTGTGCAGATCCTGCACCTGTGGACGATAGGGCGTTTGCCGCGGAATCATCCCCGCCTGTTTGGGCATCATGCCGCCCTTCTTCAGATTGCAAGGCGAACAAGCGGCCACCACGTTTTCCCAAGTCGTCTGCCCGCCGCAACGGCGCGGAATCACATGGTCGAATGTCAGCTCGTTGGGAGACCCGCAATACTGGCATTCAAACCTGTCCCTGAGGAAGACATTGAACCGCGTGAACGCCGGAAACCGCGATGGCTTGATATAGGTCTTGAGGCAGACAACGCTGGGAAGCCGCATCGAAAATGTCGGGGACGACACCGCCTGGTCATACTCCGCGACGATCTGGACACGATCGAGGAACACGGCCTTGACGGCATCCTGCCAGGACCACAGCGACAACGGATAATAACTCAACGGCCTGTAATCAGCGTTCAGCACGAGCGCCGGCAAGGACTGCGGGGATACAAAAATCGTCAAGCGACTCTCCCGGGCGATTCATCATCTGCAAGCAACATATTAGGCTGGACATGTCAGGATTGTGAAGCACCAGATTTTCAATTCAATTTATCACTTTCCGCAGCGCCTGTCAGCCTTTTACAGGGGTCGCGTCCCGCCGCATCACCGACGCATAATAGGCCCACAGCAGCCTTGCTGCGACGCCCCGCCAGGGACTCCAGTCCTCAGCCAGAACAGACAGGTCCCTTGCTTTTGGCCGTTCGTCCAAGCCCAAGGCATGGGCTGCAGCACTTTGCAACGCCACGTCGCCGGAGGGAAACACGTCCGGATGGCCGGCGCAGAACAGCAGGTAGACCTCCGCGGTCCATGGCCCCACGCCCTTGATGGCGGTCATGGCCCGGATGGCCGCCCGTCCTTCGAGATTGCACAGATGCTCAAGGTCAAGCTCACCGCCCAGCACCGCCGCCCCCACCCGGACAAGCGTCTCCGCCTTGGCGCGCGACAACCCGGCCTGGCGCAACGCCTCGGGACTGAGAGCAAGGATCGCTTCCGGGCTGATTTCACCGGCTGCAAGTTCGAGCTTGCTCCAAAGCGCATTCGCACTTGCCTTAGAGACCATCTGCGACACGATGATCTCGGCCACCGCGGCATAGCCAGGCGGTCTTCGCCGCAGCGGCACCGGCCCGGCCAGTTCGATCGCCCGGGCCAGCCGCACGTCAGCGCAGCCAAGGGCATGCAGCCCCTCGGCAATGTCATCTGTGCTGTCGATGCGGCGCATGCCTGGTTTCCTGCGCTTGATTTTCGCCCGGGAAAAGGGCTCGGGTATGAAGCCGGTGACGAGCCGGGTGAAAAATGACATGAAACACCATGCCAAACGACAACACCACTGCCCAACCGCATTTCAGCGCACCGATTGTCCGGTTTGCCCCCAGTCCGAACGGCCTGCTTCATGTCGGCCACGCCCGGTCCGCCATGCTCAACTGGCGCTTCGCCAATGCCCATGACGGCACCTTCCTGCTGCGCATCGAAGACATCGACACCACAAGGGCCCGTCCGGAATTCGAAACCGCGATCTTCCAAGACCTCGGCTGGCTTGGACTGGACTGGCCGAAGCCGGTTCGCCGCCAGTCCGATCATTTTGCCGAGTACCAGGCCGCACTGTCCGAGTTGCGCAAGCTCGGCCTGCTCTATCCGGCATTCTTGAGCCGCGCCGAAATTTCGGCCAGCGTGTCCGAAATCGAGAGCAACGGCCGGCGCTGGCCGCGCGACCCCGACGGCGCTCCGCATTATCCGGGCAGCGATCGCTCACTCTCACAGGCCGAGCGCGACCGCAGAATTGCCTCTGGCGCCCCCCATGCCTGGCGGCTCGACATGCAGGCGGCACTCGATGGTCTCGGAACGGACCTCTCCTGGGCTGAATTCGGATCAGGGCCGAACGGCGAGAGCGGAACCATTGCCGCCGATCCCGGAGCCTGGGGCGACGTCATCCTGGCGCGGCGCGATGTCCCGGCGAGCTATCATCTCTCGGTCACCATCGATGACGCAATCCAGGCCATCACCGATGTGATCCGCGGCGAGGATCTGTTTGCTTCCACATCCGTCCACCGGCTGCTTCAGCATTTGCTGGGACTGCCTGCACCCCGCTATCACCATCATTCTCTTGTGCGCGATTCCGAAGGACGCAAACTCTCGAAAAGCGACGGAGCCACCTCCATCGCCTCGCTGCGGCACCAGGGCGAAACGCCCGGTGACATTCTCGCCCTCGCGGGATTGACCCAATCCGGTTAACGGGCCCGGCTAACACCCCGGGCCGGCCGGACCGCGTCACGTCTCGTGCGAAATCGAGGTTTCCTTCTTCATCTCCGCGGCGGCACGCGCCTTGAGAATGGCGGCGTTGAATTCAGCACCCAGGATGAAGATCGCGGCGATGATGTAGAGGAACACCAGGGCAATCATGATCGATGCCAGACCGGCATAGGTCGAGACATAGGTGGCGAATTCCTTGAGATAGCTGGCAAACATGAACGCGCCCGCCATCCAGGCGACAAGCGTGACGCCAATTCCCGGGAGCACCTCGACCAACCGCCTCCGGCCGGACGGCAACCACAGGTGCGAAGCCACCAGCCCGATGATCAGCACCGTGGCCGCGATCAGAATGCGCCAGTTGTCGACCGCCGAGATCAGTGTCTCCATCCATGGCAGGAACTGGCGCGCCAGCTTCAACGCCAATGGCGCCAGAACCAGCAGAAAGCTGATCGCCATGATCACCAGCACCGCGATGACAACGAAAAGGAGGCTTTGCGCGCGGGTGAAAATCCACGACCGTGTTTCCGTTACCCGGTAGGCGCGGTTGAGCGAAACCCTGAGTGCTTCCACCCCGTTGGTGGAAAAGAACGCCGCCGCGAGCACCGACAGCGTCAGCAGGCCGCCGCGCTCCACGGTCAGCACGTTGATCACCTCCCGCGAAATCGGCTTGGCGATCGATTCCGGCCAGGTATCAAAGATCAGGTGCGAGGCCGTTTCCGCATAGGCATCAGCGCCGAGAAAACTCGCCAGCGCCGTGCCGAAAATCATGAACGGGAACAGCGCCATCAGGATCGACAATGCAACATGACTGGCCATTGCCCAGCCGTCATCATTGTTGAAATGGGTAACCGCATCGAGGATGACTGCGCGCATGCGTCGCAATGTGTGCTCCTTGCTTTGCTGACGTTCAAACCAAACCGGCATTGTCAGCCTTGGCTGATTATGGGATTTGAAATGCTTCGGGAACAGGGCAGATAACGCAATGAGCGGCAATAACCAACAAAAGACCATTCTGGTCACCGGCTGCTCGAGCGGAATAGGCGCTTATTGTGCCCGCGCCCTCAGGGCCGAGGGCTGGCATGTGATCGCCTCCGCCCGAACCGAAGAAGACCTCGCAACACTTGCGAACGACGGCATCGAGGCCTATCGCCTCGATTATGCCGAACCCGACAGCATTGCCGCCTTTTTCAGCGCGGCAATGGCAGCCACCGGCGGACGCTGCGATGCTCTGTTCAACAATGGCGGATACGGTCAGGTCGGCGCGGTCGAGGACCTACCGGTCGATGCGCTGCGGGCCCAGTTCGAAGCCAATTTTTTCGGCTGGCATGATCTGACCCGGCGGCTGATCCCGGTAATGCGGGCCCAGGGCCATGGCCGTATCGTTCAGTGCTCCTCGATCCTCGGCCTGGTTCCAATGCGGTTCCGCGGTGCCTACAATGCCTCGAAGCACGCGCTTGAAGGCCTCTCCGTCACCATGGCGATGGAGCTTGAGGGCACCGGCATTCATGTCAGCCTGATCGAACCCGGCGCAATCGTCAGCCGGTTCCGCGCCAATGCCCTGAAACAGTTCCACCGCAACATCGACATCGCAAATTCCGTCCACCGCAACGATTACCAGGCCCAGCTGCAGCGTCTCGAAAAGCAGGAACAATCAAACAGCGGCAAGCTCGGACCTGACGCGGTTCACAAGGTGCTGCGCCATGCTCTCACATCCTTCCGCCCGCGTTATCATTACACGGTGACGCGAGAGGCAAGACTGGGAGCCATTGCCCGGAGAATCCTTCCCGCAAGGCTGTTCTACCCGTGGCTCGCACGGCAGGATTGAGGATCCGGTTCCGATGGACTTGCCTGCGAAAGATCCTATGTTCCCATTCACCCACCGTCACAAGGAAATAACCCGATGTCGTCCGTAACCTATGTCTTGTCCATCGTTGTCATGCTGGCCGTGGCAGCCGTGCTGGTGCGCGGTCTCGTCAATTTGGCACGCGGCGGTTCGGGCAATCTGTCCAACAAGCTGATGCAGATGCGCGTCTTGCTGCAATTTGTCGCGGTGGTGCTGATCGTCGCCACGCTCTGGCTCACCGGCGGCGGCCGCTGACCTTGACGGCTTAGGCACAAAGTCTCCCAGCTCTCCGTTTCAGCCCGCCCTTCGTTTCAGCCCGCCCTCCGTTTCAGAAAGCCTCTCCCATGGTCAAAATCAACAAGATCTACACCCGAACCGGCGATGACGGCACGACAGGCCTGGTGTCAGGGGCGCGGCGGCCGAAACATGACCTTCGTATCGAAGCCTACGGCACGGTCGACGAGACCAATGCCGTGGTCGGCCTGGCCCGGTTGCATATCGGCGACCTGCCCGATCTCGACGCCATGTTGATGCGGATCCAGAATGACTGCTTCGACCTCGGCGCGGATCTGGCCACACCCGACACCGGTGAAAAACCCGAATACGAGCCGCTGCGGATCGTCGATGCGCAGGTTGAGCGGATCGAGGCGGATATTGATCGCCTCAACGCCGGTCTCGAACCGCTGCGTTCCTTCATCCTGCCCGGTGGAAACCCGGCTTCGGCCCATCTACATCTCGCCCGCACAGTGTCGCGCCGCGCCGAACGGCTCATCGTGGCCCTTGCGGCCCAGGAGAATGAGATCGTCAACCCGGCCGCCATCCGCTATGCCAACCGGTTGTCGGACTTCTTTTTCGTTGCCGCGCGCTGGGTCAATGATCACGGTCGCACGGATGTGCTTTGGGTTCCCGGAAAAAACCGTTAGCCTCGCCTATCACTCAAGAGCCGGACCGGCCCAAACGGGAACCTCGCGATGTTCATCCCCTTGCATGATTCCAACGATCTCAAGCACATCAAGCTGCAATGGGTGACCTGGTCGCTGATCGCAATCAACGTCCTGGTCTGGGGGATAACCGAACTTGCAGGTGCCGACAGCGACTTCACCACCGCCGCCGTTCTCGGCCTCGGGTTCATCCCCTCCGTCGTCAACGACATTGCCGAATTGCAGCCCTCACTGGTCCTGGTGCCGGAGGATGCCACCTATGTGACCTACAGCTTCCTGCACGGAAACCTGCTTCATCTGGGCTCCAACATGATCTTCCTGTGGGTGTTCGGCGACAACGTCGAAGACGCCATGGGCCACATCAAGTTCCTGATTTTCTACTTTGCCTGCGCCGCCGCCGGGGCCTTCGCCCATGGCCTGTTGCTGCCCGATTCCCAAAGCCCGCTCATCGGCGCATCCGGCGCCGTGGCCGGCATCGTCGCCGCCTACCTGATGCTGCATCCGAAAGTCAGGGTCTGGGTTCTGGTGCTTGGCCGGATCCCGTTGCCGCTGCCCGCCTTCATTCCCCTGCTGTTCTGGGTGGTGTTCCAGTTCGTCATGGTTGTTACCGATCTCGGCGGTGACGTGTCCTGGGCCGCCCATGTCGGCGGCATTATCTGCGGTGCGGTGCTGGTGCTGCTCTTCCGGCGCTCAGGCGTGCCGTTGTTTGACCGGACCATCGACAGCCCCCGTGCGGTGGTGCACAAAACGCCGCCGATTGTTCCCGAAAAAACCGCCTCGCAAACGCCCGCGCCGAAGTGGGGACGGTAGCCGGAGGGCGGCCGGAATTGACGCGGACCTGGGTGTCATTTATTTCGCGTTGCAAAATCTCCGGTGCGGTTGCGATTGAATTTGGAGAAAAATCGCGTATCCATGTCGCCAATCGGCTATCCGGATGGCGTCTGAACAGGCAGAAACCGGGTCAGTGATCAATCGTCCGGAGGTTCCGGGCTTATCAGGACGCGGCCGAAACAGTGAGGCCTAGCAAAGTGAGGAAGGCAAACCGATGAAAATTCTCGTGCCGGTCAAGCGGGTTGTTGACTACAACGTCAAGATCCGGGTCAAGCCCGATGGCAGCGGCGTCGATCTCGCCAATGTGAAGATGTCGATGAATCCGTTTGACGAAATCGCTATCGAAGAAGCCCTGCGGCTCAAGGAAGCCGGCAAGGCCACCGAAGTGATCGCCGTTTCGATCGGACCGGCCAAGGCCGAGGAAACCCTGCGCACCGCACTCGCCATGGGCGCCGACCGGGCGATCCTTGTCGAGGCCGATACGCTGGTTGAACCGCTTGCTGTCGCCAAGATCCTCAAGGGTGTTGTCGGCGAGGAAAGCCCGGATCTGGTGATCCTGGGCAAGCAGGCAATCGACGACGACGCCAACCAGACCGGCCAGATGCTCTCCGCCCTGCTCGGCTGGAGCCAGGCCACATTCGCCTCCAAGGTCGAAATCGGCGATGGCTCGGCCAACGTCACCCGTGAAGTCGATGGCGGCCTGCAGACCATTTCGGTCAAGCTGCCGGCGATCGTCACCACCGATCTGCGTCTCAACGAACCGCGCTACGCTTCGCTGCCCAACATCATGAAGGCAAAGAAGAAGCCGCTCGACAAGAAAACCGCCGCTGATTACGGCGTCGACATTGCACCGCGCCTCGAGGTCATCAAGACCGAAGAGCCGGGCGGCCGCAAGGCTGGCGTCAAGGTCGGCTCGGTGGCCGAACTCGTCGACAAGCTCAAGAACGAAGCAGGCGTGCTGTAAGCGCGGGAAAGGAAGATCAAGTCATGACCATTCTCATCATAGCCGAACACGACCACGCTTCGCTGTCCGACCAGACCGCAAAGGCAGTCAGCGCTGCATCCCAGATCGGTGGCGATATCCACGTTCTGGTTGCTGGCAAGAACGCCAAGGCAGCAGCCGACGCTGCAGCCAAGCTCGACGGCGTCTCCAAGGTGCTGCATGCCGAAGGCGACGAATACGCCAACCGGCTCGCCGAACCGCTTGCAGCCCTCGTGGTCTCGCTTGCCGATGGCTACGACACGCTGATGGCGCCTGCCACCACATCCGGCAAGAACGTCATGCCGCGGGTTGCAGCCCTTCTCGATGTCATGCAGATCTCGGACATCATCGAAGTGATTGCCGCGGACACCTTCAAGCGGCCGATCTATGCCGGCAACGCCTTGCAGACGGTCAAGTCGACCGACGCCAAGCGCGTCATCACCGTGCGCACCGCCTCCTTCTCGGTGGCTGGCGAAGGCGGTTCGGCTTCGGTCGAAACTGTCGCTTCGGCCGGCGATCCGGGCCTGTCGTCCTTCGTCAAGGACGCCATTGCCGAAAGCGATCGTCCGGAACTGACCTCCGCCAAGATCATCATCTCCGGTGGTCGCGCACTCGGCTCGTCCGAGAAGTTCCAGAGCGTCATTCTGCCGGTGGCTGACAAGCTCGGTGCCGCCGTCGGTGCGTCCCGCGCCGCCGTCGATGCCGGCTATGCCCCCAACGACTGGCAGGTCGGCCAGACCGGCAAGGTCGTGGCACCTGATCTCTACATCGCCTGCGGTATTTCCGGTGCCATCCAGCACCTTGCAGGCATGAAGGACTCCAAGGTCATCGTCGCCATCAACAAGGACGAGGAAGCTCCGATCTTCCAGGTGGCGGACTACGGATTGGTCGCTGACCTGTTCGAAGCCCTGCCGGAACTCGAAAAAGCGCTCTGAACCGTCAGAATTTGACGGCAAGATCAATGGCCGGGCTGGACGTCTCCATCCCGGCCATTTAGTTTGCGCATCTGGACGTGCCTACACCGGCGCAGTCAACGGCATCCTAAAATCAGTCAGGCGGGTCAAATGGGCAACCAGATCAAGAGTGTCGGCATTATCGGTGCAGGGCAGATGGGCGGCGGTATCGCCCATGTCTGCGCGATGGCGGGTTACGACGTTTATGTTCATGATGTCTCTGCGGACACGCTGCAGGAAATGCTGGCCACCATCAGCGGCAACCTCGCCCGCCAGGTAGCATCCGGCAAAACCACGGAAGCCGAACGCGAGGCAGCGCTGGCGCGGATCCAGTTCGTCCCCGACATGAGCGGCCTTGCGGCGATGGATCTGGTCATCGAGGCCGCCACCGAAGACGAAACCGTCAAGCGCAAGATCTACCAGCAGCTTTGCCCGCTGCTCAATCCCGAGGCGCTGCTTGCCACCAACACCTCGTCCCTGTCGATCACACGCCTGGCGTCGGCGACCGACCGGCCGGAGCGCTTCATCGGCATTCACTTCATGAACCCGGTTCCGGTGATGAAACTGGTCGAGCTGGTGCGCGGCATCGCCACCGAGGAATCCACTTTCAAGACCGCACGCGCCTTCATCGACTCGCTCGACAAGACAATTACCGTCGCCGAGGATTTCCCGGCCTTCATCGTCAACCGTATCCTGCTGCCGATGATCAACGAGGCAATCTATACGCTCTACGAGGGCGTCGGTTCGGTAGAAGCCATCGACACAGCGATGAAGCTTGGCGCCAATCATCCGATGGGGCCGCTGCAGCTGGCGGATTTCATCGGGCTCGACACCTGCCTGTCGATCATGCAGGTGCTGCATGACGGACTGTCGGACTCGAAGTACCGGCCGTGTCCGTTGCTGGTCAAATATGTCGAGGCCGGCTGGCTGGGCCGCAAGTCGGGCCGCGGGTTTTACGACTATCGCGGCGAGACGCCGGTCCCTACACGGTAACCCCCCCATGAAAGCCAATGCCCTGCGCCGCGGCATGAACCTGTGGCCGCCGCTGCTGTTTGCCGGCATTCGCATACGCCATATCAGCGATGATTTTCGCGCAGTCGATGTTGAACTGCGCGAACGGTTCTACAACAAGAACTATGTCGGCTGCCATTTCGGCGGCTCACTGTTCGCCATGACGGATCCGTTCTGGATGCTGATGGTGATGCGCAATCTCGACCGCAGCTACACGGTCTGGGACAAATCCGCTGAAATCGAATTCCTGCGCCCCGGACGCGGCACTGTCTCGGCCAGTTTCCGCCTGAGCGAAGACATGCTGGACGATATTCGCGCCAACACCGCGGAAGAGGACGCCAGGTACCTGCGCACTTTCCCGGTTGATATCGTCAACACTGACGGAGATCCCGTCGCGCGCGTCACCAAGACCCTGCATATCAGGCGAAAGCCGGACACCAGGAACCGCATCGGCGGCTGACGAACACCAAACCCCACGCATCGCCTCGATCAAGCCCGCCCTTCAATGGCGTCATGGAGATTTGCGTCAATACCAATTCATTTATATAAAACATCTTGAATATTGATTGTTTTGCCGCTATATGTGAATCGAAATTGAAGCCGCCGGACAACTGGTGGCATGGGCTAAGCCTCTAACCGGGTAAAGGAAATCGAAATGGCGCTTGATCGTGTAATATTGGTGTTCGCGGGATTCATGGTTCTCGTGTCTGTGGCTCTTGGCGTTTACGTATCGCCCTACTGGCATCTGTTGACCGTTTTCGTCGGGTTCAACCTGATCCAGTCCTCGTTCACCGGGTTTTGTCCCGCAGCCATGGTCTTCAAGAAACTCGGCGTGAAATCCGGCTGCGCCTTCAACTAAGACGCACAGAACGACCCAAAACCAAGACTTCCGAAAAGGGCGCGGACGGCATTTGACGTCTGCGCCCTATCTGTTCTCAGACCGCCTTTAGGGCAGAGACAAGGGCCTTGGCGTCCTTGCTGGCCCATTCCGCCGGGCCGTTCATGGCCCCCAGCATGCAGCCGTCCTTGCCGATCATCAGCGTCACCGGCAGCCCGAAGGCCAGACCTTCCTTTTTCAGCGTGTTGAACACGCCCATGGACGCATCGCGGTAAAGCCCCAGATTGGCGACCCCGATCTCGTCCAGAAACCCCTTCGGTTTCGCAACGTCGCCGGTATCGATGTTGATCGCCAGCACCTTGAAGCCATCGTCGCCCAGTTCGGACTGCAATTCGGCCAGAGCCGGCATTTCCGCACGGCAGGGAGCACACCATGTTGCCCAGAGATTGACCAGCAAGGCCTGACCGGCAAAGTCGGCAAGCGTCAGTGCATCGCCTTGTTCGGAGACAAAAGCCAGCTCCGGAAGGGCGATCGGCTCGTCCCGGACGGCCATCGCGGCCACCTCGCCCCTGGCCAGCGGCTTCAGCTTCGCCAGCATCTCCGGGTCTGCCTTGCACGCCGCACTATCGGCCGTCGCGAGACTTTCGGTGGCAGGCGCATTGCCAGAGGGCGATGCTTTCCAGTATATCCCGGCTGCCCCGACAACGGCGCCCAGTGCAATTGCGATTGCAACGAGGGCTCCGGTGGAAAGGCTTTTGCGCGATTGGCTCATGACAAACTCCAAGGCAGGCTCATGTCGACAGATAAGGACAAACAGGCGTCAAACCAGATGTGGGGTGGCCGATTTGCCTCCGGACCAGATGCCATCATGGAGGAAATCAACGCCAGTATCGATTTCGACCGCAAGCTCTATGCCCAGGACATTCGTGGTTCCCTCGCACATGCGGCCATGCTTGCCAAGACTGGCATAATTTCGAGCGAAGACCGCGACAAGATTTCTCACGGACTGAACACGATCCTGTCAGAAATCGAGGACGGCAAGTTCGTTTTCTCGCGCCAGCTCGAAGACATTCACATGAACATCGAATCGCGGCTGGCCGAACTGATCGGACCAACGGCCGGACGATTGCACACCGCCCGCTCGCGCAACGACCAGGTCGCGCTCGACTTCCGCCTCTGGGTCAAGGAAGAACTGGGCCGCACCGAAGCTGCGCTGACCCGGCTGATCACGGCCTTTCTCGACAAGGCCGAACAGCACGCCGACACCGTGATGCCGGGCTTCACCCACCTGCAGTCCGCACAGCCGGTCACCTTCGGCCATCACTGCATGGCCTATGTCGAGATGTTCGGCCGCGACCGCCAGCGCGTGCGTCACGCCATCGAGCACATGGATGAAAGCCCGATCGGTGCTGCAGCCCTTGCCGGCACCGGCTTTCCCATCGACCGCGAGATGACGGCAAAGGCACTTGGCTTCCGCGAACCCACCCGCAATTCGATCGACACCGTGTCCGACCGCGATTTCGCGCTCGAATTCCTGTCGCTTGCCTCCATTTGCGCGGTTCACCTGTCGCGGCTGGCCGAGGAAATCGTCATCTGGTCGACGCCGCAATTCGGCTTCGTCCGGCTTTCCGATGCCTTCTCCACCGGCTCATCGATCATGCCACAGAAGAAAAACCCCGACGCCGCCGAACTGGTACGCGCCAAGACCGGCCGCATCAACGGCTCGCTGATCGCCCTTCTGACCATCATGAAGGGGCTTCCGCTGGCCTATTCCAAGGACATGCAGGAAGACAAGGAGCAGGTCTTCGACGCTGCCGAGAGCCTGGAGCTGTCTATCGCAGCCATGACCGGCATGATGAGCGACATGGAAATCCGCGGCGACCAGATGCGCAAGGCTGCCGGATCGGGTTACTCGACGGCGACCGACCTTGCCGACTGGCTGGTGCGCGAGGCAGGCCTGCCGTTCCGCGATGCCCACCATGCCACGGGCCGCGCGGTTGCCATGGCCGAGGAAAAAGGCTGCGAACTGGCAGAATTGTCGCTCGCCGATCTGCAGACCATCAATCCTGCAATCACCGAAGGCATCTTCGACGTGCTGACGGTCGATGCGTCTGTCGCCAGCCGTCAGAGCTTTGGCGGCACGGCGCCTTCCCAGGTCCGCAAGCAGATTGCCTGGTGGCGCGGACGCGTCTAGCGCACGGGGCCTGATGTGTGCGGACAAACCGGGTGCACTTTGCGCCAAAAACTTGTATGCCAAAACCATGTATGTAAGCCCCGCGCACCGGAAACGGCGCAGGCGAGTGTGAGGAACAGCGAATGACGACCGGCGTGTGGATCAAATCGATATGCGCAGTGGCCCTGCTGAGCGCGGTCCTGACCGGATGCGGCCGCAGGGGCGAACTCGAACGCCCCAATGTCACACCTGTCCCGGCTGGCTCGTCTGCCACGGCAGAAGAGACCCCGGCTCCCGCAGTCAGGGAACGGCATTTCATCCTCGATGGTCTTCTCGAATAGGCGCACCCAGTGAACCATTTTGAATATCGCGATGGCATTCTGCATGCCGAAGGCATCCGTCTGCCCGACATCGCAGCCCAGGTCGGCACTCCGTTCTATTGCTACTCGACCGCCACGCTGACCCGCCACTACAAGGTGTTTTCAGGCGCGTTCTCCGACATCGATTCGATGGTCTGTTACGCCATGAAGGCCAATTCCAATCAGGCAGTGCTCAAGACCCTTGCCCAGCTTGGGTCCGGCGTTGACGTGGTCTCTGAAGGCGAACTGCGCCGCGCCCTGGCCGCAGGCATTCCCGCCTCGAAGATCATGTTCTCCGGCGTCGGCAAGACCGTGCGCGAGATGGAAGCGGCACTCGCCGCCGACATCTATTGCTTCAACATCGAATCCGAACCCGAACTCGAGGTGCTCAATGCCCGCGCACTTGCCATGGGCAAGGTCGCGCCAATCTCCTTCCGCATCAATCCCGACGTCGACGCCAAGACCCATGCCAAGATTTCGACCGGCAAGAAGGAAGACAAGTTCGGCATTTCCTGGCAGCGCGCACCGGCGGTCTACCGCCACGCCGCAAGCCTTCCGGGTGTCCGCGTCACCGGCATCGACATGCATATCGGCAGCCAGATCACCGATCTGCAGCCGTTTGACGATGCACTCAAGCTGATGGTCGAACTGATTACCCAGCTGCGCGCCGATGGCCACACCATCGACCATTTCGACATCGGCGGCGGTCTTGGCGTGCCTTACCGCGATGACAACGCAACGCCGCCCGATCCGGACGCCTACGGCAATATGGTCAAGGCGCGGCTGCGCGACCTCGGCTGCAAGGTGATCCTCGAGCCCGGACGCCTGATTGTCGCCAATGCCGGCGTGCTGGTCTCCGAAGTCATCTACATCAAGGACGGCGGCGACAAGACATTCGTCATCGTCGATGCCGCCATGAACGATCTGATCCGGCCGACGCTCTACGAAGCCTGGCACGAGGTCCGCCCGGTGAAGCTGTCGGCGGCAAGCGCACCGCGGATTCGCGCCGATATTGTCGGTCCGGTTTGCGAAAGCGGCGACTACCTTGCCAAGGATCGCGAAATGTCGGCACTCAAGGCCGGGGACCTGATCGCCGTTGGCTCGGCAGGCGCCTATGGTGCGGTTCAGGCCGGCACCTACAACACCCGGCTGCTGATTCCGGAGGTGCTGGTTAATGGCAACCAGTTCCACGTTGTCCGTCCGCGCCCGTCTTATGACGACCTGATCGGCATGGATTCGCTGCCCGGCTGGCTCGATTGAACCTGCGGCCTTTGCTGGCCGGTTTGCCGGGCAAAGGATATTTTCCTTAACGGCGACAATCCCGCTTCACTTTTTTGGCACAGGCCTCGCCTTGGCCGCAAAGACTGCTATCTTCAACTCCGACGCTGAAGGAAAATGAGATGGCAGGCAAAGCCGACGGCAGGCAAACGCATTCCGAAAGCCGCAAGACCGAAGCGGCGGACAATCATGTTGGCCGCCTGGTCTCCTTCGGCCGCCTGCGCATGCGGCTCAACCTGTCGCTCGGCCGCCTTCTCACCCTGTCTGCCCCGCTTCTGGCGGTAATCGCGCTGTATTTCAGTTTTTCCTGGTTCGGTATCTTCCGGATCGTCCCGGATTGGGTGCGCCTGACGCTGCTTGGTCTGTTCGGCCTTGGCTTCATCGCATCGCTCTGGCCCCTGCTCCGCTTCACTCCGCCCACCCGCACCGAAATCGACGAGCGCCTCGAAGCCGAAAACCGGATCGCCAACCAAGCGATTGCAACGCAGGACGACACGATTTCCGCAACCGATCCCTTCGCCCGCGCTTTGTGGGAAGAACATCGCCGCCGCATGGCCGGCAAGATCGGAACGCTCGAAACCGGCATTCCACGATCCAGCCTGCCCCGGCGCGACCCCTGGGGCATTCGCGTCGCAGTCGCCCTGCTGTTGTTTGTTGCCTTCGGCTATTCCTTCTCCGGAAACGCCGGCAAGCCGACTGATGCCTTCGTCAGCCATTCAGACAGCGGGCTGCCGGATGTCCGCATCGATGCCTGGATCACGCCACCGCCTTACGTCAATCAGGCGCCGGTCTTCCTCACCGGGCAGTCGCGTCCGGTGGGCGAAGCCGTCAGCGCCATCGAGGGCAGTGAAATCACCATTCGTGTCGGCGGCAGCGCCACGGATGCAGAAGTGCTGTGGGGCGCCAGTGAAGCCACCTTGGTTCCGGTAGAACCGGCAGGCACCGCATCGGCAAACCTAGCACCGTCAACCGGCGCCTCAACCTGGACCATCACGCCCGACATTGATGGCGAGCTGAAAATCACTGCCGGCAGGTCCGAGACCGCTTTCTCCATTCGCCTGATCCCCGACGAGCCGCCGGTTGCGGCCTTCGCCGCCCCCCCGCGCCGTGCCGCGAATGGCGCGCTGGAACTCGATTACACCCTGACCGACGATCACGGCATCGCCTCGGCAGAAGCCGAAATCGTCCCTGCAAGCGAGCCCGGCCCCGACGCCCGGCCGCTGTTTGATCCGCCAAAGTACCGGCTGACCCTGCCCCGGCGCTCGTCCACGGATAACCGTGCTGTTGCCAGCCATGATCTCACCGAGCATCCACTAGCCGGACAGAAGGTCCGAATCACCCTCGTCGCCACCGACGGAGCCGGGCAGCAAGGCCGCAGCGAAACTCTCGAGACAGTGCTTCCCGGGCGGCGTTTCTCCGAACCGCTGGCCGCAGCAATTGTCGAACAGCGCGGCGTGTTGGCGCTTGACGCCAACAACCTTGGCCGGGTGTTCGATCTGCATGACGCGCTGACCATTGCGCCCGATGAAACCATTCCCAACCTCACCCATTACCTGCTGCTGGAATCGGTCAGGGGCAGGCTCGAATACGCCCGGTCGGATGACGACCTGCGCGCGGCGATCGATTACATGTGGGGCGTCGCCCTGCAGATGGAAGACGGCAATTTGTCCCTCGCCGAACGCCGTCTGCGCGAAGCCCAGAATGCGCTCGCCGAAGCACTGGAAAACGGCGCCACAGACGAAGAGATCGCCCAGCTGATGGATGAGCTACGCGAGGCCATGCAGGAATACCTGCGGGAAATGGCCCGGCAGAATCCGGGCAGCCAGGATGGTCAGAACCAGCAGGCCATGCCGGAAAACATGCTGCGCCAGCGCGATCTCGACAACATGCTCGACCAGATCGAGAACCTCGCCCGTTCCGGCGCCCGGGATCAAGCCCAGCAGATGCTGCAGGAACTGCAGCGCATGATGAACAACCTGCAGGCCGGCCGGCAACAGCGCCAACAGCAGCAGGGCGGCCCGATGCGCCAGCAGATGGACAAGCTCGGTGAATTGATGCGCCAGCAGCAGCAGCTGATGGACGAGACCATGCGCGCCGACCGCGAGCGCCAGAGCCAGTCCGGCGAAGGCCGTGACCGCCAGCAGCAGGGCCAGCAGAATCCCGGCCAGGGCGACGACCAGGGTCAGCAGGGTCAGGGCGACCAGTCCCTTGAAGAGATGCTCGGAGCGCTGGGCCGCAGCCAGCAGCAGCTGCGCGATGCGCTGGGACAATTGCAGAGCGACCTCGAGGGCATGGGAATCCAGCCGTCAGAAGGATTCGGCGAGGCCGGCGAAGCCATGGGCGATGCGGCAGGCAATCTCGAGGGTGGGGAAACCGGCCAGGCGCTCAGTGACCAGGGCCGGGCCTTGCAGGCGCTCAGGCAGGGCGCTGAAGACATGATGAACCAGATGATGCAGGCAATGGGCAACCAGCAAGGCGACGCCGAAGGCGAAGGGCCGGACCGCAACGGCAACCGTGCGGCTGACGATCGTGATCCCCTCGGCCGGCCGCGCGCCACCACCGGGCCGGATTTCGGCAGCCGGGTCAAGGTTCCTGACGAGATTGATATCCAGCGCGCCCGCGAGATCCTTGATGCCATCCGCAAGCGTCTGGGCGACCAGCTGTCGCCGGATCTGGAGAAACGCTATCTCGAACGCTTGCTAGACCTGCAATGAAACGGGTGGGCCAGGTTCAGGCAGCCTGCTGCGTCAGCGCATCCGCCACTGCCTGGCGGATATCAGGCAGCGTAAAGGGCTTGGGCACCACATCGACCACGATTCGCATCAGCGGTTCGGCCCGCTCGCGTTGCTCGGCATAGCCGGTCATCAGCAGGATCGGCATGCCGGGACGCTGTTCAGCCGACGCAGTCGCAAGCGCAATGCCATCCATCACCGGCATCCGGATATCGGACAGGAGCAGATCGAAACTGCTGTCCATCAGATGATCCAGCGCCTCGGCGCCATCGCCGGCTTCGACGATCTCGTGCCCGTCCATGACAAGCGCCCGCGCTACAAAGCGCCTGAGAGAATCTTCGTCTTCGGCGATCAGAATTCTTGCCATCATGTGCTCCCTGCTGGTGATGGGAACCTAGGGCGCAAATATTGCTGCAAGGTGAACGCCCGCAGCATTCTTCGTGCCGGGGCGCATGCCGTGAACCGGAAGCCCGGAATCAGGCGTCGCCCTTGACCACCCCGACAAACGGCAGCTCGCGGAACGCATAGGCCACGTCCATGCCGTAACCGACGACAAAATAGTCCGGGCATTCGAACCCGACATAGTCGGCATCGAGACTGCCTTCCCGGCGCGACCGCTTGTCGAGCAGCACCGCGATATCGACGTCGTTGGCGCCGCGCTCGTACATCAGGTCGCGGGCAAATCTCAGCGTCCGGCCGGATTCGAGAATGTCATCGATCAGCAGCACATCGCGTCCACGCACATCGCTATCGATATCCTTGATGATCTTGACGCCCTGGCTGGTGGTGCCGCGGCCATAGCTCGACAGGGTGATGAACTCGACTTCAGGTTCAAGCCCGGCATCATGCAGCGCCCGGATAAGGTCGGCCGCAAAAATGAACGAGCCCTTGAGGATCGAGATGACCAGAAGATCCTTCTTCGGACTGGCGGCAATCTCTTTTGCCATCTCGCGATTGCGCTTCGCAATCACATCCGGCGTAAACAGGGGTTCGATGATTTTTCCGCGCACAACCGGCATTCGCGCTCTCCAGGACGTTGGCTCAACAATTCAGCCCACTCCTAGAGCCCTTCGCGGTCAATTGAAAGCAATTTGATCCCGTTTTGCCTCCTGCAGGCCCAAGCCGTTTCGACCGGGGCAGGCGCAAAGCAGCAGGTTTCCGGGATTTCACTTCGGTCCGGAGCGTCTCAATCACCCGCCGGGCGGATCATCAGGATTGATCCCGCGCGTTCGATCCGGGCCGGACGCGGCATCGGAGCGGTGAAGCCAGCTTCTGTGGTCCTGGCCTTCGCAGCCGGTATGGAGGACGTCACCACCGGATCGGGAGATGAAGCGGCAGGTTTGCCAACCGAGACCACCGGCGCGCTGACCCTTGAGGCGGACTGGTCGCTGCCGGACGGCAGGACCAGCGCATGGCCACCGGCCATCCAGAAGGCTGCGGCACTTGCACACACCGCAAGTGCAAGGGCTGCCAGCGGCGAGATCAATCCACGCGGGGCTGCCCCGTTTTTGCTTCCGGCGAAAACGCCCAGCCGCTTGCCCTGCACCATGGTTTTGCCGGCGAAATCACGCGGGATCGGGCCATCAGCCTCGGGCTGCATGATCCGCGACTTGAAAACACCATTGGCGGCATTGTCCCGCGGACGCGCCGAAAACACATCGCGCGGAGCGCTGACAGGCTCAAAGCAGGCATCCTCGACGTCGCGTCTGCGGGCTGCGTCCAGCTTTCGGCCCCGGCCCGGCATCAGCAGGTCGCCGGCTCCCGGGTCGATCGCATGTGTCACACGGCTTGTACCGCCCATGAGGCACCCCTTTTCCACCCCTGCGATGCAGAAGGCATTGAAACATCTCTTACCGATCCGTAAATGGAAATGATTAACGCTTGGCGAACAAGCCGCGTATACCAGCTGTTTGGGCGGGTGTATTAACTCTGCATTAACCATGCCCGGCGACTCTGCGGCCCGGTCGTTGCGCAGTATGACCCCCGGGACAGGAAGTGACCGTTGATCCATTTCGAAAATGTCGGCTTGCGTTACGGTATGGGACCTGAGGTCCTGCGTGACCTGACCTTTGATATCCCCAAGAGATCCTTCCAGTTCCTGACCGGCCCGTCGGGCGCGGGCAAGACCACGCTCATGCGGCTTCTGTTCATGTCGCTTAAGCCCACGCGCGGGCTGATTCGCATGTTCGACCGCGACATTTCCGTGATTCCGGGCGAGGAGCTGCCGCTGTTGCGTCGCCGGATCGGTATCGTTTTCCAGGATTTCCGGCTTCTCGACCACATGACCACCTACGAGAATGTTGCTCTCCCGCTCAGGGTACGCGGCAAGGACGAGGCGAGTTACCGCTCCGATGTGATCGAACTGCTCAAATGGGTCGGACTGGGCGAGCGCATCAACGTGCTGCCGCCGGTTTTGTCGGGTGGGGAAAAACAGCGTGTGGCGATCGCCCGCGCACTGATCGACCAACCCGAGATCCTGCTCGCCGACGAACCCACCGGCAATGTCGATCCGCCGATGGCGCAACGCCTGCTCAACCTGTTCACCGAGCTCAATCGGCTTGGCACGGCCGTTGTCATCGCTACCCACGACCTGACCCTGATGGACCGGGTCGATGCCCGCCGGATGATCCTGTCGGAAGGACGGCTCGATATCTATGACTGAGCAAGCCGGCCCCAGCGACAACCAGAAGCGGGAACGCATGGTCACCCTGCGTCCGATGGCGCCGATCGTGCCGCCGGTCAATGTCTCCGGCCATGCGCTGATGGTGGTCATCGCCATCATGTCGTTCCTCTGCGCCATGACCCTTGGCGCCGTGACCATGGTGCAGGAGAAGGCCGAGGCCTGGCAGGGCGACGTCTCCCGCGAGATCACCATCCAGGTCAAACCCGACGATGGCCTCGACATGGAGGCCGCCCTCACCGAGGTCAGGACCATCGCCCTGTCCTTCCCCGGAACGCTCTCTGCCGAGATCGTCGACCGGGCGTCAACCGCAAGGCTGCTGGAGCCATGGCTTGGTGAAGGTTTCGACATGGACGAGCTTCCGGTTCCCCGGCTGGTCATCGTCACCATCGACGAGTCCGCGCCTCCGGATTTTTCCGCCATCCGCCAGGAGCTGGCAGACAACGTCCCCGCGGCAACGCTGGATGATCACCGCGCCTGGGCCAACCGGCTGATTTCGATGGCCCGGATCACCGTTCTGATCGGGGTCGGCATCCTGACACTGATGTTCGCCACCACCATGTTGACCGTCATCTTCGCCACACGCGGCGCAATGGCCGGCAACCGCCACATCGTCGAAGTGCTGCATTTCGTCGGCGCCGAAACAAGTTTCATCGGGTCCGAATTCCAGAAACGCTTCCTGCTGATCGGCCTCAAGGGCGCAGCCTTTGGCGGCGGCATTGCAGCGCTCGGGTTTTTACTGCTGGGAGCATGGCAATCCAATTCCATGGCCACCGCTCTCAACGATCAGGTAACCGCCCTGTTCGGCCGTTTCACCCTCAGCGGCGCCGGCTATTTCGGTATTGTCGGCATTGTCGTGCTGATATCTGCGATGACGGCGGTGACCACGCGTTTGACCGTCATCCGCACGATCCGCGAAATTGATCGCCAGCGCGCAGATCCGTCACTTGCGGAAATAGGTTAACTGCCCGGTTTTTGCCGCAAATCCGACTGGTCCTTGCCTGAATCTCGGGGTATTCATGGTTCATGAGCGTGGAAACCGCACAACCTGATCCGGCGACGTCCGGCTCCGCCAAGACCGACGCGCTCCGACGTCTGCGCCGGGTGGGTCACCATGGCCTGCGCCTGCTTACAATTGCGATCATTGTTGGCATAGCCTTGATTGCAATGGGCTTTTTTCGTTTCACCGACACCATCGCCGAATTGAAGGCCACCGAAACAACCGGCGAAGTCGATGCCATCGTGGCCCTGACGGGCGGGTATCAGCGCATTGATCAGGCCCTGGCGCTGCTTGAAAAGGGAATCGGCGACCGTCTGCTGATTTCCGGCGTCAACCCGTCCACGAGCGGCGCAGCGCTGCGCCGCGCCACCGGCACGAAAATGGCAACCTTCGCCTGCTGTGTCGATATTGGCTACGAAGCCCTCGACACCATCGGCAACGCCAATGAGACAGCCGGCTGGATCCGCCAGCGCGGCTACAGCCGTATCCTGGTGGTCACCAACAACTACCATATGCCGCGCAGCCTGCTTGAACTCTCACAGGCCAGCCCCGACGTGACCTTTCTTGCCTATCCGGTCACCCATGCCGATCTGAAAACCGAGACCTGGCTCGCCGATCCGGTCGCATTGCGTACCCTTTTTGTCGAATACGCCAAGTACTCGCTTGCAAGGCTGCGCTACTGGAGCGGCGCCAAACCCGCAAGCGGCTTGCGCGCCGATGCGGGCGGCAAGCCTCCGGTGGCTGCCAGCCTGCAGTGATTTTTCCCAGGCGACAGGTTTTCGGCTGATCGTCGATAGTGTAACCCGGACCAAAGCTTCTGCCTGACAGGGCCACATGCAAATCCGGATTTCTCGATGATTGCCATTCGATCCATACTTTTCAATCTTGCGTTCTACCTGAACCTGATCGTCCGCATGATCGTTTTCTCGCCCTACTACTTTCTGGCCGACAGAAAGGCCGCCTGGAGCGTGCCCAAGAACTGGGTTCGGGCCAATCACTGGCTGCAGGAGAAAATCGTCGGAACGACATTCGAGATCGAAGGCCTCGAGAACATCCCTGAAGGCGGCTACATCTTTGCACCCAAGCACCAGTCTTTCTGGGATGCCTACGCACTGCTGCCCTGGCTTGACGATCCGTTCTACATCCTCAAGCGCGAGCTCACCTGGATCCCGCTTTTCGGCCAGTATATCACCAAGATGAAGATGATTCCGGTTAATCGCGGCGCCCGCGGCAAGGTCATGGCCGAAGTGCTCGAGCGCACCAAGCAGGAGATCCGGAGCGGCCGCCAGCTCATCATCTATCCCGAAGGCACCCGCCGTCCCGCCGGCGCTCCACCGAATTACAAATACGGCATTGCCCGGCTTTACCGCGATCTCGACGTGCCGGTCGTGCCCGTGGTCATGCATCCCGGCCTGTTCTGGCCGCGGCGCAAGTTCCTGCGCTATCCCGGACATTTCAAGGTTCAGATCCTGCCGCCGATTGCGCCGGGCATGGATCCCGATGCCTTCATGGACAAGCTGGTCGAGGTCATGGAAGCTGCCAGCGACAAGCTGCTGGTCGAGACCGTGAAAGCCAATCCCAAGCTGCCGTTGCGTGAAGATGCCCGCCGCAGGCTCAAGGAGCTCGGTGCGCTGCCTTCAGACCCGCGGCTTCAGTGACCCGGCTTCACTGATCAGCAAGGCGTCCTGAGAGTTCAAGGCCATGCGCGATCGACTCGAGGTGATGATCGCGAATACGCAGGGTCCTGAGGTGCTCGACCGTGTTGATCACATAGTCCTCGTTCGGCCCTGACTGGCCCACCGCGCCCGACACTTGCGAAAGCGCATCATCGACCGACAGCGCGCCGGCATATTGCTCGTGCCCGCGATCGACGACATAGGTCAGCGCCCGGACATCCCGGCCATCAGCCAGCCGCACCTTGCGCGTGGTCTCGAGATACACATTGGTGACCAGTTCGCGTTCGCGCAGGTAGCCGGTGACCGTCTCGCGGTTCTCAGCAGGCACCTTGAATGCCACCCCGTGGCACGAGCCGCCGCGGTCCAGCCCCAGCACCAGCCCCGGCCGTTCCGGCGTACCGCGGTGAACAAAGGAGCGCACGCATAGCGCCCGGTGATAGCCAAACAGCTGTGCCTGCCGGGTTTCCTCATGATCAAAACCCGGACGCCACATCAGCGATCCGTAGCCAAACACCCAAAAATCGTCCATATCGCAGCCCATGTTGCCGGCAGGAAGCCGCTGTAACATCATGTTCCAGGCATAACCGCCATCTCGGCTCTTATTGCAGGCCACCAACGGAGAACGCAATGCCACCATCCGCCAATGTCTCTTCTCCGGCCTCGCGAAAATTCGCCTGGCTGGCCGGCGCCATCGTTGCAGCGGTCCTGCTCTGGACAATCGGCTGGTTCTTTTTTGCCGCCAGGATCGAGGATCACCTTCCCTCAACGCTGGCGCAGATCACCGGCCCTGACGCCACCGCCGGATGCACCCAGGCCGATGTCCGCGGATACCCTTTCCGCGTCGGCCTGTTTTGCGAAACCCTGACCTACGCAAACGCTGCCGAGGGCATCACCGCCACGGCTGGCGCCTTCCGCTCGGCCGCACAGGTCTACCAGCCGCAACATGCGGTAGCCGAGGTGGACGGGCCATTTGTGCTTGATGCCTCAGGCCTGATCCTGCGCGCCGACTGGCAGCTTCTCAAAGCCAGCGTTCAGGCGGTTTCCGACGGACTTGATCGTGGATCGATCGAAGCCCGCAACACCAGCTTCAACATTGATGGAACCGGCCTGACCCAGCGCCTCGCGGTGCAGGCTGACCGGATCACGGCCCACGCCCGGCGAAATGGCGCGGATCTTGATGTTGCCGCCTACAGCGAAAACCTGCGCAACTCCCTGCTCGCGGGACTGAACGCCAAGGCCCTGGCATTCGAGGCGACCCTGTCCGGGCGATCGGACCTGTTGCGGATCCCCTTCACACCGCTGCACGGTCCCTTCGATGCAATGCTGCACCGGGTGACAATCGAGCTCGATGAAACCTCGTCGCTCGAACTCGCAGGCCCGGTCCAGGTTGCGGCTGACGGGCGCATGTCCGGCAATCTTGAGCTGACCATCAGCAATGTGCAGCAGTTCTCCGAACTCGTCGCAGGCTTCAATCCGGAAAGTGCAGATATGATCAGGCGTTTCGGACCGATGATCTCGGCGCTCGATACCAGGCCCGGCGACGATGCCACGACCCTGCCGCTGACAATCCGGAACGGCCAGGTCTCGCTTGGCATTATCCCGCTCGGCGAGCTGCCTGCGTTCTGAGCCCTACTCGGCCGCGTCGGGCTTGGCGGCGTTGCGGCCGAAGTTGGGCGCATCGGTGTCCTGCCCGGCCTCGACGATCGAACGGCGAATGCCGCGGGTCCGGGTGAACAGCTCGAACAGCTTGTCGCCGTCGCCCCACCGGATGGCGCGCTGCAATGACGACAGGTCCTCGGAAAACCGCGCCAGCATTTCAAGGATGGCATCCTTGTTGTGCAGGCAGACATCGCGCCACATCACCGGATCGGATGCTGCCAGACGGGTGAAATCGCGGAAACCCGAGGCCGAGTACTTGATCACTTCGGATTTTGTCACCGCTTCCAGGTCATCGGCGGTTCCGACAATGTTGTAGGCGATGATATGCGGAAGATGCGACACGATCGCCAGCACCAGGTCATGGTGATCGGGATCCATCTCCTCGACCGTTGATCCGCACGCCTCCCAGAACCGGGCCAGCCGCGCGACAGCTTCGGCATCGGTGCCCGCCGGTGGCGTCAGAATGCACCAGCGGCCTTCGAACAGTTCGGCAAATCCGGCCTCCGGACCGCTCTGCTCGGTACCGGCAATCGGGTGTCCGGGAATGAAATGGGCGCTCTGGGGAATGTGCGGCTGCATTTGCCGGACCACCGACGCCTTGGTCGAGCCGACATCGGTGACGATTGCGCCCGGCTTCAGATGCGGCCCGATTTCCCGCGCCACCGTTTCCGATGCCCCGACCGGAACAGAGACGATCACCAGATCGGCATTGGCGACGGCTTCCGCGTTCGAACTGAAATAGCTGTCACCCAGACCAAGCCTTCGCGCCGCCTCTAGCGTCGCTTCGCTTCGTGTGGCAATCGCCACGTGCCCGGCCAGCCCCCTGGCGCGGATCACCCGCGCCAGCGACGAGCCGATAAGGCCGATGCCGATCAGCGCGATGGTATCAAACAGCGGTTTGGTCATGATTGTCAGGCCATAAAGCTCTTCAGCGCGTTGATCACGCCGAGATTGGCTTCCTCACTTCCGATTGTCATTCTCAGCGCATCGGGAAGGCCATAGCCCGCCACACGCCGCAACACGTAACCGCGCTTGCCCAGGTACTCGTCAGCCTCGGCTGCCGTCTTGCCAGGCGTCGTGGGGAAATGAATCAGCACGAAATTGCCGACCGAAGGCGTCACCGACAGCCCCAGCGCCTCGACCGCCTCGGTGACCTGGCCAAGCCATTTTTCATTGTGCTCGACAGCCCGTTCGACATGGCTCCTGTCACCGATCGCCGCGGCACCGGCGGTGATTGCCAGCGCATTGACGTTGAAAGGTCCACGCACCCGGTTGCAGGCATCGATGATGGCTTCATGCGCATACATCCAGCCGATCCGCAGGCCTGCAAGCCCGTGAATCTTCGAGAACGTCCGGGTCATCACCACATTCGGATTGGCCGACACCAGCTCGATGCCCGCCTCGTAGTCATTGCGCCGGACATATTCCGCATAGGCCGCATCGAGAACCAGAATCACGTGGCCCGGCAATCCGGCATGCAACCGCCGGACTTCGCTGACCGGGAGATAGGTGCCTGTCGGGTTGTTGGGATTGGCGAGGAACACCAGCTTGGTCCGCTCGGTGACCGCACCCAGAATCTGGTCGACATCGCTCGTCAGGTCGTCGGTGTCCGGAACGGAAACCGGGGTGGCACCAGCGGCCATGATCTGGATCTTGTAGACCAGGAATCCATGCTCGGTGAAAACACCCTCATCGCCGGGCGCCAGGTAGGTCTGGCACAACAGCCCGAGCAGTTCGTCCGAGCCGTTGCCGCACAGGATGTTGCCGGGGTTGAGGCCATAGCTCCGGCTGATCGCATCGCGCAGCACATGCGCGGAACCATCCGGATAAAGCGCCAGGTCGGCATTTTTGGCCGCCAGCGCCTCGGCCACCTTCGGGCTTGGTCCCAGCGGAGATTCATTGGATGACAGTTTGTAGACCTTGGTCGCGCCATGGGCGGTCTCGCGCCCCGGCACATAGGCCGCGATATCCATAACACCCGGTTTCGGGCGGGGCATGTCGGTACTGCTCATGAAGAAGCTTCCTTGCAAGCTGAAAACCAAGGCTTAGACCGCGGAAATAGCCTCTCGCGGCGATCTTGTCGAGAGCGGTGCCCGGTCTCAGACAGGCGCCTTGTTCGATTTGGTCTGGCGATGCGAGGCGCGCGACGTTTGCGGCGAAAGCACCGGCACGAAGACACGGCGGGAGGCGCGCGCCGCCACCGGCAATCCCTGGTACAGCCGCTTCTGCGCCTCGACGATAATCACGCCTGAAAACACAGGCCACAATCTGCGGCCGAATCGTTCGAAAACCCGCTGCATGCGCAGCACCATCCCGCGCTTGGAGGGCGGGAAGAACAGCGCCTCGGCGAAAGCCCCGGGGGTGAAATTGCTTTCCCGCAGGATCGAGACAAGCTGCCCGCGCGAATAGGGACGCCCGGCGCCAAACGGCGTGTGTTCGAACCGCGCCCACATTCCGCGCCGGTTGGGGGTAACGATCACCAGCCGTCCGCCGGGCGCGAGCACACGCCAGAGCTCTTTCAGCGTTTCGCGCGGGCTCTCGGCGAATTCCAGCGAATGCACCATCAACACACGGTCAAGCGACGCATCGGGCAATGGCAGTTCTTCATCGAACACCAGCGCCGTCGCCGAAGGACCTCCGGCCGGCCAGTTCACCGCACCCTGCCCCGCCGGCATGAACGCAAACGTCCGTTCCGCATCGGGGCCGAACCGGTCCAGATAGGGGGTGGCATAGCCCAGTCCCATCAGCCGCTCGCCCGGCAGGTTTGCCCAGATCGATGACAACGCCATGGAGACCGAGTGCTCGGCAACCATGCCAAGCCGGGAATGATAGAACTGTCTCAAATCGACGATATCGGCGTGCATGGCTGTACCCTGCGGCAGAAACTGTTTGCGGGCAAGAGGCTGGACCAGCGGCGGCAGGCCACCGGCAGTCAAAACCATCATTGCGGCGAGGTCATGCCTAAACTCTCCATGGTCCTGTCAAATCACCGCCGCCCAAGGTGACGAAGCCGATGCTGCCGGTTATGCTCGCATGGTTGATTCAGCAATTGCGATAGGGAACCCGATGACCAGCCTCATGATCGAGCAATTTACCTGCAGGCAGGACAATTTCGGAGTGCTTCTGCATGATCCGCTGACCGGCGAAACCGCAAGCATCGATGCACCGGACGCGGCAAGGATCACCGGTCGCCTCGGTCAGGATGGATGGAAGCTGACCCACCTGTTCGTCACCCACCATCACCCCGATCACGTCGAAGGCATTCCGGCGCTCGCGCAGGCTTCGCCGCTGACAATCATCGGCCCCGCGGCCGAGGCGGCGAAGATTGCCGGCCTGACCCAAACTGTCGGCGATGGCGACACATTCGAGTTCGCGGGCAGAACCGTGCAGGTGATTTCGACACCGGGCCACACCGCGGGCCATGTCTGTTTTTACATTCCCGACGAAGGATTGCTGTTTGCCGGCGACACGCTGTTCGCGCTCGGTTGCGGCCGGTTGTTTGAAGGCTCGCCCGAAGACATGTTCAGGTCGCTCAGCCGCCTTGCCGAGCTCCCCGACGAAACCCGCGTCTATTGTGGACATGAGTACACCCAGTCGAACGCACGTTTCGCCGTCTCCGTAGACCCGGACAACGAGGCACTTGCCAAGCGCATGCAGGACATCAACGATCTTCGCTCCAAGGGATTGCCGACGCTTCCGACCACGATAGGGTTCGAAAAGCGCACAAATCCGTTCATGCGCACAGGCGACCCGGCGATTCGGAAGCAACTTGGCATGGAGACGGCAAGCGATGTCGAGGTCTTCGCCGAACTGCGCCGCCGCAAGGACAGTTTCTGATCATGAACGCAAACCTGTCCGCCCGTGAAATCATCACCCTCCTGGAAATGCAGCAGCACCCGGAAGGCGGTTGGTACCGCGAAACCTTCCGCGACACCGCCGGCGGCGAGCGCGGCAATTCAACCGCGATCTATTACCTGCTTGAAGGCGGCGACTGCTCACACTGGCATCGCGTCACCGACGCGGTCGAGATCTGGCACTGGTACGGTGGCGGTCCGCTGGCCCTCACTCTCTCTGAGGATGGATGCAATGCCGTATCCCACCGGCTCGGCATGAATCTGGCTTCCGGCGAAAGGCCACAGATCGTGGTGCCCGCCAATTGCTGGCAATCCGCCGCCTCGCTCGGCGCCTGGACGCTGGTCGGCTGCACGGTGGCGCCGGGGTTTGAATTCGCAAGCTTTGAAATGGCTCCGCCGGATTGGCGGCCCTCGCCATTCGAGGGCGCGCCGGTCAGGCCAAAAGGCCGAGCGTGATCAGCACCTGGCCCGCATAGTAAAGCCCCCATACCGCCGGGCTGGTCAGCTGCCGCAGGGAACTGGTCTCGGACATGAGAAACTTCTCCGATCCGAGAATGGCGTCCGACGCCATGAACAACGCTGCCCCCAGCAGAACCAGCCCGCCAAGCGTCACCCCGCCAAGCCCCATCACCGCGATCGCCAGCACATAGGCCGCCACCGGCAATGCCAGCGGGCCGGCCTTGCTGACCATCAGCGTGCCCATGCCGGCGCCGAACAGAACCACCGCCAGCAAGCCTGGCAGCGGCGCATCGGCAAATCCCGGCCCTATCGAGACAAACAGCACCGCATAGGCGATGTGGGCGGCAAGGAAACTGCCCAGCCCGCCCAGGAACGCCACATCGCCCTCATGCGCCAGAAAAGCATCGCCAAGCGCCGACAGGGCCAGCGCCAGCACCAGCAGCACCGGACTGCCAACATGCAGCGCCAGGCCCGCCAGCGCCCCCACAGCCGCTGTCTTGGCGACAGTCCGCACGATCGAGACGGGCTGGTCGAGCATGAACAGGTAGATCACGAAGCCGAGCGCGGAAATCACCGTCAGGGCAGTCGCAAGCGCATCAGGGCTGTCAAGATAATCGCTCACGCCGACCGCCTGCCCTTGAGCAGATCCTTGGCCGCCAGAAATGCACCGCCGGTGATCAGCAGGCAGGCCACCGCGATGCCGATGCTCGCCTTGCCGTGACCGAACAGGATCAGGATCAGCGTCGACAGCAGCGGGGCCGCGTAGCTCGCTACGCCCAGCACCTGGATGTCACCCTTCTTGACCCCGAAATCCCATGCGTAGAACGCCAACCCGACCGGCCCGAGGCCCAGGCCGATGACGGCCAGCCACTGACCCGTCGTGTCCGGCCACACCGTTGTTTCGAGAAAGACATGGCAAACCGCCGACAGCACCGCCGAGATCACGCAGAAGCCGGCAATCACATCGGTCGGGGTTTCGCCAAACCGCCGCGATATCAGCGAATAGCCTGACCATGTCAGGGCACACAGGCCCGCGGCCGCGTAACCGATCATGTTGCCGCCGCCAAAACCGCCCTCGGCGCCCCGCACCAGGATCAGCGCTGTCCCCGCCAGCCCCATCAACGCGCCGGCGACATGGTGCCAGCCCAACCGTTCCCCCGGCAGCAGCGCCGAACCGACAACGATCAGCAAGGGCCAGAGATAGGCGATCAGCCCCGCCTCGACGGCGGGCGCATTGCGCAGCGCGGTGAAATAGAGGAAATGATAGCCGAACAGCCCGAACAGCCCCAGCGCCCAGACCTTGGCCGGTTGCCGGAAGGCCGCGAACCGTTTCCTGTCCCTGAGCATCGCGGTGAGCCCGATCAGCGATCCGATCAGAAAACAGATCGCCGAAAGCTGGAAAGGCGGCATGGTACCGGATGCGGCGGTCAGCAACGCCAGCGCCGACCACATCACAACTGCGGAAAATCCGACAAGCGTGGGAATACTTCGCATTATCCAACTCCCATCGCACGCGATCCACCGCGCAGGATCGGCACGCGCGAAAATGGCTTCAAGGCAATCATGAAAACCCCTTGCGCAAGATCATCCTGCCCAAGGGGTTTTGTCATTTATCCGCCAATTCTCGTGGCTGCAACGATTACCTTGCCGATCTTCGTCGGCACCTTGGCATAAACCGGTCCGTACAGCCCCAGGCTCTCATGCTTGGCAAACCACACTTCCATGCCCTTGATCCCCTTGAGGTACTTGATGCCGGACGAGTTCTTCCGGTAGCCCGAATTTGGCTCGAACCGGACGCCGCAGACAATGGCATCGCCCTTGAAGCCCTTCGTCCGGTAAGGACGCACACCTATGGGGGTCAGATGCAGGGTGGCCCGGGATTCCCCGTCGAAAATCGGCAGGCTGCGCGGGCAAACGGCAGTCCCGGCAGGAAACAGTAGACCCGAGAGCGGGTCCAGCACCGCCCGCAGATGTGCCTCGAGCAACGGCACCCAGTCATCCGCCTTGGTCTTGCTTTCCGGTTCGTTGGTCGCAGAGCGGACATCGCCGTTCACAAACTTGACCGCGGTCCGGTGCTTTTTCTTGCCGCTGGTGTAACTGACAAGAAAGTCCGACGCTTGGAGCTTGTCGGCAGTGACGGTTCCCGAAACACTGGCATTGCCGCGCACCCTGGAAAACAGGTCCGAAAACGCCGAGGACCGCATATCGCCTGATATCTTGTAGGACTTGCCATCCACTTCGGTGACGAATTTGGCAGACGCCACGGGAAATCCGACCAGCGAAACCTTGTAATCGGTGTGGACCTGAACCGGCTCCGCCGCAGCCTGTTGCGCTGTCGCCAGCGCCGCAACCGCCATCAGACCTGACAGAAACATCTTTACACGTGCCATAGGGGTTCCTTTCCCATCATCTCAATTGCCACGTTTATCCAGTTTCCATCCTGAACCCAGACTGAACACCCTATCATCTCCTGGCCACAGCGCCGAAAATCAGTTTTATTGCCACCTGGAGCCCGGGATTGCCGGTTTGCCGTCATTGGCGGCTTGACGCGGCTGGCTGGTCTGATTATAGACACGCGACTTCCGATAAAGGCCTGCGGTCCTTTGGGTGAGCCTCCTACCTGGCTCGGCCCGTCCGCTGGCGAAGAGATATAGGTGCAAAATGTCACGCAGCTGTGAATTGACCGGTAAGGCTGTACAGTCCGGAAACAATGTCAGCCACGCCAACAACCGGACCCGTCGCCGGTTTCTGCCGAACCTGTGCAACGTCACGCTGATTTCCGACGCACTCGGCCAGCGCTATCGTTTGCGCATTTCTGCAAACGCCCTGCGCACGGTTGAGCATCGCGGCGGTCTCGACGCATTCCTGGCCAAGGCCAAGGACGCCGAACTGTCGATGCGCGCCCGTCTGCTCAAGCGTCAGATCGCAAAGAAGCTCGACGAAAAAGCCGCTGCCTGAATAAGGCTGAAGGTTTCTGATTTGAGATGGCGGGCTTTATGCCCGCCATCATCTTTTTCAACTGGTGGCATCAACCCAGGATAAAAAAATGCGAACGATCCCCTCTGTCTTGCCGTTCATGGCCCTCATGGCCGCTGTCGTCGTGGCATCGAACTTTCTGGTTCAGTTCCCCGTCGATTACACCATCGGTGCCTTCAATCTCGCCGACCTGCTGACCTGGGGTGCATTCACCTATCCGGTTGCGTTTCTCGTCACCGACCTTGCCAACCGTCGCTTCGGCCCGGCCACCGCCCGCCTGGTGGTGTTCTGCGGCTTCGTCATCGCCGTTGCATTGTCGGTCTGGCTTGCCACGCCGCGCATCGCGGTCGCCTCGGGATCTGCATTTCTGCTGGCGCAGCTGCTTGACGTTTCCCTCTTCGACCGTCTGCGCAACCGCGTCTGGTGGCTTCCGCCGCTGGTCTCCACCATTATCGGCTCCGGTCTCGACACGCTGATCTTCTTTGGCCTCGCCTTTTCGCAAGCCGCCAACATCATCGGTCCGGGCGACGCGTTCGCCAGCGAAACGGCCCCCTTGCTGGGCGTCTTCGCCACGGAATTGCCGCGCTGGGTGTCGTGGGCGCTGGGCGATCTCGCCGTCAAGCTGGTCGTCGGATTGTCGATGCTGCTGCCCTACGGCATTCTGATGCCGGTTCTGACGCCCCGCAGCCGCGCCTGACCAAGCTGCCCCGGCCCTCGGCAGACGTGGCTATTTGGCATCGCCGAGATACCGGAATTCCAGCATCAGGTTCCGCTGCAGGATAGAATGGTTGTCGTCCGACACCAGCGTGACGAATGTCTGCCCTGCATCATCCGTGCTCACGTCCAGACCTTCCATATTGTCGATCTGCTCGCCGAAATCCGCTTCCAGCACAACCTCTCCATCCACCAGGTTTCCTGGCCCCAGCCGGCTGCCGTCGATGCGGCGAATGCGCATGCCGATGCCCTCGGCAATCGAAAAGCGCCGCTCCAGCAGCAGCAGGTCACCATTGGGCAGGAAATCACCGTCCGTCACGTCATAGGGCGCATGCCGCTTGACGAAGAACACGCCTTTCGACGGTCCGGTCAGCACGGCCGCGTAGATATCGCCACTGGCATTGAGGCTTTTCTCCGAGACGGCAACCACCTCGCCCGAAAGCGGCGAAGCCGACGGTGCGACCATGATCGCCTCCAGGCCGCGATTGTTGCGCAGCTCCTCGAGCGGGATCTGCACCGGCAATGACCCCAGCGGGATGGATCTGCCCGGCGCCTTGGCCGGATAGACATCCACCCGGCTGCGGCGCTCGAAACTGACCAGCACCTCGTCACCGCGCACCGCCATGCCTTCAGCGTCGACCCGCCACTTTTGCTTCGAGGATTCGCCCTCGGCATCGAGGATCGGTGAAACCGAGAAATCCGCAATCCCGATCAATTGGCCGTCTGGACCGCGTTCGAAACGGCCGGCATACCAGAAGCCGGTATCCATGACGCCGAGGAAGCTCTGCCTGTCCGCAGACAGCCGGATCGCCGACATGGCGCCCAGCGCAGCACTCGGTGAACTCAGTTCCAGCCCGCCAACGAATTCGAAAGCGCCAAACCGGGTCTGGTCCGAACCAACCTTGAAATGGGAGATCAGCCTGGAATTTATCGGCAGGATCTCATCGTCGGCGCGAAGCGGCAAGACTGCCGAAGCCGTCAAGAACATGAGCGCACTGCCGATGATCGACAGCCGCGCCATGGTGCGCGATCGGATCACGCCTGTTTGCGCCCGCGGCGGGATTGCCGTCCATCGCCTTCATCGGCAAACAGCGCCGCCAGTTGCTCGGTCATTGCGCCGGCCAGCTCCTCCGCATCGACGATTGTCACGGCGCGACGATAGTAGCGGGTGACATCATGGCCGATACCGATGGCCAGAAGTTCAACCGGCGAACGAGTTTCGATTTCCTCGATGACCGCACGCAGGTGCCGCTCAAGATAATTGCCCGGATTGACCGAAAGCGTTGAATCGTCGACCGGTGCGCCATCGGAAATCATCATCAGGATCTTGCGCTGTTCGGGCCGTCTCGTCAGCCGCGAATGAGCCCAGATCAGCGCTTCGCCGTCGATGTTCTCCTTGAGCAGTCCTTCGCGCATCATCAGGCCGAGATTGCGCCGGGCGCGCCGCCATGGCGCATCCGCGGACTTGTAGATGATGTGGCGCAGATCGTTGAGCCGGCCCGGTGTTGCCGGCTTGCCGCTGGTCAGCCATTTCTCGCGGCTCTGACCGCCCTTCCAGGCCTTGGTGGTAAAGCCCAGCAGTTCAACCTTTACACCGCAGCGCTCGAGCGTGCGCGCCAGGATATCGGCGCAGGTCGCAGCAACCGTGATCGGCCTGCCCCGCATCGAGCCTGAATTGTCGATCAGCAGCGTCACCACCGTATCGCGGAAATTGGTGTCGCGTTCCATCTTGAACGACAGCGGCTGCATCGGATCGATGATCATCCGTGTCAGCCGCGCGCTGTCGAGATAGCCTTCTTCGAGATCGAAGTCCCAGGCTCTGTTCTGTTGCGCCATCAACCGGCGCTGAAGCCGGTTGGCCAGCCGTCCGACCACGCCCTGCAGATGCGCCAGCTGCTTGTCGAGGAAGGCGCGCAGCCGCTCGAGTTCAGCCTCGTCACAGAGTTCTTCCGCCGAGATTTCCTCGTCGAATTCGGTGGTGAATACCTTGTAGTCGATCTTCTCGTTGAGTTCGTCGAACGGGTCGCTGGACTTGCGGGTCTCGCCCGGCGTGTCGGCATCGTCGTCGCTGTCGTCGATGGTGTCGTCGTCGCCGGCTTCCGCGCCGTCCATCTCGCCGGTGTCCATCTGCTCGTCGGAGGTTTCGCTCTCCTCCGCCGGCGCTGCGTCCGATCCGGCATCTTCCTGCGAGGACTGGTCGTTTTCCTCCTCGCTGCGCGGCTGGTCATCGTCGGAGACTTCGTCCTGCTCGTCCTGTTCGCTGTCGTCGTCGCCGTACTCCTCGGCCATTTCCATGGCCGAAAGCATTTCGCGCACGACACGGGCAAAGGCCTGCTGGTCTTCGACGGATCCTTCGAGCGTATCCAGCACGTTACCGGCTTTGTCTTCGACAAAATCGCGCCACAGCTCGACCACCTGGCCCGCCGATTGCGGCGGCTTGCGGCCGGTCAGCTTCTCGCGAACCATCAGCGCCAGCGCTTCCTCGAGCGGCGCATCCTCGCGATTGACGATTCCCTGGTAATTGGCCCGCTGGTACTTGTCCTCGAGCATCGAGGTCAGGTTGTCGCCGACGCCGGTCATCCGCCGCGCGCCGATCGCCTCGACCCGGGCCTGCTCGACCGCATCATAGACCGCGCGGGCATCGGGGCCCTCGGGCGCCATGCGGTTATGAACCGCGTCATCGTGGCAGGCCTTGCGCAGCGCCATTGAATCGCCGAGACCGCGGGTGACGGAAAAATCGTTCCGCGTCGGCCGCTTCGGCAAATCCGGCAATCGTGCCCGTTCACCCGAAATCCCCGGCCGGTCAGTGCCGAAGGCGACCTCGAGATTGTGGTCGCCGGCAATCGCCCGCACGCTGCCCGTCAGCGCCCGCCGGAATGGCTCGGCGTCAACGGTACCGCTTGGTTTTGCTCGGGAATTGTCGCCGCGTCCGGCCATGGCAATATCCGTCAGGCAGTTGCGCTGAGAACGATATTGGCGGCGCTTTCCTTCAACTCGACGCCAAACGCCCGTTGATAGTGCTCGGCCACCAGCGCCCGTTCCAGCTCATCGCATTTGTTGAGGAAGGTCAGGCGGAAGGCAAACGCCACATCGCCGAAAATCTCGGCGTTCTCTGCCCAGGTGATTACCGTACGCGGGCTCATCACCGTCGAAAGGTCGCCATTGATGAACGACGAGCGGGTCATGTCGGCAACCCGCACCATGCGCGAAATCGTCTCGCGGCCATCGCCCTTGGCAAATCCCTTGACCTTGGAGGCAACGATATCGACCTCCTGGTCATGCGGCAGATAGTTCAGCGTGGTCACGATCGACCAGCGGTCCATCTGCGCCTGGTTGATCTGCTGGGTGCCGTGATAGAGCCCGGTGGTATCGCCAAGGCCAACCGTGTTGGCGGTGGCGAACAGGCGGAACGCAGGGTGCGGCCGGATGACGCGGCTCTGGTCAAGCAGCGTCAGGCGGCCCGATGATTCCAGCACCCGCTGGATCACGAACATCACGTCCGGACGGCCGGCATCGTATTCATCGAATACCAGAGCGACATTGTGCTGGTACGCCCAGGGCAGGATACCATCCTTGAATTCGGTGACCTGCATGCCTTCGCGGACGACAATCGCATCCTTGCCGACGAGGTCGATACGGCTGACGTGGCTGTCGAGGTTGACGCGCACGCAGGGCCAGTTGAGCCGCGCTGCGACCTGTTCGATATGGGTCGACTTGCCGGTGCCGTGGTAGCCCGACACCATCACGCGGCGGTTGTGGGCAAACCCGGCCAGAATGGCGAGCGTGGTGTCACGGTCGAACAGGTAGTCCGGGTCAAGGTCAGGCACATAGGCGTCCCGCTCCTTGTAGGCCGGGACACTGATGTCCGAATCGATGCCGAACACCTCACGCACGTTGACGGTGGTGTCTGGCAGGTTGGTGATGTCGAGGTCGATCTTGCTCATCATGTCTCCAAGGCCTGGCTTAATAAGCCCGCGGGCCGTCTTTCCTGTCCGATCCTGCTTTAGACTCTTCGCTTAGCAGAAACCAGACTGCTTTAACAATTGGTAGGCCTGGATGACGGCGCGAAAACGGTCTTCCGAACCGCGGTCGCCGCCATTGGCGTCTGGGTGGTGTTGTTTGACCAGATCCTTGTAACGGGTCTTGATCTCTGCGGATGTCGCATTTGCGGCCAGACCAAGCGTATCGAACGCCTTCGACTCGAGCGACTTGAGCTTGCGCGCACGGACCGGCCGGTTGGGGCGGGTCTCGTTGAAAAACCCGTGCGGATCGCGCATCCGCGCCTGGGCGCCGGCAGAACCGGATTTCGCAGTCGATTGCGTCGGCCCGCTGCCCGCCGAACGGTCAACGCCCATCTTCCAGGTCGGCCGGTGTCCGGTCAGTGCCTCTTTCTGGTAGCGCGCAATCTCGCCGTCGGAGAGGCCCGAAAAGTAGTTGTAGCCCTTGTTGTACTCGCGTGCGTGATCAACGCAGAACATGAAGTACTGCCCTTCGGCATCGCGCCCCACAGGAGCACGGTGTGTACCAGGCTTGGTGCATCCGTCCCATTGACATTCCGGCGTCTCGGGCTCGACCGGGCGTGCGCCCTTGCGGCGGACCCGGATGCGGTCAAAATATTTGGAATCCAGTTTCATATCGACAGTTATGGAGCTCTACAGGTTTGCGAACAAGGATTGACAAGGGTGATTCAAGCTGCGTACCCCGTCTCGACTTCGAATGCCACTACGCAAATTGCAACAGACAAATTTTGTGACCGCGCAAGATACCCCAGGAGCATCGTCATGTCCCGCCAGAACCGCATTGAAACAGCTCTGACAGAAAAATTTGTTCCCGAACGGCTGGTTGTGATCAACGAAAGCCACCTGCACGCCGGGCATCATCATTCAGGCAGCGATCATCACGATGCTTTCGACGGCACCGGCGAAACCCATTTCCGCATCCGCATCGTGTCACCGGCATTTACGGGCATGAGCCGTGTCGAGCGCCACCGCGCCGTCAACGCATTGCTCAAGGATGAACTCGAAAGCGGGCTGCATGCCATGGCGGTTGAAGCGTCTGCCCCTGGCGAACCGACCCGCTGGTAATCTCCCCGCGCCTCGGCGCCATCTATCACCTGACGGCGGAAAGCGGCAAGCTCAGCCCTTGTCCATCGGCCGGATTCTCAGCCGAGTAATCCGGTTCCGGTCCCGCTTCATCACGATGAAGCGCTTGCCGTGGAACGTGAACGCCTGCTTCTCTTCCGGAATGGTCTGGGATTCATGGATCACCAGACCCGCCACCGTTGTTGCCTCGTCATCGGGCAACGTCCAGTCGAGCGCCCTGTTGAGGTCGCGAATCGGAACCGAGCCGTCAACGACAATCGAGCCGTCGGCCTCCTGCCTGACGCCCTGGACCTCGGTGTCATGCTCGTCGGTGATATCGCCGACAATCTCCTCGAGAATGTCCTCCAGCGTCACCAGCCCTTCCACCTCGCCATACTCATCCACGACGATGGCAATATGGGCCTTGCGCCTCAGAAATGCATTGAGCTGATCCGGCACGCTGGTGGTGTCAGGCACGAACCATGGCTTCTGGGCGATCTTGACCACATCCATGCGGTGCGGCTCGTTTGACACTTCCGCAAGCACCCGCAAGACGTCCTTGGCGTGAACGATGCCGATGATGTTGTCGGTCGATCCGCGCCAGATCGGCATCCTGGTGTAGGGACTTTCGAGAACCGCCCGGACATTGGCTTCAGGCGTTTCGTCGGCATTGAGCATCCGCATTGACGTCCGGTGGATCATCACGTCCGAAACTTCCAGTTCGCCCAGATCAAGCACGCCGCCCAGCCTGTCGCGATCCGCCTTGATCACCGATCCCTCGCGATGCAGCAGATCAACCGCGCCACGGATTTCCTCATGCGCCGACAGCATCGAGGTTTCCGATGCGAAGGTGACGCCAAACAGCGACATGATGTTGCGCACGATCCAGTTGACGAAGCTCGACAACGGACCAACCACGACAACGAAGGCCTTGACCACGCCCGCCACGGCCATCGCGAACCGGTCCGGAGTCGAAATCGCCCAGCTCTTCGGCAGCACTTCAGCGAAGATCACCAGCAGCAGGGTCATGGTCAGGGTTGCCACCGCAACGCCCGAATCGCCGAAAATCGACAACAGCACGCTGGTTGCCAGCGCCGAGGCGAGAATGTTGACGAGGTTGTTGCCGATCAGCAGGGCTCCGATCAGCCTGTCCTTGCGCTCGATCAGCGTGTTGACGGTGGCTGCCCGCGCGTCGCCATTGGTCTCGAGCGTATGCATGCGGGCACGCGATGCCGCCGTCAGCGCCGTCTCGGATCCCGAAAAGAAACCCGACAGCCCGATCAATACCAAAATCGCCAGGATGGTCAGGCCATGTTCACTAACGATTGCGCCTATTGTTTCCAGGATCATGATGCCCGCTTTTCCTCAAGGAACCGAAACACTTCATCTGCCGGCACGTTGTCGGCAATAAAGGACTGGCCGATGCCGCGCGTCAGAATAAAGGTCAACGCACCGCGCTGCACCTTCTTGTCCTGCCCGATGTGTTTCATCAGTATATCGGTCGCAGGCAGCTCACCTTCAATATCCGACATCCGGGTCGGCAAGCCAACCTCGTGCAGATGGTGCTGCACCCTGGCAGCATCGTCCGGACTTGCAAGGTTCATCCGCGCGGAAAACTCATGTGCCAGCACCATGCCGATCGACACACCCTCGCCATGCACCAGGCGCCGCCCGTCATAACCGGTTGCCGCTTCCAGCGCGTGGCCAAATGTATGGCCGAGATTGAGCAGCGCCCGTGCACCGTGTTCACGTTCATCGGCGGCCACAACCTCGGCTTTCGCCTGGCAGCCGGTGGCAATGGCCCTGATCCGCGCCGGCCCGCCTGAAAACACCTCACGCCAGTTTTGCTCGAGCCAGGCAAAGAACTCGGGCCGGTCGATCAGCCCGTATTTCGCCACCTCGGCATAACCGGCCCGGAATTCCCGGATCGGCAAGCTGTCGAGCACGTCGGTATCGGCCAGCACCAGCTCGGGCTGGTGAAACACCCCGATCAGGTTCTTGCCATGCGACGAATTGATCCCGGTCTTGCCGCCAACCGAAGAATCCACCTGTGCCAGCAGGCTGGTCGGAACCTGGATGAAGCCCATGCCGCGCCGGACGATCCCGGCGGCGAATCCCGAAAGGTCGCCGATCACGCCGCCGCCCAGCGCCAGCACCGCATCCCCCCGTTCCAGCCGGGCACCCAGCACATGGTCGCAGACATGCACCAGCTCGTCGAACCTCTTGGTCTTTTCGCCAGGCTCAAGCACCAGCGGAGCCGCCTCCACACCACTTTTGGCCAGGCTCTCGAGCAGCGCGTCCAGATGCACCGCGGCCACATTGCGGTCTGTCACAACGGCGCAGCGCGCACCGGGCTTGCGTACCACGATCTCCGCGCCCGCCTGGGCAATCAATCCCGGGCCGATCACGATGTCATAGCTGCGCTCGCCGAGATCAACGCGAACGGTTTCACGGGGAAGTGTCTGGCTCATAATTTCGGCACCGTTTCCTGGCCGCTGTCCAGCCGCGCGAGCGCAATAACTGTTTCAGCGGCGATAATTTCCTTGTCGTCATCACGCGATTGCACTGTCACGTCGGCCTTGGCATAGACCGGATATCTCTGATCGAGCAGATCGGAAAGCGTCTGCCTGGGATTGGCGGTTTTCAGAAGCGGTCGTGAGTCCCGCTTCGAAACCCGTGCCCACAACACATCGAGATCCGCTTTCAGCCAAACCGACAATCCATTGGCCAGCACCATCGCGCGGGTGGTGTCATTCATGAACGCGCCACCGCCGGTCGACAACACGCGAGGCCCGGTTCTCAGCAACCGCTTGATCACGCGGGCTTCCAGCGCCCTGAACTCGGGCTCTCCGTATGCTTCGAACAGTTCCGGGATCGTCATGCGGGAAACCCGCTCGATCTCGTGATCGGAATCGACGAACGGGATCTCGAGCATCTGCGCCACCAGCCGGCCGATGACGGATTTGCCGGCTCCCATCAGCCCGACAAACACCAGATTGCGTTGGCCAAGCACACGCCGCGCCTTCTCGATATCCTGTTCCAGCGCGATAGCCTGCGATTGCGTCAACGTTCTTCCCCGCCCTCAGGCCATTGATCCGAGCCTTCTATTGGCCATGTCCGTCTGCGCGTCAAGCATGCGCCGGTTTGCCTGTCGGCCTTGAAACGAAGCGCCCGCTGCCGCATAACACCACCATTACCAGTTCGCCGGAGTGCCCATGCCATCCCTGTTTCGGTTCCTGTTCCTGTGCGCCGTGCTTGCCGGTATCGTCTACGGCGCCATGTTCGCATTGGTGGTCTATGTTGAACCGGTGGACCGTGAGGTCACCGTGCGCGTCCCGACCGAAAAACTCAACAACTGACAGGAACCTTGCAAGTCATGCGCGATCTCAGCGCCGCCAACGCAGAAGCGTTCCTCGAGATGATGAGTGCGGAGCGCGGTGCGGCCGAGAACACGCTTGAAGCCTATCGCCGCGACCTTGATGACGCCTCCGCCGTGCTCAGGTCGCTCGGCACCACGCTGGTCAAGGCCAGGGCCGATGACATCCGCGGCGTGATCAGCGATCTGGCAGCCCGAGGCTTCTCACCCGCGTCCCAGGCCCGGCGGCTTTCCGCGCTGCGCCAGTTCTACAAGTTCCTGCACGCCGAGGGTTTGCGCAACGACGATCCGACCAGTGTCGTCGATTCGCCGCGCAAGGCCCGTTCCCTGCCAAAAGTGCTCAGCATAGAAGATGTCTCCCGGCTGCTGGCCCAGGCTGAAACCGACATCACCCTGACACAGGACAAGGAAGAAGCATTGCGGCGCATCCGCTTCCGGGCGCTGCTGGAGCTGCTCTACGCCACCGGAATGCGGGTCAGCGAACTGGTCAGCCTTCCCTACCGCGTCCTTGCCGATGATGGCCGGTTTCTGGTCATTCGGGGAAAAGGCGCCAAGGAACGCATGGTGCCGATGTCACGCCCCTCCCGCGCTGCCCTCGATGCCTGGCTGGCCGCCATTGGTGAAACCGCCGAGGAAGCCGGCTTTCTGTTTCCGGCAAATTCCGCAGAAGGGCATCTCTCGCGCCAGGTTTTTGCCCGTGAACTCAAAGAGGTTGCCGCTCGCGCCGGCATCCCGGTTGCAAAAATCTCGCCGCATGTGCTGCGCCATGCTTTCGCCAGCCATTTGCTGGCCGGCGGCGCCGATCTGCGTGCTGTCCAGGAATTGCTGGGTCATGCCGACATATCCACCACCCAAATCTACACGCATGTGCTCGATGAGCGCCTGCGGCAATTGGTCAATGAACATCACCCCCTTGCAAAAGCCACAAAAAGTCGCGATTAAGCCCGCTCGCAACACGCCAAATGAATGCGTGACAGACATGTCAGACTAGGCTTGACTGGTCGTGACGACGAAAAATGCGATGGCCCGCGTGGAAAAACTCAATGCACAATTATCTTGATTTCGAAAAACCGATCTCCGACCTGGAAGGCAAGATCCTCGAATTGAGGAAACTCGCCGGTGAGGACGAGAGCATCGACACAGGCGATGAAATCGCCCGGCTCGAAACCAGGGCCCGCGATGCGATGGCCGAGATCTATGGCAAGCTCAACCCATGGCAGAAAACGCAAGTTGCAAGGCATCCCGACCGGCCGCATTTCAAGGACTATGCCGAGACCTTGTTCGATGAGTTCACTCCGCTCGCCGGGGATCGCAAATTCGCCGAAGACGCCGCCATCCAGGCAGGCTTTGCCCGTTTCCGCGGCCAGCCGGTTGTGGTTATCGGTCAGGAAAAGGGCCACGACACGAAAACCCGCATCCGGCACAATTTCGGTTCCGCGCGGCCTGAAGGCTATCGCAAGGCAATCCGCATCATGGAACTGGCCGACCGGTTTCAGCTTCCCGTCATCACCCTTGTCGATACCGCAGGCGCCTATCCCGGCGTCGGCGCGGAAGAACGCGGCCAGGCCGAAGCCATCGCCCGCTCGACCGAAACCTGCCTCAATCTGCGCGCCCCGCTGATCTCGATCATCATCGGCGAAGGTGGTTCGGGTGGGGCCATCGCCATCGCCACCGGCAACCGGGTCTTCATGCTCGAGCATTCGATCTATTCCGTTATCTCCCCCGAAGGTGCCGCCTCGATCCTCTGGCGCGATCCGACACGGGCACGCGATGCGGCCACCTCGATGAAGATCACCGCGGAAGACCTGCTTTCTCTGGGTGTCATTGACGGCATCATTCCTGAACCCGTGGGCGGCGCCCATCGCGATCCCGAAAGCGTGATCGCGCGCGCCGGCGACAAGATTTCGGCCGCACTGGAAGAAATGTCGGGACGCTCCGGCGACGAGTTGCGCGCCGATCGCCGCAAGAAGTTCCTCGAGATCGGCCGTCACATCGGCTGACGGCCGCCCCACTGGGGCCACATTTGACACGCCAATAAAGCAATCCGCTCATCAGCCGCGTGGACGTCACGCGGCCGATGACTGATATGAAGCTGACACGGGCAGCAGCAATTCCACGCCGGACGCGATGTGGACAGACAGCCACGCATGTCGGCAAAATCGGCTTGCCGCACGCCGCCGAAGCTGAAACGGTAATGCTTCATGAACCATGTTGGTGTAAATATTGCGATCAAATGCCCGGCCTGAGATCGCTCCCCGAGTGGTCAGAATGCCCCGGAACTGGCAACTGCAAAGTCCAAGAGTCCCCATGACACCGATACGAACGCTGCGTTTCCTGCCTGTCCTGCTCCTGGGCCTCTACGGTTGTCAGGACGCGCTCGATTCCGTCTCCAACAAGGTCGAACACCCGCTGCCCGCCAAGCTCGTCAACAAGATGAAGGCGAACGACATGAGCACGCGGTCGCCGATCATGATGCGGATTTTCAAGGAAGAGGGGATTCTCGAGGTCTGGAAGCAGAAGGGCAACGGCCGCTTCGACATCATTGCCTCCTACGAGATCTGCAAATGGTCGGGCAAGCTCGGACCCAAGTTCAAGGAAGGCGACCGCCAGGCGCCCGAAGGCTACTACCGGATTTATCCCTACCAGATGAATCCGAATTCCAGCTATTACCTGTCCTTCAACATGGGCTACCCGAACAGCTACGACCGGTCCTACGGCCGCACCGGCTCCAACCTGATGGTTCATGGCGCCTGCTCTTCGGCCGGCTGCTACTCGATGACCGACGAACAGGTTCTGGAAATCTACGGTTTCGCCCGCGACGCCTTCAAGGGCGGACAGGAGTACTTTCTGGTCGAGGCGCTGCCGTTCCGCATGACGCCCGAAAACATGGCCCGGCACCGCGACAGCGAACATTTCGAGTTCTGGAAAATGCTGAAGGTCGGCTACGACCATTTCGAGCTGACCAAGCGGCCGCCAAAGGTTGATGTCTGCGAGCGGCAATATGTTTTCAATCAGGTCCCGCAGATCGACAACGCAGCCTTCGTCGCCAATGCGACCTGCCCTCCGGCAAGCGTCCCGCCCACGCTGGCATCCGCCTACCACGCCTACCAAAAGAGCTGGAACAAGAACTTCGTCGAAGCGGTCGCCAAGTACGACCGCGAGGAAGCCAACCAGATAGCCGCCAATGAGGCCCGGGCCGAAGCCGAAGCACGGAGGGCAGAGCGCGAAGCCGAAAAGGCGGCGCGGATCGCTGCCAATGGCGGGCAAGCTCCCGCCATTCCGGTGCTCAGCCTGTTTTCGACCGGCAATCCGCTCAAGGCCCTGACCCCGGGCTCGGCACCAGCTGCCCCGGATGGTGCCACGGCTTCACAGGCTGCGGCTTCGGGCGAAACCACGACCCCGGTCGTGGCCGCTCCCGCGTCACCGGGTGTACCGGTCCCCACGCCAAATCCTGACCTTCCATCATCAGCCGCCAATGCCGGACCGGCGCAGCAGGCCAGCCAGTCCAGCAAGCCGTTCTGGAAAATCTGGAGCAGCAATTGAGTAGCGGCAACGAAACCGTGCTGGATCTTCGCGGCCTGAAATGTCCGCTTCCCGTTCTCAAGACCCGCAAACACATGCGGGCCCTTGCCAGCGGCACGCAGATCCGGATTGAAACCACCGATCCGCTGGCAGTGATCGACATTCCGCACTACTGCCGCGAGGACGGGCATCAACTGATCAGCAACGCCCCGGTTGAGGGCGGGCATGTCTTCGTCATCGAAAAAGGCTGATCCCGGTCAGCTCGATGTTGCGGCCAGGCGGCGTTAGCGCCGTGCCGGCATGCCGGGAATCACCAGCGGGTTGCCGGTCAGCGCATCCCGGTCGGGCCGTCCAATCCCCGGCTCGCCCGCAAAGGACGAAAACAGCTCGGCAATAAAGCCTTCCGGCATGTCCCGCGTGATCACCACCAGCCTTGTCTCGTCCCTGGCCCCTTCCGGCCAGGCCGGAAGCCGCACCGGTTCGGACATCAGCGCCTGCACCGCATGCAGCACCAGCGGCCGCGACGGATCATCCGACAGCTTGATGATGCCTTTCATCCGCAGCAGGTTCGGTCCGTGAGCCGACCGCAACAGGTCAAGAAACATCGCCAGCGCCTCGGGCGTGATCGGCTTCTCGAATATCATCGAGTCCGCCCGGATATGCTGGTCGTGCCGGTTCACGTCATGCGCATGGGCTGCCCCGTGCCCGTGTCCGTGGCTGTGGTCATGCCCGTGCCCGTGATGATCGTGGGCATGATCGTCCTGCCCCGCACTCAGCCACCGCGCCACATCCAGGCTGTGCGCGACAGGATCATAGGCGCCGGTGTTGAAAAGGCCTTGCGCCGTCAGCTCCGGATCTTCGGCGCGGATCACCCGTGCCAGCGGATTGAGCGTCTCGAGCCGTGAGCCGAGTTCGTCCCAGTTCTCCGCAATCGCTGTTTTGGAAACAACGATCGTATCGGCCACGGCAACCTGCCGGCGCGCTTCCTCGTGCTCCGTCAGCGTCGCAAGGCCATTGACCGCATCGACCACTGTCACCAGACCCTCGAGCCGGTAGGATTGGCCAAGCGCCGGATGACCGATCACCGACTGCATCACCGGCACCGGGTCGGCCAGTCCGGTGGTTTCGATCACCACCCGCGAGAACGGCCGGATACGTCCCGTCTGCATCCGGTCCATCAGGTCTGCCAGCGTATCCACCAATTCGCCGCGCACGGTGCAGCACAAACAGCCGTCGGACAATTCGATCACGCCATCGCTCGAGCTTTCGACCAGCAGGTGGTCGATGCCGACATCGCCGAATTCATTGATGATAAGAGCCGCGTCGCTGAGCCACGGATCGCCGATGAGGCGATTGAGCAATGTTGTCTTGCCTGCTCCCAGGAAGCCGGTCAGGATCGACACGGGCACACCGCGCGGAGCGCTCCACGCGGGTGCGGCTTGGTGTTCGGCACTCATCGGCAGGGGTGTTTCATGGTCAGATTTCCGGACGCGGAACCGGAATCGGCACACTCGGCCTCAGCGGCACAACCTCGGCGGCCTTGGCCGGCGCGGTGAACGCGGACGCCGCGAATGGTTCGGCCTGGCCTGAAAGCGTGCCGCCCGGACGTGGTACCGGAATCGGAACCCGCGACAACGCGACTTCGACACTTGCACGCGGAAGTCCGGCCGGGGCCTGCACCAGCCGCGGCTTGCGCGTCATCGGCACCAGGTAAGGGGAATCGAGCACCATCTTGCCTTCGACATCGCGGCCCTCGTATCGTGCAGCGCGCGCTTCGGCCGTGCAGATGCTGCCGGAGATATCCGCCACCCGGTCACGGCCTTCACCGTATGGCCGGAGATTGTAGAGTGTCGAGCCACCCCAGGCCGTCGTCGTCAGCGCCTTGTGAAGCAACCGCGCGGATTCCTCCGCCCGCTCCTCTTGCGAGGCCGCGCCCAACACCACGCTGACCACGGTTTTTCCCTTGCGGGTCGCCGACGAGACCTGGTTGAAACCCGAGGCGCAGATAAACCCGGTCTTCATGCCGTCGGCATCGGGAAACCGGCCGATCAGCAGATTGTAATTGGTGTAGGACTTCTTGCCGTAGGCGAAGCCCTCATAGGCAAAATAATGCGCAAATTCCGGGAACTCGCGCCGCAGCGCCACCGCCAGCAGCGCCATGTCATGGGCCGTCGTGTACTGGCCTTCACCGGGCAGTCCGTTGGGATTGATGAACCGCGTCGAGGTCATGCCCAGCTTCTGCGCGGCCGCGTTCATCTCCCGGACAAACGCTTCCTCCGTGCCCGATACAGCCTCGGAAATTGCCACAGCAACATCATTGGCGGACTTGATCATCAGGTACTTGAGCGCCGAATCCAGCGGGAACCGTTCTCCCGGCCTGAAATACATCTTGCTCGGCGGTTCCTTGGCGGCATGAACCGACATGACCACCGGCGTCTGCATCGTCATCTGGCCTGACCTGACCCTGTTGAAGACGACGTAGATCGTCATGAGTTTTGTCAGCGACGCCGGATACCAGCGTTGAAACGCATCCTCGTGTTCAATGACACGGCCCGAATTCACGTCAACGGCGATCTTCGGATTGGCCAGCGCACCGGCTGAGGTCGCCGCTGCCAGCACCAGAACCGCCAATGCTGCGCCTATCCGTCGCGACTGTAACAAAAAGCTCATTCCGGGCTTCCGATTTTGCAATGTTTCAAGCGGCTTTTCGATGCGACTGGGCTTCTCGGCGGCCTGTTCGCAGTCGCACATGCACCGCTTTTCACTCGTCATGATCCCCTACTTAGCCTATATGGCAGGTAGATGGCAAAAGGCGATATCAGGTTTTCCCGTTTTGCCGGACATAACAATCACGAAGCCATAGGGGTATCAAATGCAGCTTGTCGATGATGTTGTTTCAATGAAGGACGAAGTCACAACATGGCGCCGTACGCTTCATGCCGATCCGGAATTGCTTTACGACGTGCACAACACGGCAGCCTTCGTTGCCGACAAGCTCAAGTCATTTGGCTGTGATGAAGTTGTCACCGGCATCGGCCGCACCGGCGTTGTCGGCATCATTCACGGCCGCCCCGGCGGCAACGGCCCCGCCATCGGCCTGCGCGCCGACATGGATGCACTGCCGATCAACGAGATCACCGGTGTCCCCTGGGCATCGCGCACACCCGGCAAGATGCATGCCTGCGGTCACGACGGCCATACCGCCATGCTGCTCGGCGCTGCCCGCCACCTTGCCGCGACCCGCAACTTCACCGGCTCCGTCGCCGTGATTTTCCAGCCTGCCGAAGAAGGCGGTGCCGGCGGCCGCGAGATGGTCAATGACGGCATGATGGAACGCTTCGGCATTACCAAGGTTTTCGGCATGCACAATCTGCCGGGCCTGCCTGTTGGCCAGTTCGCCATCCGCAAGGGACCGATCATGGCGGCGACCGACATATTCGACGTCACCATCAAGGGCCGCGGCGGCCATGCGGCGATGCCGCACCAGACAATCGATCCGATCGTCGCCGCCTCGGCCATCGTTTCCTCGCTGCAGTCGATTGCCTCGCGCAACGCCAATCCGCTGGAATCGGTCGTTGTCTCGATCACCAAGTTCATCGGCGGCTCCGCCTACAACATCATCCCCGAAACGGTTGAGCTGGCCGGCACCGTCCGCACCCTTTCACCCGAAATGCGGGATCTGGCGGAAACCCGGATCACCGAGATCGTCCAGGGCGTCGCCGCCGCCCACGGCGCGGAAGGTTCGGTCAATTACCTGCGCAATTACCCGGTGACATTCAACCACGCCGACGAGACCGATTTCGCCGCCGACATCGCCGAAAGCATTGCCGGTCCCGGAATGGTCGAACGCGAACAGCCGCCGACAATGGGTGGCGAGGATTTCTCCTTCATGCTCGAAGCCCGCCCCGGCGCCTTCATCTTCATGGGCAATGGCGATACCGCAGGCCTGCATCACCCGGCCTATGATTTCAACGACGACGCCATTCCGGTCGGCGTCTCCTACTGGGTCAAGCTCGCCGAAAAGGCGCTCGCCGCCTGATTGAACCCCGGCAAACCGGCGGCCTCATGCAAAACGCCGCCGGTTTGCCCGCTTCCTGCGATCGCGTCAGCATCGGTTGTTGAAGTCCGCCCTCCGTTTCTGTATGCAGATTTCCGCGTGGTCCCGTAGCTCAGGGGATAGAGCACAGGATTCCTAATCCTGGTGTCGCAGGTTCGAATCCTGCCGGGATCACCAAACTGCCTGAAGACAATCCCCGAATCAGATCCGGATCAGCACTTCCTTACGCCGGCACGGCCTCGCCGCGTCTCGTGCGCGACTTGAGCAGGATCACCGTCATGATGCCGATATTGAGGAAGTTCCAGGCGATCCCGTTGAGGAACGCCGCCTGGTAGGATCCGGTCAGATCGTAGATCCAGCCCGACATCCAGCCGCCCAGCGCCATGCCGACGATGGTCGCCATGATGACGAATCCGACCCTTGCGCCGGCCTCTTTCGCCGGAAGGTATTCGCGCACGATCAGCGCATAGCTCGGCACGATTCCGCCCTGCGACAGGCCGAAGATCAGGCTGACGATGTAGAGCGGCACCATCGCGTCAAACGGCAGGTACAGGAATAGGGCGATGCACTGCAGCGTCGAACCGATCAAGAGCGTCATCACCCCGCCGAGCCGGTCGGCGATCAGCCCTGACACCAACCGCGAGACGACACCGCCCATCAGCATTAGCGACAGCATCTCGGCGCCGACCGTCGGGCCGTAACCCAGGTCCGCGCAGTAGGACACGATATGAACCTGCGGCATGGACATCGCCACGCAGCAGCCGATGCCGGCCAATCCCAGCATCCATTGCAGCGCGGTCGGCGAAAACCGGACCGAGCGCGCATTGGCCAGCGACAGCCGGTTGGCATGCGCCGTTGCCTCTTCCGGAATCCGGCGCCTGAGCAGCAGCGCCAGCGGGATCATCAGCACCACCGGCACGATCGCAAGCACCGTATAGGCGGCGCGCCAGCCGTAATCGCTCAGCACACCGCTCAGCAAAAGCGGCCAGATCGCCCCGGAAAGGTAGTTGCCGCTCGCCGCGATCGCCACGGCAATGCCCCGTCGCCGATAGAACCAGTGCGAGATATCGGCAATCAGCGGCCCGAACCCCACCGCAGTGCCGAACCCGACAATGAACTGCATGGCCGACAGCATCACGACCGAATTGCTGACAGCCGCGAGACCGAACCCCGCAGCCATGGTCAGCGCCGAACCGATCAGCGCAATCGTCACGCCGAACCGGTCGACGGCGCGCCCGATCGCCAGGTTGCCCAGCGCAAAACCAATCATGGTCAGTGTGTAGGGCAGCGACGCATCGGCCCGGGCGATGGCGAATTCCGCCTGCACCGCCGGCATAATGACAATGATCGACCACATGCCGACATTGCCGAGCACGGCAATGGCAAGGGTCACGCCCAGCCGCGTCCAGGAATACCGGCTGTCAAGGGTTTGGGACTCATTCATACTGACCACGTTATGAGGCAAAATGACTATTGTATAGGCATTTACTTCAAGCCAGATCGAGACTCAAACCGGGATTGGAAATTGCCACGCCGCCCTGGCATCTGTACTGCTGCCAGACATCATGGCATGCGTGAGGGGAAGCCAGACATGACGACATCGATTGCATTGCTCGGCACTGGACTGATGGGCCTGCCGATGGCGCGGCAGCTGCTTGGCGCAGGGCACAAGCTGACGGTCTGGAACCGCGATGCGTCGAAAGCCGCGCCACTTGCCGGCGAAGGCGCCCTTGTGGCTGCCAGCGCCGCGGATGCGGTCAAGGGTGCAAGCCACATCATCACCATGCTGACCGATGGCACTGTCGTCGGCCATGTCCTGTTTGAAACCGGCGTCGCCGAGGCCATCTCCCCCGACGCAACCGTCATCGACATGAGCTCGATCCAGCCGGGCCAGGCCCGTGCCCATGCTGAACGCCTCTCCCGTCTGGGTGTTTTTCACCTCGATGCGCCGGTCAGCGGCGGCACCGGCGGCGCCGAAGCGGGAACGCTGGCGATCATGGCCGGTGGCGACCAGCAGGTGTTCGACAATGCTTCAGGCCTGCTCAGCGCCATGGGCCGCGCCGTCCGGGTCGGTCCAAGCGGAGCCGGACAACTCGCCAAGCTTGCCAACCAGGCCATCGTCGGCATCGCCATCGGCGCCATTTCCGAAGCCACGTTGCTGGTCTCGGAAGGTGGCGGCGATCTCGAGGCCTTCCGTTCGGCCCTTGCCGGCGGCTTCGCCGATTCGACGATCCTGCAGGTGCACGGGCAGCGCATGCAGGCAAACGACTTCGCTCCCCGGGGCCGTGTATCCGTGCAGATCAAGGATCTCGACAATGTGCTTCTGGAAGCAGGGCATCTTGGCATCAGGCTGCCCATGGTCGAGGCGGTTCGCGACCGTTTCGTGCGTTTGATGACCGAACTTGACGGTGGCAACCTTGACCATTCCGCCCTGTTCGTCGAATTGCTTGATCTCAACGGCCGTTCGCCGGCGCCACGCGTTTGACCGCAAACCCCGAGCCATCCACGGTAAACTATGAACAATAGCACCCCGACCAGCAAACGCCGCATCTCCATTCTCGGGGCGACAGGCTCTATCGGCCGCAACACGCTCGATATCATGGACCACCTCGGTGGCCGGGACGCGTTTGAAGTGCCGGCCATCACCGGAATGGGAAACATCGAGCTGCTGGCCGAACAGGCGCGGCAAACCGGTGCCGGTTTCGCCGTGACCGCGGACCCCGACCGCTATGCTGACCTGAAAGCCGCGCTGGCCGGATCTGGCATCGAGACCGGCGCCGGTCCCGCGGCGCTGATCGAAGCCGGAGCACGGAACACCGATCTTCTGATTGCCGGCATCGTCGGCATTGCGGGCCTGGCGCCGACACTTGCCGCGGCTGCGAACGGCGCCGACATCGCGCTGGCCAACAAGGAATGCCTGGTATCCGCCGGTGATCTCTTCACTGCCGCAATCACCCGCGGTGGTGGCAAGCTGTTGCCGGTCGATAGCGAGCACAATGCGATTTTCCAGGTGCTGGAAGAAAACCAGCGCCACGCCGTCGAACGGATCATCCTGACCGCATCGGGCGGACCGTTCCGCGATTTTACCCGCGAGCAGATGGCCGCCGTCACCCCTGAAGTCGCCGCCGCGCACCCCAACTGGTCGATGGGAATCAAGATCTCGATCGACAGCGCGTCGATGTTCAACAAGGCGCTGGAAATGATCGAGGCCCGGCATCTGTTCGGGGTCAAGCCTGAACAGATCGAGGTCATCGTCCATCCGCAGTCCATTATCCACTCTATGGTCGGTTATTCGGACGGCTCGGTCCTTGCCCAGCTTGGTGCGCCTGACATGCGCCATGCGATCGGTTACGCCATAAGCCACCCCCGCCGCGCCAACCTGCCGATCGAACGGCTTGATTTTGCCAGGCTCGCCCGTCTCGATTTCTTCGCCCCCGACGAAAACCGCTTTCCCGCGCTCGGCCTCGCCCGCACCGCCATGCAGCGCGGCGGCCTTCAGGGCGCGGTCCTCAACGGCGCAAAGGAAGCAGCACTCGAAGCCTTCATTGCCGGCCAAACCGGCTTTCTCGACATCGCCGATATCGTCGCCTCCGTCATGAACCGGCTCGATGATGGACGCGAGGCCCTGTCCATTGACGATGTTTACGCTGCCGATCAGGACGCCCGCAGGGCCGCGGCGGAGTTGCTGCGAAAGTCAGCCTGAGTTTTCTCTTCGATGAAAAAGGGCGGATCCGAAGACCCGCCCCTGTATCCAGTGTTGATGCTTCGTGCCCTGTCAGCCCGCCGCGGCGGCAACTGCCCGCTTGGCCATCACCTTGACCAGGTTCGCCCGGTAGGCCGAAGAGGCGTGGATGTCCGCCATCAGGTCGGAATCGTCGACCGTGATGCCGTCAAGCGCATCTGCGGAAAAGTTGGAAGCCAGCGCCTGCTCCATGTCCGCCTGGCGGAACACGCCGTCGGACCCCGCGCCGGTGACCGCCACCCGCACCGATCCATCGCCATGCTTGGCGACGAACACCCCGGTCATCGCATAGCGCGATGCGGGGTTCGGGAACTTGGCATAGCCCGATTTTGACGGAGCGTTGATCTCGACCGCCACGATCAGTTCGCCATCATCGAGCGCCGTGTCGAACATGCCGGTAAAGAAATCATCGGCGCTGATCGAGCGCTTGTTGGTGACGATCGTGGCATTGAGCGCCATCAGACCAGCCGGATAGTCCGCCGCCGGGTCATTGTTGGCAATCGAGCCGCCGATGGTGCCCATGTGCCGGACATGCGGATCGCCGATATGGGCAGCCAGGTGAGCCAGCCCCGGGCAGGCCGCGGCAATCTCGGACGAGCTTGCCACTTCCGCGTGGGTCGTCGCCGCCCCGATCCGGATGGACCCACCGCTGACGGTGATGCCCTTCAGGCTCGAAACGTGGCGGAGATCCACCAGGTCCGAAGGCGCGGCGAGCCGCTGCTTCATGGTCGGAAGCAGGGTTTGTCCGCCGGAGAGGTACTTGGCCTCGTCATTTGCCGAAGCCAGCTTGACTGCATCCTCGACCGAGGAGGCGCGGTGATAGTTGGTTGCATACATGGTGTCTGCCTCCCTTTCCTACTGAGCTGACCGGAGCGCTGCCCAGACCCGTTGCGGGGTCGCGGGCATCGTCAGGTCATTGGTGCCGATTGCGTCGGTGATGGCGTTGATCAGCGCCGGTGGAGAGCCGATTGCACCGGCCTCTCCGCACCCCTTGATTCCGAGCGGATTGGACGGGCAGGCCGTCTCCGTGGTCGAAACCTGGAACGACGGCAGGTCGTCGGCGCGCGGCATGGTGTAATCCATGTAGCTTGCCGTCAGCAGCTGACCGGTTTCCGGATCATAATGCGTTCCTTCCAGCAGCGCCTGGCCGATGCCTTGCGCCACCCCGCCATGCACCTGGCCCTCGACGATCATCGGGTTGATGATCTTGCCGAAATCATCGGCGGCCACGAACTGGATGATTTCGGTCTTTCCGGTTTCCGGATCGACTTCCACCTCGCAGATGTAGCAGCCCGCCGGGAAGGTGAAGTTGGACGGGTCGTAGAACGCGCCTTCCTTCAGACCCGGCTCCATGCCTTCGGGCATGTTGTGCGCGGTATAGGCAGCCAGTGCCATCTGGAACCAAGGCACGCTCTTGTCCGTGCCTGCGACCTTGAGCTCGCCATTCTCGATGACGATGTCGCTTTCATCAGCTTCCAGAAGGTGTGCTGCGAGTTTCTTGGCCTTGATCTCGACCTTGTCGAGCGCCTTGACCACCGCCGACATGCCGACCGCACCCGAGCGCGAGCCGTAGGTGCCCATGCCCATCTGCACCTTGTCGGTGTCGCCATGAACGATGGAAACGGTGTCGATGCCAACGCCGAAACGGTCGGCGACCAGCTGGGCAAAGGTGGTTTCATGGCCCTGGCCGTGGCTGTGCGAGCCGGTCAGAACTTCAACGGTGCCGACCGCATTGACCCGCACTTCGGCCGACTCCCAGAGCCCGACACCGGCGCCAAGCGACCCCACCGCCGCCGACGGCGCAATGCCGCAAGCTTCGATGTAGCAGCTCATGCCGATACCGCGCAGCTTGCCGCGGCTCTCGGCTTCGGCCTTGCGCGCCGGGAAGCCCGCATAATCGGACGCTTTCATCGCCGCATTGAGCGAAGCCTCGAAATCACCTGCGTCGTAGCACATGATCACCGGGGTCTGATGCGGGAACTCGCGCACGAAGTTGGTCTTGCGCAGTTCCGCCGGCGAGATGCCGAGCTCCCGCGCGGCAGTCTCCATTGTCCGTTCGACCAGGTAGGTGGCCTCCGGACGACCGGCACCGCGATAGGCATCCACCGGAACCGTGTTGGTATAGACCGTGCGCACATTGGCGTGGATGTTCGGGATGTTGTACTGGCCCGACAGCAGGGTCGCGTAGAGATAGGTCGGAACCGAACTCGAAAACAGCGACATGTAGGCGCCGAGATTGGCAATCGTGTCGACCTTGAAGCCGGTGATCCTGTTGTCGGCATCAAACGCCATCTTCACCGTCGAGACATGATCACGGCCATGCGCGTCGGTCAGGAACGCCTCGGTGCGGTCCGAATTCCACTTGACCGGGACGCCGGTGCGCTTGGAAGCCCACAGGCAGACGATTTCCTCGGGGTAGATGTAGATCTTCGAGCCGAAGCCGCCGCCAACGTCAGGCGCGATCACCCGAAGCTTGTTTTCAGGCGCCACGTTGTAGAACGCGCTGAGCACCAACCGGGCCACATGCGGGTTCTGTGACGTGGTCCAGAGCGTATAATGATCATCGCCTTCGTCATAGACGCCAAGTGCAGCCCGCGGTTCCATCGGGTTGGGAACCAGCCGGTTGTTGATGATCTTCATTTCGGTGACATGTGCGGCCGAAGCAATTGCCGCATCGGTGGCTGCGCTGTCGCCAATCTCCCAGTCGAAAATGAGATTGTTCTTGGCCTCGGGATGGAGCTGCGGCGCACCGTCCTTGAGCGCTTCCACCGCGGTCGTCACCACCGGCAGGGTTTCATAGTCGATGACGACAGCTTCCGCCGCATCACGCGCCTGAGCCTTGGTGTCTGCCACCACGACCGCGACCGCGTCACCGACATAGCGAACCGTGTCCTGGGCCAGCGGGCGCCATGCGCCCATGTTCATCGGCGTGCCGTCCTTGGAATGGATCATCCAGCCGCAGATGATGTTGCCGACTGCATCCTCGGCAAGCTGGTTGCCGTTGAGGATACCGATCACGCCGGGCATTTTTTCAGCGGCAGAAATATCGATGTTCTTGATTTTCGCATGAGCGTGCGGCGAACGGATGAAGTGGGCATGCTTCATGCCCGGTACGACCATATCGTCGGTGTAGCGGCCCTTGCCGGTAATGAACCGCTTGTCTTCCTTGCGCGCCACGCGGGCGCCAATGCCTTCCATTCCCATGTCTCAAACTCCTCCGGTTGGGTGATGGAAAAAAGCCGGTACGGAAATCCTCGGTCGTGGCGCCGGATCAGGATCAGAATCTGGCAAAGGCAGCGGATGTCTCCCCGCCCGTGCAATTCGGATCATCAATCCCTTGACCACCTCCCGGTCATTCCCGGTGTCCGCAGCTTTTCGCCATTGCCTGATCAGGCATGTCTATTCAGCTGCGACCTTGGCGCCTTCGCCCATCTTGGACGCGGCATCGAGCACGGCCTTGACGATGTTGTGGTAGCCGGTACAGCGGCAGATGTTGCCCTCCAGCTCCTGCCGCACCGTCTTCTCGTCGAGTTTGCCGCCATGCCGCTCGATCATGTCGACAGCCGACATGATCATGCCGGGCGTGCAGAATCCGCACTGCAGGCCGTGATGCTCCCGAAATGCTGCCTGAACCGGATGCAATTCGCCGCCGGACGACAGGCCTTCAATGGTCACGACCTCCGAGCCGTCGGCCTGGGCAGCCAGCATGGTGCACGATTTGACCGCCTTGCCATCGACATGGACCACGCAGGCCCCGCACTGGGACGTGTCGCATCCGACATGGGTTCCGGTAAGTCCGAGATTTTCACGGATGAACTGGACGAGAAGGGTCCGGTCCTCACACTGGCCGGAAACGGAGCGCCCGTTCACGGTCATCGATACATTCGCCATAAATTCCTCCTTGGGGTGTACAGTCCTCACTCACCCTGAAGGCATCATTTTCCTTTTTTGAGAAAGGATCAACCGCAAAACTCGGAATAATCTTCAACCGCTTCGCCAGCGCCCGCCGCGCAGCCCTGCACGATGCCTGTCCGGCAAGGCGACATCACCCTGGGCTGGCGGACTTGCCCTGCCTGAAGCATTGTCGGATCAGGCTGAAGCAAGAAAATTGTTGCCGCCCAACCGGTTCCAAACTACAAACTGACCGGACGGTCGATTATTGAGACTGGAGGACGCAGATAACCTTATCCGAAAGGCTGAAAGCCACATATTATGGCTGGCTTCCGGATGGCACTGTGAAATGACATAACCTTGGCCTAAGGCCTGATGTGGTGATACGCGCAGGCCCTAGGCAGTTACAAAAAATATCCCTAGTTTCTGGGGAAGACGCGGCAATCAAACCGCAATCCTATTTGGGAGGACACCATGAAAAAACGCAATTTCCTTAAATCCGCTGCAGTTGCAGCACTCGCGCTTTCCGCAATGGGCGCATCGTCGATCGGCGCGGCTGCACAGGAAGTCACCCTGCGCATGCACCAGTTCCTGCCGGCCCAGGCGAACGTCCCTGCCGGCATCCTCATTCCGTGGGCAGAAAAGATAGGCACCGAATCCGGCGGCCGCATCAAGGTTGAGGTGTTCTCCGCGATGTCGCTCGGCGGCACGCCTCCCCAGCTGATGGACCAGGCCCGCGACGGCGTTGTCGACATCGTCTGGACTCTTCCCGGCTACACCCCCGGCCGCTTCCCCAGCGTCGAGGTGTTTGAACTTCCCTTCACCATGACCAGCGCAGAAGCAACTTCGCGGGCCTATTGGGACCTGTTCAAGTCCGACATGGAAGCCACCGAATTCAAGGGCGTCAAGATTCTCGGAACCTGGGTCCACGGCCCCGGCGTCATTCACGCCAAGGGCGAAGGCATCCGCAAGCTTGAAGACATGCAGGGCAAGAAGCTGCGCGGACCGACCCGCGTCATCAACGGCCTGCTCGCCGAACTTGGCGCCGAGCCTGTCGGCATGCCGGTCCCGGCAATTCCGGAAGCCCTCTCCAAGGGCGTGATTGACGGCACCGTCATTCCCTGGGAAGTCACACCGTCACTGAAGATTGCGGAACTCGTCGACACCCACACGGAGTTTTCCGGCGGGACGGCGCTTTACACCGCCGCCTTCGTTCTGGCGATGAACCAGGCCAAGTACGACAGCCTTCCTGATGACCTCAAGAAGGTTCTGGACGACAACACCGGTGCGGAATTCTCCGCCTATGCCGGCAAGACCATGGAAGGCTTTGATGCCAGCGGTCGCGCCATTGCCGAAGCCACCGACAATGAAATGATCGTGCTGGACGAAGCCGAAGTGGCTCGCTGGAAGGCTGTTGCCGAAACCGTGCGGGACAACTGGTTCGATGAAATGGATGCCAAGGGCATCGACGGCGAAGCGCTCTACGCCAAGGCGCAGGAACTGATCGCCAAGTACACCAAGTAATCGAGAGACCTTTGAACTCCGGCGGGGCTTGTCTGCGAAGACGAACCCCGCCGGAGCCATATCAAGAATACTAATGAGGGGCATCGGCGCCGGTCCTGCTCAACTTGCCGGAACAAGTTGCATGCTGACTGGCTACCGGAACGGCATCCAGGACACCCTGGACGGCTCATCCGCAGACATCCGGCCTTTACAAGGCCAGGCTGGTCCGTCACACCCCTCTTTGGTTTTCGCCATGCGATGTCCAAGATGGCGCACAGCCATCCCGGGGGAGGTTTGAGATGTTTGACCGGATTGACCGACTGATGCGGTCGCTTGCTGCCTTCCTGGCCATACTGGGCGGCCTGGTATTGATTGCCGTCATCCTGGCAACCGTTGCCTCGGTCACCGGCAGAGCCCTGCTCTGGATCGGACTTGGCCCCATCCGCGGCGATTTCGAACTTGTCGAACTCGGCACCGGCTTTGCGGTATTCTCCTTCCTGCCCTGGGTTCAGATAAATCGCCAGCATGCGTCGGTCGAGATTCTCACCATGCATCTGGGCAGCACCGCCAACCGGCTGATCGACCTTGTCGCAGATCTTCTGATGCTCACCATTGCCGTCCTTCTCACCTGGAAGCACTGGGACGGCACGCTGGACAAATTCGCCTACGGCGAGACCACTTTCATCATTCAGTACCCGATCTGGTGGGCCTACGCCTCGGGCCTCGTCGGCGCCTTTGGCTTTGTTCTGGTCAGCATCTGGTGCACCATCCTGAGCCTCAGGGCGCTGCTGACCGGCCAGGACCAGTCCCATGGAGAGACTGTACATTGACCAATATCGACATCGCCCTGCTCTCCTTTCCCGTTCTGTTGCTGCTCATTTTCCTGCGGATACCGATCGGGCTCGCCATGCTGCTCACCGGGATCGGCGGCAGCTATTTCATCAACGGCTCGTTCCTGATGATCTTCGCCCAGCTCAAGAACCTGACCTGGGGCACGTTTTCGAGCTACTCGCTTTCAATCATCCCGCTGTTCCTGCTGATGGGCCAGTTTGCCACTCTGGGCGGCATGTCCCAGGCCCTGTTCAAGGCGGCTGAAACCTGGATGGGCCACAGGAAGGGCGGCGTCGCCATGGCCGCGGTCGGCGCCTGTGCAGGCTTTGGCGCGATTTGCGGCTCTTCGCTGGCAACGGCGGCAACCATGGGCCAGGTCGCGCTGCCCGAACTCCGCCGCTACGGCTATTCCGGCGAACTGGCCACCGGCGCACTTGCCGCCGGCGGCACGCTGGGCATCCTCATCCCGCCCTCGGTCATCCTGGTCATCTACGCCATCCTGACCGAACAGAACATCGCCAAGCTGTTTGTCGCAGCCTTCATTCCCGGCATCCTTGCCGCAATCGGCTACATGATCGCCATCGCAATCTATGTCCGGGTCAAGCCCGGTTCCGCCGGTCATAGGGAGCGGGCGCCCTATTCCGAGCGGCTCAGCAGCCTGGTTGCGGTCTGGCCGGTGCTGATCGTCTTCATCGCCGTTGTCGGCGGCATCTACGGCGGCATCTTCACTCCCACCGAAGCAGCCGCCATCGGCGCCTTCGGCACCGGCGTGATCGCCTTGCTCAATGGCGGATTGAACCGCTCGACCCTGAAGGCTTCCATCCTGGCCACCGCCGGGGCAACCGGCATGATCTTTCTCATCGTCTTCGGTGCCGGGGTCTACAACGCCTTCCTGGCGCTCAGCCAGTTGCCGCAGACGGCAGCCGCCTATGTCGGCAGCCAGGGTTTCAACCCCTGGCTGGTGATGGTCGCCGTGCTTCTGCTCTATCTGATTTTCGGTTGCGTCATGGACTCGCTGTCGATGATCCTGCTGACGGTTCCGATCTTCTTCCCGATCATGTCCGCGCTTGATTTCGGCCTGCCGCCGGAGGAATTCGCCCTCTGGTTCGGCATCATCGTGCTGATCGTCGTGGAGGTGGGGCTGATAACGCCACCGGTCGGCATGAACCTCTTCGTCATCAATTCGATGGCCAAGGACACACCGCTGTCCGCCACCTATCGCGGCGTGTTTCCCTTCGTCATGACCGACATCATCCGTGTCGCCATCCTGACCATGTTCCCGGCCATCACTCTCGTCGCCGTCAGGCTGCTTTACTGACGGAGAAGCGGTGCGGGCCCGGCCGCGGCCGGGCTCAGGTTCCGATGGCGCGGATCGAGGCCGCTAGGCCGGCATCCACCGGAATTCCGTTTTCGAGATAGTCGGCGCGGATCTGCTGCCGCCTCCGTCCGGGCAACCGTGCGCCTTCGGTGCCAGCCACCATGTCGGCCATCAATTTCATGCGCTCCTCGCCCCCGGGCCCGAACGCATCCGGATCGATGGCGATGATTGCCTGCCCGGTTCCCGGCGGATCGCCTTCGCCGTCAAAGAACGAAGTTGCCTGCCAGGCATAGTTCGCCCCGGTCAGTCCCGCGCAGAGAAGCTCCACCATCAGCGCCAGTGCCGTGCCCTTGGCATCGCCGAGCGGGATCATCGTCCCCGCAAGCGCCGCCTTGGCGTCGGTGGTGGGCTGGCCATCAGCGTCAAGCGCCCACCCTTCCGGGATCGGCTCGCCCTTCTGGCCCGCCGCCATGATCTTGCCGCGCGCCACCTTGGACAGCGAGACATCCACCACCACCGGCGCGCCCCCGCCCAGCGGTGCGGCAAAGGCTATCGGATCGGTTCCGAACAACGGTCGCCGCCCGCCCCAGGGCGCCATCGCGGCCGGCGAATTGGCCAGCATCAGTGCGGCCACACCACGCTCGGCCAGCGCCTCGACAATCACGCCTGCAACACCGCAATGATGTGAACGGCGAATGCCGGCGATGGCAATACCTTGTGTCTGTGCAGCTCCGGGCAGCCAGTCCAGCGCCAGATCCATCGCCGGATAGGCAAAACCGTTGCCGGCATCGATCTCCAAGGCCCCCGGCCGTGTTGTTTCCGCCTTGGGAACGGCGAAGCCATCCACCTTTCCGGTTCTTGCCTGGGCCGCATAGGCCTCGACACGCCTCAGACCGTGCCCGTTCTGACCGGCGAGTTCGGCCGCAAGCAGCGCCCGCGCCACCGAAGCAGCATTTTCCCTCGAGGTCCGGCTGCGCATCAGCGCCCCGGTTACCAGCTCGGTGATTGCTTCGGGCGTCATTGTCAGCATGTCTGTCACGCCTTGCTTCCCAGTGCTTCAAGCACCTTGTCGGCGATCAGGTGACTGACCCGCTCGTTGGATTCACCGGTCACCCCGGCAATATGCGGTGTCAGCACAAGATTGCGCAGATCCTTGAACTTGGCCCCCGCTTCGGCCGTCAGCGGTTCGGTTTCAAACACATCCAGCGCCGCCCCGCCAAGCTTGCCGGCCTTCAGAGTTTCGGCAAGGGCCGCTTCATCGACAATGCCGCCACGCGCCGCGTTGATCAGGATCGCATCCGGTTTCATCCGTGACAGCGCCTCGGCATTGATCATGTGCCGCGTCGCATCGGTCAGCGGCGTATGCAGCGACACCACATCGCCAAGTTCCAGCACCGCATCGAGCGAGACATTGCGGGCGATCTGCCAGCCCGGATGATCTGCCGGCAGATACGGATCATAGGCAACGATCTGCATGCCCATCATATGCGCCCGCCAGGCCACTTCCCGGGCAATCGAACCATAGCCGATCAGGCCGATGGTCTTGCCCGCCAGTTCGCGCCCCATCATCGATTGCCGCGGCCAGTCGCCGGAAGCGACGTCCGCCGACCGCATGAAGGCGCCGCGCAACAGCATCAGCGCCGAGGTGATGACATATTCGGCCACGGAAAGATCATTGGCGCCGGTCGCCGGAATGACAGCTATCGAACGCGCCTTGCACGCGGCAACATCGATATTGTCGAGCCCGACACCCAGCCGCCCGACCACCCGCAGCTTTGGCCCCATGCTCAGAAGCGTCTCGCGCACCTGGGTGCGGTTGCGCACGATCAGCGCCCGCGCCGATGCGAGATGCTCGTGCAGCGCCGCCGGGTCATCGACCAGTTTCGGATCGTAAAGCGTGTCATGGGCCTGGACGAGGCGGCCAACCGCCGCCTCGTCCATGAATTCGGTAATGACGATATCTGCCATGATAACCCCGTTTGTTCCTCTTGAATCAGGCGGAACGATAGAGCTTTGTCATGGAGAATTCACGATGGCCCAGCGCTTCCGCCGCGGTCGCCCGTCCGTTCGATGTGCGGATGATCATTTCGATCAGCGCATCGCCGGCCTCGTCGATTGTCATTTCCCGCCTCAGGATCCCGGAAACATCCAGATCGACATGCTCGCCCATGGTCCGCACCGTGCGCGGATTGGCGGTGATCTTGATCACGGGCACGATCGGGTTGCCGATCACGTTGCCCTGGCCCGTGGGGAAGGTGTGAACCACATAGCCACCCGCCGCCATCAGCGTAACGCATTCCGCCGCCGCCGAGGACGAGTCCATGAAGTACAACCCCTTGCCGGATGCCGGTGCTTCCGCCGGTTCGAGAATGTCGATGTATTTCGAGGTCCGGCCGATCTTCTCGAGATTGCCCAGCGCCTTTTCCTCGATCGTGGTCAGACCGCCTTCGATATTGCCCTTGGTCGGCTGGCTGTCGGACAGGTCGTCGGTCTGGTGCGCGAAGATCACGTCATCCTGATAGGCCTTCCACATCTTGTACCAGCGTTCGCCGACTTCCTCGTTGATGGCGCGGGCCTTGCAGATGTGCTCGGCCCCGGTGATTTCCGAGGTCTCGCCAAAGCAGCCGTAGATGCCCTCGGGAAGCAGCTTGTCGTACATGTTACCCACGGTCGGGCAGGAGCCGAGACCGGTCGTGGTGTCGCTTTCGCCGCACTTGGTCGAGACCCACAGTTCCGAAATCGAGCACTCCTCGCGCTGCAGCTCCGTTGCGAAATGAACATATTCCTTGGCCACCCGCGAAGCGTCCATGATGGTCTTCAGGTCGCCATTCTGCTCGATCGAGAAGCCGGTGACCGGCTTGCCGGTAGCGGCGATGCCGTCAACGATCTTCTTGGTCCAGCCCGGCTCAATGCCGATGACCACGACTGCAGCGACATTCGGGTTGGCCCCGGTGCCGATCATGGTGCGGAAATGCAGGTCCAGGTCTTCGCCGAACTGCAACCGGCCATAGGCGTGCGGCAGGGCCAGCGTGCCCTTGATGTTGTTGGCCACGGCCTCGCAGGCCGCATTGGAGATATCGTCAACCGGCAGGATGACGACGAGATTGCGCACGCCAACCCGGCCATTCTCGCGCCGGTAGCCTTGAAACGTCATGTTTGAGTATTTTGATGCCATGATCAGGGCTCCTACCAGCGCTTTGTTTTCAGGTTGTGGGTGTGGACGTGGGCGCCCTTTTCGACATCGGCGACAAACTTGCCGATATCCTCGCCATACTTGATCGCGGTCTCGCCCGACTTGATATCCCTGAGCGCGATCTTGTGGCCAATCGGCACATCCGCGTTCGACACCAGCTCGAAACTGGAATTGTCGTGCGTGACAACACACAGCATCTTGGTACCGGCCTTCAGGCCCTCGACAACGACGACGCCGACATTGTCCGCATGGTCATGAACTAGCAAATGGGGGGTGGTCACGTTTGTCCTCCAATGTGGATAAGGTGTAATCTATTGGCGTCCGACGGACAGGTCTTATATAAGACATAAGATATGGTATGCGCAAAAAGTCAACCGGGGCAGAGCATGGAAAAGAAAAATCAGGTGCTGGAAGCGGCGGAATCCGCGAGCGGCGAGGCAATCGGCTTCAAGCCGCTTTATGCCCAGGTCCGCGAACGGCTGATGCGCCGTCTTGTCGAGGGCGACTGGTCGCCCGGCATGCTGCTGCCCAGCGAAATGGAACTCGCGCGCCAGCTCAATGTCAGCCAGGGCACGGTGCGCAAGGCGCTCGATTCGATGACGGCGGACAATCTGCTGCTGCGCCGCCAGGGGCGCGGCACCTATGTGGCCGAACCCGAGGAAAGCCGCATCATGTTCCAGTTCTTCCGGCTTTCGCCGGACGAAGGCAGCCCGAACTTTCCGGATTCGCAGGTGCTCAGCACCGGCAGCGCCAAGCCGACAAAGACGGAGAAAGAGGCACTCGGCCTGAAAAGCACCGATGAGGTCATCCGCATCGAACGCATTCGTTCGCTGTCAGGCCAGCCGCTGCTGATCGAAACCATCACCCTGCCGTCAAACCGGTTCCCCGATTTCGATCACCTGACGGTCATCCCCAACAATGTCTACAGGCTGTATTCCGAGCGCTGGGGCATCACCATCGGCAGCGCCGAGGAGCGGCTCAAGGCGATAGCCGCCAGTGCCCGCGATGCCACCAAACTGGGGTGCGAGAAGGGAGAACCGCTGCTTCTGATCAGCCGCATTGCCCGCGATCTCGAAAACCGCCCTGTCGAACTGAGATGGTCCCGCTGCATAACCCGCGACATTCACTATGCGGTGAACCTGCGGTGAGCCTCACAGGCTGACGGCAGCGCCGGTCTTGGCGGACCGCTCCGCCGCAAGCCCCATCCGCACCGCCTTCATCCCGTCTTCGAGTGACACCTCGGGCACCCCGCCATTGCGGATCATCGCCAGGAATTTTTGATGCTGGAAATAGGTCGACCCGTGATGATCGCCGACGGCCAGGATCGCGGCATCGACATCAACGATCTCGCGGCTCTCCCGCTTGGTCGCGCGCGGCGACAGCACGAATTCCGAATGCCGTTCCTTGCCATCGGGCGAAAACCGCGATGGCCCCGGCACGAACGCCTCGGCCTTGGCGACATCGCCGGTCACCGCAATCGCCTCCTGCCAGCCCGAGCCTTCGGCAAACATGCACAGGTCCAGCATGGCGCGCAGGCCATTGTCGAAATCGATCACCACGAAAGCGTTGTCGAGAATGTCCGGGCGCGCACCATCATATTCCTCGTCCGGGAAATTGACGTCCGCGCCACCCGACGCATAGACGCGAACCGGCTCGGCCCGCGCAATCAGCCGCATCAGATCGAAGAAATGGCAGCATTTCTCCACCAGCGTCCCGCCGGTCTTGGCCTCGAAGCGGTTCCAGTCTCCGACCTTTTTCAGGAACGGAAACCGGTGCTCACGGATCGAGATCATCCGCGGCACACCGGTCTCGCCCGAATGGACGGCATCGATCAAGCGCTGCACCGGCGGCATGTAGCGGTATTCCATCGCCACCCAGACCTGCGATCTCCGTCCCGCCGCACGTGCCAGAATATCGTCGCAATCGGCCAGCGTCGTGCACAGCGGCTTCTCCACCAGGATCGGCAGATCGGCCGGCAACACGTCCATGAGAATCCCGTAATGCAGATGATTGGGAGCCGCGATCACCAGCGCGTCACACAGCCCCGATTGCAGCAGCGCACCATGGCTGGAGAACTGGGCGCACTCCGCTCCAGCCAGATGTGCAGCAGCTGACCGCATGCCCTCATCCGGATCGCACACCGCTGTCACCCGCGCCCCCTCGAGAAGCCCGATGGTGCGGATATGCTCCTGCCCCATCATGCCGGAACCGATGATGCCGTATCTGATGTCTGTCATGACAGCGCCCTACAGGTGAATGACCGGCAAGCCGGCTGCGGCGGCGAAACTTTCCAGCACAGCGACATGATCGCCATAGGCAAGCGCCATATGATGCTCGAGCCCGCTGTCGATGACCCGGGTGAGCATCTCGCCCGCCGGCCGCTCGAATTTCACCACGCCGGAAGTGCCGGTAAACGCCATCTCGCGCTTCAGCATCTTGCCCCGCGCAATCACCAGGCATTGCTGTCCGCGCGCCTGGCTCAGCCGGACGAAGGTCACCGGACCGGGCTTGAGCGGAAATTCGAACAACAGCGGCATCTTGCGATTGGTGTGGATCGTGGCCCGCGCCACCACGTCCGGGTCCGCCATCGAGATCGGCGCCTGCCCGCAATGCCAGATCACGCCGGTATCGTCGCTCGCGTCCATGTCCACCAGGTCAACCAGGAAAACCGGCTGATCGCTGGCCGCCTGCAGCAGCAATTGCGTCGCCGCGCCATAGACATCGGCCTCGCAGGCACAGGGCACCCGGCCCTCGCCCATCATCGAGGCCGGCCCGCAGACAGCGCCACCATACTCGGTGAATGTTTCCGGCCAGCAGCGGATGGCAAAAGCATCGAAACCGCCGTCGGCCTTCATTCCGTCCAGCGCAAGCTTCAGCCGCAGCGACCGGTCAAGCTCCGCCTGGTCGACGTGGTCAAGTCCCGACAGGTTTTCCGACAGCGTGGCCCGAAGCCCGCTTGCCGCGGCTTCCGGCGCAGCCCGCGCACGGGAAAACAGCTCCGGCAGCTCGAAACCGGTCACGCGCATGCCGGTCAGTTTCGCAAGCCGTTCGCTGTCATAGGCGCAGGTATCGAAGCCGTCGGGATGTACGCCGATCCGGGCAATGCTTTTGCCCGCAAGCTGTGCCAGCAACGCGGCACCCTGTGCCGGATCCGCGACTGAATCCCCGGCAATCAGCGGCGTGACCATCGGCGTATCGGTCAGCATCGCCTCAATACCCGAAGTATGGGGAGGGGCATACCGCCAGGAAAACAGCCGGCCTCGAAGCCCGAGCGCATGCGAGGCCAGATTGAGCCCACAGAAGGCATTGAGCCGCAGCCGCCCGCCCAACCGAGGCTCCGGCACGGCCCAGATCGCCAGCGGCTGCTCGAACGCGTCGGCGATGCGGCAGGTCATCGCGGCATCGGTGAAGGTGACTTGCAGAACGACAATGCGGTCTGGATTTTCCGCCTTGATGTCAGCCATCGCCGCTTCCGTCGAAGCAGCGTCCATCAGCAGATGCGCCGACCCGACGAGCCGGTGCCCGGTTGCCCGGAGATCGGCCATCATGCCTGCCAGCATCTCCTCGGCAAAAGCCACATCGAAAGTTGGCCGCCCAAGCGGCAGCACGCCTATGGTGAGAGATTCACCGGACATCGACATGCCCCCTTACATCATCTGGTAAAAACACTAGATTGCAGTCATGAAGTTGAACCTGCGACGTTGGCCAGCGGCCCTCATCCTCGCAATGGCGATCCTTGCCATTGCCCCCTCCTCCAAAAGCGCGGCCACAGAGGCCGCTTGGGCGCGTCTGGCGCAGGGCGGATACACCATCCTGCTCGGATACTCCCGAACCCCCGGTGGTGGCGAACCACTGAGGCCCGATCTTGGCGATTGCGACAAGCGCAAGAGCCTGACTGACCGCGGCATTCAGGAATCCCGCCGCATTGGCATGCGGTTTGCGGCCCGCGCGGTCTCGATCAACTCGATCTATTCCGGTGAATTCTGCCGTGCGGTCGAGACCGCCGAGCTTGCATTCGGCCGCAGGAATATCGAGACCAAGGCCTACCTCAATTCGATTGTCGGCGGCGCGGATCCAGGTGTCATTCCGCCCGATCTGATCACCGCCGTCGAGGAATTCTACGGCCCCGGCAATCTTCTGATGGTCACCCATCCTGCGCTGATCAAGGCCATCTCCGGAACCACGCCGCGCGAAGGCGAGGCTGTCATCATCGCGCCGGGCGCCAATCCCGGCGACAAGCCGCGCGTCATCAACCGCCTGCTGCTGGACTGAGCCTCGCTCCCGCATCAGCCGAAATCGCTGTAATTGTGACGGAAGCTCTGGTCCGCGGGGCTGAAGTGCGCGCCTTCGGGACCGAACACCGGATGCCGGTCCCAGGGCGTTGCGGCCTGGTCGGTGAGCGCATTGAGATCGCGCATGTAGTTCACCGAAGAGGTTTCCAGCCCCAGCCGCATTGCCTCCCAGTCCGGGTAAAGCCCGAAGGGCTCGAGCCAGATCGCACGGCCCGCGAGGTATCCCGAAGCCCCGGCCCGGTAGGCATGGGTCAGGATGTTGCGGAACTCGGTCTTGCCGGCGCCGGCTGACAGCATCACCCAGGGCCGGCCTGCAAGCCGCCCCATCTCGTCAAACGCTGCCTGAACCTCCCGGTCTTCGCCCTCGGGAACATCCTTCGCCGCAACCGGGCTTTCCAGCTTGAACACGTCGATCCCGAACTCGGGTACGGCAAAGTCAGCCACCGATTGCAGCACGTGGTCGGTGCGCTTGCCGGTCATCTCGATGTAATCACTGGTCTGGTGCGCATCGCTTTTGAGCGGATAGACCAGAAGCTCGAACAGGAACGGGATATCGTAGCGCGCGCAGGCCTCGCCGATCCGCTTGGTGAAGTCTTTCTGCTTCTGCCGATTGTGCTGCGGCGCATCGGGCCGGTACCAGGCCAGAATCTTGACCGCATCGCCGCCCATCCGCTTGATCTTGGCCACCGACCAGTCGTCGATCTCGCCCGAAAGCCGCCCGTCCGGCGTCTCCTCGAACACCGAATCCTCAAGCGTCACGATCAGCCCCTTGGTTGGCGACAATTTTCCGATGCCGCGCGGAATGGCGAAATGCGGATCAAGCAGCATCGCCGAGGATTGGCCCTGCAACGTCTCGATCAGCAATGTCTTGAAATCCGCCACTGCCTGCCACGGCGCCTCTGTCACGCCATGATGCCTGGCGATCGGGCCCTTTATCGGCGGCCGCTGGTCGACAGCCGTCATCTTGAAAAGCCCCCTGTCATCGGCCATGCGGCGCATGCCCCACAATTTGCCTGCGCTTAGCTGCATAACGGTGCCTCTTTCATGAAGGTTTCGGCTTCGGCCCGTGTCGGATACCCGGCGCGGCCGTTGGTCCGGGTGCATTTGATCGCCGCTACGGCACTGGCAAAACGGATCGCCTCGGTCGGCGAGGCACCCTCGCCAAGCCGCAAGGCAAAGGCGCCGTGCCAGACGTCGCCTGCACCCAGCGTATCGACGGGTGTAATTGCGAAGGCGGGTTCAAAACCCGATGCCTCACCCTGTCTCCAGACCACACCCCTGGCGCCATCCGTGACACAGACGAAAGACCCCGTCTCGGCAGCCACATCCGCCAGCGCCTTGTCCAGATCGTCATGCTCCGCCCAGTCGCGCAAGCCTTGCGCCGAGAAAGCGACATGGCTTGCCTGATGCAGCGCCGCCTCGGCTTCCCGGATTGGCGCCTCTCCATCGAGAACCCCTGGCAGGCCGCGCTCACGCGCGGTTCGCATCAGGACTTCCGCCCCGTCCGGCCATCTTGTATCGGCCAGCGCCGCATCGAACTGGTCCGGCAACGCCGCCTGCAGCCAACCTGCGTCCATCGGCAGATCGGGATCGCGGTAATTGACGATCTGGCGTTCGCCTGCCTTGTCGATGAACACCGACGAGAACGAGGATCGCCGCCCCGCAAATCGCCGTAGCATCTTGCAATCGACACCATCGGCTTCGAGCCCGGCAGCGATCATCTCGGCCACCTGGTCCGACCCCAGCCGGCTCGCCAGCATCGCATGCCCGCCCAGCCGGGCAATTGCAGCCGCAGCGTTGGCGCCGCCGCCGCCGCCGGTGATCTCGGCACCATTCGCCCGGTATTTTTCGGCCAGCCGCGGCATCTCGTCGAGAAAGAAGACGAAGTCCACGACTGCGACCCCGGTGGTCACGATTCTTGTCATTGCAGCTATTGTTCCCAGGCACGTTTCCGGCAGGCGGAAACGATCCGCCCTCACCTGACCTTATCAAGTCTTATATAAGACACAAGATAGAATACGCAGCTTGTGCAGCGGACGTGCATCCGGGCGCCGAAGGCCTCAGTCGACCGGCAATCCGCTTGGCACTGAAGCAGGGCGCCCCAGCCGCCCCTTGGCCTCACCGGTCAATGCCTCCAGAAAGGCGACAAGCTGCAGGATTTCCCTGTCAGCGAGCCCGACCGGCTCGATATCCACCCGCGACCTCAATCTCTCCCGCTCGCGGTGGTCTTCAAACGCGATGAAATCGACTCCCGCCAACCTGTCGTCGACCGGCAGCTCGACCATCTCCGGTGTCCAGACATCCAGCGCCGAAACCGGGTCGAGATGATGCCGGACAATCCCTTCCAGCGTCGCGTAGGCGCCGTTGTGCCCCCATGGCCCGGTCAGCGCCACGTTTCGCAGCATCGGCGTACGAAACCGGTAGGCATCTTCCAGCCGGTCCGATTCCGCCATCCGTCCGACATCGCGCACATAGGGATCGAACCTCCGGGTTCTGCCCGGTCCGAAATGCGGCAGCGCCAGCGCATGAAAGTCCTGGTCCGTCATCAGCGGTCCGGAATGGCAAGTGGCGCACTTCGCCTTGCCGTAAAACAGCTCCATTCCCGCCCGCGCCTTGCCTGACAGCGCTGCAGCATCTCCGGCGAGATAGCGATCAAAGCCGCTGTCCATGCTGCGCCACTCGGAATTGATGAAATCACCCAGCGCATTGGCAATGTGAACAATCGTCAGGTCACCGGCTGTTTCCACCAAGGGGTCAGCCCCGCGGAACATGTCGAGATAGGCCGGGATTGCCCGCACGCGCTCGACCAGCAGCGGCCAGACATAGTCGATCCGGTCATAGGCTGCCCCGGCAATCTTGTTCTCTTCCGGGTTTCCGGCCATCTCGGTTTCCGATGCCAGGGGAAACAGCGCCTGCGCCGCCAGAATTCCCTTCAGCCCTTTGGGCAGATACTCCTCCGCCGGCGAATTGAAGCCATTGCCGAATATGTCCTCGATACTCAGCCGCCCGTCATGAAACAGCACCCGGATCTCGCGGGCGCCGAGATTGAACAGCCCCGGCGCATTGCGCGGCACCCGTTTCTCGATCAGGTCGGCGCCACGGCCGGTGGTCCGTTTGCTGCCCAGCCCCTCGCCACCCTCGCCGACGCCGAGCGCCAGCCCGTCACCCGATGCCAAATCGTGGTGATGACAGGTGCCGCAGGAAATGTTGCGGTTGCCCGACAGGACCGGATCGTAAAACAGCAGCCGCCCGATTTGCGCAAGCCGGGGATCGAATTCATGAAAATCCGCCTCTGTCAGCGGCGGCGGCAGGTCTTGCCCGCTAAAGGCTTCGACAGCCGGAAGCGTGGCCATGACGACAACGGCTGCGGCAATCAGCGCACGGCGAAAACCGCTGCCGCGCGGGTCTTCGCCTGACCATCCCGGCCGCCGCTTTCCATCCATGCGAACGCTCCTCCTCCAGCTCGCCGGCCCGTCACCTTGCCCGACCGTCACCTTGCCAGCCCGGCTGCCCCACCCCTATTGTCGGCTCCACGACTGCTGAGCGAAAGAATGACAAATGAGAATTCCGCTTGCAAACGCCAAACCCGGCCTGATCGCGCTTGGACTGGCCTTGAGCATCACCTTTCCCGCAAGGGCCGAAATCGAGAAAGCCCGCGACCTGATGGAGAGCCACCAGTTCGAGGCGGCCATGCAAGAACTGATGCCGGCCGCCCGCTCCGGCAATGCCGATGCCGAGGAGCTGATCGGCGTCATGTACGCCATGGGTCTCGGCGTCGACCGTGATGATGAGCGCGCCTTCGAGTGGTATCTTCGCGCCTCCATGAAGGGCCATCCCGGTGCACAATCCGGCATCGGATGGTATTTCGAGGTCGGCCGCGGCACGGCGGTCGATCTGGTCCGCGCCTATCTCTGGTACGGTCTCTCCGCCATCGGCGGCGACCCGGATGCCGCGATCTCGATCGAGGAAGTGGCAAAGAAGATGACGCCAGACCAAATCCGCCGCGCCGAGGTGCTGATCAACGATTACCGGCCCTGGATGTATCCGTTTCGATAGGGGCGCGGGCAAAAAACAAACCGCCCGGCATGAACCGGGCGGCCTGCGTTTCAGCACTTTCACAAGGGCTTTACTGCATGTCCTTCATCGCGCCGCCGTCAATCACTTCCGACGCTTTCGCGGCTTCCGCAACCAGCAGGTCGTAGAAAGTCGCCCCACCCTGGACGTTGGCCTTGAACCATTCGAACACCGGTGCCGCGGCTTCCTTGAACTGGGCCTTTTCTTCCATGGTCGGCACGTAAACCGAACCACCGACCTCGGCGAATTCCTTGTAGGCTTCGATCGATTTGCGCTTGGGCGAAGCGAATGTCGCCTGCTGCAGGGCGGCGAAACCGTCGACCACGACGCGGCGCAGGCCTTCGTCCAGCCCCATGAAGCGGTCATTGTTCATGTACCACAGCGCGCCCATGTAGGAGTGACCGTCAAGCGTCAGGTATTTCAGCCCGGCATCGGGGAACTTCATGCCCATGATGTCGGTAATGCCGTTCTGGGTTCCTTCGACCACACCGGTCTGGAACGAGGTGAACAGTTCGGGCCACGGGATCGGGGTTGGCGAAGCGCCCATTGAACGAACCAGTTCCTGCGGCAGATCGGCGACCACGGTCCGGATCTTCAGCCCTTCCATATCCGCCGGCGACCGGATTTCACGCTTGGTATTGGCAAAATTCCGCCAGCCGCCGGTATTGCCGATCGTCATCAGCCGGATCATGCCGCCGGAATCGGCCAGCATCTGCTCGCGCAGTGCGCGCGTGAAGGTGCCTTCGGTCAGCACGGCTTCCGCAATGCGGTCATCGCGCAACAGGTAGGGCAGGTCGAGCACCTGCACGTAGGGGAAGATCCCCGATGCGCCGCCGGACGTGGAAATGTAGATGTCGATCGACCCGTCGGCGATGCCCTGAAGGCATTCAGCCCCGGTCGAGCACAGCTGGGTACCGATGAACAGTTCCACCTCGATGGCGCCGTTGGAGGCTTTCTCGACATAATCCTTGAACACGACCAGACCGTCATAGTCCTCGTCGTTTTCGTTCGAGTTGGCCGTCGCGCGCAGCTTGATGTCAGCCGCCTGCGCCGCAGTCATCATGCCGCCGGCCAGGACCGTCAGGCCCAATGCAGCCGCCGTCAGTGTTTTCATTGCCTGCTTCAAGATCATCGATAACCCTCCCGTTGAGACCTGTTGCTATTATTGTCTTATATAAGACACAAGATTGATGACGGTTCCGGTCTTGTCAATCGCACGTCTTGGCAGAACTTCGATGTCGCCCGCATGACACTCACCGGGCAAAACCGAACAATTGCGGCACGAACAGCGATATCTGCGGGATGAAGGTGATCAGGAAAATCACCGCCACCTCGACCAGCAGGAACGGCAGGATCGCCTTGGCAATGGTTTCCACCCGTTCGCCCGACACGCTGGAGGTGACGAACAGCACAAGCCCCATCGGCGGCGTTGCCAGCCCCACGGTCAGGTTGACGCTCATGATGATGGCGAAATGCACCGGATGCACGCCAAGATCGGTGAAGATCGGCCCCAGGATCGGCCCGAGGATGATGATGGCCGGCCCGGCATCAAGAAACATTCCGACAATGAACAGCAGCACATTGATCAGGAACAGCAGGATATAGGGATTGTCCGACAGCCCGAGAATGAAATTGGCCAGGATTTCCGGCGTGTGCGACAGGCTGACAACCGTCTTGAACGCCATCGCCGCCCCCACCAGCAGCAACACCACCGATGTGGTCATCGCAGCCTTCGTCAGCACCTTTGGCAGATCAGCCCAGCCCATGGTCTTGAGGATGAACAGCGAGACGATGAAGGCGTAGACCGCGGCCACGGCCGATGCCTCCGTCGGTGTGAACACACCGCCCAGAATGCCCCCCAGAATGATCACCGGGGTGAGCAGCGGGAAGAACGCCTTCAGGCTCGCCTGACCCCGTTCCGGCCATGTCGCGCGCCGGGCGGCGACGGGAAAATCATGCCGCCTGGCCAGGAAGCCAACGACCATCATCAGCCCGACACCAACCAGAATGCCAGGCACGATGCCCGCCAGAAACAGCGCCGCGACCGATTCCCCCATCACGTAGGCGTAGATGATCATGATGCCCGAAGGCGGGATGATCGGCCCGATCACCGACGAGGCCGCCGTCACCGCGGCAGCGAACTTGCGGGTGTATCCATTCTTCTCCATCGCCGGGATCAGCATCGATCCAAGCGCCGAGACATCCGCTACAGCCGAACCGGAAAGCCCGGCAAACAGCATCGAGGACAGGATGTTGACATGCGCCAGACCACCCTTGAGGTGGCCAATCATCGCCTGGCTGAATTCGACGATCCGCATGGTGATGCCACCCCGGTTCATCAATTCGCCCGCCAGCATGAAGAACGGAATCGCCATCAGCGGGAACGAGTCCATGCCCGTATAGACATTGCGGTAGAGCAGCGCGATATCGCGCTCCTGGCCATTCAACCAGAGCAGAAGGCCGGGCGCAGCCAGCATGCCGAAGAACACCGGCAGGCCGATCATCAGGAAGACCAGAAACAACGGCAGGAAGAAAAACAGCATCGCCTACTCCACCGCCACGATCACACGGTCATGATCCTCAGGCAGCTCCACGTCCGGGTCAACCAGCATGGCGATCGCCTTCAGGCTCATTTCGATATTGACCAGGATCATCATGAACAGGCCGACCGGCAGCGACATGTACATCCACGCCAGCTTGATCCGCACCAGGCCCAGCCCCATGAACTCGAGCGGCAATTTGAGTGAACTCGAATTGAACAACCACCCCGACTTGACGTGATTGAGCCCCAGCTGAAACCCGTAGACAAGCACGATCAGCGACAACGCCAGCAGCACCAGCCCGAGAAGCGCCCCGATCCGCGCGGGCAGCAGATCCTTGACCATCTCGATCGAGACGAAGCCGCCCCAGCGGTAGGCCGTCGGTGCAATCAGTGCCGTCATCCACAGCATCAGGAAGCGTGCCCCCTCATCCGGCCAGGCCAGCGCATTGCCGAGAATGTAGCGGAAAAACACCTGCAGGATGATGATCAGGACCATCAGCCCCATCGCCATCCAGGCAAAATTGCGGCCCAGGCGCAGAAGCAGGGTATTCAAGCCCGCCAGAGGTTTGAGCGCCGCCAGAATAACCGTCATGGTCTTGGTCCTCCCCCAGGGCCGTCAGCCAATGCGCGTCACCGTGTCTTATATAAGACTTGCGCTATGGGCTTCTATTTCCCGGCTCCTGTCAAGACCGGAACTGCGTGCCGGTTTTGTCTTCAGCTTTGGATGAACACATGCTCGGTGTGCTGGACCAGTGTCTCGCCGGGCCGCAAGACGGCGCCTGCAAAACCCTCATGATTGGGGCTGTCAGGCCAGCTCTGGGTTTCAAGGCAGAACCCGGCGCAGGCCGGATAGGGTTTCCCGGTCAGTCCGGCAACGGAAGGCTGGATCTTGAAACCGGTGTAAAACTGCAGGCCCGGCTCGGTTGAACGAAGTTCCATCGCAATCCCCGAACGCATCGATCGCGCCAGCGCAATTGTCCGGACCGGCTGCCGCTCGGTGGAAAGGCAGAAATTGTGATCATAGGCCACCTGCCCGTCCGGCCCGTTGCGGCGGATAGCCCGCAAGTCGCGGAAATCGAAATCCGTGCCATCCACATCCCGAATTTCGCCGGTGGGAATCTGGTTCGCATCGACCGGCAGGTAATGGTCCGCGGCAATCATCAGTTCGTGATCGAGAATGTCATCGGCGTCATCGAGGGTGAAATAGCTGTGATGGGCAATGTTGACCAGCGTCGGCCGGTCGGTAACGCTGGTGTAGGTGATGGCCATGCAGCCACCGGCACGAAGCTCGTAGCGCGCCTCGATTTTCACCGTGCCGGGATAGCCCGACTGGCCGTCCGGATCGATGATCGAGAACACCGCATGGTCCGCACCGTGGCTTTCCAGTGTCCACACCCGCTTGGCGATCCCGGCGCTGCCGCCATGCAGGTGGTTGATGCCGCGCTCGTTGCATTCGAGCTGGTAGGCGACCCCATCAAGAACGAAGCGTCCGCCGGCGATCCGGTTGGCATGCCGGCCCGCAGTCTGGCCGAAATAGGGCGAATGGGCTGGATAGCTCTCGAAATCGGGAAACCCCAGCGTCAGTGGCGAGGCATGACCGTCCAGCCTGAGATCCTGCAGCGTCGCCCCCCAGGTCATGATCTTCGCAGTCAATCCGCCGCCCTTGATCGTGACCCGGTGGACGGTCTCACCTTCCGCAGTCTGGCCGAAAGCTTCAATCGTCATGCTGTCTCTCCCGTTGATCAGGTGGCAATGATTCCGGAGAATGGCATGGCCCGGTTTGGCTCGCGGCGCAAGAGCGCCTCAGCGTGTCAGCTGACGCGTCGCTGCTTCGAGCCCGGCAAGCGTCATCGGAAACATCCTGTCCCCGAACAGGTGCCGGATCAGCGCCGTGGAGTGGGTATGCGCCCAGTAAGCTTCCGGTGTCGGGTTGAGCCAGGCCACCTTGTGGAAATGATTGAGCACGCGCGTGAGCCAGACCTGGCCGGGCTCCTCGTTCCAGTGCTCCACCGATCCCCCCGTCGAGACAATCTCGTAGGGGCTCATCGCCGCATCGCCGACGAAGATCACCCGGTAGTCCGATCCGTAGGTGCGCAGCACTTCCTCGGTCGGCAGCAATTCCTGGCGCCGCCGGCGGTTGTCGCGCCAAACGCCCTCATAGAGGCAATTGTGGAAATAGAAATATTCCATGTGCCGGAATTCGGCGCGGGCCGCCGAGAACAGCTCTTCGACCACCTTGATGTGATCATCCATCGAACCGCCGACATCGAAAAACATCAGAAGCTTGACCGCGTTGCGCCGTTCCGGCCGGGTCTTGACGTCAAGCCAGCCATGTTCCGCCGTTGACTGGATGGTGGCGGGAAGGTCGAATTCATCAGCCGCGCCCTCGCGCACCCAGCGCCTGAGCCGTCTCAGCGCCACCTTGATGTTGCGGGTGCCAAGCTCCACCGTGTCGTCGAGGTTTCTGAATTCGCGCTTGTCCCAGACCTTGACCGCACGCCGGTGACGGCTCTCGTCCTGGCCGATCCGCACGCCTTCGGGATTGTAGCCATAGGCGCCAAACGGCGAGGTGCCTGCGGTACCGATCCATTTCGATCCGCCCTGGTGCCGCTTCTGCTGCTCTTCAAGCCGCTCCTTGAGCGTTTCCATCAGCTTTTCGAACCCGCCAAGGCTTTCGATCAGCTTCTTCTCGTTCTCGTCCAGGTGCTTCTCGGCCATCCGCCGGAGCCATTCCTCGGGCAGGTTGCGTGCATCCACGCCACCCTCGCCGCCGATTGCCTCGACACCGCGGAAATAGTGCGAAAACACCTGGTCGAACCGGTCGATGTGACGCTCGTCCTTCACCAGCGCCGAGCGCGCCAGGTAATAGAAACCCTCGACATCGTACCGCGACAGCCCCGCCTCCAATCCTTCGATCAGGGTGAGGTATTCACGCAGCGAGACCGGAATTCTGGCGGCTTTGAGCTCAAGAAAAAATGGCAGAAACATGCGCGCGACAATAGCCACAATGCACTTCGGTTGCCAACCGGTTTAGCGACTGTTCAGCGATCACAGTTTTTCAGATCGAAGCCGTGTTCGCTCTGAGCCAGACGTCGAGAGTATCCTTGGTGAAGGTTCCGGATTCAAGTCGCTCATAAATGAACCGAATTGTTTCATCCTCACCGGCGGTAAGTTCAAGACCATTGAGGTCCAGGAAAATTTCCATGCATGCAAACCCAACACGCTTGTTGCCATCGACGAAGCCATGATTCATGGCAAGGCTCTCCCAAAGCGCCGCCGCCTCTTCAATCAGATCAGTATAATAGCCAGTCTGTGGCCGCAGGAGCGCGGCCTCGATAAGCCCTCGATCCCGGATTCCCGGCGCACCGCCATAGGCCTTGAGCAACATGGCGTGGACGTGGAGCGCTTCGTGAAGAGTAAGATATCGCATGGCCTACTTGGCCAGTGCTTCATACACTTTGTTCCAGCGCTTCATGCTGCGTTCCAACGATGTCTGAACCTTCGGATCGACCGAATTGCCGCCGGTGAGCCGCTCGTATTCTTCCGTTGACAGAATGACCCGGATATCCCGGCCATTCTTGCGAATGGCAACGGGTTCATTTCCCGACGCTTCCAGGAGTTCGCCGAACCGGTTCTTGGCTTCACTTGCCTGCATGACTTTCATAGCCGCTCTCCATTCAATGAACAGCCGGTTTGGCCATTTTAGCCAAAATAGCCAAAATAGCCCACATGTTCAAGTGTGCGGCATCAAGCCATGTTAGCGGCTGTACTTGACGAACGGCGTCAGGGTGGCAATGCGGTCATAGAGTTTGCGCGCGGTCGCGTTGAACTCCTGCGTCATCCAGTAGACGCTCGGGCAACCATCGGCATCGGCTTGCGCATAGACCGCCTCGATCAGGGCCCGGCCGAGGCCGGTGCCACGAACCTCCGGCGCCGCGTAAAGATCTTGAAGATAGCAAACCGGCTCGATCTTCCAGCCATGCCGGTGATAGAAATAGTGCACCAGGCCGGCGGGCTTGCCATCCACCAGTGCCAGCAGGCCGCGCGGCTCGTAAAACGATGCTTCGCCAACTGTGTGCGCGCCAACAATCCGCGACAGCGTGGTCTGGTAGACCTCTTCCGGAACCGTGGATTCGTAGAATTCCAGATAGGACGTCCACAGCCGGCGCCATTCGGGTTCATCGGCAGCCACAATCGGCCGGATTTCAACTTTTCCGGTCATCCATTCACTCCCCGGAATCTGCCAATGACCGGTCCTCGCCGATATCTTCCATGTCGAACGGCGTGGTTTGATAAACCTGGTTGATCCAGTTGCCGAACAACAGGAAGGCATGGCTGCGCCATCGGTTCGACGGCTTCTTGTCCGGGTTGTCATCGGGAAAATAGTTCGCCGGCGGCTTGATCGACGTACCCGCCTTCACATCACGGAAATACTCCTCCGCAAGCGTGCCGGAATCATATTCGATGTGGTTGAAGATATAGAGCCGGTTGGCGAATGCCTCGTGCAACAGGCACAAACCGGTCTGTTCGCTTTCCATCAGCACATCGAAATCCGGCGTCAGATCTTCCCGCCGGACTTCCGTCCAGCGCGACACCGACACCTGGAAATCATCCGAGAACCCCATCAGGTAGGGCGATGCAGGATTGAGATTGCGGTGCCGGTAGACTCCGAACGCCTTCTCCTCAAGCGCGCGCTTTGGCACTCTGTGGAAGTGCCATGCCGCGGCCATCGCCCCCCAGCAGACAAAGAAACTGGAATGGACATGCGTCGTCGTCCAGTCGAGGATCTGCTCCATCTCCTGCCAGTAGGTCACGTCCTCGAATGGCAGTGTCTCGATCGGCGCACCGGTGATGATGAAGCCGTCGAACTTGCGGTGCTTCACCTCGTCCCAGGTGTGATAGAAATTGATCAGGTGCTCTTCCGAGGTGTTCTTCGCAACGTGCGAGCCGATCCGCACCAGCGTCAGCTCCACCTGAAGCGGCGAAGCCCCGATCAACCGCGCAATCTGCGTTTCCGTGGCGATCTTGTTGGGCATCAGGTTCAAAAGCCCGATGTGCAACGGACGTATATCCTGCCGCACGGCAATTGATTCATCCATGATTTGCACGCCTTCACGCACAAGCGCGTCGCGGGCGGGAAGACCATCGGGGATACGGATTGGCATGACGCTTTCAGCTCCAACAAAAAAACCGGCCGCGAATACAACGCTACCGGTCCGGTGGGAACGCGCCCCGTCGGCCATTTAGCGAGTTGTTTAACGTGGCTGCAAGCCGGCCGGCCAAATCACCACAAAAACCAATTTAGTGACGTGCGCCTGCAAGGTCAATCTCGTGTCAATGACGCCCGTTCACGGTCCGCCACGGCGGACTTGAATGCATGTCACGAAGCCAGCGACAGCTGCACTCAGGCCAATTTGGCCTGCCCGGTTTTCGCCACCGGCGATGCAATTCCCCGCACCAGATTGCGGCCGTCATTCTTTGCCTGATAGACCGCCGCATCGGCGGCGGACACCGCGGTCCACAGCTCGTCCCCGGCATCGAGCGCGCTGTATCCGAAACTCGCTGTCAGTCTCAGGTGCCCGGTATTGAGGACAATGCGCAACCGTTCCACGGCAGCACGGAGATGGATTGCCTGGAGCCGTGTTGCCTCTTCATCAAGCCCGGCGATCAGAATGCAGAACTCCTCGCCACCGAGCCGGGCACATATCGCCGCATCGGGTGTTTCCCGTTCCAGCAACCGGGCAAACGCCTTCAGTGTCCGATCGCCGACCGCGTGCCCGTGGCTGTCATTGACCCGTTTGAAGTGATCGATATCGCAGATGATCAATCCCGCAGGCAACGGCTCGGAGGCCGTCCGCAGTGCCTGCGCCTTGGCTTCGAATGCCCTGCGGTTGAACAGGCCGGTCAGCGGGTCGGTTTCCGCATGGCGCTGCAATTGCATCACCAGCGCCACGGAGTAGCGGGCAAACAGGGCAAGGCCCAGCATGATGGCAAAGATCGCGTTCTCGGTCTGCATCGACAGGGCAAACTGGGAACTCTTGAAGGAGGCGTGCGTCGACAGATCCAGGTTGGACAATCCGATCCGGGCAATCCGGCTCACCGACATCAGCACCTGGATCAGGAACACCGAGGCCAGCACCACATCGGTCCGGTGGCTTCTGGCCCGCCAGACAAGCTGACAGCAGCTCAGGTACACGATAGCCGTGAACGCGTTGACGGCTATGACCCGCAGCCAGAACAGCGACCCGTGGTAATTGGCATAGAAAACGGCGCCGAGGACGAGCAATGTCGCGATCCCGATGGGAAGCCACGGCGTATCTTTGCCCATCAGCGAAGCCACGCCCCAGACCAACAGGAAATGGCCGCTGAAAAGCGACCCCATGATGACCAGTTGATAAGCCGGCTGCAGGTCGACATCAACCAGCATGACCACGACGAAACCGATCACCGACAAGAGCCATGCGCCGGCCAGCCTGAGTATCGGCAACTGCCTGCGGTCATGCAGGTACAACAGCAGGAACGCACCGGCAGCAGACACGAAGATTGCTGGCCCGAGCCATTCATATGACAGGTTGGCATACGGCAAGTGGGTCGGCCTTTCGCGAGTGTCCGGAGGACCAACGCTATCAGCCAAACCTAGCCAATTAATTACCAGATCTAACTAATTTCCGCGCTGCCGGGCCAAAAACGCCAGCCGCTCGAACAGGTGCACATCCTGCTCGTTTTTCAAAAGCGCCCCGTGCAGTTTCGGCAGCGCATTCTTGGCGTCTCCGCGAAGCGTTTCCGGCTCCACGTCATCAGCCACCAGAAGCCGGATCCAGTCGAGAGCCTCGGATGTCGAAGGCTTCTTTTTCAGCCCCGCCGTCTCGCGGATCTCGTAGAACTGGGCCAGGGCCTCCCTGACCAGGGTCTGCTTGATGCCCGGGTAATGCACATCGACAATGCGTTGCAGCGTCTCCATGTCGGGAAAGCGGATGTAATGGAAGAAACAGCGGCGAAGGAACGCATCGGGCAGTTCCTTCTCGTTGTTCGAGGTGATGATGACAATCGGCCGCTGCTTGGCCCGGATTGTCTCGCCGGTCTCGTAGACATAGAACTCCATCCGGTCGAGTTCCTGCAGCAGGTCGTTCGGGAACTCGATATCCGCCTTGTCGATCTCGTCGATCAGCAGCACCGTTTTCTTCTCGGACGCAAAGGCTTCCCACAGCTTGCCGCGGCGGATGTAGTTGGCCACATCATTGACGCGCTCGTCGCCAAGCTGGCTGTCGCGCAGACGGCTGACGGCATCGTATTCGTAGAGCCCCTGTTGTGCTTTGGTGGTGGATTTCACCGACCATTCGATCAGCTCCAGTCCCAGCGCCTTGGCGATCTGCACGGCAAGTTCCGTCTTGCCGGTGCCGGGCTCGCCCTTGACCAGGAGCGGCCGCTCGAGCCGGATCGCCGCGTTGACCGCAACGGTGAGATCCTTTTCCGCGACATAGGCGGATGTGCCTTCAAACTGCATATTTCCTCCATGCACCACATTTCCGGCGGCTTGGTTCCATACCGTCTTCAACACCACACTCGGGCGCGTGACGCAACCCGTTCGCGAGATCGGCAGTGTGTGCAAAGTCAGCAGTTTGCGCCAGATCAAGGCAACGCCCGCAACGGCGGGACAGGATGATCGTGACCTGCGCATCGCATCAATTGGAGAATGACATGACGCTTTACCACATTCATCTGGTCATGGCCCGCAACAAGGAATTCCCCGATGGCAATGTCCATCGCGGCTATGACATCCATGCACCGCTGGATAAGGACGGTCATCTCGACAAGGAAGCCTGGGAAAAGGATCCGTCATCGGCAACCGTTGTGCGCTTCTGGGATGGTGAACGCTCCGAGTTGGGCTATCTCGTCCATCATCCGAAAGGCGGCTGGGTATTCGACTATGACCCCGCCGACGAAAGTGATGACGAAACCGGTTTCCGGCTCTCCAACCACGTCTTCAAGACCGGGGAATACATCTCGATCCGCGATCACGGTGCGGACGAACTGCATACGTTCGTCATCGCTTCGGTCACAAAGGCCGATTGAAACATCAGCCCCTGCGCTGGTGAATGCATGTTGCGCTCAAGCGGCCTCCGCTGAGCGCAACTTTCTTGTCAGCTGCCCTCGATTTCCTCTCGCAGGATCTCGAGTTCCATCCATTCGCCTTCCATCGCCTCGATCTCGCTCCTGAGCGCATCATGGGTCTTGGCGCGCGCCGCAAACCCGTCCGGGTCCTTGGCAAACAGCGCCGGATCAGCCATTTCCGCCTCGATTTTCGCGAGCTTGGCCTGCGCTTCCTCGATCTTGCCGGGAAGCGACTCCAGCGCAAATTTCTGCTTGTAGGAAAGCTTGCGCGATGAATCCCGGTTGGCCGCCTGGGATTTGGGCGCCGAAGCCGTGTTGCCGGCCTCCTGTGCCGCCCGGGCCTTTTTCTCCCGCGCCTCCGTGCCGCGTTGCGTCAGCATGTCGGAATATCCGCCGGCATAGGCGATCCATCGCCCGTCCGGTTGCGACGGATTCGCCGGCGCCAGGGTCGATGTGACCGTCCGGTCGAGAAAATCACGGTCATGGCTGACCAGGATCACGGTTCCCGGATAGGAGGCGACAACTTCCTGCAGCAGGTCCAGCGTCTCCATGTCGAGATCGTTGGTCGGCTCATCGAGGATCAGCAGGTTGGAAGGCCGCGACAGGATCCGCGCCAGCACCAGCCGCGCCTTCTCGCCGCCCGACAGGTTGCGGATCGGGGTCCGTGCCTGCTCCGGCTGGAACAGGAAATCCTTCATGTAGCCGGTGACATGCTTGGCTTCGCCATTGACGATCAGGCTGTCGCCACGCCCGTCGGTGAGATAATGCGCCAGTGTTTCGTCCGGATTGAGCACTTCGCGGCGCTGGTCCAGAACCGCGATGTCAAGCTTCGATCCGTGCCGGACAAAGCCGGTGTCGGTTTCAAGTTCGCCGATCAGCATTTTCAGAAGCGTCGTCTTGCCCGCGCCGTTGGGGCCGACAATACCGATGCAGTCACCGCGATTGATCCGCATCGAGAAATCGCGCACCACTGCCGGCGCATCGCCATAGCTCTTCGAGATGCCTTCCGCTTCTATCACCAGCTTGCCCGAATCGCGGCTCTCGGCAACCTGTGCATTGATCCGCCCCTGCGGACCCTTGTGACCGCGATGCTCGGCCCGCATGGTCTTGAGATCCGACAGCCGCCGCATGTTGCGCTTGCGCCGTGCCGTCACGCCATAGCGCAGCCAGTGCTCCTCGCGCTCGATCTGCCGCCCGAGCTTGTGCTGCTCCAGCTCTTCGGCTTCCAGTACGGAATCCCGCCAGGCCTCGAAATGCGCAAACCCACGATCAAGCCTGAGCGACCGGCCACGGTCGAGCCAGACGGTGGCCCGACTGACCCGTTCAAGAAACCGCCGGTCATGCGAAATCACCAGCAGCGCACCGCGGCTGCGCGTGAGTTCCTCTTCCAGCCACTCGATGGTTGGCAGGTCGAGATGGTTGGTCGGCTCGTCCAGAAGCAGGATATCCGGCTCCGGCGCCAGCACCCGCGCAAGCGCCGCCCGGCGGGCCTCGCCGCCCGAAAGCGTCTGCGGATCGGCTTCCCCGTCAAGGCCGAGATGCTCGAGAAGATAACTGACCCTGTGCGGATCGTCGCTCGGGCCAAGCCCCGCTTCCGCATAGGCCTGAACCGTCGAAAAGCCTTCGAAGTCAGGTGCCTGCGGCAGGTAGCGGATGGTCGAGGACGGATGCCTGAAAACCTCGCCCGATTGTGGCTCAACCTGTCCGGCGGCGATCTTCAGCAGTGTCGACTTGCCCGAACCGTTGCGACCGACAAGGCAGATCCGGTCGCCCGGTTCCACCTGCAACTCCGCCCCGTCAAGCAGTGGCGTCCCTCCAAAGGAAAGCGTGATGTCGTCAAGTTTCAGAATGGGAGGCGCCATGCTCAGGCTCCGGAAAAATCATGAGGGCGGGCGACGATGAGGGCGCGTCCGGACACAAGGCTGGCGGTCAGACGCCCCTCGGCCACATTCGAGATGGTGCGTGACGCGCCAAATGCAATATCGGCATTGTCGAGCGGATACTTCGCCCCCGACAGGCTGAGCCCGTTCAGCGCCGTGAATGCAACAACCGAAAACAGCGACCCGGCGGGAAGATCGAGATCGCGCGATCCGGGCAGCAGCGGAACCGCCTCCTCCACGCCGGAGGTCAGCACCACATCCAGTCCCCGTTCGGCAAGCGTAACGGCCTGCAGCAGGTGCGACAGCGCATGGTCGGTGCGCGCACCGCCAAAGGAGCCGACCAGGATCAGCCGGGTGGCGCCACGCTCGATCGCCTGTTCGATGGCCAGTTCGCCGTCGGTGAAGTTCTTTTCCGCAGGGAACGGCAGCCGCGGGATAGCCGCATGCCGTGTGGTCAGATCAGGGGAAGTTGAATCGAAATCGCCCACCCACAATTCGGGCGTCATCCCGAGCGCTTGCGCGTGCGCCATGCCGCCATCGGCAGCAATCGCCCGCGCGCCCCCGGTCAGTGCCAGAACCCGGTCGTCAATCTCGAGCGCCCCGCCCAGCAGGATTGCAAAAGTGGAATGTGAACTCATGGCGCAAGCCAATAGCAGCTTTGCGCGCACTTGCCAGCGTCTGGAAGAAATTCTATGTCTTGTCTCGCTCTAACGGGGTGCCTGGCGTCTGCCATGCTGAGAGACCAGATGGTCAACCCGAAGAACCTGATCCGGTTTGTACCGGCGGAGGGATTAGACGTGCACATCGCGCCTATTCCTGTTTTTTCTGAACCAAAGGAGGCGCGATCCAATGCGCAATTACAGATTTGTCCCTGCTGCACTGGCAGCTCTTTTTCCCTTCTTCGCCACGCCCGCCATCAGTGCCGACAAGACATTGACGGTCTACACCTATGAAAGCTTCATTGCCGAATGGGGTCCCGGCCCGAAGATCGAGAAAGCCTTTGAAGCCGAGTGCGGCTGCGATCTCAAATGGGTCGGCGTTGCCGATGGCGTCGCACTCTTGAACCGCCTCAAGCTCGAAGGTGACAAGGCCGAGGCAGGCATCGTGCTCGGACTGGACACGAACCTGGTTGCCGAAGCCAAGGCCACCGGCCTGTTTGAAGACCATGGCCTGTCAACAGACGCGGTTTCCGTTCCCGGCGGCTTCAGCGACGAGGTGTTCATTCCCTATGACTACGGCCATTTCGCCGTGATCTATGACACCGAGACCATCGCCACTCCGCCAGCAAGCCTCAAGGACCTGGTCGAAGGCGACCCGGACCAGAAGATCGTCATTCAGGATCCGCGCACCTCGACGCCGGGCCTGGGCCTGCTGCTGTGGATGAAATCGGTCTATGGCGATGACGCCGCCGCGGCCTGGGAAAAGCTCTCCAAGCGCGTCCTGACCGTCACGCCGGGCTGGTCGGAAGCCTATGGCCTGTTCACCTCGGGCGAAGCGCCGATGGTTCTCTCCTACACCACCTCGCCCGCCTACCACATGGTCGCCGAGGAGACGAACCGCTACCAGGCAGCCGAATTCTCCGAAGGCCATTACCTGCAGATCGAGGTCGCAGGCCTGCTCGCCAACGCACCGGACAAGGATCTGGCACGTCAGTTCCTGGGCTTCATGATGACCCCGGGCTTCCAGAACGAGATTCCCACCAACAACTGGATGATGCCGGCCGCTGAAATCACCATGGAGCTCCCGGAAGCTTTCGCCACACTGGTCTCGCCGGAAAAGACGTTCCTCTACTCGCCTGAGGAAGTGGCGGAGAACCGTGCTGCCTGGATCGAGGAATGGCTTGGCGCCATGAGCCGCTGATCCCCTTGCCATGCTGACCCGGGCCGAGCACCGCACATCACGAATGGCAGGCATTGCCGCTCTGCTGTGCGTCGGCCTGGCGTTGGCGGTGCCGGTGGCGGTTCTCGTGTCTCACGGCGGTGGGGCCGGATTGTCATCGGGTCAGGGCGATTACCTACTCCGCATCACCCGCTTCACCCTGCTGCAGGCGGGTCTCTCGACCCTTCTCAGCGTGGCTTTCGCGGTGCCTCTGGCCCGCTCCCTTGCCCGCCGCCCCGTCTTTCCGGGGCGGCGCTGGCTGATCAACCTGTTTGCCGTACCGCTTGGATTGCCGCCCCTGGTGGCCGCCCTCGGGCTGATCGAGATCTGGGGCCGCAATGGCATCGCCAACAAGGGCCTGTCCGTTCTTGGTGTCGAAACCCCGTTTTCCATCTACGGCCTCAGCGGCATTCTCATCGCCCACGTGTTCTTCAACCTGCCGCTTGCCGTCCGGCTGATCCTGCCCACGATCGAACGCCTGCCGCCGGAATACTGGAAGACCGCCGCCAATCTCGGCATCGGCGGCCTTTCCCTGTTCCGCCTTGTCGAATGGCCGGCCATGCGCCGCGCCGCGGCGGGCGCTGCCGGACTGGTGTTCATGCTCTGCGCCACATCCTTCACCCTCGTGCTGGTGCTCGGCGGCGGACCGGCGGCAACCACGCTGGAAGTCGCGATCTATCAGGCGCTGCGCTTTGATTTCAATCCGGGCCGGGCAGTGCTGCTCTCGCTCGTGCAGGTCGGCCTGACCCTGGTGGTGATGCTGGCGCTCAGGCTGATCTCGGTTCCCACCGATACCGGAGACACCAAGGGCGGCGCCACGAACCGACCGGATGCAAGAGGCGGCCTGCATGCCGTCCCGGATGCGATGCTGATCGGCCTGGGTGGTTTTTTCGTTGGCGCACCGATGATCGCCGTGATCGTTTCCGGATTGAACGCCGATATCTCCCGCCTGCTTGGCGACAGCCTGTTCTGGCGCGCCACGGCAACCAGCCTGCTGATCGGTGTCGCCGCCGCGTCCCTGTCGGTCCTGCTTGCCAGCCTGTTGGTGCGGGCCCGCTATTCGGCCGACACCCCGCCCCGCTCACCCATGATGGGCTTGCTGGCGGGATTGTCGGGTGCGGCCGGATCGCTGACGCTTCTTGTCCCACCCGTCGTTCTCGGCGCCGGATGGTTCCTCATGCTTGGCGGCGGCACGGGGCAATTGCTCGCGCCCCTGGCGGTGATCATTCTGGTCAACGCGCTGATGGCGCTGCCATTCGTCATGCGGGTGATCGAGCCTGCGCATTCAAGCACCATGGACCGCAACGGAAGGCTGGCCGTGTCGCTCGGCCTTGCCGGCATCAACCGGCTCTGGCAGATCGACATTCCGGCCATGCTGCCGGCGCTGGCGACCGGCTTCGTCTTCGCCGTGGCACTGTCGCTGGGGGATCTGGGTGCCATTGCGCTGTTTGGCAGCGATCGGATCATGACCCTGCCCTGGCTTTTGTACCAGAAACTGGGAAGCTACCGGACCAGCGACGCCGCCGGACTGGCGCTGCTGCTCGGAGGGTTGACCATGGGGCTCATGCTATTGGCCGACAGGCTCGGCAACCGGAACGGAAGCGGACAACGATGACACATGAACCTGCAATTGTGTTTGACGGCGTTGTCTATGGCATCGGCAATCTCAGCACCGAATTTTCCTTCCGGCGGGAGGCCGGGACCGTGACCGCCATTCTCGGGCCTTCCGGCGCCGGCAAATCAACACTGCTCAATCTCGCCGCAGGTTTCCTGAATCCGGACGCCGGCCGGATCCTGCTTGATGGCAGGGATGTCACCGGGCTTGAGCCATCCGGTCGCGGCATCTCGATGGTGTTTCAGGACAACAACCTGTTTGCCCATCTCGATATCCGCACCAATATCGGGCTTGGCATCGATCCTTCGCTGCGGCTGGACAAGGCCGGCTGGGCACGGGTCGAGATGGCGCTCGAACGGGTTGGCCTTGCAGGCTTTGGAAAGCGCATGCCCGCCACCCTGTCCGGTGGCGAACGGCAGCGCGTGGCGCTCGCCCGCGCCTTTGCCCGCCGCCGTCCTCTGCTGTTGCTCGACGAGCCGTTTGATGGCCTCGGCCCCGGCCTCGCCGCCGACATGCTTGGCCTGATGCTCGAACTGCGCGCAGAAGTCGGCGCAACCGTGCTGATGGTCACGCACGACCCCGACGAGGCCCGCAATGCAGCCGATCAGATCCTGTTCATAGCCAAAGGCCGGATTGCCGCCGATGCACCCGCAGCAGGCTTTTTCCAACGCCACGATCTGCCGGATCTGGCGGCATACCTTGGGGGCAGCGCCGAAGAGTGAGGCGACGCCACAATTTCGACGCGAGTGTTTGCCACTGGAGAAGCGGCGCAAATTGGGATAGACCTGAGCCTGAGTTCCGGCTTGTGAGATTTTCAGCTTCCGTCCCGGCATCAAGATGACCAAACAACAATCCGGACCATGGCCAAGATCGCTGCGCCCCACACAAAAACGAACCCGCTGATCGGCAACAAGCTTCGCCTCGCTCTGGTGATGACGGGCAGCCTGTTGCTGTTTGGCTGCCAGACGCTCGGGGTTGATGTCTATCAGCCCAGCGTCAGGCCGTCCGACACCCCGCAGACGGCGGAAAAGGCCGGTGCTTCCGACCCACGCACCCGCATTGGCGCCAACGAGCACCCGCGAATCATCGCCAGCTATGGCGGCGAGTTCCGCGATGCCAAGACCGAACGGCTGGTTGCCCGCATCGTCGGCGCATTGACGCTCGTTTCGGAAAATCCAAGCCAGGCCTACCGGATCACCGTGCTCAACTCGCCCGCCGTCAACGCCTTTGCCCTGCCCGGTGGCTATCTCTACGTCACCCGCGGCCTGCTCGCACTCGCCAATGACGCGTCGGAAGTGGCCGCCGTGCTGTCGCATGAAATGGCCCATGTCACCGCCAACCACGGACTGGAGCGCCAGCGGCGCGAACAGGAAGTCGAACTTGCCGGACAGGTGGCCGAGGAATTGTTCGCCAATTCCATCGCCGGCCGCCGCGCCGTTGCCCGCGGCAAGCTGTCCCTGGCCGCCTTCTCCCGCAACCAGGAACTGCAGGCCGATGTCATCGGCGTCAGAATGCTCGGCGAGGCAGGATATGACCCCTATGCGGCAGCCCGGTTCCTCGAATCCATGAATGCCAACCAGCATTTCAACTCGGTCGACCCCGACGCGGATTCAAGCCTCGACTTTCTTGCCAGCCACCCCAACCCACCGCAGCGGATCCAGCTGGCAAAGAACCATGCGAGAGCATTCGGTCAGGAAGGCGTTGGAGACCGCGGCCGCGACTATTATCTCGATGGCATCGACGGGTTGCTGTTTGGCGACAGTCCAAACGAGGGATATGTCCGCGGCACCGAATTCCTCCATCCGGTTCTGGGCGTGAAATTCCGGGTGCCGGCAGGATTCCGCATAGACAACAACGCCGATGCGGTCATGGCGACGGGCCCCGGAGATCTGGCGATCCGCTTTGACGGCGTGACCGACAACAGCAGGCAATCAATGACGGATTATATTGCCAGCGGCTGGGTCACCGGTCTTGATCCGTCCACCATCAGGCAGACCCGCGTTGACGGCTTGCCGGCCGCAACCGCACGCGCCAGTGCCGACCGCTGGGACTTCGATATCACCGTGATCAGGTTGAAAGACCGGATTTACCGGTTCCTGACCGCGGCTCCGAGCGGCAGCGACAAGCTCGAACCGGCTGCTTCGGTCGTCAGGGCCGGCTTCCGCAAGATGTCCGCCCGTGAAATCAGGGACCTGCAGCCCCTGCGGATCAGGATTGTCACCGTCGCCCCTGGCGATACGGTGGCGTCGCTCGCCGCGAAGATGACGGGTGTGGAGCGCAAACTCGAGCTGTTCAAGCTGCTCAATGCGGTCTCGTCGACATCTGTCCTGTCACCGGGACAAAAGGTCAAGATCGTCACCGACCGGTAATCCGGCGGCAAAAGCTCTCTCGCCGAAAGAACTCCCGAAACCTTCAGAGGCCTGCGATTTCAGGCGTCTCGGTCGTCAGCACCGCTTTGAGCTTTTCCAGCGCACGGTTTTCGATCTGACGTACCCGCTCCTTGGAAATGCCGAGTTCCGATCCAAGCGCTTCGAGCGTCGCTCCATCCTCGCTCAGCCGCCGCTGGCGGATAATCCGAAGCTCGCGCGGATTGAGCGTGTTGAGCGCATCATCGAGCCAGATGTTGCGGCGTTCCTCGTCGATGATGGTCGAAACCTGCTCGTCGGGCAGCGGCTCATCGCTCTTGAGAAAATCCATCCGGTCGGACGAGGCGCCGTCTTCGCCATTCGACATCGGCGCATTCAGCGATGAATCCGATCCCGACAATCGCGCGTTCATCACCTCGACATCCTTGGCACGCACGCCGAGCGTGGTCGCGATCTGGGAATGGATGGCGCTTTCGGGAAGCGATGGCTCATCCTGGGCAAGCCGCGCGCGGAGCCGCCGCAAGTTGAAAAACAGTGCTTTCTGGGTCGAACTCGTTCCGCCGCGCACGATGGACCAGTTCCGCAGCACGTAGTCCTGGATCGAAGCCCGGATCCACCAGGTGGCGTAGGTTGAAAACCGGACCTCCCGTTCCGGGTCAAACCGGGCGGCGGATTCGAGCAGTCCGACATGGCCTTCCTGGATCAGGTCGTTCATCGGCAGGCCGAAATTGCGGAACTTGGCCGCCATCGAAATCACCAGCCGCATATGCGCCATGGTGATCTGGTGCAGCGCGTCCTGATCCTTGTTGTCTTTCCAGCGCACGGCCAGATCGTGTTCCTGTTGCCGTTCAAGGTACGGAGCAGCCATCGCAGCACGCACCATCTGTCTGTTTGCGGAAATCGCTGTCATGACACCCTCCGGTCTTTTCGACTGATCATCTGACTCTACGTGGGCGAGAGCTGAATGGATCATCAAGCCTGATGAAATAAGTGTGATCAGGAACACCCGGACGCGAAAGTACAACGCCCTTGGGGAAACACATTTGAAGACAAATGGTTCCATCATTTCTGACCGGGGAGAGCCACAACCGAAATATCGGCAAACAGATTACAGTTGTTTTTTGCCAATGCTCTGCGCGGTCTTGTTGCATCACTGCCGGGACTCTTTCCGGTCAGCATTCCCGCAGAATACCAGGCTGCGTACTTCGGATATGTTCATTGCCCAGGCTGGTTACATCGCCTCAACAGGGCAGCAGTGCTCGGAAAAAACCGGCGGGCAGCGCATGCAGGAATCAAAAAGCCCGGGCGCTTGGGGCAGCCCGGGCTTGATTTCCAAGACGGAAGGAGGAGTGGCTCAGGCAGCCTCTTCCTGTGCGCCGTCCTCGTCATTGGCCTTGCCGCGCTTCGGCCCCTTGTTGAGGTTGACCTCGATCAGGCGCACGGCTTCGGTGTCGGACATCTTGTTGACGGCACCGAGTTCGCGAGCCATCCGGTCAAGAGCCGCTTCATAAAGCTGGCGCTCCGAATAGGACTGCTCGGGCTGGTTTTCAGCGCGGTAAAGATCGCGAACCACTTCCGCGATCGAAATCAGATCGCCGGAGTTGATCTTCGCATCATATTCCTGCGCACGGCGCGACCACATGGTCCGCTTGACCCGGGCACGGCCCTGAACAACTTTCAGCGCGCGCTCGACAAAATCTGTTTCCGACAGTTTGCGCATGCCGATTGTCGATGCCTTGGCGACCGGCACCTTGAGGCGCATCTTGTCCTTTTCGAAATCGATCACAAACAATTCAAGCTTGTGGCCTGCAACTTCCTGTTCTTCGATTGCAACGATCTGTCCAACGCCGTGGGCTGGATAGACGATCGATTCACCGGTCTTGAAACCCTGTCTCTGTGAAGGCTTTTTCTGCTGGGTTGTCATGCGTTTTCAAAACTCCCTGTTACGGAAACGGACACTGGGAGCCGGGCATGGCTTGCCCGGACCGGTCCTGCGACGGCCGGCAGGCCCATCGCACTGACAACGCTATCAAGAGCAAGACAAGTCAAAAATCGCAGCCGATCACCGCGCGGAATATGGCAATCCGACAGCTTTGCACTGCAAGGAAAGGGCCACCGCTGTAAGGGACGTTTGCTTCCGTTTTTTGCTTCTTGTTTCGCCCTGGCGGCGCCTTGAAGATGTCAGTAATAAGATATGTATCACAAAAAATGGTGTAAATCAATGATTTGCGCGAACGGCTGAACAGCCCGCGGCAAAACATGTTACGATTTGGTTAACCATGCGGCGGCGCACAGGCCAAATCACCGCATTGCAGCAATATCACTGACTGGTTTGGGCGATCAATCGCCTTCGCCGGGCTCGGGCGAGAAGTATTGCTCGAACTTGCCTTCCTTGCCGTCAAATTCCTTTGCGTCGGCAGGCGCATCCCGCTTGATGGTGATATTGGGCCATTTGTCGGCAAATTCAGTGTTGACCTCAAGCCACTTCTCAAGCCCCGGCTCGGTGTCCGGCTTGATCGCTTCGGCCGGGCACTCAGGCTCGCACACACCGCAGTCGATGCATTCATCGGGATGAATGACCAGCATGTTCTCGCCCTCGTAGAAACAATCCACCGGGCAAACTTCAACGCAATCCATATATTTGCAGCGAATGCAGTTGTCAGTCACCACATAGGTCATACGTCTCTCCTGAGGCTCCTTGCATACAGGCTCGGTCGGCTTGGGTCCGGCTGCCCGCAAATGCATCATTTCCAGAGCGTTACAGTGAATATCGCGATCGTCGGAACGAAGCTCGCACTGTAGCTATCAACGGCGGTGAGGTACCGGCTTTGACGCCGTATTGCAAGACATCAGATGTTGGCAAAGCGCCGCAGCAAAGCGCCGGTGAACAAACCTCGCTCCCACCGGCCCGATTTGCGAATGAGCTTCTCCCCGACATCAAGGGTCAAGGGATTTTCATGCGTCATCATCCGGATTGCGAAACTGATCTATTTTTCGCCTGTCCCGCTTGGTCGGGCGGCCTGAACCCGGCTCGCGCTGCGCGGCAACGGGTTCCGCCTCGCCCGCTGCGGCCGGCTTGGGCGAAATATCCTCGTAAAGCAGTTGCGCTTCGGGTGCCGGACCGCGGCGCTGCCCGCAGCCAAGCACCCGCAGCACCAGGATACGCCGCTCCAGCGTGATCGTCAGCACGTCGCCGGGCTTTACCAGAACACTCGCCTGGTCGATCTTCTCGCTGTTGATCCGCACATTGCCCCCGGCCGCAAACTTCCCGGCCAGGGTTCTGGATTTGATGATGCGCGCGAAAAACAGCCATTTGTCTATCCGCTGCCGCGCCGCCTGCTCCACCGGATCCGCACCTATTTTTTCAGCTGGTCACGCAAGGCTGCCAGGGCTGCGAAAGGTGAATCCGGATCGATCGGCTTCTCCTTGCGTTGCGGCCTGTCGTTGCGCCCGCCGCGATTGGCGTCACCGCCCTTGCCCTGTCCACCCTTGCCCGGGCCGCCCCTGCCGGGGCCGCCCTTGCCCTGGTGACCGGGCTTTCCGCGGTGTCCCCTGTTGGGCCGGCCTTCACCGTCCGCAGCGGCTTCGCCTTCCGGCTTGTCGCCGGAACGGGCATTGCGGTTTCCACCCTCGCGCCGGCCACGGCCTTCACCGGGCGCATTGCGCGGTCCGCGCTGTCCGTCCTGACGGCCACCCGGCCGCCACAGCAAGACCGGACGTGGCGCTTCGGCTTCTTCTTCGGCTTCCGCCTTTGGCGCGTCGCCTGCAGGGGTTGCTTCCGCAGCAGTTGCGTCTGCCTTGTCCGTGACGGACTCGCTGGCAACTTCGGCCGGCTGAACAGCAGCCTCTTCGCCCGATGCCGGCGTTTCAGCCGCTCCAGCGGTTTCGGCCGGAGTGTCCGCAGTTGCCTCTGCGGCGGGTTCGGCAGCGGCAGGCTGTTCGCCATCGGGCGTTGCCTGCTTGTGCGGGCGATCGGCAGCCGTGCGTGAGACAACGACCTCGACCACCGGTCCGGCGCCATTTGCTCCCGCGGCTTCCGCCTGCGCCGAATCGAGTGCGGCGAGGTGGCTTTGTGCTTCTTCAGCCGGAACCGCGTCGGCGCGGTAGCCCAGCCCCTTGAGGATTTCCTCGATGTCGTCCTGCGTGGCGCCGAGAATGGAAAGCATTCCGGTCGTGGTGATGAACCGGCGGCCATCATAGGCGGCTTCCGGGCGTGCACCTTGCGAACCCGGCTTCCACTGCAGCGCCGGCCGGATCAGATCGGCCAGCCGCTCGAGAATGTCGATGCGCACCGCGCGCTTGCCAAGAAACCGGAAACCGGCGAGGCGATAGAACTCGCGGTCGATCTCGGGATCGGTGGCAACCGACGTACGGCCGGCGGCCAGCAGCGGCGTCACATCGCCATAGCCGGGCTTGGAGAACCCGTCATTGGCCAGCGCCCACAACAACGTCACCAGTTCGGCCGGAGCCGGCTTCAGCAACGCCGGCATGAAAATGTGATAGGCGCCGAAACGGATGCCGTATTTGCGCAAGGATGCGCGTGCCGACTGGTCGAGATCCTTGATCATCTCGGCCACGTCACGGCGGAACAGGACACCGAGATTCTCGGCCAGCCTGAAAGCCAGGCCGCGGGCCAGACCGTCAAGATCCTCCGCCCGTGTCAGGTCGTCGAGCGGCTTGAGCACGGTGGCGATATGATGATTGACGAACCGGTCTATCCGGGCGGCAACGAATTCGCGCGCGGTCCCGGTCAGTTGATCGTCGGCCAGCAGGATGGTGCGCGGCTTGAGAATGTGATCGCCGCTCGCCAGCTTGGCAACAGGATCGCCCAGCCAGCGCACGGTTCCGTCCGCGCCGATGGCAAAGTCGGAATTGCCTGAAGCATGCAGGCGTGCCGCCCGCGCTTCGAACTCCAGCCCCAGTGCCTTCTGCGCAGCAGCGAGCACGGCCTTGGCATCCGGCCCGTCCGCCGACGCATCCGCCATGAAACGGAATCCGGCTAATTGTCCAATATGGTGACCTTCAACAAAGACATCACCGTTTACACTGATTTCAGCTTCGAGCATCGCGTTCTCTCTCAGGCGCCTCATGAGCACAGATGTCCTGCGGTCAACAAAGCGTTTCGTCAACCTTTCATGCAACGCATCGGACAATCGGTCCTCAATTTCGCGCGTCTTTTCCTGCCAGTGTGTCGGATCGGCAAGCCATTCAGGTCTGTTTGATACATATGTCCAGGTCCGGATTTGTGAAATCCGGGCCGACAAGGTGTCGATTTCTCCATCCGTGGAGTCGGTTCTACGCACCTGTTCGGCCAGAAAATCCTCGTTCACCGACCCGGTGCGGATCAGGTCGCGGTAGATCGTGGCGATCAGGTCGGAATGTTGCGCCGGCGCGATCCGCCGGTAATCGGGCAGCGAGCAAACGTCCCACAGCGTGGCGACATTCTTCGGAGTGCTGGCCAGATCCCGCACCTCGAAATCATTGACCAGGTGCTCGAGCGCACGCTGATCCACCGCCGGCACCGCGCGGGTCAGCCCCTGCACCGACGGGATTTGCTCGAGACTTGCCTGCAGCGCCTTCAGAGAAGAAAAATCCAGCTGTTTCGAGCGCCATTGCAGGATCTTGACCGGCTCGAACACGTGCGTTTCAAGCCGCTGCACCAGCTCCTCGGGCAGAGGTTGAACCTGCCCGGTGACGCCGAAGGTGCCGTCGCGCAGATGCCGGCCGGCACGGCCGGCAATCTGGCCGAACTCGGACGCCGTCAGCTGCCGGTAGGAATAGCCGTCAAATTTGCGGTCCTGGGCAAAGGCCACATGGTCGACATCGAGATTGAGCCCCATGCCGATGGCGTCGGTGGCCACCAGGTAATCGACGTCGCCGTTCTGGTAAAGCTCGACCTGGGCATTGCGGGTGCGCGGGCTCAGGGCACCGAGCACCACCGCGGCGCCGCCGCGCTGACGCCGCACCAGCTCGGCAATCGCATAGACCTCGTCCGCCGAGAACGCCACGATGGCCGAGCGCCGCGGCAGCCGGGTGATCTTCTTCGATCCGGCATAATGCAATTCCGACAGGCGCGGACGTTCGACGATGGTAATGCCGGGCAGCAACTGCTCCAGGATTCCGCGCACCGTGGCCGATCCAAGCAGCAGGGTCTCTTCCCGGCCACGCAGCGACAGGATCCGGTCGGTAAACACATGCCCGCGCTCGAGATCGCCGGCGATCTGCACTTCATCGATGGCAACGAAGGCGGCGTTGGTTTCCTGCGGCATCGCTTCCACGGTGCAGACCGAGTAGCGCGCGCCGGGCGGCGTGATCTTTTCCTCGCCGGTGATCAGCGACACATGGCTCACGCCGACCTTCTCGACCATGCGGCCATAGACTTCGCGCGCCAGCAGCCTCAGCGGCAGCCCGATCACCCCGGACGAATGCGCAGCCATTCGCTCGATTGCGAAATGGGTCTTGCCGGTATTGGTCGGACCCAGCACGGCTGTGACGCCGCGTCCGGACAGGATCAATGGTTTCGGGGGATGGCTGGGGAAAGCGGGCATGTCGTCCGTATTCAGATCAAGTCGGGTGTTACTAACACATCACGGAAGGCGAAACAGTGGCTAATCTCAAAGAGTCCGATAGCTGGCATTTTAACCATTGGAACAGTGGCGGAACGAATCAGCGACGAATCAATGACTCCCCCTGATTCCGCTTTTGTTCACCGCAATATCTGCCCCATCAGGGCAATCGCGCCACCACATGCTGAATCGCCCGGAGGACAGATGGCTGCGATTGGAGCACCAGCGTTAACCTTTGAATTCCACGCCGGTCTGGCGCACTGCACGCAGTCGTGAATTTTAAGGATTTGGTAATAATTCCAAACACTTCGTTAATCGTTTTTCCGATATTTGAACGATCCGGTTAACCTTTGGAACAGCCGCGGAACGAATCGGCGACGAATCACTGACCTGGCCTTGTTGGCCTTTTGTTCACCACAACATATGGATTTTCGGCAGTGGTCCTGCCACTATTTCGCGACGCCCGGGATCGCGTTATAGACGCGGATCGCGGCCAAGATTAACCTTTTCCGCCAGGCCGCAATTCCGCGGAGCAACCATTGCGGACTTTTTGGTCGCCTTCACGTCGTTCAGATTTCGTTAAATATTCCAAACACTTCGTTAACGCGCTTGGTGGCATTTTCTTAGTTTTGTTAACTTCCGGAACAGCGGCGGAACGAATCGGCGACGAATCAGCCTCATGCCGGATTTCCCGGTTTGTTCCATACCAGATCTTGTGTTGCGGCGCGCAGTGCGGTCTATCCGGCCGCGACGCGAGGCCTGAATTGCCGGGTTGACAGCCGGTTTTGTTAACCAATCGGCCTCTGCTGCACCTTCCCGGCTACAGCACCGCCCGGAGCGACGCCTCGATCTGACCGCCGCACCATGCGTCCCCGAACTCGGTGTCGCTTCTGGCCCTGAGATCACTTTGGCAGGCGAGTGTTGCGATCCGGTCCGACAGACCTGCAATTGCCGGCGCATGCCCGTCGAGCACCGGCCTGAGCGGCGGGAGCTTTGCGGTCATGGTGCCCCACAGCGTTGCTGTCACGATATCTGCGAGACCGGGAGCATCGCCCCCCAGCATGAAGCCCGCGGACGCGGTCAGCCCGTTGCGCCGGCCTGTCTCCGCGAAAATTTCCATCCAGCGGTGAAGCCTGGGCTGGAATACTCGCCAGGACGCCTCCGTCCACATCTGCGCCCCGTTGTAGCGGGTCATCTCGTAGAGCACGTCATTGGCATCGCAAACCAGCTTGAGACACATGGCTTTCATCACCGGATCGGCGCTTATGAGCCCGTGCTTGTCTCCAAGGTAGGCCAGAATTGCAGGCATCTGCGAAAGGTGAATGTTGCGGCTGTGATCGGTCAGGACAGGCGGTCCCATATGCGCGATCAGCTGCTTGTCAGGCTCTGAAGCCCTTTGCGCCAGCGTCTTCTCGTATCCAGCCTCTTCCCACGTGCAACCGGCATGGGCAAGAACGGCGCGGACGAACTGCCCGCGAAACTGGATGGGCCAATAATAAAGCGTGTAATCGGCCATTGCCGCCTTCTCCCTGAACGAGATCCCTCAAGATCCCGGCATGTCTTTCACCACCGGGAGCGCCGATTCTGGCGGAGATTGCTGCTGACCGCCAGACGCGCCCCGGAACCGGCAAGGGCGCACCAAGCAAAACGCCCGGCAGTTTCCCGCCGGGCGCAATTTTCGTTCACAACCGGAACCGTCAGCTGAAATACTGACCGCCATTGGCAGAAATGGTCGACCCGGTGATGAAACCGGCATCATCGGCAGCCAGGAACACCACGCAACGGGCAATCTCCTCGGGCTCGCCGAGACGACCGACCGGAATTTGCGGGATGATGCGTTCCTTGAGCACCTTCTCGTCGATGGCCTTGACCATGTCGGTGCCGATATAACCCGGGCAGATCGCATTGACGGTAATGCCTGCACGTGCGCCTTCCTGGGCCAGAGCCTTGGTAAAGCCGATATCGCCCGCCTTGGCGGCCGAATAGTTGACCTGCCCGGCCTGACCCTTCTGGCCATTGATCGAGGAGATGTTGATCACACGGCCGAACTTGCGCTCGCGCATCCCGCCCCAGATCGGGTTGGTCATGTTGAACAGCCCGGTGAGGTTGGTGTTGATCACCTCGTTCCACATCTGCGGCGTCATCTTGTGGAACATGCCGTCGCGGGTGATGCCGGCATTGTTGACCAGCACGGCGACAGGACCGAGATCGGCCTCGACCTGGGCAATACCGGCAACACAGGCATCATAATCGGCAACCGACCATTTGTAGGTCTTGATGCCGGTCTCGGCGGTGAACTTCGCCGCCGCCTCGTCATTGCCGGCATAGTTGGCAGCGACCGTATATCCGGCCGCCTTCAACGCGATCGAAATCGCTGCCCCGATCCCTCGTGACCCTCCAGTCACAATAGCCACTTTGCTCATGCTGTTTCTCCCGGTTGAATACTACTCGCCGATCAGCCGCGCTCGACGCAGAGCGCAACACCCATGCCGCCGCCGATGCACAGCGTCGCAAGACCCTTCTTGGCGTCGCGGCGAACCATCTCGAACAACAGCGTGTTGAGAATACGCGCACCCGATGCGCCGACCGGGTGACCGATGGCAATCGCGCCGCCATTGACGTTGACGATCACCGGATCCCAGCCCATCTCCTTGTTGACCGCACAGGCCTGTGCCGCGAACGCCTCGTTGGCTTCCACCAGGTCGAGATCGCCAACGCTCCAGCCGGCTTTTTCCAGCGCCTTGCGCGAAGCCGGGATCGGGCCTGTGCCCATGATCTGCGGATCAACGCCGGCCGTTGCCCAAGAGGCAATCCGCGCCATCGGGGTGATGCCGCGCTTGGAGGCCTCGGCTTCGCTCATCAGCACCGTTGCGGCAGCACCGTCGTTGATGCCCGACGCATTGGCGGCAGTCACTGTGCCTTCCTTGTCAAAGGCAGGACGCAGCTTGGCGATGCCTTCGATGGTCACGCCATGCTTGATGTATTCGTCTTCCTCGACGACCGTGTCGCCCTTGCGGCCCTTGATCGTCACGGCGGCGATCTCGTCCTTGAACTTGCCGGCCTTCTGCGCGGCTTCCGCCTTGTTCTGCGAATTGACAGCAAACGCATCCTGCTCTTCGCGCGACAGCTGCCACTTCTTGGCAACGTTCTCGGCGGTGTTGCCCATCAGGTAATTGTAGAAGGCGTCGGTCAGCGCATCGAGCATCATCGTGTCGACCATGCCGGCCGGGCCCATCTTCACGCCATTGCGCAAATGCATCGCATGCGGCGCCATCGACATGGATTCCTGGCCGCCTGCAACGATGATGTTGGCGTCGCCCATGGCGATCTGCTGCATGCCGAGCGCGACCGCGCGCAGACCCGAACCGCAGAGCTGGTTGAGGCCCCAGGCGGTGGCTTCCTGCGGGATACCGGCTGCCATCGCTGCCTGCCGCGCCGGGCCCTGGCCCTGGCCGGCAGTCAGGATCTGGCCGAGAATGACTTCGTCGACTTCTTGCGGTGCAACACCGGCGCGCTCAAGCGCGGCCTTGATGGCAACCGCGCCCAGATCATGCGCTGCAACGGAGGACAGAGCACCGTTGAAAGACCCGACCGGGGTGCGGGCGGCACTGGCGATAACGATTGAACTCATGATGGATTTTCCCTGTCATGTGATTGTGAGGAGTTGCTCAGACCGTGACGGAGCTTGAAGTTCATGTCAAATGCCTGAACGTCGAATTTTGCATGCAATCGGTTTAATCAGGACCATAGTCTGATGAATTGCCGCTGCCTTCGCCGCATCGCACAAAGGAATTGTCTTTATCAACCTTTTTCGCCTACAGTCTGGGTCAACAAGGCGAGTTTCAGGTCTGGGGAGACCTTTGAGGAGAGCGAATATGGCGAAGAACAGCGGCACCATCACGATCAAGAAATACGCCAATCGCCGCTTGTATAATACGGGCACGAGCACCTATGTGACGCTCGATGACCTCGCGGTCATGGTCAAGAAGGGCGAGGATTTCGTCGTGCTCGACGCCAAGAGCGGTGACGACATCACCCATTCGGTTCTGACCCAGATCATCTTCGAACAGGAATCCAAGACCGGCAACACATTGCTGCCTGTTTCCTTCCTGAGGCAGCTGATCTCGGTCTATGGCGACCAGTTGCAGATGGTGGTTCCGAGCTACCTCGAACACTCGATGTCGGCCCTGACCGAACAGCAGGAACAGGTCCGCGAGCAGATCACCAAGGCCTTCGGCGACAATCCGGTGGCGCGCAACATCCAGTTGCCGATCCAGCTGGTCGAAGAGCAGGTCCGCCGCAACACCGAAATGTTCCAGAAGGCGATGCAGATGTTTTCGCCCTTCGCGCTCGCCCATTCGACCCAGTCCGAGGAAGCGCCGAAAAAGTCGGACACGTCCAAGGATATCGATGATCTCAAGACCCAGCTCAAGCAGCTCCAGGACAAGATCAACTCCATCGACAGCTGACCGGGACACCCCGGACGTCCTGCGGCAAGGGCATCAACTCCGCCTTGTCTTTGACCTGGCGCGTATAATCGCTGCGCATTGTTTCCATTCAGGCGAAACAGCTTTCCTCCGTCCATTCCGGCCAGGTCAGTGGCGCAAGGCCCGGTTCACGGCCTATAAGCGTGCGATCTGTTTCTGATACTGACCCGAAAGGCTTTCCCGATGACCGATCTTCCCCTGGCCAAAGCACTCAAGATCATCACCACAGCACTCGCAACGGGCAAGGAACTCGGCCTCAAGCCACTTGCCGTGGTGGTGCTCGATGCCGGCGGCCACGTCAAAGCCTTCCAGCGACAGGACGGGGCATCAATGATGCGCTTCGAGATTGCCAGCGGCAAGGCGTACGGCGCGCTGGCCGTGGGTGTCGGATCGCGCTGGCTCAATGCCCAGGCTGAGACCCGCCCGCACTTTCTGGAAGGTCTCTCGGCTGTCTCAGGCGGCAAGATCGTGGCCGTCCCCGGCGGCGTGCTGATCAAGGACCGCAAGGGCGCCATCATCGGCGCGGTCGGCATCACCGGCGACACCTCGGACAATGACGAGAAAGCGGCAATTGCCGGCATCGAGGGCGCTGGCTTCACGCCCGACGCGGGCTGAGCCAGCCTGACCGGAATTGCGGTCGCCGGGTTACAGCCCGATCGAAACGTCCCGGCCCGCCGAACGGATCGAGACGGAGAACCCGGCGATCACATCAACCAGCGCAATCACCATCAAAATGAAGAACACGTGCGTGGCGGCATCGCGCACCAGCAGGAACTCGACCAGGAACGCCACGAACACGAACATCGACAGCATGTGATCGATCACCGACCATGAACCGGTGCGCGTGGCCTTCAGCACCTCGATGAACAAAAGCACCAGCGAGACCACGATCAGCAGGTCTCCAAGGCTCATCGTCCAGGTGGCGCCCGACATCATCGACAGCGAGGTGATCGTCGATCCAAGCCCGGCAACGCCGCCGCCAATCAGCCCGATCAGGACCAGGTTATACGCAATCAGCGGTACGATCATCAGCGGTACGGCAGCGAGCATGGGAACCCTTCTTGACTGAATTTTCCTGGTGCAGCCAGCCGGCAGCACCCTGGTCATTGTCCCTCTTCGGCACAATCGCTGCGACAATGCGAAATCAATCCGCCGAGCGCAAGCAGATCAAACAGCATTTTATCATATTATGGACTGTTGTGACCGATCCGCCGCCGAACACAGCGGCGGATCAGGCGTGGGTGGGCGCCTCAGGCGTAGACGATCAGCAGATCCTTGGCGTCGATCTGGTCGCCGGTCTTGACCAGAACTTCGGCCAGCACCCCGTCGCGCTCGGCATGAATCGCCGTTTCCATTTTCATGGCTTCGATCGACACCAGCACATCGCCCGCGGTGACTTCCTGGCCTGCCGCAACCGCAACCGTCGAGATCACGCCGGGCATCGGGGCTGCAACATGCGCATCATTGCCAACTTCGGCCTTGCGACGAGCGGCCGAACCCGATGCGCCATGCGCCCGGTCCGGCACCTTGACCCGCCTCGGCTGGCCATTGAGTTCGAAGAACACGGTCACCATGCCCTTGTCGTCGGGTTCACCCTGGGCCAGGTTCTGCACGACCAGCGTCTTGCCCTTCTCGATCTCGACGAAGAGTTCGCCGCCGACCGGAATTCCGTAGAAATAGGCCGGTGTCGGCAGCATCGAGACCGGTCCGTAGGTTTCCGTCGCAAGCGCGAAATCGGTGAACACTTTCGGATACATCAGGTAGGACGCAAATTCGTTCTCGCTGACCTTGCGCTCGAGCTTGGCTTCGATCTCGGCCCGCTCGGCTTCAAGATCGGCGTCCGGCAACAGCGAACCCGGACGCGCGGTATAGGCTTCCTCGCCCTTGAGCACCTTGCTCTGCAGCGCCTTGGGCCAACCGGCCGGCGGCTGGCCGAGATCGCCGCGCATCATCGAGACCACCGATTCGGGGAACGACACATCCTTGTCCGGATTCTCGACATCGGCGACGCTCAGATCCTGGCTGACCATCATCAGCGCCATGTCGCCGACCACCTTCGATGAGGGCGTCACCTTGACGATATCGCCGAACATCTGGTTGGCGTCGGCATAGGCCTGCGCCACCTCGTGCCAGCGGGTCTCCAGTCCCAGCGAGCGGGCCTGTTCCTTCAGGTTGGTGAACTGGCCGCCCGGCATCTCGTGCAGGTAGACTTCCGAGGCCGGTCCTTTCAGATCGCTTTCAAACGCCGCATACTGGTTGCGCACGGCTTCCCAGTAAAACGAAATCCGGCGGATCCAGTCGGTATCGAGACCGGAATCGCGTTCGTGTCCCTTCAGCGCTTCGACAATCGAACCCAGGCATGGCTGCGAGGTGTTGCCTGAAAGTGCGTCCATCGCCGCGTCCACGGCATCGACACCGCTGTCGATTGCCGCCAGCACCGTCGCAGCCGAAATGCCGGACGTATCGTGTGTGTGGAAATGGATCGGCAGATCGGTCGCCTCGCGCAAGGCCTTGAACAATTGCTGCGCCGCAGCCGGCTTCAGCAGCCCGGCCATGTCCTTGACCGCGATGATATGCGCGCCAGCCTTCTCAAGCTCGGCTGCAAGCCCGGTGTAGTATTTCAGATCATATTTCGGTCGCGCCGAGTTCAGAATATCACCGGTGTAACAGATGGTCGCTTCGCAGAGCTTGTTCTCCTCGCAAACCGCATCCATCGACACGCGCATGTTCTCGACCCAGTTGAGGCAGTCGAACACCCGGAACAGGTCAATTCCGCCCTGCGCCGCCTGACGCACGAAATGCCTGACCACATTGTCGGGATAATTCTTGTAGCCGACGCCATTGGCGCCGCGCAGCAGCATCTGGAGCAGCAGGTTGGGCGCACGCTGGCGCACCATGTCGAGCCGCTCCCACGGATCCTCGGTCAGAAACCGCATCGACACGTCGAAGGTGGCGCCGCCCCAGCATTCCAGCGACAGCAGATCCGGCAGCGCCCGTGCATAGGCGCCGGCCACGGCCGCGATATCATGCGTGCGCATGCGGGTGGCGAGCAGCGACTGGTGCCCGTCGCGCATTGTCGTGTCGGTGATCAGGACGCGTTTTTGCTCCCGCATCCAGCCGGCGAAGCCTTTCGGGCCGAGCTCGTCGAGCAGCTGCCGCGTTCCGGGCCGGACTTCGCCTTCGACATGGGGCACCCGCGGCGGTGCGGCTTCCGCGATGGGCAGCGGCCGGCCCTTGGTCTCGGGATGGCCGTTGACGGTCACATCGGCCAGGTAGGTCAGAAGCTTGGTGGCGCGGTCCTGGCGCTTGACCTGCTCGAACAGTTCCGGCGTGGTGTCGATGAACCGCGTCGTATAGGTGTTGTTGCGAAACTCGGGGTGGCCGATGATCGCTTCCAGGAAGGTCAGGTTCGTGGCCACGCCGCGGATACGGAATTCGCGCAGTGCCCGGTCCATCCGGCGGATCGTTTCTTCGGGCGTCGGCGCCCAGGCGGTAACCTTCTCCAGCAGCGGATCGTAAAACCGCGTGATCACCGCGCCGGAATAGGCCGTGCCGCCATCCAGCCGGATGCCAAAACCGGTGGCGCCACGATAGGCGGTGATCCGGCCGTAGTCGGGAATGAAGTTCTGCTCGGGATCTTCCGTGGTGATGCGGCACTGCAGTGCATGGCCGTTGAGCCGGATATCGGCCTGCGCCGGAACGCCCGACGCCGGGGTGCCGATGACTTCGCCTTCCAGAATGTGGATCTGCGCCTTGACGATGTCGATGCCGGTGACCTCCTCGGTCACCGTATGCTCGACCTGGATGCGCGGATTGACCTCGATGAAGTAGAACGCACCGGTGTCGATATCCATCAGATACTCGACCGTGCCGGCACCGACATAGCCGGTGGCATTGGCGATCTTCAGTGAATAGGTCGCCAGTTCCTGGCGCTGTTCTTCGCTCAGGTAGGGAGCCGGCGCACGCTCGACGACTTTCTGGTTGCGGCGCTGCACCGAGCAATCGCGCTCGAACAGGTGCACGGCATTGCCGTGGGTGTCGCCAAGGATCTGGCTTTCGACATGGCGCGCCCGCTCGACCAGTTTCTCGAGATAGACCTCGTCCTTGCCGAAGGCGGCCATCGCCTCGCGCTTGGCTTCGGTCACTTCGCGGGCCAGGTCCTTCGGGTCGCGGATGGCGCGCATGCCGCGGCCGCCACCACCCCAGGAGGCTTTGAGCATGATCGGATAGCCGATTTCCTCGGCCATTCGCGCCACGACATCCATGTCGTCGGGCAGCGGATCGGTTGCCGGAACCACCGGAACGCCGATCTCGATGGCAAGGTTGCGCGCAGCCACCTTGTTGCCCAGCCGCCGCATCGTGTCGGGCTTCGGGCCGATGAAGATGATGCCGTTTTCCGCGCAGGCATCGGCAAATTCCGGGCTTTCCGACAGCAGGCCATAGCCCGGATGGATCGCATCCGCGCCCGACAGCTTTGCCACCCGGATCACTTCCTCGATCGAAAGGTAGCTTTCGATCGGGCCGAGATCGCGCTCAAGATGCGGGCCGCGGCCAACCTGGTAGGATTCGTCGGCCTTGAACCGGTGCAGTGAAAGCTTGTCTTCCTCTGCCCAGATCGCGACTGTTTTCATGCCCAGCTCGTTGGCTGCGCGAAACACGCGAATGGCAATTTCCGAACGGTTGGCGACAAGAATTTTGGAAATCGGCACGGACAGGCTCCCGGGTTTGGGCGAAAGAAACAGGATCAGAACGAGCCCTGCCCGCAATCATTAGCGTCTGTTTTGCTGCAGTGCAAATCAGGAGATCAGACCAAGCCTGAATGCGATCGCCACCACATGATGGCGGTTTTTGGCCTGCAATTTGTCCTGGATGCCATTCATGTACCAATCAACCGTGTGCGCCGAAAGGCCGAGCGTCGCGCCCATCTCGTTGGATGTCATGCCGTAACCGAGATATTCCAGCGTTTCCATCTCGCGGCGGGTCAGCGGCATGCTCACAGGCCGGCTGATCCGTTCATGCGCGCCAGGATCGAGCGCCTCGAGAAGCTCCCAGAACGCCTTCTTGGCCAGTGCGTCCATCATCGCCATTTCCGACGGGGACAGCTCGACCGGACGGCCGGCAACCGTCAGCACCCCGACCAGGCCACGCCGCCCGTGGACGGGAAAAACATAGCCGTCCTCAAGCCCGTGACGGCGCGCATCGGCCATCATGCGGTCAATGCGCTTGTGATGCGGATCCTGCTTGAAAGCCTCGATCGGCTCACTCCAGCGATAGCCGCGCTGGCTGTGACCGAGATATCTCACTATCGGATCGATGGCTGCGTATTTCCGCTTCACATAGACGTCGGGCCAGCCTTTCGGCCACTGCCCTTCAAGCATGATATCGGACGCCTGGCTCTCCGGACCGGGCTGCCGGACAAGCGTGAAATAGTCGAACCCGAGCTCCTGGATCACCTTCCGGATCCGCACGCGGATGCTCTCTGCGCCTTCTTCTTCGTTTCTTTCAGCATCAAGAAACTGCAGAACGGCGTTCATTTCCATAATCTCCCCCAAAGGATCAAATTTGGCGTTTATTGTTATAAATCAATAGTATTTGCCAGTAAAATCAGGATTCGGGGGCCATTGTAATCCTAAATCTTGCAGTTGCGCCAGAATTTCTTTGCAATCTCCCCACGAGATAGAATACCCGGCGCAAACCGCAAACGAAAACCGGCCCGCGCAAGAAAGCGCGGACCGGTTTGGTCCGGACAAGACCGGACAAGAAGCGGCAGTAGATCAGATGCAGGCTTCGAACAACGCCCTGGTGTTCTCGCTGGTCAGCTTCACCGGATTGCCGCCGGCACTGGGATCTTCCAGCGCCATGGCGGTCATTTCATCGATCCGGTCGCGACCGACGCCGAGCGCTGCCAGCTTGTCAGGCACGCCAAGATCAGAACGCAGCTTCAGCACGTAATCGTAAAATCCGTCGAAGCCGCCATCAATGCCCATATAGGCCGCGGCCCGCGCGATCCGATCCTCGATGGCCGGACGGTTCATCTTCAGCACCGGCGGCATCACCACCGCATTGGTCATGCCATGGTGCGTGTTGTAGACCGCGCCGATCGGATGCGACAGCGCATGGATGGCGCCGAGGCCCTTCTGGAACGCAACCGCGCCCATCGCCGCCGCACTCATCATTTCCGCACGGGCATCGATGTTCGAACCGTCGGCCACAACCAGCGGCAGGTTTTCCTTGACCAGCCGCATGCCTTCGAGCGCGATGCCCTGGCTCATCGGGTGGTAGAACGGCGAGGAATAGGCTTCCAGGCAATGCGCGAATGCATCCATGCCGGTGCCGACCGTGATGATCTTCGGCATGCCCACTGTCAGTTCCGGATCGCAGATCGTCACCGCAGGCAGAAGTTTGGGATGGAAGATGATCTTCTTGACGTGGGTAACCGAGTTGGTCAGCACGCCTGCGCGGCCGACTTCCGACCCGGTACCCGCTGTCGTCGGCACCGCGATGATCGGGGCGATGGCATCACCATTGGCGCGGGTCCACCAGTCGCCGATGTCCTCGAAATCCCAGACCGGACGAGTTTGACCGGCCTGAAAGGCGATCAGCTTGCCCAGGTCGAGACCGGAGCCGCCGCCAAAGGCGATCACGCCATCATGGCCGCCGGCCTTGAACACGGCAACACCGGCTTCGAGGTTCTTCTCGTTCGGATTCGGGTCAACTTCGGCGAACACCGCACGGCCAAGGCCTGCGGCATCCAGAAGGTCGAGTGCATTGGCCGTGATCGGCAGCGAGGCAAGCCCCCGGTCGGTGACCAGGAGCGGTTTTTTCATGCCCGCCGCGGCGCAGGCTTCGGCGAGCTCCGAAATGCGGCCGGCTCCAAAACGGATTGCGGTGGGATAAGACCAGTTGGCGCGCAGGCTCATGCGGATTTCTTTCTCAGATGGTAGGATTTGGGACGGGTGAGGTTGTGAAAACCGATCTCCGACAGCGAGCCGCCACGGCCTGTGGCCTTGCAGCCGGTCCAGCACAGCGCAGGATCGAGATAATCGGCACGGTTCATGAAGACGGTGCCGGTCTCGATTTCGGCACCGATGCGCTGGGCGCGTTCGGCATCATTGGTCCACAGCGACGCAGTCAGGCCGAACTGGCTGTCGTTCATCAGCGCAAGTGCATGCTCGTCACTGTCGACCGGCATGATGCCGACCACCGGACCGAAGCTCTCGTCACGCATCACCCGCATGTCATGGGTCACGTCGACAAGGATCTGCGGCATCAGGTAGGCGCCGCCATCATCGGCAGGAAACAGATTCGGATCGATCAGGCCACGCGCGCCGCTGGCAATGGCTTCCGCGGTCTGTGCCCGGACTTCCCTGGCGAAGCGCACATTGGCCATCGGCCCGATCGTGGTCTCCTGCTCCAGCGGATTGCCAAGCTTGAGACCCGACGTGACCCAGGCCGCGGCCTTCTCGACGAAGGCGTCATACAGCGGCCGGGCGACATAAAGCCGTTCGATGCCGCAGCAGCATTGCCCGGCATTGAACATCGCCCCGTCCATCAGCGTATCGACCGCCCAGTCGAGATCGGCGTCTTCCATCACGTAGCCGGGATCCTTGCCGCCAAGCTCCAGCCCGAGACCGGTGAAGGTGCCTGCCGCAGCCCGCTCGATTGCCTTGCCGCCGCCGACCGAACCGGTGAAGTTGATGAAATCGAAGCTTCCCGCCGCGATCAGCTTTTCCGTTCCCTGGTGGTCGAGGAACAGGTTGATGAACACGTCTTCCGGCAACCCGGCCTCGCTGAAGGCGCGGACCATGCGTTCGCCAACCAGCAGCGTCTGTGTGGCATGCTTGAGCACCACGGTGTTGCCGGCGATCAGTGCCGGGGCGACCGTGTTGATGGCGGTCATGTAGGGGTAATTCCACGGCGCCACCACGAAAACGACGCCATGCGGCACGCGGTCGATGTGGCGATCGAACTGGGCCGAGTTCTCGATCTCGATCGGCGCCAGCGCCCGTACTGCAATGTCGGCCATGTAGTTGGCGCGCTCGTTGAGACCACCGAACTCGCCGCCATAGCGGATTGGCCGGCCCATCATCCATGCCAGTTCCGGCACCACCTCGTCGCTCATTTCGTTGAGCCGCGCTACACCGGCCCTCACCAGCGCGATGCGCTCTTCCAGCGGCCGCCGGGCCCAGTCCTTCTGCGCCTTGCGCGACCGGGCGACAGCCGCTGCCGCATCGTCGACGCCCATCACCGAACGCTCGGCATAGACCGACCCGTCAACCGGCGATATCAGTTTCAAACTGCTCATTGCTTGGTCTCCATCTGGCGGCCCGTCAGTGTCCTGCAGCGCCGACCATCACTCGTATTGGTGTCTTGTTTTCGTCAGGCGCGCTCGAAACCGCGGGCGATTTCCCAGTCGGTGACGGCCTTGTCGAATTCTTCCTGCTCCCATTCGGCGCAGCGGACATAGTGATCAATCACTGCATCCCCCATTGCTTCACGCAGCATCTTGGAATTGCGCAAGGTTTCGGTGGAAGCCCGCAGCGTCGAGGGAATGTGCCTGGCTTCTGCGTTTTCATAGATGTCCCCGCCCGTCGGCGGAGCCAGTGCCAGCTTCTGTTCGATCCCCTTGATCCCGGCAGCCAGCAGCGCTGCCTGGGCCAGGTAGGGGTTCATGTCCGATCCGCCGATGCGGCATTCCACACGGACGGCCTTGGTTCCCTCGCCGCACAGGCGGAAACCGGCGGTACGGTTGTCGACCGACCAGACCGTGCGGGTCGGCGCGAAGGTGCCCTTCATGAAGCGCTTGTAGCTGTTGACATAAGGCGCCAGGAACCAGGTGTAGTCCGACGCATACTCGATCAAACCTGCCATGAAGTGGCGCATCAGGTCAGACATGCCATGCTCGCCGTTTTCATCGCGGAAAGCCGGGATCTTGCCCTGCCACAGCGACATGTGGACATGCGAGGACGAGCCGACCTTCTGCGGGTGCCACTTCGGCAGGAACGTCACCGACCGGCCGTTGGCCCAGGCGATCTCCTTGACCGCGTGCTTGGCGATGGTGTGGTGATCGGCGCAGTCGAGCGCTGCGGCATAGCGGATGTTGAGTTCTTCCTGGCCGGTCTCGGCCTCGCCCTTGGAGTTCTCGATCGGAATACCGGCGGCGAAGAGATGATTGCGCACCGGGCGCATGATGCTCTCTTCCTTGGTGGTCTGCAGGATGTGGTAATCCTCGTTGTAGGCGCTGATCGGCGTCAGATCGCGATAGCCCGAGCGGGCCAGATCGCGGAAGCTCTGCTCGAACAGGAAAAATTCCAGCTCGGTCGCCATCATCGCCTCAAAGCCCAGCTCCTTGAGCCGGGCGATCTGCACCTTCAGGATCTGTCGCGGCGACTGCGGCACCGGCTCGTGAGTGTGGTGATCGAGAAGATCGCACAGCACCATCGCCGTACCTTCCAGCCAGGGCACCCGGCGCATGGTCGAAAGATCGGGCTTCATCACGTAGTCGCCGTAACCGGCCTGCCAGCTGGTGGTCGCATAGCCATCCGGCGTTGCCATCTCGATGTCCGTTGCCAGCATGTAATTGCAGCAATGGGTTTCCTCATGGCTCGAATCGATGAAGTTCTGGACATGGAAACGCTTGCCCATCAACCGTCCCTGCATGTCGACGCAGCACACCAGCACGGTGTCGATGTCGCCGGACTTGGCAGCAGATTTCAACTCGTCAAAGGTAAGGTTTCCGGCCATGTGATCTGATCCTGGTAAGCAGCCCCGGAGGGCTTGGATTTTGTGAGGCGCTGTAGCGGCAAACCGCCCCCCGAAGCAAGCCGGGAGGCGGAGATCTCAGAAGTGGTATCGCTCAGAGTTCACCGTAAGGGAAACCTGCATTGTTGATGACCTTGTTGTATTCCTTGAACACCGAGATGACCTTGGCCTTGGTTTCGCTCTCCTCGGCCACTTCGTCCCAGAACTTCACCGCGGCATCCTCGACCTGCTTCCATTCGGCCCCCGGCACGGAGCGGAGCTGCAGCTTGTCGCCCGTGGCGCGCAGCTTGGCTTCGCCGCCCCAGTACCACTGGTTGCGGAAGGTGTGGCTGGCTTCCATGCAGGACATGTAGAGCGCCTTGAGGTGCTCGGGAAGCTCGTTCCACTTCTTCTCGTTGGCAAACCAGGAACCGATCCAGGCGCCGGAGATGTTGTTGGTCAGGAAATAGTCGGTCACGTCGGCCCAGCCGACAGTGTAGTCCTCGGTGATCCCCGACCAGGACATGCCGTCGAGTTCGCCGGTCTGCACCGCCACTTCGGCATCTTCGTAAGGAATCGACACCGGCACCACACCGAACTGGGTCAGGAAGCGACCGGCTGTCGGGAAGGTGTAGAGTTTCAGGCCATCGAGATCGGCAACGCTCTTGATTTCCTTCTTGGTGTTGAAGTTGCACGGATCCTGGCCGGCGGCCGAGAGCCAGACAACGCCGGTTCCGGCATAGGCATCACGCCAGATGTCGGCGAGGCCGTACTGCTGGAACAGCACCGGCACATCGAGAATCGAGCGGGTTGCGAACGGGAAGTAACCGCCGAACAGGCCCACTTCCACCGGCGACGCCATCGAATCGTCATCCGAATGAACAGCATCGATGGTGCCGGCCTGCATGGCGCGGAACAATTCGCCGGTCGGCACGATCTGGTCGGCAAAGAACAGCTCGATCACCATCTCGCCATTGGCTGCCTTGTTGAAGGCATCGACGAAAGGCTGGGTAACGAACTGGCCGAGCGTTGCGCCGGCATAGGTCTGCATGCGCCAGCGGATCGGTTCCTGTGCAAGCACCGGCGGAGCGGCAAGCGCTGTACCGGCTGCGGCACCGGCGGCAACGCCGGCCTTGGTGAGAAATTGACGCCTCTTGATATTGCTCATGCTGTTCTCCTTTATGGTTTCGTCTTCTTCGGATTTGCTCACGTCAGCCCTGGAGTTTGCCGCGGAATTGCTCCGGCAGCCACAATGCCAGTTCCGGGAACATCATCACGATCACCAATGTGAGCAGCATGACCGCGACGAAGGGAATGACGGACTGGTAGATATGGCGCAGCTTGATTTCGGGCGGCGCCATGGCGCGCATCAGGAACAGATTATAGCCGAACGGCGGCGTCATGTAAGCGATCTGGCAGGTGATGGTGTAGAGCACGCCGTACCAGACAAGGTCGAAACCGAGGATCTTGACCAGCGGCACGTAGAGCGGCGCCACGATCACCAGCATCGCCGTGTCATCGAGGAACGTGCCCATCAGCAGGAAGCTCAGCTGCATCAGGATCAGCACGTGCCATGGCTCCAGGCCAAGCTGGCCGAGGAAGAAGTTCTCGATGGCACGTACCGCGCCAAGACCATCGAACACCGCACCGAAACACAGCGCCGCCAGGATGATCCACATGAACATGCAGGAGATGCCAAGCGTCTTGCGCATGACATTTTCCATCACCTCGCGGTTCAGCCGGCCCTTGATGAAGGCCGCCGCCATCGAAGCCAGCGCACCCACCGCCGAGCTTTCGACAAGGCTGGTGTAGCCCATCAGGAACAGCCCGTTCATCAGGAAGAAGATCATGAATGGCAGGAAGCCGGCGCGGAGCAGGCCGATCCGCTCTTTCCAAGTGATCGCGTCACGCTCTTCCTTGGGAAGCGGTGGCCCGAGATGCGGCTGCAGCTGGCAGCGAATGGCGATGTAGAGGATGAACAATCCGGCCATCAGCAGGCCCGGAAACACACCGGCAAGCCACAGCTGGCTGACCGGCTGCCGGGCGATCATGCCGTACAGCACCAGCACCACGGAAGGCGGAATCAGGATGCCGAGCGATGACCCGCCCTGGATCACCCCGGTAATCATCACCTTGTCGTAATTGCGCCGGAGCAGTTCCGGCAGCGCGATGGTGGCGCCGATCGCCATACCGGCCACCGACAGCCCGTTCATCGCCGAAATCACCACCATCAGGAAGATCGTGCCGATGGCGAGACCGCCCGGAACCGGGCCGAACCAGACGTGGAACATCCGGTAGAGATCATCGGCGATGCGGCTTTCCGACAGCATGTAGCCCATGAAAATGAACATCGGCAGCGTCAGCAGCGGATACCATTTCATCAGCTTGATCGATTGCGTGAACGCGATCTCGACGCCACCCGTGCCCCACAGCGGCAGGGCGGCAATCACCGCTACGGCACCGATGACACCGAACACGCGCTGCCCGGTCAGGAGCAGCGCCATCATCGAGGCGAACATGAACAGGGCGATAAGTTCGTAGCTCAAAGGCCCGCCTCACTTGCATGGTTTACGCTGACGCCGCGCAGGAAAAGAATGTCACGGAAGAGTTCGGCAATGGTCTGCAGCAGCATCAGCGAAATGCCGATGACGCCGACCAGCTTGACCGGCCACATGTAGGGCCGCCAGACCGAATGTGCCCGCTCGCCATATTCGATGGCGTAGGTCGTGCTCGAAATCCCACCATAGAGCAGCACGCAAAGATAGAAGATCAGGAACAGCACCGTGATCGAATCGATCGCTGCCTTGCGGCGCGGCGACCATGTTCCGTAAATCAGGTCCATCCGCACATGATCGCCCATCTGCATCGAGTAGGCGCCGCCGAGCAGGTAGTAGCCGACCATGATGAACTGCGCGAATTCGAGCGTCCACAGTGCCGGCGCACCGGCATATTTGGTTACCGACGACCAGAACAGCACGCCCATCAGCGCGAAGATCAGGTACATTGCAAACCGCCCGACCCGCCTGTTGAAGGCGTCGACCGTGCGGATATAGCTCTCGATGAACTTCATGGTTTCGGGACTCCGGGGCAGACGGCCGCAACACGTCCATCCGCCGGACTGGAACACTCACGCATGAAGACGTCCCCCTTCTGTTTTCAGCTTCTCCAGCGACGTCTCAAGCAGATCCGCGATCGATCCGGCCCATTGGCGCTGGCCGGCTTCATCGGAAACGAGATCATTGCGGATCTCGAGCATGACGTTGGCAATTTGCCGGGTCAATCCATGCCGTTTGAGTGTGTGGGTCACCCCGTCCTCCGGGCCGTAGGGATAGTTCCGCCGGACCAGTTCGAGCTTTGCCGATGCGGCTGCATCGAGCATGGCATCGGCCAGCCTGCGATCTTCATCATGCAAGATACCCAGGTGCCCGTCACGCAGTTTGCCGAAATAGACCGGCGTGAACGAATGAACGGTCACCAGCACCACGTTGCGGCCCTTGGCCAGCCGCTCGTCGATCAGCGCGTCGATTGCCTGGTGAAACGGATGGTAGAGCGCGTCGGCACGGCGCGCCTTGTCGCTGGCGCTGAGCCCGATGTTGCCGGGAACATCGAAGATTTCGCTGCGCTCGGGATAGGCCCCGGATGATTCCGGCGGACGGTTGCAATCGTAAGCCAGCCGTGAAAACCGCTGTGAGACCAGCGTTGCGTCGAGACGTTCGGACAACAGCTCCGCCACGCTTTGCGCGCCGATGTCCCAGGCGATGTGGCTTTCCAGCACCGCCTCGTCGAGCCCCATGGTTTCCAGAGCTTTCGGCATGGTCTTTGAGGCATGCTCGCAGATCAGCACCACATCGCTCGTTCCGCCGGGACGCAGGACGGCAAAGGCAGGCCCTTCCGATGGGTCGATCAGCATATCGTCGCGCATTCTGGTTACGGGCCCCCGGCAGCCGTCACGGCATTCTTCACTCTCGTAACATTGATTAGGATTGCCCTCCCGTTGTCAATCCTGTAATTTTTGTTACATCTTGGTGACACACCGGAACGGGACCCACATGGCCATACGCGAACAGGTTCAGGCAGCACTCGGAACCCTGCCGGGCGCCGAGAAAAAGATCGCCCACGCGTTTCTCGCCAATTATCCCAGTATCGGACTGTCGACGATTGCCGAGCTTGCAGCCCTTGCCGGCACCAGCGCCCCGACGGTCTTGCGTTTTGTCGCCCGGCTCGGGTTTGACTCCTACCCCGAATTCCAGCGCGTCCTGCGCAGCGACGTCCAGGCCCAACTGATGTCTCCGCTTGAACGCGCCCGCAGCACCGGGCCGGACACGGACAACCCGGCGCTCAAGGCCAGCTTCGCCAGGATCACCGCCAATCTCGACGCCACCTTGAAGGCGGTGCCCGAGAGCGAATTCGAGGCGGCCTGTGAATTGCTGTCCGACCCCAAGTCCACCTGCCATTTTCTGGGCGGCAGGTTCACCGACACCATTGCCGCCTACATGGCCGCGCACCTCAGGATCATCCGGCCCAATGTCAGGCATTTCGACGGCCAGACATCAACCTGGCGTGACCAGCTTCTCGATGTCCGCTCCGGCGATGTCGCGGTCCTGTTTGATATCCGCCGCTATCAGTCCGATCTGGTTCGGCTCGGAGAACTGCTGGTCGAACGCAAGGCCCGCATCCTGTTGATCACCGATCCCTGGCTGTCACCGATTGCCCGCTCGGCACGTGTGGTTCTGCCCTGCGTGGTCGACGCCGATCGCACTTGGGATTCGAGCGTCACCCTGATGGCATTGGCGGAAGCGCTGATCGACCGTGTTTCCCGCGCCCAGTCCGACAGCGCCCGCGCCCGCATGCAGGCGCTCGAGGACATTCACTGGAACAACCTGCCGGGCCGCTGATGTGAACATCCCGGCTCGGAGAACCGACCATCGCCCGGTTGGAGGTCTTAGAGCAAGCTTGCACAAATCCGCAGCTTCCAATACCCATCGGATATGGACCAGCAAACCGCATTGGACGCCTTCTCGGCCCTCAGTCAGGAAACCCGGCTTGCCGTGTTCCGGCTGCTGGTATCGGCCGGTCCGGAAGGCATGACTTCCGGCGAGATCGGTGAACGCCTGAACGTTCGCCAGAACACCATGTCGACCAATCTCGGCATTCTGCTCAAGGCAGGGCTGGTGCGGCGCGAACGCGACGGGCGCAATGTCCGCTACCATGCCGATCACTCGGGCATCAGCGGCCTGCTCGGCTTCCTGCTTGAAGATTGCTGCGGCGGCAATCCGGATCTCTGCCAGCCCATCATCCGCCAGCTCTCCTGCACCTGACCCTGTCTCAGCCCGGCGATGTTGCCCGGCGGTAGAGATGCCATGCCGCGTGCCCCATCACCGGCAGGACCAGCAGCAGCCCGGCAAAGACCGGCAACAGCGCCAGCAGCGTGCTCACGCCAACGACAACACCGAAACCAAGCATCGGCACCGGGTTTTTCACCACCGCCGCGACGCTGGTAATCATGGCCGTGACGAAATCCACTTCCCGCTCGGCAAGCATCGGCAGCGCGATCACCGTCGTCGAAAACAGCACCGTCGCCAGGAATGCGCCGACAAGGGTGCCGACGCCCAGAAAGCCCCAGCCTTCGGGGGTCGACAACACGATGTCGACAAACCGGTCCCAGCTGGAAAACGACTTGAACCCCAGGAACAGCGCCAGCAGCAGCCGCACCTGGTAGACCCAAATCCAGAAAATGAACATCACCACGAAGGCCATCCAGCCAAGCTGCCGTTCGCGCTGGTAGAACACCTGCGCCAGAACGCCCTTGGCCGTGATCGGCTCGCCCATGCTGCGCCGGCGGCTGACTTCGTAAAGCCCCACTGCAACGAACGGTCCAAGCAGCGGAAACCCGATCGCCAGCGGAATGATCATCCAGGGCGATCCGATGCGGGTCAGAAACGCCAGGATCAGCAGCCCGCCAAGCATGTAGATTGCCCCGAAGAACAGGCCGTAGCCGGGGTACGCCTTGTAGTCATCCCACCCGTCTTTCAGGCTCGCACGCACATCACCGAGGGACAGCTCCCTTATAGGCGGCGCACCAGCCGGATTGGCTCTCGTCAATCCCTCTGTCGTGTTGGGCATGATGTCCTCCCTCATTCCCCTCGTACCAAGTCGCGATTGTGCCCAACCTGGCCTGTTTCTTCAATGATCCTGATCAACAAACCGGATTGCACAGGCGCCGGCCCGAAAGAGGCAACGCCGGCCAGTCCGGTAAAGGGCAGTCTGGTAATCAGGTAAAGCGCCACTACCTATCACCGCAAGGCCGCGATCCCGATCTTGCCTGTTCTGGTGAACGTTGCGGCCGGAACCCGGAGTTCACAATGTCTGCCATCATCATCGCCCTACTGGTTCTTGCGACCGCATCAAGCGGCGCCCTGTTCAAGCCGGGCGAATGGTACCGCGGCTTGCGGCGGCCGTCCTGGACCCCGCCGAACTGGGCCTTCCCGCTGGTCTGGAGCATTCTCTACATCGCCATCGGCCTTGCCGGCTGGCTGGTCTGGCAGGCCGAAGGCATGGGGATCGCAATGATGCTGTGGCTCGCCCAGCTGGTGTTCAATGCGGCCTGGTCGTGGCTGTTCTTCGGCCGGAAACGCATGGATCTGGCCTTTGTCGATGTCAGCCTGCTGCTCATCACGATTATTGGCTTCATTCTAGTCGCGGCTCCGGTCTCGCAGGCAGCCGCCCTGCTGTTCCTGCCCTACGCGGCCTGGGTCGCAACCGCGGCAACGCTCAATCGCTCGGTCTGGAAGCTCAACCCGGACGCGGCGCCCGGCTGAGCATGCAAGCCGGGGAAATCCGGCACCAGGCTCTCGCGAAGATCGACCAATGCCATCAAACAGCTTCCATTTCGCGGCAGCCCGTTTTAGGAAGCGGACACACCGGAGGCTCTCCGCCTTCCCAGACAGCAACCGAGGCAAGCATGACCATTTCCCCCTTTGTTGCCCCGCAACCCCGCCGGGGCAGTGTCGCAGTCGATGTCGGCGGCGTGATCGTGGGCGGTGGCGCGCCTGTCGTGGTGCAGTCCATGACCAACACCGACACCGCCGATATTGACGCCACCGTTGCCCAGGTTGCAGCCCTTCACAAGGCCGGTTCGGAGATTGTCCGCATCACCGTCGACCGCGACGAAAGCGCTGCCGCGGTTCCGAAGATCCGCGAGCGCCTCGAGCGGCTCGGCCTCGATGTGCCGCTGGTCGGCGACTTCCACTATATCGGCCACACGCTGCTGGCCAATCATCCCGCCTGCGCCGAGGCGCTGGCCAAATACCGGATCAACCCGGGCAATGTTGGCTTCAAGGACAAGAAGGACCGGCAGTTCATCGAGATCATCGAAATGGCGATCCGCCATTCCAAGCCGGTGCGCATCGGCGTCAACTGGGGCTCGCTCGACCAGGTTCTGCTGACCCGCCTGATGGATGAAAACGCCGAAAACGGCTCGCCGCTCTCGGCCCGTGACGTCACCCGCGAAGCCATCATCCAGTCGGCGCTGCATTCGGCCGCACTGGCCGAGGAAACCGGGCTCGAGCGCAACCGCATCATCCTGTCGGCCAAGGTCAGCCAGGTCCAGGACCTGATCGCGGTCTACTCCGAACTGGCACGCCGCTCCGACCATGCCCTGCACCTGGGACTGACCGAGGCCGGCATGGGCTCCAAAGGCATCGTTGCCTCGTCAGCGGCCATGGGCATCGTGTTGCAGGCGGGCATCGGCGACACCATCCGCGTCTCCCTGACCCCGGAACCGGGCGGAGACCGCACACGCGAGGTCATCGTCGCCCAGGAATTGCTGCAGGTCATGGGCTTCAGGCAATTTGTGCCCGTGGTCGCCGCCTGCCCCGGTTGCGGCCGCACCACCTCGACCGTGTTCCAGCAGCTTGCCCGAACCATCGAGGACGACTTGAGGCGCAACATGCCGCTGTGGCGCGACAAGTATCCTGGCGTCGAAGGCCTGCAGGTCGCGGTCATGGGCTGCATCGTCAACGGTCCCGGCGAATCCAAGCATGCCGATATCGGTATCTCGTTGCCGGGAACCGGCGAAAGCCCTGCCGCACCGATCTTCATCGATGGCAAGAAGGCTGCAACCCTGCGCGGCCCCAACATCGCGGAAGATTTCCAGGCCATGGTCGCCGATTACATCGAAAAGCGCTTCGGCCAGTCAGGCTGACCCGTCCGTTTGCAACCGGCCGGGAATTGCCGGGCGGGTAGCACTCAGCCCGCTCGTGACCTGCTCTGGTTGTTCGGGATCCAGCGGTCGATCATCGCGCCGAGTTTTTCCGGCGATATCGGCTTGGAGAGATAATCATCCATTCCGGCCGCAAGACAGCGGTCTTCATCGCCCTTCAGCGAATGCGCGGTGACGGCAATGATCGGCGTCGGGACAAGCCCCTGATCGTTCTCGATATCGCGGATTGCCTGGGTGGCCTCCAGCCCGTTCATTTCGGGCATCGACACATCCATCAGCACGATCGTCGGCCGGAGTTCGCCCCACATCCTGACTGCCTCGCGCCCGTTGACGGCGAGACTGTGCGTCAACCCCAGCCCGTCCAGCGTCTGCTGGAAGACGATCTGGTTGATCGGATTGTCCTCCGCCACCAGCACCAGCGGTTCGCTCCGCTCGGCGCTTGCCGGCTTGACCTCGCCAACAGGCGCCTCGGGCACGGGTGCCTGCGGCGTAGCCGGTTCCGGCATCGCCACGGCCGCCGGCCTGGGAGCTTCATGGCTGGGCTTGCAGGAGCGCAACGCCATTTCCACGGTCTTGCGCAACTGCGCGGTGCGGACCGGCTTGGTCAGCTGGGCAAAGATGTCGAGATGGTTGAGCGCTTCGAGCTGGTCAGCCTGGTCGACCGAGGACAGCACCAGGATCGGCGTATCGGCAATCTGGGGATCGGAGCGGATCGCCTGGGCAACCTCGGCGCCGGACATGCCGGGCATCTGGAAATCCAGCACCACCAGGTCGATGCCGATGCCGAGCTGCGAGCGCGCATGGCGCAACAGGTCCAGGCCAATCTCCCCGCCTTCCACCGCCACGCAGTCAAAGCCCCAGCCGCGGATCTGCTCGGTCAGGATCATCCGGTTGATGGCGTTGTCATCGACCACCAGAACCCGGCGGCCGGGCAGCAGGTCCGACGGCGCTTCGGTGGCCGCGCTGCTTTGCGCATCCACATCCATCTCGACGGTGAAGCTGAAGGTCGAGCCAACCCCGACCTCGCTCTCGAGCTCGATCTTGCCGCCCATCATCTCCACCAGCCGGGTGGCGATCGCCAGGCCAAGCCCGGTGCCTTCATGCTTGCGGGTCGAGGACCCGTCGACCTGGCTGAATTTCTCGAAAATCGTCGCTTGCTTGTCTGCCGGTATGCCGATCCCGGTGTCACGCACGGCAATCGAGATCGCCAGCCGGTCCACACCATCGACCGGCTCGACCCGATCCCAGTTGATCTCCACCATCACGTGGCCATGCTCGGTGAACTTGACCGCATTGCCCACCAGGTTGGTCAGAATCTGCCTGATCCGTCCGGGATCGCCGATCAGCTTGTCCGGCAGACCCGGCGCGATGCGGACAACCAGCTCGATGTCCTTTTCAACCACGCGCGACGACATCAGCGTTGCCACGTCTTCGGTTGTGTCCACCAGGTTGAAGGGTTTCGGGCTGAGCGTCAGCTGACCGGCGTCGATCTTGGAAAAATCGAGAATGTCGTTGATGATTTCAAGCAGCGCATTGCCGGACTTGAGAATGACATCGGTAAAGGTGCGCTGCCGCGTATCAAGCTCGGTACGTGTGAGAAGCTCGGCCATTCCAAGCACACCGTTCATCGGCGTGCGGATCTCGTGGCTCATCGTCGCCAGGAATTCGGATTTGGCCCGATCCCCCATCTTGGCCTTTGTCAGCGCCGCGTCGATCTCGCGGGTCTTGTTCTGCAGCCGCTTGATCATCTGGCGGATGATGATGTCGATGGGAATGAAGACACCCAGTCCAAGCACCACCAGCACGCCGATGGTTGCCAGCAGATATCTCTGCAGCAGCGCACCCTGCGCCAGTGACTGCTGGGCAAGATAGTCGCGGAACTGTTCCTGCACAAAGAGGTCTGACGGCTGGATCACCTCTTCGAACATGGCGCTGATTTCGCGCCCCGCCCAGTACATGTCCTTTTTCGTCCGCGCCGCGTCCAGCCGTTCGGCCCCAAGCATCTGCCGGTGGTTGAGGAACGGATCGTCATTGTTCATGTACCGGGATTGCGCCTGGATCCTGTGTGTCAGGTCGGCGGGCAGCTCATTCCACTTGTCATTGAGATGCTTGATTTTCCAGCGCGCTCTCTCGAACCGGAATCGCAGGCTGGACAATGCCGAAACAATATCCGGATCCACCCGCAGGCTCTCGCGGATCGTGCGTTTCTCGGCCAGGGTTGCGCCATCAAGCCTGGAATCCACGAAAGCCTGGTAGTCGACATAGGTCTGTGCAAGCCGCTTGCTGCGGTCAGCGATCGCCCGCAGGGCATGATCAACTTCCGCAAAATCCGTCGAAACCGCACCGATCTGCTGGATCATCCGGTTGCGTTCGCGCTGCTCGAAAAAAAAGAACGTGCAGATGACGGCAATCGCCATCAGGGAAACAATATAGCCAATCCTGAGTGAGATAACCGATCTTCGCGCAAAAGCGGTTTCATCCTGAATTTTGCTTTTTTCAGTCATGTTTCTGGCAGCATCCGTTTGTCAGGATAATGCCGTGAGATCGTTAATTAAAAACCTACAGACAGCACATCTTTTCCATCCCAGGAGGGAAAATGGCCGTTGGGATCAGTGTTCCCGGCTGGCGATAAAACCGGCTGCCTGCCGCAATGTCTCGGCCTTGCCGCCAAATGGCTCAAGCAGTTCTGCCGCTTCTTCGACCAAGCCATCCAGCCGCTGCCGCGCGGCGGCAACACCGTGCAGCGACACCAGCGTCCCCTTGCCCCGCCCGGCATCCTTGCCCGCGGCCTTCCCCAGTGTCGCCGCATCGGAAGTCACGTCCAGCAGGTCATCCGCAAGCTGAAACGCAAGGCCGATGATTTCCCCGAACCTGGTCATCCGCGCCAGCACCTGGTCATCAGCGCCCGCCGCAATCGCGCCCGCGGCACAGGCATAACGCAGCAGCGCCCCGGTCTTCATCGCCTGCAGCTTCACGATGCCCGCCTCATCCGGCGCCACCCGCTCCGCATCCAGATCGAGCGACTGGCCGCCGACCATGCCGCCGATGCCGGACGCCCGTGCAAGCTGGTTGACCAGCCGCAATTTGGCGTCAGCCGGCAGATCCGTTTCAGGCGAGGACAGGATGTCGAATGCCAGCGTCAAAAGCGCGTCGCCGGCCAGGATTGCAGTTGCCTCGTCAAAGGCAACGTGCACCGTCGGCTGGCCGCGCCTGAGATCATCATCATCCATCGAAGGCAGGTCATCGTGAATGAGTGAATAGCAATGAATGCACTCCAGCGCCGCCGCGACCCGTCTTGCCGCCAGTTCCGGTGCTCCCAGAAGCCGGGCTGTCTCCACAACCAGAAACGGCCGCAGCCGCTTGCCGCCGTTGAGAACGCCGTGCCGCATCGCCGCCAGCAGGTAACCGGGCCGGGCGATTTCACCGTCGAGCACGGTCTCTGACAGCAGCGCTTCCAGCGCCGCCGCCACCTCTTGCGCCGTCGTTTCAAGCCGTGCGGCGAAATTGTCTGTCATATCCCTGTTCATTTCGGTCTCTTGCCATGCCGCGCCGCAGGCAGCAACGGTTTGTTTGAAGCTTTCTCTGCCACCGGTTTTTCGCCGCTCATGCCGCTGACATCACCTCGCCGGTCTGGCCTTGCGCCGACAAGATCGTTATGCACCCATATCAGGACCGCCGGCGGCGGCATCGATCATCCAGGATAAGCCAGGTGGCCAAGCAGAAAACCAGCCAGACCACGAGGTCACAGCAAAAAGCAGGCAAACCGCCACGCCGTTCGCTGCTGCGCCGGCTGCTGACATGGTGCCTGGGCATCATCATCCTGGTGCTGCTGCTGCCCTATCTGCTGATCCCGGTCTACAAGCTGCCCCAGGTTCACCCCGTCTCCACCCTGATGCTTGGCGAAACCCTGAACGGCCGGGCCTACGAGCGGCAATGGGTCGACTTCGATGCCATTGCCCCGGTTCTCGTGCAATCGGTCATGATGTCCGAAGACGGACAGTACTGCGCCCATTCCGGCATTGACTGGCAGGCGCTCAACCTGGTGATCGACGATGCGCTGGATGGCGAAGCCACCCGCGGCGCCAGCACCATTCCGATGCAGACGGCAAAGAACCTGTTCCTGCCGTCCACCCGCTCGGTGTTGCGCAAGGCGCTGGAGATCCCGCTGGCGATGTGGATGGATCTGCTCTGGTCCAAGCGGCGGTTGATGGAGATCTATCTCAATATCGCCGAATGGGCCCCGGGCATCTATGGCATCGAGGCCGCGGCCCAGGCCTATTTCGGCGTCCCCGCAGCAAAGCTCTCGGCGCGTCAGTCCGCCCTGCTGGCTGTCACCCTGCCCAACCCGGTCAAGCGCAACGCCGCCAATCCCTCGCGCGGCATGGTGCGGCTGGCAGGCGTCATCGAGAAGCGGGCCCGGCAGTCGGGCGCCTACATCAAATGTCTTTATGACTGAGTTCAACGGAATTGGCTTTTCCGGCCAGTCCACCCATGCCAGGTATCGATCATTCATCAGCATGAGGTGTCCGACATGACCGCCCCGGTCCTTTACATTGGCAACAAGAACTACTCGTCCTGGTCCTTCAGGCCCTGGATCGGCATGCGCACCGCCGGCATCGCCTTCGAGGAGAAGCTGGTGCCGTTCGACATGGCCGGCGGCAATCCCGCTTTCAGGGCCTTTTCCCCGACCGGCAAGGTTCCGGTTCTCGTCGATGGCGATGTAACCATCTGGGAATCTCTGGCAATCCTCGATCATGTCGCCCGCAAGCACCCTGAAGCCGGTCTCTGGCCTACCAACCCGGCAGACCGTTCCAGGGCGATGGCGATGAGCTCCGAAATGATCTCGTCATTTCCGGCCCTGCGCTCGGCCTGCCCGATGAACATGCGGCGCGAGCGCAAGCCGGTTGAAACCTCGCCCGCCATTCTGGCCGATGTCGCCCGCATCCAGCAGCTCTGGAGCGGCTGCCTGGAAAGCAGCGGCGGCCCGTTCCTGTTCGGTGGCTTCTCCATTGCCGACGCCATGTTCGCCCCGGTCGTCAATCGGCTTGACGTCTACGCCTTCGAAACCGGCACGGCCGTGAGTGACTATATGGCCAGGATGAAAGCCTTGCCGGCCTGGCGCGAGTGGGAAGCGGCCGGCCGGGCCGAACCATGGACAGTGGATGAGGACGAAGCCTGAGGCGGTGCTGGCAAACCGCACGGACGGTTCAGGCGACCTAGAGTCAAAAAAACGCGTCTACCGCTGGTCAAACCTGCAAATGCCATGTATAAGCCCGGCAAATTTCCGAAATCGGCATGTGTCAGTTTCGGCCCTTGGGTCGACCGTTGGACATGCCTGTACGCTCAATAGGAGTTTATTATGGCTGTTCCGAAGCGAAAAACTACACCGTCCAAGCGCGGCATGCGCCGTTCCGCTGACGCTCTCAAGGCCCCGACCTATGTCGAGGACAAGAATTCCGGCGAACTGCGCCGCCCGCATCACATCGACCTGAAGACCGGCATGTATCGCGGCCGCCAGGTTCTGACGCCGAAGGAAAGCGCATAAGCTTTCTCAAAGCTTTGATGGCTTGAAAGCCGGTCCTCGCGGGCCGGCTTTTTTCGTTGTGGCCCTGCGACATAAAGGCGCCAGCCGGATCCGGCTCGCCGCGCCGCCTGCAATATCCCACGACCGCAAGTGAGACTGAAATTCCCGGGCACAAAACGAAAAACGCCCGGGAACCGAAAGTTCCCGGGCGAATTCAATTCAGAGTGACCAGTCTAGCCAGCCGACCTCTGAAGTGGCTTTTCAGGCAGCTTCGATGGTCGAAACTGCAGTCTTGCCTGTGCGGCGGTCTTCAGCAGTGTCGAAAGACACCTTCTGGCCTTCGGCCAGACCGCGCATGCCAGCACGCTCAAGTGCAGTTGCATGGACGAAAACGTCCTTGCTGCCGTCGTCAGGTGCGATGAAGCCGAAGCCCTTTTGGTCGTTGTAGAATTTAACTGTACCGGTTTTCATGGGGGGAGTCCTTTATGTCCATGAATATAATTTCCGGCGCAAGCGCTCTTCAAAGCGCTCGGCGCAGGCGTTCGTCATCGAGTTTAAGTGAAGTGTTGAGCGTGTCTCCGCCTCAGGCGGTGAGCGACCAAGTCGTCCGGTCCAAAAATCGATAGAACAGTTCTACACTGTTTTTTGCGCCAACACAAGCAAAAGCGTGATCAGCGATAAAGCAGGCCGGAAAACCCGGCCCGCCTGCATGTTCTTGTCCTGCAATCGCAAGGTCCATCAGGCAGCCGCGGCCGCCCCGGCAACCCGGCCACGCACCGAACGGAACGGCACCAGCCGACGCCGTTCTTCGTCCCACAGCGCCAGCGGAACACAGCGCAGACTCTGCCAGAACGTCAGCCGGCCGATCTGGCCCAGCTCCGGAAAGTCCTTGAGGACCTGCGGCAACCGGTAAAACGGAATCCGGCTGGAGAGATGGTGAACATGGTGAATGCCGATATTGCCGGTCGCCCACATCAGCGGCTTGGGCAGGTCATAGAACGAACTGCCATGCAGCGCCGCATATTCCCGCTCCCACTCCGGAGCATGGTCCCAGTGGGTCGGGTCGAACTGGTGCTGCACATAGAACATCCAGACCCCGATCGAGGCACCGATCAGCATGATCGGCAGGTGGATGATCAGAAATGCCTTGAATCCGACCAGCATGCCCAGCGCAACCCACATCACCAGGATCGCCAGATTGGTCGCCATCACGCTCTTCCAAGACATGATCCCGTCCTTCAGCGCCGTCACCGGCAGGCGGTGCTGCAGCATGAAGATGAAGGCCGGTCCAAGACCGAACATGACCAGCGGATGCCGGTAAAGCCGGTACTTCCAGCGGCCGACGCCTGACAGGGCCAGATATTCCTCGACCGTCAGCGTATCGATGTCGCCGATGCCGCGCCGCTCCAGATTGCCCGATCCGGCATGATGGATCGCATGCGACCGCCGCCAGTAATCGTAGGGTGTCAGTGTGATCACCCCGAGAACCCGGCCCACCCGGTCATTCCATTTGGCTGTGGTAAACATCGATCCATGACCGCAGTCATGCTGGATGATGAACAGACGGACCATCAGCAGCGCTGCCGGAACCGAAAGCGCGAGCGCCAGAATGATGCTGTAGGACAGTGCGAACCACATCAACGCCCAGAACGACACCAGCAGTCCGAAGGTCAGCGCCGTCTCGAACGCGCTGCGCCCATCGCTTGGCAACCTGTAGGGTTGCAGACGGCGCACCCACTCCCGCGCTGATCCTGTCACCATTCGTATTTCTCCTAGAATTGTTTCCTCGCCTGCCGGGCAATTGTCGCTGCTCTCGGCACATAGTTGCCCGGCAATATCACGGCGCCCGCCAAAACGGCATCTTTTTCTCGCGCAATCTCCAATTCACGATGTGTCACATCGTCACTGCAAGTGTTACCAGAGGACGGATTTACCTCAGGGCAAAACCAGATTACCTGACTTTCAATCGATTTAAGCCGGAGTCCTGAATGTCGATCTCCAGTCCTGTCGCACCACCGTTGCTGTCTCCGCAGCGGCTGGCCGTTTCGCTGATGTTTCTCGCCAACGGTTTCGTGGTTGGCAGCTGGGCGCCCAAGATTCCCGAATTCGCCACCCGCCTGGAGCTGGACGAAAGCGAACTCGGGCTGATGATCATGTGCTTCGGCATCGGCTCGCTCTGTGCCATGCCCGCCGTCGGAGCGCTGATTTCAAAGAACGGCTCCCGCACGGTGATGCGCGTCGTCGCGGCATCGACCATCCCCTGTCTGATGTTCGTCACTGTCGCACCATCGGTCTGGACCGCGGCAATTGCGCTGTTTCTGATTGGCGCGCTGATCGGCGGCATGGATGTGGCCATGAATGCCAATGCAGTGGAGGTGGAAAAGCGCCAGGGCCGGGCCATCATGTCGTCCTGCCACGGTTTCTGGAGCCTCGGCGGCGTGGCCGGTGCCGGTCTCGGCGGTGTGCTGATCGCACTCTACGGCGTTCATGTGCACGCCGTTGTCGCTTCCGTCCTGACCGGCATCATCGTCGCAATATCATGGCCGAGAATACTGGCCGATCCGCCGCACAGGCAAAGCCCCGAGCCGGACCAGTCCGCCGCAAGCATCCCGCGGCCCGGTCTGCTCACCGCAGGCGCAGCTGTCTGGCTGACCGGATTCATCTGCCTGATCATGATGACGCCCGAAGGCGCCATTCTCGATTGGGGCGCCCTGTATCTGCGTGAGGAACTCGGTGCCGATCCGGCGCTGTCCGGTCTCGCTTTCGGCGCCTTCTCCGCCGCCATGGCGTTGATGCGGTTTCTCGGCGATCTGGTCAGGGACAGGTTCGGCGCGGTCAGAACATTCAGGGTATCGGCCATTCTGGCCATGATCGGCCTGACCACGGCAGGACTGGCGCAAACGCCGGAACTGGCGATCGCGGGCTTCGCGGTTGCCGGCCTCGGGTTCGCCAACACCGTGCCGATCGCCTTCTCGGCGGCTGGCAACCTGCCCGGCCTGCCGCAGGGACTGGCGATCTCCGTGGTCACCTTCATGGGCTATTCCGGCATTCTGTTCGCGCCCTCGCTGATCGGCTTTGTCGCCGAGCACACCGGTTTTTCGGCGATCTATCTGGCGCTGCCCGTGTTCGTGGTCATGCCCCTGGTCTTTTCCGGCCTGATGCGGCACGCCGACCGGCAGGCCGGATGACCTACTCGCTGCGCAGTCCCTGCAGCCAGCCCAGCCCCTCCAGCGTGCCGGCTCTGGGCCTGTATTCGCAACCGACATAACCTTCATACCCGAGCGCGTCCAAAGCCCTGAATATCCGAAAATCGTCAAGCTCTCCGGACCCCGGCTCGTTGCGGCCAGGCACCGAGGCCGTCTGGACATGCCCGATCAGCGGCATCAGTGACTTGAGGCCCGTCAACACGTCGCCATGCAGGATCTGCCGGTGATAGATATCGAACTGCAGCTTGAGGTTTGGATGGCCAAGACTGTCGACCAGCTCGGCGGCGCGATCAAAATCGTCGAGGAAATAGCCCGGCATGTCCCGCCTGTTGATCGGCTCGATCAGCAGGCAGATCCCTCTCTCCCCCGCCGCATCGGCAGCAAAGGCAAGCGCGTCCTTGTAGCTTGCCTGGCAAGCCGGGTCCGCCGGATCGGCAATCCCGGCCATCATGTGCAGCCGTGGCGTCCCGATGATCCCGGCATAATCGAGCGCGGTCCGGACCGACTGCTCAAATTCGGCCTTTCGCCGGGGCAAAGCCGCCAGCCCCCGGTCGCCCGCGTCCCAATTGCCCGGCGACAGGTTGAAGAGCACCTGCTCAACCCCCGCCGCCCGGCACCATTCCGCCACGTCTTCGGCCCGGTAATCATAGGGAAACAGGAACTCGACCGCATCGAAGCCCGCATCGGCCGCGGCCTGAAAGCGGTCGGGAAAATCCCGTTCGGTGAACATCATCGACAGGTTGGCGGCAAAATGCGGCATTGGCAGCTCTCGGACATCACATCGGTTTTCCGCACCGGCGCCGGTCCGGGGCAGCAGCATCCAGCTTTGCCGGAACCGCCAGTCAACGCAAGCGCAGACACAAACAAACCGCCGGATCAGCTTGCGCATCCGGCGGTTTGGATTTCATCAGCACTGATCAACGGCAGAGAGGATCAGGCGCTCCAGTTCGCGTACCAGCTCTTGAACAGCTGATACTGGTTTTCGACATACTGCCGCTGCGAATCCGTCAGCGCATCGGTTTCGTTGAAGTGCAGCGTGTATTCGGCATCGCCGTTCAGCACCATCAGGTACTTGTAGTAGAGAACCAGGTCCGCGCCCTCGTCAAACGAGGAAAGCACGCCGAGCGCCTCTTCCAGTTCCTTGGCCTGCACCCGTGCCTTGGCATCGCCGGCCGCAGCCTTCTTGCACAGGTCCATCAGCTGCAGCACTTCGCGCGGCAGCGCGTTGCCGATGCCGGTGATCGCACCGGTGGCGCCGCAATTGACGAAGCCGTGATAGACATTGGTGTCGACACCAACCATCAGGGTGACGCTGTCATCCGCCGAGGTGATGTACTCCGCCGCATAACGCAGGTCCGCGGCGCCGCCGAATTCCTTGAAGCCGATCAGGTTCGGATGGTCCTTGCGCAGTGCGAAGAACAGATCGGCGCGGGTGGCGAAGCCGTAATAGGGGCTGTTGTAGATCACCGCCGGCAGATCCGGGGCAGCCGACAGGATCGCCTTGAAATGTGCCGACTGGGCGTTGACCGAAGTCCCGCGCGACAGCACCCGCGGAATCACCATCAGTCCCTGCGCGCCGACCTTTGCGGCATGCGCCGCATGCGCGACCGCCGAGGCCGTGTTGATTGCACCGGTCCCGACCACGGTCGGAATGCCGGCAGCCACGAGACGGGCAACGCCTTCCATGCGCTGCCCGTCACTCAACAGCGGCCAGTCGCCCATCGAGCCACAATAGACCACGGCCGACATGCCGGCGGCGATCAGTTCCTGGCCTTTGCGCACCAGCGCATCAAAATCCGGCGTACGGTCGGGTTTGCAGGGTGTCATGAGGGCCGGCATGCAGCCGGTAAAGATTGAGTTGTCCATCGTATGTATCCTTTGATGTCAATGAACCGGTATCAGAAACCCACGATCTGGGACGGAAGCCAGGTCGACAGGGGCGGGAAAAGAGCAACCGCAAGCAGGGTTGCAATCTGCAACAGGATGAAAGGCACCACGCCACGGCACATCTGGCCGTAAGTCATGTCGGCAGGTGCGATCGATTTCAGGTAGAAGATCGACGATGCCATCGGCGGCGTCAGGTAGCTGGTCTGGATGACGATGATCATCATCGTCCCGAACCAGACCGGATCGATGCCCGAAGACCGGATGAACGGCGTGAACAGCGGCACCGCGATCAGCACATTGGCTGTCCAGTCGAGAACGAAGCCCAGCAGCAGCACGATCAGCAGGAAGAAGACGATCATCCCCGCATCGCCAAATCCGGCGGCCTCGATAAAGGACCGGATCATCCGCGAGCCGCCATTGGCGGCAAAGGTGCCCATGAACATGGTCCCGGCAGCAACGATCAGCAGGATCATCGCCGAGATCCGCACCGTGATTTTGAGTGAATCGAACAGCATGGCCAGGTTGAAGCGTCCGTAGAAGATGCTCAGCAGCGTCGCCCCGACCGCGCCGACAGAGGCAGCCTCGGTCGGCGAGGCAATGCCCGCCAGAAGTGAGCCCAGCACGGCAAAGATCAACGCACAGATCGGCAGCAGCGAAGTGACGGTGATGCGCAGTTTCTCGCTGAGCGCAATCTCGGGCTCGGCGACATCGCCCTTCGGCTGCGGCGGGGCCAGCACCCCCTGGATGATCAGGTAGATGATGAACAGGCCGACCATCAGCAGGCCCGGCAACATCATGCCCGCAAGCAGTTCGCCGACCGACATCTGCGCCAGCGACGCATACATCACCGCGATCACCGACGGCGGGATCATGGTGCCGAGCGAACCGCCCGCACAGATCGTCCCGGCAATCTGGCTGTTGCGGTAGCCGCCGCGCTGCATGGCCGGAATGGCCATCATCCCGATCATCACTTCGACCGCGCCGACCACGCCGGCGGCTGCGGCGAACACCGCGCCCATGGCAATCGTCGCGACGGCCAGGCCGCCGGGCAGCCGGGACATCCAGATCTGCATTACCTTGAACAGCCGCTCGGCTATGCCGGAGCGCTCGAGGATGGCGCCCATCAGGACGAACATCGGAATGGCGGCAAGAATGAAATTGGTCGAGGCCGAATAGAACGCGCCGTAAAGCTGGGCAAACGCATTGGGCCCGAATTTGGCGATTCCTGCGGCGGCCGAAACGATCGCCAGCGAAAACGCGATCGGAATGCCTGTCAGCACAAGCACGAACAGCGCAGGAAACATCAGGGCGGCGATGGTCATGGATCAGGCTTCCAGTTTGAACGGCTGGTCTTCTTCGCCGCGGAACACCCGCAGGCCATGGACCAGCTGTTGCAGGGTCAGCGCCACCAGACCGATGGCCAGAATTGCGAAGAACGGCCACATCACCGGCGCCCAGGGGCTGACATTCTCGACCTCGGAGGTCACCCAGGCGCGCCAGGCCCGCTCGACCGCGAACTTGGAAAGCCCGCCGAAGATCGGCGCGATGAGGAACACGAACACGAAACCTTCAAGTTTGCGCCGGATCGCGATCGGCATTTTCTGGGCAAGAAAATCGATCCGCACATGGGCGTCTTCCTTCAGCGCGTAGGCCGCGCCGAGAACGAACAGCGTGCCCGTGCACATGTAGGAGATATCGAAGGCCCAGATGGTCGGCGCGTTGAACACGTAGCGCGCCGCCACTTCGTAGATCATCGAGATAACCAGAACCACCGTCACGATTTGGGCGATCCAGGACAGCAGACGGGAAAATGCGTCGACAAGTTTGAAAAGCCTGGTCATGACGGTGGGTTCCGTTGTCTCGGTTAGTCCTGGTTGCGGACCAGGTAGCTGCTTTCGGCGGACCACAATGTCTTGAAAGCCATGTAATCGGCAAGGATGTCGGCCATTTCGGCCTTGCCTTCGGCTTTCTGGGCCTCGGCTGTCTTCGAGATCCAGTCAACACCGGCGTCGGACAACTGCTTGATGAACTCGGGCGACAGCGTGATCACCTCGTTCTTGCCCTTGCGGTACGTGTCCATCGCCACGACGTCGTCGCCATAGAAATGCAACAGCGCCTGCATGGTTGTCAGTTCCGCAGCCTTCTCCAGCAGCGGCTTGAGATCATCGGGAAGCGCATCCCAGGTTTCCTGCTTCAACACGACTTCCCACAGGAAGGTCGGCTGGTGCACGCCCGGAACGATGATGTACTTGGCCGCTTCATGGAAACCTTCAGGTAGGTTGGCCGACGGAGGACCCCATTCGATCAGGTCAACGCCCTTGCGCTGCAGCAGCGTGTAGATTTCGCCCGGGGGAACAACGGTCGGCACCGCGCCAAAGTACTCTTCCATCACCTTGGCCCATGGACCGGAGGTGCGGTATTTCATGCCCTTGAGGTCTTCGGCCTTGGTGATCGGCACGTTCGAATGCGCCATCACTTCCGACGAACCGATGCCGACGATCAGGTTCTTGAAGCCTTCCTTGGCGCGCAGTTCGGCGAGTTTTTCCTTGCCGCCCTTCTCGTAGATCCAGGTGACATAGGCTTCAGGACCCATGCCGCCGGGGAAGCCGGCGAAGATCGCGTTGACCGGATCCTGGTTGACGAGATAGCTCGGGGTCGAGTGACCGGCCTGGATGATGCCGTCGCGGACGCCGTCATAAACCTGCAGCGCGGGAACCAGAACGCCTGCGCCGAACGGTTCGATCAGCACGCGGCCATTGGTGAGAACGTCGACGTTCTCGGCGAAACGCTCAAGGAAATTGACATAGAAGGGCGAGCCCTCCGGGACCGATGTCGGCACCTGCCACGTAACTTCCTGGGCAACTGCCGGCATCGCCACGACAGATAGCATGGAGACCAGCGCCCACTTTCTGATTTTCTTAAACATGGAACCCTCTGTGTTCTGACCGCGCAGCAACGCGGACGGTTGATGGTGTTCTGACCGGCAACAGGTCTCGCCTCAACGAAAGCCCGTCGCGTGCGCCTCTCTCCGGAGACAGGGAAACTATAGATAAATGTATTTTTGTTGTCGACAATTAATATGTGGTAATTTCAAACGGCAGAAATCCGCCGCAATGCTGGCCGCAAGGCGGTCCGGAACACTCCGTTTTCGATTGTAAAATTAGAGACTTATGTCCGCATTCAGGCGACGGTCTTCGACTATGGCGGTCTGGATCTGCCGGACGATCTGCTCGGCATGTGCCCGGGCAACCCTGTCGGCGGCCTCGATATCCTGCTGCGCAATCGCCGCCAGCATGTCTTCGTGTTCCTGCAGATAGATCCGCGGAAGCTGGTCGTTGTAGGATGAATAGTAGAGCCGCAGCAGCCGCCGCCCCTCGTCGAGCAGCCGGATGAACAGCTTGGTGTAATACCGATTCTTGCCCGCGCGGGCGATCGCCGCATGGAAATTGCGGTTGACCTCGATCATCGCCGGCACATCGCTGGCCTCGACAGCCTTTGTATAGCCGTCCTGCAATTCCCGGATCGCCGCCAGCTCCTCTTCCGTCCGGTTCGCCGCGGCCAGCCGGGTGGTAACCCGGTACATCAGCGACAGCGCATCGAAAAACTGTGACAGGTTGGGAAAGTCGATCGGCGCGACAATGGTGAACCGGTTCGGCAGCGTGACCACCAGCCCTTCACCGGCAAGCTTGACCATCGCCTCGCGCACCGGGGTTCGCGAAATGCCGAACCGTTCGGCGAGCTTGACCTCGTCAACCGGACTGCCGGGCTCCAGCGTCAGGTTCAGGATCTCGTGCTTGAGCGTCTCGTAGACAGCACCGACGCCCTGGCCGCGCTTGCGCTTCGCCTCGGGAGGTTGCGCCGGATTCGACTCGTCAAGGCTCATGGTTCACTCCAGACTGCTGCCATGCCGCCCCTCAACCTTGAATTTCAACGACTCGAATAGTTTCGCGGGGCGGCCTGAAAAACATCCCTACGGACAACAGCTTTACCGGTCAACAATTCTTGGGTGGCGCCGGTCCTGGCCCACGACGCCCACGCTCCCCGGCCCCGAAGCCAGGGCCGCCTGACTGCACCCGGTCACCGGGCGTCACAAAATGATGCCGGATCGTTTTGTTCGATATCGAAGCATAAGGAACAACCAGCAGACAAATGCCCGCAACATCATCCCGGACCTCAGGGGAATCCTGCGGGCGGTTTGGCTTCAGGCGGAATTGCGCAACGGCTCTGTGCCGGTCGCATCTGCCGGAGCCTTGCCATCAAGGGATCGCAGCAATGTGGTGATGGTCTCGCCATCGACGGGACGGAAATAGTGATAGCCCTGCCCCAGCGGACAGCCGATTTCGAGCAGGCGCTCGGCCTGCTCGGCGGTTTCGATCCCCTCGGCGATAATGCCGATCTGCATTTTGTGCGCCATGCTGATCAGCGCTTCGACAATGGCGCCACAGGCAATATCCGTAAGCAGGCTGTCGACAAAGGACTTGTCGATCTTGATGTAGTCGAGCGGAAAGTCCTTCAGGTGGCTGAGCGACGCGAAACCGGTTCCGAAATCGTCAAGCGCGACCTGCATGCCCTGCGCTCTCAGCCGCGCAACCTGGTTGGCCACGTTCTGGTCCATCAGCACGTTTTCGGTGACTTCGATCTGGAGATAGCGCAGCGGCACATTGTACTTGTCGAAAGCCGCACGCAGGCGCTGCTCGAGATCGCCGCGCTGAAAGTCGATGGTCGAAAGGTTGAGTGCGACGTGGCGCAGCTCAAGCCCTTCATCGATCCAGCCGCGCATGGCCGCCGCTATCTGCTCGACCATGCAACTGGCCAGGCGAAAGGCGTTCTTTGAATCGGTCAGCCCCATGGCGAAGGAACCGGCGCTGATGATCTCTCCCTCGTCGGTCCGGATCCGCGCAAGCGCCTCGACACCGACGATCCTGGCCCGTCGAATGCAGACGACCGGCTGGAAATGGGCGAACACCCGGCCTTCGTCCAGCGCCTTGCCCAGCATGGCGGTCTGTTCGGTGCGGCACTGGATTGAGGTACGCAAGCCGGGGTGGAAATGGATGAACCCGCCTCTTGCCGTATGCTTGGCGTGGTAAAGCGCCAGGTCGGCATTCTGCCGCAACTCATCGGCGCTGGCGCCATCCGTGTTGCTCAGAACCCCGCCAATGGTCACTTGCGGCACGATCGTGTTGCCATCGCATTCGTAAGGCGCGTCCATCTGGCTCATCAGGCGCTCTGCCAGCACCGCCAGTGAATCGGCATCTTTGCAATCGGGGCACAGGACGGCAAACTCGTCGCCGCCAAGCCGGTAGACACAGGCACCCGCACTCACCGCAGCAAGCCGGCGGCCGACTTCGCGGATCAGACCATCGCCGACCGAATGGCCCATGCTGTCATTGACCTGCTTGAGATTGTCCATGTCCAGAAGCAACAAGCCGAAGCGGCTTGCCGGAGCGGTCATCTTTTCCGTGAATTCTTCTTCAAACGCATACCGGTTGGACAGGCCGGTCAACTGGTCATGATAGGCCAGATGCCGCAGCCGGCGGCTGACTTCGGCCCGTTCCATGGCAATGGAACACAGGTGAACGCAGGTTGCGACGAGCTGGCGTTCCATCTCGCTCGGCCCGCGCGGCTCCCGGTAATAGAAGGCGAAGGTGCCAACCACCCGGCCTTCGGGCGACTTGATCGGGCTGGACCAGCAGGCCTTCAGCCCCAGCGGCAACGCAAGGTCACCGTAATCCTTCCAGCGAATATCCGTGGCGATATCCGTCACTTCAACCGGGACGCCGAAATAGGCGGCGGTTCCGCAGGAGCCGACCTCCGGCCCGATGGCAGAACCGTCGAGCGCTATACCGTAGGATTCAGGCAGGCTGGGCCCGGCCACCGGATGGATCAGGCCCTCGGCATCAATAGCGGCAATTGTGCAGATTGCACCTGGCGCCAGCGCCTCGGCACGCTGGCACAAGGTATCCGCAACCCGCGCAAAAGCGCTGCCTGTGGCCACGGCCTCAAGTATCTCGGTTTGCAACGCCGATAAATCGGACTCGCGTTTTGCTGGCATCAACTATTCCTTCGCATGCAACCCCGACATAACAGCACAAGCTACTGTTTATTTTCTTTACGAAGACCCAAATTGCACGTTTTCCGGCCAGTATCGCCCGGAAGATTTCACGGTGGTTAACACTTGATTGCACCAATGACGCGAAGACGCGCCTCGATACATCCGCTGCATTCCTGCTGGAAAGCGATCCTTGTGACAGGCTGCCTCACCTGTTTTGCGCGGCAACTGGAGCCCGGCTCACACTTCTTCGATGATGACCTCACCGCGCGCCCGATCTGGCTTCGCACCCGCAACGGTTCCGAACTCTACAAGCAATCAAACGGCAGACCACAAGTAATTGCGGTTTCCAGTGGTTTATTAGGATCTCAAACATAAGCTAAAATTAATATAAAATCGTCAGTTTGCCGGGTTCCGCGTTCGTTGAATGGGACGGACACAAGACCGAGAGCGAACGCTACGACATGATGCAGAACGGTATCGCCATTTTCCTGGCACGGACATTTCTGGTTGCCGTTCTCTATTTTGCATCAGGACGGCTCGGCCTGTTGCTCGCGGTTCCGCCAGGCTACGCCACGGTGATCTGGCCCCCATCGGGGATTGCTCTGGGCGCGCTGATCATCTTCGGCTGGCGGCTATGGCCGGCAATCCTTCTGGGATCGTTTCTGCTCAACAGCTACATTTCCGGTGCCTATTCCGCCGGGACAGGGCTGGCTCCCGAGAAAGCGCTGACCGCATTTGCGATCGCGACCGGGTCAACCCTGCAATCACTCGCCGGCTACGCCCTGGTAAGGCGCTTCATCGGGCTTCCGCTGAATTTCAACCGGCTGCGTGAAGTGTTGCTGCTTTTCATCGTCGCCGGTCCGGTTACCTGTGTCGTGGCGGCCACAACCGGCGTTATGGCCTTGTTTTACGCCGGAGTTCTGCCCGCCGACCAGGTTCTCGAAAACTGGCTGACATGGTGGTCCGGCGATGTCTTCGGCATCATCGTGTTCCTGCCCTTGATGATGATGGCCCCCGGCACGCCGCAAAGGCTCACATGGCGCGGCAACTTCCTCGACAAATTGCCGTTGGCGGCCATGCTGATCGTGCTCGTCCCGCTTGGCTTGACGTTTTACGCCTGGAATATCTCCTCCGAAGCCGCAGCAAACAATGGCAACATCCAGTTTGAGGCGCTGACCATAGAGAGCAAGAAGGCACTCCTGAGCCGCATCATCTCCTATGACAATGCCCTTCTTGGCGGGGTTGCCTTTTTCCAGGGATCTCAGCGGATAACCCGCGACGAGTGGCGCCGCTATGTCGACATGCTGCGCATTGAAGAAAGCCTTCCCGGCATCAACGGCCTGGGATGGATCGCGTCGAAGGCTCCCGGGGAACTGGACAACTATGTGCAGGCGACACGTGACGATGGCGCCCCGACCTTCGAGCTTCACCCCAGGGATGTGAAGGACGGCAACTACATCATTACCTACATCGAACCGGAAAAGATCAACCTGCAGGCTTTGGGGCTGAACATTGCCTTCGAGGAAAACCGGAAACAGGCAGCCGACCTGTCACGGGACACGGGAAAACCGGCAATCACGAAGCGCATCATCCTGGTTCAGGACGAGGAAAAAACACCCGGTTTCCTGCTTCTCTACCCGATGTACAATACCGCAGCCGGGCCTGGCGCATCGACCGAGGAAAACTCCGTTTTTGACGGCTGGATCTATGCTCCCTTCAGCGCCAGGAACTTCATGAACGGTCTCACCGAAAGCCAGGGAAACACGCTCAACATGCGGGTTTACGACGGTGACACCGAGGATCCGGCGGCGCTGATCTACAACAGCCGGAACGGCCATACCGAAGATTCCGCGCCTGCTTTTTCAAAGCGTGAACAGATCGAGGTGATGCAGCAAAAATGGCTGATTGTCTGGGAAAGCACGCTTGGATTCGAGCAAAGCTCGCGCAACACCAATCCCATTCTGGTCCTGGCCGGCGGGCTTCTGATCACGTTCCTCCTGGCGATGTTCCTGTTTGTCACGACAATCTGGCGAACCGAAACCTTCGAGAGCATGCTGGGCCGGAAAGTCATGATCCTGCCTGCCGTGGTGTTCTCGGTCCTCGCGGTGGGTTCCATCTCCCTCTACTCAGCGCTCACCGACAAGGAATTGCACAATATCCAGGCCCTGATCAGCAGCGAGACGCACAGAAACGATTTGCTCGTCGCTGCAGAGATCGAAAGCAAGATGTCGGCGCTCAAACGCATGGTCGGCAGGCTGGAGCTCGCCCAGGGGCAATCGGCAGAGCTTTGGCAGGCGGACGCCCATAACTACCTCGAGGACCTGAAGGGGTTGCGGGTCCTTGCCAGGATCGGTGCTGAAGGCTCGGTGCTGCAATTCGAACAATCGCCGCGCAATGAACGCACCGTCTGGGTTGACGCAATTCTGCAGGGATCGAACGGACAGCTCGGCCGCAACGCCATCCGACACGACAACCCGAGACTGAGCGCGCCGGTTGTAACGACCGCGAAGGACAGCGCGCTGGTCGCCTACTTCCCGCTCACCGGGACGGATGTTTCCAGCGGCTATCTCGCAAGCGTTTTCTCGGTCGCCGAGTTCTTCGACGGCAATGTTTCGCACGAAGTCCTGGAAAGGTACCAGTTCCGGATTACCCACAACGGCCAGACCCAGTTCATGTTCGGCAACCAGACGCAAGCCACGGAGGACGGCTGGACCTTCGAAATGGCAGTCCAGATCCTGAACAAGAAATGGATCCTTGAAACAACTCCGACATCGGAGTTCGTCAGATCACAACGCACCCAGCTTCCCAGTGTCGTCCTGATCGCCGGTTTCCTGATTGCGATCCTGTCGGCGATGACGGCGCACATGACATTGCTGTCACGATTGAAGACTGCATATCTGGAAAAATCCAACGCCCTCATCAAGGAAGAAGCGACCCGGAACTCGACAGTGATGAACACCGTCTCCGACGGCGTTCTGACTATCAATTCGGAAGGCCTGATCGAAACCATCAACCCGGCCGGGCTTCGGCTGTTCGGATATTCAAAGGCGGAAATTCTCGGCAAGAACATCAATATGCTGATGCCTATGCCCTACCGGGCTGATCATGATGGCTACCTGAACAGATACCTGACCTCGGGCGAGCGAAAAATCATCGGCACCGACCGGCAGGTCAGCGCATCGCGAAAGGACGGGTCGGTTTTCCCGATCGATCTTTCCGTCAATGAAATGAACCTCGACGGCAAGCGCACCTTTGTCGGAACCATCCGCGACACCAGCGAAGCCGTGGCCGCGGCCCAGGCGCTGCATGAATCCAACACGCTCAAGTCAGCCATCCTGGCCAGCACCGAATACATGATCATCGCCACCGACCTGCATGGCAACGTGATGGTTTTCAACGAGGCTGCCGAAACCGTTCTGGGTTACACCGCCGAGGAAGTTGTCGGCAAGCAGACGCCGGCCTTGTGGCACGACCAGACCGAGGTCATGGAGCGGGCTCAGGCCCTGTCAACCGAACTCGGTGTTCCGGTCGAACCGGGCTTCGAAGTCTTCACCAGAAAAACAGATCTGCACGGGATCGACGAGAACGAGTGGACCTACATCCGCAAGGACGGCTCGCACCTTCCCGTGGAGTTGACCGTGACCCCGATGCGCGATGAAACCCAACAGATCACCGGCTATCTCGGTGTCATTCTCGACATCACCAAGCGGAAGGAAATCGACCGTTTGAAGTCCGATTTTGTTTCCATCGTCAGCCACGAACTGCGAACCCCTCTTACGTCCATCCGCGGCGCTTTGGGACTGGCAGCCGGGCCGATGGCCAAGGAGCTGCCGGAAAAGGCGAACCGTCTCATCGACATTGCGCACAAGAATTGCGAACGGCTCACGCTTCTCATCAATGACATTCTCGATATCGACAAGATCGAGTCCGGTCAGATGCGCTTTGAAATGAAGCCGGAAGAGCTCGGCGAATTGCTGCGTCAGGCTGTCGAGGTCAACCAGCCCTACGCCGACAAGCTAGGCGTGGTGCTGAAGGTTGCCGACATCGATCCCGGTCTCTCCTCGAATGTCGATGCCGCGCGTTTTGCCCAGGTAATGGCAAACCTTCTCTCCAATGCCGCAAAATTCTCCAACAGGGGCAGTCATGTCGATGTCTCGGCCCGGTGCATCAATGACCGGATCCGCATATCGGTGAAGGATTACGGCTCCGGAATTCCCGACGAATTCCGGCCCCAGATATTCGGCAAGTTCTCGCAGGGCGATTCCTCCTCGACCCGGATCAAGGGCGGCAGTGGTCTGGGACTTCATATCAGCAAGCAGATTGTCGAGAGAATGGGCGGAACCATCGGCTTTGACTCGGAACCGGGCAAGGAAACGACCTTCTGGGTCGAGTTGCCGCAACCCTCGCAAGCGCATGTGACCGGCCGGGTAAACCAGGCGGATATCCAGCGCAGCCTGCTTCATTGCAAGCAGCGGGAGGCGCCGACGCTTCTCCATATCGAGGACGACGAGGATCTCAGCCGGGTCCTGTCCATGTCACTGCAGGGAAAAATCGAGGTGGTGCCCGCAGCAACATTGAAGGACGCTGAAGAATTGCTGCGGACAAGACACTTCGATCTTGTCGTGCTGGATATCGAACTGCCGGACGGGTCCGGCCTCCAGCTGCTTGAAACCATCACCGATCTGGCCGATCCGCCGGTTCCGGTCATGATCCTGTCGGCCAGCGAAGTGTCGAGCGAAGTTGAAAAGTCGGTTGCCTCGGCAATGGTCAAATCCCGCGCTTCCGAACCCAGGATCATCGAGAAAATCGAGACCCTCATCGCAGAGCAACAGCTTGCACTCCAGGACCGGTAGCGCAGGGCCGCCTGAACCCCACCAGCACCGAAAGGGAAACATGACCGAGACGCTGAAAATACTCTATGTCGATGACGAAGACGACATTCGTGAAATTGCGGTGATGGCGCTTGAGCTGGATTCCGGCATTGCTGCGCGAAGCTGCGATTCGGGCGCAGGCGCACTGGAAACCGCGACCCAATGGACACCCGACCTGATCCTGCTGGATGTGATGATGCCGGACATGGACGGACCCGAAACCCTGGCACGGCTGCGGCAGGAACCGGCGACGTCGGATATCCCGGTGGTTTTCATCACCGCGAGAACCCAGTCCGAGGACATCGAGCGGTTCATGGAACTGGGCGCGACGAGCGTTATCTCGAAACCGTTCGACCCGATGACACTGGCCGAGCAAGCCCGGACCCTGCTCACATCCGCCGGCAATTGATCATCCGGATCTCTGTCGCGAGTGATCGACCAGCGGTACAAGCCTGGCATCTGACAAGATCTTGAAGATCCCGGCACGGGTCGAGGTCAACCACGGCAGGCGCCGGTGGCTGCCGCTTGCGACGCGTCAGCCGAGCAAAGCGAGTTGCTCGATCAGCTCGCTTGTCACCTCGGCGAAATCCGCCTCCTGGTAATCGGCACTGCGCAAGGTGGCTTCCACCCTGAATGCCTTGTCACCCAATTCCGGAAACCCGAAAATTCCGGAGGCTCCGACCAGGGAGTGCGCCAGTGTCATCAGGCCCTCGTCGATCGAGCGCGGGTCGTTCGCGGTTTTCCGCGCATCAAGCAGTTGCCGTATCTGCGCCAGGTTCTCTTTCGATCTCTCGATGAAAAGCAGCCGCAGCTGCTCGATCCTGTCGCGGGCAGCTTCGGGCAGTTGATCCATCTTGCTGGCGGTCGCCGTTTGATTACCCATGGGCTTGCTCTCCCTGTTGTTGGCAACGGTGCGCAACTCTCGACACCGCCTTGGCGCAGCGCCAGGCCGGTTTCGGCATTCGCCCAGGCTGGCGCAAAAGCCTGCCTATTTCGCCTCGTCACAGAATTCGATGCCGATTTCATCATTCACGTGCCAGCATTTCCGAACCCGCCGGAATGAACCCGACACGGTGATCTTTATCAAAAAATACTCCGGCAGCGCCAAAGGACGCTCAAGCCGTATGCGCGCTCCGCCGTCGGACGTGTTGCGCACGGTGCAGCTGATTTTCGATGACCACTCCTCAAGCGCAATGAATGCCGGCTGGAGGGTTCTCATGCGCAGCGAGTTGCGCCTTTCCTTCTCGTCCGCACCGCCGTCAGCCTCCGGGTCTGCGCCCGGCAGCGAACTCCAGTTCTCGGCCGCCTCGCCCGGTCCCCGTGCATCCTGCTGGGCATCAAGCTCGCCGGAGAGATACTGAACCATCTGTTGCGGGCTCTCGCCATTGGTGCCGGATGCGGCCAGCGCTATCATTGGCGACATCTTGAGCTCTGCCGACTTGATGTGGTGTGAGAAAGTGAGCTGTTCGGCGAACCGCTCCACCCGCTCGCGCAGGCCCGCCTCCGACGTATTGCGGTCCATTACGTAGTAGAATGTATTGTCGTCGTGGCGGCCGCAGAAATCATCCTCGCGGATATTGGCCCGGATCCGGCCTGCAAAATCGCGAAGCGCCTTGTCCGCATCGGCAACGCCGAAATTCGTGCAGATCTTCCTGTACTCGGCCAGCCGGATGGCGAGAATGGCGAAGACCGTGTTCTTGCGTTTGGCCGCGGCCGAAACCAGCTCCAGCTTCTTGTCGAGTTCGTCACGGCTGTACATGCCGGTCAGGTCGTCGAACCTGGCCTTCCTGCGCAGCGCGGAGACCTCTTCATCGCGCGATGATTCCACGTCATGGCGGGCAATGGATTTGCTGATCGCGACCGTGATCTCCTCGATCCGCAGGTTGCGCTTTGGCAGAAAATCGTAAAGCCCCATGCGAAACGCCTTGATCGCCGTGCGCTGGGATTCATCCGCCGACAGCATGATCACCGGGGCGAGATCCGGAAAGCGCAGCTTCAGCTGCTCATGCAGCCGGAACCCGTTCTCGGAGTCGAGATTGTAATCAAGCAGGATGCAGTCGGGCATTTCCTTGTCCAGCACGCTCACCAGGCTGCGCCCGTCGCTTGCCTCCAGCGTTCTGATGTGGACCTGCCCCAGCAGTGCCGACAGATGCTGCCGGTAGAGATTGTCGTCATCGACAATGCAGACCGAACGGCCATCAAGAACAATCCCGCTGCCATTGGCAGCCTGTTGATAGGCGATATTCATTTTCCTGATCCAATCCTTCGGAACGAACAAGTGCCTTCAGTGTCCGGGCTGCACAAAGCGCGTCGCCTAGAGAGCTTCATTGATGCTCCCGGCCGGCTCTTCCGGCAGTGTTGCGGCCGGCGCTTCAGCTTCGCTGGTCTGTGCAATGACCACCTGGTCGCGACCATTGTTCTTCGCCAGGTAGAGTGCGCGGTCAGCTTCGGCGAATAGCGCCGCGGAATCGCTGTTGGCCTCGCTTCCCGCGATCCCGATGCTCACGGTCAGCGAGAATGTCTCCGGCCCGCCGTCGAAAACCATCGCCGCAAAATGCTTTCTGAATTTCTCCATAACCTCGAAAACCGCCTCCGGAGAGGTGTCGAGAAGCAGTACGGCGAATTCTTCGCCGCCATACCTGCCGACGACATCCGTCTTCCGGACCCAGCCGCTCAGCGTGCGCGCCAGAACGGACAGGACGTGATCGCCGACCGGGTGCCCCCAGCTGTCGTTGACCTTCTTGAAGTGATCGACGTCGATCATGGCGACGCAGAATTTCAGGTTTGTGCGGTTGGTTCGCGCCATTTCATGTTCGACACGTTCCTTGAACCGGCGGTGATTGAGCAACCCCGTCAAACCGTCCCGCTCGATCAGCGACCGCATCACCCGCGCCCGCTGCACCCGCAGCTGAATGAGAGCGACCAGGGCTTCGAGGTCATCGCGCTTGGAGATGAAATCATCGCCTCCGAATTGCCGCGCTGTCATCTGGATCTGCTTGTTTTCCTCCGATGACAGGAACAGGATCGGAATCGAAAGATGGCTCTGGAACTGACGGATGATCTTGGCAATCTCGATGCCATCGGTGCCAGGCATCTGCAGGTCCATGATGATGATATCGAAGAAGGCCCCCTCGATCGCCTGGATGATCTTGAGCGGGTCGTTCAGAACGGAAACGATCATGCCGTTTGCCCGCAGCAGCTCCGCATAGACCGCCGACGCCAGCGGATCGTCATCGACCAGCAGGATGGATGCCGGCTGTTCGCTGAACTGCCCGCCCAGATGCTCGAGCCAGTGAATGAGCTCCGCCTGGTCGACCGGATTGCTGATGATCGTGTTCACATGCGAGCGGGCACACTTCACACGGAACGAAAACGATGCCTCGGAGGAAACCAGGATTTTCGGAAGGTTCTGGCCAAGGCCCTGGCAAATTTCCAGGCTGTCCGGGATCGAACCGTCGATCACCGCGATCGTGTCGCCATCGCCATTCTCAAGGGCGGCGGAAACACCGCTGCTTCCGGCTATGTCCCGGGCGTAGTTCAGCGGCTCCAGGATGAGCGCCACGGCAAGCAGAAATTCACCGTCTCCGACCACGCATACGGAAGGCCGCGATGCATTGCGGAAAATCGTTACCTCGGGCGCGGATGCGCCGATGCTGAAATCCGCTATTTGCGATGCAACGCTCAACATCGGTGAATGACCTTTCGTGCTGATGTGACAAAAAACGGACTGCGTTTCGAAAACACCGTATTCGCAACGCGAGAAACGATGTTTCACATCAATAACAGCCGTTCTAATCGCATCCGGCACCATCATTGCGAAGAACCGACATGGCGGTCTTGCCAGTTGCTGCTTCATCTGTTCATGCGACTGGTCCCATAACAGTAGAACACACAACTTAAGCATGCGTTAAATAAGCATTAGATAATATTATGGGTATGCAGGCGAGTGCTTTCGCGCAGTCTCCCCCGACCGTCTGACTTCATCTTGTCCAATGCGCTGTTTTCTGACGGCATTCCGCCCGCACGGCTTGGCGCGGCCAATGCCTCACCCCAACCCGGGTCACGCCAACGATTGACCGGGACAGCTCAGCCGGCAACCGCATCCCGCAAGGCAGGATTCTGGCCTCGGTCATACCTGGGAAATTTCAGCCAACTCTCGGTTCGGACACACGCCAACGCCGGCACCCGTCATCAGGCCAATCCCGGCACCGCACCCTGGCAAGGGGAAGTCTCGTGAAGAGATCTTCGGACTATCAACAGATAGAAGAAACAAATGGCGGAGAGGGTGGGATTCGAACCCACGGTGGAGTTGCCCCCACGCCGCATTTCGAGTGCGGTACTTTCGACCACTCAGCCACCTCTCCGCGCTTTGGTCGGCGCAACATCAGTGCGCGGGCGCTTCCATAACCTCGCAGCGCGGCTTGCACAAGAGGTAAGTTTGCCTGTCGCACCCCAAACCGGGCCCGAACCGCCAATTTGGCTTGACTCCAGACCCTGTCTCACGTATCTCGCGACCCGAATGCGGCGTGGGGCTTCCTGCGCCGTTGGCCTTTGTCTGGGCCATCCGGAACACCGGAACCCGGACAGGCTTCACCCGGCAGTGTCCCCAATGGGCCCGGCCGATTCGTTCCGACTGGCAAAAAGACGGCCCGCCGCAAGGTGAGAGCCGGACGAACACGAAAGGACAAAAGATGTTCGCAGTCATTAAAACCGGTGGCAAGCAGTACCGCGTCGCCGCCAATGACGTTCTGACGATCGAAAAGCTCGAGGGCGCCGCTGGCGATTCCGTCGAGTTCACCGAAATTCTCATGGTCGGCGAAGGCGCCGGCGCAACTGTTGGTACCCCCTTCGTTGAAGGCGCCATGGTTGTTGCCGAAGTTGTCGAGCAGGGCCGTGCCCGCAAGGTTCTGGCCTTCAAGAAGCGTCGCCGCCAGAACTCCAAGCGCATTCGCGGTCACCGCCAGCACCAGACTGTCGTCAAGATCACCGACATCCTGACCGGTGGCGCCAAGCCATCCAAGAAGGCTGCCGCGAAGAAGGAAGCCGCACCCAAGGCTGAAGCAAAGGCCGCCGCTCCGGCGAAGACCGAAGCTGCTGCCACCGCTGCACCCTTGTTCACCGCACCGGCAGGCGAGCCTGACAACCTGACCAAGATCAAGGGCATCGGCCCGGTCGCAGCCGGTCAGCTTGCCGAGCAGGGCATCACCACCTTTGCCCAGGTTGCCGCTCTGAGCGACGCCGACATCACCCGCATTGACGAAGCCATGCCGTTCAGCGCCGAACAGATCTCGGATTGGCGCGAACAGGCCAAGGCACTCGCCAAGTAATCAACCGCCCGTTCGGGCCCTGGCGGCCAAAAGCCGCAAACAGAAAATCGCCCCAAGGGGCGGAACAGGAGCAGACCCATGGCACACAAAAAAGCTGGCGGTTCCACGCGTAACGGTCGCGATTCGAACTCCAAGCGCCTCGGCGTGAAGAAGTTCGGCGGCGAAGCCGTGATTTCAGGCAACATCATCATTCGTCAGCGCGGAACCAAGTGGCATCCGGGCACAGGCGTGGGCATTGGCAAGGATCACACCATTTTTGCCGTGCAGCCGGGCAATGTTGACTTTCGCAAGACAGCCAACGGCCGAACCTATGTGTCCGTTGTGGCGAAAGCCGAAGCAGCGGAATAAGCCGGATCGCATTTTGCAAGCCGGTGTCTCATCGACCCGGCCTTTGCAGGCATCCTCCGGACTACCGGACAGAGACAAGGGGAGATGGGACACCATCTCCCCTTTCTTTTTGTCCAAAACCGGAGAATGACCATGAGACAAGAACCAGCTTCCGGCCCGAGCGTCAGTGCGCGGGCCCCCAGAGACAACCTCAGTGACTGTATAAGCCCGAGCAACACCGAAAGTTTCGAGCAGACAGCCTCGAGCTATGATTGTCCGGTCCTGGTGACCGAAAACCTCGTCCTGCGCGCACCCCACGCCGAGGACATCGACGCAATTGCCATTCTCGCCGACAATCCGGCCATCGCCACCATGGTATCCCGCATCCCGCATCCCTATGGCCGCGCGGACGCCGAAACCTTTGTGCGAACGTCCGCCAAACGCGGGAATGGCAATTGCGTCTACGCCATCACAGAAACCGAAACCGGCAAACTGCTTGGTTGCTGCTCATTGGAAACCACGGCCGACGGCAAGGCGCTCGAATTGGGCTACTGGATCGGAGAGCCGTTCTGGGGACGTAGCATCGCCACCGAGGCTGTTCATGCCCTCGTCGACATGGCCTTCCGCACCCGCGACATCGAGCATATTGACGCCCGCTGCCGGGTCATCAACCCGGCCTCCCGCCGGGTGCTGCAGAAAAGCGGCTTCCAGTTCCAGGGAACCGGCATGATCAATGTGCTTGCCATCAATGCCAGTGCCGCTGTCGAATGGTTCAGGCTCGATCGCAAGACCTGGGTTTCGCTGATAAGCTGGTCGAACGAAAACCGGCCAAACCAGCGCTAGCCTGAAAACCGCTGACCGGAGCAATCCGGCCCGGGCGAAACGGCGTAGAAGGATCATGACTCCCGAAAGGATACCCTCATGACCCTTCTGCGCCCGCTCGCCCTTGTGCTTTTTGCCGCCCTCGCCTCCTCGCCGGTTCACGCCGCCGATCTCCGGCTGGAGGACTTCTTCAAGGGCAAGACCTACGCCTACGGCTCATTTGGCGCCATCACCGGGCTGAGCCGCGCCTTCCGCGTTGATCTCACCGGTCATGTCCGCGGCAAGGTGCTGACGCTGCGCGAGGATTTCCGCTACGACGACGGTGAACGCGACACCAAGACCTGGATCTTCACCCGCACCGGGCCGGCCACCTATTCCGGCACCCGCGAGGATGTTGTCGGCGAAACCACCGTCCGCCTGTCGGGCAACACCGCCCGCTTCACCTACCGGGTTGATCTCAATCCCGGTGGCAAGCCCAACATTGTCCGCTTTCACGACAAGCTCGTGCTCAAGGACGACGGCACCTTGCGAAACACCGCGCTGGTGACCAAATTCGCCTTGCCGATTGCCCGGGTCAGGGTCAATTTCGCCGCCACGCTCGCTGGCGCAAAGGCCATCAAACCCTGACTGGCACCGGCCCGGGCCTTTACCACCTGCAGCAATAGGCTTTGACCTTGCAGCCTCAGGCGTTTATCGATGCCCGCAAAGCCGGAGGCGCACGCCAGCCCGGTATCCGCGGGATTGCTTGAATAAGATAGGATTCAAGGTAAAAATCCTGCGGCAGATGTAAATCACTGAAGCGTCCGTCGTGCGGTTGAATAAACCCGCGACGCTTCAGGCGCGTTGAAAGCCCGGATCGGTAAAGCCAGATGAAATTCCTCGATGAAACCAAGGTCTATATCCGCTCCGGCGACGGTGGCGCCGGCAGCGTCTCGTTCCGGCGCGAGAAATACATCGAGTTCGGCGGCCCCGATGGCGGCGATGGCGGCCGCGGCGGCGATGTCTGGGTGGAAGCCGTCGACGGGCTGAACACGCTGATCGACTACCGCTTTCAGCAGCATTTCAAGGCCAAGACCGGCGGTCACGGCATGGGCCGCAACCGCACCGGCGCCGGCGGCGACAGTGTCACCCTGAAAGTGCCGGCCGGAACCCAGATCTTCGAGGAAGACAACGAGACCCTGATCTGCGACCTGACCGAGGTCGGCCAGCGTTACCGTCTGGCCGCCGGCGGCAATGGCGGTTTTGGCAATGCCCATTTCAAGTCGGCCACCAACCAGGCCCCGCGCCACGCCAATCCCGGCCTCGAAGGCCAGGAAAAGACCATCTGGCTCAGGCTCAAGCTGATCGCCGACGCCGGCCTGATCGGCCTTCCCAATGCCGGCAAGTCAACCTTCCTTGCTTCCGTCACCCGGGCGCGGCCGAAGATTGCCAATTATCCCTTCACCACGCTGCACCCCAATCTCGGCGTCGCCACCATCGACGGACGCGAATTCGTGCTTGCCGACATCCCCGGCCTGATCGAGGGCGCCCATGAAGGCGTCGGCATCGGTGACCGTTTCCTCGGCCATGTCGAGCGCACCCGCGTGCTGTTGCATCTGGTCTCGGCGCTGGAGGAAGACGTCGCCAAGGCCTACAAGACCGTCCGTCACGAACTTGAGGCCTATGGCCACGGCATTTCCGACAAGCCCGAAGTCGTGGCGCTGAGCCAGGTCGACGTGGTCGACGCGGAACAGCGCGCCGCCAAGGTCAAGGCACTGAAGAAGGCAGCCGGACGCGCGCCTTACGAAATCTCGGCCATCACCGGCGAAGGCATGACCGGCGCGTTGCGCGCCCTGCGCGATGTCATCGTCGGCGCCAAGGCTGAAGATGATGCGGCAGAGGTCGCCAGGACCGGCGGCAAGGGCGATACGAAAGACTGAAGATGTCAGGCAATCGCAAACCGGTCTCCGCGCACAAGCGGATTGTCATCAAGATCGGCTCGGCGCTGCTTGTTGACCGCAAAAGCGGTCTCAAGGCCGCCTGGCTCGAATCGCTCTGCTCCGACATTGCCGGCCTGAAACAGGCCGGGGCCGAGGTTCTGGTGGTCTCGTCCGGCGCCATCGCCATGGGCCGTACCGTGCTTGGCCTGCCCGCAGGCGCCCTGCGGCTTGAGGAAAGCCAGGCTGCAGCCGCGGTCGGCCAGATTGCACTGGCCCGCGCCTGGTCGGCCAGCCTCTCCACGCACGGCATTGTCGCCGGACAGATCCTGCTCACCCTCGGCGACACCGAGGAGCGCCGCCGCTATCTCAATGCCCGCGCCACCATGGCCGAGCTGATGCGCCATGGCGCAGTCCCGATCATCAACGAGAACGACACCGTCGCCACCAGCGAAATCCGCTATGGCGACAATGACCGGCTGGCTGCCCGCGTCGCCACCATGGCCGGCGCCGACCTGCTGGTGCTGATGTCCGATATCGACGGGCTTTACACCGCGCCGCCGCATCTTGATCCCGACGCCCGCTTTCTTGAAACCATCGAGGCAATCACCCCGGAGATCGAGGCCATGGCCGGCGATGCCGGGTCTGAACTCTCGCGTGGCGGCATGAAGACCAAGATCGATGCCGGCAAGATCGCCACCGGCGCCGGATGCGCCATGATCATCGCCTCGGGCAAGACCGATCACCCGCTCTCCGCCATTGACCAGGGCGCCAGGTCAAGCTGGTTCCAGCCATCCGGAACGCCGCAGTCGGCGCGCAAGGTCTGGATTGCCGGCCAGCTGGACCCGGCAGGCAGGCTGACCATCGACGCAGGCGCCGAAAAGGCTCTGCGTTCCGGCAAGAGCCTGCTGCCCGCCGGTGTCAGGGACGTGACCGGTGACTTCCACCGTGGCGACCCGGTCGCGGTCTGTGATGCCCAAGGACGCGAAATCGCCCGTGGCCTTTCGGCCTATGATGCCGACGAGGCACGCCGCATCGCCGGGCGCAAGACAACCGAGATCGAAACCATTCTCGGCTACTCCGGCCGTGCCGCCATGATCCACCGCGACGACATGGTGATCGGTTAACGCGTCACGCAGCCGGCATCGGCCGGACCGGGCAAACCTGTCCTGTCTTTACGGCGCCACCCCGATTGCGTAAGAAACCTGCCTGATCGCACGCCGGGAGGAGCACCATGCTCGACAAGACCGATAGCAAAGCTGACATCGCTGCACTGATGGCCGATATCGGCCGCCGCGCCAAGGCCGCCGCGCGACCGCTGTCAATTGCCCCGACCGATCAGAAGAATGCCGCTCTCAACGCCATGGCCGAGGCGATTGCCGCCCGCCGGCAGGAGATCCTGGCTGCCAATGCGCTTGATGTCGAAGCCGCCCTGAAAAGCGGCATGGCGGCATCCTTCGTCGACCGGCTGAAACTCGACGACAGCCGCATCGACGCGATCACCGACGGCATTCGCGCCATCGCCGATCTGGCCGATCCCGTCGGCGATGTCATTGCCGCCTGGGAGCGTCCCAACGGGCTCAAGATCGAGCGCGTCCGCACCCCGCTGGGCGTCATCGGCGTGATCTATGAGAGCCGTCCCAACGTCACCGCCGACGCCGGCGCCCTGTGCCTGAAAGCCGGCAATGCTGTCATCCTGCGCGGCGGATCGGATTCATTCCATTCTTCCCGCGCCATCCATGCCTGCCTGGTCGAGGGACTGGAAAGCGCCGGCCTGCCGGCTGACGCCATCCAGATGATCCCGGTCTCCGACCGCGCCGCCGTCGGCGAATTGCTCACCGGCCTCAATGGCACGGTCGATGTCATCGTGCCGCGCGGCGGCAAGAGCCTGGTCGCCCGCGTCCAGGCCGATGCCCGCGTGCCGGTCTTCGCCCACCTCGAGGGCCTGTGCCATATCTATGTCGACAAGTCCGCCGATGCCGCCATGGCCCGCGCCATTGTCGTCAACGCCAAGATGCGCCGCACCGGCATTTGCGGCGCCGCCGAAACCCTGCTGCTCGACAGCGCCATGGATCGCGGGCTGGCAGCCGACATCCTCGCCGACCTCGCCGCCGCCGGCTGCGAGGTCCACGGCGACAACGCGGTAATGGCGCTTCTGCCCGAGGCAACCCTTGCCAGCGAGGACGACTGGCGCACCGAATATCTCGATGCCATCATCGCCGCACGGTTTGTCGACGGCATCGATGGCGCCATCGACCATATTGCCCGGTGGTCGTCGAACCACACCGAAGCCGTCATTGCCGAGGACCCGGCCGTGGTCGAGCGCTTCTTCACCGAAGTCGATTCGGCCATCCTGCTGCACAATGCCTCGACCCAGTTCGCCGACGGCGGCGAATTCGGCATGGGCGCGGAAATCGGCATCGCCACCGGCAAGATGCATGCACGCGGACCGGTCGGTGTCGAGCAACTGACCTCGTTCAAGTACCGCGTCCGCGGCACGGGCCAGATCCGGTCTTGAGCGGACAGTCCGCCAGGTCCCCATCCTACCTGAAGATGCCGCATGTCGAGCGGGGTATGAGCGTCGGCCTGTTCGGCGGCTCCTTCAATCCCCCGCACAAGGGCCACGAACTGGTTGCCGAAATCGCGCTGCGCCGCATCGGCCTTGACCAGCTGTGGTGGATGGTGACGCCGGGAAACCCGCTGAAGAACCACAACGAGCTTGCAAGTCTCGATGAGCGTGTCGCCCTGAGCCGCAAGATGGCCCCCGGCCCGCGGGTCAAGGTCACCGCCTTCGAGGCCGCGCACGACCTGCATTACACCGCCCAGACGCTGGCCTTCGTCAAGGCCCGCAATCCCGGCATCAATTTCGTCTGGATCATGGGCGCGGACAATCTCCGTCAGTTTCACAAATGGCAGGACTGGCGCGCCATTGCCGAGACCTTCCCCATCGCGGTGATCGACAGGCCGGGTTCGACACTTGCCTACCTGTCATCGAAGATGGCCAAGACTTACAGCTACGCCCGTATCGATGAAAACCACGCGGCCCTGTTGCCGTTTCTCAAGGCGCCGGCCTGGACCTTCATCCATGGCCCCCGCTCGTCGCTCTCGTCCAGCGCCATCCGCAGTGAGCGCACCATGAATAAAACCGCCACATCTTGAAAAAACGCATGGTCCGTGACTATCTTTATGCTGCGCCGCAATCGGTTTGATGATTGGGACGCGGGTTGGACTGTTCAGGACACGGAAAGGAACCACTCTGAGAACAGAACACGCGAAGGGAAACGCCGAAGGCGATTTCTCGCAAGCAACGGGAAGCGGCGAACAGGCCGCTCTGCGTCAGCTTACACTGGTCCGCGACAGTTTGGCGGACTCCAAGGCAGAAGATATCGTAGCCATCGACATCGCAGGTAAATCGGCGTTGGGGGACCATATGGTTGTCGCCTCCGGCCGGTCGAACCGCCATGTTGCATCGATCTGCGATCGCCTGATCAGCGAACTCAAGGATGCCGGCTTCGGCAATCCGCGGGTCGAGGGTCTGGCGACCGGCGATTGGGTGCTCATCGATGCTGGCGATGTCATCATTCACGTTTTCCGGCCTGAGATCAGGGAATTCTACAACATCGAGAAGATGTGGCAGACCCCGGAAATCGAAGACGGAAAACTGCACTGACCGGCATAGCCTGATCTCCCTCCGCGGTGTCAGGCAGGCCGGTTTTCAGGATCAGGTCTGACGCCGCCCGGTCATGCGTGGCAGGGCGGCACGAGAATTCCTTGCGCTGATCCCGACACAGAAACACAGGCACCATGCGCATCACACTGTTTGCCGTCGGACGGCTCAAGGCGGGCCCCGAAAGCGAGCTTTCAAGCCGCTATCTGGATCGCTTCGCCAAATCGGGCGGGGCGCTTGGGCTTGATTTCGCCAAGACCGTCGAGGTGGCTGAAAGCCGTGCCGCGACCACTGAGCTGCGCAAGAAAGAAGAGGCGGCCCAGCTCCTCCGCCACATGCCCGACGGCGCTGCGCTGATCCTTCTTGATGAACGCGGCAAGACACCTGATTCGCCCGGTTTCGCCGACACGCTTGCAAGGCTGCGCGATGACGGCCGCCGCGACCTGGTGATCGCCATCGGCGGCGCCGATGGACTGGATCCCGAACTGCATGCAAAGGCCGACGCCGTGATCTGCTTCGGCCGCATGACCTGGCCGCACCAGCTGGTGCGCATCATGGCCGCGGAACAGCTCTACCGCGCCGCCACCATTCTCTCCGGACATCCCTATCACCGCGCCTGACCGGCCCCGAAATCCGTGTCAGCGCCGCTTCGCCATTTTCCCGGGATCTCTACAGCCTCGACTTCGCGGAGATTTGATGCACCGGGACAATATGGTTCATGGAGCGTTAACGCGAAATTCGCTAGGGTGAAACCATGTGGAGCTCCCGATCCGTGCAGGTTTCGTCTGGCGCAGCAATGGCTGCCGCCAGCAGGCGCACGCGCGTCGACAGGGGTCTGCGTGCATCTCTGGCGATCACCCTGGTTACCTCCGCCCTGATACTGGCCTGCGGGCCGGCGCCTGCTCATGCCACCGATGCGACCGAACCTGATTCCGTCGGGGTCGCCACAGATCTCGAGCAGGAAAAGGAAGCCAGCCGGCTGGAACTGCAATCTGTCGCCGATGAAGCTGCCCTTGCGGCCAAGGCACTTGCCGCCCTGGAGGCGGACATCACCGCGCTTCGGTCCGACCAGCAGGAGCTCGACCGCAAGATTGCCGAAACGGCAGCGCGGCGGGCACAGCTCGACCAGCGAATCAGCGCCGGTGAACAATCCATGACCGACCTCTCCGAGCGCCAGGAGGCCGTGCGCCTGTCTCTCGTGTCGCGCCGGTCGGTGCTGGCCGAAGTGCTTGCCGCGTTGCAGCGCATTGGCCGCGATCCGCCACCTGCATTGCTGGTCAGCCCGGAAGACGCCCTGTCCTCGGTCAGAAGCGCCATCCTGCTTGGCGCGGTGGTTCCCGAAATCCGCGCCGAAACAGCAGCGCTTGCCAGTGACCTGAAGGAACTGGCTGCCCTGCGCCAGGCCATTGCCTCCGAACGTGTGTCACTTGCCGCGGCGCTCGAGGAAAACGCCGCCGAGGAGCAGCGCCTGGCCAATCTGGCATCAGAGAAAGCCGCCCTGCAGGAAGAAAGCCGCCGCCGCCTGGACCGCGAGCGCCAGCGGGCGGAGGCTTTGTCTGTCCGCTCCAGCGAACTCGAATCCGTCATCGCCGCGCTGGCCGACGAAATCACAGCCCTCAAGCAGGCCGCCGAAGCCGCGCGCAAGGCAGAGGAAGAGCGCCAGCGCCAACTGGCGGAGCGGCTGGAACGGGCTCGGGCCTTCGCCGCGGTGGCTGTGCCCGACAAAAACCGCATTATGCCCGCATATGCATTTTCGAAACTCACCGGCACCCTGTCCCTGCCGGCGCCCGGCGAGACGGTGCGCTACTTCGGCTCGGACGACGGCACCGGGCACACCCTGACGGGCGAAGTTCTGGCCACGGAAAAGGGTGCAACGGTTCACGCGCCGGCTGACGGCTGGATCTCCTATGCTGGTCCATTCCGCAGCTACGGCCAGGTGATTATCATCGATGCCGGCGAAAACCACCATGTGGTCTTGGCCGGTATGGAAAAGATCAAGGTCTCGGCCGGCCGCTTCGTAGTCGCAGGTGAGCCTTTGGCGACGATGGGGCAGACGAGATTTGCAGGTTCGGCGGCTTTGTCGCTGGCATCGGAGCGTCCGACGCTCTACATTGAGATCAGAAAAGACGGTCAACCGGTCGACCCGCGATCGTGGTGGAAAGACGATATGTCTTCGAGAAAGGCAAGCAATGATACGTAAGGTGACTCTTGTGATGGTTGGCGCGTTGATGGGCGCAACAGCCGTGAGCGCAATCAACTCCTACAGCGGTTCCGCCAACGCGGCGGGAAGCGAGACCTACCGGCAGTTGGCGATCTTCGGCAACGTGTTCGAGCGCGTCCGCGCCCAGTATGTGACGCCGCCGGAAGAAGACAAGCTGATCGAGAACGCCATCAACGGCATGCTCACCTCGCTTGACCCGCATTCGAGCTACCTCAACCAGGAAGCCGCCGACGACATGCGCACCCAGACCCGCGGTGAATTCGGCGGTCTTGGCATCGAAGTCACCATGGAAGATGAACTGGTCAAGGTCATCACCCCGATCGACGAAACGCCCGCCGCCCGCGCCGGTGTTCTCGCCGGTGACTTCATTTCGGAAATCGACGGCGAGCCGGTTCGCGGCCTTTCACTGGGCGAAGCCGTCGACAAGATGCGCGGCCCCGTCAACACCGCGATCGAACTCACTGTCCTGCGCGAAGGCGCCGACCAGCCGATCAAGATCAAGGTTGTCCGCGACATCATCGCCGTCAAGGCTGTCCGCTACCGGGTCGAGGAGGATGTCGGCTATCTCAGGGTGATCTCGTTCACCGAGAAAACCTATGACGATCTTTCCGATGCCATCGAGAAAATCACCGATGAAGTCGGCAAGGACAAGCTCAAGGGCTTTGTGCTCGATCTCCGGCTCAACCCCGGCGGTCTGCTCGACCAGGCGATCAGCGTTTCCGACGCCTTCCTCGATCGCGGCGAGATTGTCTCCACCCGTGGCCGCAATCCGGAAGAAACCCGCCGGTTCAATTCCCGCCCGGGCGATCTCACCGGCGGCAAGCCGGTCATTGTCTTGATCAATGGCGGCTCGGCTTCCGCGTCTGAAATCGTTGCCGGTGCTCTTCAGGATCACCGTCGCGCCACGGTTCTGGGCACGACATCGTTCGGCAAGGGCTCGGTGCAGACCATCATTCCGCTGGATGCCAAAACCGCGCTTCGCCTGACCACGGCGCTCTATTATACGCCGTCGGGCACATCGATCCAGGGGACAGGCATCAAGCCCGATATCCGCGTCGAGGAGCCCGTGCCGGAAGAACTGCGCGGCCGGGTGAAGCCCTCCGGTGAAAGCGAGCTGCGCGGCCATATCCAGGGCGAGAACGAGGACGAGGAAGGCTCAGGCTCCATCGCCTATGTCCCGCCGGATCCCAAGGACGACGTCCAGCTCGGCTATGCGCTGGACCTGCTGCGTGGCGTCAAGACCGATCCGGCCTTCCCGCCCAATCCTGATCAGGCATCGATCAAGAACTGACGCACACCTGTTCCGCCGCCCCGCCTGCGCCAGATTTTCTCTGGCTTGCATGCGGGGCGGCGGACTGATTCAATCAGCCCTCATCGGGATTCGGACAGAAGATCGTGGGCGACAAGATCCATCAACCGCTGGGACAGGACCGGAAGCCGCGGAAACCCTCGGCAGGCCGGCCTAAGCGCGCCTGGTCAACCCTGCTGTTCGGCTCGGTCGCGGTCTGTGCCGTCATCGGTACCGCAGCATGGATGGCGTTCTCGGGAAGCCGCTTCGACACCGGCGGCACCGTGGTGATGCTCGACCAGCCGGAAACCGCATCGACCGAGACCCCCGTTGACGACACCACCGGTCCGCAACAGCCGGCCGGTTCCGACAGCAGCGCCGATGCCCTGCCCGGCGATGATGCGGCGCTCAAGACCCTGCACGGACGCTCCGGCGCCGAGGTCTCGACCACGCTGGGCGAGGACGGCGAGGAAATCAACAAGATCGTCCCGGTCAAACGCCCCGACAACCGGCCTGTGCTGCTCACCCCGCCGGGAAGGGTCGGTCAGCATCCACGCCTTGCCCATTTGCCTGATCCGGCGGTGATCGAGGAGACAGGGGCCGGTCCGCTGCCAGTGCGCGGCCCCGATGGCGAGCGTGCCTTCGACATCTATGCGCGGCCCTGGTCGGGCGCACGCGGCGCCCGCGTGGCGATCATCGTCGGTGGGCTGGGGCTGAGCCAGACCGGGACGCAATACGCCATCAGGACGCTTCCGGAAGAGATCACCCTCGCTTTCGCCTCCAACGGCAACAGCCTGCAACGCTGGATGCAGGAGGCTCGCCGGCAGGGTCACGAGATATTGCTTCAGATTCCGTTCGAACCCTACGATTACCCTGCCAACGATCCCGGTGCGGGCACTCTGACCGTCGAGGCCGGCGCGGACTCCAATCTTGCCGACCTGCACACCGCGATGGCCCGGATCACCAATTACACCGGCATCACCAATTTCATGGGCGGCCGCTTTCTCGCCGATCCCGAAGCGCTGGAACCGGTTATGCGCGATCTCGCGGAACGCGGCATCATGTTCCTCGACGACGGAACCTCGGCGCGATCATTGACCGGTCAATTCGCCAAAACACTGGGCATGCCCTTCGCCGCATCGGACATGGTGCTCGACGCCACCCAGGAGCGGGGTTACATTCTCTCCAAGCTTGACGACCTGGAACGGACGGCCCGACGCAACGGCATCGCCATCGGTGTTGCTTCGGCCTTCGATGTCAGCGTCGATGCAATCGCCACCTGGGCGGAGGAAGCCAAGGCCCGGGGAATTGAAATTGTTTCCGCCTCGGCCGCCGCCGAGGATCCGGAGAAATAGGCAGGATATCATGGCCAGCAGCGACAAACGCACCAGCGACCCCGACAGCCTGCCTTACCGCTTGTGCGTCGGCATCATGGTGCTCAACAGCGATGGCCTTGTCTGGGCCGGCCGCCGCATCGCCGAGGGCAACACCGAGTATGATGGTTCGCCTCAACTCTGGCAGATGCCCCAGGGCGGCATCGATGACGACGAAATTCCCTACCAGGCGGCGCTGCGCGAACTTTACGAGGAAACCGGAATGCATTCGGTGGAGCTTCTCGCCGAAGCGCCCGACTGGATAGATTACGATCTCCCCGACCACCTCATCGGCATTGGCCTGAGGGGCAAGTACCGTGGCCAGCGGCAGCGCTGGTTCGCCTTGCGCTTCACCGGCAAGGAAAGCGAGATCAGCATCAATCCACCGCCGGGCGGTCACAAGGCCGAATTTGACGCCTGGGAATGGAAACCGATGCAGGATCTGCCCGGCCTGATCGTTCCGTTCAAACGAAAAGCCTATGACCAGGTGGTCGCGGCCTTCGCTCATCTTGCGGGTCCGGCGACATGAGGCTGATCGGGATGTTGGGCGGCCTCGGGTGGGAAGCCACATCCAGCTATTACCGGATGCTCAACGAGTTCACCCAGAAGGAACTGGGCGGTCAGCATGCGGCGCGCATTCTGCTGCATTCGGTCGACAATGGTGCGGTCAGGCAGGGCTTGAACAACGGCGATTTCGAGCAGGTGGTCTCTGTTTTGTCCGACGCCGGGCGCAGCCTGAAGGCCGGCGGTGCGGATTTCATTATTATCGCCAGCAATGTCATGCATCAGTTTGCCGAACAGGTCGAGCATGCTGCCGGCATCGAGCTTTTCCATATCTGCGATCCGACTGGTGCCGAGATCCGGCAGGCCGGGCACAAGACCGTGGCCCTGCTGGGAACACGCTCCACCATGGAGTGTGAGCCCTATATCGAACGGTTGCAAAGCGAATCACAGGCCGGTGTGATCACGCCGGAGGCCAAGGACCGCGTCGAAATCAATCGCGTCATCTATGAAGAGCTCTCCCGTGGCATACTGCGCTCGGGCGCCCGCGATTTCATCACCGAAGTCATCCACGAACTGCATGCCCGTGGCGCCGAGGCTGTCGTTCTCGGCTGTTCCGAGCTCACCGCGATCGTTCCCCCTGACCGCGGCACAATCCGCATTTACGACACAACCAGACTGCACGCCAAGGCAGCCGTGAAACACGCACTGGAAGTGACCTATGCAAGACCGAATGAGCCTCGCATCCCAAACAGTCTACCGGGAAAGCACCCCCACTGATCTCCCGGCGATCCGGGAGCTGGACAGCCAGGACGCCATTGCTGAGGAAGCGGGCCTTGCCGAGGCCTTGCAACAGGGCCGTTCCGATACGCTGTCCCTTGTCGCAGAGCTCGACGGAAAGGTTATCGGTCATATCCTGATGACCGCCACCGCCGGGCCCGAGCGTGCCCTGGCTCTGGCACCGTTGGCCATTCAGCCAACCTACCGGGACATGCAGATCGGCACCGAACTCGTCCGCCATGCGCTGCGGCTGGCGCGTGAACGGGGCTGGAAGTCGGTGTTCGTGTATGGCCAGCCCGACTATTATTGCCGGTTCGGTTTCAAGTCACGCACCGCCGATGGAGCCGATGTTGCATGCCAGGGGCCCCGTTTCCTGGCCCTGGAATTGTGCCACGACGCTCTCGCCGGCTGGTCTGGCCCGCTCACCTATCCCGAAGCATTTCACAAATGATTGAGCTGAACGGGCAAAGACTGCGGTGACCGAGAGGACATTCCCGCATCAAGCCGGATGAACAAAAAAGGCGGCCCGCAGGCCGCCTGGAAATATCATCACCTGAGGGATGTCAGCCTAGATTGCTGCTTCCAGCGTCGTCAGGTGATCGAGATACTCCTGCGCCTTCTGCTTGGCGGCGCCATTGGCTGCATCAGCCACATCTTCGCGGGCGTTCTGGATCCGCTTGGACAGGGCATCCCGGTCGATATCGGCCACCGCAACGGCAGATTCGGCAAGCAGGGTGCAGCCATCGGGCAGAATGTCGACAAAGCCGCCAAACACCACGAAACGGTCGCTTTTTCCTTCGGCGCTTACCACGGTAACCACACCCGGCTTGATCGTGGTCATGGTCGGAGCATGATGCGCCATCACCGTCATTTCGCCGTCAGTACCGGGAATGACGACTTCCGACACGGATGCCGACAAGAGCAACCGTTCCGGGGATACGAGTTCAAAATTGAAGCTGTCAGCCATGACGTTCACTTTATCGCAGTGCTGTTCGGATGCGCCGCGCAGGTGGGCCGAAGCCGACCTGCGCGGGCAATTTCATGATTAGGCGACTTCGGCGGCGAGGCGCTGGGCCTTTTCGACGGCCTCTTCGATGGTTCCGACCATGTAGAAGGCCGGCTCCGGAAGATGGTCGTAGTCGCCGTTCACCAGGCCCTTGAAGCCCTTGATGGTGTCTGCGAGGTCAACCAGCTTGCCAGGCGCGCCGGTGAACACTTCAGCCACGAAGAACGGCTGCGACAGGAAGCGCTCGACCTTACGGGCGCGGGCCACGGTGACCTTGTCCTCTTCCGACAGCTCGTCCATGCCGAGAATGGCGATGATGTCCTGAAGCGACTTGTAACGCTGCAGGATTTCCTGCACGCCACGGGCAACTTCGTAGTGCTCGTCGCCGATGATCAGCGGATCGAGCATGCGCGAGTTGGAGTCGAGCGGGTCAACGGCCGGGTAGATGCCCTTTTCGGCAATCGAACGGTTCAACACCGTCGTTGCGTCCAGGTGGGCGAAGGTCGAGGCCGGTGCCGGGTCGGTCAAGTCATCGGCAGGCACGTAAACGGCCTGCACCGAGGTGATCGAACCCTTGTTCGTGGTGGTGATCCGCTCCTGCATCGCACCCATGTCGGTGCTCAGTGTCGGCTGATAGCCCACAGCCGAAGGAATACGGCCCAGAAGCGCCGACATTTCCGAACCGGCCTGGGTAAAGCGGAAGATGTTGTCCACGAAGAACAACACGTCCTGGCCTTCGTCGCGGAACTGCTCGGCAATCGTCAGGCCGGTCAGCGCAACACGCGCACGTGCACCCGGAGGCTCGTTCATCTGGCCGAACACGAGTGCGCACTTGGAGCCTTCTCCGCCGCCTTCCTTGTTCACGCCGGATTCGATCATCTCGTGATAGAGATCGTTACCTTCGCGGGTACGTTCGCCAACACCGGCAAACACCGAATAGCCGCCGTGGGCTTTCGCGATGTTGTTGATCAGTTCCTGAATGAGAACCGTCTTGCCAACGCCGGCGCCGCCGAACAGGCCGATCTTGCCGCCACGTGCGTAAGGTGCCAGCAGGTCGACGACCTTGATGCCGGTGACCAGAATTTCGGCTTCCGTGGACTGCTCGGAGAATTCGGGAGCGTCCTGGTGGATCGAGCGGCGTGCCTTGGTCTTGACCGGGCCGGCGTCATCCACTGGTTCGCCAATCACGTTCAGGATACGGCCGAGGGTTTCCTCACCGACCGGTACCGAGATCGAATCGCCGGTATCGACAACCTTCTGGCCGCGAACCAGACCTTCGGTCGAGTCCATGGCGATGGTGCGAACGACGTTTTCGCCCAGGTGCTGAGCCACTTCCAACACCAGGCGGTTGCCCATGTTGTCTGTTTCAAGCGCGTTCAGGATGGTCGGCAGCGTGCCTTCATCAAACGCCACGTCCACAACCGCGCCGATGACCTGCGTCACGCGGCCGACTGCGCCGGACTTCGCCGCGGCAGTTTTGACTGCGCTCGCCTTCGTCGCTGCTGCGGGCTTCTTAGCCGCTGCGGTTTTCGTCGCCGCTGCGGGCTTGCTTGCCGGGGTAGCTGCCTTAGCCATGTATCTTACCCTCTTCCGTGTACCTTAGAGCGCTTCCGCGCCCGAAATGATTTCAATGAGTTCCTTGGTGATCTGCGCCTGCCGCTGACGGTTGTAGCTCATCGACAACTTGTCGATCATCTCGCCTGCATTGCGGGTTGCGTTGTCCATCGCGGACATCTTCGCGCCCATCTCACCTGCAACATTCTCAAGCAGTGCCCTGAAGATCTGCACCTTGATCGAACGCGGCAGCAAATCCTCGAGGATTTCTTCGGCACTCGGCTCGTAGTCGTAGATCGCCGATGCACTTGCATCCGCATCAGTTGTTCCCGACGAAGCAGGAATGAGCTGCTGCGCTGTCGGAACCTGGCTGATCACCGACTTGAACTCCGAGTAGAACAGAGTGCAGACGTCGAAGCCACCCTGGTCAAACAGACCCATGACCTTTTCCGCGACCATTTCGGCCTGGGTAAAGCTCATCTGCTTGACGTCGCGGAAATCCACACGCTCGATAATCAGAGATGCGTATTCCCGGCGCAGGATGTCATAGCCCTTCTTGCCGACGCAAAGGATCTTGACGGATTTGCCGTCCGCCAGAAGCCGGCGCACATGATCGCGCGCAAAACGCGCGATCTGGCTGTTGAAACCGCCGCACATGCCGCGTTCGGCTGTGCAGACCACCAGCAGATGGGTGTCGTCCTTGCCGGTGCCGGTCATCAGCCGCGGTGCATCATCACCGCTGCCGACAGCCTCGGCGATGTTGGACATCACTGCTGCCATGCGCTGTGAATAGGGCCGCGCGGCCTCGGCCGCCTCCTGCGCACGCCGAAGCTTCGCCGCGGCGACCATTTGCATCGCCTTGGTGATCTTCTGCGTCGCCTTGACGGAGGCGATCCGGTTTTTCAGATCCTTGAGTGAAGGCATCCGTTATCCGTCCTCGGTCTGTTGCCGTTAGGCAAAGGTTTTGGCGTAAGTGTCGATAGCCGACTTCAACTGCGACTTGGTGTCGTCGCTGATAGCCTTCTCCTTGCGGATGGTCTCGAGCACGTCCTTGCCTTCGCTGCGCATGTAAGCCAGCAGGCCCTGCTCGAACTTGCCGACTTCGCGAACGCCGATCTTGTCGAGATAGCCATTCACGCCGGCAAAGATCACCGCAACCTGTTCTTCCGTCTTGAGCGGCGAGAACTGGGGCTGCTTGAGCAGCTCGGTCAGGCGCGCACCACGGTTGAGAAGACGCTGCGTTGCCGCATCGAGGTCGGAACCGAACTGTGCGAAGGCCGCCATTTCGCGGTACTGCGCGAGTTCGCCCTTGATCGAGCCTGCAACCTGCTTCATCGCCTTGATCTGAGCCGACGAACCCACGCGGGACACCGACAGGCCGACGTTCACGGCCGGGCGGATACCCTGGAAGAACAAGTCGGTTTCAAGGAAGATCTGACCGTCGGTGATCGAGATCACGTTGGTCGGAATGTAGGCCGACACGTCGTTGGCCTGGGTTTCGATCACCGGCAGAGCGGTCAGCGAGCCCGAACCATTGTCTTCGTTGAGCTTCGCAGCGCGCTCGAGAAGGCGTGAGTGAAGGTAGAAAACGTCGCCCGGATAAGCTTCACGCCCCGGAGGACGACGAAGCAGCAGCGACATCTGGCGATAAGCCACAGCCTGCTTGGACAAGTCATCGTATGCGATAAGGGCATGCTTGCCGCTGTCGCGGAAATATTCGCCCATCGCACAACCGGCAAACGGTGCCAGAAACTGCATCGGAGCAGGATCGGATGCCGTAGCGGCAATCACGATCGAGTATTTCATTGCGCCGCGATCTTCGAGGATCTTGACGAATTGCGCGACCGTCGAACGCTTCTGGCCGACAGCAACATAAACGCAGAACAGCTTTTCAGCTTCAGGGCCATTCTCGTGGATTGGCTTCTGGTTCAGGAAGGTGTCGAGAATGATCGCGGTCTTGCCGGTCTGACGGTCACCAATGATCAGCTCGCGCTGGCCACGGCCAACCGGGATCAGGGCGTCGATGGCCTTGAGGCCCGTCGACATCGGCTCATGCACCGACTTGCGCGGCATGATGCCCGGAGCCTTGACGTCCACGCGGGCGCGGGTCTTGGACTTGATCGGGCCCTTGCCGTCGATCGGATTGCCAAGCGCGTCAACAACGCGGCCGAGCAGTTCCGGACCAACCGGCACGTCCACGATGGCGCCGGTCCGCTTGACGATGTCGCCTTCCTTGATGTCCCGGTCGGAACCGAAAATCACCACGCCGACATTGTCGGCTTCAAGGTTGAGCGCCATGCCGCGAATTCCACCGGGGAATTCGACCATTTCACCAGCCTGGACATTGTCGAGGCCGTAAACGCGGGCGATACCGTCACCGACGGACAGGACCTGACCAACCTCGGAAACTTCGGCTTCCTTGCCGAAATTCTTGATTTGATCCTTGAGAATTGCGGAAATTTCCGCGGCGCGGATATCCATCAGCCAACCTCTTTCAGTGTATGCTTAAGGGTGGAAAGTTTAGTGCGAAGCGATGTGTCGACCTGACGCGAGCCAATCTTGACGATCAGACCACCCAGCAGCGACGCATCGACTGTGACGTTGAGCGTCACGGTTTTCCCAGTCACGCTTGCGAGCGCGGCCTTGAGTTCTTTTTCCTGAGCCGCCGACAGCGCATGCGCCGTCTTGACGTCGGCAGTCACTTCGCCACGTTCACGCGCAACGGTCTCGTGATAGGACCGGATGATCGCGGGCACGGCAAAAAGCCGGCGGTTGCGGGCAACGACCTTGAGGAAGTTGCCGACCAGGCCGGAAATGCCTGCCTTGGCCATCAACGCCACAATCGAGCGCGACTGGTCTTCAGCGGAAAAAACGGGGCTGTTGACGAGGCGCTGCAGGTCAGCGCTGCCGTCGATCATGGCCTGAAAACGGTCAAGATCCTTCGCTACGGCGTCAATCGACTTGGCGTCTGCCGCCAGCTCGTAAAGCGAGGAAGCATACCGTTCGGCGACACCGGAAATTTGATGGGAGTTATCTGCCACGGGCGGGATTGTCTCTCATTGCCATCCAAACGCCTGCACTTGACCGAAAGCCGGAAAGGCAAGCCTCTGAATTTGTTACGGTAAATTTCGGGGAACCCGAGCTCGAAAGTTCGTTTTTCCCGAAATGCGCGGTCCGTCTAGCATAGAGCGTGAGGACTCGCAACACGCCGGGTGCGGCATAACGCACCTGCTTTAGGATGAGACAGCCAACTTGCGGGTCCGCAAAGGTGCTGAATCACCCCCCGGCCAGGTGGGGGCGGGCCGGATCAGGCCAGATCGGGTCAGATCGGGTCAGATCCATCCCAGCCCGTAAAGCAGCGGCCCTGCCGCCAGCAAGATCTCGATCACCACCGAAGCCAGATTGTAGATGGTCACGCCCCGGTCCGACATCATCGAGATGATTCGCCCGAATGCCGTGAACGCCCACCCGCATCCCAGTGCCAGGTAGATCAGCGGCTGGGCGAACAACATCGCACAGATGCCGACCCCGAGATAGAAGCCCGCCATCGTGGCCCGCGCCTCAGATACCGCCTCCGGATGATCCGGCGCGGTCTGCAGCCTCAGGATTCGAAGCGACAGCCGCGGCGCGAACAGCAGCATCAGCCCGAACAGGATCGTCACCAGCGCCGAAGACCAGGCGACCCATTCGCCCTGTGTCATTGGCCAATAGAATTCAATCATTCCCGCATCTCCGTTTCCTCTCCGGCGCCTTCGGCTTTCAGGCAGCGCCAAAGTGACGCATCAGGCCAGATCTCGAACCCACTCGTCACCGCTTTATCACGCCGTGCACGCCCGCCAAAGCCCCGGCACTGTCACCCGAAACTTTCCGCAAGCCCGCAGGTCCGTCAGGATTTTTCCTTGAGCTTGCGCTCGTTACGGGCGATCTGCCGCTCCCGGTTCATGATGTAGATGCCGCTCAGGCAGATGATCGAAGCCCCGACAAGCGTCCAGCCGTCGGGAACGTCGCCGAAGACGATGAAGCCGAGCGCCGTCATCCACAAGATCTGGCTGTAGATGAACGGCGCCACCTTCGACGCGCTGGCAAGCCGGCTGGCCTTGACCAGCAGCGCATGGCCGCTCAGCCCCAGCAGACCGAGGCTGGCAAGCAGCACCAGCTCGAAAGCCGACCCCGGCATCTGCCCGTACATCAGCGCCGGCGGCGCCATCAGCACGGCGCCAAAGATGCTGGAGTAGAACACCATGCTCGTCTGGCTTTCCTGCAATGCCAGCTTGCGGGTCACGATCGAATAGATCGAGTGGGTGATCGCCGCCAGGATCGACCAGACAATCGACACCGAGAACACGTCGGTTCCCGGACGCACCACGATCAGCACACCGACGAAGCCGACCATGATCGCCGCCCAGCGGCGCGGCCCCGCCCATTCACCCAGCAGCGGTCCGGCAAGCGCCGTCACCAGCATCGGCACGCTGAGAAAAATGCTCACCGTCTGTGCCAGCTGCAGCTCGCGCAGGGCCATGAAGTTGAACAAGGTGGTTGCCGGCAGCAAAAGCCCGCGCAGGACTTGCAGCGGCACACTGTCCATCCGGTACATGTCCGCCCGCCGCCATCCCTGGAAGGCAAAGAATGAAATCACCACATGGCTGAAAAACCGGCACCAGACCACGAAGATCGCGGCATAGCCCGCCGTCACCAGGTATTTGGCCGTCGTATCCAGCACGGCGAAGCACATGAACGTGCACAGCGCCATGACCATCGCCACCGGCGGCATGGCTTCGCGGTCGACATCGTGCCGGGCCGGGCGGGGATTGGGTATCGGATCCAAGGGAATGCTTTCGTTTGGGTCGCTGCGTCAGGGTGAACTCACTGGAATGCAGTTAGCACATGCACCCTATCTGTTTCTGTAAAACCTCAAGCAACTTTCTGGCCGGCGATCCCGGACAGGACTCAAGCACCGCAATCGCCCTTGTAGGCAATCTCGCTCGAAGCGCCATTGCGCGACACGGTGATCACCCCCGAAAACGCCGAACTTTCAATGCCCCGCTCACCTTCGAGCAGGCTGACTTCGACCAGATAGGGATTGGCGTCGTGAGACTGGTAGGAGCGCACCGCACCGCCATCGAGTGACCGGATGCCGGTCTGCGCCAGCTGCTTCAGCTGTCCGTCGATCCGCATGAACGGTGATTCGATCGGATCGACGCCATCCTCTGCCGGAAAATTTGTAAACAGCACCCAGCGCCAGCTCTCCGGATCATTGTAAGCGAAGCGGTGATCAGCCCGCGTGAAACTGCAGTAGCTGTCGATATTGTGCCAGACGATGTCGTCGATCCGCGGCGCACCATCCTGGGCGGCGACCGGTCCGGCCAGCAGCATCGCAAAAATCGCACTCAGCATCCGTGTCATCGGCACAATCCTCACCCGTCATCCGTGTCATGCACGGCCAATCTACATCCTTGGCCGGAACCCGCCAGCCCTTCCGGCCAATTCAGGCCTGATCAAAAATCTCCCGGATGATCTTTCCGGCATTGCGCGCCTCGACCTCCGATTCGCGCACCAGCGTGTCAAAATGCTCGGTCAGGGCGCTGACCTGCAGACTGTCGCGGTAGACCAGGTAGAACTGCCCGACATAGACCACCGCCAGCAGCCGCCCGAAGATCGATACCGGCGCGGAAAACACTTTTTTCGAATCGTAAAGATAGAGCCTGAGCGACGGATACAGCCGCGAACACCCGTCCGCCATGAACTCGATTTGCTCGGCACGGGTGGCGGCATCCAGCCCTTCCCAGTAGCCGTGACCGCGCGCCAGCGACTTCACCTTGTCGATCGAGACACAGATTTCATAATCCGATCCCGGTGCCCGCAGCCATTCGGTGGTCTCGTGCATGGCGCCACGCGCCTGCTCCGGCGTCTTGTCGAGAAAGGCGGCATATTCCCATTCCAGCACCGCCTCGGTCTTCAGGATGTCGGGAAGCATCGCCGGCACGTGTCGGATCTTGTGCCCGGCGGCCTCCTGGTGCCAGGCGATGATCTGCTCGTCCGCCGGCGTCCGCTGCGCCGTTTCCATCCGGAAATTCGCCGACAGCACTTCCGCCGCCGTTTCGGGCCGGTCCGACAGCCCCAGCAGCCAGTCGGCGCTGACCCCCAGCGCCTCGGCACATTCCGCCGCCAGATGCGCATTCGGCAGCCGCACCTCGTCGCCGGCCAGCAATTGCGCGATCGTCGAGCGGTCGACGCCTGCAGCCCGCGCCAGTGCGCTGCGGCTCATCCCGGTCAGGGCCAGCCGGGCGGCCAGCCGGGTGCGGAACAGTTCTGAGCGTTCATTCTTGTGCATGCCGTCTTTTCCCACAGATGGTGATTTTTATCAACAATCATGCATTTATGCGGCGAAGATACAGAATTCCGGCAGATGCTGCGGAGGTGTAGGAATCAGGCATCTCATCACCAGACAGGAGAAACCGCAGACCATGGAATCGAAACTCAGAACCATCGCCAAAGCCATCACATGGCAAGCTCTCGGCCTCGCCGTGACCGGCGCGCTGGCCTGGTTTCACACCGGCGACATGGTCACCGCCATGAGCTTCGCGCTCTCCACGGCAGCAAGCGGCCTAGCCTTCTTCTTCGTGCATGAGCGGGTGTGGGCACGGGTGCGGTGGGGGATTGGCGAGCGGCATGCGTGAGGGTCGAGGGGGAATGTAGACCTTCCGTGCGACGCTTTGCACAGGGACTTTCAGCCCAAAGTCATCGTTTTATCTCTGTGCAGCAAAGGCCCGCTTAGAGCCCATACTTCTCGAAGCGACGAGGTTCATAACCACCAGCTTTCCGTTCTCCACCTATCGTTCGTTGAAACCCTTACCTTGAAGGATGCGTGGTCGGATTCTCTCAACCCGGCGGGCTCGAGTTTCGGATTGCTTGGCATCAGAAATATACAAAACATATCCGCGTTGCCGTCCTGACGTCAGGTCCTTGAAGGCTTCTGCCAGTTCAGGATCTTCAGCAAGCGCTTCCTGGAACTCTTCGGGGTAGTCGAGGCAGTGCTTCTCCTTAAAATCGATCTTGAGACCGTTTTTCTCGGCCTGAACAGCTTTTCGAATGAAGGACGTGATCACATCCGTGAGCTGCTCGATTTCTTCTAGGCTCTTAAACCGCAACTGTCGCATCGCCTGGGAATGCTTGCCGGGTGGAACGAGGACATGGTCCTCGTCCTCAAGAAGAGCTCCCTTGAAAAAACCGAGAGCGCAATAGTTTTTCATGCCGTAGATAATGACGACGTTGGCACTGCCAAGTCCGTAGCAGAGCTTTCCCCACTTCACTCGTTCCTCTAGGCCGCAGTCGCGGGCCAGCGAGCGCAGCTTCTTGCGTTCATTATGCCAATCTGGCTGCGCTAGCAGATTCTTGATTTCGGTACCCATCGTCATGCTTAGCGTGGCACCGCAAACCAGTTACCCAAAGCGATGACCGTGCATACGGCAGCAACCCCAAGCCAATAGAGCAACGGCCCGTTGTCAGCTGCCCCGGAAAAAAGGTGGACACCCGAAAACAGCAACATTTCAGCTGCAATGCCGATGGCAGCAAGTGGAACCAGAAAACCAAGTGATGGCATGAAGGCAGGCAGGACCAGACAAGCGGCACAGATCAGCTCAAATGGGACTAGACCCATCCAGACGCCATTCGGGATGGCGTTAAGTGTCGGTACCGACTGCGTCGAATTGAACACCTTCCAACCCGCGCCGATTACCGTGTGCAAGGCCAGGAGCACTTGCAGGATCAACAGAAAAATAGTCAACGCGATGCTCCTTTGGACAAATTTGAGACCTGATTGGACAAGACCTGTTCGAGTCTGCCGAGGAAATTGTTCCACCCAGCTGTCGCTCCACGATACGCTTGCTCCTGATCCATCCCGAAACCTGTCTGCTCCATACGCAGATGTGTGCCGGTCTCGGTATTTGTCAGGGTCCACGTAACGACACTGTCGAGACCGTGTGCCTGCCACGAATATGAGAGGAACTTCGGTGGTTCCACCGCCAGTACCATACAGGCAACAGTTCCCCAGCTCGCTTGTAGCTCGAACTCATGACCTGGTTCGGCTTCAAAATCACATTCCATCAGCCACTCCCCGACCAGGTGCTTTTGCGTCAGCGCCCGCCAGACCTTCTCGGGAGGATGATCAAGCTGGCGCTCCTTGACGACTGCCCTCATCTCGTTCTTCACATCTGTCATTGGTCCATCCTGTTGAGCAGGTCTTCGAGACTTTGGAGTTTCGAATCCCAGAACCCGCTCATGCGCCGTGTCCAATCGACCAATGGAACCAGGGCATTCGTCTGGGCCGCATAGCGTGTCTCCCGCCCCTCTTGCTTAGCGCTAACCAGGCCACCCTTCTTAAGGATGGCGAGATGTTTGGAGACTGCAGGCTGCGAAACTCCGGCACGTTTCGTCAATGCAACGACCGTCTGCTCCCCTTCAATGCAGAGATGCTCGAAAACGCCGCGACGCGTGGGGTCGGCAAGGGCCTTAAATATGTCGTCTGTGGGTCGGTTCATAAAGCATAACTCCAAGGTTATGATTTTTCATAGCCGACGGGTTATGCATTGTCAATTGTCACTGCCTGTCCAACGTCGCTTCGCTTAAGATGAAAAGAACTTGGTTTCATCGAATAGGTCTGCCAATAGAAAACAGGTTGCTGGCATTCCATGGCGTCATGTCTGCTTTGGCCGAATTGCAGACCTTGGTGTGATCTGCAGCGAATGGCTGCTCCCTCGCCCATTTTTCACCAAACCAAAATCTGTGGCGAATGTCTGAAACGCCTGCAGAGCGATCGTCCTCCCACCCCTCACAAAAAGCTCTGCGGATCGATATCGACCTGCACCTGCACCGAGCCGCGCGCCTTGGGGCCTTGCGCCAGCATTTGCCGGATGAACCCCTGCATGTCCTTCCCGCGTTCGCCATGCACCAAGAGCCGGAAGCGGTAGCGGCCGCGGATCAGCGCCAGCGGCGCTTCCGCCGGTCCCAGCACCATGATGCCGGGCATGGCGGGCGCTGCAGAGCGCAGTCCCCGCGCATGGCCTTCCGCCTCTGGCCGGGTGGCCGCCGAGATGATCACCGAGGCGAGGCGGCCGAACGGCGGCAGCATGGCGCGGTTGCGCTCATCGGTCTCGCGCTCGTAAAACGCTTCCGGATCACCCGAGGCCAGCGCCTGCATCACCGGATGCTGCGGCTGAAACGTCTGGATCAGGCCGTGGCTCTTCCGCCCCGTGCGCCCGGCCCGGCCGGTCACCTGTGACAACAGCTGGTAAGTCCGTTCGGCCGCCCGCGGATCGCCGTTCGACAGGCCGAGATCGGCGTCGACCACGCCGACCAGGGTCATCAGCGGGAAATTGTGCCCCTTGGCCACCAGCTGCGTGCCGATGACAATATCCGCCTCGCCATTGGCGATTGCCTCGAGCTCGATCCTGAGCCGCCGCGTGCCGCCGGCCATGTCGGACGACAGCACGATGGTCCGTGCATCCGGGAAATGCTTGTCCGCCTCCTCGGCGATCCGCTCGATTCCCGGCCCGCAGGCCGTCAGGTGATCCAGCGCCCCGCAGGACGGGCAGGCCTGCGGCGTCGGCTCGCCATAGCCGCAATGATGGCACTGCAATTGCCCGCGGAACCGGTGCTCGACCAGCCAGCTTGAGCATTGCGGGCATTCGAAGCGGTGGCCGCAGACCCGGCACAGCGTCAGCGGCGCATAGCCGCGCCGGTTGAGGAACAAGAGCGACTGTTCCTTCCGCTCCAGCGTCTCGGCCATCGCCTTGAGCAGCACCGGCGACAGGAACCCGCCGCGCGCCGGTGCATGCCGCCGCAAATCCACCAGCTTCAAATCAGGCAGCCCGGCATCGGCATAGCGGCTCGGCAGCAGCAGGTGGCTGTAGCGCCCCTGCGCCGCGTTCACCCGGCTTTCGATCGACGGTGTCGCAGACGCCAGCACCACCGGAATGTCGCCGAGCCGGGCGCGGACCACCGCCATGTCGCGGGCATTGTAGAACACCCGGTCTTCCTGCTTGTAGGCCGGATCGTGCTCCTCATCGACGATGATCAGACCGAGATCGGCAAACGGCAGGAACAGCGCCGAACGCGCCCCGGCCACGACGCTGACCCGCGCCTCGGTGACCTGCCGCCAGACCTTCTCGCGCGTCCGCGGCGCCAGTTCCGAATGCCATTCCGCCGGCCGCGCCCCGAAGCGGGCGTGAAACCGGTCGAGAAACGAGTTTGTCAGCGCGATCTCGGGCAACAGGATCAGCACCTGCCGGCCCTTCCGCAGTGCCTCGGCAATCGCCTCGAAATAGACCTCGGTCTTGCCCGATCCGGTCACCCCGTCAAGCAGGGTGACGCCGAACCCGCCCCTGGCGACGGTTTCGCGCAGCGCATCCGCGGCCTCCGCCTGCCCGTCCTCCAGCACCGCCGGTTGGTAATCCGGATCGGGTGCTGCCACCACCGGCGGCGGCGGCAGTTTCACCGGTTCGAACACCCCTTGCGCAAACAGCCCGTCAATCACGCTCGGCGTCACGCCGGCCGCATGCGCCAGCCCGCTCTTGCTCCAGGCCAGCCCGTTGTCCGCCTGCGCCAGCACCCGCTCGCGCGCCGGCGTCAGCCGCTCGGGCCGGGCGCTTGTCAGCCGCAGCGCGTCGATCATCGGTTCCGGGTCAAATGCCGCCGGCGCCCTCAGCGCCATCCGCGCCACCAGCCCCGGCGGCGACAGCGTGTAGGCCGACACCCAGTCGATGAACCGCCGCATCGGCTCGACAACCGCCGGGCAGTCGAACACCTGGGTGATCTCGCGCAGCTTGTCCGGGTTGACCTGGTCGGCTTCACCGTCCCAGACGATGCCGGCCACCAGCCGCGGCCCCAGCGGCACCTGCACGATCTGACCGGGCCCGGCATCCACCCCTTCGGGCAAGGCATAGGAATAGGCCCGCTCCGCCGGCATCGGAATCAGCACGGGAACCACCTTGCGGGGAAACAGCCCGCCTTCAATTTGTCGCGAATCTTTTGCCATGTGGCGTGACCTTGCCCCCGCTTTGGGCTAAAGGGAACCCGGAATTATTCATAGGCGCACCGGACAAGCCCGGTTGGCGCATCTTGGGAGTTTGAAATGAAATTCTTTGTCGACACAGCCGACGTCAACGAAATTCGGGAGCTCAACGAGCTGGGCCTGATCGATGGCGTCACAACCAACCCTTCCCTGATCATGAAATCCGGCCGTGACATCCGCGAAGTCACCAAGGAAATCTGCTCCATCGTCGATGGTCCGGTGTCCGCCGAAGTCGCGGCGACCGAATACGATGCGATGATGAAGGAAGCAGCTGTCCTGGCCAAGATCGCCGACAACATCTGCATCAAGCTGCCGCTGACACTCGACGGCCTGAAAGCCTGCCGCGCACTGACCTCGGACGGCCACATGACCAATGTGACGCTGTGCTTCTCCGCCAACCAGGCCCTGCTTGCCGCCAAGGCCGGCGCCAGCTTCATCTCGCCCTTCATCGGCCGCCTCGACGACATGGGTATCGACGGCATGGACCTGATCCGCGAGATCCGCCAGATCTACGACAATTACGGCTTTGACACCGAGATTCTCGCGGCCTCGATCCGCACCGTCAATCACGTCAAGGAAGCAGCCCTGATCGGCGCCGATGTGGCGACCATTCCCGCCTCCACCATCAAGGCGCTGGTCAAGCATCCGCTGACCGACAAGGGCCTCGATGCCTTCCTCGCCGACTGGAAGAAGACCGGCCAGACGATCGCTTGACCATCGCCTGACCAGGCGCAACCGGCCTCAAGCCGGATCAGACAGATTGCAGCGGCCCGGTCACTCCGGGCCGTTTGCATGAGCGGGTATCATAAAACGCATGAGGCCGGATCGGGTCAGGTCCGGGCGGGCAAACAATCGGGAAAAAGCAGTGGCGCCCTCAGGCAGCCTGCGACCAGCCTTCAGGCGCCGGCTCGAATGCCCGGTCCGGGTTCGCAGCCAGCCCGTGCACGGTGTGGTACTCGAGCGCCTTGATCACCTCGGCCGGGTCTCCGTCGAGCGCCTCCGGCAGGATCGGCTCACCGACCGTGAAGCGGAACGGGTGACGCTTCTTGTTGAGAAGCTCGTGGAACACGGTCATGTCGCGCAGTTCCGTCGAATGCTTCGACAGCCAGTAGAACAGGCCGGAATTGCGCGCCGCGATATTCACCGGGACCACCGGCAGATCGTGCCGCCGGGCCAGCGTGACCGCCGAAACCTTCCATGGCCGTTCGGTCAGCTTGCCTTCATTCCAGAACGCGATGCGGCCGGACGGAAACAGCACGGTTGCCTTTCCGTCCCGGACCGCCCGGTTGGTCAGCTGCAATGTTTCACGCGCCTTGTCGCGGCTCTTGAATTCGTCGCGCCATTCGACCGGGATGATGATTTCGTTGAAACGCGGGCTGACCCGCACCGCGTCGCGGTTGGCGAAGATCATCATGTCCGGCCGGTACCGGGTCAAAAAATCGTACATCGCCACGCCGTCGGCAATGCCGGTCGGGTGGTTAGCAACAAGCAGGAACTTGCCGGTTTTCGGAATTCGCTCCGCGCCACGCGAGCCGATATCCAGTTGCAGCAGATTGCTCAGATGCTGAAACGCTTCGTGGCCGGACATCGGTGCAACCGCATCGGCCATCCGCACCGCCGCGCCATATCTCAAGGTGGCATACAGCACAGGGCGCATCAGCGGCCAGGCCGGGTGCTCGACCAGCCGTCCGCCGCGTTCAGCAATCAGCTGATCAACGATATGCCCGGGGCGGCCATGGGCCAGCACCTGCAACCGGTCTGAAATCTCAGACACATACGCCATGGATTCGACCCTCTTTAGCCCGCCTGATAAAACCTATGGCAACAGTTTATGATGCCATGATGACATCATTCCACCGCATCCGTTTACCCCCCGCTAAGGCCACTATGCAATAGTCGGCACCAAGATTGGCCGCAGAGGTGGCCGCGCAGCCCCTCCGCCGGAGCGCTCCGGCAGGCAGTTCCGAATGACGGATCCATCATGCCCCGACCACTTGTCATAGCAGCACCAGACGTCATGGCCGAACAGCAAAGCTGGCTCAACCAGCTGATCGAAGAACGGCGCCTGTCGCCCAAGACGGCGGATGCCTATGAGCGCGACCTGCGCCAGTTTCTGAGCTTTCTGACCACCCATCTGGGCGGCCCTCCATGCATTGCCGACCTGGCCGACCTGCGGCCGCTCGACCTGCGCGCCTTCATGGCCGAGCGCCGCCGCGGCGGCGCCGGGGCAAGAACGCTCGGACGCGGCCTTGCCGGCATCCGTTCGTTTCTGCGCCACCTCGAGCGCAAGGGCCTGGCCAATGCCGCCGGCGCCTCGGCAACCCGGGCGCCGCGCCAGCCCAAGTCGCTGCCAAAACCCTTAAGCGCCCGCGATGCCTTGCGCGTGGTCGACACCGACCTGCAGATGTCCGACGAACCCTGGATCGCCGCCCGCACAGCCGCGGTGCTGACCCTGCTTTACGGCTGCGGCCTGCGCATCTCCGAAGCGCTGTCGCTGACGGCGGGCGACCTGCCCCGCGACGGCGAAACGCTCAGGATCACCGGCAAGGGCGGCAAGACCCGGATCGTGCCGCTGTTGCCGGTCGCCAGGCAGGCGGTCGCCGAATACCGCCGGCTTTGCCCCTATTCGCCCGATCCCGATACGCCAATGTTCCGCGGCGCGCGCGGCGGACCGTTGCAGCCCGCCATCGTGCAGAAGGAGATGCGACGTCTGCGTGGCGCGCTCGACCTGCCCGACAGCGCCACCCCGCATGCGCTCAGGCACTCCTTTGCCACCCATCTTCTGGCCGGCGGCGGTGACCTCCGCACCATTCAGGAGCTGCTCGGCCACGCCAGCCTGTCGACCACCCAGGTCTACACCGGCGTCGATGCCAGCCGCCTGATCGAGATCTACGACCGCGCCCACCCGAGGGCCTGACCCGGGCGCCTGAACAGGCACAATTTGGCCGCCGCGCCTTGCATCAGGCGGCCATTCCGGTTGAAACCATGCCTGAGCCATTTCGTCCCACCGCCAGCGAGCAGCGACAAAGCCATGTCAGCATCCGATATTTTCCTTATTGTCCTGCGGTTCGCGGTGATTTCCGTCGCCATCTATTTCCTGATCGCATTCGGACTGATCCTCTCCCAGCAGCCTTCCGACACGGTTTCCGGCGCGACCATCGATTTTTCCGGCCAGACCGGCAGCGAAAGCCCCGAACCCGCGCCGCTGCAGACCTACCAGGCGCGCGATGGCGCCACGCTGGGCTACCGCCATTACGGCAGCGGTGCCGGTGATGCGCCGCTGCTCGTCTTCATTCACGGATCGGGCTGGCACGGTGGCGCCTATGACGGACTGGCCCGAACCATTGCCGAAAAAGCCGGCATCGAGGTGGCCCTGCCGGATTTGCGCGGCCACGGCCCCGCCCCGCAAACCCGCGGCGACATCGCCCATATCGGCCAGTTCGAGGATGACATCGCCGACCTGATAGCCGCACTGCGCAAGCCGGGCCAACCGCTGGTGCTCGGCGGCCATTCGAGCGGCGGCGGCCTGGTCATCCGCTATGCCGGTGGCAAGTACGGCGCAGAACTCGACGGTGCGGTGCTGCTGGCACCGTATCTCAAGTACAATGCACCCACCACACGCCCCAATTCCGGCGGCTGGGCCCGCCCGCTGACCCGCCGCATCATCGGCCTGTCCATGCTCAATGCTGCAGGCATCACCGCGCTGAACGGCCTGACCGCGATCCAGTTCAATTTCCCCGCCGAGGTGCTGGACGGTCCTGAAGGCAAGACCGCGACCGCAAGCTACAGCTACCGGCTCAACACCGCCTATGCGCCGCGCAACGACTACCTCGCCGACATCGCCGCGCTGCCGCCGTTCCTGCTGATTGCCGGGACTGACGACGAATCGTTCATTGCTGCCGCCTATGAGCCGCTTATGCAGCCGGTCAATCCGCACGGTCAGTACCGTTTGCTCGACGGGCAATCCCATCTCGGGGTCATTTCCGATGATCGGACGCCCGGGCTGATTGCCGATTATCTTGGCGCGCTGCGCCCCGGCAGCTAGGCGGGAGCCGGCCTTAAGATCCGGCAAAACAGGTGGTTTACGTGATGTTTACCACAGTTGGATTTTTGGCTGCGGTTAACCGGATTGTCAGGTGCTTCACGTTACCATGGGGGCGAGATCCTGAAGGAACGGCCTGCCATGCATCACATGCCCATCTTGTCCCGAGTGTGGACCACGTGCGCACGATTTCCGAACCTGGTCTATGCAGTGGCGATCTCGCTGCCGCTGGTACTTCTGATCCTGCTCGCTGCCGGCCTGCTTTTGGGAACCGGCAAGGCCGGAGCCTATGAATCATCCGCCTGCCAAGGCGTCAGCCTGGTCAAGCAACTCGCCGCCTCCAACCCTCAGAAGCTGGCCGAGGTCCGCGCCAGGGCCAGCGGCACCCGCAACGGCAGCGGCCTGCTTTGGAAGGTGGAGAAAGCCGGTGTCGAACCCTCCTATCTGTTTGGCACCATGCATGTCACCGACCCCCGGGTGACCAAAATGCCCGACGCCGCCCAGGCAGCCTTCGATGCCGCCGGAACCGTGGTCATCGAGACAATAGAAATCCTCGATCCGGCCATCGCCCAGGCAGTGCTTGTACAACGGCCCGAACTCACCATGTTCACCGACGGCACCAAGCTCACCGCGTTTCTCGACGAGGAAGATGCCAAGCTGATCGAAGCCGAATTGTCGCGCCGCGACATTCCCTTTGCCATGGTCTCCCACATGAAACCATGGATGATTTCGGGCCTGGTCGCCCTGCCCGCCTGCGAGATGGCGCGCAAGGCCCGGGGCGTGGAATTCCTCGATATCCAGATCGCCAAGATCGCCCGGGCGGAGGGCAAGCAGCTGCTCGGGCTCGAGAGCATCGGCGAACAGATGGCCGCCATGGCGGACCTGCCGATGGAGTTCCACATCCGCGGCCTGGTCGAAACCATCAAGCTCGCCGACCTGATGCCCGACATCATGGCAACCATGACCGACCTCTATCTCAAGGGCGAGATCGCCCAGATCATGCCGCTTATCCTCGCAGCCGGGCCGCAAGACGTCGCGGAAGACATCGACGGCTATGCCCAGTTCGAAGAGCGGATCGTGCGCATGCGCAACCATGTCATGGCCGAGCGCGCCGCACCGGTCCTCGATGCCGGCAATGCCTTCATTGCCGTCGGTGCGCTGCATCTGCCCGGCGAAGAAGGCGTGGTGGCGCTGCTGCAGGATGCCGGCTACACGGTCAGTCCCGTCCGGTAACAAACCGTGACCGGCAGCGCGTGAGTTCGCCGGAACCCATCTCCTGTTCAGGACGTTATTGCCCTGTGACAGAAAAGGAGATGTCCAATGGTCGATTACACCCCGCATACCCGCCCCGGCGAACAGGGTCGTCCGCATGAGCATGTTCGCGAAACCACGGTCGTCAGATCAGGCAATTCCACTGGCGCGCTGGCAGCACTGGTTCTGCTCGTGCTTCTGGGAATTGCAGGTTTCGTCTTCTGGACGGCCGACGAGAATGTGACGGCTGACGCCGCGGCACCCGGCGCCGAGGTAAATCAGCAGGTCGCCCCGGCCGCAGAACCGGCCCGTCCGGTCCCCGCCCCTGACGCACCGTTGATTGCCCCCGATGCTGCGGCTCCTGCAAACCCTGATGGCACCGCTTCCCCGGCGCCCGCCACCAACGGCTAGGCCGCGAGCGTTCCATCACACCCAGTTCCCCTCCCGGCAGTGATGGAACCCCACAAACCGCCCGGCCCCGCACCGGGCGGTTTCGCTATTGCCGGCAGTGTGTGAAGGGGGCGATCGGTGCATCCGGTTTGCCTGCATATCGGCCAATGCAGTTGCTACGTGTCATCTACTGCACTGATGTTGCCGGCCATAAGTTTCAATACGTTTTTCACTCTGCACCAGCCCGTACTGTTGTGTGAAAAAGTCGAAACAATTGTCCAGACCGATAAACAGACATGCGAGCCCACACGATGCAATCACACATCCGCCTACTTTGTCAGGCGGCTCATTCATACAAACTCCAGCGCATCCGAGTACTGTTGCAGCGGTGCCTTTGTACTCCCACAAAAGCTTGGCTTGCGCCTTGTGGTTCTCTCTTTTTGAGTTGAAATAGTCACTGCAACTCGCAAATGCATTTGCCGGAATCAAAGCAAATACCAATATAAAACACAAAAATTTCATTAGCTTAACCCAACTTGCCAAAAATAAAGCAAGAAAAAGATTAACCATGAATATACTTGAAGACAATCAAAATTTGATTACGTGAATTTGTCAGAAAATCAGAGAAAATCCGATAACGCAATTTACTTAATCAATCCGCGACAGCGTGGTGGCGACGATCAGCTTGTGGAACGGCATGATCACCGCCAGGTATAAACGGCCAAGCAGGTTGTGCCGCCTGATCAACGTCATCATCCGGATTGTTGCTTGCCGCTCGCCCGAAGCTTCGGTCTGCACCACGATCCGGAAATCCAGGTGCCGGTCGTCGAAGCCAAGCACGATCTCGCCGCTATCCTTGCTGAGAACCGGAAACATGCCGACACGCGGCGCTCCCGCAGAAACGGCGCCCGGATCACCTTTCAGGCCGAATGGCCGGACAAGGACATTCCTCAGCGCCATCAGCCTGTCGACCCACTTGGGCATGCGCTCGAAAGCCTGACGCGCGGCAGCTTCCGCCGTCAGGCCGGGGTCATCATTCAGGGTCTCGAAGCAATCGGCCCAGTCCGCACCCGGCAGGGCCGGATGCGGCAGCGAGACGGCAATTTCGCGGGCTTTCGTCACGTCCGCCGCCCCGCGCGCTTCATCGATCTTCGCCTACAGGTGAATCGGCTTGAAGAATGTCGCCAGTGCCGCTTCCTTCACCGCTTCCGACATGGTCGGGTGCGCATGGCAGGTGCGGCCGAGATCTTCCGACGATCCGCCGAATTCCATCAGCACGGCGGCTTCATGGATCATCTCGCCGGCGCCGAAGCCGATGATGTGCACGCCCAGAACCCGGTCGGTTTCAGCATCCGCCAGCACCTTGACGAAGCCGTCCGAAGCCTCCATCGCCCGTGCCCTTCCGTTGGCCGAGAACGGGAACTTGCCGGACTTGTATTTTACGCCTTCAGCCTTGAGTTCTTCCTCGGTCTTGCCGACGGAGGCCACTTCCGGCTGGGTGTAGACCACGCCCGGAATGACATCGTAGTTCACGTGACCGGCCTGACCGGCCAGGATCTCGGCCAGCGCCACGCCTTCGTCTTCGGCCTTGTGTGCCAGCATCGGGCCGGCAATCACGTCGCCGATGGCGTAAACGCCGGGCACGTTGGTCTGGTAATGATGGTCCGTGCGCACCCGGCCGCGCTCGTCGAGCACCACGCCGGCTTTTTCCAGCCCAAGGCCTTCGGTGAACGGCTTGCGGCCGGTGGCGATCAGCACCACGTCGGCATCGACTGTCTCGCTGTCACCGCCCTTGACCGGTTCGAAGGTAACCTTGGCGCCCTTGCCGGATTTCTCCACCCCGGTCACCTTGGCGCCGACCTTGATGTCCATGCCCTGCTTGGCAAGAATGCGCTGGAACTGCTTGGAGACCTCGCCATCCATGCCGCCGAGCAGCTTGTCGAGATATTCGATCACGGTGACCTTGGCGCCGAGCCGGCCCCAGACCGATCCCATTTCCAGGCCGATCACGCCGCCGCCGACGACCACGATATGCCCGGGCACCTTGTCGAGCGCGATGGCGCCGGTCGAGGACACGATGACCTTCTCGTCGATGTCGACCTCGACGCCGGGAATGCCCGCGACGTCCGATCCGGTGGCGATCACCACGTTTTTCGATTCAAGTTCCGTGACCTTGCCGTCATTGTCGGTCACCGACACCTTGCCCTCGCCCAGCACCTTGCCGTGGCCGATGAAGCTGTCGATCTTGTTCTTCTTGAAAAGGAAGGCAACGCCGTCGACGTTGGATTTCACGGTCGCATCCTTGTGCGCCATCATCTTTTCGAGATTGAGCTTCGGCTTGCCGATCTCGACACCGAGGCTTTCCATGCCGTGATTGGCGTGGGCGAACACTTCCGACGCATGCAGCAAGGCCTTTGACGGAATGCAGCCGATGTTCAGGCAGGTGCCGCCGAAGGTCGCGCGCTTTTCGATCACAGCCACCTTGAGGCCAAGCTGCGCTGCCTTGATGGCGCAGACATAGCCGCCGGGTCCGGAACCGATGATGATGACGTCGTAGCTCATGGTCTTGTCCTTATGATCCGAAATTCATTCCTGGCAGGCTTTCAGCTGAAACACATCGCCGGGAAGTCTTGTTACCGTTTTGGCCAACCAGGCCTGGGACTGCATCACGGCGGCTGCAAAATCCGGCAGCAGCAAGCTGTTGCTGGCCTTTTGACTTGCATTCAGCACAGGCAGCCACCCGGCCTCACCTTCTGCATCAATGGCATAGATCGGGCCTTCCCAGACGGTGCAGGCGGCGATCTCCGCGCCCGTGGCATCACCTTCCGGGCAATTGTGCAGGATCACGCCCCAGGGCCGGTCCGGCTCGCCCGCCATCATCACAACGCCGTCCATCATAACACCGCTGCCGGCAAAACTCAGCCGGAACCGGTGCTGCATGCCATCGGCATCAGACAGCGGCCCGGCAAAAGCGATTTCCGCAGCCGAGGCCGCATCGCCATAGACCGCCAGCGCCTGTGGGCAGGCAGCCCGTGCCGGCAATCCGCTTGCGGCCACCATCATGGCCGCAAGGATTGTTGCTGCAAGGCGGGCCGAAGCCATCAACCTCTCCCTAGAGATCGAGAACCAGACGTTCCGGATCTTCCAGGCTTTCCTTGACCCGGACCAGAAAGGTCACGGCTTCCTTGCCGTCGACAACCCGGTGGTCATAGCTGAGCGCCAGATACATCATTGGCCGGATCACCACCTGACCGCCGATCGCCATCGGACGTTCCTGGATCTTGTGCATGCCGAGCACGCCCGACTGCGGCGAGTTCAGGATCGGCGAGGACATCAGCGAGCCGTAGACACCGCCATTGGAAATGGTGAAGGTGCCGCCCTGCATGTCGGCCATCGACAGTTCGCCATCGCGCGCTGCACGGCCCAGACGGCCGATATCCTTCTCGATTTCGGCAATGCTCATCTGGTCGGCATCGCGCACCACCGGCACAACCAGACCCTTGTCGGTGCCAACGGCAACGCCGACATGGCAATAGTTCTTGTAGATGATGTCGGTGCCGTCCATCTCGGCATTGACGCCGGGAACTTCCTTCAGCGCGTGGCAGACAGCCTTGGTGAAGAAGCCCATGAAGCCGAGCTTGACGCCGTGCTTCTTCTCGAACAGGTCCTTGTACTTCTTGCGCAGATCCATCACCGCGGTCATGTCCACCTCGTTGTAGGTGGTCAGCATCGCGGCGGTGTTCTGTGCTTCCTTCAGGCGCCGTGCAATGGTCTGGCGCAGACGGGTCATCTTCACCCGTTCTTCGCGCGGCGCATCATCAGCCGAGGAGGCCGAACGCGGCGCGGTAGCAGCCGGAGCAGCGGCCGACCCCTTGCCGATGGCATCAAGCACATCGCCCTTGAGCACCTGGCCGCGTTTACCCGAACCCGACACATCGCCGGCGTCGATCTTGTTTTCGGCCATCAGCTTCTGGGCCGAGGGAGCTGCCGGCATCTCGCTCTTGGCGGCAGCCGCCGGAGCCGGAGCCGCAGCCTTGGCGGCAGGCGCTTCGGCCTTTGTTTCAGCCTTGGCCGGAGCCGCAGCACCTTCGCCCTCGGCGATGTGTGCCAGCAGCGCATTGACCTCGACCGTCTCGCCGTCCTTGGCGAGAATCTCGTTCAGAACGCCGGAGACGGGCGAGGGAACCTCGATCGAAACCTTGTCGGTTTCAAGCTCAACCAGCGGCTCGTCCACCTTCACGGTGTCGCCCACCTTTTTGAGCCAGGTGCCGATGGTGGCTTCGCTGACAGATTCACCAAGGGTCGGGACGCGAACTTCAGTAGCCATGATATTTGTTTCCGTTCTTTTTCAGTCAGACAGACAGTTCAGTTGTCGGCAGCGCAGGCGGCATCAGCCGCCCAGCGCATCCTCGAGGAAGGCTTCAAGCTGTGCAAGGTGACGCGACATCAGGCCGGTTGCCGTCGAGGCCGATGCCGGCCGGCCGGTGTAGCGGACACGCTGGAACTTGGCATCGATATGGGCCAGCACCCATTCCAGGTACGGATCGATGAACGACCATGCACCCATGTTCTTGGGCTCTTCCTGGCACCAGACCATTTCGGCGTTGCGGAAGCGCGACAGCTCGTTGATCAAGGCCTTGGCCGGGAACGGGTAGAGCTGTTCCAGGCGCAGCAGGTAGATGTCGTTGATGCCGCGCTTTTCGCGCTCCTCGTAGAGATCGAAATAGACCTTGCCCGAGCACATCACCACGCGGCGGATCTTGTTGTCCTTGACCAGCTTGATCGGCTCGTTCTTGAGCAGTTCGGCATCGTCCCACAACAGCCTGTGGAACGAGCTTTCGCCCGACATTTCCGCCAACGTCGACACCGCACGCTTGTGCCGGAGCAACGATTTCGGCGTCATCATGATCAGCGGCTTGCGGAAGTCGCGCTTCATCTGACGCCTGAGGATATGGAAATAGTTCGACGGCGTGGTGCAGTTGGCGACCTGCATGTTGTCTTCCGCACACATCTGCAGGAAGCGTTCGAGACGGGCCGAAGAGTGCTCCGGACCCTGTCCCTCGTAACCATGCGGCAGCAGGCAGACGAGGCCCGACATGCGCAGCCACTTGCGCTCACCCGAGGAGATGAACTGGTCAAACAGCACCTGCGCGCCGTTGGCGAAATCGCCGAACTGGGCTTCCCACAACGTCAGCGCGTTTGGCCGCGCCAGCGAGTAGCCGTATTCGAACCCGAGCACGGCCTCTTCCGACAACATCGAGTTGATGACTTCGTAGCGGGCCTGGTTCGGCGCCAGGTTGGCGAGCGGAATGTAGCGCTCCTCGGTTTCCTGGTCGTAGAGCACCGAATGCCGCTGGCTGAAGGTGCCACGCTCGACATCCTGTCCGGAAAACCGGATCTTGGTGCCTTCCAGAACCAGCGATCCGAAGGCCAGTGCCTCGGCAAAGGCCCAGTCGATGCCTTCGCCGGTTTCGATCATCTTGGCACGGTTGTCCATGAACCGCTGGATGGTGCGGTGCGCCTTGAAGTCCGCCGGCACTTCCGACAGCTTCTTGCCCAGTTCGCGCAATTGCTTGAGCGGCACGGCGGTCTTGCCGCGGCGCTGCTCATCCTGGTTGTCGGCGGTGCGAAGCCCCGACCATTGACCGTCGAGCCAGTCGGCCTTGTTCGGCTTGTAGCTCTGGCCGATGTCGAATTCGCTTTCCAGATGCGCGCGCCAGTCGGCCTTCATCTTTTCGTATTCGCCCTCGGTGATCACGCCTTCCTCGATCAGGCGGCGCGAATAGAGCGTCACAACCGTCTCGTGGCTGCGGATCTTCTTGTACATCTTCGGCTGGGTGAACGCCGGCTCGTCGCCCTCGTTGTGGCCGAAGCGCCGATAGCAGAACATGTCGACCACCACCGGCTTGTGGAAGGTCATGCGGAATTCGGTTGCCACCTTGGCGGCGTAGACCACCGCTTCCGGATCGTCGCCATTGACGTGGAAGATCGGCGCCTCGATCATCTTCGCCACATCCGAGGGATAGGGCGAGGAGCGCGAGAAGCCCGGATTGGTGGTGAAACCGATCTGGTTGTTGATGATGAAATGCACGGTGCCTGCGACCCGGTGGCCGCGAAGCCCCGACAGGCCGAGAATTTCAGCCACGACGCCCTGACCTGCAAACGCGGCATCGCCGTGCAGCAACAGCGGCATCACCTTGACCCGCTCTCTCAGCGGAATGATGTCGCCTTCGAATTCCGTTGCCAGCAGATCCTGCTTGGCCCGGGCCTTGCCCATCACCACCGGGTTGACGATTTCCAGGTGCGACGGGTTGGCCGTCAGCGACATGTGGACCTTGTTGCCGTCGAACTCGCGGTCGGATGATGCGCCAAGGTGATACTTGACGTCGCCCGAGCCTTCGACCTCGTCGGGCTTGAACGAACCGCCCTTGAACTCGTGGAACACCGCCCGGTGCGGCTTCGACATCACCTGGGTCAGCACGTTGAGGCGGCCGCGGTGGGCCATGCCGAAGACAATCTCCTTCAGCCCCATGTTGCCGCCGCGCTTGATGATCTGCTCCAGCGCCGGGATCAGCGATTCGCCGCCATCAAGGCCAAAGCGCTTGGTGCCCTTGTACTTGACGTCGATGAACTGCTCGAAGCCTTCCGCCTCGATCAGCTTCTGCAGGATCGCCTTCTTGCCCATGTCGGTAAATTCGACGCCCTTGTCGGGGCCTTCGATACGTTCCTGGATCCAGGACTTCTCTTCCGGATTGGAGATATGCATGAACTCGACACCGAGCGTCGAGCAATAGGTGCGCTGCAGGATGTCGATCATCTCGCGGATGGTCGCGTATTCGAGCCCGAGCACGTGATCGATGAAAATCTTGCGGTCGTAGTCTGCCTCGGTGAAACCATAGGCTTCAGGCGACAACTCGTTGTAATCATTGTCGGGTTGCTGGGCGATTCCGAGCGGATCGAGCTTGGCGTGCAGATGGCCGCGCATGCGGAAGGCGCGGATCATCATCAGCGCCCGCACCGAATCGCGCGTGGCTTGGGTGACATCGCCGCTTTCAGCCGGCTTGCCTTCGGCCTGGGCCTTGCCCTTCAGCTTGTCGCCGACGACCTTCTCGACATACCCCCAATCGCCATCAAGGGCTGAAATCAGTTCGCCACTGGCAGGCACTGGCCAGTTCGGTTGCTTCCAGGATGCCCCGGCAGCGGACTTGCGCACCTGGTCCGGATCATCCTTCAGCTCGGCAAAGAATGCCTGCCATTCTGCCGGCACGCTGCCCGGATCATCCTCGAACCGGGCATACATCTGCTCGATGTAAGCAGCGTTGCCACCATACAGGAACGAGGTTTCTGCCATGATGTCGTTGGCTTCGTCGTTGCGTGCCATGGATCTCACCTTGTTTCCGGGCTCTCTCCGGCCCTATCCCTAGACTTTGAGGCTTGTGCGGCACTCACGCCGCGGCAAGCCTTCCCAACCCGGTTCCCAGCGCCGCCGTGTCGCTGAAAACCTGGTACCGGACGATCTTGCCGTCTCGTAATGTGAACATGTTGACTGTTTCGGTCCGCACCTTGCGTGCCGTCGCCTTGACCGTCCATTCGCCCTTGAGCACCGTGATGACGGTGTCGCCCGCGACATGGATTGCAAGCGGTTCGACCGTGTCGATCACCAGGTGATCGCCCACGGTCGCAATGAACGCTTCGAAGCCGTCGAACCCGGTCCAGTCTCCGGCCCAGGGCAGAAGCCCCTCAGGCGCCGGATAATGCACCTCGATATCGTCGGAAACGACGCCGCGCAGGGCCTTTCTATCGCCCGCTTTCAGCGCGGCGTAGTAGCGGTCCAGCGTTTCGCGCACGGCGTCGCTCATTGGTCCAGCCTTTGTTTGACCCCGGGATTATCCCTTGAGGACTTCAACCAGTGTCTTGCCAAGACGCGCAGGCGACGGGGAGACGCGGATGCCCGCAGCTTCCATTGCCTTGATCTTGTCGTCAGCACCGCCCTTGCCGCCCGAAATCACGGCGCCGGCATGACCCATGGTGCGGCCGGGAGGTGCCGTGCGACCGGCGATGAAGCCTGCCATCGGCTTCTTGCGGCCCTTCTTGGCCTGCTCGATCAGCCATGCGGCCGCATCTTCTTCGGCCGAGCCGCCGATTTCGCCGATCATGATGATCGATTCGGTTTCCGGATCGTCGAGATACAGGTCGAGGATGTCGATGAACTCGGTGCCCTTGACCGGGTCGCCGCCAATGCCGACAGCACTGGACTGGCCAAGACCTTCATTGGTGGTCTGGAACACGGCTTCATAGGTCAGTGTGCCCGAACGCGACAGGATGCCCACCGAGCCCTTCTTGAAGATGTTGCCCGGCATGATGCCGATCTTGCACTCGTCCGGCGTCATCACGCCGGGGCAGTTCGGGCCGATCAGCCGCGACTTCGACTTGTCGAGAACAGCCTTGGCGCGGATCATGTCCTGAACCGGGATGCCTTCGGTGATGCAGACGATCAGTTCGATTTCGGCCTCGATGGCTTCGATGATCGCAGCCGCAGCGCCTGCCGGCGGAACGTAGATCACGGACGCATTGGCGCCGGTCTGCGCCTTGCCTTCAGCAACGGTTGCGAAGATCGGCAGCTTCTCGCCGCCCGAACCTTCCCAGGTGGAACCGCCCTTTTTCGGGTGAATACCGCCGACCATCTGCGTGCCGTGATAGGCCAGCGCCTGCTCGGTGTGGAAAGTGCCGGTCTTGCCGGTCAGGCCCTGAACCAGGACCTTGGTGTTCTTGTCGATCAGAATGGACATGGTCTCAGGATCCCTTCACCGCATTGACGATCTTCTGGGCTGCATCGTCGAGATCGTCGGCCGCGATCACGTCAAGGCCGCTTTCGTTGATGATCTTCTTGCCGAGCGCCACGTTGGTGCCTTCAAGGCGCACCACCAGCGGAACCTTCAGCCCGACTTCCTTGACCGCGGCAACAACGCCCTCGGCAATGACGTCGCACTTCATGATGCCGCCGAAGATGTTGACCAGAATGCCTTTGACGGCCGGGTCTGCGGTGATGATCTTGAACGCTGCGGTAACCTTTTCGGTCGTCGCACCGCCGCCAACATCGAGGAAGTTCGCAGGCTCCTGGCCATACAGCTTGATGATGTCCATCGTCGCCATCGCGAGGCCGGCGCCGTTGACCATGCAGCCGATATTGCCGTCGAGCGCGACATAGGCGAGGTCGTATTTCGAAGCCTCGATTTCCTTCTCGTCCTCTTCGGACAGGTCACGCAGCTCGAGAATGTCGGGATGACGGAACAGCGCGTTGTTGTCGAACGACACCTTGGCGTCGAGCACCCGCAGGCGACCGTTCTTCATCACGATCAGCGGGTTGATTTCGAGGAGCGCCATGTCCTTTTCGACAAACGCCTTGTAGAGGATCGGGAACAGCTTCTCGCCGTCCTTGGCCGCGTCACCTTCAAGCTTCAGCGCACTGTTGAGCTTGGCAAGATCCGCTGCCGTCACACCTTCCATCGGGTCGATGGCGACGGTGATGATCTTCTCGGGGGTTTCTTCGGCAACCGCCTCAATGTCCATGCCGCCTTCGGTGGAGACCACGAAGGCCACCTGACCGACGGTGCGGTCTACCAGGATCGAGAGATAGAGTTCGCGCTCGATGTCGGCGCCGTCTTCAATGTAAAGCCGGTTGACCACCTTGCCGGCAGGACCGGTCTGCTTGGTAACAAGCGTGTTGCCGAGCATTTCCTTGGCATGCGCCTTGGCTTCCTCGATCGAGAACGCCAGCCGGACGCCGCCCTTGGCGTCGGGGCCGAGTTCCTTGAACTTGCCCTTGCCGCGTCCGCCGGCGTGAATCTGGCTCTTGACCACATAGAGAGGACCCGGCAGCGATTTCGCAGCCGCTTCCGCCTCGTCAGCCGAGAAGATGGCGACCCCTTCGGCCACCGGCGCGCCAAAACCCTTGAGAAGGGCCTTGGCCTGATATTCATGGATGTTCATGGGAACTCCTGGATTGAGTAAACGGTCGAGAGCGTCTTGACGTTTCGTTAAGCCTGGTAACGCTCTAACCCGATGTTCTTACGCAAATCTGAACGGAAAGCCGGTTTGCAGCTTTCCGTTCGATATCCGTGGCCGATTACTTCAGGTTCGGTGCGATGCCGATGCAGGCTTCGCAAAGCCCTGCAACGGCTTCGACCGACTTGTCGAAGGCCTTCTGCTCGGTCTTGTTCAGCTCGATCTCGATGACGCGCTCGATGCCGCCCTCGCCGATGACGCAGGGCACGCCGACATACATGTCCTTGACGCCATACTGGCCCGAAAGATGTGCGGCGCAGGGCAGAACCCGCTTCTTGTCCTTGAGATAGCTCTCGGCCATCAGGATCGCCGAAGCTGCCGGCGCATAATAGGCCGAACCGGTCTTCAGCAGCGAAACGATCTCGGCGCCGCCATCACGGGTGCGCTGGATGATTTCCTCGAGCTTTTCCTTCGAGGTCCAGCCCATCTTGATCAGGTCAGGCAGCGGGATGCCGGCAACCGTTGAGTAGCGTGCCAGCGGAACCATCGTGTCGCCGTGGCCGCCAAGCACGAAGGCGGTGACGTCTTCAATCGAGACGTTGAATTCTTCGGCGAGGAAATGACGGAAGCGGCCCGAGTCGAGCACGCCGGCCATGCCGACAACCTTGTTCTTCGGCAGGCCGGAGAACTTCTGCAGCGCCCAGACCATCGCGTCGAGCGGGTTGGTGATGCAGATCACGAAAGCGTTGGGAGCGTATTTCTTGATGCCCGCGCCAACCTGTTCCATCACCTTGAGGTTGATGCCGAGAAGGTCGTCGCGGCTCATGCCCGGCTTGCGGGCGACACCGGCGGTGACGATGCAGACATCGGCACCTTCAATCGCGGAATAGTCATTGGCGCCGGAAAGGCGGGAGTCAAAACCTTCGGCAGGTGCGGACTGGGAGATGTCGAGCGCCTTGCCCTGCGGTGTACCTTCGGCAATATCGAACAGAACAACGTCGCCCAGTTCCTTCAAGCCGGCCAGATGGGCGAGCGTGCCGCCGATCATTCCCGAACCAATCAATGCAATCTTGTTGCGCGCCATATCGAAATTCTCCACAGGTCGTTGTGTTCTGGAACCTGCCTAACGCCTGGCCCCGATTTCGACATTTCGCATAGACCGAATGACCAAGAGTAGCAACTCAAACTTTCGACATGAGCATTTTCAATCGGTTAGCTTATGAAATTCTTACGTAAACGTAAATATTTTACGCGCCGCCTGACGTTGATTGCGCATGATTTGCCTGGCTTGCTTCCAGATAGGCTTCGCTTTGCATCTCGTTCAGGCGCGAAGCCGTGCGCGCAAACTCGAAACTCTCGGTCCCGGTCTTGCCGACATACAACCCGTCAGGCGCCGCCTCCGCAGAGACAAACAATCGGTTCTTGCGGTCATAAAGCGTGTCGATCAGGGTGATGAAGCGCTTGGTCGCATTGCGGCTGGCTTCCGCCATCACCGGCACCCGGTCGACAAAAACCGTGTGGTAGCGCTTGGCGATCGCGGCGTAGTCGTTGGCCCCCAGCGGCGCCTCGCACAGACCGGCAAAAGAGAACCGCGCAGCCCCCGCGCCGGCATCCGGCACGGCCACTTCCCGGCCCTGCACCTCGACCACCTCGGGCGCCGTCAGCTTGCCTGCCGTCACCTGCTTCCATGCCAGGTCCATGGCGTCGTCGCCTTCACCATCGCCCAGCTGGTGATACACCGGCATCCGGGTGGTTGTTTCCATCCGGTAATCGGTGCGCGCATCGAGATTGATGATGTCGACATTGTCCTTGAGCAACTTGATGAACGGCAAAAACAGCTGCCGGTTCAAGCCATCGCGGTAAAGCTGGTCCGGCTCGACATTCGATGTCGCCACCAGCACGCAGCCGCGCTGGAACAATTGCTCGAACAGCCGCGAGAGCAGCATGGCGTCGGCAATGTCGGTGACAGAAAACTCGTCGAAGCACAGCACCCATGCCTCATCGATCAGCTGGGCCGCCACCGGCGGCACCGGATCGGTTTCCCTGGTCTCGCCGTTCTTGAGTTTTTGCCGGTGGGCATGGATGCGCGCATGCGCGTCGGCCATGAAATCGAGAAAATGCGCCCGCCGCTTCCGTTTCGCCGGCACCAGCTCGAAGAACATGTCCATCAGCATGGTCTTGCCGCGGCCGACCGAGCCATGAACATAAAGACCGCGCGGCGGCACGTTCGAGGACCGCTTGCGCCCGAACATCCAGCCCAGCGCGCTTGACTTGGTGGCGAGCCGCTTGGTGGAAACCTCGTTGAGCAGGTCGTCCAGCCGCTCGGCCAGCGCAACCTGCGCCGGATCGGGGGAAAATTCGCCGCTTGCCACGCGGGCCGCATAGGCGCTCGCAACGGTGTCGTGTCTCTTCCAGCTCATAAGGCAGGGCCTATCGCGTCAGGCTGTACCCTGAACTTAACGGGAAAGGGAAATCGGCTGACCCGTCGAGGTCGAACCGTCGTAGCGCTCGTTGGCCGACTGGTAGAGCCGGGCGATCTGGTTGCCGCTGGAATCGGCGAGAATGACCTGCTTGCCCTGCACGTCCCATGCCGCGATTGCCGCCGCATTGCCGACACATCCGCGCGATGCCGCGCGGTATCCGCCGGTCCACTTGGTCAGCGACAGGAACACGTCACAGGTCGAGCCGCTGCTTGCCGCCGACCAGCGGCCGATCAGCGCTTCGCGCGTCAGTTCTGGTGCGTTGGTCGCGGCCACCTGCGGTGCCATGGTCTGCTCGGGAGCTGTCGGCGCGGCAGGAAACTCACCCGGCTGCGGCGTCATCGGCGGCGCAAGCTGGCCCGATTCGACCCCGCCCACCGGGGCAGGCATCAACGGCGCCGGCTGCTGCTGGGTGTTCAGTCCACCGAAGGATGTCCGCTGGCATCCGCTAAGCGCTGCGGCAACCGCAACTGCGACCAGCAAGGTGTGCATCTTCATAGATAAGCTCCGGTTACGCGAAACATGTGCTTCGCTGTTCGCCCCATTAAACCGCATAAAATGACCATAGGATGGAAATTGCAAGGCAAACCGGCCCAAGGAGCATATTAGCTGGACGATAATCCAATGTTATTGACGCCAATACACCAGTCGCACCTCAATTGTCACCCGCGTATTTGTATACCCGGTACCCAGACATAGCCTTCCGGATCGACAATGAAGCATTCGCGCAACCCGTGCGGCTTGTCGAGGCTGCCCGCCAGCACGTGGTCGCCGCGCGCCCGCGCCCGTGTTTCCACCTTATCGGGATCAAGCCCGTAGACCCTGATCTCGACCCCGGCGCCGCGGGTTTCCGCCCCGGCAACGATGCCCGACAGCGGGTGGTTCGAATAGCTGTGGTCGGCATGCAGCATGAACACCGATCCGCACAGTTCGATGGCGGCGAAATCCTCGTCGCTGTCCAGGATCATCGCGCCGAGGCAATCGCGGCAAAATGCGATCTCCGCTGCCATGTCACGGACCAGAAGGTTGATGCCGATGCCCCGCGGCAGCGAGCGCCCGAAATCATCGGCCGCCATCCACGGCTCCTTGCTGCGCTTCATTGCCATCTCGCTCTCCTGTCGCGGACCCGGCCGGACACTGCCAGACTGGCCAGCCCTTCAGGCTGATGTCAATGGCGTAAGGCCTGGCGGCATCGTCGGACAGCCATGGCTATTTGACGACGCCGAAGGCTGCTTGTTCGCCCCAAAGCGATTTGATGTCCTGGTCGCGGCCGCAGGCACGGCGGTAGTAATTGTAGCGCACCGGGCTCTTTGTGTAGAAATCCTGGTGGTAGTCTTCCGCAGGCCAGAACCTGGCCGGCGGTTCGATTTCCGTGACCACCGGCTTGCCCAGCACGGCCTCCGCGTCGGCCTTCGCCGCTTTGGCAAGTGCGGCCTGCTCGTCATTGAGCGTGTAGACCGCCGTTGTGTAGCTGTGGCCGCGGTCGCAGAACTGGCCGCCGTCATCGGTCGGATTGATGGTCCGGAAGAAGGTTTTCAGCAACTCGGCATAGCTCACCACCGCCGGATCGTACCTGATCTCGACGGCTTCGCGGTCGCCATTGGCGACGTGGCTCTTGTAGGTCGGATTGTCGGCCTTGCCGCCGATATAGCCGGAGATGGTTTCGGTCACGCCTTTGACATGATCGAAATCGGATTCCACGCACCAGAAACAGCCCCCGGCAAAAATCGCGATACCGGTCTCTTCGGCCCGGGCCGGCGCTGCGGTCAGGACGGTGGCAAACACGGCGGACGTCAGCAGCAGTCTGAGCATGGAAATCTCCTTTGTCTCACACGAACCTAGCCGGGGCCCCGCCGAAGACAACTCACGCTTCCGCACAAAGCCGTGAAGCGGCAGCCCGGCTCAGCCAGCGAAAGGCCGCGCCAGCTCTTTTGCCATCAGATCGAACACCAGCCGCACCCGCCGGCTGGTGTGAACCTCCCGGTGCGTCACCAGCCAGACCGGCACGATGATCGGATCGAGATCGGGCAGCACCTGGACCACCTCCGGTTCGGCATCGCCGATATCGGCTGACATGATGCCGATCCCCAGCCCCTGCTTCACATGGCTCCATTGCACCAGGTGACTTTCCGAGACGATGGGAAAATTCTTCTGCGTCAGCGTCAGCCCGAACCGGCGCATCGCGGCGATGAATTCGCCGGAGCGGTTGAAGCCGATGAAATCCGCCTGCGCAAACCCTTCCGGCGTAGACGGGTTGCCGATGCTCTCGAGATAGCCCGGCGTGGCGTAGATCCGGCCATGAATGTCATGGATCTTGCGCGCCACAAGATTGGGCTGCGTCGGCCGGTAATTGCGGATGGCGATATCCGCCTCGCGCCGCCTCAGATCGCTCTCGGTGTTGGTGGCGACGATCTCGACATCGATGCCGGGCGCAACGTCCCGTATCTGGCGGATGATCGGCGGCAGCCGGAACGCCGCATCGACCTCGCTGGCGCTGACCGACACGGTCCCCTCGATCGCCTGCGCCTTGCCCGACGCGGAAAGCGACATCCGCGACGCGGCCTCGCCCATGGCGCGGACATGATCCATCAGCTCGAGCCCGCTCGGCGTCAGCGTCAGCCCCCGCCCCGCCCGCTCGAACAGCGCCACCCCGAGTTCCTGCTCCAGCGCCGTGACCTGTCGCCCCAGCGTCGGCTGCGCCATGCCGAGCGCCCGGGCCGCCGCGGACAGCGAGCCTTCCTCCGCCGTGACCAGGAACGCCCGGGCCCGGTTCCAGTCGAAATTCACCGATCTCCAATCCATGCATATTCGCATATCATATCGGCATATCTGGTCAATTTATTCTACGCTATCGCATGAGTATATGTCCGGCACGAAACGGAGATCAGACAGATGCAAGCCATTGCCTATTCCAGCTACGGACCGCCAGAGGTCCTTCGGCCCGTCACCCTGCCCCGGCCAGAGCCGAAACCCGGTGAAGTCCTGGTCCGGATCCACGCCACCAGCGTTACCTCCGGTGATTACCGCGCCCGCAGCCTCGACATGCCGCCGGGCTTTGGCCCGGTCGGCAGGCTGGTATTCGGCCTGTTCCGCCCGCGCCGGCAGGTTCTCGGCACCGAGTTTTCGGGCGTGGTCGAGGCGGTCGGAAGCGACGTCACCCGCTTCGCACCGGGTGACCGGGTCTTTGCCTATCCCGGCGCGACCTTTGGCGGCTACGCCGACCATGCGGTGATTGCCGAAACCGCCGCGATTGCCCATGCACCGGAAAACCTCGGCCTTGACGAGGCAGCGGCAATCCCGTTTGGCGGCGCGACAGCGCTCAGTTTCCTGCGCGACAAGGCCGGCATCAAACCCGGCGACCGGGTCCTGGTCATCGGCGCTGCGGGCAGCGTCGGCAGCGCCGCCATCCAGCTGGGCAAGGCCTTTGGCGCCGACGTCACCGGCACCGCCTCACCCGCCAAGCTCGACATGGTGCTCGGCCTCGGCGCCGACCGGGTGATCGACCACAAACAAGAAGATCCCGCCGCCGCCCCCGGAGCCTATGACATCATCCTCGACACCAGCGGCACCGCGACCTACGCAAGATACGCCGCGGCGCTGAAACCCGGCGGGCAACTGCTTCTGGTCTCCGCCAACCTGTGGCAACTTCTAGCCACGCTGTTCGCCCGCAAGACCGGCGGCCGCAAGGCCTATGGCGGCTATGCACCCGAACGCGCCGAAGACCTGCGCTTTCTCGCCGATCTCGCAGCCAGCGGCCGCTTCCGGCCCTTCATCGACAAGCGCTTTCCACTTGATCAGGCTGCTGCCGCGCACCGGTATTTCCAAAGTCCGGCGCGGAAAGGCAATGTCGTCATCACCCTTGATCCGGCCTGAACCACCCGATCGGCAAGCCTGCACACGGCCGTTGAAATTCCTCACCGGACTGCATAGACACGAGGGCAAGGACAGGACGCGCCGGCGTCCCCGAATCTGGCCACGCTGCCAGGGAAAGATGACGCGACATGACCCTCCCCAACGATCTCAAGCCCTCCACCATCGCGGCCCAGGCCGGCGGTGTCATCGACATGCCGTCGGGCGGCGTGGTTCCGCCGGTGCAGCCCTCGACCACCTTCGTCCGCGACGAGGACTATGCGCTGGTCAATCCGGACAACATCTACCTGCGCGACAATTCCGACATTGTCCGCATCGCCGAAAACGTGCTGGCGCGGCTGGAAAACGCCGAGGAAGCGCTGCTGTTTCCCTCCGGCATGGCAGCGATCGCAGCCCTGTTCCGCACATTGCCCAATGGTGCCACGGCGTTGGTGCAGTCGGGCATCTACTGGGGCACCACCAAGTGGCTGAGGGATTTTTCCGCCCGCCGCCAGATCACCCTGCACGAGGTCGATGCCGCCGACCCGGCCGCGCTCGAACAGGCCTGCGCGGAGCACAAGCCGGATCTGGTGTTCATCGAGACCCCATCCAACCCCTGGCTCAAGACGGTCGACATCGCCCACGCCGCAAACTGCGCCCACAAGGCCGGCGGCCTGCTGGCGGTTGATTCCACCGCCGCGACGCCGATCCTGCAACGTCCGCTCGAGCTTGGCGCCGACATCGTCATGCATTCCGCCACCAAGGCGATCAACGGCCATTCCGATGTGCTCGCCGGCGTGCTCGCCACCTCGGCACCCGCAGCCAGGATCTGGACCGAGATCAAGGCCGACCGCCACGACGCCGGTGCGGTGATCGGCCCGTTCGAGGCCTGGCTGCTGCTGCGCGGCATGCGCACGCTGCCATTGCGCGTCGAACGCATGTGCCGCTCGACACAAACCATCGCCGAATTTCTCGAAGCTCATCCGAAGGTGGCCGACGTCTATTATCCCGGCCTTGAAAGCCACCCCGGTCACGACATCGCCAAACGCCAGATGCACGGCGGATTCGGCTGCCTGTTCTCGTTCCTGGTCAAGGGCGGCAGCCCCGAGGCGCTCGCCGTCGTCGGCAAGCTCAGGCTGTTTCACCGCGCCACCTCGCTCGGCGGCGTCGAAAGCCTGGTCGAGCACCGCCACACCATCGAGCCCCACACCGGCATCCCCGAAAGCCTGATCCGGGTTTCGGTAGGCATCGAGGATGCGGACGACCTGATTGCTGACCTGACACAAGCGCTGGGATAGGTGCGGAACTCGGAGTTTCTCAATCTCCCCCTTGCGGGGGAGATCAGGGGACCGCCAAACTCTCGGCCATGATCAAACACAAAAAAGGGGAGCAGATGCTCCCCTTTTTCAATGTCCGATCTTGCCTGGCCTACACCCGGCGCTCGACCATCATTTTCTTGATCTCGGCAATCGCCTTGGCAGGGTTGAGGCCCTTGGGGCAGGTTTGCGCGCAGTTCATGATGGTGTGGCAGCGATAGAGCCGGAACGGATCCTCGAGATCATCCAGCCGCTCGCCGGTGCATTCGTCACGGCTGTCGATCAGCCAGCGATAGGCCTGCAGCAGCACGGCGGGACCGAGATAGCGGTCGCCGTTCCACCAGTAGCTCGGGCACGAGGTCGAGCAGCAGGCGCACAGGATGCACTCGTAAAGGCCATCAAGCTTGGCCCGGTCTTCGTGGCTCTGCTTCCATTCCTTCGCCGGTGTCGGTGACACGGTCTTGAGCCAGGGCTCGATCGACCGGTGCTGGGCGTAGAAATTGGTCAGGTCCGGCACCAGGTCCTTGACCACCGGCAGGTGCGGCAGCGGATAGACCTTCACCGCACCGTCGATCTCGTCGAGACCCTTGGTGCAGGCAAGCGTGTTGGTACCGTCGATGTTCATCGCGCAGGACCCGCAGATGCCCTCGCGGCAGGACCGGCGCAGCGTCAGCGTCGCGTCGATCTTGTTCTTGATCCACAACAGGCCGTCGAGCACCATCGGACCGCAATCGTCGGTGTCGATGTGGAACGTGTCGATGCGCGGGTTTTCCGCATCATCCGGCGACCAGCGGTAAATCTTGAATTCGCGGGTGTTCTTGGCCCCTTCCGGCTTCGGCCAGACCTTGCCCGGCTTCGGCTGCGAATTCTTCGGGAGTGTGAGTTCAACCATGGTCTCTGTTCCCTCTTAATACACGCGTGCCTTGGGCGCGATCTTGGCGAGATCGATGCCCTCGGCGATCAGCTCGGTGTGGACCGGGCGGTAGTCGAGTGTGACCTTGCCCTTGTCGTCGACCCAGGCCAGCGTGTGCTTGCGCCAGTTCTCGTCGTCGCGGCCGCCGAACGGACCATCGACATAGTCTTCACGGGCATGGCTGCCGCGGCTTTCCTTGCGGGCTTCCGCGCCGTAGACCGTGGTGATGGCGCAAGCCATCAGATTGTCGAGTTCCAGCGTTTCCATCAGATCCGAATTCCAGATCATCGAGCGGTCGGTGACCTTCACGTCGGGAAGTTCCGACCAGATCTGGCTCATCCGCTTGCAGCCCGATTCCAGCGATTCCTGGGTCCGGAACACGGCCGCGTCTTCCTGCATGGTGCGCTGCATCTTCTCGCGCAGCACGGCAGTCGGCGTCGAACCATCGGCGTGACGGATGGTGTCGAACCGGGTCATGATCTTCTCGAACGAAGCCTCGTTGACCTGCGGCACAGCCGAAGACCGGTCGATCACTTCGCCGGCGCGGATTGCCGCCGCACGGCCAAACACCACCAGGTCGATCAGCGAGTTCGAACCCAGGCGGTTGGCGCCGTGCACCGAGGCGCAACCGGCTTCGCCGACGGCCATCAGGCCGGGCGTCACCCGGTCCGGCTCGGCCGTTGTCGGGTTGAGCACTTCGCCCCAGTAATTGGTCGGGATGCCGCCCATGTTGTAGTGCACCGTCGGCAGCACCGGGATCGGCTCACGGGTGACGTCGACACCGGCGAAGATCTTGGCGCTTTCCGAAATGCCCGGAAGCCGCTCGTTCAGCACCGCCGGATCGAGGTGATCGAGGTGCAGGAAGATGTGGTCCTTGGCCTTGCCAACGCCACGGCCCTCGCGGATTTCCAGCGTCATGCAGCGCGAGACAACGTCACGCGAGGCCAGGTCCTTGGCCGATGGTGCGTAACGCTCCATGAAGCGCTCGCCCTCGGAGTTGACCAGGTAGCCGCCTTCGCCGCGCGCGCCCTCGGTGATCAGGCAGCCTGCGCCGTAGATCCCGGTCGGGTGGAACTGCACGAACTCCATGTCCTGGAGCGGCAGGCCGGCACGCGCGATCATGCCGTTGCCGTCACCGGTGCAGGTATGCGCCGATGTGGCCGAGAAATAGGCCCGGCCATAACCGCCGGTCGCCAGCACCACCATCTTCGCCGAAAAGCGGTGAATGGTGCCGTCGTCGAGGTTCCAGGCAACCACACCTGTGCAGCGGCCATCCTCTTCCATCAGCAGGTCGAGCGCGAAATACTCGATGAAGAATTCGGCGTTGTTTTTCAGCGACTGGCCATAAAGCGTGTGCAGGATGGCGTGGCCGGTACGGTCGGCAGCCGCACAGGTGCGCTGCACCGGAGGGCCTTCGCCGTAATTCTGCATGTGGCCGCCGAACGGCCGCTGGTAGATGCGGCCATCTTCGGTGCGCGAGAACGGAACGCCGTAATGTTCCAGCTCGTAGACCGCCTTCGGCGCTTCCATGGTCAGGTACTGCATGGCATCGACATCGCCGAGCCAGTCCGACCCCTTGACCGTGTCGTACATGTGCCACTGCCAGCTGTCCGGCGTCATGTTGGTCAGCGAGGCGGCGATGCCGCCCTGTGCCGCGACCGTGTGAGAGCGGGTCGGGAACACTTTTGAAATGCAGGCGGTCTTGAAGCCCTGTTCCGCCATGCCCAGAGTGGCACGCAGCCCGGCGCCACCGGCACCCACCACGACCACGTCATAGGCGTGATCGACTATCGTATAGGCGCGTCCGCCAATGTTGACGCTCGACGTCATTACCATGATCTGTCAGCCTCCGAAGCCGAGTTTGAGAACCGCGAACAGCGACACTGCGCCGACCACGATTGAAAAGAATGTGTTGAGGATCAACAGGCTCACCTTCATGCCCTCGGCATGAACATAATCCTCGATGATCACCTGCATGCCGAGCTTCATGTGAATGATGCCCGAAATCACCATCAGCCCCATCACCACCGCCACCAGCGGATTGGACAGCGCGCCGACGACCACCTCATAGGGTTCGCCGTTATAGGCGATGATGAAGAACAGGAAGAACAGGATCAGCGGCACGTTGGCCACCGCCGTCAGCCGCTGCCGCCAGAAATGGTCGGTGCCTTCCTTGGCCGAACCGAGCCCGCGGACCCGGGAGAGGGGTGTACGCATATTCTTGGTATCCATGTCTCTCTCCTAGAAACGGGCTGCGTAACCGGCGATCCAGACCAGGATCGTCAGAACGATGGAACCGGCGATCGTTGCCCAGGCCATCTTGGTCGAGGTTTGCGGATCGAAGCCGCGGCCGGTGTCCCAGATGAAATGTCGGATCCCGCCAAGCAGATGATGCAACAGCGCCCAGGTGTAGCCGAACAGGACCAGCCGGCCCAGGATCGAGCCGAAGATGCCGTTGACCCAGTCGAAATAGGCTTCGCCGGAAGCCGCGGCCACCAGCCACCAGGCGACCAGCAGCGTGCCTGCATAAAGCGCCATGCCGGTAAACCGGTGCATGATCGACATCACCATGGTTGGAATTTGTTTGTAGATGCTCAGGTGCGGCGACAACGGCCGGTTCTGCGTCACATTGGTCATCGGGACCTTGTCCTTTTTTCCCTCAAGGAGAGCCACACGCATACCCGCGATGCGGTCGGCGGCGGCTGTGCGGTGGTTTTAGTGCGTTATATGCACCGCGTCAAAGCCCGGATTGCAGTCAACAATGCGCTTTTCGTCGAAAACAAACCCGGAATTCGCCATTCATTACGCTTCAAACGATTCAAAATGCTTAACAAGGCAAGAATGCGCGGAATCACGTCCTGCAATCAGCCAACATCGACCCGTTTGCAACGCAAAAACATTTAGCGCGAATGGTCGAATCGCATTTCCCAGCTGCTGAAATCCGCCTTGGTGGCGAGTTTTTCGTACAGCTTGCGGCCTTCTTCCGACGAACGCGGCGCGTTGAGGATGATTCGCGACCAGCCATGTGCGTCGCTTTCCTCCGCCAGCATGTCGAGCATCGCCTGTGCAATGCCCATCTTGCGATGCAGGTGGCTGACATAAAGATGGTCGACCTGGCCCAGCCGCATCCCGGTCACCGGGTCCGGCAGATCGTAGAAAATCACGAACCCGACCAGTTCGCCGTCAAGCCGGGCGCCGAAAATCTGGGCGACGCGGTCCTGCAGCAGCGTTTCGGCGTAGAAATCGTCCGGCCGACGCGGCGCGCCACGCTTGAGCGACTGCACGTAAGCCGCCAGCAGGGGCGAGAAATGATGCGCGTCATTGAGGCGCAACAGCGAGATGTCGATGTTCTTGGGCGTATCCATGGGCCGCATGTTTCGTCGAAACTCCGGTCCCGGTCAAGTCTGTCGAAAGTCTCATCGCACCGCCAACCCGGACCGGCGGGCACACGGCGTATTTTAACTCTAACCGGCATTTGCCGCGGCGCCGGCGTGACTCCGGTTTCCACCTCATGCAAAATGCGCTCAGGGCATAATACCGTGAGGATTGTCTGCCGGCATCTGCCATCACCTGCAAGCCCCGACCTGCAAGCCCCGACCTGCAAGAAGGAAACCGCAAATGACCGCCAAGCCTTTTTCGCCCGCAAGCGCCCGCAGAGCTGTCCAGGCAGCAACCCTTGCGCTGCTGATCGGCTTCGCAGTGAGCGGCACCTCGCTGGCCGCCGAAATCAAGCCCCCGTCGAGCAAGACCAAGCGGCACAATGACCGCGATGTCACCATCATCGTCATCGACAAGGATGACCACAGCTCGCGCTCGAAGGCCGGCAAGCTGGACCCGTCGCTGCCCGATCCGGCGCGTGCGCCTGCATCACGGACCATCCGCGACGACGACGAGCTGACCATCCGCATCAGGCGCAACCGCGATGCCCGGACCGGTTCGACCAGGAAACCGGGTCCGAAGATCATCACCATCGACAAGAACTCCGGCGCCTGTGGCGGCGGCGGCGTGTGCGTGATCCGTCCATAGCAGCGCGCAAGCGGGCGCTGGAACGATCTCCTCGTCTTTACCCCGGCTGTTGCCGGCAGCCGCCCAGGTGGCCATTTGCCGTCCGCACCAGTGTCACAAAATGATCCAGTCGGACGCATCGGCTGCATTTGCCGCACTTTCTGCTCCGTAACGGCACACATCCCCGCCTGTCGGCATTTTTGCGACACCGCAGTGTAACCATGCTGCCGGGATCAGCGTGACCTCGGGCCGGGATAGGCAGACACTGTCTCCATCAAGTCCAAGGAGGTAGCATCATGCGATCAACAGCCTGGAATACTCCGATCACCATCGATGATCCCGAGACGGGGTTTCACCGGACAGTCAAGACCGCCCGGCAGGCGAAAAACCTGCTGCACCGCAACTGGCCGGACGCGCACGGCAGCCGCTACCATGATGCCGAGCAGGCCTGCGACGCAGTGATCCATGGCGACGCCATCCCCCGCAAGGCCCGCCACGCCTTCATCGCCGCCGCCATCGAGGCCCATCTGCGCCTGAGCTGACCCGGCCACCAACAAGCCCCCAAGACCACAGAACCCGCCGGGCAACCGGCGGGTTCTTTTGTAAAGTTCGTTTGAAGACCGCCGTCAGGCAGCCCGGCTAACGCCTACTTCCACTCGCGGATATCGACGAAATGTCCGGCCACTGCCGCGGCGGCTGCCATTGCCGGCGAGACCAGGTGGGTGCGGCCCTTGAAGCCCTGGCGGCCTTCGAAGTTGCGGTTCGAGGTCGAGGCGCAGCGTTCGCCCGGCTTCAGCCGGTCGTCGTTCATCGCCAGGCACATCGAGCAGCCCGGCTCGCGCCAGTCAAAGCCCGCATTCTTGAAGATCACGTCGAGGCCCTCGGCTTCCGCCTGCTCCTTGACCAGGCCAGAGCCCGGAACAATCATCGCGTCGACGGTGGAAGCCACCTTCTTGCCTTCGACAACCGCGGCTGCGGCGCGCAGGTCCTCGATGCGGCCATTGGTGCACGAGCCGATGAACACCCGGTCGATGGCAATGTCGGTGATCTTGGTGCCGGGCTTGAGGCCCATGTAATCGAGCGCCCGCCATTTCGAGGTGCGCTTGGCTTCGTCGGCGATGTCGTCAGGGTTCGGAACCACACCGGTGACCGAGATCACGTCCTCGGGCGACGAGCCCCAGGACACGATCGGCGGCAGCGAGGCGGCGTCGAGACGGACGATCTTGTCGTAATGCGCGCCCTCGTCGGACGGCAGCGACTTCCAGTACTCGACCGCCATGTCCCAGGCCTTGCCCTTGGGCGCGCGGGGTCGGTCCTTGAAATAGGCGTAGGTCTTCTCGTCGGGCGCAATCAGGCCGGCGCGGGCGCCGCCTTCGATGGTCATGTTGCAGACCGTCATGCGGCCTTCCATCGACAGCGCGCGGATCGCCTCGCCGGCAAACTCGATGACATGGCCGGTGCCGCCGGCGGTGCCGATCTCGCCGATGATGGCGAGGATGATGTCCTTGGCGGTGACGCCCTCGGGCAGCACGCCATTGACCTCGACCAGCATGTTCTTGGCCTTGCGCTGGATCAGCGTCTGGGTCGCCAGCACATGCTCGACCTCGGACGTGCCGATGCCGTGCGCCAGCGCGCCGAACGCGCCATGCGTCGAGGTGTGGCTGTCGCCGCAGACGATGGTGGTGCCGGGCAGGGTAAAGCCCTGTTCCGGGCCGACAATGTGAACGATGCCCTGGCGCTTGTCGTTCTCGTTGAGATACTCGACGCCGAACTCGGCCGAGTTGTTGGCCAGCGCTTCCACCTGGATGCGGCTTTCCTCGTTCTTGATGCCCTGCGCCCGGTCGGGCGAGGTCGGCACGTTGTGGTCGACCACGGCCAGCGTCTTTTCCGGCGCGCGCACTGTGCGGTGCGCGGTGCGCAGGCCTTCGAATGCCTGCGGGCTGGTGACTTCATGGACGAGGTGACGGTCGATATAGAGCAGGCAGGTGCCGTCCTCCTGCTCGTCGACCAGGTGGTCGTCCCAGATCTTGTCGTAGAGTGTGCGCGGTGCGGTCATGGTGGTGGTCCGTATGGAAGATGAAGAAAAGTGGATCGAATGCCGCGGTGAGCAGCAGAAAGGACACAGGCTTCAGCCGCGAAGGCCGGAAAGCGCCCCGGATATGCGCGCAAAAAACCGTGCCGGCAGGCGCTTGTGATCCTGCAGCACGAAGACATGAGGCGCGAGACATCTGAATTTCGATCCCATGGCCGGGCTCATACCAATTTTAGCGGGTTCGGGCAATTGTTTTGCGCCGGGTGCCCGCCAGAAGATCCCGAACCGGCCGCGATGACGCGCCTGTTCAGCCGAGCCGATAGCCGGTCCCGAGCAGGCGGCGGTAGTGATCATCGCGCGGATCCGGCCGCGCCGCATCGTCCAGGCCGGTGCCGTGGATGCCGATGTCCTGCCTCATCCGGGCATCAAGCACACCGGCCTGCACATGCAGGCGCCGCCCGCACAGCCAGCTGAACAGCCGCCGTGCCAGCCGCTGGGCCAACCGCCACAGCTTTCCCGGCCCGCCAAGCCACGCGATGCGGCTTTGCGAAGTGCGGTCATGATCGCTCATCACTCTTTCCTTTTGATATGTCGTGAGGCTAGATAGACGCTCGAAGCGGGGACATTCCAACGGAATTCCCGTCTACGCCCATAAAGAGAGCTTATGCATGAAGCTGTCGAGAAAGTTTCCGCTCAACGCGCTGCGCGTGTTCGAGGCCGTCGCCCGGCACGGCAGTTTCTCGCGTGCGGCAGACGAGCTGGGCATGACGCAAACGGCGGTGAGCTACCAGATCAAGCTGCTGGAAGGCATTCTCGGCGAACAGCTTTTCCTTCGCCAGCCGCGCCAGATCGTCAACACCGAGGCCGCGGACCGGATGCTGCCCAATGTCGGCAAGGCCTTCGAGCTGCTGACCGAAGCCATGCTGTCGGCCAGCCAGATGTCCAACGAGACCCTGGAGATCCATTCCTCGCCGACCTTTGCCTCGCACTGGCTGGCCCGCAACCTCGGCAACTTCCAGCTTGAATACCCCAGCCTTGCGGTGCGGCTTTTGCGCGTGAGCAGGATCACCGATTTCAACCGCGACCCCGCTGACATCTCCATCCGCTGGGGCGTTGGTCCCTGGCCCAGCGATGACTGCCACCTGCTCGGCCGGTTTTCCTATGCGCCTATGCTCAGCCCCGCGCTTGCCGAAAGCATCGGCGGGGTCACGAAACCCGAGGACCTGTTGCGGCTGCCGATCATCGGCGCCCAGCAGGAATCCTGGCAGCACTGGTTTGCCACTGCCGGTCTCGCCACGCCCGATCTGTCAGGTCACAAACGGCACAATTTCGTCGAGCAGGATCTGTGCGGCAACGCGGCCCTTGCCGGCCATGGCGTCGCCATCCTCAATCATGTCTATTATGCCGAGGAACTGGCCACCGGCCGCCTTGTCGCGCCATTCAATCACCATTGCACCGATGATATCGGCATCTGGCTGGTGCATCCGGCAAGCCGCCGCAACACTCCGAAGATCAAGGCATTCCGCGAATGGATCACAAAGGCGGTTTCAGCCGACATGCACAGAACCGAGCCCGCGCCGCCGGTTAAAACGGACAAATAGGAAGAAGCGCGCAAAACCCCTCAGGCCAGAACCTCGAACACATGCGCCGTTACCAGCACGTCCGGCTCATCCAGTGCAAAGGCCCGGAACGGCGGGCTTTGTTCAAGCTGCCGCCAGACCCCGCGGCCGGCGAGATCTGCAATTATCGCAGAGAAACCGCCAGTGTGGAAAATCGTGTCCCGCACCGTGAACACCGCATGCCCGCCCGGCCGGGTGATGCGGCACAATTCGGTGAGACCCGACGCCGGCGCATGACCTTCGGTGAACACGCCTGTCGAGAAGAACGCCGCGAAATGATTGTCATCCCAGGGCAACCTCTCTCCCAACGTTGCCCGCTTGAGATCATCGTAAGCACCGCGTGAGTCCGCCACCCGCAGCATCTCTTCGGAGAAATCCAGCCCGGCAATTTGGTCATAGCCGAGCGCCTGGAGATAAGGCCCGGACAGGCCGGTGCCACAACCGGCGTCCAGCAGCGCGCCGGCATCCGGTTTGACGTAACGCGAAACCCAGGCCAGCACCTGAAACGGCAGGCAGTAGCCCGCGGCCAACGTGTCGCGGTCATAGCCCGCAGCCCAGGCCGCATAGGCCGAACTCAGCTCTTCGGGAGATTTAGCCGCATAGACCTGTTCAAGTTCTTCATTGCTGCGTTCAGTCATTTTAATCTCCCTGAACGCTCACTTAGCACTGACGCGGGCCAACTGGATAGTTGTGATCCGGTAGCCGGGCGGTGCGGACAACGGTCCGTTTGTTCTGCGCGAGCAGATTGGCTTCGCGCAATTGAGCCCGTCAATCGCCAGCCTTGCGTCCGGGGCGAAACAGCGGCTTGCTATTATCGCCATCAAACTTGTCGATGAAAATCAGCGCCCCGGCCCGGCGCAGGCGGCCCGAGCCGTCAAACACCAGCGCGAACACCAGAACAGTGAAGACGACCAGGTTGACCAGGGTGCCGAGGGGAACCACCAGGTCGGGCCGCTGGCCGTAGGGCGGCAGCCCTGCGAACACTTCGCCACCCGCGATGGAAAGCGGATAATGCAGGGCGTCGCGAATATCCTGCGCCACCTCGACCGGCAGCCCGAAATGCGGCGACAGCGCCAGCACAACATCCGAGCAGATCCACAGGCAGGTTAGGACATAGGCCAGCCCGACCGGGACGCTGTTGTAAAGCCGCGTCCGGGCGATCGACTGGCCAAATCCCGGCATGTATTCCACCTGGAAGCACAACAGCACCCCGAACGCCATCAGCGGCAGCAGTTCCAGCAGGCTCCAGCGCGGGAAGAACAGAAACGCGGCCGCAAGGTTCACACCCCAGGCATTGCCGAGCATGAATAGCGAAGGCAGGTTCGGCAGCAGAAGCGCCAGCGGAAACAGGGCCCACAAGCGCGAACCGACCGCCAGACCGCGGCGATAGAATGCAATCGCCCCGACCAGCGCCGCGGCAACGAGCAGCGACGGTTGAAGCCACAGGCCGAGCACCGCCGCCATGGCGCTGCAGGTTCCCCCGCCGATGCAACCATTGCCGGCGACAACCGGAACCGTGAACCACAGCACCGGGCCGAAGAACACCGTACCCAGGCCAAGCAGGCTGACGAACAGCACGAACCAGCCAACAAAGGCCCTGGCAATGAGTCTGGAAGGCACGCATCGATCCCCGGGTTGAACTCGCCGGAACCTGCATCCTGGCTGCTAACAAAACCCTAAACCGATTGCGTGTTTTGATTGAATTCCGATATTATTCAACCGCTTGCCGGAATTTCCACCAAGATATCAGGGGTTTTGCGGCCAGCCATGCATGGGCTAGTCGCGCCGGCCCGAGCGTTCCTCGTCGGCCCGCCTGAGCCGCTTTTCCAGCGCCCGCAGGCCGAGCGACAGGCCGACCGTCAGCAGCAGGTAGACATAGGCGACGATCGAATAGGTCTCGAAGAACCGGAACGAGCCCGAGGCATAGACCTTGCCCATCTGCGTCAGGTCGGCAACGCCAAGCACCGAGACCAGCGAGGAATCCTTGATCATGGCGATGAAGTCATTGCCCAGCGGCGGCAATATGGTGCGGATCGCCTGCGGCAGCACGACGAAGCGGAAGCGTTGCAGCGGCGTGAGCCCGAGCGCCTTGGCGGCTTCGACCTGCCCCCCGTCCACCGACAGGATACCGGCGCGGAACACTTCCGAGATGAAGGCGGAATAGCCGATGGTCAGCGCGATGATCGCCCGCCACAGCAGTGACACATCCCGCACCAGCAATTCATCCAGCAGCCCTGCCTCGATCAGCGGCGTCATCAGCGCGTTCCAGGCAATCACGAAGCCCGGCGCGCCGACAAAGGCGATGTAGAACAACAGCACCAGGATCGGGATGCCGCGGATGATCTCGACGTAGAATCGCGCGATCTGACGCAGTATCAGCGATTTCGAAAGCCCCATCACCGCCAGCAACAGCCCGAAGCCGGTGGCGAGCGTGAAGCCGACGATGGTGACGAAGATGGTGATCCAGACGCCCCTGGAGACGATGGTGAAAATCTGGCTGTAGAGATCGTTGACCGCGATCTGGACGGCGAGAAACAGCGCAATGCCGCAGGCGGCCAGCAGCCACCAGGGAAAGTCGGGCTTGTCGGTCGATTTCGGCGCTGGTGTCACGGCTGCAAACTTCCCCCGGAGACACCCTCCGGCGCCGGGCGCCTGAACAGTTGCTCCCGCACCCCGCCCTGCCACTGGTCGGCATCGCTCTGGACGCTGAGCGTGAAACCGGGTTGCCCCGCGTAATAATCCATGTGCAGGCCGAGAACGGCGCCAGGCGCCCCCGGCCTGTAACCGTCAAAACCGAGCGGCATCAGCGGCTCAATCGCCGAGCTTGTAGTCGAGGAACCACTTCTTGTTGATGGCGTCGATGGTGCCGTCGGCCTTCATCGAGGCGATCGCCGCATTCACCGGCCCGACCAGCTCCGAGCCCTTGGGGAAGATGAAGCCGAAATCATCCGAGCCGAGCGGGCCGCCGACCAGCTTGAGGCCGCCATCGGAGGCTTCGACATAGCCCTTGCCGGCAACGCCGTCGGTGAGAACCATGTCGACATCGCCGGTTTTCAGGGCCTGCACGGTGGCGCCGAAGGTTTCCATCAGCTTGATGCGCTTGTTCTGCTCGTCGCCGTCGAGCACGTCATAGACGGCCACGTAGAACGGCGTGGTGCCCGGCTGCGCGCCGACCAGCCCGTCCTCGAACGCCGCGAACGATTCGGCATCGTCAAACCGGTCCTCGTCGCCGCGCACCAGCATGAACATTTCAGAGCGCAGATACGGATCGGAGAAGTCCACCTTCTCCTTGCGGTCTTCCTTGATCGAAATCCCGGTCATGCCGATATTGTACTGCCCGTCCGACACCGACTGGATCATCGCGTCCCACGAGGTGTTCTGGTATTCGACGGTGAAATTCAGCCGCTTGGCAATCTCGTTCATCGCGTCATATTCCCAGCCGATCTGCTCGCCGGTTTTCGGGTCGATGAACTGCAGCGGCGGGTAGGCGTTTTCGGTGACCACCACCACGGTTTCGCCACCCATATCGGGCAGGTCTTCGGCCTGGGCCGGAACAGTGAAGGCCAGTGCGGCGGCAGTGGCGGCAAAGATCAGGGATTTCGCGAAAGACATAATGGGCTCCCTCATGAGGTCTCGGGCGCTGAAAATGATGTACCCCGGGGGTACTGGTTGGGGCCGCACTTTGCAATGCCGCACCCTCTGCCGCAAGAGGGAGATTGAAGCAGGCAGCAGGACTTGCGCCCGCGCGCGTCAACGCCGGAGCTTGAACAGGCTGAAGTCCGGAGGGCCGCACGCAGGCTGTGCCGTTCGGAATTGGGTTTGGTGTGCATGTTCCGTCAGAAACGGAGACATGCGGGGTGGCGCAGCTTGCGCGCGGCCCGAGCTTTGCCGGATGGTGTCCACACCCGGCAGGCAGTTGCTTGCCGCTTTTTCGCCGCCCGGACACGGGCGACCGTAAGCGACGGGTGGCTTCGTCCGGCACGGGCTGGGCCTTGCGTTGACGATCCGGGCACGCCAGGGCGACGGCGATTGAACGCCACGCCCATCCCGCATCCGCAAGACGGCCCGCCACAGGCCCGTCTCCACCCTCACCCTGACAGCCGGCCGGCGCTGGCCGGGCACAAGGGGCAAGGATGGCTCCGGTGGCTGGCTTGGCCGATCATCCCGGAAAGAATGATCCTGCTGCCAGCGGAACCCGCCGGTGCACCGCCTCCTCCCTCGACCCGCCGCACGTTACGACAAGCCCCCGGAGGCCTTCCTCCCGCCTGGACCGGCACGTTGGCGGTCCATCCGGCAGCGGGAGCGCCCGGATTATGGCATGGGGTCGGGAGGGTGTGGAAAAAGTGGGAGGATTTGTGCCGCGCTCCGTCGTCATCCCCGGCCATCGAGCCGGGGATCCATTCCGTGATTTTTCCCTGTCCACAGCCTTTGGAGAGATTGCGGGATGGGTCCTCGGGTCAAGCCCGAGGATGACGACGGAGAGACTGTGCCCCAATGACATCCGGAAGATGCTGCCCGCAATTGACCCGGAATAGCTGGAGCATGAAGGCGGACAGGCGCCGGACGGAGTTAGCCGTCTCAATCCCGCTTGATGGTCATCAGCACGTCCCAGAGGTCGGCGCCGGCCTCGAGCACCAGGGCGTTGGCCTTGTAGCCGATTTCCGCCTGCCTGAGGTTGAGCAACTCGTTGGCGAGGTCGATTTCGGCGTCGGTTTCCGATGCCGAACCTGTTTCGGACATGGGGCCGGAACCGGCGATGTTGCCGGCGGCCGTGAGCAGGCGGTTCTGCTCGGTCTGCATGCCCGACAGCGCGGTGCTCATCACGGATGAAAGGCTCATTCTGGTCCTGCCATGGAAAATTGCGCCTGCAAGTGAAGCGCCAGTCTCGCGCATCCGGATTAGCAGGAGATTAATCCGCACCCGCAGATTTGAACGATTGCCCGGACACGGGTGCCCTGCCCCGGCGGCGGTCCTTGCCCCGAACGCAAAAAGCGCCGGTTGCCCGGCGCTTTTCATCCGATCCCGAAGGATCGTCAATTCTTGATGGAGCGGCTTATTCGCTCTTGGCTTCTTCAGCCTTTGCAGCCGCTGCTGCTTCGTCGGCTGCTGCCTTTGCGGCTGCGGCTTCAGCGGCTTCGGTTGCTGCCTTCTCGGCGGCCAGAGCCTGTGCTGCTGCGACCTTCTCGGCCTCAAGCCGTGCCTTCTCGGCGGCCAGGGCTGCGCGCTCGGCATCGTTGAGCTTGCGGGCGCGGGTGCCGGTGTTCTCGACGATACGAGCCGACTTACCGCGACGGTCGCGCATGTAGTAGAGCTTGGCGCGACGGACCTTGCCGCGGCGGACCACTTCGACGGCTTCAACCAGCGGCGAGTAAATCGGGAACACGCGTTCCACGCCTTCACCGTAGGAGATCTTGCGAACGGTGAAGCTTTCGTTCAGGCCGGCACCGGCGCGGGCGATGCAAACGCCTTCGAAAGCCTGCAGACGGGTCCGCTTGCCTTCCGTCACGCGGACCTGGACGCGCAGGGTGTCACCGGCGGAAAATTCTGGAAACTTGCGGGAAGCTTCGATCTTGGCGGCCTGTTCGGCCTCCAGCTGGGCAATAATGTTCATGGTCCTTGACCTTTCGTTCTTCTCAAACGGTCAGAGCGCTCTCATCTCGCCATCTGGCATGTCCCGGTTTCGGGATCATCCTGGTGGCTATGCCGGTAAAGGCAGGAGCGGGTTCACCATTCATTGTTTGGCAGGCGCCGCATCACACGGCTGTCGGACTTTGCCGATCGGGGGGCCAGATACACCATCGCTACTGTTTTGTCACGCCCACGGCAGCAAAATTGTGCGCGGACTTGCGAGGCGACCTGCGCAATGCTCTATAGCCGGTCACTTCAGCTTTCCAAATGGCGTGCCATGTCTGTCTTCGATGTCATCCTTCTTTTCAGCGCCGGCTTCCTGTCGAGCGTCGTCAATGCCATTGCCGGCGGCGGCACATTCCTGACCTTCGGCGCCATGACGCTTGCCGGCGTGCCGCCGATCATGGCCAACGCCACCTCCTCGGTGACCCAGTTTCCCGGCTACGTCACCTCGGCGCTGGCCTACCGCACCGAAATCCGCGAGGGCGGCCGCGAGGTCTGGGTGCTGGCAGGCCTGTCGCTGGTGGGCAGCCTTGCAGGCGCGCTGATCCTGGTGTCGATGTCCAACCCCTCGTTCCGCTCGCTGGTGCCGTGGTTGCTGCTGGCGGCGACCCTGATCTTTGCCGCCGGGCCCTACCTGCGGCCAAAACACCTGCATGCCGAACAGCCGATTACCCCGATGGGCATGGTCGGCCAGTTTGTCACCTCGATCTATGGCGGATTTTTCGGCGCCGGCATGGGCATCATGATGCTGGCCGTGCTCGGCGTGACCAAGGGCGGTGACTACCACAAGCTCAACGCGCTGAAGAATGTCATCGCCGTGGTCATCGCCTTCGTCGCCATCCTGGTGTTTTCCAGCGGCGGCGTCGTCGCCTGGGTGCCGGCCCTGATCATGATCCCCGCAGGCGCACTCGGCGGCCACGCCGGCGTCTGGGCAGCGCGGCGGGTGCCACAGGCGGTGATCCGTGCCGTGGTGGTCGTTATCGGCCTGCTGCTGACGGGCTATTATTTCGCTAGCTGATCGTCGTTGCCTGCAAGAAGATCCGGCCGCCGGTCCCGCGTCAGCTTCAGGGATTGAGCCTGGCGCCAGTCCTCGATTGCCTTGTGATTGCCCGAAGTCAGCACCTCGGGGATCGCCCGGCCTTCCCATTCCGCCGGCCGCGTGTAGTGCGGATGCTCGAGCAGCCCGGTCTCGAAACTCTCCTGCGTGCCCGATTCCGCGTTGCCCATGACCCCGGGCAGCACCCGGATCACCGCATCAAGCAGTGTCAGCGCCGCCGGCTCGCCGCCCGAAAGCACGTAATCGCCGATCGAGACCTCCTCGAGATTGCGTGCCTCGATCACCCGCTGGTCGACGCCCTCGAACCGGCCGCAGACAATCACCACGCCCGGCCCTTCGGCCAGTTCACGCACCCGGGCCTGTGTCAGCGGACGCCCGCGCGGGCTCATCAGCAGCCGTGGCCGCGGATCACCCTCGGGGCTGACCGCATCGATGGCTGTCGCCAGCACATCGGGCCTGAGCACCATGCCGGCGCCGCCGCCCGCGGGCGTGTCGTCAACATTGCGGTGCTTGCCGGTGGCATGGTCGCGGATGTTGACCGGCTCGATCAGCGCATCGCCGCGTTCCAGCGCCCGCCCGGCCAGCGAATGGCCGAGATGGCCCGGAAACATCTCCGGGTAGAGCGTCAGCACGGTGGCGCGAAAACTCACTTGCCTGCCTCGCCGCCGTCCCCATCGCCCTCGTCATCATTGCCGGTGTCGATCAGCCCCGCCGCCAGCGGATCGACCAGGATCCGCCCGGCCTCGAGATCGACATTCGGCACCGCCGCCAGCGTGAACGGAATCACCACCGGCTTCCGGCCCTCGTCGCGCAGTTCCAGAAGGTCGCCGCCGCCGAAATCGAGCACGCCGGAGATCGTTCCCCAGAACCGGCCCTCGGCATCCCACGCCTCCAGCCCCTCGAGATCGGCGTGGAAGTATTCGCCCTCTTCCAGTTCCTCGTCATCGAGGCTGGAGCGGTCGATGAACAGCTCGAGGCCTTTCAGCGCTTCGGCTGCATTGCGGTCGTTGATGCCGCGGAACCGCACCACAACCACCGTCTTGGCAAAGCGGTGATCGAGGATCTCGAAACGGCGGCCATCCTTGGTATAGAGCGCACCGTATTCCGCGATCGCCATCGGATCCTCGGTGAACGGCTTGACCCGGACTTCGCCGCGAATGCCCTGCGCGGCGCCGACAACGCCGATGAGAATGGGGTGCTCAAGCTTGGTCATGGACAACTCCGCTGCAGCGCCGCGCATTCCCTTGAATGCGCAAAGGCCGCTGAAACATTCTAAAACGATGCATCTACGTTACCGTTCAAATGAAACCATGTGAACGCGACATGCATGAGTGAAAGACCAACGCGAAACGGGCGGCATCAAGCCGCCCGCACTATGGCGCAGAACGTGCATCCGTCAGGATGACCAAACGCTGTGCTGATTATTCTGCAGCTGCTTCTTCGGCAGGTGCTTCAGCCGGTGCTGCAGCGGCTTCGGCTGCGGCGGCTGCTGCATCCTCTTCCTTCTGCTTCTTCTCGGCAGCGCGTTCCTGCGCCTTCTTGCCCGGCAGCGCCTTGTTCGGGTTGTTGCGGGCTTCGCGGGTCATCATGCCGGCTTCGGCCATGAAACGGGCGACGCGGTCGGTCGGCAGCGCGCCGTGGTCGAGCCAATGCTGGATGCGTTCCTGGTTGAGGCTGACGCGGGTGGCGTCGTCCTTGGCCAGCATCGGGTTCCAGTAGCCCAGACGCTCGATGAAGCGGCCATCGCGCGGGCTGCGCACGTCGGCAACGACAACGTGGTAGTAAGGACGCTTTTTGGAGCCGCCACGGGCCAGACGAATTTTCAGTGCCATTTTCTTTTCCTTCGATTGTGCAGTTTTGTTGACTGTTTGGTTGGTCTTTGTCGGGCACCGGAGAGCGCCAGATCGGTGTGATTACTTCGCAGCCGCCTGCTTGTGATGCTGGATCACTTCGCGGATGACGAATTCGAGAAACTTCTCGGCGAAATCCGGGTCGAGATCGGCGGATTTGGCCAGTTCGCGCAGCCGGGCAACCTGCTCGGCCTCGCGGTTCGGGTCGGATGGCGGCAGGTCGGCCGAAGCCTTCAGCGCGCCGACAGCCTTGGTCACGCGGAAGCGCTCGGCCAGGATGTGGATCAGCGCGGCGTCGAAATTGTCGATCGACTTGCGAAAAGTCTGAAGCTGCGCGATCGCGTCGGTGTTGGTTGTCATGTCCCGCCCCTCACTTCTTCTTCGGCAGGCCGGGAAGGCCGCCGCCGAGACCGGGAAGCTTCGGGCCGCCCAAACCTGGCAAACCGCCCGGCATTCCACCCGGAAGCCCGCCGGGCATGCCGCCCTTGCCGAGGCCCGCGGCTTCGGCCTGCTTCTGCAGCGCTTCGAGCTGCTTGGGATCCATCTTCGACAGATCCGGCATGCCGCCCATTCCGCCCATGCCGCCGGGCAGGCCCATCTTCGAGGCGAGACCGCCCATGGCCGCGCGCATCATGCCGCCGCCCTTGCCCTTGCCGCCCATGGCTTTCATCATGTCGGCCATCTGCCGGTGCATCTTCAGAAGCTTGTTGATCGCCGCCGCATCGGTACCCGAACCGGCCGCGATGCGCTTTTTGCGCGAATGCTTGAGAAGGTCTGGATTGGCGCGCTCCGCCTTGGTCATCGAGCCGATGATGGCGAGCTGGCGGGCAAACGTCTTGTCGTCCATGCCGGCCGCCGACATCTGGTCCTTCATCTTGCCCATGCCGGGCATCATGCCCATGATGCCGCCCATGCCGCCGAGCTTCTGCATCTGCCTGAGCTGGTCGGCCAGGTCATTGAGATCGAACTTGCCGCTCTTCATCCGCGCGGCCATCGCCTGCGCCTTGTCGGCGTCGAAATTCTCTGCCGCCTTCTCGACCAGCGAAACGATGTCGCCCATGCCGAGAATACGGTCGGCAACGCGGCGGGGATGGAATTCCTCCAGCGCGTCCATCTTTTCGCCGGTACCGATCAGCTTGATCGGCTTGCCGGTGACGGCCCGCATCGACAGCGCCGCGCCGCCGCGGCCGTCGCCGTCCATGCGGGTCAGCACCAGGCCGGAAATGCCGACGCGCTCATCGAAATTGCGCGCCAGGTTGACCGCGTCCTGACCGGTCAGCGCATCGGCGACCAGCAGGATCTCGTGCGGATTGGCCCGGCTTTTGATCTCGGCCATTTCGGCCATCAGCGGCTCGTCGATATGGGTGCGGCCGGCGGTATCGAGAATGACCACGTCGTGGCCGCCAAGTTTCGCCGCCTGCACCGCGCGTGCAGCGATATCGGTTGGCGACTGGCCGGCAATGATCGGCAGGGTGGCGACGCCTGTCTGTTCGCCCAGCTGCCTGAGCTGCTCCTGCGCTGCCGGACGGCGCGTGTCGAGCGAGGCCATCAGCACTTTCTTGCGGTCGCGCTTTTCCATCCGCGCGGCAATCTTCGCCGATGTCGTGGTTTTACCGGACCCCTGCAGGCCGACCATCATGATGACGACGGGGGCGGCGGCATTGAGATCGATCGGCACGCCTTCTTCGCCAAGCAGCGCCACCAGCTCGTCATGGACCAGCTTGACCACCATCTGGCCCGGCTTGATCGACTTGACGATTTCGGCGCCGACGGCCTTCTCGCGCACCCGGTCGGTAAACCCGCGCACCACTTCCAGCGCCACGTCGGCCTCCAGAAGCGCGCGGCGAACTTCGCGCATGGCTTCCGACACATCCTTCTCCGACAGGGCGCCGCGCCCGGTCAGATTGTTGAGGATGGAGCCAAGCCGGTCCTGGAGATTTTCAAACATAGGGTCGTCCTGTTTTTGCTGAAGAGATCTCCAGCACATATGGGGCGAGCATCAAGCAAAGCCAAACAGCACCCGAGGGCGCATCGCGCTGTCGGGTGTTGGCCTCCGGGATCGATTTATACCAATTAGGGTCCCGGTCGGCGGCTCGGAGTCATGCTCGTCGCAGATTTGAGCGGGATAAACAGGAAAAGCGTGGCTGAGTCAAGGTTTGGGGGTGTGACGGGTTTAACCGGCGATTTCGCGCCGTGCCAGATCGGCCAGAAACGCCGAACGTGTCAGGCCACGCTCGCGTGCTGTCGCGTCCACTGCCGCCAGAAGCCCCGCATCCATGGTGATATTGGCCTTGGTGGTGCGGCCGCTCAATCGGATTACGGGCACGGCCAGCAGGAAGGCGCCTTCCTTGAGATCGCGTGCCACGTCCGCATCTTCGCGAATGACCTCAAGGGTGCGCGCTTGCGGCAACGGCTCACCCTCCAGATGCAGCGCCAGCGCTTCGCTGGCATTGGCCAGCAAATCATCAAGCTCATCAGCGGCGGAAAAGCATCCCGGCACATCGGGAAAATGAACGCCAAAGGCGCTGTCCCCATCCTGATGCACGACGCCGATATAATGACGCATGGGAATTCTCCTTGTCGCTCAAGCCAATTGTCACTCAAGCCAACCGGCTTGTTTGTAGATGGCGCGGACGGTTCCGACCGGCAGATCCCGTTTCGGATGCGGCACCGTCACGGTCTTGCCGTTCTTTCTGAATTTGTGGTGCGAGCCGCTAACCTTGACCAGCTCGAATCCGTCTTTCTCGAGCCGCCGAATGATCTGCCGACTGTTCCGCTCCATCGGAAACACTCCGTTATGCGCATATATATACGCCTAGGAAGGCAAGAATCAAGACCGTTAGCTTTCAGCTTTTCCGGAAGGTATCTAAAGGGCAATCGCGCAAAACAGTCTGAAACGACGCCCAATGAGCGCTCTCGCTGAATTCGGGCGCCTATGATTATCTTAAGCACGCAAGCAGGTCCAAAAGCGGCAGGACTTGAATGAGAGAAATCATCAGCGGGGGAGTCTCTCTCATTCTCATAACGTCAGCCGCTGCCGTCCAAAACGATAACGGATGCGAATTGAAAACCGTTGAGATTCGCGAAAAGACCGAGAATGGCCTGCAAAAAGAGAATTCACAGAACCGAGTGAAAGCTAAGCGCGTTCAATAATGGCTTGGGTTCATAATCCGGCTTATGCGCCCCGCAATAGCCTCAACCAACCTGTCCCAAGCCCAAATTACCGCAGCGTCTGCATTCCCCGATCAAGCAATTCACGGATGAAACGCCGGGATTTCATGTCGCGCTTTCCAGCCTCGGCCTTGACGGTCGCAAGCTGGCTTTCCGGCAGGCGCATGTTGAGGCGCGCGCCGGTACCACTTACCGCAGCCTTGCGATTGGCATTCATGGACCAGCCGCATAGTCTGGGCAGAAGGTTTCTGCCTTCGGGCCGGTTGTGCCCGTTGAGACGCTCAAGAGATTTCCGATACCGGAAGGACGTGGACGATGACGCTCCAATTCCCACTCAGCGCTGGTTTTCTGGCCTTGTTTCTCGCCTCCGGCCAGGCGCTGGCAGACGACGCGGTTTCCGGATACCCGGCGGGTGGCGTGGTGTTCAAGTCCGACAAGGACGTATCGGTTGCGCGCGAGGATATCGACCTTTCGGCCGCTCGGGTTCATGTCCGCTACGTTTTGGTCTCGAATGCCGCCGCTCCGGTTGTGAAAACCTTGCGGTTTGCCATGCCGAAGATGCCGCAGGACGATACACCCGATAGTCTCATCGAACTGGCGCCAGGCAGGGCGCGGGACAATCTGAAAAACTACATGGACTTTCAGGTTTTGGTCGATGGGAAACCGGTTGCGCCGAAGCATCATGAATTTGCCTGGTCCGGGACCAGGAACCTGACTGCCGACCTTTTGGAAATAGGTGTGCCGATTTTTGCCGCCACCCGGGATGCGCGGGAAAAGCTTGGGCAATTGCCGGACAAGATCAAGCATCAGCTTGCCATGCAAAAACTCATTTCGGGTCACGGCGACGGCATCATGCCGGGCTGGGATTATCAGTCGGTGTATGAATGGCAGCAATCCTTTGCGCCCGGCGAGACCGGGATCGACATCACCTACAAGCCGATCCTCGGCTACCCGAACGACATGGGTCCGCATGGGCTGACCGATGATTTCAAGACGGCCTATTGCATCCCGCCGGACTTTTTGGGGGACCGTGCGCAACGCGCCGGCATGCTCGGCGAGGTGGCGGTTCTTGGCTACCTCGCGCGTGACACGGACCGACCAATCGGCGAATTTCATCTGAAGGTGGACGAAGGTGCCGACACGCTGGCCTCGCTATGCGTGCCCGCCGGGCTGACAGCCACGAACAAGCCGATGGAATGGGCGGCCAAGGATTTCACCCTGAAGAACGATGTGAAGGTGCTGTTTCTGGTTCCGTGAGGCTGACTGCTGCTTTCGCAACCACTGCAAGCCCATCGAGCCGGATTGCCATTGCGGTTCTGGGCAAGGCAGCAGCCTTCTGCCTGTCGGGCGATTCACAAACGCGCGCCTTTTCTTCCCATAGCGGACAAGCTTCTTGCCCCCCCTTGACAATCTGCCATTCCAATTGCTCGAACGGCAGCAACAATTCCCGGTCCGTCCTCCTTAATCTTGCCCGCTTGTCCTGCTATCAATACATCTTGATATTGAACTTGAAGGCAAAGAATGTATCCCGAATATACAAGATCTGAACGCGTTGCTGACGGCAGCATGCACGCCATTGGCGTCATCGGGTCGGTGCTTGGGGCCGTTCTGTTATTGATGTGGTCTGCCCCGGTCGCTTCGCCTTGGGAAGTGGCTGCAATATCTATTTATGCGATCACGCTGATTGCCACTTTCACAGCCTCGGCGTTTTATCACATGACCCCGTGGGAGAGCATCCGGCCGGTTCTGCGCCGAATCGATCATGCCGCGATCTATCTGAAAATCGCAGGCACCTATACGCCACTGGTTGTGATGATTGGCAGCGGCATGGCCTATGTCGTGCTTGGGGTGGTCTGGGCCCTGGCGATCATCGGCATGACGCTCAAGCTGGTGTTCTGGAGCACGCCTGGCCGTTTTGGCCCTGCGCTTTATCTGATCATGGGCTGGATGAGCGTTGTCCTTGTGTGGTCATCCTGGGGGAAACTGCCATTTGGATATATCGCCGCCGGTGGGTTGCTCTACACCGTTGGCGTGGTTTTCCATGCGTCCAAGACGATGAAGTTCGCAAACGCGATCTGGCATGGATTTGTCATCGCAGCTTCTGCCTGTTTTTTTGCGGCCATCTCGGTTCTGGTGACGCAATCCGGTTCGCTGTAGCAGCATCGGCGATTTCGTGAGCGACCGTGCAAAAGGCGGCCACCGCAAGGCCCCCGCAATGAAGACACCACACGGTGCCGGACCTTGAACAAATACCAGCAAATATGGTTTAGTGGTACCACCAAAAGGAGTGGCCATGGGCAAGAACACATCTGTCATCCTCGGCAATCATTACGAGGAATTTGTCGGCGCACAGGTCGGAAGCGGGAAATATGGCTCGACCAGCGAGGTCATCCGGGCCGGGCTCCGGCTTCTGGAGGAGCGCGAAACGGCCGTGAGCACCTTGCAGGCAGCACTTGTCGAGGGCGAAAACAGCGGACTCAGCGCGCGCAGTCCCGATGAGATCATCAGCGCCGTGATCCAAAAGCGGCGCGAGAATGGCACGCTATAGGCTTACCAAAGCCGCAGACCAGGATTTCGAGCGAATTTTTGAGTTCGGCATCGACCAGTTCGGTCTGGCCCAGGCGCTCGACTACCAGAACGGCATGAAACAGCGCTTCGACAAACTGGCCGTGCAGCCGAACCTCTATCAGGCCATCGACCACATTCGCCAAGGCTACCGTCGCAGCGTCTATCAGGCGCACTCCATCTACTACAGGATTGATGATGAGTTGATTCTCATCGTCCGTATTCTCGGCCGCGAAAATCCCGAAACTTCGTTGCCCGAGCAGGATGGCACCTAGTATTGTTTATGTGTCCTGGTTGCTCAAGCTTAGCACCCGCGACTTGCTAAAGCGTCTCCGGCCATTTCTGGGCAGCATGCATCACGGTCAGGATATCCACGTGATTGTCCGTGACGCGGTAGGCAATGATGTAGGGAATGTCGGTCAGCACCAGCTCGCGCGTGGTCTTGATCCTGCCGGCGCGCCCCATGGCAGGCTGGTCAGCCAGGGCGTCCACCGCGGTCACAATGCGGGTTATGACGCGGACGGCCGCCTCGCGGTTATCCTGGGCAATGAATGCACCAATGTGGTCCAGGCGCCTCAGGGCAAGGCGCGTCCACCGGATCGTCCGGCGTGTCATGACCGGGGAGCAGGCAGCACAAATTTGGCAATAACCCGGGCTACATCATCGGAGCTGGCAAACTGCCCGCTCTCGGCTTCTCCAAGCCCTGCTTCGATTTCGGCAAGCTGCCATTCTTCCCGGGCGACAAAATCCTCAATGGCTTTCGCAGCCATATAGGAGCGGGACCGCTCCTGCTTTTCGGCAAGCTGGTCAAGCCGCTTGGCAGTCTCGTCGGGCACGCGGACAGTAAAGGCGGACATGGTCATGACTCTCCCTAGTTCAATATGATTGTATGTGAACCACATTGAACCATCAAGGTTCAAACCACTCCAGGTACCCTGCATCCTCAATGTGCAACGAAGAAACTCAACCCGGAAAGGCCGCTGCAATCTCCCTGCTAGAACGGCCAGACGAGAGCGATCATCGGCACCGCGACCACGATCACCAGCACTTCCAGCATCAGGCCCATGCGCCAGTAGTCTCCGAACTTGTAGTTGCCGGGGCCCATGATGATGGTGTTGTTCTTGTGTCCGATGGGGGTGAGGAAGGCGCAGGAAGCGGCGACTGCCACACCCATCAGGAACGGATCGGGGCTGGCGCCGATGGAGTTTGCAACACTGACCCCGATCGGGGCGGCAATCAGCGCGGTGGCGACATTGTTGAGGAAATCCGACAGCGTCATGGTGATGATCATCAGCACCGCCAGCACGCCCCAGGCCGGCAGGTTGGCGGTCTGGGTGACGATCAGATCGGCGATCAGCTGGCTGCCGCCGGTGTCTTCCAGCGCTGCCGCGACGGGAATCAGGCAGGCCAGCAGCACGATCACCTTCCACTGGATCAGCGCATAGAAATCGCGGCCGTTAATGATGCCGAGCAGCAGGTAGGCCACCACGCAAAGTCCCAGCGCAATCGCCAGCGAGGTGATCCCCAGCACCGACAGCGCGATGGCCGCGGCAAAGATGGAGATGGCCAAGAGCGCCTTGGTCCGCTGCAGCACCTCGAGCCGGCGGTTTTCCAAGGGCAGCACGCCGAGCCACTGGCTGGCGGCGGCAAGGTTCTTGTCCGGCCCGATCAGCAGCAGCAGGTCGCCGGCCTTGATCGTCAGCCTGTTGACCCGCTCGCGGAACCTCTGGCCCTGCCGGGAAACGCCGAGCAGCGTCACCCCGTGGCGCTGGATCAGCCGCATCCCCAGCATGGTGCGGCCGACGACATTGGCATCTTCCGGCACGATGGCCTCGACGAGAGAAAGCGACTTGCCCATCAGGCCCTTGTGCTCCTCGGTGCCGACGGCATCGAGTTCGGCGGCGCCCATGAAGGCCTCGATCTGTTTCGGATCGCCCTCCAGCACCAGAAAGTCACCCTCGCGGATTTCCCGGCTCTGCGACAGGCCGGGCAGCCGCTTGCCCTGCCGCGCCAGGCCGAGGATGGTAACGTCGTTCTCGTCGGCGACGGGATAGAGCTCGCCCACCGACTGGCCGATCGCCTTGGACCCTTCCTTGACCCGCGCCTCGGCGACATAAAGCCCGGCATCGCCTTCAAGCGACATCGCGTCGGGCCGGGCCGGAATCAGCCGCCAGCCGATGAAGGCGACGTAGATGATCCCGACCGCCGCCACCGCGATGCCGACCGGGGCGAAATCAAACATCGAGAACGGCGTGCCGAGAACGTCCTGACGATATTGCGCGATGACGATGTTGGGCGGCGTGCCGATCAGCGTGATCATGCCGCCAAGGATGGTGCCGAACGACAACGGCATCAGCGTCAGCGACACCGCCCGCTTGGCCTTGCGCGCCGCGTCCATGTCGAGCGACATCAGCAGCGCAAGCGCTGCAACATTGTTGATGATCGCCGACAGAATGGCGCCGACCACCGCCATGATGCCGATATGCACCGGCAGGGACCGGTCGGGGCTGGTGACGAAACGGGCGATGAATTCGACCGCGCCGGAATTCATCAGCCCGCGCGAAACGATCAGCACCAGAGCGATGATGACAACGGACGGGTGGCCAAAGCCGTGAAACGCCTGGTCCGGCTCGATCAGCCCGGCCAGCACCGTGACCAGCAGCGCCACGAAGGCGACGAGATCGTAGCGGAAGCGGCCCCAGACCAGCATGCCGAAGAGGACGATCAGAATTCCGAAAAGCATGATCTGGTCGGTGGTCATGAAACCCATCCCGTTGCGCGGCGTGCGATGTGCACAAGTCCGACTTGGGTTGCATGACCGCATTTGCCGGTCAACCGGTTTTCGCAACGCGTATGCAGATCAACCGGAGCCATCGGGACGGCTCCGGTTTTGTCTCGGCCCTACCTGGCGAGATAGGCGTTGGTGGTCCAGCCCGACACGTCCGGCATCTCCTTGAGCGTATCGCCATTGGCGTCGCGCAGGATGCCCGCCTTGAACAGGAAGCCGGTAAAATCGGCCACCAGAGTGTCATCGATCAGGCCGACGGATTCGCCCGGATCCCGCAGGAAACCATCCTCGACCAGCGCCTTCATCGAGGCGTGGACGAGATCCGGGTTGGACAGCATGCCATCCGTCCCGGCAATCAGGATATCGGCGGCGGCTTCCGGATTGTCGGCAGCGAAAGCATAACCACGCTGCACCGCCTTGACGAAAGCGTCCGCGGTATCCGCGTTCGCCGCAAGCCAGGACGAGTTGCCACCCAGGAATGTGGTGTGCTGGTCCGGCACGCCGTAATCGGCATAGGCGAACGCGCGTTGCGGCCGGCCCAGAAGCACCGAATTGACGCCCTCCCAGGTGCTGACTTCCAGTGTGAAATCCACCGAACCGTTGGCCAGCGCCTCATAGGCCGAGGTGCCGAGCGTCACCGTGTCGAATGTGCCCTCGCCGCCATCATGGCGGATGATTGAGGCGATCAACGCGTTTTCCCAGGCGCTGCCGAAACCGGCATAGATCTTCCCGTCGAGATCGGCGGGACGCTGGATATCCTCGCGCTCGCCATTGAACACCAGCCGCCCGGTTTCGTGCTGCACCACGGCCATCACCGCCGTCATGTCGGCGCCCATCGAGCGCTGGCTGTAAAAGCTGACGGCGCTGAGGATTCCGAACTGGGCGATACCGGTCGACACAAGCGTGCCCGACGAAGTGTCGGTATAGGGCAGGATCTCGACGTCGAGACCGGCATCGCTGAACCAGCCCTTGGCTTGTGCGACATAGAGCCCGACATGGTTGGTGTTGGGCGTCCAGTCGAGCGCGACGGTGAGCTTTTCGGCAGCCGTCGCCGGCACGGCAACAAGCAGTGCGAGCGCGGTGAGAATGTGTTTCATGATCGGTCTCCGGTTTGAGCAAGAAGAGTGTCGAGAAGCTGCGCCTCAAGCTGGCTGGCTTCTGCGGGAAGCGCGCGGCCGAGGCGGGGACGTAGCCAGGGCACGTTGAATTCGGCGATGATCCGCGCCGGCCGGCGCGAAAACACGTAGATCCGGTCCGACAGCGCCACCGCCTCGCGCACGTCGTGGGTGACCAGCAACGTGGTCCAGTGCGCTTGCCTCCAGCGGCTTTCCAGCCAGCCCTGCATCTCCGCCCGGGTCAGCGCATCAAGTGCGCCGAACGGCTCGTCGAGCAGCTGGATCGGCCGGTCCTGCACGATGGTGCGCAGAAGCGCCGCGCGCTGGCGCATGCCGCCAGAGAGTTGCGCCGGATAATGCTGTTCAAAGCCTTCGAGGCCGAAGGTCGAGAACAGCGGCAGCACCCTGACCCGCGCCTCGCCCCGGTCCATCCCCTGCACTTCCAGCCCGAGAATGACGTTGTCGATGATCCGCCGCCAGGGCATCAGCGCATCGCGTTGCGGCATGAAGGCAAAGGCCCGGGACTTTGACGACAGCGGCGCGCCGTTGACGCAGATCGTGCCGCGGTCCGGAGTGAGCGCCCCGGTGAGCAGCCGGAACAGGCTCGACTTGCCGCAGCCGGATGGTCCGAGGATCGATACGAACTCGCCTTTTTCGACGCGGAGCGAAATGTCATCGAGCACCGGCGTGCCGCCCAGCGTCAGGGAAACATTTGTGATGTCCAGCGCATTCATGGCGCAGCCCCCGCATGGCGCCAGCCCAGGACCAGCCGTTGCAGCAGCGCAGTGGCGCCGAACAGCAGCAGCGTCAGCAACGAGCTGATCACCACCGCGGCCAGCATCAGGTCGGGGCGAAAGCTGTTCTTGGCGTTGAGAATGACAATGCCGAGGCCGGCGCGGGCGCCGACATATTCAGCGAATATTGCCGCCACCACCGCATAGGTGATCGAGATCCGCAGACCGGCGAAGAAATAGGGCATTGCCGAGGGAAACCGGGCGCGGCGGAAGATACTCCAGCGCGAGGCACCCATCGAGCCGAGCAGCGCCTCGATGTCGGGTTCGGTGGACGCGTAGCCATCGACCAGTGCCACCAGCATCGGGAAGAAGGTGACCAGCGCCACCAGCAGGATCTTTGGCGTCAGCCCGAAACCGAACCACAGCACAACCAGTGGTGCAATCGCCACCAGCGGCAGGGTCTGGCTGATGACGAAGACCGGAAACAGCGCCCGTCTGAGCTTCGGGGTGAAATCGATCAGCAGCGACAGCAAAAACGCCACTGAAACAGAGAAGGCGAAGCCGGTCAGCGTCGCCTGCAGTGTCGGCAAGGTGTTGGCCCACAGCATGGCGCGGTTGACCACGATCTGCTCGGCCACCCGCGACGGCGCGGGCAGCACCAGCGCCGGGATGCCCGACAGCCGCACGTAAAGCTCCCACACACAAAGCGCGGTGAGCACACTGAGAATGGCCGGCAGGCCCTGGATAAGCCTTGCCGCCGGAGTACCGGACGGAGAATGAGCCATGAGATCAGCTGATCGACGGGCTGTTGGCTGAAACCGTCAGGTCGATGGTGACGTGACCGGCGGGTGGCCCGAAGCGGCAGAAGGCTTCCTGCAGGGTGGCAAACACCGGGCCTGAATCGCCGATCAGCCGTGTGCAGAAATTCTTCGACCGGTCGAAGGTGCCGCTCTGTTTGAGAAAATCGATGCAGCCCATGATTTCGGCCATGTGGTCACCGGCACCCATCACGTAGAGCGAGAACTGCGCCCGCGCGGTCTCCCCGGTCATCGGTGCCTCAGTCAGCGCGGCAAGGGCCCCGGCCTGGCGACTTTCGAGCGGTTCGGACGGGTTTGCCAATGCACCGGTCTGGCAGATCGGGTCATCCGGCTCGCCGGGGCATCCGCGCGACAGCGTGGCGCGAAGCACGACGTGATGCCGGGAGGCTGCAACCGCGACATAGAGATCGCGCAGCGCCGGAAACAGCACTTCGGGTGGGCCGACAATCAGGGTGGAAATATCGTCGGTCTCGATCCTGAGCCGCTCGCGGTAGGGATCGAGCGCCTCAAGCGACGACAAAATCACGTCCACGAACCCGTCGGTCATGGGGTAAAGGGATACTTGCGCGCCTGCGAACATCTTGGTTCCTCCTTGCTACGCTGGCATTATCCAGATCAGCTTCGAGGGTCCGTGGGCTTGGCGCCCGCATCTCAGCCGCGGCTCTACGCGGCACCCCTGTGGTGAGGCGCATTCAACAGGATTTGCATGCAAATGCAAGGGCTTTTGTCTCTCCCTGCGGTTTTTCAGTTGTCTTGGAGATGGCAAGGCCGGCAGGTTATCCAATCCATGGCATGATCGCCAACCTTTCGACGCTCACCACACACGCCCACCAGTGACCGGCTACCGCGCCAGGTGGGCCGCCACCATGGCGGTCGGCAGCGACTTCGCCCGGTCAACAAACGCATGAAAGAGCCCCAGTCAGAGCGCCTTCTGCCAAGTTCAGATCAAGGCAGCATTGCCTTACGGCCTGACAGGGCTGTGCAGGCGTCGTGGCCGTCGTGGCCGTCGGCAGGACCCTTGGAGACAGGCCCTCCGCGGTCCATGCCGTCAAGATGCTCGCCCCAGACGGTGTCCTTGTTGCGCCCGGAAATCTTGGATCGGTAAAGAGCGATGTCCGCCGTCTTTGTGCACTCCAGCAATGACGTTCCGGCCTGGGGAGCGATTGCGATACCGGCCGAGAACGACAAGGCGACGTCCCCCAGCTCGGCAATGGTCAGGGTGGCAAGTTCGTGCCGCCACTGCGCACAACGTTCGAGCGCGGAATCGCGGGCGGTGGCGGGCAACACGATGAGGAATTCCTCGCCACCATAGCGGAACGCGAATTCTGCGCCTTTCAGGCTATCGCCGAGGATCTTGGCAAAGGACGACAGGACGTTGTCGCCGACATCGTGCCCATAGCGGTCGTTGACCTGCTTGAAGTAATCGAGATCCACGATGATCAACGATACCGGCGCATTCTCGCTCGCGCTCGCCAGCACAGGCGGGATGACGGTGCTGGCGTGACGGCGATTGAAGAGGCCGGTCAGGTGGTCCCGAAAAGCCTGCTGTTCCAGTTTTTGCTGCAGCCGCAGATTTTCTTCAAGGCGCAGCGTCAGCGCTTCCCCGGCGTCCAGAAGGCTTTTCTGCGCGGCTTCGCGGGCGGTGACGTCGCGCAACACGATCATGACACTGCCTTGCCGGCCCCATTGCTCCAGCGGCTGGACGGACACCTCGAAAGTCTTTTCCATGGCGTCGAAGTGAATGATCGGCTTCGCGGGTCCGGTCTGTATGTCTTCTGCGATGAAGGCCATCAGCGGGTGGGTGGGCGGAAGTTTCGTTCCCACGGTATCTGCACTGAACCCTGTCAGCTTTTCTGCCGCGGGATTGGTCTCGAGAACCAGGCCGCTCGGTTCCAGCACCACGATCGGGTCCGGCAAAACCGAGAAAATGATGTCCCGGGCAATAGGCGGTGCAATAAACAGCTTTCCGCGATGCTGTGCAAAAAGCACCGCCAGCACGGTCGCGCTGAAGGCAAAGGGCGTCGGATCATCGTTGAAGAGCCGGAATTCGAACAGGACGAAAGCCGCATTGCATGCCCAGGGCACACATGTTGCAACCAGGAGCGCGATCATTTGGCGCCTGTGCAGACGAGCAGCGTGCTTCAACTGGGAAATCGACATCAGGCAGGCAATCAGCATGCACAGATACATTCCCCCCAACAACGCGTAAAACAGCCATCCGTAGGAGAAGCTCGGCCGTTCTATGTTGATGATTTCCACATAGAGCCAATGATGATAGCCATCCGTCAACGCAGCGAAACCCGCAATCGCAGTGATCACGAGCATGATGGTGATTGACCGGCGCCTGGTGAATTGACTGAAGCCTGCATGATCAAGAAAACCTGCCGACCAGAACAGCGGCGTCGCAATGATGCCGAACCAGGCGAGTCGGTTGAAGAGGACCTTGTCCGCCAGTTCCGCACTGTTGAGTCGAAGCACGACCATGGCGATCCACCAGATCGATGCCACGGCAGCCAGCCCGAAGGCTGTTCGCCCGGGTGCTTCCGGCGACGTGATGATTCGTCCGACCAAAAGGATCACGAGCATCGCGATCACAAGCAGGATCGGGGTGGAAAAGTTCATCGTCAATCCTTCAGGCAATCCGGCAGAGCGGGCTTTCCGCCGCACTGTCCGGATATTTCTGCTCCAGTCATACGCGAGTTTTCCTAACGAAGCTTTGCCATCCGTCCGGCGTCCGGCGGCTATCCCGCGCGCCCTCCTCTTTAAGCCCTTCGCCGCTTGCCCCGTTTTTCACCGCATGAAACGTCGCTCATTTCTCGGATTGTCCGCGCTCGCCGCCCTGTCATTGCTGACCTTCTTGGCCGGTTGCTGGGGTTGCGGTATTGATTATCACCAGCGCCGGACTTCCGGCGGTAACTTGTAAAATGCGTTTCATGACAAAAGCTCACGAGAGCATTTCGCCTGACTGCGTCAGGCCCGGTGATCCATCAACTGGTTCGGTGATGTGATGTCAGGGAAGCCGAACCCCGGCCTCCCTGACGATGTTTGTGACTGGTTCATTGCATTAATCTTGGAAATTGCCAGGTCTAGTGCGAGCGCACCGGACCGAGGAACGAGACTTTGATCTTGCCGGAATAGGCGTTCATCTTGGCGCCAAACAGGGCGTGGTGCTTCTTGGCCAGGTAGGAATATTCGCTTCCGCGGCAGTCGAGCATTTTGATCTGCCGATAGCCCGAGCGGCGCAGGTTTTCGGCACCGCTGCGGCAATCCTTGCGGCTCACCTTGACCACTTCATTCTTGCGGCCGTTGCGGTGATCGCGAACCTTGTCCTGCTTGCCGGCACGGTGGTCGCGGGTCTGGGCTTGCGCCGGAGCCCGGTGGTCACGCAGCTTGAATTCAACAGTGCCGCGGTGATCGCGGACGGTGCTGGATGAATCCCGCGCCTGAACCGGTGTCTGGATCATCAGCGTTGTCAGGGTGACGGCGGTGAGGGCGAGAATGGATTTGTTGAACATTGTCTGGCTCCGGGTGTGGTGTGTTTCAATGACCTCACCTTGATCCCCCTCGCTTGAACCGTTTCTGAAGCCACCATTCATGAACGGTTCATGTGGCCTTGGTGACTTGCAGGCCGAGGCCCCCTGCAAAGTTGCGGCCGCCGTAAAACAGTGCGAAAACTCGATTTATGGCCAACCAACCGTGCTGTATTGCGGACCCGAATCCATGAAATACATCCTCCCGCTTTTGGTCGTGCTTATCTCGTCGGCATCCCCCGCCAATGCGAAGACCATCTGCACCCTTATTGCCGATGCGGAATCCGGAGAGGTGTTGCTCAGCCAGGGTGATTGCAGCACCCGGGTCACCCCCGCCTCGACCTTCAAGATCCCGCTCGGCCTGATGGGATTTGATTCAGGCTTTCTCACCACGATCAACGCACCGGTTCTGCCCTTCAAGCCCGGAGACCCAGATTGGGGCGGCAGGAACTGGACGCAGCCAACCGATCCGGCCCGGTGGATGAAATATTCGGTGGTCTGGTATTCCCAACGGCTTACCGCTGATCTCGGTATCGGAAAGCTGCAGAAATACGTGCAGGCTTTCGACTATGGAAATGCAGATATCTCCGGCGATCCGGGCAAGAACAACGCGCTCGAACGCTCCTGGATCAGTTCCTCGCTGAAGATCGCGCCGCTGGAGCAGGTCGCCTTCCTGCGCAAACTCGTCAATCGCGGTTTGCCGGTTGCACCCCGCGCCATGGATCTGACCATGGCAATTGTCGAAGCCACACCTGCGGGCGATGGCTGGAGAGTGTTCGGCAAGACCGGCGCCGCCTATCCCCGGCAGGCGGATGGATCTTTTGACAGGGCAAAGAGCTGGGGCTGGTTCGTCGGATGGGCCACAAAGGGAGATCGGACAGTGGTTTTTGCCCGGCTCAATCAGGATGAAAAGCGCGAGAAAGGCTCCGCCGGGATCAGGAACAGGAAGGCTTTCCTCAAACAGTGGCCCGAGCTGATATCTTCCATTCGCTGATCGCCAGGCATGCAATCAGGGCCGGCAAATTCCGTCTTGCCTTGACGCTTCAGCCCTCGCCCCCATATTTCACCGCATGAAACGCCGCTCCTTTCTCAAATTTTCAGCGCTCGCCGCCCTGTTCGGTCTTGGCGCATCGGGGACCGCAATGGCTGTCGCACGCACTTCCAATCCCTATCATTCGGGGCCGGTCAGCGATCATTTCGACGGCACCCGGTTTTTCAATCCCGACGGCGCGGCCCCCAAGGGGTTTTCCGACCTGCTGAAATGGAAATTCGGCGGCAACCAGGCCAAGTGGCCGAACATCGTCAAAAGCCCGTTCGCCCCGGCCCGTCCCGAGCCACGCATCGAGGGTGACCGCCTGCGCATCACCATGGTCGGCCATGCCACCATGCTGATCCAGACCGCCGGGCTCAATATTCTCACCGACCCGGTCTGGTCGGATCGCGCCAGCCCGCTTTCCTTCGCCGGACCAAAACGCGTCACCGCGCCCGGCATTGCGTTCGAGGATCTGCCCGATATCGACCTGGTGCTGCTCAGCCACAATCACTACGACCATCTCGACCTGGTCACGCTGGCACGGCTCCGGCTGTCGCATAATCCGCTGGTCATCACCCCGCTCGGCAATGACGCGATCATCAAGTCTCATGTGCCAACCATGCGCGTGATGACGGGCGACTGGGGCGACGCGATCACATCCGGCCCGGCGACGGTGCATTTCGAGCCCTGCCACCACTGGTCGGCGCGCGGCATGAACGACCGTTCGATGGCGCTCTGGGCGGCCTTCGTGCTGGAAACGCCCGGCGGCAAGATCCTGCATATCGGCGACACCGGCTTCGACAACGGCCGGCCCTACCAGAATGCCCGCGACAGGCATGGCAGGTTCCGCGCCGCGATCCTGCCCGTCGGCGCCTACGAGCCACGCTGGTTCATGAAGGACCAGCACCAGAATCCGGACGAGGCGATCGAAGGCTACCTGATGTCGGGCGCCGAGTATGCGCTGGGCCATCACTGGGGCACCTTCCAGCTCACAGACGAAGGCCGCGAGGCGCCCGCCGAAGTGCTTCAGGCCAAGCTTGCCGAGAAAGGCGTCTCCAAAGACCGCTTCCGGCCGCTGCATGTCGGCGAATCCTGGGATTACCCTTCCGTGGCCTGAGTGAACGGCCGGTGCGCCGACACTGGTAATCACCGCATTTTTCCGCCATATAGGCCCCGAACATGAAACGGGTGCGCGTCATGGAATCAACGGTTCCTTTTGCCAAGATGAACGGACTGGGCAACGACATTGTCGTCATCGACATGCGTGGCAGCAAGGATGCCGTGACGCCTGAAGCCGCCATCGCGCTGGCCAGCGGCGACAAGACCGGTTTCGACCAGATCATGGCGATCCACGACACCGACATCGACGGTGTCGATTACCGCATCGACATCCTCAACCGCGACGGCTCCCGCGCCCAGGCCTGCGGCAACGGCACCAGGTGCGTGGTCCAGGCGCTGGCATCCGAAACCGGGCGCAAGAGCTTCACCTTCAAGACGCTGGCCGGCATTCTCACCGCCCAGGAACATGATGACGGGCTGATTTCCGTCGACATGGGCCGGCCGGAATTCGCTTGGGACAAGATCCCGCTGGCGGAGGAATTTCACGACACCACCCGCATCGAGCTGCAGATCGGCCCGATTGACGATCCGGTGCTGCATTCCCCCTCGGTGGCGTCGATGGGCAACCCGCATGCGATCTTCTGGGTCAAGGATGACGTCTGGTCCCATGACCTCGAACGTTTCGGGCCGCTTCTGGAAAATCACCCGATCTTCCCCGAGCGCGCCAATATCTCGATCGCCCGGGTGATCGACGACAAGACGCTGGACCTGCGAACCTGGGAACGCGGCGTCGGCCTGACGCGGGCCTGCGGCTCGGCCGCCTGTGCCGCCGGCGTCTCCGCCGCCCGTACCACCCGCACCGGGCGGACCGTGACCGTCAATGTGCCGGGCGGGCCGCTCAAGATCGAATGGCGCGAGGACAACCACGTCATCATGACCGGCCCCGCCGAATGGGAATTTTCCGGAACCGTCGATCCGCTGACCGGAGACTGGCAGGCCGATGAGGTGGCTGCGTGAGCGGTGTTCGCGTTCTCACCTTCGGATGCCGGCTCAACACCTATGAATCGGAAACCATGCGCAAGGCCGCAGAGACGGCGGGCCTCAACAACGCGATCCTGGTCAACACCTGCGCGGTGACCGCCGACGCGGTGCGCCAGGCCCGCCAGACCATCCGCCGCGCCCGGCGCGACAACCCAGAAGCCCGCATCGTGGTTTCGGGTTGCGCCGCCCAGACCGAACCCGAAACCTTCGCCTCGATGGACGAGGTTGACGCGGTGATCGGCAACGATGCCAAGGGTCAGGCCGCGACCTATCGCAAGCTGCCCGATTTCGGTGTTGCCGAAAGCGAGAAGATCCGCGTCAACGACATCATGTCGGTGCGCGAGACCGCGCCGCAGATGATCGAGGCGGTCGAAGGCCATGCCCGTGCCTTCGTCCAGGTTCAGAACGGCTGCGATCACCGCTGCACTTTCTGCGTCATCCCCTATGGTCGCGGCAATTCCCGCTCGGTGCCGATGGGCGCGGTGGTCGAACAGATCGAGAAGCTCGTCGGCAACGGCTACCAGGAAGCCGTCATCACCGGCGTCGACGCCACCAGCTATGGCGCCGATCTTCCCGGAAGCCCGACGCTCGGCACCTTGGCCGCCACCATCCTCAGGCAGGTGCCCGAGCTCAGGCGGCTGCGGCTGTCATCGATCGACTCGATCGAGGTCGACGACACGCTGATGGACCTGATCGCAAACGAACCCCGCTTCATGCCGCATTTGCACCTGTCGCTGCAGCATGGCGACGATGTGATTCTCAAGCGGATGAAGCGGCGGCATGGCCGCGACGATGCGGTGCGGTTCTGCCGTCAGGTCCGCGACTTGCGGCCCGGTTTCGCCTTTGGGGCCGACCTGATTGCCGGGTTTCCGACCGAGACCGAGGACATGTTTGCCCGCTCGCTGGAACTGATCGACGAATGCGGCATTGCCTTCCTGCATGTCTTTCCCTATTCGCCGCGGCAGGGAACACCGGCCGCCCGGATGCCGCAGCTCGACCGCGGGCTGGTCAAGCAGCGCGCCGCACGCTTGAGACAACGGGGAGAACAGGCCTATGATGCCCACCTCTCCGCCATGGCTGCGGCGGGACAGACGCACACGGTGCTGGTCGAGTTTTCAGGCACCGCGCGAACAGAAAATTTCACCCCGGTGGTTGCGCCTGACGCGCCACGGGGCCAGATGGCTCTGGTAAGGGTCAATGGCCGCACCGCGGATCACCTGACCGGCGACGTGGTAGCCGGGCCGGTGGATCAAATGCAAACGGCGGATTTCGCCGCAGACTGACATCGAAAAGGTACCGAGCCCGCATGGCGTTCAACTTCATCAAAAAGGTTTTCTCCTTCGGGAAAGACAAGGAAGGCGCACCGGCTCCCGATCCCGCGGTTGAGGCAGCGGTGCCAGCCGGCGAAGAGCGCCCCGGCGAACCACCGGTACACGCCGAGCCCGTCGACCATGCTCCCGAAGACGGATTGACGCCGGAGGAACTGTCCGCCGATCCGGTCCTGGCCCCTGTTCCGGAAGGACCACAGGAGCCCGCACCGCAGGATGCGGATGTCCGGCTCGACGACGCACATGCTGACGAACCGCCGGTCCATGCAGAACCGGTGGAAGAAGGCCCGGAGGACGGGCTGACCCCGGACGAACTGGCTGCCGACCCGGTCATCGAGCCTGAGCCTGAGCCTGAGCCTGAGCCTGAGCCTGAGCCTGAGCCTGAGCCTGAGCCTGAGCCTGAGCCTGAGCC